>JBIQLC010000049.1:0-1510 GCA_044464625.1 Afipia sp. | reverse complement strand
TGCAGTCGATGCCGCGCAGCCGGCCGTCGCGGTCGGCATAGGCGGTGATGTTGTAATAGTGCTCGCGGCAATTGGCGCTGGCGGTCAGAGCCTCGCGGCGATCCTCGAGCCAGCGCACCGGATGACCGCAGCGCATCGCCAGCCAGCCGAGGCAAACGTCCTCCGGCAGCAAAATGCCCTTGTAGCCAAAGCCGCCGCCGACATCCGGCGAGATGACGCGGACCTGGCGCTGCTGCAATCCCAGACACTCGGCAATGCCGTTGCGTACGATGTGCGGCATCTGGCTGCCGGTATAGAGCACGAGCTGCTCCATGCGATGGTCCCACACCGCCACCGTGCCGCGCCCTTCCATCGGCGCCATCGACTGGCGCGCCGTCCTGATCGTGCGGGTGATCTTGACCGGGGCATCGAACGCCGCCTCGATGTTCACGTCCATCGCGCTTTCGAGGAAGACGTTGTCGCCCCAGTGCTCGTGCAATAGCGGCGCGCCGGGTTCGAGCGCCTGCACCATGTCGTGGACCGCGGGCAATTCCTCGAGGTCGAGCTCGACCATGGCGGCGAGGTCTTCGGCCTGCGCGCGGGTATCGGCCACGCACATCGCCATCAGTTCGCCGACCTGGCGCACCTTGTCGACGGCGAGCACCGGCTGCTCCGACACCTTGAACCCGGCCAGCGCGGTGATGGCGACGATCGGCTTGACGCCGTCGAGATCGGCAGCGGCGAAAATGCGACGGCCCCGTTCCGCCTCGGGAACGTGGACCGCATGCACCCTGGCGTGCGCCAGCGGCGAGCGGACGAAGGCCACGTCCTTCAGGCCGGCGAGCTTGATATCGCCGACGAACTGGCCGCGGCCACGCAGCAGGCGATCATCCTCCCTGCGCAGAACCGACGCGCCGATCCCCTGAGCCTTCGCCTCTCCCTTCATGTCCGTTCACGCCTCGAATGCATCGTCACGATCCTGCCGCTGGCACCGGGCACGATCGCATTCGGTCCGGAGCAGTTCGTTCGACGGGCCGCGGCAGCGGCCCGCCGAATTCACGCATGCTTCACGCCTTGGCGGTGTTGCACCAGTCGTAGATGCTGAGCGCCATCACCTTGATCGCGGCGAGATAGTCGTCGATCGAGACATACTCGTCGTTGGCGTGCATGATCGCGGTCGAGCCGGGACCGAAGATCACGGTCGGCGTATCGGCGTATTTGTTGAGGAAGCGGGTGTCGGCCGCGCCCTGACGACCGCTGATGACGGGCTGCTTGCCGGTCACCTCGGTGTAGGTTTTGCTGACGATATCCACGATCGGGTGCTTGACCGGGATTTCGGACGCTTCCGCATCGTAGCCGACGAAGCGCACCACCGGCGGATGGTCCTTCATCCACGGATCCTGCGCCGCGACTTCGGCGATCTTCTTCACCAGGCTCTGCTTGACGCCTTCGTGATCCTCGCCGGGCACGGTGCCGATGCTGCCCTTGAGCACGGCGCTGGCCGGGAAGGCGCTCGGATAGTTGCCGGCCT
>JBIQLC010000048.1:0-1565 GCA_044464625.1 Afipia sp. | reverse complement strand
GCCAAGGCGGCGCTGGAGGCCAGCGTGCGCTATCTCGCCGCCGACCTCGGCGAGAAGAACATCCGCGTCAATGCGATCTCGGCCGGACCGATCAAGACGCTGGCTGCTTCCGGCATCGGCGATTTCCGCTACATCCTGAAGTGGAACGAGTACAACGCGCCGATGCGCCGCACCGTCACCATCGAGGAGGTCGGCGACAGTGCGCTGTACTTCCTGTCCGATCTGGCGCGCGGCGTCACCGGCGAGGTGCACCACGTCGATTCCGGCTATCATGTCGTCGGCATGAAGCGGCCCGATGCGCCGGACATCTCGCTCGCCAAGGACTGACGACCGCCAACGATGCGCGCCCCCACGATCTATTTCGTCCGTCACGGCGAGACCGAATGGAATGCCGCCGGCCGCTTCCAGGGCTGGCGCGACATTCCGCTCAACGCGCGCGGCCGCGCGCAAGCCGCGCGTGTCGGTAGTATCCTGCGCGATCTGATGGCGCGGCGGGAGTGCGACCCGAGCGGACTTTCCTATGTCGCAAGCCCGCTCGGGCGGGCGCGCGAGACCATGGAACTGATGCGGGCCGCGCTCGGCGTGCCGCCGGCCTCCTATCTCGCCGACGAGCGGCTGCGCGAGATCGGCTATGGCGAATGGGAGGGGCTGACGGTCGCCGAGATGGAGGCCGCGCACCCGGAGGTGTTCGCCGCCCGCACGGCCGACAAATGGCAGGTGGCGGCGCCCGGCGGCGAGACCTATGCGGCGATCGCCGTGCGGCTCGCGGACTGGATCGCCTCGTTGACGCAGGACACCGTGGCGGTGGCGCACAGCGGCACGGCGCGGGCGTTGATGGTGGCGCTCGGCGTCGCGCCCGCGGAAAGCGCCGGCGACATGCCGGTGGCGCAGGGCGCGGTCTATGTCTTCGCCGATGGCGGCATGACCCGGCACGGCTGACGCTCGTGTTTGGGTTTCTCGACCGTCATGCCCGGCCTCGTGCCGGGCATCCACGTCTTAATTCTATTCCAGTATCTGAGGGGGAAAGACGTGGATGGGCCGGGACGGGCCCGGCCATGACGAAGCAGCATTCTGGCCCCAGAGAATTGCGATTTTCGCGACTTCCCGCTACGACAGTTGCAAGTCAGAAGCTGGAAACTTGCTACTTCTAGTCTGCAACTTTGCAATCGGACCGATTGCATTTTTGCAACTCACTTGGTTGTCCTCATGTCCCACAACACGTTCGGCCATCTGTTCCGCGTCACCACCTTCGGCGAAAGCCACGGGGTGGCGATCGGCTGCGTGGTGGACGGCTGCCCGCCGCTGATCCCGCTTGAAGCGGAGGACATCCAGCGCGACCTCGACCGCCGCCGGCCCGGCCAGTCGCGCTTCACCACGCAGCGCCGCGAGCCGGACCAGGTGAAAATCCTGTCGGGCGTGATGGCGCATCCCGAGACGGCTGCGCAGGTGACGACCGGCGCGCCGATCGCGCTTCTCATCGAGAACACCGACCAGCGCTCCAAGGACTATTCCGACATCAAGGACAAGTTTCGCCCCGGCCACGCCGACTTCACCTACGAGGCGAA
>JBIQLC010000047.1:0-1715 GCA_044464625.1 Afipia sp. | reverse complement strand
TCGGCGCCGATGTCGGCAAGACGCTGGTCGGTGCGTTCAAGAGCGCGGAGGATGCAGTTGGCGAATTCGTCAAGACCGGCAAGCTGAAGTTCGGCGATCTCATCACCTCGCTGATTGCTGATCTGGCCAAACTCGCGGCACGCCGCTTCATTCTCGGCCCGATCGCCAACGCTTTGTCTGGCGCCTTAGGCAGTCTCGGCAGCAGCCTCTTTGGCGTGCCGAGCCCGGCGACGGCTGCCGCGGGACTATTTGGATCTCCGATCTATCATTCCGGCGGCCTCGTCGGTGCGCCCGCTCCAAGCCGCATGATGCCGGCCATGGCTTTTGCTGGTGCGCCGCGGATGCATACCGGTGGTTGGGCAGGCCTTCGCCCCGATGAAGTGCCGGCCATCTTGCAACGAGGTGAACGGGTGCTGTCGAAGCGCGAGGCATCAGCCTCGGCACGCGGCGCATCCGCACCGAGCGTCAACGTCACCATCATGGCGCGCGATGTGGAAAGTTTTCGGCAATCGCGCACCCAGGTCGCCGCCGATATCGCCCGCGCAGTGTCGCTCGGCCGGCGCGGGCTCTGAGGCTCCAACATGGCGTTCCACGAGATCCGGTTTCCGGACGACATTTCGCGTGGCGCGCGCGGCGGGCCGCAGCGGCGCACGCAAGTTGTCGAGCTGGCTTCCGGCTACGAGGAGCGCAATGCCAGCTGGGCCAACTCTCGCCGCCGTTATGATGTCGCCTACGGTATCCGTCGCGCCGATGACCTTGCCGCCGTCGTCGCCTTCTTCGAGGCGCGCAATGGCCGGCTGCATGGCTTCCGCTTCAAGGATTGGGCCGATTACAAGTCCTGCCTGCCGTCGCAGATCCCTGCTGCCACCGATCAGGCGATCGGCACCGGTGATGGCAGCACCAAAACATTCCAGCTGACGAAGCGCTACGCCTCCGACGCGCAGGCGTGGGTACGCATCATTACCAAGCCTGTTGCCGGCAGCGTAGCGATCGCGCTGAACGGCACACCAACGCCTTCCGGCTGGTCGGTCGATGCGGCCACCGGTCTCGTCACCTTCAGTGCAGCGCCAGCCGCAGGCGTCGCTATTACCGCCGGCTTTGCGTTCGACGTTCCCGCCCGCTTCGACACCGACACGCTCGATGTCACGCTCGATCTCGAGCGGCTCGGCTCGATCACCTCTATTCCCCTCGTGGAGATCCGACGATGAATGATGAGCCGGGCTTCATCACCGCGGTGCTGCGCGACCTTGCGGCATCGACGGCGGTGATCCTCGCCGTCTGGGGCGCACTCGGTGGCGCCACCAACGCGCTGACCACCAAGATGCATCTGCGCGATGCGCTGCGCCACATCCTGCTCGGCGGCATCATCGCCGCTGGCATGGGCAGCCTGTCTATGGCGCTGGTCACGCGATGGCTCGGCCTGCCGTCGGAGGCGATCCCGGCGGGAGGCGCGGCAGGCTCTGCCGCCTATCTGGTCGGCGTCTTCGGACCTGCCTTCATCGAGATGACGCTGGCGCGCCTGCGCAACAAGGGAGGCAACCGCGATGCGTGAGCTTCTGCGCCTTGCCCGTCAGCTTCGCTGCGACAGCCCCGATCCGCGCGAGGTGTTCGCCCATCGCGTGCGCGTCGGCGTCATCGTCGCCCTCCTCATCCTGATCGCTTACCTGCTGAGGTAACCCATGCTCGAGAATTTCCAGAACTGCCTGGCGGTGACG
>JBIQLC010000046.1:0-1884 GCA_044464625.1 Afipia sp. | reverse complement strand
TTGATCCAGCGCAAGGCGCCGATAGATCGGTCATTGTGAAAGCGAACGAAACCGGAGTCCTGTCGTGACGATACGCAATCTGGAATTCGCTGTCCGCCCGCGGTCGCTCGCCGTCTTCGGTGCTTCGGCGCGCAAGGGCTCGGTCGGCCGGATCGTGATGGAAAACATCGTGGCTGGCGGCTTCGAGGGCGACATCTGGCCGGTCAACCCGAAATATGACGAGGTCGCCGGCCTGCGCTGCTACCACGCCGCCACCGAACTGCCGGCCGCGCCCGACCTCGGCGTCATCCTCACGCCGCCCGCGACGGTGCCGGGCATCGTCGCCGATCTCGGTGCCAGGGGCTGCCGGGCCGCCATCGTCATCACCGCCGGGTTGACGCGCGAGAACGGCCTCAGGCAGGCGATGCTGGATGCGGCGAAGCCTTACCTTTTCCGCATCATCGGCCCCAATACGGTCGGCCTGATGGTGCCGCCGGCAAGGCTCAATGCCGGCTTCGCACATATGGTGGCCGCGCCGGGCAACATCGCGCTTCTGTCGCAGTCCGGCGCCATCGCCACATCGCTGATCGACTGGGCGGCCGACAACGGCGTCGGCTTCTCCCACATCGTCTCGCTCGGCGACATGGCGGATGTCGACGTAGGTGACTGGCTGGACTTGCTCGCGGGCGATGCCAAGGCACGCGCCATCGTCATGTATCTGGAGACCGTCACCAATCCGCGCAAGTTCATGTCGGCGGCGCGCGCGGCCGCCCGCATCAAGCCGGTCATCGCGGTGAAGGCGGGACGGCACGGAGCGGCGGCGAAGGCGGCCGCCACCCATACCGGAGCGCTATCGGGTGCGGACAGGGTGATCGATGCGGCGCTTTCGCGAGCGGGTATCCTGCGCGTCGAGGGGCTGGCGGAACTGTTCGATGCGGCCGAGATCACCGCGCGCTTTCCGCCATTGGAGAGCGCCCGCATCGGCATCGTCACCAATGGTGGCGGAGCCGGCGTGCTGGCGGTCGACCAGCTCGTGGAAGGGCCGGGCACGCTCCCCGAACTGAAGCCGAGGACGATCGAACGGCTCGACGCGGCGCTTCCGCCGACATGGTCGCACGCCAATCCCGTCGACATTATCGGCGATGCACCGGCCGCGCGATACAGGGTGGCCGTCGAGGCCGTCGCAGTGGATCCAGGCGTAGATGCGGTGATGGTTCTGAACTGCCCGACCGGCCTTGCATCGCCGGCCGACGCGGCTTCCGCCGTGGCCGGATTGGCGGACAGGGGCAGGATCGGCGGCAAACCGGTGCTTGCCTCATGGCTCGGCGAACATACCGCGCGCGATGCGCGCGGTATCCTGCAAGACGCCGGCATACCGAGCTTCACAACACCGTCCGATGCGGCGCGCGCCATATCCTATCTTGCCGGCTGGTCGCGAGCGCAGAAGGCGTTGACGCGTGTCCCCTCGAGCCGCAGCGAGGACGTCGCCGGCGATTGCGACGCCGTGCTCGCCATCTTCCGCAGGGCGGCGGTGGAAGGCCGCCGCATGCTTACCGAGCCGGAGGCCAAGTCGGCTGTCGCCGCCTATGGTATCCCCGTACCGGAGACGATCGTCGCGAAGTCTCCAACGGAAGCGAGGCGCGCGGCCGCTAAGCTGCTCAGGGCCTCGGAGAAAGTGGTGGTGAAGCTGCTTTCCAAGGCGATATCGCACAAATCGGACGTAGGCGGGGTGGTCCTCGATATCGGGACTGCCGACCGGGCGGGGGAGGCCGCCCATGCCATCGAGGATCGGGTGCGTCGGCGCGCGCCGGAAGCCGATATCGAGGGTTTTGCCGTCCAACCCATGGTGATGCGGAGAAAGGCGCAGGAACTGATCCTCGGTATGAGCCGCGACCCGATCTTCGG
>JBIQLC010000045.1:0-2791 GCA_044464625.1 Afipia sp. | reverse complement strand
GCGCTTGTTTCCAAAACTCGATGCGCTCGAAGACGCCGCGCGCCGCAGGGGGCCGTTGCGCGTGGCGGTCGCTTATCCCTGTTCCGTCGAAGCGCTGTCCGCCGCGTTGTCGGCGCGGGACGAACAGATCATCGAGCCGGTGCTGGTTGGGCCGCGCCGGCGCATCCGGGCCTGTGCCGACAGTCTCGATGCCAGCCTCGACGGCGTGACCTGCGTCGAGGCCGAGGACGATCCGGTCGTCGCCTCCCGCCTGGCTGTTGCGATGGTCGGCGCCGGCGAGGCGCAGGCCCTGATGAAGGGGTCGCAGCATTCAGACGAGCTTTTGGGCGCGGCGCTGTCGCGCGAGGCCAATCTGCGCACGGGCCGGCGCATGAGCCATGTGTTCTGGTTCGATCTGCCCGCCTATCACAAGCCGCTGATGATCACCGACGCGGTGGTCAACATCGCGCCGACCTTCAAGGACAAGGCCGACATTCTCGGCAACGTCATCCAGTTCGCGCATGCGATCGGCGTTGCCGCGCCGAAGGTGGCGATCCTGTCCTCCGTCGAAAGCGTGAATCCCGAGTTGGCCTCGAGCATGGATGCGGCGGCGCTGTCCAAGATGGTCGACCGCGGCCAGATCAAGGGAGCGATCGCCGACGGGCCGCTGGCCTTCGACAATGCCATTTCGCTGGTGTCGGCGACGACCAAAGGCATCTCGTCGCCGGTCGCCGGCGACCCGGACGTCCTGATGGTGCCGAGCCTCGATGTCGGCAACGTGCTCTACAAATCGCTGATCTATCTGGGCGGTGGAGAATGCGCCGGCGTCGTGCTCGGCGCGCGCGTGCCGATCATTTTGACGAGCCGCAGCGATTCCCAGCGTGCGCGCATCGCATCGTGCGCGCTGGCGCAGGTGTCGCTGGGCGCGTGACGGTGGTCGGTGCGGGTGTGGGTTAGTGGGGATCGGGCGGAGAGGTCGCGGACGGAGCGAAGGTGTCGGAGCCGCGACAGGATCGGTGAAGAACCGTGAACCACCCCGGCGGATTTGCCGGGATGACTCACGGGGCCTTTGTGAAATTCAGGCGGCTTTATGCCGGCCGGCGCTGCGGAGCTTTTTGCATATGGAGCAATGCGCGGGCTTCCTCAGGGGTAGCGATCTCGCGACCGAGTTCGCGGGCGATACGAACTGCCCGTTCGACGAGCTGGGCGTTGCTGACCGCCAGAACGCCGTGCGAGTAGTAGACGTTATCTTCCATTCCGACGCGGATATTGCCGCCCATCGCCAGCACGGTGGTGCTGAGCGGAAGCTGATGCTTGCCGATGCTGACGACCTGCCAGCTCGACCCCTCCGGAATGGCGTCGAGCATCGCCATCAGCGCCTGCGGCGTGGCCGGGACGCCGCCCTTGATGCCGAGAACGAAGCTGAAGTGCAGCGGCGCCTTGAGCACGCCGCGCTCCAGGAGATCGATGGCGTTCTGGATGTGGCTCAGATCGTAGACCTCCAGCTCGTTGCCGATGCCGCGCTCATCGCAGCCTTTGACGAACTCGGTGTTCCAGCGCTTGGAGTTGGAGAACAGAAACTCGCTGTTCTTATGCTCGAAGTGGAACGTGCCCATGTTGAGCGTGAGCTGATCGGGAACGGGCTGGATGTTGAGGAGGTTCATCCGCTCGTCGAGCGTGAACGGCTCTCCTTCCTTGGTGATGTCCTTGTAGCGCAGCCCGATGCCGTTGCCGACCTGCGTGATCATGCCGGGGCAGTGCGACATCACGCCGTCGATGACCTCGCCGTAGACGTCGAGATTGGCGGTGGTGACGCCCTTTTTGTCCCGCACATGCATGTGCGCGACGGTCGCGCCGGCGTTGTAGCAGTCCTTGAACGCCTGGACGATGTCCTTCGGTTGCTCCGGCAACGCGGGATTCGCTTCGCGGCCGTGCAGGCCGCCCGTCGGGGCAACGGTGATAACGACTTTGCCGGGATCAGTCAGGTTTGGTTTCATGGTGCTTCCTACAGTGAGTGATACGATTTGATATCAAAAATGATAATTACGACGGTACGCGATCTAAAAAAAGACCGCAATGGCTCTGGCGAAATTTGTTCGATCCGTTTTCCCGGAATGAGGTACTTCGTGTTTGAGCCGATGTACCAGGCATATAAGAGATTCGCCGCATTCTTGTTGTGTGTGCAAAGGAAGAAAAATAGAGTCCGGGAGCAAAATTCCGTTGCGATAATTTTTGGATCAGATATTGATATTCCGCATGGGTGATCTGAAGCAAAAGATGACCGGGACCAGGGCGGCGGCGAAGAAGCCGGCCGCCAAAGGCGCGCCCGCGAAGGCCGCGTCTCGTCCGGTCGATCTCTCTAGTCTGTTCCTGCAGGAGTCGCCGGCGGGAGACGGTGGCATCGGCAGCGCCGGATTGCGGGCGCTCCACGTTCTGGAGGCGGCGGCGCATATGCGTCGCGACCTCAGCGTGGCCGAACTGTCCACTCTCGTCGATGTGCCGAAGCCGACGATGCACCGTCTCGTCAGGCAGCTTGAGAATGACAGCCTGTTGCAGCGAGGTGTGAACGGCCGGCTGCGCGGGCCGGGGCCGCGCCTGGTCACGTTCGCGCTCGATGTGTTGCGATATTGGGCCAAGGCGGCGCCAAGGCAGGCGCTGCTGCAGGCGCTGTCCAACGATATCGGCGAGACCTGCAATCTGGGAGTAATGGAAGGCAACGCCATTGTTTATATCGAGCGCGTGGAATCGAAATGGCCTTTCGGTCTGAAGTTCGAGCCGGGATCGAAGGTGCCTCTGCATTGCACGTCGATGG
>JBIQLC010000044.1:0-3222 GCA_044464625.1 Afipia sp. | reverse complement strand
CCGGCCTCTATGTCGTCGGCTGGCTGCGGCGCGGCCCCTCCGGCAAGATCGGCACGAACCGGACCGACGCGGAAGAAGTCGCGGCGCTGATACGTTCGGAGTTGGTGGTCGGCGATAAGCCGGGGCTCGCCGGGCTGAAACCGCTGCTGGCGAGCCGCAACGTCAGGACCACCGACTACGTCGACTGGAAGAAGATCGAAGCCGCCGAAATCGCGGCGGCGCTGGGCGGCGAGCCCCGGCGCAAATTCGCCACCATGCACGAGATGCTGGCCGTGCTCGGCGCGTGATCGGGCCCGGCGCTCTATTTCGGCGTGGCCATCAGCCGCGTCAGGTCGGGGGGTCGGTTCTCCACGATGGCCTCCATGGAGAACATGCCGATCACCCGCTCCAGATCGAAGTTGGCGATGAGGCGCTGGTAGAACAGGTCATAGCCTGCCATCTCTTTGGTCACGATCTTGATCACGTAGTCCCAACTGCCACCGATGCGGTGAAAATCGACGACTTCGGGCAGACGCTCGACATGCTTGCGAAACCGGTCGGCCCATTCCTTCGAATGGTGGCGGGTGCGGATCAGGACCAGCACCGTCAGGCTGAGGCCCAGCGCGTCGAGATCGATCTCGGTGGAAGACCCCTTGATCAGGCCGCTGGCCGTCAGGCGCTGGAGCCGTCGCCAGCAGGCGTTCTGCGACAGGCCGACCTTATCCGACAGTTCGCGTTGCGACAGGTTTCCGCACTTTTGAAGCTGGGTCAGGATCTTGAGGTCGATGTTGTCGATTTTCATGACGAGATCGCTTGTCCGCCGGCGAACCGGATGAAGATACGGCAAATCCCGCCGCGTTCAATCGCTGCGCTCGGCGACCGCGGCGAAGCGGTGTCGCGCATTATGCCGGCGTCAGGCGGGAGCGCCGTGGCGGCGCCTGACAGACTCGCTGTCCGCGTTGAGGGCGGCGTCCAGCGCTTGCGTCATGTCGGCGATCAGATCCTGCGCGCCTTCGAGGCCGGCATGAATCCTGAGCAGCACGCCGGGACAGTCGAGGTCCGATGCGCAGCGCGCCGGCAGCGGATCGATCGGCAGCGCAAGGCTTTCATAGCCTCCCCACGACAGCCCGATGCCGAACAGGTTGAGGTTGCGGAACAGGCACGAGAGCTGCGCCCTGGTCATCGGCTTCAGCATCGCCCCGAACAGACCGCTGGCGCCGTGGAAGTCGCGCTTCCAGATCGCATGACCCGGATGGCCGGGCAGGGCGGGATGCAGAATGCGCTCGACGGCGGGATGGCAGGCCATGGCTTGCGCAAGCTGGACGCCGGTATCCCAATGGCGCCGCATGCGCACGGCAAGCGTGCGCAAGCCCCGCAGGGCCAGATAGATGTCGTCGGGGCCGGCGATTTCGCCGAAGTGGTGGGCGCTGCTCCTGAGGCAGGGCCATGCCCGCTCGTTGGCGGTGACGATGCCGAGCAGCGCGTCGGAGTGCCCGACGATGTACTTGGTCGCGGCATGGATCGAGATGTCGGCGCCGTGCGCGAACGGCTTGAAGTACAAAGGCGAGGCCCAGGTGTTGTCGATGATGACGAAAGCGCCGACCGAATGGGCCAGCGCGGCAATCGCCGGCACGTCCTGAATCTCGAAGGTGAGCGATCCCGGAGACTCCAGATAGACCACCCGGGTGTTGCGCCGGATGCGGCTGGCAAGGCCGGTGAGGTCGGCCGGATCGAAATACTCGATATCGATCTGAAGGCGCTTCAGCACCTGCTCCGCGAATGTCCTGGTCGGCCCGTAGACGTTGTCGGTGATCAGCGCATGGTCGCCGGCTTGCAGGCAGCCGAGCAGCGTGTGCGTGCAGGCCGACAGCCCGGACGGAAACAGGATGGTGTCGTGACCGCCTTCGAGCGCGCAGACAGCTTCCTCCAGCGCGCGCGAGAGCGGCGTGCCGAACCGCCCGTAGCTCGCCATCGGATTGTCGGGAGTTTTGCGCGACTCCCATTCTTCCAGCGTGTCGGCCAGGATCGTCGAGCCCCGGTAAACCGGGACGTTGACCATGCCGGCATGCTTGGCGGGGGCTCGCCCGAGGTGGGCGAGCTGGGTCTCGGGGTCTTGGGAGGTCGCGCGACCGTGGGTCGGGAGCATAATCGTCGCCTATCAAGGAGAATAGGAGCAGATTATACCCTTAAATCAGGATTTTTATTGCGATATCATGCTCAATATGCCACGAATGAGCGTCTGGATTCTACAATAGATACATTTATTGGATTTGTATGCTCATGAAGTCCGCCGGAGCCAAGCTGGATCGGTTCGATCATGCGATCCTGACGCATCTGCAAGACAACGCGGCGATTCCGATCTCGGAACTGGCCGAAAAGGTCGGGCTGACCTCGACGCCGTGCTGGCGAAGGGTGCAGAAGCTCGAGGAGAGCGGCGTCATCAAAAAGCGGGTCACGCTGCTCGACCCCGACCAGCTCAATCTCGGCGTGACCGTGTTCATTGCGATCCGCACCCACGAGCACCGCTTCAAGTGGTTCGAGTCGTTCCACAAGCTGGTCAGCGCGATACCGGAGGTGGTGGATTTCTATCGCGTCGCCGGCAGCACCGACTATCTTTTGAAGGTGCTGGTGTCCGACATCGCCGGTTACGACCGCATCTACAAAACCCTGATCAAGGGCGCGGACCTTGCCGACGTCACGTCGATGTTCGTCATCGAAGAGATCAAGCATACGACGGCCCTGCCGTTGAGCCATATATAGGCGGTCGCGGTGTTCCTGAGCGTATTCCACGTTTTCAAGATCGGGATCGGCCCTTCGAGTTCTCACACCATGGGGCCGATGACGGCGGCCCGGCGTTTTGTCGCGACGGATATCGCCGAACAGCGCGCAAAACTCTCGCGCATCACGGTGTCGCTGCATGGATCGCTCGCCTTCACCGGAAAGGGCCATGGCACGGACCGCGCAATCGCGCTCGGGCTTCTCGGGCACGCGCCGGACGAGATCGATCCGAACGAGATCGATCCGGCGCTTGAGCGTCTTGCGCGGGAGCGATCGCTGTCGGGGCCGGCCGCCAATATTCTGTTCGACCCGGCAACGGATATTGTATTCGACACCGGGCCGCCGTTGCCGAGCCACGTCAACGGCATGATCTTCCGCGCGTATGACGCCGCCGGCGACGTGCTTGTGACGCGGACCTATTACTCGGTCGGCGGCGGCTTCGTGCAGGCCGAGGACGAGCTTGGC
>JBIQLC010000043.1:0-6399 GCA_044464625.1 Afipia sp. | reverse complement strand
TTCGCCGTCCCAACAGAGCCCCGCCCGTCGCCGCCAAGGATGGGCCGCGCACCAATGACGAAATCCGTAATGCCCAGATCCAGCTGATCGACCAGCACGGCGTCAATCTCGGCCCGACCGAAACGGTCGTGGCCATCAAGATGGCCATGGAAGCCGGCATGGATCTCGTGGAGATCGCGCCGAACTCGGCACCTCCCGTCTGCAAGATCATGGACTACGGGAAGTACAAGTTTCAGGCCCAGAAAAAAGCCGCTGAAGCCCGCAAGAAGCAGAAGATCGTCGAGATCAAGGAGATCAAGCTCCGCCCGATGATCGACGACCACGACTACAACGTGAAAATGCGCGCCATGCTTCGCTTTTTCGAGGAAGGCGACAAGGTCAAGATCACCCTGCGTTACCGGGGCCGCGAAATGGCCCACCAGGAAATCGGCACCAAGCTTCTCGATCGCGTCAAATCCGAGGTTGCGGAAGTGGCCAAGGTCGAACAGGACGCGAAGTTCGAGGGCCGCCAGGTCGTCATGGTTCTGGCGCCGCGCTGAACATTCAGCCGCTCCACCATCGAACACAAAAATAGCGCCGCAAGCGGCGCTATTTTCTTGTCGACCGGCCAGAAGTGCTCAGCTGCGCACGGCCTCCCAGCGCCCTTTGCAGGCGGTGCTGGACGACTTGCCGCTCCAGTGCCCGGAACCGGAGGCTCCGCTCAGTTTGCCGCTGGCGCTGGCCTTCTGGTCGCCACGCGCGATCGCCACCGTGACGCCGCCAGTGGCGCCGACATTGCCGGAAATCTCGAAGCTGCCGTCGCCGGCGTAGGTAATGCGACCGTCCGTCACCTTCAGCGGGTAGCTGTAGGCCGGGTCGCAATTGCCGGACTGGGTAATGATCGTCACCCGCCAGGTTCCATCAAACGCGGCGCCTGCCTTGGCGCCCTTGGCGAACGTCAAAATCCCGGCCAGAGCCAGCACGATGAGAACGGCCGCGGAAACCCAGCGCAGGGCGAATGGAACGGCGGAAGCGGCAACGGCGCGGGCAGGCTTGGCCACGGAATTCCCTCATGATCTGTGAATGATGGGGCCGTTATGAACCGGATGAGGTGATTCTGTTACCGCACCGCAGCATGCGCGATATGCGTTGCCAATTGCGCCTTTCTCTGCAATAAGCCCAGCCTTCATCGCCCGGCTGATCAAGGGCTGCCGTGGCGATGGCTGTGCTGACTATTTCAATCCGGAAAAGTTGAGCACTTTCAACGCTCTAACGAGCATTTTAGCTACGAAAGCGCCTTCGGGCGCATTTGTTCGTGGCGACAGGAGAGCCAAATGCCCAAGTTGAAGACCAAGTCGGGCGCCAAAAAGCGCTTCAAAGTCACCGGAACCGGCAAAGTGGTGTCGGCCCATGCCGGCAAGCGCCACGGCATGATCAAGCGGACGAAGAAGCAGATTCGTCAGCTGCGCGGCACGCGCATCATGTTCAAGACCGACGGCGAAAACATCAAGAAATACTTCTTGCCAAACGCCTGATCCATCCAGGCCGCGTTCGCGCGGCTGTCTGTCACCATTCGATATTTCAGATAAAGGAGATCAGTCATGGCTCGCGTGAAACGCGGTGTGACGGCTCATGCCAAGCACAAGAAAGTCTACAAGGCCGCCGAAGGTTTTCGCGGTCGTCGCAAGAACACCATCCGCGCCGCCAAGGCCGCCGTCGACAAGGCCGGACAATACGCCTTCATCGGCCGCAAGCTGAAGAAGCGCACCTTCCGCGCGCTCTGGATCCAGCGCATCAACGCCGCGGTTCGTCCGTTCGGCCTGACCTACAGCCGATTTATCGACGGCCTCGCCAAGTCGGGCGTGGTGGTTGACCGCAAGGTGCTGTCGGATCTGGCGATCCATGAGCCGGCAGCCTTCCAGGCGATCGCTGAAAAGGCCAAAGCCGCTCTCGCGGCCTGAGCTTGCCCCTCTTGAACGAGGCCGAGACGACCGGGGTCTAAATCACCCCGCTCCGTTCGGCTGGGCTCATCAAATCCCTGCCGGGCGGTTTTGATCAAACCGTTCCGCTGGGGCTTGTGATGTCTGACCTCGCCAAACTCGAATCTGAAATTCTCTCTGCGATTGCTGCGGCCTCCGACGAAGCCGCGCTGGAAACCGTGCGTGTCGGCGCGCTCGGCAAGAAGGGCACGATCTCCGCGCTGCTCGCCACGCTCGGCAAGATGTCGCCGGAACAGCGCAAGACCGAAGGCGCAACGATCAACGCCGCCAAAGACAAAATCACGCAGGCACTGACCGCGCGCCGCGATGTTCTCAAGAACGCCGCGCTCGATGCCCGCCTTGCTTCCGAGACCATCGACGTCACCCTGCCGCTGCGCGACACGCCGGCCGACCAGGGCCGCATCCATCCGATCAGCCAGGTGATGGACGAACTGACCGCGATCTTCGCCGACATGGGCTTCGCCATTGCCGAAGGCCCGGACATCGAGACCGACGACTACAATTTCACCAAGCTGAATTTCCCCGAAGGCCATCCGGCGCGGGAAATGCACGACACCTTCTTCTTCAATCCGAAGCCCGACGGCTCGCGGCTGTTGCTGCGCACTCATACCTCGCCGGTACAGGTGCGCACCATGCTGAGCCAGCAGCCGCCGATCCGCGTGATCTGCCCGGGCCGCACCTATCGCTGCGACAGTGACCAGACCCACACGCCGATGTTCCATCAGGTCGAGGGCCTCGTCATCGACAAGGGCTCGCATCTCGGCCAGCTCAAATGGATTCTCTCGGAGTTCTGCAAGGCGTTCTTCGAGGTCGATAACGTCAACATGCGTTTCCGTCCGTCATTCTTCCCGTTCACGGAGCCGTCGCTGGAAGTCGATATCCAGTGCCGCCGCGACAAGGGCGAGATTCGCTTCGGCGAAGGCGAGGATTGGCTGGAAATTCTCGGCTGCGGCATGGTGCACGCCAACGTGCTGCGCGCCTGCGGCCTCGATCCCGATGTCTATCAGGGCTTCGCCTGGGGCATGGGCATAGACCGCATCGCGATGCTGAAATACGGCATCCCTGATCTGCGGCAGATGTTCGAATCGGATGCGCGCTGGCTTAACCACTACGGCTTCAAGCCGCTCGAGGTGCCGACGCTGGCGGGAGGATTGTCGTCGTGAAGTTCACTCTCTCCTGGCTGAAGGATTATCTCGACACCGACGAGCCGCTGGACAAGCTCGCCGACAAGCTCACCATGATCGGGCTTGAGGTCGAGCACATCGACGACAAGGCCAAGCAGCTTGCGCCGTTCACCATCGCCAAGGTGATTTCCGCCGAGCAGCATCCGAACGCCGACCGGCTGCGGGTGTGCATGGTCGATACCGGCGATGGCGGCGCGCCGGTGCAGGTGGTGTGCGGCGCGCCGAATGCGCGCGCGGGTCTCGTCAGCGTGTTCTCCCCGCCTGGCACCTACATTCCCGGCAAGAATATCACGCTGGGCGTCGGCACCATTCGCGGCGTCGAAAGCCGTGGCATGCTGTGCTCGGCCGCCGAGCTGCAGATTTCCGAGGATCACGACGGCATCATGGAATTGCCGGCGGATGCCCCGGTCGGCGCGCCTTACGCCGCATGGGCCGGCCTTGGCGATCCGGTGATCGAAATCAATCTCACGCCGAACCGCCAGGATTGCACCGGCGTCCATGGCATCGCCCGCGATCTTGCCGCCGCCGACATGGGCAAGTTCAAGGATCAGCCGCCGAAGCCGATCAAGGGCGAATTCCCCTCGCCCGTCAAAGTGACGATCGAGGATGCATCGCTGTGTCCGGGTTTCGCGCTGCGGCTCGTGCGCGGCGTCAAGAACGGCCCGTCGCCGGAATGGCTACAGAAACGCCTGACCTCGATCGGGCTGCGGCCGATCAATGCGCTGGTCGACATCACCAACTTCATGACCTTCGATCGCGCGCGCCCGCTACATGTGTTCGATGCCGCCAAGGTGAAGGGCAACCTTACGGTGCGCCGCGCCAAGGCGGGCGAGACGCTGCTCGCGCTCGACGGCAAGACCTACGCGCTTGACGAAAATATCTGCGTGATCGCCGACGAGCACGGTGTCGAATCGCTGGCCGGCGTCATGGGCGGCGAAGCGTCAGGCTGCGACGAGAACACCACCGACGTGCTGATCGAGTCGGCGTTGTGGAATGAGATCAACATCGCCCAGACCGGCCGCAAGCTCGGCATCAATTCCGACGCGCGCTATCGCTTCGAGCGCGGCGTTGATCCGGCCTTCATGGTGCCCGGTATCGAGATGGCGACGAAGCTGGTGATGGAGTTGTGCGGCGGTACGCCGTCGGAGATCGTTGTCGAGGGCAAAGCGTATGGCGACGATCGCATCATCGACTTCCCGCTGACCGAGGTGAAGCGCCTCGCGGGAATCGAGGTGCCGCTGCCGGACATGCGCCGCATCCTCACCCATCTCGGCTTCATGATGGCCGGCAACGGGCCCGTGGTGAAGATCGCAGTGCCGTCATGGCGCAGCGACGTTCACGGCAAGGCCGACATCGTTGAAGAGGTCGTCCGCATCGTCGGCGTCGATCGCGTGCCGCTGACGCCGTTCGAACGCGGCGATGCGCCGCGCAAGCCGGTGCTGACGCAGATTCAGTTGCGCACCCGCCGCGCCAAGCGTTCGCTGGCCGCCCGAGGCATGACCGAAGCGGTGACATGGTCGTTCGTCTCCAAGGCGCAGGCCGAACTGTTCGGCGGCGGACAGCCTGAGCTGGCGCTCGCCAATCCAATCGCATCCGACCTCTCCGACATGCGGCCGTCGCTGATGCCCGGCCTGATCGCGGCCGCGCAGGCCAATGCCGATCGCGGCTTCGCTGACGTTGCGCTGTTCGAAGTTGGACAAATTTTCAAGGGCGACCGGCCGCAGGATCAGTTCGTGGCCGCGAGCGGGGTGCGCCGCGCGCTGGCTTCGCCAAAGGGAATTGGCCGGCACTGGTCAGGCAGCGATACTGTCGATGCGCTCGACGCCAAGGCTGATGCGCTTGCGGTGCTCGCCGCCGCCGGCGCGCCGATGCAGGCATTGCAGATCGTGCCGGGCGGTACATCGTGGCTCCATCCCGGTCGTTCGGGCACCATCCAGATAGGCCCGCAGAACGTGCTCGGCCATTTCGGCGAGTTGCACCCGCGCGCGCTGGAAGCCCTCAAGGCCGAGGGGCCGCTGGTCGGGTTCGAAGTGATTCTCGAGCGCATACCCGACGCCAAGGCCAAGCCGACCCGCGCCAAGCCGGCGCTCGATCTGTCACCGTTCCAGCCGGTATCGCGCGATTTCGCCTTCATCGTCGCGCGTGACGTCAAGGCGGTGGACATCGTGCGCGCGGCGCAGGGTGCCGACAAAAAACTGATCACCGGCGTCACCGTGTTCGACGTCTATGAAGGCAAGGGCATCGACCCTGACAAGAAGTCGATCGCCATCGCCGTGACACTGCAGCCGCGTGAGAAGACGCTCACCGATCAGGAGATTGATGCGGTGGCGGCGAAGATCGTGGCCGAGGTGACGAAGAAGACCGGCGGCACGCTGCGAGGATAATTGTAATAATTATCTCCTAAAGCGTTTTCGAGCGAAGTGGGTACCGGTTCGCGTGAAGAAAAACGCGTCAAAACAGGAATCTAGAGCTTCGCTTCTGATGCCATCAGAAGCGAAAAAGCTCTAGGCAGTCGGCAGCTTCAGGCCTAGCCTCCCTTCAAAACAAGAAGGGAGGCTTCCGATGCTCGATCGCCGCGATCTTCTCAAACTCTCTGCGCTTGGCGCCGTCGCGACCTTGCCAGGAACGCACGCAGCGTTCGCGCAAGCCAAGGACAAGCCGCAGACCCGCATCGTGTTTCTCGGCACAAAGGGCGGCCCTCGCGTCGAAACCGGCCGCTCAAACCCTGCGAACCTGATCGAGGTCGGCAACACACGGATCGTGCTCGACTGCGGCATGGGCGTCAGCCATCAACTGGCCGAAGCGCATGTGCCGCTGACCACGATCAAGTACATCCTCATCAGCCATCACCATTCGGACCACAATCTCGAATACGGCAATCTGGTCTACAACGCCTGGGCCACAGGACTTTCGACGCCGATCCACTCGTTCGGGCCGAAAGGCATCGAGGCGATGACCAAGACTTATTGGGAGCTCAACAAGTTCGATGTCGAGACCCGCATCGCTGACGAAGGTCGCCCCGATCCGCGCAAACTGCTGATCGCGAAAGACATCGATGCCGATGGCGTCGTTTTCAAAACCGACGATCTGACTGTGACAGCCTTCCGCACGCCTCACCCGCCGATCACCGACAACTTCGCCTACAAGTTCGAGACGCCGGATGGCACCATCGTGTTCTCCAGCGACACCGACTACAATCCGAAGCTCGCGGAATTCGCCAAGGGCGCGGACGTGCT
>JBIQLC010000042.1:0-7552 GCA_044464625.1 Afipia sp. | reverse complement strand
TGGCGACGCGCGAGGAATATGGCCCGAAGCAGCCGCTCAAGGGCGCGCGCATCGCGGGCTCCCTGCACATGACGATCCAGACCGCGGTGCTGATCGAGACCCTGAAGGTGCTCGGCGCCGACATCCGCTGGGTGTCTTGCAACATCTATTCGACGCAGGACCACGCCGCGGCCGCGATCGCCGCCGCCGGCATTCCGGTGTTCGCGGTCAAGGGCGAGACGCTCAAGGACTATTGGGACTACACCGCGAAGCTGTTCGACTGGCACGGCGGCGGCTATCCCAACATGATCCTCGACGATGGCGGCGACGCGACGCTCTTGGTGCATCTCGGCGTGCGCGCGGAGGGCGGAGACACCGCGTTCCTCGATAAGGCGGCGTCCGAGGAAGAGGAGGTGTTGTTCGCGCTGATCAAGCGCCTTCTTAAAGAAAAGCCGAAGGGCTGGTTCGGCGAGGTTGCCAAGAGCATCAAGGGCGTGTCGGAAGAGACCACCACCGGCGTGCACCGCCTCTATCAGATGGAAAAGGACGGCAAGCTCCTGTTCCCGGCGATCAACGTCAACGATAGCGTCACCAAGTCGAAATTCGACAACCTCTATGGCTGCCGCGAGTCGTTGGTGGACGGCATCCGCCGCGGCACCGATGTGATGATGTCGGGCAAGGTGGCGATGGTCGCGGGCTTCGGCGACGTCGGCAAGGGCTCGGCGGCGTCGCTGCGTCAGGCCGGCTGCCGCGTCATGGTGTCCGAGATCGATCCGATCTGCGCGTTGCAGGCGGCGATGGAGGGCTACGAGGTGGTGACGATGGAAGATGCCGCGCCGCAGGCCGACATTTTTGTCACCGCCACCGGCAACAAGGACATCATCACCATCGACCATATGCGGGCCATGAAGGACCGCGCCATCGTCTGCAACATCGGCCACTTCGACAACGAGATTCAGGTCGGCGCGCTGAAGAACCTGAAGTGGGACAACATCAAGCCGCAGGTCGACGAGATCACCTTCCCCGATGGCAAGCGCATCATCCTGTTGTCGGAGGGGCGGCTGGTGAACCTCGGCAATGCCATGGGGCATCCGTCGTTCGTGATGTCGGCGTCGTTCACCAACCAGACGCTGGCGCAGATCGAACTGTTCGCCAACAATGCCGACGGCAAGTATCAGAAGAAGGTCTATGTGCTGCCCAAGACGCTAGACGAAAAGGTGGCGCGGCTGCACCTGGCCAAGATCGGCGTCAAGCTGACCGAACTGCGTAAGGACCAGGCCGATTACATCGGCGTCAAAGTCGAAGGCCCGTTCAAGGCCGATCACTATCGCTACTGAGAGTTCTTGCCTCTCCGGTCCGGCCGGAGCGGGCGTCCTTGACGTTGCCCCTCTCTTTTGTGCGAGTGGTTTTTTACCCCCGGGGTTCAGGCTCCGGGGGTTTTCTTTGTTTGAAGATGTTTTGCATCGGTTGGGGAGCGATTGCGCTCGCCAGCCTATAATTGGGTCTGCCGCACAACGGCACGTGTTAACGCCTCCGACCGCATATTAACCGCCCGTTAACCATACTCATGTAGGTGATAATACGTGCTCGCTGAGCCCCGCCTGCTTTCTGGCGGCAAAGAAAAGATGCGTACAGAGTGTTTCATAAGAGATTTGCGTGTGCATCGGCGCTCCTCAGTCAGAGCATAAAATTCAGCCACATCGAATGTCATTGATCGATGTTTGGAGATCGGGATGGATTGCTCTCCCTCTCTCCGGACACAATTGCGCATGAAGAGAATTGAATGTTTGGTCGCAAGGTGAATGGGGATGACCGGGCCCAGCTCGCGGCGCTCAGCCGCTCGCAGGCCGTGATCGAGTTCGATATGAACGGCACGATCCTTTCAGCCAACAAGAACTTTCTGGATGTTGTCGGCTATCGGCTTGAGGAGATTCAAGGCAAACACCATTCCATGTTCATGCCGGTGGAGGAGCGCAACAGCGAGGCTTATCTGGCGTTCTGGGCCGCGCTCAACCGGGGGCAGCACCAGGTCGCCGAATACAAACGGATCGGCAAGGGGGACCGGGAGGTCTGGATTCAGGGCTCCTACAATCCGGTTCTGGATAGTGCCGGTAAACCGGTCAAGGTCGTCAAGTTTGCCACCGACGTGACCTCGAAAAAAGTTCGCAGTCTGACGGATGCTGCGAAGATTTCCGCCATCGACCGGGCACAGGCTGTCATCGAGTTCAAGCTCGACGGTACGGTCGTGACCGCGAACGAGAATTTTCTGAAGGTGATGGGTTATTCCCTGGAGGAAATCCAAGGCAAACATCATTCGATGTTCGTGTCGCCGTCCGAGCGGGGCAGTGATTCCTATCGGGAGTTCTGGGCCGCGCTTAACCGTGGCGAATACCAGACCGCCGAATACATGCGGATCGGCAAGGGTGGCAGGGACGTCTGGATTCTCGCATCCTACAATCCGATGCTGGACGAGGCCGGTAAACCGTTCGGGGTCATCAAGTTCGCCACCGACGTTACGGCGCAGAAGCTGAAGAATGCCGAGTTTGCCAGTCAGATCGAGGCGATCGGCAAGTCGCAGGCTGTGATCGAGTTCAACATGGACGGCACGATCATCACCGCCAACGACAATTTCCTGACCACGATGGGATACTCGCTGGACGAGATCAGGGGTAAGCACCACAGCCTGTTCGTTGAGCCGTCGGAGCGCGACGGCGCAAGCTATCGCGAGTTCTGGGCCAGCCTCAACCGGGGCCAGTATCAGGCGGCGGAATACAAGCGGATCGGCAAGGGTGACAGGGACGTCTATATCCAGGCATCGTACAATCCGATTCTCGATTTGAACGGTCGGCCGTTCAAGGTCGTGAAGTATGCCTCCGACACGACGCGGCAGGTTTTGGTGCGGATCGGAAATGAACGTATCCGCAGCATGATGGAATCGGTCGCCGCCGGTGCCGAGGAACTGAGTGCCTCGGTGCGGGAAATCTCGGAGGCCATGACCAAATCGAAAGATACTGACCATCGAATCCGCCCGCGCAGGCGAGGCCGGCAGAGGGTTCGCCGTGGTTGCCTCGGAGGTCAAAACCCTGGCTACGCAGGCGAAGCAGGCCACCGACAGGATTGCTCAGGAGATCGGCAGCTTGAACGCCATATCCGGTGACGTGGTCGGCTCGCTGGACGCGATCAAGCAGTCGATCAACGAGGTGAGCGAATACGTCACCTCGACCGCTGCCGCGATCGAAGAGCAAAGCGTGGTGACCAACGATATGTCGTCCAGCATGCAGCGCGCCGCGGCGGAGGCCGTTGCGATCGCCAGCCGCTGAGTGAACCGGAGCTTCGCTTCCGAGGCCGTCGGAAGCGAAGCTCCTGCTTTCCGGCGCCGTCGGTCCGGCTTGCCGTCGCGTCGTTGCGCGCTCATGATGGCGCGCAACGCCATCGTCAGGACATCGCCATGACCGCGACCCCCGCCGACAAACGCGCCGCCTTCCGCGCGCTGCACCAGAGCGGCTGTTTCGTGCTGCCCAATCCGTGGGATATCGGCAGCGCAAGGCTGTTGCAGCAGATGGGCTTCAAGGCGCTGGCCTCGACCAGCTCCGGCTTTGCTTGGTCGATGGGCAAGCGCGACAATCACGTCGCGCTCGACGATGTGCTCGCCCACCTGACGGAGCTTTGCGCCGCGACCGACCTGCCGGTCAACGCCGACTTCGAGGCTGGCTTTGCCGACGATCCCGAGGGTGTGGCGGCGAATGTGGCGCGCGCGGCGGCGACGGGCGTGGCGGGGCTCTCCATCGAGGATTCGACCGGCCGTACCGAGGCGCCGCTCTATGACAAAAGCCTTGCGGTGGCGCGCATCGTCGCCGCGCGCGCCGCGCTCGATGCCGAGGGCAGCGGCGTGCTGCTGGTCGGGCGTTGCGAAGCATTTCTGTTCGGCAACCGCGATGTTGGCTTCGTCATCGACCGGCTGATCGCCTATGCCGAGGCCGGGGCCGAGTGTCTCTACGCACCGGGCCTGCGCACGCGGGAGGAAATTTTGGCGGTGGTCGAGGCGCTGGCGCCGAAGCCGGTCAACGTGCTGATGGGCGCGCCGGGGCTTTCGGTGGCGGAGCTTGCCGACTTCGGCGTGCGTCGCATCAGCACCGGCGGCGCACTGGCGCGCGTGGCCTGGGCCGGCTTCCTCCGCGCCGCGCGCGCGATTGCCGAGGACGGCAGTTTCGATGGCCTTGCCGCCGCCGTGCCTCATGGCGAGATCAACGGGCTGTTCCCGGACGCGTGAGCGTTTCCAACCCCCGGCATCTCGTTTCGCGCCAAAACCCCTTCGCGACATTATGCGCAATCCCGGACGCGTTCCCGGATATCAAATTGCGTTGTCGGCATGACCGGGCTGCGCGCGCAGATTCTTGATGTTTCAGGGAAAAGATCGACGTAGAGTGATTCCAAGAGAGTGAAACTGCGCCGCAAGCGGCCCTGCAAGAGCCGAAACGGGAGAGCGCGATGGGAATCAATCAGGGCCCGATCAGCCTCGATCAGAAATACACTCAGGACACCGGTCACATTTTCCTGACCGGCATTCAGGCGCTGGTGCGGCTGCCGATGGCGCAGATCCGCCGCGACCGCGCGAACGGCCTCAACACGGCCGGCTTCGTCACCGGCTATCGCGGCTCGCCGCTCGGCGGCTACGACCAGCAACTGATCGCGGCGCGCCATCACCTCGACCGATACGGAATCAAGTTTCAGCCCGGCGTCAACGAAGATCTTGCCGCCACCGCGATCTGGGGATCGCAGCAGCTCAACCTGTCGCCCGGCGCGCGCCACGACGGCGTGGTCGGTATCTGGTACGGCAAGGGGCCGGGGGTGGACCGCTGCGGCGACGTGTTCCGCCACGGCAATGCGGCAGGCTCCGCGCAGCACGGGGGCGTCTTGTGCCTCGCCGGCGACGACCACGGCGCAAAATCCTCGACCGTGCCGCACCAGTCGGACCATGCCTTCATCTCGGCCCTGATGCCGTATCTCTATCCGTCGAGCATCCACGAGATGATCGAGATGGGGCTGCTCGGCATCGCCATGTCGCGCTATTCCGGCTGCTGGGTCGGCATGAAGGTGATCACCGAGACGGTGGAGACCACCGCCGAGATCGATATCGCCGACGAGATGAAGCCGTTCGTCATCCCGACCGACTTCGAGATGCCGCCGGACGGCCTCAACCTGCGCTGGCCCGACGACCGCTATGCGCAGGACCGCCGCTTGCAGGACTACAAGGGTTTTGCGGCGATCGCCTTCGCCCGCGCCAACAAAATCAACCGCGTCACCATGGACTCGCCGAACGCGCGGTTCGGCATCATGGCCTCGGGCAAGAGCTACGAAGACACCCGGCAGGCGCTGCGCGAACTCGGCATCACCCCCGAGATCGCCGCGCGCATCGGCCTGCGCCTCTACAAGATCGGCATGCCGTGGCCGCTGGAGCCGCAGGGCGTGCGCGACTTCGCCGTCGGCCTCGAGGAAATTCTGGTGATCGAGGAACGGCGCGAGATCGTCGAGAACCAGGTCAAGCAGGAACTGTTCAACTGGCGCGACGACGTGCGCCCGCGCATCGTCGGAAAAATGGACGGCCACGACAAGCGCTTCCTGCCGTTTGCGGAGGAACTGAGCGTCGCCTCGGTCGCGACCTCGCTCGCCGATCGCCTGCTGGCGATGGAGATCGATCCGGAGATCGCCGCGCTGATCCGCGCCAAGGTCGACTGGTTCCACGGCCGCACCGCTTCGCAGGTGCAGGCGGTGGCGCCGATCGCCCGCACGCCGTATTTCTGCTCGGGCTGTCCGCACAACACCTCGACCAACGTGCCGGAAGGCAGCCGCGCCATGGCCGGCATCGGCTGCCACTTCATGGCGTTGTGGATGGACCGCAGCACCGAAACGTTCACCCACATGGGCGGCGAGGGCGCGCCGTGGGTCGGCATCGCGCCGTTCACCGACGAAAAGCACATTTTCGCCAATCTCGGCGACGGCACCTATTTCCATTCGGGCAGCCTCGCGATCCGGCAGGCGGTCGCCTCGAAAGCCAACATCACCTACAAAATTCTTTACAACGACGCCGTCGCGATGACCGGCGGCCAGCGCCACGACGGCGATCTGTCGCCGCAGCAGATCACCTTCCAGCTTCATGCCGAGGGCGTGCGCAACATCTACCTCGTCTCGGAAAATCCCGACGCCTATCCGGCCTCGACCATCGCGCCCGATACGAAAACCGCGCACCGCGACGAACTCGACACCGTGATGAGAACGCTGCGCGAGACGCCGGGCTGCTCGGCCATCGTGTTCGTGCAGACCTGCGCGGCCGAGAAGCGCCGCCGCCGCAAGAAGGGCATCCTCGAAGACCCCTCGCGCCGCATCATGATCAACGCGGCGGTGTGCGAGGGCTGCGGCGACTGCTCGGTGCAGTCGAACTGCATCTCGGTGGAGCCGCTGGAGACCGAACTCGGGCGCAAGCGCACCATCAACCAGTCGAGCTGCAACAAGGACTATTCCTGCGTAAAGGGCTTTTGCCCGTCGTTCGTCTCGGTCGAGGGCGGCACCTTGCGCAAGCGCGCGCCGGCCGACCTCGGCGACATCGGCGACCTGCCGCAGCCGGCGCTGGCGACGCTGGACCGGCCCTACAACATCGCGGTCGGCGGTGTCGGTGGCACCGGCGTCCTCACCATCGGCGCATTGCTCGGCATGGCCGCCCACATCGAGGGCAAGGCCAGCATGATCCTCGACATGTCGGGGCTGGCGCAGAAGGGCGGCGCGGTGCTGTCCCATGTGCGGTTGTCGCACAGCCCGGCCGACGTCACCTGCTCGCGCATCGTCACCGGCACCTGCGATCTGTTGATCGCGGCCGACGAGGTAATGGCGATCTCCAAGGAGACGCTGACGCTGTGCGAGCGCGGCCGGACCCACGGCGTCGTCAACACGCACCTGATCCCGATTGCCGATTTCATCCGCAGCCGCGATTTCGATTTTCAGCAGGGCAAGGTCAACCGCGTGTTGCAGAATGCGCTGCGGCCGGATTCGGCTTTCCTCGACTTCACCCATGTCGCGGAAGCTCTGCTCGGCGATGCCATCGCCACCAACATGATGATGCTCGGCTACGCCTATCAGCAGGGGTTGTTGCCGCTCCATGCCGAGTCGATCGAGCAGGCGATCGGCATCAACGGCGTGGCGGTGAAGATGAACACCAATGCCTTCCGGCTCGGACGGCTCGCCGCCGCCGATCCGGCGCGGCTCGCGGCGCTGGTTAAGGAGGAAACGGCGCCGCCAAAAACCCTTGCCGAGATGTCGTTCGACGAGATCGTCGCCCATCGCGAGCGCCTGCTCACCGCCTATCAGAACGAGGCGCTGGCCGCGCGCTATCGCGCGCTGGTCGGCCGGGTCGGCGATGCCGCCGCCCGTCATGGCCTCGGCGAGGAGCTGCCGCGCGCGGTCGCCATCAACTATGCGAAGCTCCTTGCCTACAAGGACGAGTACGAGGTGGCGCGGCTGTTCACCGATGGCGGCTTCGCAAAACAGTTGCACGACCAGTTCGAGGGCGACTTCAAGCTGA
>JBIQLC010000041.1:0-8947 GCA_044464625.1 Afipia sp. | reverse complement strand
GCGACACCGACTACAATCCGAAGCTCGCGGAATTCGCCAAGGGCGCGGACGTGCTTGTGCACGAAGCGCTGTATGCGCCATTCGTGGAAAAACTGGTGCAGCGGGTCAAGAATGGCGCCACGCTCGGCAAGCATCTGCGCGAAAGCCACACCACGACCGAAGACGTCGGCAAGATCGCGGCCGCCGCGAACGTCAAGCTGCTGGTGCTCAGTCACCTGGTGCCAGGTGACATCGCCGTCACCGACGATCAATGGATCGCCGGGGTGCGCAAGAATTTCTCCGGCAAGGTGATCGTGGCGAAGGATCTGATGAAGCTGAAGCTCCCCGTTTAAGCAGGAACGGATTCCAGCAGCAGGTCGCTATAAGCGAAGCCGTCGCGGATCACCTGCTCGCCCACCACAACGCGGAGCGGATGGCTGAACATTGGCCCACCGACCACGCAGGTGTGAAATTCGCCGTTTTCGCCGCACGGATCGACACCTTCCGGCAAATCGGCCAGCAGCGCCTCGTCGAACCTGCGGCTGACAAATGACACCGGCAGCCTGGCGAGATCGACGGTGACGATATAAGCCTCGAGCCCACTCACAATCATGTCGCGCGCAAGCTGGGCCGTTGGCTTCTGCCACAACGGAAACACCGGCGTTATGCCGGTGCCTTTCAGCTTATCGACGCGATAGGCGCGAATGTTTTCCAGAAACAGATCGCCAAAGATGATGTGCGTGATGCCTTCGCGTTTAGCGCTTGCGATCGCCTCACCCATCCGCGCTTCATAAACCTCGTTGGGGCACGGATACGGGATCGGCACGATCCGCGGCGGCAAACCCGCGGCGTCGAGCTGCGCGCGCAGAATCTCGTCACGCACGCCATGGATCGACACCCGGCCGAAAGTTTCGGTCACCGTAGTCAACGCGCCAACGACTTCAAACGCACCGCTCTGCCGGACGTGATGAAGCGCGAACGCGCAATCCTTCCCGCTCGACCATGAGATCAGCGCTCTCACCAGCACATGCCCTTCATAAAAGGCGCGCTCGCATCAGCGGCGCGGCCATGCGAACGCCTCGGAGCCGCGTGGATGTTTTGGCGGCGCGCGACGCGATGATGGTTTGGACCGGGATTTGGACTTGCGCGACGACTGGTTCTCTTTCGCACCGCTGAGCTTGCGCAGCACCGCTTCGGCGGCGCGTTCGCCGCTCTCCCATGCGCCACCGACCGTGCCCCAATCGGTTTCGTGCGCGGCTTCGCCAGCGAAATACAGATTGCCCACCGGCTCCATGAGAATCTTGCGCGCGGGTGCGCCACCCGGTGCTGCTGCGGACGTCGCGCCCAGAACATAGGGCACTTCGT
Organism: Afipia sp.; assembly: GCA_044464625.1. GTDB lineage: Bacteria > Pseudomonadota > Alphaproteobacteria > Rhizobiales > Xanthobacteraceae > Afipia. Next base: position 7,603 of record JBIQLC010000041.1, on the reverse strand, counting down.
TCCAGCGCGTAACGGCAGTCTTTGCTACCGCCTTACCAACATCGCTACCGTAAAGCCTGGTGAGCCATTCAATGGCAAACGCCGTCATTGCCTGCTCGCCCTGCGCCGCGAGATCGCGGCCGAAGGCGCCGGCGACGTCGATATGGCACAGCGACGAGCCGTCGATATTCGCGAGCAGCAGCGCGGTCTGAGCATCGTGACTTTGCTCAATTACCGCGTCGTTATGCGAAAGCCCCAGCGGATTGCCTTTGAACTCAATCCCGATGCGATCATAACTGCCGAGGCTGAGCTTATCCATCGCATCGAGTTGCCGCTTGGGAAGATCAGGCGCGAACTTGATCTTGCCGGAGGCGATGACATTGGTCGAAGCAGTCAGGATCACCGCCCGCGCCGAAACATTGCCCGCCGCGGTTTCGATCTGGACATCGTTGCGACCGCCCCACGCAATGCGCGTCACCGGCGTCGACAACACGACGGGAAGCGATGCACCGAGTTTGGTGATCAACCTGCCGACACCCTGACGCGTGGCGGACGCGGGATCGCGCGCCTGCATCGATGCCAGATCGATGGCCGAGAGTGTGCCGAGATCCTTGCCGGTCGCGGCGGGGCCGAGCAGAAAATTGATGGCGGATTGCCATTCGCCGAGATCGTTCGACAGCGCCGTCGCCGCCGCAACGTCAGCCTTGCCACGCGCCGCGTCGCTGATAGCGCGATTGCTGCGCACCAGCTTTACCAGAAAGTCCTCCGTCTCGGCGGCGCGCGCATTGCGACGGCCGATTCGCATTCTTTGACCACGCGGCGCCGGAACGAGATCAATGCCCGCACCGCGCGCAAGCTTGGCAAGCGGATTGGCTTCGGTGAGATAAAGCCAGCGCGCGCCGCGATCGAACGGCGCGGAAAACGTCGTGTTGTCGGTGAGGCACCGGCCACCGATCGTCCCTGCCGCTTCGATTACGATGACCTTGCGACCGTTCGCCGCGATCTGCCGCGCCGCCGCGATGCCGGCAGCCCCAGCGCCAATCACCACCACGTCGATGTCTTTCGGCAAGGGCGCGGCCCAAACGTCCGGCGCACGGATGCCCATGGCGGCAATGGCGGCAGAACCGGCCAGGAACCTGCGGCGGCTAATTGTCATCTCATGGTTTCCAAGACCCGACCAAAATGCGGAACGTATTGCGAACTTGCCGCAATGGGCCGCGCGCCGCAACGGTCATGGTGAACGTTTGGTGATTTGCGTCTGTTTGGTATGAACGAATATGAAATTGGTTTCGACGAAAATAAGACCAGAATAAAAACGGCTCTGTGCCGCAACAAAGAGAAATTGCGATGGGCTTCGTGCTCGACACGGTCGGCAAGGTCATTGCGGGCTACCTCCAGAAAGAGGTTCCGGGATATCGGCCTTTCACACCCAGCGATCCCGATCGGCTACGCAGCCTGATCGAGCCCGGCGACGTGTTGCTGGTCGAAGGCAACAATCGCATTTCCGGCATCATCAAGTATCTCACCCAGTCGACATGGTCGCATGCCGCGCTTTATGTCGGGCCGATCGACGGTGCCTCCGAACCGGATGGCGAGCCGCATGTGCTGATCGAGGCCAATGTCGGCGAAGGCGTCACCACCGCGCCGCTGTCGAAATATCTTTCCTATCACACCCGTTTGTGCCGCCCTGTCGGGTTGTCGTTCGAAGACCGAAACACGGTCTGCCGCTATGCGATCAATCGCGTCGGCTTCGGCTACGACACCAAGAATATTCTCGACCTGATGCGTTATTTGATCCCGCTGCCGGTGCCGCAGCGCTGGCGTCGCCGCATGATCGCGCTCGGCTCGGGCGATCCGACCAAGATCATCTGCTCGGCGCTGATCGCGCAGGCGTTCGGCGCGGTACGCTATCCGATCCTGCCGCGTATCACCCAGGCGCACAGCCGGCAGGCGAAGCGCGAGATTCTCCACATCCGCGATTCGTCGCTCTACATGCCGCGCGACTTCGACATCTCGCCCTATTTCGAGATCGTGAAACCGACCATCGTACGCGGGTTCGACTACACCACGCTGCACTGGGCCGACAAACCCAAGCCGCCCGTGGAGGTGGCGGGTGACGATGATCCCTTTCCAGAGGGAGTCTTCGCGGGCACCTGCGACGTCTCGACGCCGGAGGCACCGTTCGCGCCTGCCGACGAGGCCGCCAAGCCCTCTGCCCTGAGCGAGAGGCGTCCCGTGCAGACAGCGGATGGCCGGACACGCGAGCTCGATCCGGCCTGACGCGCTGCTGAGTATTTATCCAGTTTCGATCACACGAACAGGAAGTCGTGTGCATCGAACCGCGCCAAATCCGCTTTCTGGATTTCAACCGTGTTGTGATCGTCGTAGGTGATCACCACACTGGTGCCGACCTGCGCCATGTGCGGCTGAACCGCCTCGAAATCCGCGAACACCGATTTGTCGAACTGCAGCACGTCCTCGGTGCCGGCGCCATCATGAAACTGGCCGACGATGTCCTTGCCGAAATTCGGCTCGAACACAAAGGTGTCGCTGCCGTTGCCGCCGTGCAGGTAGTCGTTGCCCAGACCACCAGCTAGTCGATCATTGCCGTTCTGGCCGAACAGATAATCATTGCCGTTCCCGCCAGTCAGCGTATCGGCTCCGTCTTCGCCATACATCTTGACCGTTGCAGATCCGCCCTCGAGTGTATCCTTTCCGGCTCCGCCATAGATGAAATCCTTTCCTCCGCCGCCGATGAGATGGTCCTCGCCGTCGTCGCCGTAGAGAAAGTCATTGCCGGCGCCACCGTGAATCTCATCGCTGCCCGCACCGCCGTGAATGGTGTTCTGGCCGGCGCCGCCCTGAAGAATGTCGTTGTCGGTCGTCGATCCGAAGAACAGCTCCTGACGATCGTCCACGTCGTAGTGGATCGCCTTGTTCTGATAGAGATTCCACGTTCCCGGCGAACTGGGATTGGTCGCATCGGCGGCCGTGAGGTGTTCGCCGTTGACGGTGATGTCCTTGATGTAGAGATTGCGATCGCCGCCTGAGGTCACCTGATCGTTGATGAAGGCGAAATCGAGATCGGTGACCGCGTCTGGATTGTGGAACGTGAAGGTGAAGGTCTGATAGTCGGACGACGTCGCGGCCTGATGAAACTCGACCGTATCTCCAACCTGCTGACCGTTGACGCTCACCGTCATCTTCGCCCCGACGCCATCGACCACGGGGCTGTATCCCGTCACGGTGATGGTTGTGCTTTCAAGCCGAGGAATGACATCCGGACCGCCGATGATGGTGTCATCGCCGGCATTGCCGCGAATGACGTCGTTGCCGGTGTTGCCGGAGAGCATGTCGTTGCCGCCGCCGGTATCGATCACATCATCAGCGGGTGAACCGTCGACGGTCTGGCCGGGCGGTTGGATATGTCCGCCGAACCAGTCGGTGATCAGCTGCTCCGCAGGCTTGTCCATGGGTGAATAGCCCGTGGGCGAGTACATATTGTCGGGATCCCAGTCCCAGATATGCGCGCCCTTGAACCAGCTTCCACCTTCCGACCCCCAGACCTGGAAGAAGGCGTCGAAGGCGTCGCGCTGCTCCTGCACATCCTGGGTGCTGCTGCCGGTCCAGCCGCCGGGCGCGATATTGGTGCCATCGACGCTGCGATAGCCGGCCTCGGTGAACAGCACCGGCTTGCCGTACTCGAGCGCTAGCGAGTGCATGAAATCGACCGGCGATTTGTGATCCATCGCCGCGGCCCAATAGTCGTTGGCGGACACACTGTTCCAGGCCGCGACCATTTCCTGCACGGTCGGATCGGTCTTGGTGGTCAGCGGCGGATAGGCGTTGACGCCGATATCATCGACCTTGTCCCAGAAGCTGACGTGGATCGCCTCGTCGGTCGCCGCCGAGTAGGTGATGTCGCCGTGATAGACCGCGCGGATCGAATCGATCAGATCCACCCAATAGCCGCGATACTGCTCACCCGACAGTTTGCTGAGTTCGTTGCCAACCGACAGCGTTTCGACGCCGGTCTGCTCCGCGATTCGCGCGAGATCGAGCAGTTCCGCCTTGTAGGAGGCAAAGAACGCATTGACGTCGCTCGGCGTGATTTGCCCCTGATTGGTGCCATCAAGCCCGGTGAGCATCGGCTTGAGCAGCACCGACAAGCCGAGATCGTGAGCATCCTGGATGGTGGCCGCGATATTGGAATCGCTTTCGGTCTTTCCCGGGTCGGCGATCACCTCGTTCGAGGTGCGATTGGCGGTGAAGTAGCGCGGCGCGATCGAGATGGCATTGGCGTTGGTCGCCGCGATCCCTTCCATGGCGCTGTGCGCCGCACTGGTGCGAAATTCGCCATTCCAGTCAGATTTGAATCCAAAGCCCTGGATATCGAAGATGCCGGTCATTCGCTTGCTCCGTTGGTAGGGTTGTTATTGTGCAGCGGATGCCGGAGCGGCACCGCTGATGACAGAAAAGTCTGAGGCAGCGAATAGTTTCCTCGCGAATTGTGGACGTGTCATGAAGAGCGGCTGAGTCGGGCCGAATTACATTCGGCGCTAGCGGATAGGCTCTTGTCAAAGACCCCAACCGTATCCAATTCTCATCGAGTTTTTGGAGAACTGAATCATGCTCGACGCTGCGGCCAAGGCGCTGAACCAGATGTTTTCGGCGCCGATGCGCGCTATCCTTTGGAAGTCCATCGGCGTCGCGCTGGTGCTGATCGTCGTTGCCGCGATCGGGTTGCAGCGGCTGCTGAGCTGGTTCGCCGGTTCGGGTGAAGTGTGGGCCGAACAGGCGCTCGGGCCAGGCTTTCATACGCCGATCGAAATCCTGTCATGGATTGTCTCCATCGCCGCCGGGCTCGGCATCGTGTTCGGCGCGGTGTTTCTGATGCCGGCCATCACCTCCTTGGTCGCCAGCGTGTTCGTTGATGACGTCGCCGACCATGTGGAGCGCGAGTATTATCCTGCCGAGCGTCCCGGCACGGCGCTGCCGATCGGGCGGGCCATGATCGAAGGCGTCAAGACCGCGCTGCTCACCATCGTGGTCTATCTGATCGCGCTGCCGTTCGTGTTCGTCGCGGGCGCAGGCTTCATCGCTTTCTTTATTGCGACTGCGTGGCTGCTGGGCCGCGAATATTTCGAACTCGCCGCGATGCGCTTCCGCCCGGTGGAGGAAGCCAAGCTGATGCGCAAGCAGCACGCCGCGACGGCGTTCATGGCCGGCCTGTTCATTGCCGCTTTCGTGTCGATCCCGATCGTCAACCTCGCTACGCCAGTGTTCGGCATGGCGTTCATGGTCCACATGCACAAGCGGCTGTCCGGCCCGCGGCCCGAATTGCTTGAGCCAGCGAAATCGCGGGTGAGCGCCGGCGGCTAAATCGTCTTTTCCGGCCAGCGGCAGAGATCGTTGATCAGACAAACCTCGCAGCGCGGCTTGCGCGCGATGCAGGTGTAGCGCCCGTGCAGGATCAGCCAGTGGTGGGCGTGGCGCATGAACTCGTCCGGCACCACTTCGAGCAGGCGAAGCTCGACTTCCAGCGGCGTCTTGCCGGGCGCAAGGCCGGTGCGATTGCCGACACGAAACAGATGGGTATCGACCGCGATCGTCGGCTCGCCGAATGCGATGTTGAGCACCACATTCGCGGTCTTGCGGCCGACGCCCGGCAGCGCTTCGAGCGCCGCGCGATCTTGCGGCACCTTGCCGCCATGCAACGCGATCAACTGTTCCGACAGCGCGATGACGTTCTTCGCCTTGGTGCGATAGAGCCCGATAGTTTTGATATATTCGCGGAGCTTGTCCTCGCCCAGCGCCACCATCTTCTGCGGCGTATCAGCGACCGGAAACAGATTGCGCGTCGCCTTGTTGACGCCGGCGTCGGTCGCCTGCGCCGACAGCGCCACCGCGACCAGCAAGGTATAGGGATTGAGGTGTTCGAGCTCACCTTTCGGCTCGGGATTGGCAGCACGAAAACGTGAGAACGCCTCATAGACCTCGGCTGGCGTCCACGGCGTTATCTTCGAGCGTTTTCCGGCAGGCGCTCGGCCCTTGGCGGAGGTGGATACCTTGCGGGACGGAGCAGATTTCGGCGAGGCCGCCTTTTTTCGTATCGCTGCCCCCGATTTCGCGACGCTCGTCTTTTTTGCCATGATCCCGGTATAATGAAGCATCATGGATGACCGCAACGACTTTGACGCCTTGCCGGACGCGCAGCCCGAATTGTTCTCGGCGCTACTGACACCGCACCGCTCGCTCAGCCGTACCGGGTTCATTATTTTCATGGCGACAGTGACGATCGTCAGCTTCGCGGCCGGCATGGTGTTTCTGCACATGGGCGCATGGCCCGTGTTCGGGTTCTTCTGCCTCGACGTGCTGCTGATCTACTGGGCGTTCCGGGTCAATTTCCTCCGCGCCAACGCGTTCGAGGAAATCACCGTCAGCCCATGGGAATTGCGCGTGCGGCGCGTTGATCATCGCGGCCACCGCATGGAATGGAGCTTCAATCCGCTCTGGGTTCACCTGGACAAGGAAAGCCACGAGGAATATGGCATCGAAAAGCTCTATCTGGTCTCCCGGGGCCGTTCGCTAGCCATCGCCGACTTTCTCGGACCAGACGAAAAGGCCAGCTTCTCCAAAGCGTTATCAGAAGCCCTCGATGCCGCCCGGCGCGGCCCGACCTATAACCCGGTGACTTAAACACAATCGGAAATCGGGTGGCTGCGACAGCCCACGCAGCATACATCGATGGCATGATGAACATCGCCATGACAAAGATCGAATCGGCAACCATTCCAACCACCGCACAGCGGCTGATGGCGCTGCATCGCGACGACGACGCGCTGCGCGACTACGACACCGTGCGCCGGACCATCGCGTTCATTTCGGAGAACTGGCGGACCCAGCCGACCATCGAGGCGATGGCCGAGGCTGTCAGCGTGACGCCGGACGAACTGCATCATCTGTTCCGCCGCTGGGCCGGACTGACTCCGAAGGCCTTCATGCAGGCGCTGACGCTCGACAACGCCAAGCGATTGCTGCGCGACTCCGCAAGCATTCTCGATGCCGCGTATGACTCTGGGCTATCAGGACCGGGGCGGCTGCACGATCTGTTCGTCACCCATGAAGCGATGTCGCCGGGCGAATGGAAGAAGGGCGGCGCCGGAATGACGCTGCACTACGGCTTCCATCCGTCGCCGTTCGGCACCGCCATCGTGATCGCCAGCGATCGCGGTCTCGCGGGTCTTGCTTTCACTGATGAAGGCGAAGAGCGCGTTGCGCTGAAGGACATGCAGCGGCGCTGGCCGCTCGCAACCTATGTCGAGGACCACGTCGGCACGGCCGTTCTCGCACGTCGCATTTTCGATTCGTCGCAGTGGCGCGCCGACCAGCCACTGCGCGTGGTGCTGATCGGCACCGACTTCGAAGTGCGGGTGTGGGAGACGTTGCTGCGGATTCCGATGGGCCGCGCCACAACGTATTCTGACGTCGCCTGCAGCATCGACTCGCCGAAGGCGTCGCGCGCCGTGGGTGCCGCTGTCGGACGCAACCCGATCTCGTTCGTGGTGCCGTGCCATCGCGTGATCGGCAAGAGCGGCGCGCTGACCGGCTATCACTGGGGCAT
>JBIQLC010000040.1:0-8956 GCA_044464625.1 Afipia sp. | reverse complement strand
TCGAGCCGCTGCCCTACATCGTCATCATCGTCGACGAAATGGCCGACCTGATGATGGTCGCCGGCAAGGACATCGAGGGCGCGGTGCAGCGGCTGGCGCAGATGGCGCGCGCCGCCGGGCTGCACGTCATTCTGGCGACGCAGCGTCCGTCGGTGGACGTCATCACCGGCACCATCAAGGCCAACTTCCCGACCCGCATTTCCTTCCAGGTGACGTCGAAAATCGACAGCCGCACCATCCTTGGAGAAATGGGCGCGGAGCAGCTGCTCGGTCAGGGCGACATGCTCTACATGGCGGGCGGCGGCCGCATCAGCCGCGTCCACGGCCCGTTCGTATCCGATGACGAAGTCGAGAAAATCGTCCGCCATCTCAAGACGCAGGGCCAGCCGGAATATCTCGAGGCGGTCACCGCGGAAGAAGAGGCCGAGGAAGACGGCGCGGTGTTCGATTCAACCGCCATGGGTGGCGGCGGCGAAGGCGACCTCTATGCGCAGGCCGTTGCCATCGTCAAACGCGACCGCAAGGCCTCGACCAGCTACATCCAGCGCCGTCTGCAGATCGGCTACAATCGTGCAGCCACCCTGATGGAGCGCATGGAGGAAGAAGGCGTCATCGGGCAGCCGAATCACGCCGGAAAACGTGAGATTCTGGTGCCTGAGGAAGAAGAGCGTTTCTGATAGGATGCGAGCGCGCCGCGCGGATTGCATACTGAATTGAACAGGTTGCGACACTCAGGTTACGACGCACGACTTACGACACAGAAGGCCGTGAAATCGCCATAGCTTGCGACTACCGGACCACAGAATGGATGGCGATGACCTTCGGACAACTTGAAAGCTATTTGATGCGCGCATGGAGATTTCGACGGGATGGCTCGCGTCTGGCAATCAGGCTGTCTATGGCGGCGCTGGCGACATTGGTGCTGACGCCGCCGTTATTCGCCGAGAATGTTCCGCTGCCAAAGCCGGCGCCGAAAGCGCGGAGCACGACCACCGGCAATGCGCCGGTCGATCTTTCGCGCCCCGCCAATCCCGCTCCGGTCCCCGCGCCCCGCGCGGAGACCGCGCAGGTTCAACAGCAGCAGGCACCGGGCCTTCCCGACATCCGCAATCTGTTCGGGCTCGGCAGCAAGGCGCGCACCTTCGACGAGAAACAGCAGGCGCTGGCGAGCAAGGTCAGCGCCTATCTGTCGTCGATCCAGACACTGACCGGCAATTTTGTCCAGGTCGGCCCCGACGGCAGCCGCTCGACCGGTGACTTCTATATCCAGAAGCCCGGCAAGGTGCGCTTCCAGTATGATCCGCCAAGCACCATCGCCGTGGTCTCCGACGGCACCACCATGGTGGTGCGCGACCGCCGGCTTGGCACGCAGGACGTCTATCCGCTGTCGCAGACGCCTCTGCGCTTCCTGCTGTCGGATCGCATCGACCTGATGCGTGACACTGATCTCGTCAGCGTCAGTGCCGACGACATGTATGTCAGCGTGCTCATCGAAGAGAAGCAGCCGCTGATCGGCACCAGCCGCCTGATGCTGATGCTGGGCGCGAAGGACAACCAGCTCAAGCAGTGGACCGTCACCGATCCGCAGGGTTACGACACCACCGTTGCGGTCTCAAATCTCAGCACGTCCAAGAAAATCGATCCGAATATTTTCAAGATCGATTTCACCAACTACCAGACGCCGCCGAACAACTAGCGCTTGCCACGCCGCGGCATGGACTCCGCCATCGCATCCGGGCTAAGGATTGCCCGCGTGCCACCCGGCGCGCGATCATTTCCCGCCACGGGTATCGATGCGTTTCACCGTCACCACCTGGAATATCAATTCAGTTCGCCTGCGGATCGACCTTGTCGCCAAATTCCTCAAGGCCGTGCGCCCCGACGTGCTGTGCCTGCAGGAAACCAAATGTCCTGACGATGCCTTTCCGCTCAAACGGCTGAATCGCCTCGGCTATGAGCACATCGCGCTCAACGGCCAGAAGGGCTATCACGGCGTCGCCATCGTCTCGAAGCTGCCGCTGGAAGGCAGCGACGTACGCACCTTCTGCAACAATCTGGACTCACGCCACATCGCGGCGACGTTCGGCGCCAGCGCGGGTTTTTCCGCGCCGATCGTGATCCACAATTTCTATGTGCCGGCAGGCGGCGACATTCCCGATCCCGAACTCAATCCGAAGTTCGCGCACAAGCTGTCGTTTCTCGACGAGATGAAAGACTGCGCGCCGCTTCACCCGGCACTGGGCGACCGTCACATCCTGGTCGGCGATCTCAACGTCGCGCCGCATGAACACGATGTGTGGTCGCACAAGCAACTGCTGAAAGTGGTGTCGCATACGCCGATCGAGTGCGAGAAGTTGATCGCGGTTCGGGATCACGGCGGCTGGATCGACATCGCGCGGCAGCGGATTCCCGAACCGGAAAAGATCTTCACGTGGTGGAGCTATCGCGCTGCCGACTGGACCGTCGGCAATCGCGGACGGCGACTCGACCATATCTGGGTGTCGCCCGCGCTTGGCGACAGCGTTCGCGACTTCCGCATCACGCGTGACGCACGCAGCTGGGAGCGGCCGTCAGACCACGTTCCGGTGACGGCAACGTTCGATCTTTAAAAAGAATCTCAGATCAGTTTGGGCGTGAGCCGCGCGATCGCGCTGGCGACGCTGTTGGTGCGCGCGGCAAGATCGTCGCGCAGGCGGCGCGCCGCCTCGGGATGGCTTTCGAGCACGCGCTGAAACAGGCTGCGGGAAATCCGGATCACCGACGACCGCTCGAGCGCCGTCGCCGTTCCCGGCCGGTCCATCTGAATCAGAAGCGCCAGCTCCCCGATCAACGTCGTGGGAGCGGCAACCACGTCCGGCATACCGGCCGCGGCAACCCGGAATGAGCCCGTGCGAACGACGAATCCCGAATCGGCAACATCGCCGGCGTGAAACAGCTCGTCGCCATACTCGAAATCGCGCTGTTCGGCGCCGATGGCCAGCACCTGGATGGCGGACATGCCGAGCAGATTGAATGTGGGAACCCGCGACAGCAGGGCAATATCATCCTCGATCGTCATGACATGCCGGCGTGGGCTCTGATGCTGCGCAGGGTCATGGAACGAGTTTATAGCCGCCTGATTCGGTCACGAGGATTTCCGGACTGGCCGCGTCCTTTTCGATCTTCTGCCGCAGCCGGTAGATATGAGTTTCGAGCGTGTGTGTGGTCACGCCGGAATTGTAACCCCAGACTTCCTGCAAAAGGGTTTCGCGGGTCACCGGCTGCTGGCCGGCACGATACAGGAAACGCAGGATCGCGGTTTCCTTTTCGGTCAGGCGGATTTTTTTGGCGTTGGCGCCGGTCAGCATCTTGGAGCCGGGGCGGAAACTGTACGGCCCCACCGAGAACACTGCATCCTCGCTGGCCTCGTGCTGACGAAGCTGGGCGCGAATCCGCGCCAGCAGCACGGCAAACCGGAACGGCTTGGCGACGTAATCGTTCGCGCCCGATTCCAGGCCAAGAATGGTGTCCGAATCAGTGTCGTGGCCGGTCAGCATGATGATCGGCGCCTTGAAGCCGCCCTTGCGCAGGCTGCGCACGACCTCGCGGCCGTCGGTGTCGGGAAGGCCGACATCCATCAGCACCAGATCGGGAGAATGAGTCTTGGCGGCGTGGGCGCCCTTGGCGCCGGTATCGGCAGCGGAGGCCTCGAATTCCTCATGGAGCGACAGTTGCTCCATCAATGCCTCGCGCAGATCGGTATCGTCGTCCACGATCAGGATCTTGCGAGCGTTGGCCATGTGTCCAATCCTTTGACAACCGTTTACGGCGATTATTCGGACAAACTTGCCGAAAGAATATTGCCGAAATAGAGCATTTGCGCTGAAAAGCGCAAGGTGGGGCTGCCAGAGAACATGGGAAGCGAAGTTTTTCCAATAGCTTACCGCACACGCTTACGTGATCGGCCGCTGGCGGCGATCCGGATTCATGCGGCCGCCGGCAACCGCCGCCGCGGCTGGCTGCTCGCCGGTTCGCACATGATTCCCGTCGCGCTGGGGCGTAGTGGAATCATCGCCAACAAGCGCGAGGGCGACGGCGGAACGCCGCGCGGCGTCTTCCATCCGCGTCGGCTGTGGTGGCGCGCCGATCGTCACCCGCGGCCGCGCAGCTTTTTGCCGACCCGCGCGATCACGCCGCACGACGCCTGGTCCGAAGATCCCGCCGACCGACACTACAACCAGGCGATTCGTCTCAATGGAGATGCGCCGGGCGATCGCCTGAAGCGCACCGATCATCTCTACGATTTCATCATCGAGATTGACCACAACACCCGGCCGCGCATTGCCGGACGCGGCAGCGCCGTGTTCCTGCATCTGGCGCGCGATCAGTTTGCACCGACGGCCGGATGCGTCGGCATGACCAAATCCGCGATGCTGCAACTTCTCGCGCGGATCGGGCCACAGACGCGCATTATCATCGACTAGGCTGCGCGCAGCGGCGGGCGCGTGCCGAAGATCGCGGATCCGACGCGGACATGCGTCGCGCCGAACTGGATTGCCTCGGTGAAATCGGCGCTCATGCCCATCGAGAGCAGTTTCAGTCCGTTGCGCTTGGCGATCTTGGCGGTAAGCGCAAAATGCGGCGCCGGCGCTTCGTCCACCGGCGGAATACACATCAGGCCGGAGATCGTCAGCCCATAAGTATCGCGGCACGCCGCGATAAAGCCATCTGCATCCTGCGGCGCGATGCCGGCCTTCTGCGGCTCCTCGCCGGTGTTGAGCTGCACGAACAGCAGCGGATTGCGCTGCTGCGCCTTGATTTCCTTGGCAAGCGCCGTGCACAGGCTTGGCCGGTCGACGGAATGAATTGCATCGAACAGTGCCACCGCTTCCTTCGCCTTGTTGGATTGCAGCGGCCCGATCAAATGCAACGCGAGTCCGGGATGCGCCGCCGTCAACGCCGGCCACTTCGATTTGGCTTCCTGCACGCGATTTTCACCGAATGCACGCTGACCCGCCTCGATCACCGGCGTGATCACCGATGCATCGAAGGTCTTGGATACGGCAATCAATTCAACCGATGCGCGGTCGCGTCCGGCATCCGCGCAGGCGCGCGCGATGTCGCGCTCAACCTCGGCCAGCCCAAACGGTAAATCGTGTGGTGAATCGGACGTTACCAACGCAGCATTTCCTGTCGTCATGATTTCTGTGGATTGACCCAAAGTGTGACGCAAACTGTGGGGATCAGTCGAATTTTAGCGAATGGGAAAAAGGCTTCTTGAGCCCTTCAACCTAGGGTCCCCACGGGGTGAGGGATTCCCGTTTCAATGTCGCTCGTTAGTTTCGGCCGCTATACGTCAAAACTCAAGGTGCTTCTCGGGATTCGCGCACGGCTGATCCTGCTGGCCCTGATTCTTGTCGTGCCGCTGATGCTGGATCGCGTGCGCATCCTCGAAGAAGGCCGCACCCGACAAATTGCGCTTGCCGCGACCGAATTGTCGCAGCTCGCAAATCACGCCGCCGATGCGCAGCGCGAAATCATTTCCACGGTTCAGGCCGTGCTCAAGTCGTCAGCCTACATCTATGGCGCTGCGCACGAAGTCGGCCGCGGCTGCGCCATCATGCGCGCCAGCCTGCGCGTCGATCTGCCGTGGATTCGCACGCTCTCGGTGCTGGGGCCGGACGGAAAGATCCAGTGCTCGACCAATCCGCGCATTGTCGGCATCGATCTCAGCGATCGTCCTTACTTCAAGCAGGCACTCGAATCCCATGAGTTCGTGCTGAGCGACTACATCTTCAGCCGCGCGTCCAATCTCCCCACCATCGTCGCCGCCTATCCGACATCCGCGGTCGAGGGCGGCACCGATCGCATCATCATTGCATCAATCGATCTGAAATGGCTGTCCCAACTCATGGCTCAGCGAAAGGCCCGCACTGGCCTTTCCGCCTATCTGGTCGACGGCAATGGCGTCATTCTCGCCGCGCAGCCGGAGACCGACCTCGTCGGTCAGCGCCTGAAGGAAACCTCGCTGCTCGAAGCGGTGGCGCTGCGCGAAATCAATCTCGATCGCGATTCAGGATCGATCCCGTTCATGTCGGCTGATGGCGAGAAACAGGTGGTCAACTTCGCCCGCGTCTCGGGAACGCGCGCGCGCATGATCGTCAGCATCAAGGAAACCGCGCTGCTCGGCGACATTGATCGCGATATCAGAACAGCCTACGCCCAGCTTGCGATCGTGGTTCTGGTCGCGCTGCTCGGCGCGTGGTTCGTCGGCGATCGGCTGATCATCAATCCGATCCGAACACTCACCAGCATGGCGCGGCGTTTCGGCCAGGGCGACCTCTCGGCGCGCGCCTCGAAGGCGACCCTGCCGCGCGAGTTCAAGCCGCTTGCCCGCGCGTTCAACTACATGGCGTCGCGACTCGCACAGCGCGAGCGTGATCTCGTCGCCACCAATGACCGCCTTACGGTGATGGCGTCGATCGACATGGTGTCGGGTCTCGCCAATCGCCGCGGTTTCCAGAGCCGGCTCGAATTCGAGTGGCTCAAGGCCGAGCAGGACGACGAGGGGCTCGCTTTGCTGATGATCGACGTCGATCACTTCAAGCTGTTCAACGACACTTATGGCCATCCCGAAGGCGACGCCTGCCTTGGCCGGGTCGGCGAGGCGCTTGCCGCGATCGCCAACGAAACCACGAGCTTCGCCGCGCGCTATGGCGGCGAGGAATTCTGCCTCATTATCCCCCGCGCGAGCACGGAGCTGGCGCTGCACACCGCCGAACTGGTGCGCGCCACCATCGAGAATCTCGGGATTGTCCATGACGGTAGCGTGTTCCGCTCGGTAACGGTCAGCGTCGGCGTCGCCGCCGTCCGGCCCGACGCCGGGATCGGACCGGAAGACCTGGTCGAGGCCGCCGACACCGCGCTTTATGCGGCCAAGCGACGCGGCCGGAATCTGGTGGTCGAACACGCCCTGATCCGGACCGCCGATTCGGCGGTTTCGCTGGTCGGCTAGGCCGATTTGCGCCCCTTGGCGCCCGACTGACCCGGCGGCAACCCACGGCACGCGCCTCTGGCGCAAAAATCCCGTTTCCACAGCAAGATAACCGGCTTTTCCCGGTGCGAAGCGGTTTCAACTTCTGTGGAAAACACGTAAAAGTCTGCCGCCTTTCAACGACACGTAGATTTCGACCCCTGATGAGCAACGAACGTTACAACGCCCGCGAAACCGAACCGCGCTGGCAGCGCGTATGGGACGAGCGGGCGATTTTCGCCACAAGCAACGACGACCCCCGGCCGAAATACTATGTGCTCGAAATGTTCCCCTATCCGTCGGGGCGCATCCACATGGGGCACGTCCGCAACTACACCATGGGCGACGTGGTGGCGCGCTACATGCGGGCCAGGGGCCACAACGTGCTGCACCCCATGGGCTGGGACGCCTTCGGCATGCCGGCGGAAAACGCCGCGATGCAGAACAAGACCCATCCGGCGAAGTGGACCTATGCCAACATCGCCACCATGAAGGCGCAGCTCAAATCCATGGGCCTGTCGCTGGACTGGAGCCGCGAGATCGCGACCTGCGATCCGAGCTATTACAAGCATCAGCAGCGCATGTTCCTCGACTTCCTCAAAGCGGGGCTGGTCGAGCGCAAGCAATCGAAGGTGAACTGGGACCCGGTCGACCAGACCGTGCTCGCCAACGAGCAGGTGATCGACGGCCGCGGCTGGCGCTCCGGCGCGATCGTCGAGCAGCGCGAACTGACGCAATGGTTCTTCAAGATCAGCAAATATTCGGAAGAACTGCTGACCGCGCTCGACACTCTCGATCGCTGGCCCGACAAGGTGCACCTCATGCAGCGCAACTGGATCGGCCGCTCCGAAGGCCTGCTGATTCAGTTCCAATTAGATCGCACCACTTCTCCGGAGCATCATTTTGGAGTCGAAGTTTTTACGACACGCCCCGACACGCTTTTTGGAGCCAAGTTTTTAGCGATCTCGCCTGATCACCCACTCGCGACGGCGGCAGCGATTAATAATCCAGCGCTTTTACAGTTTATCGGCGAAACGCAACGCCACGGCACCGCACAAGCAGAAATCGAAACCGCCGAGAAGATAGGCTTCGACACCGGCATCAAGGCGGTGCATCCGCTCGACCCGAGCTGGACGCTGCCGGTCTATGTCGCGAATTTCGTGCTGATGGACTACGGCACGGGCGCGATCTTCGGCTGCCCGGCGCACGACCAGCGCGACCTCGACTTCGTCAATAAATACAATCTCGGCAACACACCGGTGGTCTGTCCCGAGGGACAAGACCCTGCGACATTTGTCATCACCGATACCGCCTATGATGGCGACGGGCGCATGATTAACTCGCGTTTCCTTGATGGCATGACGGTAGAGGACGCGAAGGAGGAAATTGCGAAACGGCTGGAAAGTACGACGTGGGGCTATGAGATCGAGCTTCCATCAGGAACAACGGAAGAAAACGGAGTTCTAAGCACGCCGATCGTTAGAAGCGTGGGTGGAAGCCCTGTCGCCCCATTTGATCGTACCTTGGAATTTAGATTCGACGAATTGTTGGGGTCGAGTTTGACTCGTTGGTCCCCCGATAGGAGATACTCCATCGTCGGCTCAAAAGAATTGTTCGAAAGTCGAAACCTCATAAAGTTCAGTGAGCACATCGCTGTCGCAAAACGCCAGGTCAATTTCCGCCTGCGCGACTGGGGCATTTCGCGCCAGCGCTACTGGGGCTGCCCGATTCCGATCATCCACTGCGAAACCTGCGGCGTGGTGCCGGTGCCGATCAAGGATCTGCCGGTTCAGTTGCCGGACGACATCGAATTTGATCGTCCCGGCAATCCGCTCGATCGCCACACCAAGTGGAAGACCGTGGCATGCCCGCAATGCGGCAATCCGCATGCGCGGCGCGAAACCGACACCATGGACACCTTCGTCGATTCGTCGTGGTACTTCG
>JBIQLC010000039.1:0-11435 GCA_044464625.1 Afipia sp. | reverse complement strand
GTCGATGCCGACGGCACCGAGCGTGCGACCCATCGCATCCAGTACGGCGCGCGTATGCGCGTCGACGAAGGCGTCAAGGTCACTCGCGGTCAGCGCATCGCCGAGTGGGATCCGTACACCCGGCCGATTTTGACCGAGGTGGAAGGCACCGTCGGGTTCGAGGACCTCGTCGAAGGTCAGTCGATCTCGGAAACGCTCGACGAATCGACCGGTATCGCCAAGCGCGTGGTTATCGACTGGCGAACGACCGGCCGTGGCGCCGATCTGCGTCCGGCGATCGTGATCAAGGGCAAGGATGGCAAGGTGCTGAAGCTGCCGCGTGGTGGCGACGCCCGCTACATGCTGTCCGTCGACGCCATTCTCTCGGTGGACGTTGGGGCGACGGTCAAGCCGGGCGACATTCTCGCTCGTATCTCGACCGAGAGCGCCAAGACCCGCGATATCACGGGCGGTCTGCCGCGCGTGGCCGAATTGTTCGAAGCCCGCAAGCCGAAGGATGCCGCGATCATCGCGGAGACCGCCGGCACGATCCGCTTCGGACGGGACTACAAGAACAAGCGTCGCATCTCGATCGAGCCGACCGACAAGACCGAGGAGCCGCGCGAGTATCTGATCCCGAAGGGCAAGCACATCCATCTGCAGGATGGCGACATCGTCGAGAAGGGTGACTTCATCGTTGAAGGCAACCCGGCGCCGCATGACATTCTGGCGATCAAGGGCATCGAGGAACTCGCTGCCTATCTGGTCAACGAAATCCAGGAGGTCTACCGACTCCAGGGCGTGCTCATCAACGACAAGCACATCGAGGTGATCGTTCGCCAGATGCTGCAGAAGGTCGAGATCACCGATCAGGGCGAAACCGACATGATCTCGGGCGAGCAGGTCGACAAGATCGAGTTCGATCAGCTCAACGAGAAGGCGAAGGAAGAGGGCAAGAAGCCCGCGACCGGAACCCCCGTGCTGCTCGGCATCACCAAGGCGAGCCTGCAGACGCGGTCGTTCTTCTCGGCAGCGTCGTTCCAGGAGACCACCCGCGTGCTCACCGAAGCCGCCGTCAACGGCAAGGTCGATCCGCTGGAAGGTCTCAAGGAGAACGTCATTGTCGGTCGCCTGATTCCGGCCGGCACCGGCGCTTCGATGGCCAAGATCCGCGAAGTTGCGGTGAAGCGCGACAAGCTGATTCTCGACGAGCGCGAGAAGCAGGCGGCGATCACGACGCCTGCGGCCCCCGAAAGCGAGCCGTTGGCGCTGCCGCCGGCGGAGTGATCCAGGTATTCTGGACACCAGTCACAATGAAAAGGCCGCCCTTGGGGCGGCCTTTTTTCTGGTAACCTTCTGTCAATAATGCGCGAGCCGCACTCAAACTCTCACCTGTTTAGGGGATGCGGGTATCTATCGAATGGCTACCGTGGAAATGTTCTGTGACCATCCAATACGGCAAAACACTTAGGGCAGGGATTGCAAACAAGAACAACATAGTGCGCAGGCACAGGGCATGATCGCCTCGGTGATGATTTTGATGTCCGTGACTCTTCATTAAGAGGGATACTTAAAGGGCCAGCGCAAGCTGGCCTTTTTTCATGCGCACGTCATTTGTGGTGGTTGGCTCCACCCGCAATTTTCCGGGTCGGTTCCATTGTTCACACACTCGGCAATTGCATGCGGTCTCGCGCCACGCCTAATATTCGCCAAGGTGAATTCTAGGAGCGGTTGTGGCCGACCTGTTCGACGACAAGCTGCCAGATCGCATTTACGAAGCGGCCGTGGTGCCCGAGCTGTGGCCAGACGTTCTTGGCGAGATGTCGAGGGCCGTCGATGGCGCGGGCGGCATTCTGTTCACGTCGTATGCCGAGCATGTCCAGGGCATCACCTCGACCGACATCAAGGAGACATTCGAAGAGTTTCTGCGCGATGGCTGGGCGGCGATCAATCCGCGCCCGGTGCGGCTCAGCGCGGCCAACTACGCTGGCTTTGTACGCGACAGCGACTTCTTCACCGAAGAGGAACTCGACAACGAGCCGGTCTATCGTGATTTTTATCGCAAGCGCGGGCTCGGCTGGGCAACAGGCACCATGCTCGATACGCCGTCCGGTGATTCGATCATCTTTTCGTTCGAGCGTGCGCATGAGAAGGGCCCCGTGCCACTCGAGGTTGTCCGCCAGTTCGATCAGTTGCGGCCCCATCTCGCCCGCAGCGCGCTGTTATCCTCGCGATTGGGACTCGAGCGCGCCAAGGCGATGGCCGACGCGCTGAGTTCACTCGGATTGCCGGCGGCGGTGTTGCAGGGAGTCGGGCGTCTGTCCGCCGCCAATGCGCTGTTTGAAAAACTCATGCCCGCACTGGCCCAGGACCGCTACGAACGGTTGTGTCTGACTGACCAGGCAGGCGACGGTCTGCTCGGTCAGGCGCTGCTGCGCGCTACGGTTCGGCCGGAGCAGGGCGTGGTGAATTCGATTCCGGTTGCGGCGACGGAAGCGACTCCGCCGATGATCCTGCATCTGCTTCCGGTCTGCGGCAGCGCCCACGATTTCTTTTCGCAAGCCAAGTTTCTGCTGGTCATCACGCCGGTCGACCGGGCGGTGGTTCCGACGGCGAAAGTCCTGCAGGGCCTGTTCGATCTGACACCGGCCGAGGCCCGGATCGCCCGTGGTATCGGCGAGGCTCAGACCATCGAGCATCTGGCGATCACTGCGGGGGTTTCCGTGGAAACCGTGCGCAGCCAGCTCAAGGCGGTGCTGTCCAAAACCGGCCTGACCCGACAGCAGGAACTGGTCAGTTTGCTGGCGGGCAAGGTTCTCCCGGCCGCCCCGTCCAAGCCTGCGTCCTAAAGTCTCGAATAAGACGCGGAACGCCCGGAAAGCCATATTTTTTGGCGTTTTTTCTGATTTTCGTCACCGTCCCCAGGTTTGTTCATCTTCCCTTCAGACGAAAAACGTTCTTCCTTGATGCGACTTAGACCGGTTCAAGCCTGAGGGCGCCGGCCGGGGGCAAAGGACTCTCATGATCAATCTCGCGATTGTTGGTGGTGGCCCGGGTGGGCTGATGTCGGCGTGGTACCTCAAGAAGAAACTTGGGGGGCAGTGCCGTATCACCCTTTATGAGGCGTCGGACCGTCTTGGCGGCAAGATCCTGACTAAAACCTTCGACAGCGCGCCGGCGATGTACGAGGCGGGGGTCGCCGAGATCTACGATTATTCGATGACCGGCCCGGACCCGCTCCGCGAACTGATCCAGCATTTCGGCCTGCAGACCATCCCGATCGACGCCGCCCAGGTCCAGCTTGACGGCGAATTGCTCGATGACGTCGACGGCATGCGGCGCAAGTACGGCGACAAGACTGCGAAGGCGATCGAGGACTTCCGCGCGCTCTGCACCACCATGGTGTCGCCGATCGAGTATTATGAGGGCGTCGGCGCTCATGACAATGAGCATCCCTGGGCCCATATCAACGCCGAAGAACTGCTCGAGCGCGAGGTCAGCGATCCGGTCGCCAAGCGTTTCCTCAAGGTGATGGCGCGCTCCGACATCGCCACCGAAAGCCACAACACCAACGGGCTCAACGCGCTCAAGAACTTCGTGATGGACGTGGACGGCTATATCGGCCTGTACTCGATCCAGAACGGCAACGAGCAGCTTATCCATGGTCTCGCGTCGGAAATCGACGCCGAGATCAAGCTCAATCATCGCGTGCTCAAGGTCGGCAAGAACGGCTCCGGCCGCTACACCGTCAACATGATGAACGGCAAGGGGCCGGTCACCAAGGAATACGATCTGGTGGTGATGTGCCTGCCGCATTCGTGGCTCGCGACGATGCGCTGGGACGGCGAGGCGCTGCGCCACTCCATGGTCAAGCATGTCGCCTACTTTGACCGGCCCGCGCACTATCTGCGGGTGTCGATCCTGTTCGACGAGCCGTTCTGGGGCGAGAAGGTGCCCGGCGCATGGTGGATGTCGGAAGCGTTCGGCGGTTGCTGCGTGTACGTCGAGGGTGCGCGTCACGATGTCGGCCGCAATGGCGTGCTGAACTGGTTGATCCCGGGTTCCGACGCGCTGGCTTTCGCCAACCTCAGCGACAAAGAGTTGATCGATGCGGCGATCAAGTCGCTGCCGGCTTCGCTCGGCAACGCGCGGTCGCACTTTGTTGAAGGCAAGATCCATCGCTGGCTGTCGTCGGTGAACGCTGTTCCCGGCGGCCTGCCGGTGCGCGACGTCATGACCAACCATCATCCTGAACCGAAAGAACATCCCGGCTTCGTTGTTGTCGGCGACTATCTGTTCGATTCGACCCTCAACGGCCTGCTCGATTCCTCGGACGCCGCGACCGATATCATCGTCACCCAGATGATGAAGCTGCGCTATGCGCGCGGCGAGGGCGGCAACGCGCCGTCGGAAAAAATCGACCGGACGTATTTCGACAATTATCGCAACAGCGGGCCTTATCATGAAGTCTGGAGCAAGTTCACCGATCCGGACTATTTGACCAAGCTGATCAAGATCGTCTGGAACGAGACCAAGGACTACAAGATCCTGATCGCCGGTTCGGCGAGCGGCGAACTGGTCGGCGCGTTGCGCGAGCGCGGTATCGACGCCTGGGGTGTCGAGAACAACCGCACCATCCACGCCCGTACGCCCAAGGCGCTGAAGAAGTATAACAAGCTCGGCTCCGTCACCAAGCTGCCGTTCAAAGACAACGCGTTCGACTTCGTGTTCGAGACCAGCCTTTGCCATGTAGCGCCGAAGCAGGTCACGCGTGCGATCCGCGAGATCAACCGCGTCACCAAAACCGGTTTCGTGTTCGGATCGGTGACGAGCGACATGGCGATCCCGATCATCGATCGTTACGACCTCTTGCGCGGAGTCAAAAAGCTCGGCACTTGGTGGGAATGGTCGGAACTGTTCTTTGGCAACGGCTTCGACCTGGCGATGCACCGCAATGACTGCACCGACGAGGTGTGGGCTGCGACCCTCGCCGCAGGCAAGGGGCCGGGCGACTGGTACGCCGACGCGGATAGCCTGCGCTATTCGTTCTTTGACAAGGTCGAGGCGGACGACTAACGGCTTGGAGGAGGGCAGGCCCGTCCCGGGCCGTGCCGCCACTATCCGGATTTTCAGAACGGTGTTCGATGCCGCCCAAGCCCCCAGCGCCTCCAAGCGAAAGCCCGGTGGCGGGCGTCTCCGGAAAGCTGTCCGACGAGGACAAGGTGCGCCCGGCGGGAACGCCGGCTGACGTTTCGGCGCCGATGCCGGACGATGAAGACGATGATCTCGACGATGATCTTGAGGACGATGATGACGACGAGGAGGACCTCGTCGTCTACACGGCAAGCGAGGCCGCCGGCGCGCTCGCGACCGTCTATCGCTTTACCTGGCCGTTCATGCGCCGCTACAAGGCCGGGCTTACCTTCGTCGGCATCGGGCTGTTCATCGAGACGTTGTTCAACGTCATCATGCCGCTCAGCCTCAAGTACCTGATCGACGACGCGCTCGGCGAAGAAGATTTCCACGCCCTCTATGTCATCCTGTCGGTGCTGGCGATTGCCGGCATCATGACTTCGATCGTCGCGGTCTGGTACGAGCGCTGGGACTCGCGGCTCACCGCAAACGTCATCTCCGACGTGCGGACGAAGTTGTTCGATCACGTCCAGAATCTGCCTGCCGCATTTTTCGGCCGCACCAAGCGCGGAGAGATCCTGTCGCGGTTCTCCACCGACATGGCGGGCTACGAATCTTCGATCAAGTATTTCGCCAACAGCGCGATGTTGCCGCTGCTGGAGTTGATCGCCGGCATCGGCTTGATGATCTGGCTGAACTGGCAGCTCGCCACCGTGGCGCTGCTGATCTTTCCAATCACGCTGATCGGCCCGCGTATGCTGACGCCCAAGGCGGTGCAGGCCAACTACCAGCAAAAGGTCAACGAGTCGGCGATCCTCGGCGTGGTGCAGGAGAACATCGCCGCTCAGATGGTGGTGAAGGCGTTCGGACTGCAGCGCAAGGCGTTCGGCTGGTTCCGTTTCCGCAACGATCATGCGCGGCGCTCGATGGCGGATGCGACGTTTTTGTCCACGATGGTGGAGCGCACTGTCACCATCTCGGTGCTGCTGCTGCATCTCGTCGTGCTGGCGATCGGCGCTTATCTTGCCACCAAGGGGCAGATCACCATCGGCACTTTCGTTACGTTTGAAAGCGCGTTCTGGGAAATTTCCTACAACATCGCGCATCTGATGCATTTCATTCCGACCGCGATCCAGGCGGCTGCGTCGGTGCGGCATATGGAGGAGTTGCTTAATGAGCCGACGCGTGGCGCCGACCGACCCGGCGCACCGGACCTGCCGCGTATCACCGACAATATCGCCTTCGAGCGCGTGACGTTCTCTTATGAAGGAAGCGACACCAAGGTGCTCGATGGCTTGAGCCTCAAGCTGCAGGCCGGCAAGCATATCGCCATCGTCGGCCCCAGCGGATCGGGCAAGAGCACGCTGCTTAATCTGATCCTGCGGCTTTATGTGCCGGACGAAGGCAAGCTCACGATCGACGGCGTCGACATCCGCAAGGTGACGCGCGACTCGCTGCGCGCCAACATGGCCGTGGTGTTCCAGGAGAACATGCTGTTCAACATGTCGATCCGCGAAAACATCCGGCTCGGCAAGGATGGTGCGACCGA
This sequence comes from Afipia sp., assembly GCA_044464625.1. Lineage (GTDB taxonomy): Bacteria > Pseudomonadota > Alphaproteobacteria > Rhizobiales > Xanthobacteraceae > Afipia. The sequence goes on along the minus strand of JBIQLC010000039.1, from coordinate 4,774 downwards.
CAAAGACGTCGAGGACGCCGCGAAGAAAGCGGAGATTCATCGCCACATCATGTCGCTGCCGCAGAAATACGACACTGTCGTCGGCGAGCGCGGCGACACGCTGTCCGGCGGTCAACGCCAGCGCATCGCCATTGCCCGTGCCATCGTGCGCGATCCGTCGGTGCTTTTGCTTGACGAGGCGACCTCGGCGCTCGACCAGACCACGGAAGCTGCGATCAACCGCACACTGCTCAAGGTTGCGAAGGGCCGCACCATGATTTTCTCGACCCACCGCCTGACGTCGGTGGTCGATATGGACGAGATCATCGTCATCAGCAGCGGTCGCGCGATCGAACGCGGCTCGCACAAGGAACTGCTCGCGAAGGGCGGGGTCTATCGTCAGCTCTGGGACGATCAGCTTCACAAGTCGCATCAGGACGATGACGACGAAGATGATGATGACGATGAGTGATTGACGGGTTTCGGCCGGAAGGGCCGCGCCGGGTCACAGCAGATGGATTCCGGTTCTCCGGTGCGCACGCGCACGCACGAAGCGCGCCTTGATCGCCTGTCCGTTCGCGGCAAGGGCTCGCTTCGCGACCCGTGCCAGCGTCGCCGGCAACTCAAGCAAAGCCGGTTTCGGATCGTCCCACGCAAACACGGCGAATGTCAGATTCTGGCGATAGCTGGCGAACCATCTGCCGAGAGGCAGCCTGTTCAACAGCATCAGGTGCATCGAAGCCGCTATGTCGCGCGATGCATGAACCCAGGCGTGTCCAAGCGCAGCCTGCGATGCCGTCTCGGGGTGGGCGCTGAGAATGCCACCGATCAGAGCGGCAAAATCGAGACCGCCCGCATCGCAGAGCGCGAGCCACGACCACGCACGCGGATTGACGTCGAGGATCTTGTAGCTGCCGGTCCGGGCGTCGTGTTTGTATTCGACTTCAACCAATCCTTCGAAGCCATTCGACGACAAGAGTTTCCGGCTCATGGCCTTGATCTCTTCGTTGTCGACGATTTCGACGAAGGTGCTGGTGTAGCCGAATTCGACCGGATACTGCCGCGTCCGCCGTGCGGCCATTTCCGCCAGTGGCGCGTTGTTGCTCCAGAGGGCGGCATAGGAAAACTGCGCCTCGCCACCGCCGGGGATGTAGTCCTGAACGACGACGCCATCCTGACCCTGAAGCGCTGCGGCCTTGCGGTAAAGAGCGACGAGTTCGTCGCGGGTATCGGCGCGCCATGCCTTCGCCGACGTCAGCGCATTGCGCGACATGCGCATGGCGGGTTTGAGAATGACCGGGAAGGTCACATCGATCTGCGCCGCATCGGCTGCCGACTTCACGGGATAGCTTCGGGGAACCGATATGCCGGCGGTTTCCGCCGCCTCGATCAGCAACTGCTTGTTGCAGAGGTGCTGCAGGTCGTCCCAGGGTTTCCCGATGATCTGGAAACGGCAGAGGAGAAGATCGTGGTTCTCGGCAACCAGTTTGACCTCGTTGTCGGCGCAGGGCAGCAGCAGCCATTTCTGCAAGTCATGCTGCTCGCCGAAGGCGGCAAGCCATGCGGCCGCTCCCGGCGCTGCCGCGCCCGGCCAGTCGAAGCTACGGCCGATATAGCGCGAGTAGGTCGGCAGCGGATGATCGTTGCTCACCAGCACGACAGGAACGCCCTTGCGCCCGAAGCTTCGCGCCAGCGCCAACGCATTATGAGCGCCCCCAAGGAGCACGACTCCGGGCAGAACAGATCGATCGATAGTTGCGGCGGCCGACGCTACGCCATGCTGCGCGGTCATATGTAGGGGCGTCCGTTCGAGTCGAGGGTCCTGTCCGGATCGATGGCACGAATGCGCTGTTCCCAGAACGGACTGCGGGTGGCGAGAATGTTGTAGCCCCAGTTTGTGGAGGTTTTGATGCGATCGAGCGACGACACGTCCTCGAGATGCTCAAAGCGGCGCGAGGCCGGATCGTAGCAAAACAGCTTCAGACCGGTGTTGGCGAGGATGTAGCGTGAGATGGTGTGGTTCCGGTCGTTGCCGTGTTCCTCGCAGATCAGCACGCAATCGGTCTCGAGCAGCTTGGTGCCGCCGCGCAGCGCTTCGGTTTCCACGCCTTCGACATCGAGCTTGATGACATGGCGGCGGCTGGGATCGAGCCGCGAGCCGAGCAGGCTGTCCAGCGGGATCACGTCCACCGTCTCGCCGTCGCTCTGGGAAGAATCGGCAATCGTCATGGCTTCATGCTTGCTGCCGGACAGGGTGGCGGTGCCGGCCGTGGCGCCAATCGCGCAATGGAGGGCCGGGAAGCGGCTGCCGTTCAGTCGGCCATTGGCCGACAGGATGGCAAAGTTCCGGGACGAGGGTTCGATGGCCACGGAGGAGTGCGCCCCATAGGGGCGGCTGGTGACGAGGGTCGACCAGTAGCCAAAGTTCGCCCCGCAATCGACCAGGGTGTAGTCGGCGTCGGCGATGCTGCGGAAGAACAGGTTGATGTCGCGCTCATAGCCATAACGGGTGTCGAGCAGGAGGCTCCAGTAGCCATCGCCAAACGGAAACGAGAATACCGCGTCATCGTTGAGCCGGACCTGAATCATGCGGTCGTGTGGCGCCATGGTCCGCAGGATTCGGCAGCCTGCGGCGAATCCCCGGTACGACCAGGCCGAACTGACCCGGGCTCCCGCCCGGAGCGCATGGACCAACAAGGCGTCGCGCGCGGTCGAGCCCGCCAGAACGCCGGTCGGCCTGTCGAAAATGAGGGCAGCCGGCGGACGCAACTGTGCCGTTTCAGGATAACTGGGGTGCATATCGGGACTCTTACGTAAACCTGCGACAGACTGAGCAAGGGTGGTGCCAACAGGAGGGCTGGATTGTCCTGATGCTTCGCCTAAAATGACACCGTAGAGCCCTAAAACATTGATCTGAAGTCGATTTTCTCGAAAATCTGGTTAATCGCTGATAAATCTCGCTCCCCTGATAAGGGCGGTTGCCGTCGACTCTGGCCCGCCTCGCCGGCGCGGAGAAGTGGGTGCTTGGCTCCGTGCGCGACCGTGCGCGACCGTGGGCGGATATCGTGAGGCGATTCTTGAGTCCCGCGGATGATTCTTTTCGCAATCGCAAATGTCGCGAGGACGGACTCCGGCGGGTGCGAGAAAGGGCTGCAACATCGGCGCTTCTGCGATGTCGATTGGTCTTGACTTGACGTGGCATGGCTTATAAAACCCGCCCACTTCTCGACAGGCGGTGAGCTTCCTAGCGTCGGAACGGACCACCCTCTTTCACTTGGTCTACCAAGGGAATAGGGCACCAACCTCGACGAATGTCGCTCAAACGCTGTCGGTACTAGCCAGGCAATGCCAGGACGATCTTGATCTCTCGGGCGAAGCAAACGCTCCTGAGATTCGTTTGGGATGCATGACCTCGGTCAGTCGCGGGCGAAAGCCCGGCAGACGAGCCGAGGTCCTCTGTGGCAGTCGAGCGCTTTCCGGTCAGCGATGAACGGATGGCGCGATTTCGTTTTGCGCAGGTGCGCGGAACGAAAAGCGAGCGGGGCGGGAAGCTCCAACGAAATTTGCGGGGCCGAAAGGTTTCGCGCGAACAAGGGTGAAGGCGAACGATGCCGACGATCAACCAGCTGATCGCAAATCCACGCGAAGCGCAGAAGTCGCGCAAGAAGGTGCCTGCTCTGCAGCAGTCGCCTCAGAAGCGTGGCGTTTGCACGCGCGTCTATACGACCACTCCGAAGAAGCCGAACTCGGCGCTTCGTAAGGTTGCCAAGGTGCGCCTGACCAACGGTTTCGAGGTCATCGGCTACATTCCGGGTGAGGGCCACAATCTTCAGGAACACTCGGTGGTCATGATCCGCGGCGGCCGCGTCAAGGACTTGCCGGGTGTTCGCTACCACATCCTCCGCGGCGTTCTCGATACGCAGGGCGTCAAGAACCGCAAGCAGCGCCGTTCGAAGTACGGCGCGAAGCGTCCGAAGTAACCGGGGAAGATCGATGTCTCGTCGCCATTCTGCTGAGAAGCGTGAAGTCAACCCCGATCCGAAGTTCGGTAGCGTTGTCGTCACCAAGTTCATGAATTCGATCATGTACGACGGCAAGAAGTCCGCCGCCGAAAACATTGTCTATGGCGCGTTCAGCGTCATCGAGGCCAAGACCAAGCAGAGCCCGATTTCGGTGTTCGAGCAGGCGCTCGACAACGTGATGCCGACTATCGAAGTGCGTTCGCGCCGCGTTGGTGGTGCGACCTATCAGGTGCCGGTTGAAGTTCGCTCGACCCGTCGCCAGGCGCTCGGCATTCGCTGGATCATCGCGGCTGCGCGTGGCCGTAACGAAAAGACCATGACCGAACGTCTGTCGGCCGAGCTGCTCGATGCGTCGAACAACCGGGGCAACGCGGTCAAGAAGCGTGAAGACGTGCACAAGATGGCGGAAGCCAACCGTGCCTTCTCGCACTATCGCTGGTAACGGCGACACGAACGGATAGCTAAGGACAGCCCATGCCCCGCCAACATGCCATCGAGGATTACCGTAATTTCGGTATCATGGCGCACATCGACGCTGGCAAGACCACGACGACTGAGCGCATCCTCTATTACACCGGCAAGAGCCATAAAATCGGCGAAGTGCACGAAGGTGCTGCGACGATGGACTGGATGACGCAGGAGCAGGAGCGTGGCATCACGATCACCTCGGCTGCGACTACTGCGTTCTGGGACGGCAAGCGCCTGAACATCATCGACACCCCCGGCCACGTCGACTTCACCATCGAAGTCGAGCGTTCGCTGCGCGTGCTCGA
>JBIQLC010000038.1:0-13098 GCA_044464625.1 Afipia sp. | reverse complement strand
GCCCGGCGTTCACGACGAGGGCGTCGTCAACTACATCCGCGACGAGATGCGCGAATTGATGGGCTTTTTGCCGATGGATGCCCGCGTGCCGTGGATCAACAATCCTGACGACAACCGCCGCCACCAGCGCAAATTTCCGCAATTGCGGCTGGCGCGGAGCGTCGGCCTCAGCGTGCCCCGCTCGATCATCACCAACGATCCGACAGAGGCCGAAGCCTTCTTCGCAACCTGCCCGGACGGAGTGATCTGCAAGCCGATGCTGATGGGCAGCCACTACATCGAGGGCGAGCACCACGTCGCCTATACGCGGCCGGTGCCGCCCAGCGAATTCGCCGCGCTGAAACAGTCGATCAGCCTGTGCCCGACCTATCTGCAGGAGGCGATCGCCAAGGATCACGAGTTGCGCGTCACAATCATCGGCGAGGAGTTGTTCTGCTGTCGGATCGACAGCCAGGGCGTGGCCGGCGCCGAGCAGGACTGGCGCGCGGTCGACACCATCAAGCTGCCGCACCGTATCGTGGCGCTGCCGCCGGCCATCGACACGGCGCTGCGCAGCTACCTCAAGCAATGCGGCCTGCGCTTCGGCGCCTTCGACCTGATCGTGACGCCGCAAGGCGACTATGTCTTTCTCGAACTCAACCCGAACGGTCAGTGGTACTGGATCGAGCTTGCGACCGGCGCGCCGATGGCCGACGCCATGGCCAACCTCTTACAGCAGCCATGAGCGCAGACCGTGCGGCCGACCCCGCGGTCGCCTGGCTTGCGCAATTGTTCGATCCGGCAGGGCGTGGCCACATCCGCGCCTTGCTGCGCGTGCTGCTCCGGCTCGGCTGGGCGCAGCGCCGCCGCATGGTGCCGGCACTGGTCGCGGCGCTGGCCTTGAGCGCGCTGGCGCTGGTGCCACCTGCCCTACTGGCCTATCTGATCGATGAAGCGTTTCCGGCTCACGACGCCGTCGCAGTCGCCGCCATCGGCGCAACGCTGGCCGCCGCCGCGCTGACCGACGCAGGCACGGCCTTCGCCCGCCGCCTGCTCGCCGCCATCGCCGGGCTCGACATGCGCCGCGCCGTGCTCGAGCCGGCCTTCGCCACCGTGCTGCGGCTGCCGGCAGACCGCAAGGAAGTTCGTGACCAGGGGTTGCTCGGGCGGACCTTCGAAGAGGTCGAACGGCTGACGCAGGGCGCGACCGAGGGTCTGCTCGAACTGGCGCTGGGGCTCGGCACCATCGCCGTGCTGGCGGCGGCGATGCTGGTCGTCAATCCTGCGGTCGGTACGATAGTCATCGCTATCGTGGCGATGCTTGCGGCGGTGCATGTGGCGCTCGCCCGCGCTCTGCGCAGCCGCGAGGCAAGGTGGTTCACCGCTCGCAGTTATTACTGGGCGCATCTCGTCGAGGCCATCGCCTATGCCGCAACGCTGCGCTTCAATTCCGCCCATGGCTTCGCCGAACGCCGCTTCGGCGAACGGCTCGACCGCGACCTCGATGCCCATATCGCCGTGGTTCGGCTTTCGGCCGCGCTCGACGCCCTCGGCCGGCTGGCTGGCGGCCTGATCACCGCGGCAATCGCGCTGTTCGGCGGTCTCCAGGTGATCCATGGCAACATGAGCATCGGCGACTTCGTGTTGTTCCTCTCCGTCGGCAGTTCGCTGTCGGTGCCGGTGCTCGGACTGGTCAAAACCTTCGATGATTTTCAGGCCATGACGATCTCGGTGGCGCGGCTCGGCGACCTCGCCGCCGGCCCGCACGAGGCGCTCGCGGGTCCAGCACCGGCAGCGCGGACAGGACCCGCGACGCTCGCCGCATCCAGCCTCAGCTTCCGCTACGACCCGACGAGCCGGCCCGTGCTGCACGGCCTGTCGTTCACGCTGGCGCCCGGCGAGAAGGTGGCGGTGATGGGGCCGAGCGGCATCGGCAAGAGCACGCTGGCGAGCCTGCTGTTCGGCGCGCGACGGCCGGATGGCGGCACCCTCACGCTCGGCGGCCGGCCCATTGCCGCGATGCCGCTCGGGCAGTTGCGGCGCCACATCGTCGTGGTGCCGCACGAGATCGATATCTTTACCGGCACCGTGACCGAGAACATGACCATCGGCCTGTGCGCCGTCGATGCGGCGAAGGTGCGCGAGGCGGCCAGGATCGCCAGCCTCGATGCCGAAATCATGGCGCTGCCGCAAGGCTACGACACGCTGCTCGGCCAGGGCGGCATCGACCTTTCAGCCGGGCAGAAGCAGCGACTCGGCATCGTCCGCGCCCTGCTGCTTGCGCCGGATATCCTGGTCCTCGACGAGAGCACGTCGTCGCTCGATGCGGCGACCGAGGCACGCGTGCTCGACGCGCTGCTTGCCGCCTACGCCGCAACCACGATCATCGCCATCACCCACCGCGCAAGCGTTGCACAACGCATGCAGCGCACCATCCAAATCGCCTGACCGGTACAATGCCGAGGTCGGCGCGATAGGCGGGGCAATCCGGATCGGCGGCGATACGGCGGCATTCATGGCTGGCCTTACTGAATATCTTTGTAATCGACATCGAACGAGTGACCCGCACCGGCATCGAACAGGATGTAGAACTCACCTTCCGGCGCCGGGAAGCTGACAGTCGAATCTGTCCCGAAGCTGGTCTCGAAGACGATCGACTCGTCGTAACGGATCACGTCGAGCTTGACACCGGGGACACTCGTGCCGTCGGAGAATCCGCCCTCGCAGCGGATCGTCGTCGCATCGACCTTCTTGCAGATGCAGAATGGCTGATGCGCCGAAGCGCTGCCGGCGAGCAGGGAGGCGGCGCCGAGGAGCGCAAAGGTCAGTCCACTTTTCCAGAGCGCGCGCATCATTGCTTCGCCCTCTCAAGCCAGGCCGCAGTCACCGGCGAGGCGATGCGGATCGGGATCGTCACCTGATGCAGCGTGCCATCCCAGCCTTCCAGCGTCAGCCATAGGACATCGTCGGCGGCGGTTCGCTCCGGAATCCGCACCTCGGCCATCTGGCGATAGGGCGCGCCCGAGAACAGCGCTCCGGCGGTGCGAATGTTGCGCGGCGGGCCTACGCGCAGGTACGCGGCCTTCACGTCATCGACGCAGGCTGGGCAGAGCGACAGCGCGAAGGTTTTCGCATAACCAGCGCGCCCCTCCGACTCCGGCTCCGCGACGCGAAACTCGGCCAGCCGCACCGTCCATGGGCCGACCTGTAGCTCGCCGATCTCGCGCTCGCCGAGGCCCTTCCTGCCGTCGAACAATGCGCTCTCATGAAAAAAAGACGGCGCCGAGATAATCGGCACGATCAGCACCAGAGCGCTCAAATGAAACCGCCAGCGCCGCCATAGCGACGCCTTGCGGGAGGTGGCTGCGAGCACCGTCATTCCGCGTTCTCCAGTTCAAGCCGCGCCTGCCTGCGTTCGCGGATGATCTTGGCGGTTTTAACCGCGGTGCGCCTGGTCCACACCATCATCCCGGAAAACACCAGCGTGGTCAGCAGCAGCCCGAACGCGAAATAGATGAGCTTAAGCCACACGCCGGCAAAGTCGCCGGTGTGCAGCGGTCGCATCGAGCCGGTGACGAGTTCGAGCACGGAGAACTCCGAAACGCGCCGCACCCGCTCCACCCTGTCGTTGTAAGGGTTGACCTGAACCGTCTCGAACAGCAGCGGATAAGCACCCCGCCCGCCGACGCTGACGTAGCTGTAGGCATTGTCGGGAAGCCGCACCAAGCTCGGCTGAAGATCGGGAAATTGTGCCCGCACCGCCTCCGCCGCCCGATCGAGGCTGATCCGTGGCGGTGGCGCACCGTTGGCAACCACCGGCACCTCGGCACGCGCCACCATCGGCGGCACGCCCTCCGTCGAGATCGTGACATGTGTGTCGGCGAGGATGGCCTGGATCAGAAACCAGCTCGCCGTCACCGCCATGATGGCGATGAACGGGATCGACCAGACGCCCGCCAGCCGATGCAGGTCGCCCCAGAAAATGCGTTTACCCTTGCCCGTGCGGAGGCGTGGCCGCAGAAACGCGCGCCAGAACCGCTTGTAAACCACAAGCCCCGTGATCAACGAACCAAGCAACGGGATCGCCAATGCCGAGACGAGATACCAGCCGATCGGATAGCCGCCGTCGAACGGCATCAGCAGCCAGCCGTGCAGGGCCCGCACGAACTGCTGACAATCGAACGCGCCAAGCTCACCCTGAACTACGCCGGTATAGGGATTGACCAACAGCACGGCGGAGCCGCCATCCGGGCGGGTCACCTGGACTGCAAGCGCGAAGATCGACTTCACCGGCCGTGAGATAAAACTCACCTGCGTCCCCGGCTGCTGCCGCTCCACGGCCGCCAGCACATCGTCATAGCCGAGCAGCGGCGCATCCGCCGCCGGCGCATTGGCCCGCACCATCGGGGAAGCCAGCCACATGATCTCCTGACTGACGGTTGCGATCGACCCCGTCAGGCAGACGAAGAACAAGAAGGCCCAGATCGGCAGCGCCAGCCAGCCGTGAACCACGAACCAGATGCGGGCGCTTGAGGCTTTACGCGATATCGTTTCACCCTCTCTTGTTGGGCCCCTTGCGCCTAACCCGCGCGGCGGCAATTCCCCTCCGTCACCACGTCGCCGCCCCTCTCCACCGGAGCCGGGCAGCTCAGAACTGGAATTTGGTCGACAGGGTGTAGCGGCGCGGCTCGCCGTAGACACCGGTGTCGTAGTTTCCGAACACGGAATAGTATTTCTGGTTGAGCAGATTGCTCGCGTTGAAGGCGACCTCGATCTTGTCGGTGACGCGGTAGCGCAGCATCAGGTCGAGCAGGAACACGTCGCGCTGCACCAGGTCCTGCCGAACGCCGAAGGGATTGAATTCAACGTAGCCGTGGATCTTGTCTTGCCAGCGGATGCCGCCGCCGATGGTCCATCGGTCCCATTGGTCCGGCAGACGGTAGGTCGCAAAGAGCTTGACGACGTTTTCCGGCGCCGTGGTGTGGATGTACGAATAGACCAGCGATCCGTGATTCTTGCGGGCGTGGGTGTAAGTGTAGCCGGCATAGACCTGCAGGCCCGGTGCGAGCCGGCCCGACAGTTCCACCTCAAACCCCTTCGACGTAACGCCGTCGATCGAGCGGAAATATTCGTCTCCCGTGAACGGATCGATGCCGGCGGATTCGTGAAAATTCTTCTGCTGGATCATGAACACGGCAGCCGTCAGGCTGAGAGCGCCGCCGAAATACGCAGCCTTGACGCCGGCCTCGTAGCTATGACCTTCGGTCGGATCGAGGAAATTGCGGTTGATATCCTTGCGGCCGTCCGGAGCGAAGATGCTGGTGTAGCTTGCATATAGCGAATACACGTCGGTCAGGTCATAGACGATGCCGGCATAGGGCGTGATCTTGGCGTCGACCGAATATTGCGCCGGGTACAGCCAGTCGCCCAGTACATCGATATAGGTTCCCTTGTCGTCGAAGCTCCACCAGTCGATTCGGCTGCCGAGGATAACCGAGAGGCGTTCCACCGGCTTGAAGCGTGCTGCGACAAAAGCGCCGGTGCGCGAGTAGGAGATTTCGCTTCTGCCCACGAGAGGGAAATCAGGGACTGCCGAGTTGCCGGTCCAGTTGAAGAAATTGGGAACGGACGGGTCGTAGGTGGGAAGGGTGACCATGGGAAAAGAAGGGTCGTCATAATACGGTCCCTTCTCCGTTTTACGTGTCGTCATGACACCGAACATCAGGTCGTGGGTACGCCCCATCAGTTCAACCGGCCCGGATATCTTGAGATCGGCGGTATTCTGAATCGCCGTGGGAGCTTCCTTCCAGATGAACTGGGAGACGCCGGCACCCGTCACCGGATCGGGATAGCCGGCACTGGCTGAGCCCAGCATGTAGTCCGAGGCGCTGCGGCGATGATTGAAGGATCCCACCGCTTTCCAGCCGTTGTCGAACTTGTGCTCAAGAGTGGCAAAATAGGTGTTCACGGCAAAATCGTCGCGGCTCCATCGGGCGCCGGGGTTCTTCGAGACATCCCAGTCCGTTCGCGTGCCGTCGGAAAAGAACAGCGGCAGGCCGCCCCATTGCGCGCCACGCGACTTGTCCTTTTGATAATCGCTGCCGATCGTCAGCGTTGTATTGTCGGTGATATCGGCCTCGATTACGCCATAGAGCACATGACGCCGCTTGTGGTAATGGTCGAGATAGGAGTTGCCGTCGAGGAAGGCGCCGGCAAAACGCCCGCGCACGGTCCCGGCCTCGTTAAGGGGACCGGATATGTCGAAATCGGTCCGGTAATTGTTCCAGGAGCCGATGCTGCCGGCGACCGATCCCTGGAATGTCCTTGTCGGCCGTTTGCGGACGAGGTTGACGGCCGCGCCGGGGCTGCCGGCGCCCTGCAGGAGGCCGCTGGCCCCTTTGGTGATTTCGACGCGGTCGTAGATCGTCATATCGACAGTGGACAGGCCGTGATCGATGGCGCCGTCCGCATCGACAGGTACGCCGTCGAAGCGGAACTCGGTCAGCGGAAAGCCGCGCGACGTGAATTCGACGCGATCGTTGTCCCACCGCTGGGAGGTGATGCCCGCGGTGTTCTCCATCGCATCGTTGAAGGTGCGGATGTTCTGATCGTCCATGCGCTGCCGCGACACCACGGTGACCGATTGCGGCGTCTCGCGGATCGACAGCGGCAATCCGGTCGATGAACTCATCTGCGTCGTGGTATAGGAGCCGGAGCCTTCAGTGGCGCCGGGATCGCTGGTCGCAAGTCCCTGCACATCGATGGTATCGAGCGGGATGGATCCGGCCGGCAGCGCACCACCGGCCGACGATGCCGCGGGGTCGAAGACCTGCACCGTATTACGGCCGGTAAAAGCGGCGCGAAGTCCGGTGCCGGCAAGCAGTTGCGTCACCGCCTGCTGCGGCGTCAGCCGTCCGCTGACGCCGGCGGTGCGCTTGCCCGCCGTCAAACTGCTCGGATAAAGCATCCGCAGGTTCGCCTGGCGCCCCAGGCTGAGCAGGCCGCTTTCCAGCGCTCCCGCGGGGACGGCGACATCGACCGCGGGGGATGACTGGGCGACGGCCGGTGGCGTACCAACTGGCTGGGCGTGGAGCGTGGGACTCAACGCCAGACAGGAGACGCCGGCCAGCGCCGCCTTCGCAACCTTGCCGCCGGTAATCCCCCACGTACTCCTGAACGCCATGCCCGCCCCCGTCGTTTGCCCAAGCGCAAAAGGAGGCGCCACATGCACCCCTCCTACCGATTAAGAGTCAAAACAGGGGACGCCTCCTGACCTCCACGCCACAAAAAATTTGAAAAACTACCGCTCCGGCGATACCCGGCTGCCTCAGACCTCAAGCGAAATATCCAGTTGCGGGTTGCCGGCCATCATCAACGGCCCGCGCCCCTTGTCGATACCGGCAAGATGGCGCGCGGTCGTGCGAATATCCTGCGATACCGCGTGCTGAACCACGGCCGCATTCTTCTGCAAAAGTCCTTCTATGATTTTCTTATGCGCCGACGCATCCCACGGCATGTCGGGCATCAGCAGGGAAAAATACATCGTTGGACCGCTTCGCAGCCACAGCGATTCGATCAACGGCATCAGTACGTCGGAGCCCGCGGCCTCATAGAGCGTAAAGTGAAACCTCTGGTTGGCCGAAAGACAGGTCAGGATGTCACGCCGGGAAATGCTCGCCAACAGTTCGTTGTTGATGGCGGTCAGGCGCTTGATGGTCGCGGCATCGATAGTCTTGCATGCCGCCTTGGCGGCCATGCTTTCAATCACGTCACGGACCGCAAACAATTCCTTCAGCTTCTCCGCCGAGATCCTCGGCACGCGCACCGACCGCCCCGGCGTTTCCTCAAGGACGTTTGCCGCGACCAACTGGCTCAAGGCATCCCGAACCGGCATCGGACTGGTGCCGAGGGCGCCTGCCAGCTTCCTCAGGCTCATCACCTGTCCGGGAATAAACATCCCGGCCATCAACCCATGGCGAAGATGCTCGGACACCCTGTCGCGGACATGACCGCGCCTGGATTTGTCCGGTGCGGGGGCGGCTTTCGCCTTCCTGACGGTCGTCTTTTTCATCCAGGTACTTCAGGTTCGATGCTGGCGCCGCTGTGGCTGCTATCCGTCGACTTCGAATATGCCTTCCACTTCGACGGCAACATTCCGCGGAAGGGACGGAGCCCCCACCGCCACCCGGACATGCCGGCCGGCATCGCCAAACACCTCGACCATCAGGTCCGATGCCCCGTTGATGACTTTTGGATGATCGCCAAAATCCGCGGTCGCATTGACGAATCCTCCCAGCCGCACCACGGATCGCACGCGATTCAGGTCGCCGTCCAGCGCCGAGTTGAGGTGAGCGAGGAGATTGATGGCGCAAATCCTCGCAGCCTTCTGCCCATCTTCAAGCGAGACATCCGCACCGAGCTTCCCGACATATAAATCCTTGCCGTCCTGCGACGGAACCTGCCCCGAAACGAGCATCAGGTTTCCGATCCGTCGCACCGGGACATAGTTTGCCGAGGGATTGGAAGGACGCGGCAGCTCAATGCCAAGCTCTTTCAGTTTCTGCTGTGCGTTACTCATGGCCTTTCCATTCAGAATGTGGTGCGTTCCGGATCACATCCCCTGCCAGAAGACATTCCAGAACTTCTGAAGCTCCCAACTTACCCGCGAACATGCCGGAGCAGTTCGCTACGCGACATGCCGGCGATCCCCATGGCGTCGGCCGTTCGCCCGGACTCCGGCGAGACATCGCACGCTGCATATCCAAGCTGCAGCAGGGCGGAGGCAACCGGCGTCCTTACCTCCGCGATAGCGGCAAGCGCCAAAAACGGCATCAGGCCGTAGTTCAGGTCTTCCACGTAATAGCGATGAGTGAGGCTATCGGGCGCCTTGATCGTGCGATTGGCCTCACCACCCGCGATGGCGCCCAGGTAATCGCCCGGGGCAGCGTCCGCGGGCACGGTGCCGATCGCACGCATTTCCTCGATCACGTCTGGCAGATCGTGGCCGAATGCCGCCGCAACGGCTTGGCGCTCTGCATCGAGCGCTTTCATCACGCGCACCACCCCCTGCGTCATGCCTTCGACATAGAACGTAAAGCTCCCCTGCGTCGCCTCGACCCAGGCCGCACCCAGAACCGCGCCGGGCGGATGCAGGATCATGTTGACGTTGGCGAGATCGCTGGCGAGCACATCCCCGACATCGACGGCGGCCGGAAAAAGCTGGCGCGCCGCCGCCAGTGCAGCGTCTCCGCCGGGAAGCGCCGCGACCCGGATCCGCTTTGCGCGCCCGGTCACCGTCACACGATGTGGCTGATACTTTCGCGCGACGTAGGTCAGCGTCGAGAACTCGGCGACCGGCGGCGGCTGTGCCCCGCACTGCGCATAGGCATGGCGGAATTCGAGGGCGCCGCCGGTGTGCCCCGGATTGAGAATGACCGGAGCATCGGCCCGCCACCCGGCCGCTGCCAGCAGGCGCGCAATCGCGGCATGGATGAACGTCGGCAGCGTCACCAGCGCGACGTCGGCGCCCTTCACGGCGGCGTTCAAGTCTGAAACCACGGCGGCCGTGGTGATGACGCCCTCCCCGAGCACACCGTCATAGGCAACGCCATGCTCTTTGAAAGGCGCCAGCGTTTCGAAAGAGCGATTCCACAGCGTCACGTCGTGCCCGGCGAGCGACAGCTCGACCGTTGCCGCAGCCCCGCCGGCGCCCGCGCCAATGACCAGCACCTTCATCGACAATTCCTCGTTCTCGCACCGCTCGAGGTGGGCGGGACGAAAGACCTCACTGCTCGTCAGCCGCCCAGCTTTGCGCGCAATTCGCCGAGTGCGCGAGCCGCGTCCTCGACGTCGGCCACGTTAAATCCTTCGGCAAGCGACGGCGCGTGACGCGCAAGCGCGTGCCGTGCCCGCTCGGAATAGGTCACGCGGCCGTTCTCGAGAATGCTGACGCCGTCGGCATCCTCAAAACCGCGATTCCACGCGATCGCCTCGTCGCGCGTGATGCCCTTGGGCAGATCGAGCGTCACCTGGCCGGCTGTCACGCGAACGGGATAGCCGCCCGGCAGTCCTCCGGGCCCCGGAACATGAGCCAGAATGTCGCCATGCCCGGCCAGCGCCAGCAGCACCGGAACGGCGGATCCTCCGGAAATCACGTTGAGGTCGCGATAGGGAAGCTGCACATGACGCGTGAGGCCATCGGTGTCGGCGATTTCCGTATCGCCGATCCACGCCCGCACCGGCGCGCCGCTCCGCTCGGTGCCAGGCTTGCGCCACTGCACCAGATGCTGGTGATGCGCCAGCACCCGCAGCGACGGGCGATCTTCCGGCTTGACCAGTCCGCCGATCACGGCGGAGAAAATGCCGACATTGCCGACGCCCGTGGTGAGCGGCAGACCCGCGCGGTGCAACACCTGATTGACCCCATCCGGATAGCAGGTGTTGACGAACGCGATATCAGCCCCGACCCGCTTCACGGCCCTGGCCGAGCGCGACGGCAGCACCGAGTGGAAAGCGATGGTCATGCCGAATCCCGCCTCGGCGACAAGCTGCGACCATGGAGAATCCAGACGGTCGACCTTCCACGGCGATTGCAGGGAAGCGGTCTGGACCACGATGCGCGGGCGCGCGATGGCGATGGCTTCCGCCACCGTTTCGTCGGAGCTCGAGTCGATCTCGAGAGAGCCGAACGTCGCCGGCGTGCTATAGATCGCGGCCCGCGAGCGTCCGGCTTCCGCAAGCCAGGTCGTGCGCTCGAGGTTGCGTCCGCCGACGATCACATGCAGGGGCCGACGGGCGGTCGCGGCGATGTCGCAGACCATGACTTCGGCGAAATAGCCGGTTCCGATAATAAGAATGTCGCTCATCGTCGTTGACCCTTTCCTGAAGCCCGACACACCACGGCCGCTCGATTGGCTCGCCCCACCTAGGCGATCCGGATCAGCTTATCGGTGTTGGTATAATCGGACAGAAGCTCCGAGCCGGTTTTGGTCACCAGCAGCAGGTCCTTGTTCTGCACGCCGAAGCCGTAGCCCGTGCGGTAGCATAGCGGCTCGAAGCCGAGCACCATGTTCTCCTCGAGCGCCGACGTCTTTCCGGGCTGGCCCAGCAGCGGAGTTTCACCGATGTAAGGATCTTCATGCAGGTGAAGCCCGATGCCATGCCCGACGAACGAGATCGGCGGCAGATTGTGCTTTTTCAACTGCTCGACGAAGTCGAGATAGATCGCATGGCAGTCGGCGCCGGGCTTGACCTGATCGAGAATGCGATACTTGCAGTCCACCATCACCTGCCAGATGGCTTCAGCCATCGGCGGCGGCTCCTGAACGTAGGCGGTGCGGCAGACGCCGGCCTGATAGCCGCCGATCACCGAGAAGATCTCGATGCGGCAGACATCTCCGCGCTGCAACCGTCGCTCCGAGGGGCCGACATTCGGAAGCTGGCTGCGCTCGCCTGTCGCCACGATCAGAAGCTTGAAGTTTTCCGCGCCCAGCTCATAGATGTTACGCGTCAGATGCGCGGCGATATCGAGCTCGCTGTCCCCTTCCCGCACGGCAGCCAGCGCGTCGCCGATCGCCTGATCGGCAATGCGCGACAGCCGGCGCAGCAACGCCACTTCGTCGGCGGTCTTGATCTGCCGCATCCGCGACAGGACCTGCTCGGATGCCTCGAACACGGCATCCGGCAGAAAGCCGCGGAGCCGGGCATAGTCGCCCGCCGGCAGGTAGTCCATCTCGATGCCGATCTTGGCGCGCGACAGGCCAAGCTTGCGCAGATGATCCGCCAGCACGCGCATCGGATCGTCGGAAAACTCCTTCCAGACCGCGAGGTCGACGCCGGGCGCGTTGCGCGCCACGGTCGTTTCCTCCATGTCCACGGCAAGGAGCGAGGCGGTTGCGTCGGCCCTGACGATGGCCATCGCATGCCGGTGCCGCAACAGCGGCTGCGACGGCACGACAAACCCCGCCGCATAGGCAAAATTTTCCGGCGAGCAGGAGACGATGGCGTCCCAGCCGCGCGCAACCATCTCCCGGCTCTGCCTGGTGAGAATTTCCTGACGCATATCCTGGTCTTTCCCTGACAGCTAAAGCGCGATGCGGTAGCGATCGACCTTGGCCTGATCGACCTCGATGCCCATGCCGGGGCCGGACGGCACCTCGATTGCGCCGTCGACCACGCGCAACGGCTCGCTGATCAAATCGTCGCGGTAGTAGATGCCGCCGATCTGGCCGTTCTGATGCGCCTCGGGCGTCGAAATCGGCACCACGTTCGACAATTCGACGGCGGGGCAAGACGCGGCGAGGTGAACATTGGCGAGGTTGCCGACACCGGTCTCCACCGAGCCGTTGACGTTGCAGACGATGCCGGCGGCCCGGCACACCGCGCCGACCTCCATCGCCCTGTAAAGCCCGCCGGGCTTCGTGGTGTAGATCGACACGATCTGGGCGGCGCGGCGCTCGGCGATCTGGATGGCATCGTGGGCGTTCCACGCCGATTCGTCGGCCATCACCGGCTGATCGATGGCGCGCGCGACTTCCGCGATGCGCTCGATCCCCATCACCGGCTGCTCGACATATTTCAGCGTGAACTTTTCCATCGCCCGAACGGCCGCAATCGCCTCGCCCGGCGTTCGATAGCCCTCGTTGGCGTCCACGCAGAGATCGATACCGGCGCCCGCCGCCGCGCGCACCGCGCCGACCACCTCGATGTCGCGCCTGGGATCGACCCCGATCTTGACCTTGATGGTCTTGATGCCTTCGGCCGCGACCTTTTCGGCCTCTTCCGCCGCTTCCTTTGCCGAGATGAGACCGATCGAATGCGTCACCGGAACACGCGACCGCAGCCTGCCGCCGAGCAGGGTTGATACCGGCACGCCGAGCCAACGCCCGGTGAGATCGTAGTAAGCAAACTCGACCGCGGCCTTCGCGTAGGGATAGCCCTTGACCAGCACATCCATTCGCGCATGAAGTTCGGCCGGGTTACCAAGCTCGATGCCGGTGAGCGCCGGTGCGAGATAACGGTTGATCATCAGATCGACGATGAGGATGCTCTCGCCGAAGTAACGTCCGAACTCCCCGCCCCAATCCTTGAGCGCGGGCGCCTCGCCCCACCCGACCCGGC
>JBIQLC010000037.1:0-13301 GCA_044464625.1 Afipia sp. | reverse complement strand
TAGACGCGGGCGATGCCGTCACCGACGGACAGCACCTGACCGACCTCGGAGACCTGCGCCTCCTGACCGAAATTCTTGATCTGATCTTTGAGGATCGCGGAAATTTCCGCGGCGCGGATGTCCATCAGCCTGCCTCTTTCATCGCGTGCTTGATCGAATTGAGTTTGGTGCGAAGCGAACTATCGACCATGCGGCTGCCGAGCTTGACGATAAGCCCGCCGATGATCGAGGGATCGACTTTCACGTTGAGGTCGACGTCCTTGCCGGACACTGACTTGAGTGCGGCCTTGAGCGCGTCGAGATTCTTGTCGCTGAGCTGTTCGGCGACGGTGACTTCAGCCGTCGCTTCGCCGCGGAACTTGGCGACCAGCGTGCGGAAAGCCCTGATGACGTCGTTGACCGCGAACAGTCGGCGGTTGGCGGTCAGGACCTGAAGGAAGTTGGCGGTGATGCCGCCGATGCCTGCCTTGGTCAGGATTGCGGCAAGCGCCTTGCGCTGCGCGTCGGCGGTGAAAACCGGGCTACGGACCAGCCGCACCAGATCGGGACTATCGACGAGAAGGGCCCCGAACTTGTCGAGGTCGGCTTTCACCGAGTCGATGGATTTCTCGTCGCGGGCGAGATCGAAAAGGGCGGTCGCGTACCGGCCGGCCACTCCAGAAACGGGCGATTCTTCAGCTGCCACGAAAATGCTCTCTGCTGTCGACAAACCAAGGAAGCAGGCCTCGCCCGAAACCAGCGCCTTGGGTGGCGCCAAGCGATCCCTAAGTCCTTGGAATTCAAGCTGGACTTCGATTTTCGGCCGGATCGGCGTGTCCAGCGCGTTAAAATCGCCGGTTTGCTAACATAGGGCGCGCGCAGGTGCAACATGACCGCGCTTTCCATTGCATTCCGGCAAGCGCCTGTTTGTCGCAGCTTTGTTAAATGCGCTGATCAGCGTCACAGAGTGTCGCGCCTCTCATTGCGACGCAAAGCCAGACGCCTCCTCTGACAGTTCCGAAAGCTCGCCAAGAGTTCCCGGGCCGCTCGAGTTCTGACGCTGAGCTACCCGCTGAGCTCATGGGGGCATGCGCAGACCTGCTGACAACGCATGAGGCGCGCGCACTCACTTTACTTGAAGCTGGCACGCGAAATCTTCGCAATTCAGTAATTGAGAATATATGTCTGTAAATATCGAGTTATCATCCAATATTATGGAAATAATATAGATTAATTCACAGTGTAACCATAAATGTGGCAGCTACTGGAACCAAGTTCCTTGCCGTGCTTATGCCTCATTATTGAATGATCGCTCCCAGCCAGTAACCGACCGCGCGTTTCTAGCCAGTCGCGGGACCGATCTACGATTATGAGGGACAACTATATGATTAATACTGCGAAGAGGCCGATGCGGACTTCCGCAATTCGTGCCGCCTCCGCGTTCGTCGCCGCGACCGCTATCCTCGCCGCGACCACCGCCGCCAGCCACGCCGGCAGCCACCACCGCAAGCATCACAACTGGCGCAATGCCCAGGCGTCGATGAGCACCGGCCATACTTTCTCCGGCAAGGCCTCTTACTATGGTAGCGAATCCGGCAGCCGGACCGCTTCCGGCCAGCGTTTCAACCAGAATGCCATGACCGCCGCCCATCGCTCCCTGCCGTTCGGCACCCGTCTCAGGGTCACCCACGCCGGTCGCAGCGTGGTCGTCACGATCAACGATCGCGGTCCCTTCATTCGCGGGCGCGTTCTCGACCTGTCGAAGGGTGCGGCGCGCGTCATCGGGCTCACCGGCCGCGGCGTCGGCCAGGTGGTCGCAGAAGTTCAGTAAGCGTTGCGTACGGGTGCGTGCGTTTGAGCGCGCCCGAAGTTGAGTTGCGTAGCGTTGAGTCGTGTGAAAAAGCCGGCATCGGTTGTGCCGGCTTTTTTCTTGCGCGCGTTACAAAAAGCTCTGCGGGTCGACATCGACCTCGAGCTTGAGATTGCCCTTGGGCTGCGGCCCTGCCGCGAGCCAGTCGCGCAGATAGCGTGACAGATCAACATTGCGCGCCGACTTGATCAGCAACCGGAACCGGTAGCGGCCCTTGATCACCGCGAGCGGCGCCTCCGCAGGGCCCAGCACCTGAATGCGTTCGTCGGGCGGCGCAACGGCCGCCAGCTTGCGTGCAAATCCTTCCGCAGTCGGGCGATCGCCCGCTGAGATGATGAGGCTCGCAAGCCGCCCGAACGGCGGATAGAGCGCGCGTTCGCGCGCCTCGATCTCGCTGTCGTAAAACGCCTCGCGATCGCTCGCGACCAGCGCCTTCATCACCGGATGCTCGGGCTGATGGGTCTGCAGGAAGCCAACGCCACGCCCCTGCTCGCGGCCGGCGCGGCCAATCACCTGATTGAGCAACTGGAACGTGCGCTCCGCAGCGCGCGGATCGCCATTGCCAAGACCCAGATCGGCATCGACCACGCCGACCAGGTTCAGCCGCGGGAAATTGTGCCCCTTCGCTACCAGTTGGGTGCCGATGATGATGTCGACGCGGCCTTCGGCGATCTCATTGAGTTCCGCGCGCATGGTTTCGATCGAGATGATGAGATCGCTCGACAGCACCATGGTGCGCGCGTCAGGGAACAGCGACGCCGCCTCCTCCTGCAACCGCTCGACACCGGGCCCGATGGCGGCGAGCGATTCCTCCGCGCCGCATTGCGGGCACTGATGCGGACGCGGAATCGAGAAGCCGCAATGGTGGCAGACGAGGCGCTGGCGAAAACGATGATCGACCAGCCAGGCATCGCAGATGTTGCAGGAGAAGCGATGACCGCAGGCGCGGCACAACGTCAGCGGCGCATAACCACGACGATTGAGGAACAACAGCGCCTGTTCCTTGCGCTCCACCGCATTGCGGATCGCCTCGGCCAGCGGCGGCGAAATGAAGCGCCCGCGCTGCGGCCCCTCGCGGCGAAGATCGATCGCTTCGATTTGCGGCATGTGTTGGCCGCCGAACCGCGCCGGCAGCGCCACGCGCCGATAGCGGCCCTTGCGCGCATTGACTTCGCTTTCCACCGACGGCGTGGCGGATGCCAGCACCACCGGAATCTTCGCGATATGCGCGCGGACCACTGCCATGTCGCGCGCGTGATAATGCGCGCCGTCACTCTGCTTGTAAGCCTGATCGTGCTCCTCATCGATCACGATCAGGCCGAGATCGGCATACGGCAGAAACAATGCCGAACGCGCGCCGACCACGACACGCGCTTCGCCCGCCGCAACCGCCGCCCAATTGCGCGCGCGGGTGCGCGGCGACAGTTCCGAGTGCCATTCGAGTGGCCGAACGCCGAAGCGCTGCGCAAAGCGATCGAGGAACTGGCCGGTCAGCGCGATCTCCGGCATCAGGATCAGCGCCTGCTCGCCGCGCCGGATAATTTCGGCAACCGCCTCGAAATAGACTTCGGTCTTTCCTGAACCCGTCACACCATCCAGCAGCGCGACCTGGAACTCCCCGGCCGATGCCATCTCGCGCAACATCGCGGCGGCTGTGGTCTGGTCGGGAGAAAAATCGGCCGCCGCGAAATCGGGATCGGGTTCCTGCGCCGGCGCTTCGCGCGGCATCGGTTCGGTCGCGAGCGTCCCTTCATCCACGAGACCATCGACCACCGATGCACTGACACCCGCTTCGCGCACGACATCGGATTTTCCGTGCAGCAACCCGTCCGACAAACACGCAATCAAGCGATGACGTGCCGAGGTCATGCGCTGCGGCGGCGGGCCGACCAGACGCACGCCCATGCGCACGCGCTCCGGTCCAAGATGCTCACCCATGCGCAACGTCATCCGCAGCACCATGCCGCGCGCCGACAATGTGTAGGATGCAACCCAATCGACGAAGCTGCGCAGTTCCTCCTTTAACGACGGAACGTCGAGGCGCTCGCTGACATCTTTCAGGCGATTGTGCAGGCGCGGATCGGGATTGTCGTTCTCCGCCCACACCACGGCGGTGACCTCGCGCGGGCCGAGCGGCACCGCGACGACGTCGCCAGGCTTCAGGTCCAGCCCGTCGGGAATCCGGTAGGAATAGGCCTGATTGACGGCCACCGGCACGAGAACATCGACGACGCGCCTAGCCATGCCGGATCGGGCCCAGAACGATTAAGAAGAGCATAACGAAAAGGGTGCGATAAACCGATTCCTGTCAAGCACCGGACACACGATGGCCAAAGCCACGAGCACATCGGAAATGGACG
This sequence comes from Afipia sp., assembly GCA_044464625.1. Taxonomy (GTDB): domain Bacteria; phylum Pseudomonadota; class Alphaproteobacteria; order Rhizobiales; family Xanthobacteraceae; genus Afipia. The sequence goes on along the minus strand of JBIQLC010000037.1, from coordinate 9,092 downwards.
GCGATCCGCGCCTGTCATGCGCCGCGCCGGATATCCAAGCCGAAATCGCGCGCTGGCTCGCCCATCTGCGCAGCGAGCGCCGTCTGTCGCCCAAGACCCTTGAAGCCTACGAGCGCGATCTGCGCCAGTGCCTGATGTTCCTCGGCGAACATTGGGGCGAGGTCGTATCACTGAAAAAATTCGCTGCCGTCGAGACCTCCGACGTGCGCGCCTTCATGTCGGCCCGGCGCGCCGATGATATCGGCGGCCGTTCCCTGATGCGTGCACTCGCCGGTCTGCGCTCGTTCGGCAAGTTCCTCGAACGCGAGGGCAAAGGCAAGGTCGGTGCGTTGGCAGCCATCCGCGCGCCGAAGATCGGCAAGACCCTGCCAAAGCCGCTGCAGATGCAATCCGCCAAGCAGATGGCCGACGCCGACATTCGCGCCGGCGAGAACCGCGAGCCGTGGATTTGGGCGCGCGACGCCGCGGTGATGGCATTGCTCTATGGTTCCGGCCTGCGCATCTCGGAAGCCCTCAGCCTCAAGCGCCGCGACATTCCCATGCCAAATGAAGGCGACGTCATCACCGTGACTGGCAAAGGCAACAAGACGCGCATGGTGCCGGTGCTCAAGACCGTGCTCGATCTCGTGCAGGACTATATCGCGATGTGCCCGCACCCGCTCGCCGCCGACCAGCCGGTGTTCGTCGGCGTCCGTGGCGGACCGCTGTCCCCGCGCATCATCCAGCTCACCATGGAACGGCTGCGCGGCACGCTCGGCCTGCCCGACAGCGCGACCCCGCATGCCCTTCGCCATTCCTTCGCCACGCACCTGTTGTCACGCGGCGGTGATCTGCGCGCCATCCAGGAGCTGCTCGGCCACGCCTCGCTCTCGACAACCCAGATCTATACCGGCGTCGACGCCGAGCGGCTGATGGACGTTTATAAAACCACCCATCCGCGAGCGTGAGCGCTCACCACGATCCGCTCAAGGTAAAGACGATACCGATCGCGACCATGCCGAAGGCCGCAGCGGCCACCGGCAATAACATATCGACCAAAGCCTCCGATCCCTTGATCCGGCTGCCCCAGACCACGAACTCGCCGGACATCCAGTGGCGCAAGGTGTCGGTCTCCCGATATGCCGCCGACACCGGCCCGCGCTTGCGCCACAATCGCGATATGATCGCAATAACCGAAGCCGCGATCACGAAGAATACCGTGATCATGGAGAGCGGCAGTTCGGTGTCGTTCCTGTGGTCGAACGCGAGCCAGGCGGCGATCGTGAACAACACAACCAGTCCAATGGCAATCTCATAGGCGGCCGGGTGAATCCAGCGATGAAGCGTCCGGCTGTGCGGAATGACCTGATGAGCCATAGCCTCTTTCCTTGTCTTGTATCTCCTGCCCACCTCCTCCTGTTGTCTAAGCGCTGTGAGCCAGCTTCGGTTTCATGACGCCGGGCGCAGCCACATTATCTTTTGTTCATCGAGCGGCCGGTTGGATAGCAGGGCATAACCCCGGGCCTCGAGCAGGCTAAAAATTTGCCGTGTGACGGCGCTGTCCCGCCCTTGCGCGGCCATAGTCCTTCGGCCAATCGTAGACGACCCTTACGGAGGATCTGACCTGCATGAGCGCCCATGAGAGTATGGAGCACGCCGAACACGCCGGACATGCGTCCGGAGAAAACAAGAAGATCGCACTGCTAATCGCGATCATCGCCCTCTTCCTCGCCCTGTCGGAAACACTGGGCAAGGGCGCGCAGACCGAAGCCATCAGCAAGAACGTCGAAGCCGCCAATCTGTGGGCGTTCTTCCAGGCCAAGAGCATCCGCCGCACCGTCGTGCAGTCTGCTGCCGAAAACGCCAGGCTCAGTCTGGAAACATCAGGCAACGATGCCGCCAAGGCTGCTGTCAGCAAGCAGATCGAGGCCTGGCAAAAGACCGCGGCGCGCTATCGTTCCGAACCGGAAACCGGCGAAGGCCAGGACCAGCTCGCCGAGCGCGCCAAACATGCCGAGCACGAGCGTGATCTGTCGATGGCGAAATACCACCATTTCGAGGTTGCTTCCGCCGCCTTCCAGATCGGGATCGTGCTGGCGTCCGCCACCATCATCACCGGAATCATCGGGCTGGCCTGGGCTTCGGGATTGCTGGCGCTGATCGGCATCGGCTTCACGGCGATCGGCTTGTTCGCGCCCCACGCCGTTCACCTGCTGTAACGGCGCTCAAAAGAAATGGCCGGGACATAGGCGAGCGAACGCCGTTCTATGCCCGGCCATTAAAGCCCAAGCACCGACGCGTTCGCCGTTACATATGGATAGCGCGCTTGCCGACCGCGAGTGCGGCTTCCTTGACCGCCTCCGACCGCGTCGGGTGAGCGTGGCAGGTACGCGCCAGATCCTCGGCCGCGCCGCCGAATTCCATCAGCACCGCCGCTTCGTGAATCATTTCGCCGGCCTCCGCGCCAATGATATGCGCACCCAGCACGCGGTCGGTTTTGGCATCGGCGAGAATCTTCACAAAGCCGTCCGTGGTCTGGTTGACCTTGGTGCGGCCGTTGGCGGTGAACGGAAACTTGCCGACATTGTAGGCGACGCCGGCCTGCTTCAATTCTTCTTCCGTTTTGCCAACGCTGGCGACTTCCGGGAACGTGTAGATCACGCTCGGGATCACGTCGTAGTTGGTATGACCCGCCTGCCCGGCAAGAATCTCGGCAACCGCGACGCCTTCGTCCTCGGCCTTGTGCGCTAGCATCGGACCGGCGATCACATCGCCGATGGCGTAGATTCCCTTCACGCTGGTCGCGAAGTGGTCATCAGTCTTGACGCGACCGCGTTCATCGAGCTGAACGCCGGCTTCCTTCAGTCCCAAACCTTCGGTGTACGGAACGCGTCCGATCGCGACCAGCACCACATCGGTCTCGATAGTCTCCGGGGTGCCGCCGGCGGCGGGCTCGATCTTCGCCTTGAGCCGCTTGCCCGAGGTATCGACGCCAGTGACCTTGGTTCCGAGCTTGAAGGTCATGCCCTGTTTTTCGAGAAGCCGCTGGAACGACTTGGCGATCTCGCCATCCATGCCCGGCAGGATACGATCGAGGAATTCGACCACGGTGACTTCGGCACCGAGACGACGCCACACCGAGCCGAGTTCGAGTCCGATGACACCGGCGCCGATCACCAGCATCTTCTCCGGCACCTTGTCGAGCGACAGCGCGCCGGTGGACGACACGATGCGCTTCTCGTCGATGTCCACGCCCTTGAGCTTGGCAACGTCCGAGCCGGTGGCGATCACGATGTTCTTGGTCTCCAGCGTCTCGGTCTTGCCGTCGGCGCCCTTCACCTCGACCTTGCCGGCGGACATGATACGGCCGGCGCCGACATAGGGATCGATCTTGTTCTTCTTGAACAGGAAGCTGACGCCCTTGACGTTACCATCGACGCCATCTTCCTTGAACTTCAGCATCGTCGCCAGATCGAGCTTCGGCTTGCCGACCCCAATGCCCATCTTCGGCAGCATGTGGGTGACTTCCTCGAAACGCTCGGATGCCTGCAGCAGCGCCTTGGACGGAATGCAGCCTACGTTGAGGCAAGTGCCGCCGAAGGTCGGCCACTTCTCGACCACGGCAACCTTCATGCCGAGCTGCGCCGCGCGAATCGCGCAGACGTAACCGCCAGGGCCGGTACCGATCACCACGAGATCATAAGAAGCCATCACTCTGTCCTGTCTTGACTATCGGAAGTCGTGGCAAGCGTCAGCGCCCGCCCGACACATCCATCGTTGTCGCCGTCACATACGAAGCGTCATCGGAGAGCAGCCAGACGACGGCATTGGCGATCTCCTCGGGCGTACCGACGCGTTTCATCGGCACGGTGTGCGCCAGGCGATGAGCGCGATCCGGCTCGCCGCCACTGGCGTGAATATCAGTATCGATCAGGCCGGGACGAATGCCGACAACGCGAATGCCCTCGGCACTGACCTCACGACCAAGCCCCAGCGTGAAGGTGTCGATCGCCCCCTTCGACGCAGCATAGTCGACATATTGCGAAGGAGAGCCCAGTGTCGCAGCGACCGATGACAGGTTGACGATCACCCCACCCTTGCCGCCGTGCTTTGTCGAGAGACGCTTCACCGCCTCACGCGCACACAGGATGCTGCCGACCACATTGATGTTCATCATCCGCGTCAGGCGCTCCGCCGACATCTCGTCGACACGCGACGTCTGATCGACAATGCCGGCGTTATTGACCAGACCATGCAGCGGACCGAATGCATCGGCCTGCTTGAACAGATTCAGGATATCGGCCTCGGAGCCGACATCGCACTTCACTGCGATCGCTTTACCGTTGCTGGCTTCGATCTTTCCGACGACCTCGTCAGCCGCATCCTTGTTGCTGGCGTAACCGACTACGACCTTGTAGCCGCGTGCCGCTGCGGCGAGCGCCGCAGAGCGGCCAATGCCGCGGCTTCCTCCGGTGACGATGACGACGCTGTTCATGAAGACCTTCTCTCGGAGCGGCGAGCGCCTGCGGAAGGAACGGCGGCCCGGCCGGGCCGCCGCAAGACGAAAACTCAGAGATCGAGCACGAGGCGCGCCGGATCTTCCAGATTTTCCTTCACCCGCACCAGGAAGGTCACCGCTTCCTTGCCGTCGATGACGCGATGATCATACGACAGCGCCAGATACATCATCGGGCGAATCTCGACCTTGCCGCCGACCGCGACGGGGCGTTCCTGGATCTTGTGCATACCGAGAATGCCGGACTGTGGCGCGTTGAGGATCGGCGTCGACATCAGCGAACCGTAGACGCCGCCGTTCGAGATTGTGAAGGTGCCGCCCTGCATTTCCTCGATCTTGAGCTGGCCATCGCGGGCGCGCTTGCCGTATTCGGCGATGCTCTTCTCAATCTCGGCAATCGACTTGTGATCGCAGTCGCGCACCACCGGCACGACGAGGCCCTTGTCGGTGCCGACCGCGACGCCGACGTGATAGTAGTTCTTGTAGATCAGGTCGGTGCCGTCGATCTCCGCGTTGACCGCAGGCACTTCCCTGAGCGCCTGCACGCAGGCCTTCACGAAGAAGCCCATGAAGCCGAGCTTCACGCCGTGCTTCTTCTCAAACAGCTCCTTGTAGTGGCTGCGCATCGCCATCAGGTTGGTCATGTCGACCTCGTTGAAGGTCGTCAGCATCGCAGCGGTGTTCTGCACATCCTTGAGGCGGCGCGCGATGGTCTGACGTAGCCGCGTCATCTTCACGCGCTCTTCGCGCGCGGCATCGTCGGTCGGCGAAGTGGCGCGGACCTGGATCGAGGCCGCAGGCACGGCAGTCGGAGACGATGCCGCCCGTTCGATCGCGGCAAGCATGTCGCCCTTGGTCACGCGACCATCCTTGCCCGAGCCCGGAACGGTCGAGGCATCAATGCCGCTCTCGGCCGAGAGCTTGCGCACCGACGGAGCCTGTGGCGCATCGGCCGGCGGAGATTTCTGTGCCGGTGCCGGCGCAGGTTCGGCGGCCTTCGGCGCGGGCGCATCGGACTTGGCAGGCGCAGCCGCGGGCTTGGCGCCGCCGGCGCCTTCGGAAATCTGGCCGAGCAGTGCGCCCACCGCGACAGTCTCGCCGTCGTTGGCCACGATCTCGCCCAGCGTGCCGGCTGTCGGCGCGGGCACTTCGATCGTCACCTTGTCGGTTTCGAGCTCAACCAGCGGCTCGTCGACCGCCACGGCATCGCCCGGCTTCTTGAACCAGCGGCCAATGGTCGCCTCGGTCACCGACTCACCAAGGGTTGGAACGCGAATTTCAGCCATGTGTTGCTTTCCTTTGCATCATTGCGGGCATGTCCCGCGATCGACGCCAATTCTCATCGTGAAGAAAAAACATGCGCCGCTGGCGCGACGCATGTGAACCGGATCGTTGTCAGCCGAGCGCCTCTTCGAGGAACGCCTTGAGCTGAGCAAGATGTTTCGACATCAGGCCGGTGGCGGTGGCCGCCGAAGCGGCGCGGCCGGCATAGCGCGGCCGCTTATGCGGACCGCCAACCTGATTCATGACCCATTCGAGATAAGGCTCGATGAAGTGCCAGCCGCCCATGTTGCGCGGCTCTTCCTGACACCACACCACCTCGGCCTGCTTGAAGCGCTCAAGCACCTGCACAAGCGTCTTGAGCGGCACGGGATAGAGCTGTTCGACGCGCAGCAGATAGATGTCGTCGACGCCGCGCTTCTCGCGCTCCTCGAGCAGATCGTAATAGACCTTGCCCGAGCACAGCACGACGCGGCGGATCTTCTTGTCCTCGACCAGCTTGATCTCACCGCCGGCCTCGGCGTCATCGAGCAGCACGCGGTGGAACGAGGTGTCCGGACCCAGTTCGGCGAGATCCGACACCGCGCGCTTGTGACGCAGCAACGACTTTGGCGTCATCAGGATCAGCGGCTTGCGGATTTCGCGCTTCAATTGCCGGCGCAATACGTGGAAATAGTTGGCTGGCGTCGTCAGGTTTGCGACCTGCATGTTGTCTTCGGCGCACATCTGCAGGAAGCGCTCGAGACGGGCGGAGGAATGCTCCGGCCCCTGCCCTTCGTAGCCGTGCGGCAGCAGGCAGACGAGGCCGGACATGCGCAGCCACTTGCGTTCGCCGGAGGAAATGAACTGGTCAAACACAACTTGCGCGCCATTGGCGAAATCGCCGAACTGCGCTTCCCACATGGTCAGCGCCTTGGGTTCGGCGAGCGAGTAGCCGTACTCGAAACCGAGCACCGCTTCTTCGGACAACAGCGAGTTGATGACCTCGTAGTGACCCTGGACGTTCTCGTATTCGCTCTGCTTCCCACCCAGATGATTGAACGGCGTGTAGCGGCTCTCGTCCTCCTGATCGAACAGCACCGAATGGCGCTGCGAGAAGGTTCCGCGTTCGCTGTCCTGACCGGACAGACGCACGTGATAGCCTTCCTTCATCAGCGAGCAGAACGCCAGTGCTTCGGCCGTCGCCCAATCGATGCCCTTGCCGGTCTCGATCGACTTGAGGCGGTTGTCGAGGAAACGCTGGATGGTGCGGTGAACGCGGAAACCGTCCGGCACCTTGGTGATCTTGCGGCCGATATCCTCGAGTTCGTTGAGCGCGACGCCAGTGTTGCCGCGGCGCGGATCCTCGCCGAGATCGGCCGACTTGAAGCCGGCCCACTTGCCATCGAGCCAGTCGGCCTTGTTCGGCTTGTAGCTGCTGCCAGCCTCGAGCTCGGCGTCAAGACGCGCACGCCAGTCGGCCTTAGCCTTATCGATCTCGCCGTCGGTCATGATGCCATCCGCGATCATGCGCTTGGCGTAGACATCGAGAACCGAGGGATGCGACGCGATCTTCTTGTACATCACCGGCTGGGTGAAGCCGGGTTCGTCACCCTCGTTATGGCCGTGACGGCGATAACAGAACATGTCGATGACGACCGGCTTGTGGAACTTCTGCCGGTACTCGACCGCGACCTTGGCGGCGAACACCACCGCTTCGGGATCGTCGCCGTTCACATGGAAGATCGGCGCGTCGATCATTTTAGCGACGTCGGACGGATAAGGCGACGAACGCGAATAACGCGGATAGGTGGTAAAGCCGATCTGGTTGTTGACGATGAAGTGAATCGATCCGCCGGTGCGATAGCCCTTGAGGTCGGACAGCGCGAAACATTCCGCCACCACGCCCTGGCCGGCGAATGCGGCGTCGCCGTGCATCAGCACCGGTAGCACCGAGATACGCTGATCCGGTGGATCGCCCTGCTGATCCTGCTTGGCGCGCGTCTTGCCGAGCACCACCGGATCGACGATTTCGAGATGCGACGGATTGGCGGTCAACGACAGGTGGATATTGTTGTTGTCGAACTCACGGTCCGACGACGCACCGAGGTGGTACTTGACGTCGCCCGAACCCTCGACCTCGTCGGGGTTGGCAGAGCCGCCCTTGAATTCATGGAACAGCGCGCGGTGCGGCTTGCCCATTACCTGGGTCAGCACGTTGAGGCGGCCGCGATGCGGCATGCCGAGCACGATCTCCTTCACGCCGAGATTGCCGCCGCGCTTGATGATCTGCTCCAGCGCCGGAATCAGCGATTCACCGCCATCGAGACCGAAGCGCTTGGTGCCGGTGAACTTGACGTCGCAGAACTTCTCGAAGCCTTCCGCCTCGATCAGCTTCATCATGATCGCGCGGCGACCCTCGCGAGTGAACGAGATTTCCTTGTCCGGACCCTCGATGCGCTCCTGAATCCACGCCTTCTGCTGCGGGTTGGAGATGTGCATGAACTCGACGCCGAGCGTCTGGCAGTAGGTGCGCTGACAGATCGCGACAATTTCACGCAGCGTGCCGAATTCGAGGCCAAGCACGTGGTCGAGGAAAATCTTGCGGTCCCAGTCGGCGTCGGTGAAGCCGTAGGAGCGCGGATCGAGCTCTTCGTGATCCTTCTGACCCTCGATGCCGAGCGGGTCGAGATTGGCATGGAAGTGGCCGCGCATGCGGTAGGCGCGAATCAGCATCAGGGCGCGCACCGAGTCGCGGGTCTGCTGCTGGACGTCGTCCGAGCTCAGGGGGACCCCGGTCGCCTGTGCCTTGGCTGCGATCTTGGTGCCAACCGCCTTCTCGACCTGGGCCCAGTTGCCGTCGAGAGCGGAGGTCAGATCGTCATTCGGGGTCGTTGGCCAGTTCGGCTTCTCCCAGGATGGGCCCCTGGCATTGCTGGCGACATCCGCCGGCTGATCTTTCAGGCTCTTGAAGAATTCCTGCCATTCCGGGTCGACCGAGGCAGGATTGGCCTCGAACCGGGCGTACATGTCGTCGATGTAGGTGGCATTGGCGCCGTCGAGGAAGGAAGTGAGGGCGAAATTGGCGTTCGCGGCCTGGCGAGACATATCGCGTCCTGGTTCTTGGTATTGCGCGGGGAACCGGGCCAAAAAGCCCGGCTCAGATGGCATCGTATGGATGCAGCACCTTGTAACCTATCTAAGGCGAAAATTCGCGCGCAAAACACCCTAAGATTGAATTAGGATTTCAATCTTTCGAGAAGTGTGGTGCCGAGCCTTGCGGGGGACGGGGAGACGATGACGCCGGCGGCTTCCATGGCGGCGATCTTGGATTCGG
>JBIQLC010000036.1:0-13753 GCA_044464625.1 Afipia sp. | reverse complement strand
GCCTCGGTATGGCGGAAACCACGCCAGGCCCACTCATCATGGTCCTGCAATTCGTAGGGTTCATGGCAGCCTATCGCGATCCCGGCACGCTGTCGCCAATGCTGGCCGGAACGCTGGGTGGATTACTTGCAACATGGGTGACGTTCACCCCGTGCTTTCTCTGGATTTTCCTCGGTGCGCCCTTCATTGAAGTCATCCGGGGAAACAAGGCCCTCGCCTCGGCACTCTCGGCCATTACTGCCGCAGTTGTAGGCGTGGTGCTCAACCTCGCGGTCTGGTTCGCCATTCACACGATCTTCCGGGAAACCATCCCGGTCCATGCGCTGCTCATGGATTTCGATGCGCCGAAACTGGCGAGCGTCGATCCGCGGGCACTTGGGCTTTCTGCTGCGGCGGCGGTTGCGATCTTCCAGTTCAAGATCGGTATGATCCCGACGCTTGCTGCCTGCTGTGCCGCCGGTATCGTCCTTCACATCGCCGGATTGGCGTGATGAAGGGCCGGCTGGTCCTCGATCACTACCGAATGATTTGAAAGCAATACGGGCTTGGGGCGAACCGAACTCATGGAGAAGAAAACCATGAAGATGTTTGCAATGTTAGCGACCCTAGCCACCCTGATGTCAGCGACACCTGCCGCAAGCCTCGATTGGACTCAGGTCGATGAGGTCTTTGGCCGTCACGCGACGGTCTCCCAGGACGTGCATCGCTACGGCTTTCCGCGGACAGACCTGACTGTGACGCTCGACGGAGTCACCCTTAAACCGGCATTTGCGCTCGGCGGATGGGTCGCATTCCAGGCGATGGGCGATCAGGCCATGCTGATGGGCGACCTCGTATTGACGGAGACGGAGATAAATCCGGTCATGACCAAAGTGCTATCGGATGGCCTCGAGGTCACTGCTCTTCACAACCATCTGCTGCGCGCGTCGCCGGCGACCTTCTATATGCATGTCGAAGGCCATGGCGATCCCGTCAACATGGCGGTGGCACTGCGCGAAGCACTGGTGCTGAGCAAGACGCCGCTTGCCCCACCGAAAGCAACAACCGGTGCCGCCGGAGCGACAGGCCTCGACACCGAGGCGCTGGACAAGGCAATCGGCGTTCAGGGACACATGAATGGCGGCGTCTATCAGTTCAGCGTGCCGCGCACCGATGCGATCACGGACAATGGCATGGCCGTACCTGCTCCACTGGGAACCGCCCACGCCATCAACTTTCAAGCCACAGGTAACGGGAAAGCGGCGATCACCGGTGATTTCGTCGCACTCTCCAGCGAAGTCGTGCCGCTCATCACAAGCCTGCGTGATCAACAAATCGAGGTGACAGCGATCCACAATCACATGCTGCACGACGAGCCTCGCGCGTTCTTCATTCACTTCTGGGCGAATGATGACGCTACGAAGCTCGCCCAGGGGTTACGAGCAGCGCTCGACAAAACGGCGAGCAGACACCACTGATGTGAGTATCGATTGCCTTCTCGCCATGAAGCGCCAATCCAACGAAAAACCCGCCAGATCGATGGATGATCTGGCGGGCTCTTGTTTGGTTGCGGGGATAGGATTTGAACCTATGACCTTCAGGTTATGAGCCTGACGAGCTACCGGGCTGCTCCACCCCGCGATAAACCTTTGTAATCTCTATCGAAAACGTGTCAGACGACTATTGCTCAACGCCGATGGCGTCGACAGTCGGTCCGGAGGCTTCCAGAAGAGATGATCCGGGCGAGGGCCCGCGATACGAGGGCTATGTACCAATGGCACCCCGCTTTGGAAAGGCCCGAAGCGATCTTTTTTCAAGTTTTTATGACGGCGTTTCGCGAGCCGGTAAGTACGCGGCCGCAGGGACTTAACAGGTCAGCCATGCGTGCTCGCGTCGGACTTCATAACAGACGCAGCTTCCTGTAAGGGTCCACGACAACAACAACACCAGCTTGGGAGGATACAGTATGGATCTTGGCATTTCAGGGCGGCGCGCATTGGTGTGCGCGGCGAGCAAGGGACTGGGCCGCGCCTGCGCGATGGCGCTTGCCGCCGAAGGCGTTCACGTCACCATCACCGCGCGGGGCGCCGAAGCGCTGGCCAAGACTGCTGCGGAAATCCGCAAGCTTCATCCGAAGGTCACCGTTACCGAAGTCGTCGGCGACATCACGACGCCCGAAGGCCGCAAGGCCGCGCTCGACGCCACGCCCGACATGGACATTCTCGTCAACAATGCCGGCGGCCCGCCGCCCGGCGACTTCCGCAACTGGACGCGCGACGACTGGATCAAGGCAGTCGACGCCAACATGCTGACGCCGATCGAACTGATCAAGGCGACAGTCGACGGCATGATGGCGCGCAAGTTCGGACGCATCGTCAACATCACCTCTGCCGCAGTGAAGGCGCCGATCGACATTCTCGGCCTGTCCAATGGCGCGCGCGCCGGCCTCACCGGTTTCGTCGCAGGTCTTGCGCGCAAGACGGTGATCAACAACGTCACCATCAACGGTTTGCTGCCGGGCCCGTTCGACACCGACCGCATTCGCGGCCCGATGCTCGAATCCGCTGCGAAAGCACAAGGCATTTCGCCGGATGAAGTCCTGAAGCAGCGGATGAAGGCGAATCCCGCCGGCCGCTTCGGCGATCCGGAAGAGTTCGGCCTCGCCTGTGCCTTCCTGTGCGGTGCGAAGTCCGGCTTCATCACCGGCCAGAACATCCTGCTCGATGGCGGCGCTTATCCCGGCACGCTCTGAGAGCTTCACGTCGTCGGGGCTGTCCGCTCGTCGTCGAAGGACAGCCCCAGTTCATCGAGTCCCTCGGCCAGCAGGTCACCCAGCATCGGCTGGCCGAGAAGATAACTCGCCGTTCGCCTGTTAATGCCGCCGGCGACTTCCGCACGCAGATTGTCCCAGTCGTCGGCTGTCCCGTCACCACGTCCCAGCCGCACCAGTGTCACCAGATCAATCTGCTCGTCGATGCTCAGCGCATTGACGAAACCGATGATCTCACGCTCCACCGGATCGTCGGCGTTATCCTCGAGCACATCGATCATATTGTCGTCGGTGGCGTTAGATCCCTCATCGGGATCGGACAACCCCTCCTTCGCGTCGAACTCCCGCGCCTTGAGGATAAGGAATCCGACCTGCTCGGTGGAAATCGACAATTCCGGCATGTCCGCTCTCCCGTCATGCAAGGGTTGCAGGAATAACGCCCGACCGCTGCGGTTGATCCATTGCACCGGATGCCGGAAGCCATCATTGTTCCGGAAAATTCAGATAACGCGGAGGAAGGGATGAGTTGGATCGTCGGCAAGATGAAAATCAGCAAGGTCGTCGAGATCGAGTCGATCGGATCGACCAAGTTCATCCTGCCGCAAGCGTCCAACGACGATGTCCGCAACATTCCCTGGCTGATGCCTGATTACGCGACCGAGGAAGGTCGCCTGAGAATGGCGATCCAGTCATGGATCGTCGAAACGCCCAACCGGAAAATCATCATCGACACCTGCGTCGGCAACGACAAGCAGAACCGCATGCTGCCGGCGTGGAACAATCTCGACAAGCCGTTCCTGCAGGACATCGCCGCGGCAGGCGCTCCCGCAGAGTCCGTGGACATGGTGATCTGCACACACCTTCACGTCGATCATGTCGGCTGGAACACGCGACTGGTTGACGGCGAATGGACGCCGACTTTCACCAACGCCCGCTATGTTTTCGGCAAGCGCGAATACGAACACTGGAAATCCGACCGCACCTCGGCGACACGCACACAGGTGTTCGAGGACTCGGTACAACCGATCGTTGATGCCGGCCTTGCCGACCTGGTGGCAAGCGATGCGCAGCTCGCCGATGACATCACCCTGATCCCGACGCCCGGTCACAGCCCGGACCATATGAGCATCCTGTTCAAATCCGACGGGCAGCAAGCGCTTTTCGTCGGCGACGTCGCGCATCACCCGATTCAACTCGTTCACCTCGACTGGTCATCCACCGCGGATTCCGATCAGGCCCAGTCGGCTGAGACCCGCCGCACGTTGTTCTCCCGTTTCGCTGATACGCCTGTTCTGGTGTTCGGCGGCCATTTCGGCCCCGGCTACCTCAAGCGCGACGGAAACGCCTTTAAAATCACGCCAAAAGAGGCTTGAGCGCGCTGCACAATCGCGCTGTTGAGGTTGAAATCTGCGCCGCTCTGTTCCAGAACGGAGAGGCAATTACCCCTTTTTTACTCAGGAAAATGTCTCGGAGGACGTTGTTATGAAGTTGGTACGCTACGGTGCCATCGGCCAGGAGAAGCCGGGAATGCTGGACCGCTCGGGTCGCCTCCGCGACCTGTCGGCGCATGTCAAAGACATCACGGGCGAGACCATCTCTCCCGCCGGGCTGAACAAGCTGAAGGCCATTGATCCGGCCTCGCTTCCCCTCGTCGAAGGTTCGCCGCGCCTCGGCTCGCCGGTCACCGGCATGTCGAAGTTCATCGCCATCGGCCTGAACTATGCCGACCATGCCGCGGAATCAGGCTTGCCAGTTCCGGCAGAACCGATTGTGTTCCTCAAGGCGAACACCAGCCTGTGCGGCCCCAACGACAACGTCGAGAAGCCGCGCGGCTCGACCAAGCTCGACTGGGAAGTCGAACTCGCGATCATCATCGGCAGCCGCGCCAAATACGTCAGCGAAGCGGATGCGCTGAAGCATGTCGCAGGCTACGCCGTGTGCAACGACGTCTCCGAGCGGTTTTTCCAGATCGAGCGTCTGGGCCAGTGGACCAAGGGCAAATCGCACGACACCTTCGGCCCGCTCGGCCCATGGCTGGTCACCGCGGACGAAATTCCCGATCCGCAGAAGCTCGGCATGTGGCTCGACGTCAACGGCGAACGCCGCCAGACCGGCTCGACCGCGACGATGATCTTCGGCGTAGCGAAGATCGTGTCGTATCTTTCTGAACTGATGACGCTGGAGCCGGGCGATATCATCACCACCGGCACGCCTCCCGGCGTCGGCATGGGCATGAAGCCGCCGCTGTATCTCAAGTCCGGTGACGTGATGGCACTCGGCATCGACGGGCTTGGCGAACAGCGCCAGCAAGTCGTGGACGCCTGAGGTGAAGCTCACGTTCTCCGCTGCATCCCCCTTCGCCCGGAAGGTACGGATCAGCGCGATCGAGCTCGGTCTGATCGACCGGATCGAGCTCGTTCCCACCACGATGGTGCCAACCACGATGAACGAGGACTACTCGTCGCACGTCAATCCGCTGCGCAAGCTGCCGGCCTTGATCCTCGACGATGGCAGCACTCTCGTGGATTCGTATGTGATCACCGAGTATCTCGACGATCTCGCCGGCGGCGGAAAACTCATTCCGGCTTCCGGTCCGAAGCGCTGGCAGGTCAAGACCGAGCATTCCATCCTCCAGGGTATGCTCGATGCCATGCTGCTGTGCCGCTACGAGAAGATGCTGCGGCCCGAGGCGCTACGTTGGCCGAAATGGGTCGACGACCAGTGGGATCGCACCTGGCACGGACTGAAGTGGTTCGACGAACGCCCGGAGACTTTCTCCCGTCCGCTCGACATCGTGCAGATCGCTCTCGTCTGCGCACTCGGCTACGCCGATTTCCGTTTCCCGGATTCCGGCTGGCGCGATGCATTTCCGAACGTCGTGGCGTTCAATGACAAGATGATGCAACGCGAGTCGGTCAAGACGACGCAACCGCCATCGGCATAGTGATAATGGCAACGCGGAGATGCAGGCATGTTTCGACCGTCGTTGCCGTTTTTCTTTCACAGCTTGATCATCGCGGCGCAAGCGCAACCAAACAATGCCCTGTGCCGCGATGCCGGTTGCCGTCGCGAAACGCTCATATGGTTGAGGACAGACCGATGAGCGATGCGGCAGCCGGCGACTACAAGGCCTGGCACACCATCGCTGACCTGTATCATGGTTATTTCACCGGCCTAATCATGTCGGCGGTGACCCGGCGCAGCGTCGCCGACGCCGCCGAATTCGTGTTCCGCGTGTTCCGACGCCAGCACCACGAGCGCTTTCTAGCCGGGATCGAGAAATTCGGACTGACCAGGACGCCGCATGCCGTCGCGGCGGCGCAGTATCACTACCTCAGCAACTGGATCGGCGGCGTCAACGTCGAATACATCCGCGAGTCCGATCGCAAGGCGTGGATCCGCTATCCGCCGCCGCGCTGGGCATGGCGCGGCACCGCGATTTGCGCGATCCCCGGCGATGTCTCGGCAGCGATGCTCCGCGGCTGGCACGCGCACAACGGTGTGTCGTTCGGCAATCCACGTCTCGGCTTTGTGTGCACCAAACAGACGGTCGATGGCCAGAACGGCCTCGAAGGTTTCTATTACGAATATGATCGCGATCTGCTGCCCGAGGAACGATTGGTGTTCGCGCAGCATCTCGAAGCGCCGCCGTTCGATCCCGCGCAGGCACCGAAGCTCGCCTCCGATACATGGCCGAAAGCGCGACTGGAAAAGGCCTACCGCAACTACGCCATCGAATACGTCCGCTCATCGCTGCCGGTGATGGTTCAACTGCTCGGACCGCATGATGCCGCGCATCTGCTGCACCTCACCGGGCGACTGATCGGTATGCAGTCCTACACCGACATCGCCGCGAGCTTCCCGGCGCGGGATGACAGCCCCGCGGGTTTCGGCGCGCTGCTCGTCGACATTTTACGCGCGCAAGGCGATGACGCCGAGCTTCGAACGACAGGCGCTGGCGTCAGCGTTTCGCAGCGACGGTGGAGCGCAATCGCCGGCGTGCCCGACTATCATCCCGCATGTCTCGAAGCCCTGCGAGGTCTCGTCGAAGGGTTGATGGACGCTCATGGACGGCGGCTGCGGATCACGCTCAACGCTGCGTCCGAGGCCACGCCCGGCCCATTGACATGGGTCGTCGAGGCAAAACCGCTCCGCTCCAGTAGCGACGACCTCTATCCGGCTTAGCGGCGTCGCCGGCGGGTGCGGACTCATTGTCACGCCGCGCCTCCGGCGATCAGTCGGCTTGCGGCAACGCGCTTTCATCGTATTGGGCGGCGAACTCCGCACTCGGCGGGATCGGCTTGATGACATCGATCAGCACACCGTTCGGATCCGCGGTGATGAAATGACGCTGACCAAACGCCTCGTCGCGCAATGCCAGAAGGATCGGAAGACCTGCGGCCTGAAGCTTCGCATAGACGCTGTCGGCATCCTCGACCTCGAAATTGAGCAGCAGCCCGGACACCCGGCCGCGACCGGCCTCCGGGATCGTCGGATGACTGCCCTCGACAATGGCGAGATTGACGGCGCTATCCGTTGCCGATTGCAAATGGACATACCAGTCGCTGGTGAACCGCGACTCGAAACCGAAATGCCGCTGATAGAAGTCGGAAGTGCGGGCGACCTCGCCCGTCATGATGACCGGGTAATAGCTGGTGATTTTCATCGGTAGCCATCCTCTGATTTTTGACATACAGTCTGCATGTTTCTTTTAATTAACATACAGGCTGCATGTATGCAAGAGCATAGTCGATCTAACCGTGAGCGCACTGAAAAAACCCGTTCCGCCCTTGTCAGCGCCAGCCGGGCCCTGTTCGTCGAAAAGGGCTATGCGGACACCTCCACCCCGGAGATCGTCGCGGCCGCCGGCATCACTCGTGGGGCGCTGTATCACCACTTCGAGGACAAGCGCGCCTTGTTCAGGGCGGTGGTGACCGACGAGGCTAGGGAGGTTGCCCGCGCCATCGAACAGAGCACCCCCGCACATCTCACGCCGACCGATGCACTGGTCGCGGGAAGTGAGGCCTATCTCGATGCGATGCGCGTCCCCGGCCGGACGCGGCTGCTTCTGATCGAGGGACCATCGGTGCTCGGGCCGGTGGAGATGAAATCCCTCGATGAGGAAAACGCCGCCCGCACGCTGCGCGAAGGTCTCGTTGCTGCAATCGGCGGCAAGCCGGCGATGTCAGCAGAACAACTGACGGCGCTGACCGACCTGCTGTCCGCTGCGTTCGATCGAGCTGCGCTCGCAGTCGCCGGCGGCGAGGACGATCGCGTCTACAGGTCGGCCATCGCCCTGTTGATTCAGCGCATCGTCGCCCGCTAGCCGGCGCGCTCCAGCGCCGCGCGATCCCAATGGGCGTTGTTGGCCGCGGCCTCATAAGTACTCTGGAGGAAATCAAGTAGCATCGCGTCCGGCGCAGACGACTGCTGGACCGCATCATAGTCGAGGATGAATTCGCTCAAGGCCGTATCGAACCGCGCGGCGGCGGGACGCAACGGCGCGTCGGCAAATCCCTTCGGCGCAGGATAGGCGTAGGCGTAGAACGCGGCCTTGCCGTAACCGCCATTGCCAGGCCAGAAGCCACAACTTGATACCTCATGCGAATAGGCTTCGCGCGCTACCCAATCGCCGAGATTGGGCATGCCGCCCGGATGCGGCGGCGCGACACGGCCCGAGAACCGCGTCACCGCGAGATCGAAGCTGCCCCAGAAGAAATGCACCGGGCTGACTTTGCCAGTGAACCGCGAACGAAACGCGTAAAGCACGCGATCCGACTCCACCAGCACACGCCAGAAGCGGTGCACGTAATCCCTGTCATAGGATTTGTGCTCGCGGTCCTTCTCGAACGGAATCGCATCGGCGACTTCAACCGGCATGGTCCAGATCGCGACGTCGAGACCGAGGCCGCGCAGCACGCTCATCGTCCGGTCGTAGAATTCGGCGACAGACATTGGCGCAAGCGCGAATTCGGCACGGCGCTGGTCGTAGGTCGAGACCACCAGCGCGTGACGGCAGAAATCGAAATCGATCTGGAAGTTGCATGAGGCATGCGGCATCAGCGACGTGGTCAACCCAGTCGAGGTGACATAGAGCGGCACCTGCCACCACTGGTTGACCATCGGCGCAAGCGCGAGGCGGATCTTGCCAACCACCTGCGTCCACATATGCAGTGTCGCGCAGGTATCCTGCCATTCGCTGTACGGCAAAGTCGGCCAGGGTGTCGTGTTGCTATTGGTCGATGCATTCATCACGCAACTCCCGATCAACGGCAGACAGACTAACCGTACTTCACAGGCAGCAGAAGTTTTTTGCCAGCAGGCCATCCCCGCACTGCGTTTGCAGCCGGGTTGCTGATGTCAGCACGGCGACGATGGAGCGGCGGGAGGCGCCAGGATGTTGGCGAGACATCCTTTGGCGAATCCTTGCGATCGGATCCGCCGCGCAGCCGTGCGAAGGCTGCGCGCGCCCGGTGACGTCGGGCGCTGCGCCTCCCGGCGCTCCACCGTCGTCAATCCGGTCCTTGCTCGCAGCGGTCTAGAAACGCCGCGAAACAGATATAGGAATATAATCTTAGAAATCGATTGTCAACCTGTCGCGCTGGCCGACGGCAGGACCGCGGGCGCGGTCCTGCACGGTTGACGGGCTGGCCATTCGGTGAAAGTCTCCATTTTGGAATTCCGAATTCCAAAATGGGCGACGCGATGATCCCTCTTGATCCGACCCCGAACCTGATCGACCAGGTCTATGCCCGAATTCTAGAGGGCATTGCCGACCACAGCCTGCCGCCGGGCCAGCGGATCCGACAGGCCGAACTGGCCGAACGGCTCGGCGTCTCCCGTCAGCCGGTCAGCCACGCGCTGCATCTTCTGCATCGTCAGGGCCTCGTCGCCGAAAGTGGCCGCAAGGGTTTTCAGGTCACCTCGCTCGACCCAAGGCAAATTCGTCAACTCTATGAGGTACGCGGCGCGATCGATGCGCTGGCCGCGCGCCTTGCCGCAGAACGCGCCTCCGCCGATACGGCGGGGCGTGCAGCACTCGAACGCGCATTGCATGCGGGCCGCGACGTCAGCGACGCAACGCCGCTCGCCGCACTAATCGCGCTCGACGTCGATTTTCACAGCGCGATCTATCGCCTCGCCGGCAATCCGGCGATCGAGGAAACCATCGCGCCGCAATGGCCTCACATGCGCCGCTCAATGGCAACCGTGCTCGGTGAACTGGATTATCGCGTCAGCGCCTGGCACGAGCACGAGATCATCGCCGCGCACGTCATGTCCGGCGACGCGGCCGCAGCCGAAGCTGCCGCACAGTCTCACGCGCTGACGGCGGGACGCGCCACGGAAGAACGCCTGACCGCGCGCGATCAGGCGGCATAGATCTTTCCTCATCCTGGGGCGCGGCGACTTCGCGACGTCTCGAAGGATGAGGGGCAAGAGGCCTCACGGTTCGAGACGGCGCTTGCGCGCCTCCTCACCATGAGGATCACAATACAAGAAGAAGATGAAAGACAACCAAGGAGGAACGAGCCATGAAACTGACACCGCAACAGCTTGAACAATTTCACACCGAGGGCTGGCTGTTCCTGCCCGAACTGTTCACGCCCGAGGAAGTCGACGTGCTGCGGCGCGAGGCGCTCGAAATCTACAAGGAGCAGCGGCCAGAGGTCTGGCGCGAAAAGAGCGGGGCGCCGCGCACCGCCTTCGCGGCTCATCTCTACAACGAAGCGTTCCGCCTGCTCGGCTCACATCCGCGCATGATCGAACCGGTCGAGCAGGTGTTCGGCGAAAAAGTCTACATGCACCAATACAAGATCAACGCCAAATCCGCCTTCACCGGCGACGTCTGGCAATGGCATCAGGACTACGGCACTTGGAAACGCGACGACGGCATGCAGCTGCCGCGCGCGATGAACATCTCGATTTTCCTCGACGAGGTGATGCCGATCAACGGACCACTGATGCTGGTGCCGAAGAGCCACAACGCCGGCGACCTCAAGGCCGCGCACGACCTGCAGACCACATCCTATCCGCTGTGGACGCTGGACGAGGAAACCGTGACCAGGCTGGTGCAGGACGGTGGCATCGTCGCGCCGACCGGCAAAGCCGGCGGCATGCTGATGTTCCACGGCAATCTGGTTCACGGCTCGTCGGGCAACATCACGCCGTATCCGCGCAAGATCGTCTATCTCACCTTGAATGCGGTCTCGAACTACATTCGCACGCCGACCCGGCCGGAGTTCATCGCGCACCGCGACTTCACGCCGATCGAAACGGTGGCCGACGACGCGCTGATCCAGTACGCCCGCAGCCGTCAGCAGGCGGCGGAGTAACCTCCTGTGCCCCGGACGCAGCGCAGCGCGTGAGCGGTGTGCTGCTGATCCGGGGTCGTTCCAAACTCCAAGTCTGAAAAGGTCCCGGTTCTGCGAAGCAGCGTGATACCCTGCATCGCGCCCGGGACAAGCGTGTGCTTACATTTCCGATCAAACAACTGGATCAAGCTTGAAATGAATCTCCATCACCTCCTCGCAAAGCGCCATGCCGCCGGAAAACCCGTGCGGGTGGCGCTGATCGGCGCCGGAAAATTCGGCTCGATGTTTCTGTCGCAGGTGCCGCACACGCCGGGACTCGAGGTGCCGGTGATCGTCGATCTCGACCCCGGCCGCGCGCGCGATGCATGCCGCACCGTGGGCTGGGATGATGCGCGGATCGCCGCCACCAAGTTCACCGACAACGGCCCGGCCGCGATTGCATCCGATATCGACGTGGTGGTCGAAGCGACCGGCAACCCCGCCGTCGGCATCCGTCATGCGCGCGCGGCGATCGCTGCGGGCAAGCATATCGTCATGGTCAATGTCGAAGCCGACGTGCTGGCCGGCCCGCTGCTCGCCGGGGAAGCGCGAGGCGCCGGTGTGGTCTATTCGCTGGCCTATGGCGATCAGCCGGCACTCACCGCCGAGATAGTCGACTGGGCGCGCGCTACCGGATTCAGGGTGGTCGCTGCCGGCAAGGGCACCAAATATCTGCCGCTCTATCATGACGTGACGCCGGCGGATGTCTGGAAGCATTACGGCCTGACCGCCGCGGAAGCACAGTCGGCCGGCATGAATCCGCAGATGTTCAACTCATTCCTCGACGGCACCAAATCCGCCATCGAGATGGCGGCGATCGCCAACGCGACGGGCCTCGATGTGCCTTCGGGCGGCTTGCTGTTTCCGCCCTGCGGCGTCGACGACCTTCCGCACATCATGCGGCCGCGCGAGCAAGGCGGCGTGCTGGAAAAATCCGGTGTCGTGGAAGTGGTGTCGTCGCTGGAGCGCGACAGCCGCCCAGTGTTTCGCGACCTGCGCTGGGGCGTCTATGTCGTGCTTGAGGCGCCGAACGATTACGCCGCCGATTGCTTCCGGCAATACGGCCTCAAGACCGATGCGTCGGGCCGCTATGCCGCGATGTACAAGCCGTATCACCTGATCGGACTCGAACTGAACATCTCGGTGTTGTCGGCAGCATTACGCAACGAGCCCACCGGCCAGCCGCAAAGTTTCCGCGGCGATGTTGCCGCCGTCGCCAAGCGCGACCTCTCCGCCGGCGAAATGCTCGACGGCGAAGGCGGCTATACGGTGTGGGGCAAGCTGATGCCGGCGACCGAAAGTCTAAAGGTCGGCGCGCTGCCGATCGGGCTTGCGCATGGCGTGAAGCTGAAAAGCAATATCGCCCACGGCGCCGTGGTGCGCTGGTCCGATGTCGAATTCGATGCAACCAACGACGCCGTGGCGACCCGCCGCGCGATGGAGCAGAGATTCGCCAAGGGTTGAGGCACCGCGCTTCCTCGATGTCGTCCCCGCCTGCGCGGGGACGACATCGAGTGTGGAGCAGCCTTCTCATGACTTGAGACCGTGAGTTGCACCTTCCCACCACGAAGAATCGGCCTTGCTACTCCGCGTCACCGAGGAACGCGGCGCTGAGTTTGTCGTAGTGCTTGGTGACGATCTTGATGTTGTCCGGGTACTGCACGTTGGCGGTGTACTTCAGCGCGGCATTGAGATCCGCGAGCGCCGCTTTCTTGTCTTCCGCCGAGATCTTTGGATCGGCAGAGACTTCATCGATCTGCTTCTTCACCATCGCTGGTGGCTCGGAGAACGCCTTGGTCTTGGGATCGATGCCGGCAAGCACCAGGCTGACATTGTCGAGCACGTCGCCGTATTCATCGTAAGACGCAAAGCCGTTCTTCTTCGCAGCAGCCTCGAGCGCAGCCTGGGTCTTGGCGTCAGGCTCGGTGGTGCCCTCCGGCAGTTTTGAGCTGATCGCATCCATGTCCTTCTGGGCGGCAAGCAGGTTTTCCACCTGCTTGTCGGTGAGCTGAATCTGCTTGAGCTGCGGCGGCTCCTGCGCCTGCTTGGCCTGCTGCGCGAAGGCTGCGCCGGACGCCGCCACAACGAGCAGCGTCAACGCCGCAATCGGAGCACGAATAATGGAGCGCATGAAATCGACCTCGTCTGTCTCGGGAATGGCTGAAGTTCGTCGGTCCCCGTCGCACCAGGGTTCATGTCCGCATCCGGAGCACGACAAGGCCGAAGACTGACCTGATCTGCGATGATGCCCGCAGGAATGCGGCGCCGCCAAGACGCGAGGATGGCGTCGCGATCGTCTCTCCACGACAAAAAATAGCCGCCAAACGCAAAAACGCCGCCTCCCGTTGTGCCTAAGCATTTGGGAAGCGGCGTTTTTGTTTGAAGTCGTTGAAGAGGAATTCGTCTGTCCTTGGCAGGCCTGGCAGCGACCTACTCTCCCAGGGCTTGAGCCATAGTACCATTGGCGCGGAGGAGTTTAACGGCCGAGTTCGGAATGGGATCGGGTTCAGGCTCCTCGCTAAAACCACCAGGCCGGCGAAGGACAGAGAAACGAAGCAAGCTTTCGATCTTTTCAGATCACATCACACGCGAATGCGTGTGGACATTGAAAATGAGAGCAATCAAGCCAATCGAACGATTAGTACCGGTAAGC
>JBIQLC010000035.1:0-22217 GCA_044464625.1 Afipia sp. | reverse complement strand
GCAGGATGTCCGGCGCCACCGCGATCGACTCGACGTTGTTCACCGTGGTCGGGCAGCCAAACAGGCCGACGTTCGCCGGGAACGGCGGCTTCAGGCGCGGCTGGCCCTTCTTGCCCTCGAGGCTTTCGAGCAGCGCGGTTTCCTCGCCGCAGATGTAGGCGCCGGCGCCGTGGTGAACATAAAGATCGAACGGATAACCGTGGATGTTGTCCTTGCCGATCAGCTTGGCTTCATAAGCCTGATCGATCGCCGCCTGCAGATTCTCGCGCTCGCGGATGAACTCGCCGCGCACATAAATGTAGCCGACATGCGCGCCCATGGCGCAGCCGGCGATCAGGCAGCCCTCGATAAGAAGATGCGGATCGTGCCGCATGATCTCGCGATCCTTGCACGTGCCGGGCTCGGACTCGTCGGCGTTGACCACGAGGTAGCTCGGCCGGCCGTCGGAATTGTCCTTCGGCATGAACGACCACTTCATGCCGGTCGGGAAGCCCGCCCCGCCGCGCCCGCGCAGGCCGGAGGCCTTCATCTCGTTGATGATCCAGTCGCGCCCCTTGTCGAGGATGGCCTTGGTGCCATCCCAGCCGCCACGGCGGCGCGCGCCCTCGAGACCCCAGTCGTCGAGACCGTAGAGATTGCGGAAAATGCGATCCTTGTCGTCGAGCATCAGACGTTGCCCTTCTTGGTCGCGCCGCCCGCCGACACATCCTTGAGGACGCGCGGGCCGGTGATCGGCGCGGACAGATGACGGCCGTTCTGCGGACCGGGCTTGGGCGGATTGCCCGAAGCGAAGCCGTCGAGAACCTTGTTCAGTGTTTCCGGCGTGAGGTCTTCGTAGGTGTCCTTCCAGATCATCACCATCGGCGCGTTCACGCAGGCGCCGAGGCATTCGACCTCTTCCCAGCTGAAATCGCCGTCGGCCGAGACGTGGAACGGATCGTGGTGGATGCGATGCTTGCAGGTTTCGATGAGCTCGCCCGCGCCGCGCAGCATGCAGGGCGTAGTGCCGCAGACCTGAACATGCGCTTTCTTGCCGACCGGGGAGAGCTGGAACATGGTGTAGAAGGTCGCGATCTCCATGACGCGGATGTGCGGCATGCCCAGCAGATCGCCAACGTAGCGGATCGCTGCTTCCGACGTCCAACCGTCATTCTGTTCCTGCGCGCGCCACAGCACCGGGATCACCGCCGCAGCCCGGCGGCCGGGCGGATACTTCTCGGTCTGCTTCTTTGCCCATTCGAGATTCTCCGCGGTGAACGCGAAACTCGCGGGTTGCAGTTCTTTCGGGGCCAAACGGCGAACAGCCATCGTACCTGTCTTTCAGTTCTCTCAGTGCGCCACGGTGCTTTGCGTCATGGCGCGACGCGCGTTGCCAGAATTCATGCTGTAGAGCCGCTGCTCCCAGAACGCGCTCGACGTCGCGAACACGTTGTAGCCGACATGAGAAGCGACCTTGATGCGATCCAGCGTCGAAAGCTGCGTCAGCGGCTCGAAGCGGTCGGTCACCGGATCATGAATGATCGCCTTCATCGGCGTATTTTCGAGAATATAGCGCGACACCGTGTGATTGCGGTCGCTGCCATGTTCCTCGCAGATCACCATCGAGTCGGTCTGCAGCAAACGGGTGCCGCCCTTAATCGCCTCGGTCTCGACGCCTTCGACGTCGAGCTTGATCAGATACTTGCCGGTCGCCGGGATTTTTCCGTCGTCGATCAGATTGTCGAGCGCGATCACCGGCACGTCCTCACCGCGGGCATCCGTGCCACCGGCGATGCTGAACGCTTCGTGCTTGGTGCCGGACAACCGCGCCGTGCCGCGCTCGGAGCCGATCGCCGCCTTGATCGCCTCGAAGCGATTGCCGTTGACGCGGACATTGTTGGCGAGCTTCGGAAAATTCTGCGACGACGGCTCGATCGCGATCGCGCGATGCGAGCCGAACCGCTTGCTCGACACCATCACCGACCAGTAACCGTAATTGGCGCCGCAATCGAGCAACACGTAATCGACGTTACGCGAGTCGAGCAGCAACAGTTCAAGCTCATCTTCGTACTTGAAGGTACGGTTGAGCAGCTTGCTCCAGTAACCGTCACCATACGGAAATGCGAAGGTCGCATCCGGATTGAGCATCACATGGATGTTGCGCTCCGGCAGCATTGTCTTCAGCATATTGGCGCAGGCATTGTAGCCGCGATGGGAAATGTACGCGCCCACCTTCGATCCTGCCAGCAACGCAAAGCCGACGGTGCGCTCCCACGGAGACGCACCGCGCATCGCGCCGGTGACACGGTCGAATTCGATGGGCGGCTGGGCCATCAGCGGTCCACCTCACCGAACACAATATCGAGTGAGCCGAGGATCGCGGACACGTCCGCGAGCAGATGCCCCCTGCAGATGAAGTCCATCGCCTGCAGATGCGCGAAGCCCGGCGCGCGGATCTTGCACTTGTACGGCTTGTTGGTGCCGTCGGAGACGAGATAGACGCCGAACTCGCCCTTCGGCGCTTCGACGGCGGCATAAACCTCGCCCTCGGGCACGTGGAAACCTTCGGTATAGAGCTTGAAGTGATGGATCAGCGCTTCCATCGAGCGCTTCATCTCGCCACGCTTGGGCGGCACGATCTTGTTGTCCTGGAAGGACACCGGCCCCTGCCCTTCGGCAACGCGCAGCTTCTCGATGCACTGCTTCATGATGCGCACCGATTGGCGCATCTCTTCCATGCGGATGCAGTAACGGTCGTAGCAATCGCCGTTCTTGCCGATCGGAATGTCGAAATCCATCTCGGCGTAACATTCGTAAGGCTGCGACTTGCGCAAATCCCACGCCGCGCCCGAGCCGCGCACCATGACGCCGGAGAAGCCCCACTCCCACGCCTGCTCCAGCGTCACGACGCCGATATCGACGTTGCGCTGCTTGAAGATGCGGTTGTCGGTGAGAAGGGTTTCGAGATCGTCGACCACCTGCAGGAACGGATCACACCAGTTCCAGATGTCCTCGATCAGCTGCGGCGGCAGGTCCTGATGAACGCCGCCGACGCGGAAGAATGCGGCGTGCATGCGCGAGCCGGAGGCACGCTCATAGAACACCATGAGCTTTTCGCGCTCCTCGAAGCCCCACAGCGGCGGGGTCAAGGCGCCGACGTCCATCGCCTGCGTTGTGACGTTGAGCAAGTGCGACAGGATACGACCGATCTCGCAATAGAGTACGCGGATGAGCTGGCCACGG
This sequence comes from Afipia sp., assembly GCA_044464625.1. GTDB lineage: Bacteria > Pseudomonadota > Alphaproteobacteria > Rhizobiales > Xanthobacteraceae > Afipia. Next base: position 18,995 of record JBIQLC010000035.1, on the reverse strand, counting down.
CGCGGCACGGTGATGCCGAGCAGCTTTTCCGCCGCGAGGCAGAACGCGTGTTCCTGATTCATCGGCGCGACGTAGTCGAGCCGGTCGAAATACGGGATCGCCTGCAGATAGGTCTTCTGCTCGATCAACTTTTCAGTGCCGCGATGAAGCAGGCCGATATGGGGGTCGACGCGTTCGACCACTTCACCGTCGAGCTCCAGCACCAGACGCAGCACGCCGTGCGCGGCCGGATGCTGCGGGCCGAAGTTGATCGTGAAGTTACGCATGCCGGGGACTTCGGTCCCAGCCGTTTCAGCACGCGCTTCGGTGCTCAGTGTTTCGCTCATTAGCCACCCGCCTTTGCAGGAGTCGTCGGCGCGTCGCCACTTTTCTTCTCATCGCCCGGAAGCGCGTAGTCCGCTCCCTCCCACGGCGAGAGGAAATCAAACTTGCGGAATTCCTGATTGAGCCGCACCGGCTCGTACACCACCCGCTTCTCCTGGTCGTCGTAACGAACCTCGACAAAGCCGGTGAGCGGAAAGTCCTTGCGCAGCGGATGGCCGTCGAAACCGTAGTCGGTGAGCAGCCTGCGCATGTCCGGGTGACCGATGAAGATCACGCCGTAAAGATCGTAGGTCTCGCGCTCGAACCAGTCAGCGCCGGGAAACACGCCGATGATCGAGGGCACCTGCGTTGTCTCGTTGGCCTCGCCGCGCAAACGGATGCGCGTGTTCAGAGTCGGCGACAGCAGGTGATAGACCACGTCGAAGCGGAATTCTCGCTTGGGATAGTCCACCGCGGTGACGTCGGTGAAATTGACGAAACGACAGCGCGGGTCTTCCTTCAGAAAGCGTGCGACCTCGACGATCTTCGACAGATCGACCGAAATGGTAAGCTGGTTGAAGGACACATCATGGCCCAGCGCTGCTCCCGGCAGCGCACCAGTAATGAGTTGACCAAGGGCCTCGAGCCTGGCGTCGTCCATCAGGTTAAACCTTAGCGTTCGATCGTTCCGGTACGGCGGATCTTCTTCTGCAGCAGCAGCACGCCGTAAAGCAGCGCTTCCGCCGTCGGCGGGCAGCCCGGCACATAGATATCGACGGGCACGATGCGGTCGCAGCCGCGCACCACCGAATACGAATAATGATAGTAACCGCCGCCGTTGGCGCACGACCCCATCGAGATCACGTAGCGCGGCTCGGGCATCTGGTCGTAGACCTTGCGCAGCGCCGGAGCCATCTTGTTGGTCAGCGTGCCGGCCACGATCATCACGTCCGACTGGCGCGGCGAGGCGCGCGGCGCAAAACCGAAGCGCTCGACATCGTAACGCGGCATCGAGACCTGCATCATCTCCACCGCGCAGCAGGCGAGACCGAAGGTCATCCACATCAGCGAGCCGGTGCGCGCCCAGGTGATCAGGTCGTCGGCAGCGGCCACGAAGAAGCCCTTGTCGGAGAGCTCGTGGTTGATCTCGAGAAAATAGCTGTCATCCGCGCCGACCGGCTTCCCGGTGCGCGGATCGAGGATGCCGGTCGCAGCCGGAGCGACAGCCGGTTGCGACGCGGGCGTCATCGGGGTCGGGCTCAATCCCATTCGAGCGCCCCTTTCTTCCATTCATACGCGAAACCGATGGTCAGCACGGCGAGGAATGCCATCATCGACCAGAATCCGGCGGCGCCCAGCTTGCCGAAAGCCACCGCCCACGGAAACAGGAAGGCGACTTCCAGATCGAAGATGATGAAAAGGATCGCAACCAGATAGAATCGCACATCGAATTTCATGCGCGCGTCGTCAAAAGCATTGAAGCCGCATTCATATGCCGACAGCTTCTCCGGATCGGGCTGCTGATAGGCGACCAGAAACGGCGCCACCAGCAGCGCCAGACCGATCACGGTGGCGACACCGATAAACACCACAAGCGGCAGATAACTCTGCAAGATTCCGCCCATCGGCGACCCTCATGCTGCCCGAAATTGTTCCACGGATTCGCGGAACATTGGAATGGTTCGAAGGGATAGCCCAGCGCCACAGTGAGGGCAAGACAAGCTATCCTGATGCGCGCCCGGGGCCACAATTTCAGCCGGACCACATGCCGGCGCGGGGCGCGCCCTCATGCCTCCAGAGTTAGCGAGAAACGCCGGAATCACAACCCGCGCACGATGAATTCGTGCGCGGGTGGTCTATCAGTTCCGGGAAAGAATGGTGCAGGAAGCTCAGGAAACAGCGGCCGCAACAGCCTTTCCGCAGGCCTCGGTATTGGCTTTGCCGCCGAGATCGCGGGTCCGCAGCTTCTCCTCCTTTAGTACGGTCTCGATCGCCGCCACGATGGCCTTTGCCGCGTCCGGTTCGCCGAGGTGATCAAGCATCATGGCTGCAGACCAGATCTGCCCGATGGGATTGGCAATGCCCTGCCCGTAGATGTCCGGCGCCGAGCCATGGACCGGCTCGAACAGCGAGGGGAAGTTGCGCTCCGGGTTAATGTTGCCGGACGGCGCGATTCCGATGGTTCCGGTACAGGCCGGGCCGAGGTCCGACAGGATGTCGCCGAACAGATTGGAGCCTACGACCACGTCGAACTTGTCGGGGTTGAGGACGAAATGGGCGGTCAGGATGTCAATGTGATACTTGTCCCAGCGCACGTCCGGATAGGCCTTGGCGACCTCCTCCACCCGCTCGTCCCAGTACGGCATGGTGATGGAGATGCCGTTCGACTTGGTAGCCGAGGTCAGGTGCTTCTTCGGCCGGCTCTTGGCGAGATCGAAGGCGAATTTCAGAATCCGGTCGACGCCGGTGCGGGACATCACGCTTTGCTGGGTCACGAATTCGCGGTCGGTGCCGGCGAACATGCGGCCACCGACCGACGAATACTCGCCTTCCGTGTTCTCGCGGACCACGAAGAAGTCGATATCGCCCGGTTTGCGCCCGGCCAAAGGCGAGGTGACGCCCGGCATCAGGCGCACCGGGCGAAGGTTCACGTACTGGTCAAAATCGCGACGGAACAGGATCAGCGAATTCCACAATGAAATGTGGTCAGGCAGAACCGAGGGCATGCCGACGGCGCCGAAGAAGATCGCGTCATGGCTGCCGATCTGATCTTTCCAGTCCTCCGGCATCATCCGGCCGTGCTTCAGGTAGTAGTCGCAGGAGGAGAAATCGAACGAGTCGAGCTGAAGCTCAAAGTTGAACGTCGAGGCTACTTTCTCCAGCACGCGCAGGCCTTCGGGCACCACTTCCTTGCCGATACCATCACCGGGGATGACGGCGATCCGGTATTTGCGATTGGTGCCGGTGCTGGATTGGGGCATTGCGCGCTCCTTGGAGTAGTCAGGTTTGGTTTGCTTTTCTTGGCCCGGACGCAAGGCAGGCCACGGCTGCGGCGAGAGCGGCACCATCGCAAAATCGACGCCGTTCGGAAAGCCCGCGCCGCCTGCCACAAGACAAGAAAAAGCCCCGCCGAAGCGGGGCTTCCGGGACGATAGATCAGAAATGATAGTTGATACCGGCCTTCACGGTATGGGCGGTCAGGCCGACGCTCCCGAATTCGCCATCAGGCGTGGGGCCGTAGGTAGCGTTGCCGTAATCCGCGAACATGTACTCGGCCTTCACCGACCAGGCCGGCATGAACATGTATTCGAGACCACCACCGATGGTGTAACCCGAGTGCGTTGCGGTCGACGAAAACGTGTCGGCGCCGTCGGTGCCGGTGAGCTTGTTGTTGGTCCAGGCATAGCCGCCCTTCACGTACAGGAGGGCCGCGTCGAAGGCGACGCCGACCCGGCCGGTCACGCTGCCGAACGCGTTGATCCGATAGCGCGCGGTATCACCATCATCGGGATCGACGAAATCAAGACTGATTCCGGACCCGGCAACGTCTGCTTCAAGGCCCCACACCAACATGCTTCCGGTAGCCTGCCAGTTGTAGCCGATCGTGCCACCGCCAAAGCCGCCCTTGAGGTCACCTGCCGAGGCCTGCTCGATATCGTCCACATCGTCGGCATCGTTGTTGCGGAATTTGCCGCCCCAGCCGTAACCGCCAAACGCGCCGACGTAGAAGCCGGTCCAGTTGATCCCGGCCGGCACCGCAACCGGCGCCTTGGTGTAAGTGCGCGCAGGCAGGTCGGCCGCCGATGCAGCGGTAGTCCCCATCAGGAATGCAGCAGCGATGTATTTCAGTTTCATGATTGCCCCAGCTGTTGACGATAGCCGCCTATCATTTGGTTCCTGAGTCTCAAAGGTTCGCTAACGCCGCATCGACATTCGCCAGCAATTTATGTGCATTTCGACGCAGCCAAGCGAAATGGCGGCCTGATACGCGAACGGAGCGATCCAAACGCTCGGTCACCCTTGACTTGGCCCGATGCTCCCTTTAAGTCCCTGCCTCTGCGGAGCGTTCAGCGCCCCTGCGGGAGTAGCTCAGTTGGTTAGAGTGCCGGCCTGTCACGCCGGAGGTCGCGGGTTCGAGCCCCGTCTCTCGCGCCATTTCAATGGCTTAGCATCCACACACCAGCATTCACTGCGGTTTCCGGCGATCGGTCCACTCGACCTGCCGCGCGTCCTTGCGCGTGTCGGAGCCCTTTAAGACACCCGCTCAACGCATGCAGCTGGCGCCCTCAGTTGCGAATCTCCTGCTATCGCAGGGTTTTTCCCCATGTCGATTCAAATAATGCCCTATTTATAAGGCAAACAACGTAGTCAGGATACCGGCGAATCAATTAAGCCCTGAGGCACAATCGATTCTGACGTCACCTACCACCCAAGGAGGGTTTTATGGCGAAGAAAGCAGCTACCCCGGCCACCGTCACGCTCAAGCATCTCGCGGCGGCACTGGCCGAAGAACATGAACTGTCCAAGAAGCAGACCGAAGCGATTCTCGGCGACATGGTGACCCGCATCACCAAGCACCTGAAGAAGGGCGAGCGCATCCGCATCGTCGGCCTCGGCATCCTCCAGGTTCGCAAGCGCGCCGCCCGCATGGGCCGCAATCCGGCAACCGGCGAAGCAATCCAGATCAAAGCCAGCAAGAAGGTCGCGTTCCGCGCCGCCAAGGAGCTCAAGGAAGCCATCTGATCTAGTTTCCTGCCGGACAAACGCCGTTCTCGCCTGCCCTCGCGGCGGCGCAGGGAGCGGCGTTTTTCTTTTGGAGACTTTTTCTTTTGGAGACAAAGGGACTAGACCTCTCTCGATGACGACGTAAAGCGACCAGGAGAGATACCTTGCCTCTTCAATTCGACCACAGCGTTCTCGACCGTTTCCTGCGTTACGTGCGGATCGACACCCAGTCTGATCCCACTTCTCCGACCTACCCCTCGACCGAGAAACAGAAAGATCTCGGCCGCCTGCTTGCGCAGGAATTACGCGATCTCGGCGTTGCCGACGCCCACATGGACGACAACGGCTACGTCTACGGCACCGTGCCCGCGACGACCGACAAGGCCATCCCTGTCATCTGCTTCTGCTCGCACATGGACACTTCGCCGGATTGCACCGGCAAGGACGTGAAGCCGCAGATCACGCGCAACTACCCGGGCGGCGACATCGTCCTGCCGGCCGATTCGACCCAGGTCATTCGCGTCAGCGACTATCCGGAGCTCGCCAACCAGATCGGCAACGACATTGTCACCACCGACGGCACCACCCTGCTCGGCGCCGACAACAAGGCGGGTCTCGCCGAGATCATGGACGCAGTGCAATTCCTCGTCCGCAATCCGCAGATCAAGCATGGCACCATCAAGATCCTGTTCACGCCGGACGAGGAAATAGGTCGCGGCGTCGACAAGGCCGACCTCAAGAAGCTCGGCGCGGATTTCGCCTACACCATCGACGGCGAAACCGCTGGCCATCTCGAGGATGAGACGTTTTCCGCCGACGGCGTTACCATCCACATTCAGGGCGTCAGCGTCCATCCCGGCTTTGCAAAAGGCAAGATGGAGCACGCGATCAAGATTGTCTCACGCATCGTCGATCGCCTGCCGAAGGATACCGCGCCGGAAACCACCGAAGATCGGGAGGGCTTCCTGCATCCGGTTGCAATCGAGGGCGGGCTCGACAGCGCGAAGCTCGAACTGATCGTTCGCGACTTCAGCGTCGAGGAATTGAAGCAAAAGGAAGCCCTGCTCGAGCAAATCGTCCGTGACGTGATGAAGGATTTTCCGCGCTCATCCTACCGGATGGAGGTGAAGGAGCAGTACCGCAACATGAAGGAGGTGCTGGATCAGCATCCCGACATCGTCACCAACGCGCTGGACGCGATTCGCCGGGCGGGGCTGACGCCGGTGCGCAGCAGTATCCGGGGCGGCACCGATGGCTCGCGGCTGTCGTTCATGGGCCTGCCCTGCCCCAACATCTTCGCGGGCGAACATGCGTTCCATTCGCGGTTGGAGTGGGTCAGTGTACAAGACATGGAAGCCGCCGTCCGCACCATCGTGCATCTGGCGATGATCTGGGAGGAAAAGGCGTGATCCGGATTTTAGGTTGCCTTGGCGCGGCATTGGTGTTCGCGCTGTTCGTGCCGGTGTGCGCCGAGGCTCAGCAATCCGGCTTCGACATCACAGTGGCGGTGAACGCGACAAAATTGAATGGCAGCCCGTGGGACGGCGTGCCGGGCCTCGGCAATTCCAAAATCAATCTCAATGCTGCGCCGGATATCGCGGTCTGTCTGGTTCGCGCGAATGCGAAGCCGGAGTGCCTGTGGCGGCCACAAGGACGGCGGCTGCTCTCGATCTGTCAGAACGCATGGACCTGCAAGTTTCGCAATGCCGCGCTGCAGCCACTTCCCATCGGGCTGGTTTTTCTCGATATCGACGCGCGCGTTCACGACGTCATCGATGTTGCGATTCTCTCCGACAGGGTGGACGCTAAAGCCGATACGGAAATCATTGATTCGCTGCGCACGGCGATAACAATCCTGGCGCCGAACCATTCCGAAGACACCAAGGAGCGCTTTGTTCGCAACGCCAAGCTGTTTCCGCTTGCCGATTGTGCGACCGGCAAACCGTGCCGCATGACGCAATCGCAATTCACGCTGGCGCGACGCTAAAGGCGGACGTCATCCTCAGCGAGCATTTGCGCGAGTCCCGTCGCAAAATCGCGCGGCGTCACACCGAGTTCGTCCATCATCTGCTGAGGCGAGAACGTCACGTCCTCCTGAAAACGCCGCAGCACATTGGGATCGAGCGGCGTCCGAATGCCGACTTTGCGCGCGAGTTCGAGCATCGTGATCGCCGGTGCGAGCGGGATGGGCAGCATCGGGCGACGCAGGCCAAGAACCGTCATGCATTGCTCCGCCATGTCGCGCCAGCGCATCGGCACGGGACCACAGAGCGGGACCACGTGGGCGCCCTTCCAGACTCGCGTCGCCGCCGCGACGATGCACAGCGCAACATCCTCGACGAAAACCGGCTGGACAAGATTCGCGCCGCCGCCGGGCACGGGGAGCACCGGCCAGCGCCGGATGGTTGCGAACAGACGACGAAGATTATTCTCCTGTATGCCGCCATAGATCATGGTCGGATGCAGCATCACACCATTGCGGCCGCTGGTGGCGAACACCGTCTCGGCCTTGACCACTTCTTGTCCCGCCGGCTCGTAGACCTTGGAATATCGCCACGTCGATCCGACCAGAACCACGCTGGCCGGTGAAGCGCCGAGGCCGTCGAGAATTTGCTGGGTATGCCTGGCGTGAGCACACGAAATCACAACGCTCGCGCCAGCGGTTGCCGTGCCTGCATCCGATGCGCCGCCCATGACATGCTCGGCGCGCGGATCGAGTTCATCCGGATTGCGCGACACTAGCCGCATGGCGAAGCCAGCGTCCAGCAGATGTGCCGTCGCGCGCCGCCCGATATCGGACGATGCTCCGAACATCACGATCATGAAAAGTTCCCGTTAGCCGGATCGGCCGTCATCGGGTCATACAGTACAGTGGGGGATGATGGTAGGCGGTGAGAGATTCGAACTCCCGACCCTCTCGGTGTAAACGAGATGCTCTAACCAGCTGAGCTAACCGCCCGTGGGCTCTCTTTAGCGTCCCATGCCTGTCCAGCGCAAGGCGTGAGCATCGGCAAATGACACAGTGTCAATCTTTCGGGTGCGCCGGCAGCCCGACGATTTCGTTCAACCACGACACCGCCGAACGACACCAGATTTGTCGCGATGGCTTCAACTTCCGCCGTTGCCGGATACTTCCCCACCGGATTCCCCAGCCGTCCTGAGCCGGATCGTCGCCTGATGTAAACAACGGTGTTCCGCATGTCGCGCAAAAATGCTGCAGCCGCGTCGCGCCGTTGTCACCCGTCTTCGCGTAAACCTTTGGCGTCTCGCCGGTCATCTCGATCTGCGCGCGTGAACACAGCACAGTGACGCGGAACGGCGAACCCGTCAGGCTCGGGCAATCCGTGCAATGACAGATTGAGACGCAGGCGGGGTCGATGGTCGCGCGATAGCTCACGCTGCCACAGTGACACTGGCCGTCGATGCGTTGCATGCCGGAACTCCGCTTCCAATGGAACGTCGCGGAGTGTTGCCAAATACAGCCCAAAAAGAAACGGCGCCCGAAGGCGCCGTTTCAATTCGCGACCAGTCTCGCTCAGTGAGCGGTCAGGCCAGATGCTTCATCGCTGGTGTCGGCCTTCGGCGGGACCGAAGTGTCCTCCTCCCAAACGATCGGCGTCGGCTGGCGCACCAGCGCCTTGGCGAGCACCTCATCCATCCGGGCCACCGGAACGATATCCATGCCGCCCTTGATGGCGTCGGAAATCTCCGTGAGGTCCTTGGCATTGTCTTCCGGAATGAAGACCGTCTTGATGCCGCCACGCGCGGCCGCAAGCAGCTTCTCCTTCAGGCCGCCGATCGGCAGCACTCGTCCCCGCAGCGTGATCTCGCCGGTCATGGCAACATCGCGGCGAACCGGGATGCCGGTCAGCACCGAGACGATGGCAGTGGCCATCGCCACGCCTGCGGACGGACCGTCCTTCGGCGTCGCACCCTCCGGCACGTGGACGTGGATGTCACGGCGATCGAACAGCGGAGGCTCGATGCCGTAGTTGATCGCACGCGAGCGGACGTAAGACGCCGCCGCCGAGATCGACTCCTTCATCACGTCACGCAGGTTGCCCGTGACGGTCATGCGGCCCTTGCCGGGCATCATGACGCCTTCGATGGTCAGCAACTCGCCGCCCACGTCGGTCCATGCCAGACCGGTGACCACACCGACTTGGTCATCGCTCTCGATCTCGCCGTAACGATACTTCGGCACGCCGAGGAATTCCTCGACCACCGCCGGCGTGATCTTCACCGCCTTCTTCTTCGAGATCATCAATTCCTTCACTGCCTTGCGGGCCAGCGTCGAAATCTCGCGCTCGAGGTTACGCACGCCCGCTTCGCGGGTGTAGCGGCGGATCAGGAACAGCAGCGCATCATCGTCGATCGACCATTCCTTGGTGGTCAGGCCATGCTTGCTGATCGCGTTCGGGATGAGATGCTTGCGGGCAATCTCAACCTTCTCGTTCTCGGTGTAGCCGGCGATCCGGATGATCTCCATGCGGTCCATCAACGGGCCGGGAATATTGAGCGTATTCGCGGTCGTGATGAACATCACGTTCGACAGATCGTAGTCGACCTCCAGGTAATGATCGTTGAACGTCGCGTTCTGCTCGGGGTCGAGGACCTCAAGCAATGCCGACGACGGATCGCCACGGAAGTCGGCACCCATCTTGTCGATCTCGTCCAGCAGGAACAGCGGGTTCGCCGTCTTGGCCTTCCTCATCGACTGGATGATCTTGCCGGGCATCGAACCGATGTAGGTCCGCCGGTGACCACGGATTTCCGCTTCGTCCCGCACGCCGCCGAGCGACACGCGCACGAACTCACGGCCGGTCGCCTTGGCGATCGACTTGCCGAGCGAGGTCTTGCCGACGCCCGGAGGGCCGACGAGGCACAGGATCGGGCCGGTCAACTTGTTGGCGCGCGACTGCACCGCGAGATACTCGACGATGCGGTCCTTGACCTTCTCTAGACCGTAGTGATCGCTGTCGAGCACCGCCTGAGCCGCCACAAGGTCCTTTTTGACCTTGGACTTCTTGCCCCACGGGATCGACAGCAGCCAGTCGAGATAGTTACGCACCACCGTCGCCTCGGCGGACATCGGAGACATCTGCCGCAGCTTCTTCAGTTCATGCTGTGCCTTCTCGCGAGCTTCCTTCGAGAGCTTGGTCTTGGCGATCTTCTCTTCCAGGTCGGCCAGCTCGTCGCGACCTTCGTCGTCGCCAAGCTCCTTCTGGATCGCCTTCATCTGCTCGTTGAGGTAGTACTCGCGCTGGGTCTTCTCCATCTGGCGCTTGACGCGCGAGCGGATCTTCTTTTCGACCTGCAGCACCGAGATCTCGCTCTCCATCAGGCCGAGCACCTTCTCGAGCCGCTGCGAAACCGACAGCGTCTCCAGGATGCCCTGACGATCGGAGATCTTCACCGCGAGGTGCGAGGCCACCGTATCGGCCAGCTTGGCGAAGTCAGTGATCTGCTGAACGACGCCCACCACTTCGGCGGAAATCTTCTTGTTCAGCTTCACGTAGCTTTCGAAATCGGACACGACCGAGCGCGCCAGCGCTTCCGCCTCGACGCTCTTGGCATCGGTATCGGCGAGCGCGACGGCGGTCGCCTCATAATAGTCGGTCCGGTCGGTGTATTTCTCGACGCGCGCGCGCTCCAGTCCTTCGACCAGCACCTTCACGGTGCCGTCGGGAAGTTTCAGAAGCTGCAGAACGCTGGCGAGCGTACCGGTCTCGTAGATCGAGTCCGGGCTCGGATCGTCGTCGGACGCATTCTTCTGCGTCGCGAGCAAAATCAACGCATCGTTCTTCATCACGTCTTCGAGCGCACGGATCGACTTCTCGCGTCCAACGAACAGCGGAACGATCATGTGCGGGAAGACGACGATGTCGCGCAACGGCAACACCGGATAATCATGGCTTTCGCCGTGAACGATGGTTGGACGAGGCTTGGAGGCAGTCATGCCTGTAATCCTTTCGCTTTGCCCCCTTGCACGCAGTCCGCTTACCAAACGCAACCGCCACAAGGTGCCGTGTCAACCGGGAAGGACAGAACTCTTTTGAGCCATCGGCTGCATCGCAGCCCCCGCCTGCCCGGGTCGTGATCGTGACGAATCCCGCAAAGGGGCGTCGCCACGCATCATTAGGTGGCTATCGGTCATGGGGGTGTCAAGTGACGAGAAATCCCCATCAACACTGGCGTTTTAGAGTTGATACAGATTGCTTCTGCTGCCCGCTTGCACAAAACGGCTGGCTGCCGCAGGCGGCAGTCAGCCGGTAAGCAAGGGCCGGAAAAGTCCGGCCGTCAGGCGCTGGCGCTAGTCTCGGCCGGGCGGTCAGCGCGGTCGGCGTAGATGTAGAGCGGACGCGCCGTCGCCTCTACCACCTCGCGCGAGATGACCACTTCCTCGACGCCTTCCAGGCCCGGAAGATCGAACATGGTCTCGAGCAGGATGCTTTCCAGGATGGATCGCAGACCACGCGCGCCGGTCTTGCGCTCGATCGCCTTGCGGGCGACCGCGCCAAGCGCCTCGTCGGCGAAGGTCAGCTCGATATTCTCCATCTCGAACAGCCGCTGATACTGCTTGACCAGCGCGTTCTTCGGGTCGGTAAGAATCTTCTTGAGCGAAGCCTCGTCGAGGTCCTCGAGCGTCGCCACCACCGGCAGACGTCCGACGAACTCCGGAATGAGGCCGTACTTCAACAGATCCTCCGGCTCGACCTCGCGGAAGATTTCGCCGGTGCGGCGATCTTCGGGCGCGAGTACGTTGGCAGCGAAGCCGATCGAGGTGGTCCGGCCGCGCGACGAGATGATCTTCTCGAGGCCAGCGAACGCGCCACCGCAGATGAACAGGATGTTCGTGGTGTCGACCTGCAGGAATTCCTGCTGCGGATGCTTGCGGCCCCCCTGCGGAGGAACCGAGGCCACCGTGCCTTCCATGATCTTCAGCAGGGCCTGCTGCACGCCCTCACCCGATACATCGCGGGTGATCGACGGATTGTCGGACTTGCGGGAAATCTTGTCGATTTCGTCGATATAGACGATGCCGCGCTGTGCGCGCTCGACATTGTAGTCGGCCGCCTGCAGCAGCTTAAGGATGATGTTCTCGACATCCTCACCGACGTAACCGGCTTCGGTCAGCGTCGTCGCATCCGCCATGGTGAAGGGCACGTCAAGAATGCGCGCCAGCGTCTGCGCCAGCAGCGTCTTGCCCGAGCCGGTCGGACCGATCAGCAGGATGTTCGACTTCGCAAGCTCAACGTCGTTGTGCTTGGTCTGGTGATTGAGGCGCTTGTAGTGGTTATGGACCGCGACCGAGAGCACCTTCTTGGCGTGCTGCTGACCGATCACGTAGTCGTCCAGAACCTTGCAGATTTCCTTCGGCGTCGGAATGCCGTCGCGCGACTTCACCAGCGAGGACTTATTCTCCTCACGGATGATATCCATGCAAAGTTCGACGCATTCGTCGCAAATGAACACGGTGGGGCCCGCGATCAGCTTGCGGACCTCGTGCTGGCTCTTCCCGCAGAATGAGCAATACAGCGTGTTCTTTGAATCGCTCGTCCCGACCTTGCTCATTCCTGTCTCCGTCTGCAGCTCTGGCCATTCTGGCCGACCGCCCTATCCCGGCACACGCCGGACTTTCGTCTAGATAGGAGCAAAATCCGTACCAAAAAGACCCCACACTCCTGACCCGCGCGAATCGCAGCCTTCCTTCGAATCTGCGGTCATTCTAGCGGATCACCTAGAGCCAACCATGGTGTCATCCGACTATCAAGAATTCACTAACCGGGTGAACACCCAACAGCGTGATCTTACCGTGATTTGCGACGATTTCGCGAGCATCGAGGCCCAAATTCATTCAACGTGGCGAGAATGACGCAGGGCGTTCCACAAGGAACTCGCGCCTAGGTGGCAAGATCACGAGATTCGGTGGCGCCAATGCTTCGCATCTGCGCCACCGTCGCCACGCGTTACTGTGCTTTCGGCGTCGCAGGCTCCTCGATCCGCTTGTCGATCACCTTATCGACCAGACCAAACTCCTTCGCCATGTCGGCGGTGAGGAACTTGTCGCGCTCAAGCGCATCCTCGATCGCCTTGTAGGGCTGGCCGGTATGCTTCACGTAGATTTCGTTCAGCCGCTTCTTCAGGTTCAGGATCTCCTGAGCGTGCAGCATGATGTCAGTGGCCTGGCCCTGGAAACCGCCCGACGGCTGATGGACCATGATCCGCGAATTGGGCAGCGAGAAACGCATATCCTTCTCGCCGGCGGCAAGCAGCAGCGAGCCCATCGACGCCGCCTGACCGGTGCAGAGCGTGGAGACCGGCGGACGGATGAACTGCATGGTGTCGTAGATCGCGAGGCCCGATGTCACCACGCCGCCCGGCGAGTTGATGTACATCGAGATTTCCTTCTTCGGATTCTCGGCCTCGAGGAACAGGAGCTGCGCGACAATCAGCACCGACATGCCATCCTCTACCGGGCCGGTCACGAAGATGATGCGCTCTTTGAGGAGGCGCGAGAAAATGTCGTAGGCGCGCTCGCCGCGATTGGTCTGTTCGACGACCATCGGCACGAGGTTCATGTAGGTTTCAACCGGATCGCGCATTTATCACCTGAGAGTTGGACGGAGACGAAGCGCCGGCGCCGGCGAACGTCTCGTGATGCAAGATTTACGAAACGAGGCTTTACGAAACGCCTGAACAAGACCGTGACGCAGCGAAGCGAGCGCTCCACACGACCACAGATATGGACCGAATGACCGGCGGCAAGGCCACCACCAACAGCGCCGATCTCAAGAATGCCGGGCGAGTTGAGCCGATTCGGCCACGCCCGCAAAGCGACGCGGGCGCGTCGCTTTGCCCTTTTCGGTCATATCGTTAACGCCAGGCCGCAGCCGGCGCAGCGTCAGGCCGCGCTCTTCTCGGCGTCGTCGTCCTTGAACAGGTCCTCGCGCGACACCTTCTTCTCGGTCACGTTGGCGAGTTCGAGGATGAAGTCTACGACCTTGTCTTCGTAGATCGGCGCGCGAAGCTGTGCGAGGGCGGTCGGATTTTGGCGATAGAAATCCCAGACCTCCTTCTCACGGCCCGGCATCTGGCGAGCGCGGTCGATCACCGCACGGCTGACTTCATCGTCGGTGACGGTGATCTTGTTCTTCTCGCCGATCTCGGAGAGCACGAGGCCAAGACGTACGCGGCGATCGGCGATCTTGCGATACTCTTCCTTCGCCGCTTCCTCGGTGGTGTTCTCGTCAGCAAAGGTCTTGCTGGCAGACTCCATCTCGGCCTTGATCGAATTCCACATCAGGTTGAACTCGTCCTCGACCAGCGACGGCGGCGGATCGAACTTGTGGGCCTCGTCGAGGCGATCGAGCAGCACGCGCTTCACACGCTGACGGGTCGCGCCGGCGAACTCCTGCACCAGGCGATCGCGCATCGCTTCCTTGAGCTTGTCGAGGGATTCCATCCCGAGGTTCTTGGCGAACTCCTCGTCGACCTTGGTCTCCTGCGGCGCCTCGATGGTGCTGGCGGTGGTCTCGAACTCGGCGTCCTTGCCGGCGAGATTCGCCGCGGCGTAGTTCTTCGGGAACGTTGCCTTCACGGTACGGGTCTCGCCCGACTTGATGCCGACGAGCTGATCCTCGAAGCCCGGAATGAACGTGCCCGAGCCGATCACGACCTGGATGTTCTCGCCAGTGCCGCCATCGAATGCGACGCCATCGATGGTGCCCTTGAAAGCCACGGTGACGCGATCGCCGGATTCGGCCTTCGCTCCCTCGCCCTTGTCGGCATAGGAACGGTTCTGGTCGGCGATGCGCTTCAGTGCCTCATCGATGTCGGCGTCGCTGACGTCGGCCACCGGCTTTTCGACGTTGAAGCTCTTGAAATCAGCGAGCTGGATCGCCGGCACGACTTCGATGGCAACCGAGTAATTCAGGTCGGACTTGCCGGCGAGAATGTTCTCGATCTCCTTCTCTTCGGTCGGCATGGTGATCTTCGGCTCGGTAGCGAGACGGAAACCACGCTCGGCGAAGAGCTGGGTGTTGGTGTCGCGGATCAACTGATCAACGGCCTCGGCGGCGACCGAGCGGCCGTAGACCTTCTTGAGGTGAGCGGCCGGCACCTTGCCCGGACGGAATCCGTTGAGGCGGACCTTGTCCTTCATGTCATCGAGACGAGCATCAACCTTGGCATCGATCTCCGACGCCGGGACGCTGATCTGGAACTCGTGCTTCAATCCCTCGGCGAGGGTCTCTGTGACCTGCATGGCGTCAATCTTCTTCCGCTTCGTCCGGTCGGCGACCGGGCCTCATCAATCTGTTGGACGCACGGCCAAACGGCCTGCATCGGTGGATAACGGCTGACGCGCAAAAACGTCGTCCGGAAATCGTGTGCGCAAGCAAATATTGATCGCGCTTTGGTGCGGGCGGAGGGACTCGAACCCCCACAACTTTCGTCACTGGAACCTAAATCCAGCGCGTCTACCAGTTCCGCCACGCCCGCGCAGCGCACCTCGTCGTCCGGCGGCACAGCCGCGAGCGGCGGGCTTATAACATGGGTCAGTCGCTTCGCAGCAAGAAAAAAGCCCCTCAGGCGCCGCGTTTAAGCGCGACATTGCGACCCCGCGCCCGCTGGACTTGGCAGGCGGAAAATGGTCCGGATCGAAGATGAAAAACAGCTTGGAAAATCGACGCTTTTTCCCTGACCGGCGCCTTGTGCTGGGCGCGCTCGGCGGAGCAGCGCTGGCCCCGCTGCTGCCGGCCCGATTGGCCGCCGCTCAAGCGAGCGCTCCCCTAGCCCTCAGTCTGAAGCCAGGCGAGGTTTTGCTTCGTCCGAATCCCCCGGCGGCTCCGGTCTGGTTTCTGGGTACCGCCGACCCCGGGTTCATCTCCCGGGTGAAGCAAGGCAGCGATCTCGCTGTCAGCCTTGTGAATGAGTCGACCGCCACCGCCGCGCTCGCCTGCCGGGGACTGGACGGGGCAACCGCCGCCATGGCGCTGACGGCGCAACCGCCAGCTGCGCCCGGAGCCCGCTCGTCCATTACGTTGCCATTGCGCCATCCCGGGACATTCCTGCTCGATCCGGGGCTGCTTGGAGACGGCGCCGAGCGACCTGCCCTCGGCTGCGTCCTGATCGCCGCCGAGACCGCGCCGCCACCGGCTGACCTCGACGAAGTGCTGCTGATCGAGGACTGGCGCATCGACGGCAACGGAGGCAAGGCGCTCGCGCCGGGCCAGTCAACCGAGGCGGCGGCGCAGTTCACCGTCAATCGCAAGCCGACCTTCGATTTGAGCGTAAAGCCGAACCAGCGGTTGAGGCTTCGCATGATCAATGGCTGCCAGCGCGCGATGATCGCTCTGAAAATTGCCGGTCACGATGTTCACGTGATGGCCATCGACAGCCAGCCGGCGGAGCCTTTTGTCGCGCGCGACGGACAGTTGGTGCTTGCGCCTGGAACTCGCATCGACGCCCTGCTCGATGCCACCCAGCCACCTGGCTCAACTTCGGACATTCTTCTCCATGACGGCAACACACCACGGTCGATCGGGCGGATCGTGACGTCACAGGAGCGCGCGGTACGCGCCGCTGCGCTGGCGGCGCCCACACCGTTCCCCTCGACCGGGCAGCCGGCGCGGCCGGATTTGCGGAATGCCCTGCGCATCGATCTGTCACTCGATCCGGCCGCATCGTGGATCGCCCCGGCCAAATTCGACAAGTCATCGCCACCGGCGTTCAAGGCCAAGCGCGGTCGGACTGTCGTGCTGGCACTCAAGAACGCCACCGCCTCGGCGCAGGTGTTCCGTATGTACGGTCATCACGTCCGCCTGCTCGACAAGCTCGACGACGGCTGGAAACCGTTCTGGCTCGACACCCTCGCCTTGCAGCCGGGCGAAACCCAGCGCGTCGCATTCGTTGCGGAGTTTGCCGGCAAGTGGCTGATCGAAAGCGTTGCCCCGGTGTGGCAGGCGCCGCGTCTCGTGCGCTGGTTCGCTGTCGATTAGATTGCGATCCCGAAGGCGCCGTAGAGAGCGCTCAGCACTTCGGGCAGCATCTCCGGCAAATCTTCCGCGATGAGCCCGGGGCCAAAGGCGCGCGCCGCCTCGCCATGCAGCCACACCGCCATCGACGCTGCTTCGAACCCCGGCACGTGCTGCGCCAGAAAGCCCGCGATCATGCCGGCGAGCACATCGCCTGAGCCCGCCGTCGCGAGCCATGGCGGCGCGTTGGCGGCGATCGAGGCTCGGCCGTCCGGCGACGCCACCACCGTATCTGGCCCCTTGAGCAGCACCACCGCGCCCGACTCCTGCGCCGCGGCGCGCGTCCGCTCAAGTTTCGATGAAGCACGATCGGATTGCTCCAATCCCTTGAACAGCCGTCCGAACTCTCCGGCATGCGGCGTGAGGACGACCTGTGACTGCCGCGCGTTCCTGATCGCGGCGAACAGCGTGTCCGGCGCCTCGGCAAAACTCGTCAGCGCATCGGCATCGAGCACAACAGCGCGCGGGCCCGTAAGCGCCTCCAAAACGAATTCCCGCGTCTGTTCACCGACTCCCGCGCCCGGTCCGATGACGCAGGCATTGAATCTCGCGTCCGACAGCATCGCGCCGAACTGCGCCCGGTCATCGACCGCGCGCACCATCACCGCGGTCAGCGCCGCCGCATTGACCGTCAGCGCATCGGACGGCGACGCCACCGTGACCAACCCTGCGCCCGCACGAAGTGCTGCGCGCGCCGACAATCGCGCCGCGCCGGTCGAGGCTTCGCAGCCCGACACCACGACAGCGTGGCCGCGCGCATATTTATGACCATCGATGCGCGGCACGGGAAACGATGCACGCCACAGGTCCGGATCATTCTCGAATGCATTCGGCTCGATC
Source organism: Afipia sp. (assembly GCA_044464625.1). Taxonomy (GTDB): domain Bacteria; phylum Pseudomonadota; class Alphaproteobacteria; order Rhizobiales; family Xanthobacteraceae; genus Afipia. The sequence continues at coordinate 1,089 of JBIQLC010000035.1, read as the reverse complement.
GCGTCGAGCACCTGCGCGCCGATGCCGATATCCGCCACCTCGACCTCGCCGCAATGAAGTCGCCCGGGCAACAGCAGGTGTCCCGGCTTCCGGCGAAAAAAGGTCACGGTCCACGTGGCCTCGGCTGCGATGCCCATCACCTCGCTGGTCGTGCCGTTGATGCCGCTCGGCAGATCGACGCTCAGGATCGGCACGCCGCTCGCGTTCATTGCGACGATGATGTCGTGCGGATCGCCCTTCGGCGGACGATTGAGTCCGGCCCCAAACAGTGCGTCAACGATCAGTGCCGGTCGGCCCAGCATGGCCGGATCGCAGGGCAGTACCTCGCCCTGCCATTCCTGCGCGGCCAGTGCTGCGTCGCCCTTCAACGTGTCGCGGCTGCAGAGCAGCATCACCGCCACATCGTGGCCGCGCTTCTTTAGTTCGGCCGCCGCGACGAAACCGTCGCCGCCATTATTGCCACGCCCGGCGATCACGAGGATGCGCCCTTCGGGAGCAAGTGCCTGCGCAGCATCAGCCACCGCACGTCCTGCCCGCTGCATCAGCGCGAAGCCGCTGGTGCCCGCCGCGATGGTCCGACGGTCGGCCTCCCCCATCTCCTCCACGGTCAGGATCTCCATCAGCGACACACTCCCATCGCCTCATCAACAGGCAGTCCATTCATCGAACTTCGAGCCATCGACCAGTAATCCGCCGACATTTTGTGCATCTGCCTATTTTATAGCCAGTCAAAGTTGCCCAATCTTGCTGCACCGTTCGAGGTCAAATGAATTAACAAATTGATAGCACTGGACAATTGTGTCGCTGGCAAAACTGGCACGGACCCTGCTTTTAAGGTGACGCCGCGGAAAGACGCATCCACCGCAAACGAGAGGATTTGTCCGGTTGTCGCTCTTCGTGGCTCGCTCGGAGCCGCCGGAGACGGCGGACCACACCGGTCGAACAAAATGCCAAACGAAGCGCGCGTCAACGCGCGGAGATCGAATTCTGCAAGCGGACGCGCCGGGAGACAATCAGTGAAAAAGATCGAAGCCATCATCAAGCCGTTCAAGCTCGACGAGGTGAAGGAAGCGCTTCAGGAAGTCGGCC
>JBIQLC010000034.1:0-24820 GCA_044464625.1 Afipia sp. | reverse complement strand
CGATGCCCTGCCACGGATCGTCCAGCAGCTGCTTCATGCCGAGCGAGATGCGGTGGGTCTCGTGGTTGATCTTGATGATCTTGACCTTCACCGTCTGACCGATGGTGAGCACCTCGGTCGGATGGTTGACACGGCGCCACGCTATGTCGGTGACGTGCAGCAGACCGTCGATGCCGCCGAGATCAACGAACGCACCGTAGTCGGTGATGTTCTTGACCACGCCATCGATCACCTGACCCTCTTCGAGGTTCTGCACCAGTTCCTGACGCTGCTCGGCGCGGGTCTCTTCGAGAACCGTGCGGCGGGAGACGACGATGTTGCCGCGGCGACGATCCATCTTGAGGATCTGGAACGGCTGCGAATTGTTCATCAGCGGGGCGACGTCGCGGATCGGGCGAATGTCGACCTGCGAGCGCGGCAGGAATGCCACGGCGCCGTCGAGGTCGACGGTGAAGCCACCCTTGACCTGATTGAAGATAACGCCGTTGACCTTCTCGTTGTTGTTGAAGGCCTTCTCCAGCTTGCCCCAGCTCTCTTCGCGGCGCGCCTTGTCGCGCGACAGCACGGCTTCGCCGAGCGCGTTCTCGATCCGGTCGAGGAACACCTCGACTTCATCGCCAACCTTGAGCTCGCTCTCGCGGCCCGGGCCGTTGAATTCGCGGAGGGCGACGCGGCCCTCAGTCTTCAGGCCGACGTCGATGACGGCCATGTCCTTCTCAATGGCAACAACCTTGCCCTTGATGACGGAGCTTTCCTGCACATTGCCGCCCGCGAAGGACTCATCGAGCATGGCGGCGAAATCATCACGCGACGGATTATACGAAGTAGCAGTCGAAGACATATGTTCTCCAAAATGCGGGCTGCCGGCAGCGGGTTGATGAACGCATCGCGTGTCCAGTGCCAAAGGTCCGCAGCCTCTGACGACCATTCCAGCAAACCCGGAGGTCTGCGTGAACGGGCCGGCGGGTGCCTGCACAAGCGATACGGTAAAGTTCAAGTCCGGAGGGCTGAAACGAGATCCTTCTGACCTCTTGGCATCGGCTTCAAGACCGCGGCGGGCGTTCCTCCAATGACGGCGGGAGATCGCACTCCCGGCCGGCCCGCGCGGACAGTCTCGACAGGATCGATGCAGTCCGGACCGGGAGGATATAGCGGCGGGGCGCGGCCTGAGCAACCCTGCAAAGGCCAAAAGCTGGCCTGCGGCGGGCTTTTTCGATATCAGCGGCCCGAATTGGCGCTCGACAGCCAGAATCGGCCAGGACAGCCCAAAATCTCAGCGCCGGGCTCGTGCGGCTTCGACGATGGCGATGGCCGCCTGCACCCCGCCCTCGATGTCCAGATCCGAATTATCCAGCTCATGGGCATCATCGGCCCGCCGCAGCGGCGCAGCGGCTCGATTCCGGTCGCGTTCGTCGCGTTTCACGATATCGGCCAGCACCGCGGCCTCATCGACCGTCTCACCGCGCGCCCGCATTTCGAGCGCCCGGCGCTGGGCCCGAACCTCCGGCCGCGCCACGACAAAGATTTTCACCTCGGCCTCAGGGCAGATCACTGTGCCGATATCCCGGCCGTCGAGCACCGCGCCCGGCGGACCTGCGGCGAAATTGCGCTGGAATGCCAGCAGCTCCCGCCGGACCTGCGGATGAGCCGAAACCACCGAGGCGGCGGCGCCGACCTCCTGGGTTTTCAGCGCCACATCGCCGAACGAAGCTGGATCGAGCGCCTGAGCAATAGCGACCGCAACAGTCTCATCAGCAAGGTCCGCACCGGCATCGAGCATGGCTTTGGCGACGGCGCGATAAATGAGCCCGGTGTCGAGGTGACGGTAGTGGTAGTGCGCCGCAAGCCGCTTGCCGAGGGTGCCCTTGCCCGACGCCGCGGGTCCGTCGATGGCGATGATCATGACAGATCCGCCCCCAGTCCGCGCATCATCGGAATGAAGTCAGGGAAACTCGTCGCGATAAACGTCGTGTCGTCGATTTTCACTGGCGTGTCGGCGGCAAGCCCCATCACCAACGCTGACATTGCGATGCGATGATCCATGTGCGTGGCGACAAGACCGCCACCCGGCACGTGGCCCCGGCCCTCGACGATCATGTCGTCACCAACGATCTCGACCTTGATACCGTTGACCCTCAGCATGTCGGCGGTCGCCTCCAGCCGATCCGATTCTTTCACCCGCAACTCCTGCAGGCCGCGCATCACCGTGGTGCCTTCGGCATAAGCGGCAGCCACCGCGAGCACGAGATATTCGTCGATCATCGACGGCGCGCGTTCCGGTGGCACGGTGACGCCGCGCAACTTCGAGCCGCGCACGCGGAATTTCGCCATCGGTTCGCCGGTATCGGTGCGCGTGTCGCTTTCCTCGATGGATGCCCCCATTTCGCGCAGCGTCGTGAAAAGCCCTGTCCGCAGCGGGTTTGTCATCACATCGGTCAACACCAGATCGGAGCCCGGAACGATCAGCGCGGCAACGATCGGGAACGCCGCAGACGACGGATCCGCCGGCACCACGACGTTCGCGCCATGCAGTTCGGGCTGGCCGGTGAGAGAAATTTTCCGACCATGCGATCCTTCGTTCTCGGAAACGATGGTTGCGCCGAAATGCGCCATCATCAGCTCGGTGTGATCGCGGCTCGCTTCCTGTTCGATCACCGTGGTGACGCCCGGCGCCGACAATCCCGCGAGCAGCACCGCCGATTTGATCTGCGCCGAAGCGACTGGGGTGCGATAGGTGACGGGAATGGGATCACGCGCGCCCTGCATGGTCATCGGCAGCCGCCCGCCATCGACGATCGAGGTCACTTTCGCGCCCATCAGTTCGAGCGGATCGAGAATCCGCCGCATCGGGCGCTTGCGCAGCGAGGCATCGCCGTCGAACGTCGCCGTGACCGGGCATCCCGCCACCGCGCCCATCGCCAGACGACAACCGGTGCCGCTGTTGCCGAAATCGAGCGGCGCGTCAGGCGACTTGAAACCGCCAACCCCGACCCCGCGCACCGACCAGGTCCCGGTTCCGGTACGCTCGACCATCGCCCCCAGCGCCTGCATCGCCTTGGCGGTATTGATGACGTCCTCACCTTCCAAAAGACCCGAAATCCGGGTCTCTCCGACCGCTAGAGCCCCTAAAATCAGCGCCCGGTGCGAAATCGACTTGTCGCCGGGGACCCTGACCTCGCCGTTGAGGGCGTGGCCGGCACGGGATTCGAGCGGGGTGGGCTGTCCGGAATGGCTCAAGATGACGCTCCTTTTCGTGCCGGGCTCCTAACACGACCGCGGAAGCAGGTCACGGCCCTAAACGCCTGTCACCGCAGGCGATCTCCGCGTCTTCCATGCGCGAGCGCGGCGTCGAACAGACGAGAGTGCAAACCGCTATTGACAGCGGCGGCGCAACTAGCCAAGTGAAGCACCGCTTTTCGCAAATCCCCAGGACTCAGCCGTGGCAAAAGCCGATCTCGGAACCAAGCGTATTTGCCCGACGACGGGCAAGAAATTCTACGACCTGAACAAAAATCCGGTCATCTCGCCCTATACCGGCGAGATCGTGCCGATTGCGCCGGTGGCACCGCCACGTGGCCGCAGCGACACGCGTGCCGCCACGACCGACACAACCCCGGAGACCGCCGAGAACGAAGAGTTGGTCTCGCTCGAGGAGGCCGATGCCGAGGAGAACACCGGCAAGGTCAAGGCCGTGATGCCCGAATCGGAAGACGATATCGAGGCCGATGACACCATCGATGATGATGACGATGATTCGACCTTCATCGCCGAGGAGGAAGAGGATGACGAGGACGTCACCGACATCATCGGCGATGTTTCCGGCGATGAAGAGACTTGAGATCAGACCTGAAGTGTGATTGTTCAGGTTCTTCTCTGATTTGAGATCGGGCGAGCCCGGAATACAGCGCCGGAAACAGACGGTGTCGGGTTCGCTTCCCGTGATGGGGCCATAGCTCAGCTGGGAGAGCGCTTGCATGGCATGCAAGAGGTCGGCGGTTCGATCCCGCCTGGCTCCACCATCCTCCTCCTAATTTTTCAGCGTCGTACGTTCCGCAGAGCGAACCCAATATGTCTCCTCTTGACGGAGATGTTGACGCGCGCCGCGCAATCCTTCCAAAGTCATGTTCTCCTTGCGCCGCAAATTCTGCGGCGTCTCTTCGCACGCAATTGAAGGTTGAGCTGATGACGACACAAGCCGCGACCGGAGCAATGGCAGGACTGCGCGTAATCGATTTATCGCGCGTTCTCGGCGGCCCCTATTGCACGCAGATTCTGGCCGATCACGGCGCGGACATCGTGAAGGTCGAGCCGCCGGCTGGCGACGAGACCCGCGACTGGGGCCCTCCGTTCCACGACGACGACGCGGCGTATTTCATTGGCACCAACCGCAACAAGCGTTCGATCGGCATCGATCTCGCGTCGGAAGGCGGGCGAGAGGTGCTGATGCACATGCTCAAGGATGCCGACGTCCTGATCGAAAACTTCAAGCCGGGCACGCTCGACAAATGGGGCATCGGCAATGATTTCCTGCGCGCGAAGTTTCCGCGGCTCATTCACTGCCGTATCTCCGGCTTCGGCGGCGATGGCCCGCATGGTGGCCACCCGGGTTATGACGCGATCATCCAGTCGATGGTCGGCATCATGGCGTCGACCGGCTCGCCCGAAAGCGGCCCCACCCGCGTCGGTGTGGCACTGGTCGATATGACCACCGGCCTCTATGCCTGCACCGGCATCCTGATGGCGCTGGCGGAACGGGAGAAATCGGGACTCGGCCAGTTCGTCGAGGCGACCTTGTTCGAAACCGGCCTCGCCATCATGCATCCGCATACGGCGAACTTCTTCATGCACGGCAAGCCGCCGGCATTGACCGGCAACGAGCATCCCAACCTCGTACCCTATGCGGTGTTCGCCGCGCGCGACGGCAACATCTTCATGGGTGTCGGCAACGACGCGACCTTCCGCAAGCTGTGCCGCGAACTCGGCAGGCCCGAGCTCGGCACCGATCCGCGGTTCGCACGGAACCGTGATCGTATCGAGCATCGCGATGCATTGCGGGCCGAGCTTGAGACCATCCTCAAGGAACACGACAGCGAGCCGCTGTGCCGCAAGTTGCTTGCCGCCGGCCTGCCTGCGGGCCCAGTGCAGTCGGTCGACAAGACGCTGGCGAGCGAGCACGTCAAGCAGCGCGGCGATATTATCGAGAAGGATTGGTACAAGGGCATCGCCTCGCCGATCCGTTTCGATCGCACCAAGGCCAGTCTGCGGATGGTTCCACCGACCTATAGCCAGCACGCCGACGAAATCCTCAAGGAGTTCGGCTATTCGGCTGACGAGATCGCAGCACTGCGCGACAAGGGCGTCGTCTGCGGCCCGGAACGCAAGCGCTGAGGTCCCCACCTGCCTGCAGCGGTGCTGCGGGCGGGTTTCTTCTCCAATTTTCCGTTAGAATCCATTGTCCAGCGGCGGCCGATTTGGCTTCGCCAGTCTAGCCGCGATTGCGAACCGCGATTACATTCGACTTTAGGCGCGGATGTTTCGCTTTTTTCTCCGAGCCGAAGCATTTTCCGCTTCCCCTCAAACTGGGTCCGCCGCTACCATCATCACCTGATCGTCATCCGGCGCTGCTAGAGCGCCGCAACAATCGAAAACGATTGATGATGCCGACACACCTATTGGGAGGATGTTGATGACACCTATTCGCCAGTTCGGCCTTGCTCGCCAGTTCAGTCTTGGTTTGGCCGCCTCTGTCCTGACCGCGCTGGCTTCCCCAGCACACGCAGTCACCGAAATTCAGTGGTGGCACGCCATGACCGGCGGCAACAATCAGGTTGTCGTCAAGCTCGCCGAGGACTTCAACAAGTCGCAGTCCGAATACAAGGTCGTGCCGACCTACAAGGGCGGCTATGCCGATACGATGAACGCCGGCATCGCCGCGTTCCGTGCCGGCAATGCGCCGCACATCCTGCAGGTGTTCGAAGTTGGCACTGCAACGATGATGGCGGCGAAGGGCGCCGTGAAGCCGGTCTACCAGCTCATGAAGGAAACCGGCGAGAAGTTCGATCCGAACGCCTACCTGCCGGCGATTACCGGCTACTACTCGACCTCGAAGGGCGAGATGCTGTCGTTCCCCTTCAACTCGTCGTCGACGGTGATGTGGGTCAATCTCGACGCGCTGAAGAAAGCGAACATTGCCGAGGTTCCGAAAACCTGGCCGGAAGTTTTCGAGGACGCCAAGAAACTCAAGGCGGCCGGCTACAACACCTGCGGCTTCTCCAATGCGTGGGTGACCTGGGTCAATCTCGAGCAGTTGTCGGCGTGGCACAATGTGCCGCTGTCGACGAAGGCCAATGGCCTCGACGGTTTCGACACCGTGCTTGAGTTCAACGGCCCGCTGCAGGTCAAGCACCTCGAAAAACTGATCGAACTACAGAAGGACAAGACCTACGACTACTCGGGCCGCACCAACACCGGCGAAGGCCGCTTCACCTCCGGCGAATGCCCAATCTTCCTCACGTCGTCGGGATTCTTCGGCAACGTGAAGTCGCAGGCCAAGTTCAACTGGACCAACGCGCCGATGCCTTACTATCCCGACGTCAAGGGCGCGCCGCAGAATTCGATCATCGGTGGCGCGTCGCTGTGGGTGATGGGTGGCAAGAAGCCGGAAGAATACAAGGGCGTCGCCAAGTTCCTTGCCTTCCTCTCCGACACCGAGCGCCAAGTCTACATACACAAGGCTTCGGGCTATCTGCCGATCACCAAGGCCGCTTATGAAAAGGCCAAGGACGAAGGCTTCTACAAGGACCAGCCCTATCTCGAGACTCCCCTGAAGGAACTGACCAACAAGCCACCGACCGAGAATTCGCGCGGCCTACGGCTCGGCAACATGGTCCAGCTCCGTGACGTCTGGGCCGAGGAAATCGAACAGGCGCTGGCCGGCAAGAAGACCGCCAAGGAAGCTCTCGATGCCGCCGTGTCGCGTGGCAACACGATGCTGCGGCAGTTCGAACGCACAGCCGTTCACTAACGTCCTCAGGATGCATTGCCGGACACCGTCCGGCAGTGCATCCTCTCCCGAGACAGCGATGCACGACACCGCGGCCTGACGGCTTGCTCGCGAGTGTCGGCGACGCCCGGTGACGGTCAGACAATGCAGAAGCAATCCGTCTTCCATACACGCTGGCTGCCAATCGCGCTGATCGTGCCGCAACTGGCGATCGTGCTGATCTTCTTCTACTGGCCGGCGGCTCAGGCGGTGCGCCAATCATTCCTGCTGCAGGATGCCTTCGGGCTGTCGACGACGTTCGTCTGGTTCGAAAACTATCGCGAACTTTTCAACGATCCGGATTATTTCAGCGCAATCGTCCGCACCTTCGTGTTCTCTTTCGCGATCGCGGCCTCGTCGCTGTCATTCGCGCTGCTGCTCGCGGTCATGGCCGACAAGCCGCTGCGCGGCAGCATGATCTATCGCACGCTGCTGATCTGGCCCTATGCAGTGTCGCCGCCGGTCGCGGGAGTGCTGTGGATTTTCATGCTCAATCCGTCGCTCGGCGTGATCGCACACGGCCTGCGCAAACTCGGCGTCGACTGGAATCCCCTGCTCGACGGCAATCAGGCGGCGCTGCTGGTGATCCTTGCCGCGGCGTGGAAGCAGATTTCCTACAACTTCCTGTTCTTCCTCGCCGGCCTGCAAAGCATTCCGCAAAGCGTGCACGAGGCAGCGGCGATTGACGGTGCGCGGCCGATGCGCCGCTTCTGGACCGTGACGTTTCCGCTGCTGACGCCGACCATCTTCTTCCTGATCGTGGTCAACGTGGTCTACGCCTTCTTCGACACCTTCGGCGTGATCGATACCATGACCCGCGGCGGGCCCGCTAACGCCACACAGACGCTGGTCTACAAGGTTTATGTCGACGGCCTGCTCGGCGGCAATCTCGGCGGCTCGGCCGCGCAGTCGGTGATTCTGATGGGCATGGTGATCGTGCTCACCGCCGTCCAGTTCCGTTTCGTCGAACGCAAGGTGACGTACTGATGGTCGAGCGAGAGGGCATCCGGCGCTACGTCGCCCACGCCGTACTGTGGATCGGAATCGCGATCGTCGCCTTCCCGGTCTATCTGGCGTTCGTCGCTTCCACCCAGGACAACGCGGTGATCGCCAACGGCCAGATGTCGTTGTGGCCGGGTCCTCATTTCCTCGAAACCTATTATCGCACCATTTTCGTCGGCACGAGCGGCACCACCCGTGAGCCGGTGGCGATGATGCTGTTCAATTCCTTCGTCATGGCGATGTCGATCGCGCTCGGAAAGATCGCAATTTCGATTCTCTCCGCTTACGCCATCGTCTATTTCCGCTTTCCGTTCCGGATGTCGGTGTTCTGGCTGATCTTCATCACCCTGATGCTGCCGGTCGAAGTGCGCATCTATCCGACCTACAAGATCGCCGCCGATCTCGACTTGCTCGACAGTTATTCGGGCCTTGCGTTGCCGCTGATTGCGTCCGCTACCGCGACGCTGCTGTTCCGGCAGTTCTTCATGACGGTGCCGGACGAACTGCTGGAAGCCTCGCGCATCGACGGCGCAGGCCCGTTCCGCTTCTTCAAGGATACGCTCTTGCCGCTGTCGCGCACCAATATGGCGGCGCTGTTCGTGATCCTCTTCATCTACGGCTGGAACCAGTACATCTGGCCGCTGCTCATCACCACCCGCGACGATATGCAAACGATTCAGGTCGGCATCCGCAAGATGATCGTCACCTCCGATGCGCTCACCGAATGGCCGATCGTCATGGCGACCGCCGTGCTCGCGATGCTGCCGCCGGTTGCGATCGTCGTTGTCATGCAGAAGTTGTTCGTGCGCGGACTAGTGGAAACCGAGAAGTAGGAATCGAGATGGCGAACGTCGTTCTGCGCAATGTCCGCAAAACCTACGCAGGCAATGTCGAAGCGATCAAAGGCGTCGATTTCGAGGTCGGCGACGGACAGTTCTGCGTACTGGTCGGGCCAAGCGGCTGCGGCAAGTCCACGCTGCTGCGCATGGTCGCGGGCCTTGAAACCATCACCGGCGGTGAGATCGACATTGGCGGCCGCGTCGTCAATGACGTCGAGCCTGCCGATCGCGACATCGCCATGGTGTTCCAGAACTACGCGCTCTATCCGCATATGAGCGTCTACAACAACATGGCTTACGGCCTGCGCAACCGCGGCATGGCCAAGCCGGAGATCGACAAGCGCGTGCGCGAGGCCGCGCAGATTCTCGAGATCGGTCCGATGCTCGATCGCAAGCCACGCCAGCTTTCCGGTGGCCAGCGCCAGCGCGTCGCCATGGGTCGCGCTATCGTGCGCCAGCCGAAGGTGTTCCTGTTCGACGAACCACTGTCTAATCTCGACGCCAAGCTGCGCATCGCCATGCGCGTCGAAATCCGCAAGCTGCAGCGCAGGCTCAAGACGACATCGATCTATGTCACCCACGACCAGCTTGAGGCGATGACGCTCGCCGACATTCTGGTTGTGATGAACGGCGGCATGGTCGAGCAGATCGGCAAGCCGCTGGACATCTATCAGCGACCGGCGACGACCTTCGTCGCAGCTTTCATCGGCGCACCGCCGATGAATTTGATGTCGATGAGCGGCGACGAGTTGAAGCCGTTCGCGTCGTCTCCTGTCGAGCGCGGCATTCTCGGCGTCCGTCCCGAAGACCTTGAGATCGTCACTGGACCTGCGCCGGCTGGCGAACTGGAGCTTGAACTCCTGGTCGATGCCATCGAGCGGGTCGGGCCGGAGACATTTGTCTATGGCTCACGCGCGCAGGGCAACGGCGCCCCGGCCGTGGGCTCTACACCCGGCGAGCTTCCGCCCGGCGAGATCATTGTCCGGGTTCCCGGCCAGGATGCCCCTGCCATCGGCGAGCGGATCCGCGCCGCCGCCCCGCGAGACAAGCTGCATCTGTTCAGTGCCGACGGCCGGTCGCGCCTGGACGGCTAGAAACCCCGTCTTTTCCAGCCTGTTAGCCCGTCTTGAACCGGCCGCCGGAGATCGCCATATTGCTGGTATCCGGAGGGCTGGCATGCCGCCGGAAAGGGTGCCGCAAGGGCCCTCACTGCCAAAGTCGCTTCGAGAGGACTTTGTGAATGTCTCGTGTTCCATCGTTGTCCAGTCCGTTCCTTTTGGGATTCGACGAGATCGAGCGTGCGCTTGATCGGGTCGTGAAAGGCGCCGACGGCTATCCTCCCTACAACATCGAGCGCTGCGAGCGCGAAAATGGTCAGCCTGAGCGGCTCCGCATCACGCTGGCGGTAGCGGGTTTTACCCGCGACCAACTCGATGTCACGACGGAGGAAAATCAGCTCGTCATTCGGGGCCGCCAGCAGGACGACAAGGCTCGGCAATACATCCATCGCGGCATTGCGGCGCGCCATTTCCAGCGCACCTTCGTGCTCGCTGACGGGATGTATGTGTTAGGCGCGGACCTGAAGAACGGGTTGCTGTCGATCGATCTGGCCCGGCCGGAACCGGCGCGGGTTGTTAAGACGATCGCCATCAATGAGCACGAATAATAGTGGAACTGGTAGCGGACTCGACCGCTTAGTCTTGTAGAGGAGTCGAGGACAATGACTGAAGCAAACACCGTGACCTCACAGCCGGTCGTTTCTCTGGAAGCGCTGGCCACACTGGGCGAAGGCCATATCGCCTACGTCAAACAGATTCGCTCTGAAGACGTGCCGAGCCTCTTTCCGCAGGCGCCGAATCTCGCGCCGGGTTTGAAACTGTTCGCGCTTCACGCCGCGGACGGCACGCCGATTATGCTGACCGACAGCCGCGAGGCGGCGGTCGCGAATGCATGGAGCAACGAGCTCGAGACCGTCAGCGTCCACTGACGCTGGCTCGCTTTCCGAGCTACGCATGATGAAACGGCGGCGCTTATCGCGCCGCCGTTTTTGTTTCGATGTTCTCTGAAATGGTTCGCGACGAGGTGGTGCGCCGTCACGCAGCCGTCGCCGGCGGCAACGCCAGCACCGAATAGATCGCTTCGGCATCGCGCGACGCGCGCAGCTTCTTGGCGATCTCCTGATCGCGCAACAGCCGCGCCACCCGCGCCAGCGCTTTCAGATGGTCAGCGCCCGCGCCTTCCGGCGCCAGGAGAAGAAACATCAGATCGACCGGCTGGCCGTCCATCGCCTCGAAATCGATCGGACGTTCGAGGCGCGCAAACATCCCGAACAACTTGTCGAGCTTCGGCAGCTTGCCGTGCGGGATCGCAACGCCATAGCCGACGGCCGTGGTGCCGAGCTTCTCCCGCTGCAGCAACACTTCGAAGATTGCACGCTCGTTCTGCGCCGTCAGAACAGCCGCACGCGCCGCAAGTTCCTGCAGCGCCTGCTTCTTGCTGTTGACCTTCAGCGCCGGGAGAATCGCCTCAGGGGCGACCAGATCCGTAATCGTCATCGAGCATTCCGAAGGAGAAGTTAAGCCGTTGGACGGGTTACAAAATCTTGACGCCAGTCGATCCGGAACCCAGCCTCGGACCACGGCCTGCAAAGGCCGCGGACCATAGGGAGGGTCCGGCGGGGCGTCAATGCCCTGCGATCAGTTTGGAGCGGGAGGATCCACCCATCCGACATTGCCATCGGAGCGCCGATAGATGACGTTAACCCGGCCGCTGCTGCCATGCTGGAACACCATGGCCGAGGCGCCGGTGAGGTCGAGTTCCATCACCGCTTCGCTGACCGACAGTTGCTTCAGCGACGTCGTCGATTCGGCAATGATGACAGGATTGAACGCCGTCACCTCTTCATCGCCTTCGGAGTTCAGACCTTCGATGACGTAGCTCGATGCATCGATGCCGGGCATCTCCACAGTCTTCATCGCCGCCGACTCGGCATAGGCCTTGCGTGCGGAACGATCCTTCAACCGACTCTTGTAGCGCCGTAATCGCTTCTCGACCGAAAGCAACGCTTGATCGGCGCTGGCATAAGCGTCGGCGGCGATCCCGTCTGACTCGAGTGTGATTCCGGAATCGAGATGGAGCGTGCAGTCGGTGCGGAAACCGAAGCCGTCCTTACTGAGCCTGATGTGCCCGGAGTAGTTTCCATCGAAGTACTTCTTGATGACTTCGTTGGTGCGATCAATCACACGATCGCGCATTGCCTCACCGACACTGATGCTCTTTCCAGAAACTCGAAGTGTCATGTCATGCCTCGCTTCCTCGTCAGACCGGACAAGGATCGCGACAGAGCGTGGCGCCGTCAAGCGGAAGCGGTGTCGCGGGACCGGTCTCCGGATAATGTAGTTGCGGTCCGGCTGTTGCCAAGCATACTCTGTTTTTCACGACGGCGTTGCACCGACGACGGAATTCGCAATGCCTCGCGATATTTTGCGACTGTGCGGCGCGCAATATCGACCCCGTCCGCGCGCAGCCGTTCGACGATAGTGTCGTCGGACAGAATCGCTGCCGGATCTTCGGCGTCAATCAGTTGTTTGATGCGGTGCCGCACAGACTCCGCCGAATGGGCGTCCCCTCCATCGGCTGATGCAATCGACGCGGTAAAGAAATATTTCAACTCGAAGATGCCGCGGTTGGTCGCCATATACTTGTTGGCGGTGACACGCGACACCGTGGATTCATGCATCTGGATCGCGTCTGCGACCGTCTTGAGATTCAGCGGCCGCAGATGCGCAACGCCCTGGGCGAAGAAACCATCCTGCTGCCGGACGATTTCTGTCGCGACCTTGAGAATGGTGCGTGCACGCTGATCGAGGGCGCGCACCAGCCACGTCGCGTTCTGCAGGCAATCCGTGAAATAGGCCTTGTCGCCATCCTTGCGGATCGTTTTCGATAGTTCCGCATAGTAGTTCTGATTGACGAGGACTTTCGGCAAAGTGTCGCTGTTGAGTTCGACGAGCCAACCGCCGTCAGGTCCCTGCCGAACATACACATCCGGCACCACGGTCTGCGTTTTCGTCGCCCCGAATTTCAATCCCGGCTTGGGATCGAGATGACGGATTTCACCGATCATGTCCGCGATGTCTTCGTCATCGACGCCGCAGATCCTGCGCAGCGATGCGAAATCACGCTTGGCGAGCAGATCGAGATGTTCCACCAGCGCCTGCATCGCCGGATCGTAACGATCGCGTTCGCGCAGCTGGATCGCGAGACATTCGCTCAACGAACGCGCGCAGATGCCCGGCGGATCAAAGGTCTGAAGAATCGCGAGCACGGCTTCGACCTCAGACACCGAGGTGCCGAGCCGTTCAGCCGCCTGTCCAAGATCGGCAGGCACGTAACCTGAATCGTCCACCAGATCGATCAGATACTGTCCGATCATTCGTCGCGCCGGATCGGTAATGGTCACCGCGAGCTGTTCGGCGAGATGATCATGCAGCGACGCCTCCGCGGCAACAAAGGCTTCGAGATTGTACTCGTCGTCGTTCGAGGCACCACCGCCCCACTCGGTGTAGGCGGTCGGCGCGGCGTCCTGGGCGACACGGGCGGCGGTTTCCGATGGCTCTTCGGAGAAAACGTTTTCGAGCCCGGAATCGAACGTCTGCTCCATCTCGGTGCGGCTGCCGAGATCGCGGTTGATCCATTCCTCGGAGGCGGAATCAAATCCATCGCCGCCGCTGCTTTCGCTCTCGCCGGATGCCTCGCCCGCCGTCTCGTCGCCGCCAGCTGCGGATGGCATCGGATTTCCCGCCTGCTCGCCGCGCACCGGCTCGCCATCCTCACTGGCGCGCTCGAGCAGGGGATTGCGCTCAAGCTCATCTTCGACGAACGCCACCAGATCGAGGTTCGACAGTTGCAGCAGCTTGATCGCCTGCATGAGCTGCGGCGTCATCACCAGCGACTGCGACTGGCGGAACTCTAATCGTTGGGTAAGCGCCATAAATGCAAGGTCCGGCCCACTTGGTCCGATTCTTGCTTATTACTTTTGCGCCGCAATGTACACGGCTTGACGGCGGCGAAAATCGGCTAGAGGCGGAATTCCTCGCCAAGGTAAAGCCGGCGCACGTCGGGATCGTTGACGATTTCCTCGGGGTGCCCCTCGGTCAGGACCTCGCCGGCATAGACAATGTAAGCACGGTCAGTGAGGCCGAGCGTCTCACGGACATTGTGGTCGGTGATCAACACGCCGATGCCGCGATTGGTGAGATGGCGGACCAAATCCTGGATGTCGCCGACCGCAATCGGGTCAATGCCGGCGAACGGCTCGTCGAGCAGCATGTAGTTCGGCCGCGTCGCCAGCGCGCGCGCGATTTCAACGCGACGCCGCTCGCCACCTGACAGCGCGATCGACGGCGATTTGCGCAAACGCGTGATGTTGAATTCCTCGAGCAGCGAATCCAGCTCACGCTCGCGCTTGCGCTTGTCGGATTCCACCACTTCGAGCACGGCGCGGATATTCTCCTCGACCGTCAGGCCGCGAAAGATCGAAGCTTCCTGCGGCAAGTAACCGATGCCGAGGCGCGCGCGCTGATACATCGGCAGGCTGGTCACGTCATGGCCATCAAGCTCGATACGGCCGCGATCCGCCTTGATCAGGCCAGTGATCATGTAGAATACGGTGGTCTTGCCGGCGCCGTTGGGGCCAAGCAGTCCGACCGCTTCGCCCCGCCGCACATAGATCGACACGCCACGCACGACCTTGCGCGTGCCGAAACTCTTCTCGATGCCATGAACCGCGAGATAGCCGGCGCGCGGCACCGAGCGCGTCGCGGTGCCTGTACTGCTGTTTTGCGGATGCGCCCAGTCGTCGTGAGCGGGATAATCCGCGGTCGACTGAAGCGGTGCGACCCTCGGAATCGGCGGCGCATCGCGCTCGAACGCGGTTGCATCAGATGACGTTGCCGCCAAAGCCGCCTGATCGAATGATGACCGCTGACCGTCGCGCGACGGAATCGGCATCGGCACTTCGCGCGGCGGCTCGGGCGGAGCTGAAGTCGCGCCTACGACGTTTCGGAAAATATCGCCCATGCGCTCGCCGAACGAGGTGATATCCGGGCGCGCCCGCGCGAACCCCTGGCGGCCAGGCGCCGGGACACGACGACGAAACATGCGCAGGAAATCAGCCATACGTGCTTCGATCAGCCTCTCACGGCCGTGCGTTGCAACCGCGCAATCACACTCTCTCTGGGCGCCGGGTGATACAGGCTAACCGACAAAGGTTCAACCTCGGGGCCGGCTCGTCTCCGGCAAAGCATTGAGTTTCATAGGCTTACCCGGCTGGCGCGCACCCTTGCTCCGGGGTGGGGCGGGGTTGTCGCCCGAGGTGAGTCCGCTCACCGGCGAACCACCGGGAGCGGACGACTGGAACATGCCCTGAACGCCACGACCATTGTTCGACTCAACCCGCGAAATGCCTGTCGTCATATCGACCACAAGGCGGTCGCCGCGCAGCACGTTCTTCTCTTTCGTCAGCACCACGCCGCCAAGCATGGTGACGGTGTTGGAGCGCATGTCGAAAATGCCGGTCTCACCGGTGACGGTCTGATCCTTCTGGGTGACGATGACGCCACCCTTCGCCTCCAGCCGCTTGATCGACGAACTTCCGCCAGGGCCGGGCGTCGACGATTTCATTCCGGCCTTCTTGCCATCCTTCTTGGCGTCCTTACCCTGCTCATTGTCGTAGAACACCACGAGCGTTTTTGAACGCATGGTGGTGTCGCCCTGCACGACTTTCACGTTGCCCGAGAACGTCGCGACCTTGTCCTTATCGCGCATTTCGAGCGAAGCAGCTTCGATCTGAATCGGCTTGTCGCGATTTTGCGAGAAGCCCTGCACCGCGTTCGGCACGCCCTGCACCGTGCTCTGGGCCTGCGCGACACTCACGCCGATCGCAACCGTGCCGGCAAGCGCAACAGCAAAGGCGCTCCGGCGCAGAAGATGAAATCGCCGACTGCGATTCGTCATGAGATCAAGCGTCCAAAACATCATCGGGCATCCGCATCGTGCGTCGCGGTTGTATCGGCCGGTTCTGCCGAGCCGGAATTCGCGGCGCCGCTCTTTGCCGCCTCGTCGAGAACCAGAATCATCGAGACACCGCCGTCGAAGCGCACCAGTTCACCGTTGTCGGTGATCTCCAGTCGTTGCGCATCGAGCGTGCCATTGAGCAGCTTCACCGCGACCGGCTGATCCGACGTCACCGTGCCCTTGGCCATATCGACGCGGGCCTGGGTCAAGCGCGCTTCGTAACCGGTGGAGGATTGCAGAAAAATATAATCCGACAGGTTAAGGACCTGCGACTTTGTATCGAACAGGCCGCTGGTCGCATCCATGGTGAGGCCGGACTTGTCCTCCATCTGCACCTTGGCGCGCAATTCCTTGAGCTCGACATTGGTCGGCTTGGTCACGTCCTGCGTCGCGGTCTTCGCCCATAGTTCGTAAGGTCGCTTGTCTGGCGTGAAACCGGCGAGATGCGGCGACTCCATCGTGATGCGCGTGCCCGACACCACCAGGTTGTCGACCTCGAGCGGCAGCTTGGCGAGAATCCGGAACGGATTGAAGATCGAAGCGAGCGCGATCATCAGGAGCGCGCCGACCACCGCCGCCGGAACCGCCTTGCGCAGGAAACGAACGCGGCGGCTGTGGCGCGCCGCCACCGCGAAGCGCGCGTCCGAGATGGCTTGGTAGTTCTGGCCTTGAACCGAATACAAAAAGCCGCTCCGAGGCGTTGGTGGCTGGCAATCGATGCGCAAAGGCGTCGTGTCATTCTAGGCCGAACTGCCGGGTTTTGCAGCGGGTTTTGCCAATATGCCTCGCCCCCAAGAGAGCGAGGAGTGTGACCGAAACGGGGCGAAAACCGCGATACGGGCCTTTCGGCATAAAAACTGAGCGAGACCGGGCTGATCTGCTCACGAATGAGCGAAAATATCCTCGTTCTCCCAGCCCTGCAGATCGAGCTTGGCCCGCGATGGCAGGAACTGGAAGCAGGCCTTCGCCAGTTCCATCCGGTTCTCTCGCGCCAGCGTGGCGTCGAGTTTTTCGCGCAGGGCGTGGAGATGCAGAACATCTGACGCAGCATAGGTGAGCTGCGCGTCGGTCAGCGTCTGCGCGCCCCAGTCGCTCGACTGCTGCTGCTTCGACAGTTCGATGCCCAGCAATTCGCGCGTCAGATCCTTGAGCCCATGACGATCGGTATAGGTCCGCACCAGCCGCGAGACGATCTTGGTGCAGTAGACCGGCTGCGGCATCACCCCGAAGGTGTGATAGAGCACCGCGAGATCAAAGCGCGCGAAATGGAAAATCTTGGTGATGGCCGGATCGCCAAGCAGCTTCTTTAAATTCGGCGCATCGGTGTGGCCGGCCGGAATCTGCACGACGTCGGCGGTGCCATCGCCATTCGACAACTGCACCACGCATAAACGATCCCGATGAGGATTGAGGCCCAGTGTTTCGGTATCGATCGCCACCGAATGTGTGTAGCGCGAAGTGTCCGGCAGGTCGCCGCGATGCAGGCGGATGGTCATGGTGTGTCGGCCTCGTCGAATCGATGGAACCAAACTAACGCCCCTTCTGGCGCGACACGAGGGGCGAGGCGCCGAAGCAGATATGCCTGGGCCGAGATGCCGCCGCTCACCGCCACAGTCCCAGCGACGCCCACTTCGATTCCGGGATGGGGTTGCCGATCTTATAGCTGAATGACACCACCCGCATGTGGTCGGGCGAGCCCTTGCAGGTGAAGGAGAACGAATACCACTGTCCCTTGCTGCGGAAGGCGCCCCCGGCGCCCTTGACCGTGTCGCCAACATGGACGGGATGGGTCAGGACGTCGGTCTTCGCGCGATCCGGATGGAAGGGATTGGCGTCACGGCTGATCCGGTTCATCGCCTCGAGATCGCAGACCTGTTCGAGCCGGGTGGTCGGATCGAGGCGCTTCAGACTGGCGGCGAACCGCGGATCCATGGCGATCGCGGCGGTTGTGGCCAGCCCCAATTGCAGACCCAGTGCAACCAAAACCGCTTTTCTCACGGACCCACTCCCGAAAAATACGTCAAACCGCGTCCCGCCGGCCGATGTCCCAAGCCGATTTTGCTGGACCCGATCGATGCCCCGAAGGGGTGAGTCGATCAACCGGCCCTTCCTGACTATTTTCAGCCCCTCTTGCCGTCGGTGCGTACCTGCTCCGTACTGGGAATTCAAGGAAGGCTTGTTCTCCATTAACGCCGCCGGGCGCAAGCGAAGAGAGGGCCCTATATGCCCATCTTCATGGATCGTCACGATCTGTCAGGAGCGACCGCAGCCAACGTTGCCGAGGCCCATCGCAGGGACCTCGAAATCCAGGATCGCTACGGCGTCAGGTTCCTGACCTACTGGTTCGACGAGCGCAGGGGCACGGCCTTCTGCCTGATCGATGCGCCTGACAAGGACACGGCTCACTGCGTGCACTGCGAAGCCCACGGCCTCGTCGCAGGCGAGATTGTCGAGGTCGCGCTTTCGGCGGTGGAAGCTTTTCTCGGACGCATTCAGGATCCTGAACCGCCACCGGGCCAAGCGCGGTCCGAGCTCGACTCTGGGCATCGGACCATCATGTTCACCGACATCGTCGGTTCGACGACGATGACCGAACGCCTTGGTGATCGCAGGGCGACCGAAATGATCCGGGCGCACGACGCCATCGTGCGGCGGTGTCTTGGCCGCGCTGGCGGAAGGGAGGTCAAGCACACCGGCGATGGCATCATGGCTTCCTTCGCAACTGCTGCGACGGCGATCGACTGCGCGGCAGCGATCCAGTCGGAATTTCAGCGCTACAACCAAGGAAATCTTGAGCCGATCCATGTCCGCATCGGCCTCGATTGCGGAGAGCCGGTGGAAGACAGCAGCGACCTTTTCGGCGCCACCGTCCAACTCGCCGCGCGCCTCTGCGCAGCAGCGCAACCCGATCAGATCCTGGCCTCCGAGAATGTTTTCAGGGATCGCGGGGGGTTCAACCATCTCGCGAAAAAGAGAGCGCGGCGACTCAAGGGATTTTCCCAGCCCGTCCCGCTCTATGAATGCCTCTGGGCGAATCCCGGCACGGATTCGTAAGGTCGGCCCCTAACGCGGGCCAAAACCTTCCAAATGTCGGGGAAAGCGACGGGATCGGCGGATCGCAAAATGGGCGTCAACGCCGCCGTCAAAAAATGGTGCCCAGGAAAGGACTCGAACCTTCACGCCTTGCAGCACAGGTACCTGAAACCTGCGTGTCTACCAATTCCACCACCTGGGCTTGGGCCCGGTTAGTAAGGTTCGGGACCGCGCTTGTCAAATTCAGTTAGGGGTGCGGGAAGGGTCTGTACAGCCCGGAAATGATCGCGTATCGCGGAAACGCGGCCCGCCCCGCTTTCCGGCTCATACAATTTTCAGGACCGATGTCATGCCAGCGCCAATCGACACTCTCGTTACGGTTTTTGGAGGATCGGGTTTCCTCGGCCGGCACGTGGTCCGGGCCTTGGCGCGCCGTGACTACCGGTTGCGGGTCGGCGTCCGTCGCCCGGAGCTGGCGGGGCACTTGCAGCCACTGGGCCGGGTCGGCCAGATCAGCCTTGTGCAGGCCAATATCCGCCATCCGGCCTCGATCGAAGCTGCCATGCGCGACGCCAGCGTGGTGGTGAACCTGGTCGGCATTCTGACCGAGGGTGGCGCGCAGACCTTCGATGCCGTTCAGGCCAAAGGCGCACAAACGGTGGCCGAGGCAGCGAGCAGAATTGGCGCCCGCGTCGTCCATGTCTCGGCGATCGGCGCCGACGAAAATTCGACATCGGGCTACGCCCGCAGCAAGGCCGCCGGCGAACAGGCGGTGCTCGCAGCGGTGCCATCGGCGACCATCATGCGCCCATCGATCATGTTCGGGCCGGAAGATGAATTCACCAACCGTTTCGCGGCGCTGGCGCGGATGTCACCGGTGCTGCCGCTGGTCGGCGAAAACACCCGCATGCAGCCTGCTTATGTCGGCGACGTCGCTGCCGCGATTGCCGACGCGGTCGAGGGCAAGACCCAACCTGGCGCAACCTATGAGCTCGGCGGCCCTGAAGTGATGACGATGCGCCAGATCATCGAGCTGATTCTCGCGGTCATCGAACGCAAGCGCACCCTGGTGCCGCTGCCATTCGGCCTTGCCCGCTTCCAGTCGATGTTCCTGCAATTCGCACCAGGCGACTTCAAACTGACGCCCGATCAGGTCGAGCTGCTGCGCTCAGATAATGTCGTGTCAGACGCCGCGAAGGCTGCCGGCCTGACGCTGGAAGGCCTCGGCATGCCGCTGGAATCGATGGCGGCAGTGCTGCCGTCCTATCTCTGGCGCTTCCGCAAGACCGGCCAGTTCGCGCAGAACGGCATCTAAATCCCGCCTCTGCCTAGAACCCCAGCGCCAGCGCAATCAGTCCGAGCGTGCCAACGATCACCCGCCACCACGCGAACAGCACGAAGCCGTGGCGGGTGACGTAGTCAAGGAACGTCTTGACCACGATGATCGCGGTGATGAACGACACGATGAATCCGACAGCGATCACCAGGCCGTGGTCCATCGTCATATCGGCGCGGCTCTTGTAGAAATCATAGACGAACGCGCCGACCATGGTCGGGATCGCGAGGAAGAACGAAAACTCCGCCGCCGCGCGCTTGTCGGCACCGAACAGCATCGCCGCAACGATCGACGCACCCGAGCGTGACACGCCGGGAATCATCGCCGCGCATTGCGCAACACCGATGCCGAGATACATCGGCAGCGAGAACGCGGTGGCGTCGTGATAGCGCGGTTTCAGTTCCTGCTGATCGACCCATAGCAGCACCGCGCCGCCTGCGATCAGCGTGAAGCAGACCACCCAGGGATTGAACAGTACGTTCTTGATGAAGCCACCGAAAAGAAGCCCGAGGACCACCGCAGGAAAAAACGCCAGCAGTACGCCGATGACGAAGCGCCGCGCCGCCGGATCGGTGAACATGCCGAGCGCGATGCGCCACAGCCGGCCAAAATAGATCGCCAGGATGGCGAGGATCGCGCCAAGCTGGATCATTACCGCGAATGTCTTCCAGAAGTTGTCCTGGTCGAGTTCGAAAAACCGCTCCACCAGCAGGAGATGGCCGGTGGACGAGACAGGCAGGAATTCCGTCACGCCCTCGACAATGCCGAGAACGAGGGCTTTCAGGAGGTCAGCTAACATCGGGGATAATCCGCAACTCTGGAGGGGCGCGAACGGCGCCTTGTGGCTTATTCGTCCGTATGCCGCAATGGAAAAGCGGCCAAATGACGGTGACCCGGCAAGGCTATCCCCCGCCTGCCATACAGAAGCCGTCTTGTTCTCATTTTCGCCAGAGAGCTTCTCTTAAGGTTCTTCTTAAGTTTCCGCGGTCTATCAAGGGGCAACATGTTCACGCTGTTTCACCACCCATTCTGTCCACGCTCGCGCTTCGTGCGGCTCGTCCTTGGCGAGCATGGTCTCGATTCGCGGCTGGTGGAGGAGCGGGTCTGGGAGCGGCGGGAAGCCTTTCTGGCAATGAACCCGGCGGCCACCACCCCGGTGATGCTGCCCGAGGGAACACCCCCGATCCCCGGGGCGCTGGTGATCGCCGAGTACCTCGACGAGACCCACGGCTACGCCCTAGGCGACCGGCGGCTGATGCCCAAGGATCCGCTCGATCGCGTCGAAGTCCGGCGGCTGATGTCGTGGTTCAACGACAAGTTCTTTGACGAAGTCTCGGATCCGCTGGTGACCGAACGGGTCTACAAGCGTTTCATGAACGCCGACCAGGGTGGCGGCGCGCCGTCCACCGAGGTTATGCGCGCCGCACGGGTCAATGTGCGCTATCATCTGGCCTATATCGGCTGGCTGGCGCGGACGCGGAATTTCCTCGCTGGTGACCGGCTGACCTATGCCGACCTCGTGGCCGCCGCGCACCTGTCGGCGATCGACTATCTGGGCGATGTGCCATGGAACGAGGACGAAGCCGCGAAAGCCTGGTACGTGCGGATCAAGTCCCGCCCGTCGTTCCGTCCGCTGCTCAGCGAGTGGATGGCGGGGCTGCCGGCGCCGGCCCACTACGTGGATCTCGACTTCTGATCTCACCTGCTGCGAACTCCACAACCGACCCTTCGATGACGGAGGTGCGAACCGCCTTGGCGCGCGAGGCGCGCACGCTCGGCTTCGACGCCATCGGTATCACCGCGCCTGACGCGATCGAAGGCGCGGGCAAGCTGCTGCAGATTTTCCTCGATACCGGATCGCATGGCGACATGGACTGGCTGGCGCGCGACCCGGAGCGCCGCGCCGATCCGCGCGCGCTGTGGAGCGAAGTACGCTCGGTGATCATGCTCGGCGTCAATTATGGTCCCGACGAAGACCCGATGGCGGTGATCGCGCAGCGCAGCCGCGGCGCGATTTCGGTCTATGCGCGGGGCGACGACTATCACGACCTGATCAAGAAACGGCTGAAGACGCTGGCGCGCTGGCTGCTCGCGCGGGCCGGCGGCGACGTCAAAGTGTTCGTCGATACCGCGGCTGTGATGGAGAAGCCGCTCGCACACAAGGCCGGCCTCGGCTGGCAGGGCAAGCACACCAACATGGTGTCGCGCGAATTCGGCTCATGGCTGTTTCTCGGCGCGATCTTCACCACGCTGGAACTGCCGCGCAACGAAGCCGAGGTCGATCACTGCGGCTCATGCCGAGCCTGCCTCGATTCCTGCCCAACCGAAGCGTTTCCCGCGCCCTACCGACTCGATGCGCGCAAGTGCATCTCGTATCTCACCATCGAAAACAAGGGGCCGATCCCGCGCGACCTGCGCGCCGCCATCGGCAATCGCATCTATGGCTGCGACGATTGCCTCGCGGCGTGTCCATGGAACAAGTTCGCGCAGCAGGGGCATGAAGCCAAGCTCTCGGCGCGTGACGAATTACGTGCGCCATCGCTCGCTGAACTGTCGCGCCTCGATGATACAGCGTTCCGCGCGCTGTTCACCAAGTCGCCGGTCAAGCGGGTCGGCCGTGATCGCTTCATGCGCAATGTGCTGACCGCGATCGGCAATTCGGGCGATCGCTCGCTTGTCGACGATGCGCTGCGACTGCTGAGCGATGAAAATTCTCTCGTGCGCGGCGCGGCGGTATGGGCGTTGTCGCGCCTGTTGCCACACGATGAGTTTTCTGAGCTTGCGACACAGGCAAACGAGACCGACGAAAGCGTCCGCGAGGAATGGCGCGCGGCGCTCCCGCTCTCTGCCTGACCGTCAATCCGCCAAGTGTCGTTGCATCTCCGGCCGTGCTTTCAGCGCGGCATTCTGCTTGGCGAAAATTTTAGCGATACGCTCCGGCGCGAAATTCATGTCGAGGAAACCGGTCGCAACGTTAGCGACCTCGCCATACTCGGCAATCAATCCATCACGCAGCCTGATGATCGCAACGCCTTCAAACATCGCGCGTTGTCCCCTGGCTTCCGGCAACAGCGAGCGGTAGCTGAAAGTATAGCGCGCATAGAGCGTGCGCCCGTCGCCGACCGGATCGTGCATGTCCCAGCGGAAATTGTCTGCCGTGCGATAGAACCAGTCGTCGATCATTTCCGCGATCTTCGTGCGCCCTGCGAAGCTCCCGTAAAACACGTCGTGATAGACGCCGTCCTCGGTGAACAGCGCCGCGAACGCAGCGCCCTCGCGTTGTTCGACGGCGCGACAGAATTCCTTGAGCATTGTGTCCGACTGCATCATCGACTCCTTCTTTGAAGCGATTGTGCCGCGCGAAACGTGCCGGTCAAGCGATGGCGAGTTCATCCACCGCGGCGAGAATCCGTGCGATATCCTGCGGGCGCGACAGCCGATGATCACCGTCCTGAACCAGCGTCAGCACGACGTCGTCGCTCGGCAGGCAATGCGTCAGTGCGAAGGCGTGCTGCCACGGCACATCGGGATCCTGCGCGCCCTGCAGAATGCGCACCGGGCAGCCAATGTCGATCGCGCCCTTGAGCAGAAGATGATTGCGGCCCTCCTCGATCAGATTGCGGGTGATCGGATAGGGATCGCCGTAGTCCGACGGACGATGCCAGACACCTTCCTTCTCAATCTGATCGCGAACGTCCTGCGGGAAACTTTTCCACATCAGGTCTTCGGTGAAATCCGGCGCCGGCGCGATCAGCACCAATCCCGCAAGCGTTGCACGCGGTGCTTTCGCCTTGCGCTTCGTCAAGGCCCGCGCGAGCAGAAGCGCCATCCAGCCACCCATCGACGAGCCGATGACGATCTGCGGTCCCTCGCAGAAGGCGTCGAACACCGCGAGGCTTTCCTCGTGCCATTGCCCGATGGTGCCATCGACGAAATCGCCGCCCGACTCGCCGTGACCGGAATAATCGAAGCGCACGCAGGCGCGCCCCTTCTCCGCCGCGAACGCATCGAGCGCTTCGGCCTTGGTGCCGCGCATGTCGGATTTGAAGCCGCCGAGCCAGAACAGGCCGGGCGCCCTTCCTGCGCGGGCGCGCACCGCGATCCGGCGCACCTGATCCTTGGCGCCAACGTCGAGAAAAGCCGGTGTGTCCGCTGCGTGGTTCATGGCTGACCATTCTGTGAAGGATTTGTCACCGCCGGTTATGGGGGCGACCAACCACGGGCGTCAACGACCCGGAGGGGCTTTGCCCTCGACGCAGCAGGAACAACAGGGCCGTTGCAAAGCGCCGCAGGCATCGCTACCTCAACGGGTGGAGGACGTGGCCAAATTGCCGCGAATGCGATGCTTTGTGGCTGCAGGGGCCCGACCCGCCTTGCGGGGGAGCGTTTCATCCTTCAAAATAGCTGCTTCATTCAACGACTTTGGAGAACCCCTATTCGCCGTCCCAACAGAGCCCCGCCCGTCGCCGCCAAGGATGGGCCGCGCACCAA
>JBIQLC010000033.1:0-26757 GCA_044464625.1 Afipia sp. | reverse complement strand
TCCGGCCATCGCATGGGCACCGCCGAAGTCGAAAGCTCGCTGGTCGCGCATGAGAAGGTGTCGGAAGCCGCCGTGGTGGGCTATCCGCACGATATCAAGGGTCAGGGCATCTACGCTTATGTGACGCTGATGAAGGGCATCGAGCCGAGCGAAGGGTTGCGCAAGGAGCTCGTCGCCTGGGTCCGCAAAGACATCGGCCCGATCGCCTCGCCGGACCTGATCCAGTTCGCGCCGGGCCTACCCAAGACGCGTTCCGGTAAAATCATGCGGCGCATCCTGCGCAAGATCGCGGAAGACGAATCCGGTAGCCTCGGCGACACCACAACACTCGCCGATCCGACCGTGGTGACGGATCTCGTCAACAACCGCCAGAACCGGAAGGGCGCGTAGTCCGCGAGGCGTATCTACGGATCACACGATTGTCAGAGCCACTCGCCGCCAAATCTCGTTTTGGCGGCGAGTGTTGTTTTCAGGGCATTTACTTTGAGCATCGTATTTTATTTTCATGCCGCCGGATCGCGCCCTTCGGGCAGCGGCAGGAGATTTTCAGATGTTGCGGACGATCATGGTGGCGTTGGCTGCCATCTTTGGTTTGGGATTGTTATCAGCCACAGCCGCCCGGGCGCGCCCGGATCTGGTCGCAGCACCCGCCGGTTATTCGCCGGGAACCATCGTGGTGAAGACCAAGGAGCGGCGCCTCTATTACGTGCTCGATGACCGTCATGCGGTTCGCTATCCTGTCGGCGTCGGCAAACGCGGCAAGGAATGGGCCGGCATCACCCGCATCAGCGGTAAATATCGCAACCCAGCCTGGTCGCCGCCGGCCGATGTGAAGCATGACAATCCTTCTATCCCCGACGTGATCCCCGGCGGCGTGCCGGAAAACCCGATGGGCGTCGCGGCGATGACGCTGGCGGGCGGCGAGTACGCCATTCACGGCACCAACCGGCCGAACTCGGTCGGCGGCTTCGTCTCGTACGGCTGCGTGCGGATGTACAATCAGGACATCACCGATCTGTTCGAGCGCGTCTCGGTCGGCACACAGGTCATCGTTACCGCGCGCTGATCGTTTTTTTCTCGCAATACGAAAAAGCCGCGCCACTGCGCGGCTTTTTTGCTTTGGCGAAAGACTATCGCCTTGCCGTCACGCACCAGCCGCTGCGATGACCGCCGCCATAGGCGCGAACATGGCCCGCAGCAAGGAGCGCGCCTGACACGCTCGGTACTG
The DNA here is from genome assembly GCA_044464625.1 of Afipia sp. Taxonomy (GTDB): domain Bacteria; phylum Pseudomonadota; class Alphaproteobacteria; order Rhizobiales; family Xanthobacteraceae; genus Afipia. The sequence goes on along the minus strand of JBIQLC010000033.1, from coordinate 25,529 downwards.
CGCGCGTCGCAGCGTCGGCTACCACCCGGCCGTTGTATTTGTCGGGGCCGACATTGAAGATCGCAACGCTTCCGCTCGCGATCATTTCATCCAGCGCGTCACGGGCGATTTCGGCCAACTCGCGTTCTTCCGCACAGTGGGCCTTGAGTTCCGGCGCATCGATGCCGCGCAGCCGCACCCGGGTCGTGATATCCAGACCGGGCCACAGATGCACACGCGCCTCGAACGTGTCGCCGTCGACCACCCGGAACACGTCGACCGGATACCGTGCCGTGAGATTCCCGTCGCGGGACCATGTCGCAGGGCTGGCATCGGCCGGGCGTGAAGGAATTTCAACATGCCGCGGGGACGTCGCCTCAGACCAACGGGGCACCTTCACCGGCAACACCGACCCCGCAATCAGGCCAAGACAAAATATGCCGGCCAGCAAGGCCAGGGTTGACCCGGAGAACGGCGAGTGGCGCGCTACTAGGAACATATCCCTAGCTTAACGCAACCTGCGCGATTCGCAATCGCAATCTATGGTTGCATATCGAAACTGACCGAGTGATCAGAAGTCCGATGCGATTCCCTTGCGCTCCCAGTCGCCGTAGCGGGTCGGCTCTGGTCCTTTCGGCCCCTGAACTTCCTTTGGGGTCCCCTCATGCGCCTTGGCTGCCTCACGCTCGGCTTGAGCGCGCCGTTCCGCCGCCTCCGCGAGCGCCCGCTCCGCCGCCTGTGTCAGCGGCTTGCGCGGCGCTTCAGCATAAGCGGCAGCTTTCTCGGCGGGTTGATCGGTCATTCGACGACTCCGGACTACGGGCAATAAAACGGAAAGCACATTCATGCAAAACCGCTTGGACAAGTTCACACCGCGACTGTGATGCGACCAAGGCCATTCTTACAATTGGCATATTCGGGTGTCACGGATGCGGTCTCGCCGCGACTCCCCTGTTCCCGCCAAGTTGTGTAACCGCCCGCATGAAACCTTCGAGATTTGTCCCGCCGACCGAGGTGCCCGGCCTCGCCGCGCGCCGGATTGCCGCCGACATTCTCGATGGTGTTCTGCATCGCCGACGAACCCTCGACGATCAGCTCGAAGGCACGGGCGCACATCCCGGCCTGAAGGCGCTGTCGGATCGCGATCGCGCACTGATGCGACGGCTGGTGTCGACCATCCTGCGCAAGCTCGGCACGCTCGGTCATGTGCTTTCGCGTCTGCTCGATCGCGGAATTCCCACCGACGCGCCGCGGGCACAAAGCGCGTTGTTGATCGGCGCGACTCAAATTCTCTGGATGGACGTGCCCGATCATGCCGCGGTGGATTTGTCGGTTCGTCTGGTGCAGGCCGACCGGCGCGCCGCGAAATATGCCGGCTTGGTCAACGCCGTGCTGCGCCGTTGCGCGCGTGAAGGCCATCCGCTGGTCGAGGAAGTGCGCACCGGCATGGTCGATTTACCGCCGTGGCTGGTGAAGCGCTGGATTGCGCACTACGGCGAAGACAATGCCAAGGCCATGGCCGAGGCCATCGGTCACGAACCGCCGCTCGACCTCACGGTGAAATCCGACGCCGCAGCGTGGGCGACACGGTTTCACGGCGAGACGCTGCCCACCGGCACGATTCGCACCGTGCTGCAGGGCCCGATCACCATGATGCCTGGCTTCAGTGACGGCCAGTGGTGGATTCAGGATGCGGCCGCGGCGCTGCCGGCCCGGCTGTTCGGCGATCTTGCCGGCAAGACGGTCGTCGATCTGTGCGCCGCGCCCGGCGGCAAGACCGCGCAACTCGTCCATGGCGGCGCGACCGTCACCGCCATCGACCGCTCGCCGGCACGCGTCGCTCGCCTCAAAGAGAATCTGGCGCGGCTGTCGCTCGATGCGACACCGGTTGTCGCCGACGCCACTGAATGGACAAGCGAGCAGTTCGATGGCGTGCTGCTCGATGCACCCTGCGCCGCCACCGGAACCATCCGGCGGCACCCCGATGTCGCCTGGCTGAAGCAGGAAAGCGACGTCACCATGCTGGCGACGGTGCAGCAGCGATTGCTGGCGAAGGCGATCTCCCTGCTCAAGCCCGGCGGAACACTGGTCTATTGCACCTGCTCGCTGGAGCCCGAGGAAGGCGAAAAGGCGATTGCCGCGCTGCTCGCAACCGAATCCGGCGTCAAGCGGGTTCCCGTCACCGCGAGCGAAGTTGCGGGCCGCGCCGAACTGATCACGCCGGACGGCGATCTGCGGACTTTGCCCTGCCACCTGCCCCATGCCGACCCGCGGCTGGGCGGTCTCGACGGCTTCTTCGCCGCACGCCTGATCAAGGCCTGATAGAATAGCGCCATGATTCGAGGCCGCATGTCGGCTGTGGAATCGTGGGTGCTCGCGCGGCTTTTTGCCTGTGCAGCCGGCGCCGACAGGGTGTTTCGCTCGCGATTCCAGACTAGAAGATGGCTTGGGGACTTCGCAGCGGGCAGGGCGCGTGGCAGGGCGACGACGCATTTCGAAACTTTTGCTGGGCCGCGCCGCGCGGAAGGTGATGGCGCATGCCAGCGGCAATTCGATTGCGCTGGCGCGTCTGTTCCCCGGCCGCACCGACCGCCTGCTGATCGCCCCACACGACCTGCGTACCACCGACGCGACGCGCGCCGGTGAGATCTATTCCGGCCGGTTCGTATTCGCCGGCAAGATCGTCACCTGCCGCGGCCGCTCGGTGTTCGATCTGGATCCGCCATCTGAGGATTGGGAGGTCGCCCTACTGGGTTTCGGCTGGCTGCGGCATCTGCGAGCGGCCGAATCGGCAATTACCCGCGCCAATGCGCGGGCGCTGATCGAGGACTGGCTATCCAATCCGAAACGCAAGAGCGCTGTCGGTCGGCGCGCAGATGTTCTCGCGCGGCGTGTCATCTCGCTGCTGTCGCAGGCACCGCTGGTGCTCAACGACGCCGACAGCAAATTCTATCGCCGTTTCCTGCGCCATCTGTCGCGCGAGATCCGCACCCTGCGCTACACCGCCGCCGACATTCCCGACGGCATGCCGCGGCTGCAGGTCCATATCTCGCTGTGCTACGCCTCGCTCTGTCTTGCCAATCAGAGCAAGCATATCCGCACCGCGTCGCGTAAGCTCTCGGATGAGTTGCAGCGCCAGATTCTTCCCGACGGCGGACACATCTCGCGCAATCCGGGCGCGCTGGTGGAATTGCTGCTCGATCTCTTGCCGCTGCGCCAGACCTTCGCCGCGCGCAACATGCCGCCACCCCCGGCATTGCTCAACGCCATCGACCGCATGATGCCGATGCTGCGCTTCTTCCGCCACGGCGACGGCAGCTTCGCGCTGTTCAACGGCATGAGCAGCGCGCCGTCGGGCGTGGTTGCGACACTGCTCGCCTATGACGACACCCACGGCATGCCGATGGCGAGCATGCCGCATACCGGATACGAACGCCTCGATGCCGGGCCGACCGTAGTGATCGCTGACGCCGGCGCGCCGCCACCCTCGAGCGTCAGCCAGGATGCCCACGCTGGATGCCTGTCTTTCGAACTGTCCACGGGCACTTATCGCATCGTGGTGAATTGCGGCATGCCGCCCACCAGCCGCGACAACTGGCGCGGGTTCGCGCGCAGCACGGCCGCCCATTCGACGCTGACCTATCACGACACCTCGTCGTGCCACTTTGTCGAACACTCGTCGATGAAGAAGATCCTGCATGGCGCGCCGATCGTGGCCGGGCCATCCAATCTCGAAGCCTATCGCGAACTGACCGAAAGCGGCACGCTGCTGACCATGGCGCATGACGGCTATCTCAAGCGGTTCGGCATCACCCATCGCCGCGTGCTGATGCTGTCCGTCGACGGCAGCCGGATCGATGGTGAGGACACGGTGGCCAAGCGCCCGGGCGCGGCTTTCAAGGGCGGCGCCGACGATTATGCGTTGCGCTTCCATCTTCATCCTTCGGTCAAGGCCAGCCGCCTCAGCGACGGCCATGGCGTAATGCTGGTCCTGCCCAATCGCGACGTGTGGACTTTCGAAGCCCCGGACGAACGGGTCGAGCTTGAGGACAGCGTGTTCCTGGCCGGCTTCGACGGACCCCGCCGGACCGCGCAAATCGTGATCCAGCAGAACGCCCGGCAGGTCTCGACCATCCGCTGGACTTTCGCCCGGTCATCAGCTTCGGCCTCGGCCACCGCTGCCCGGCGCGACGCGCGGCGCGAGCCTGAGTTACCGCTCTGACCGCGTCCGCCGAAACACGGAAAACCGCCTGAAACCGGGGCGAAACGGTTTTGCCGCAGCCGATTTCATGCTACGCGGCAGGCCTCAATATCTGCACATCCGGGACTGATCTGATGACCGACCATCCGCGCCGGGTAACCCGCGCATTGCTTTCCGTTTCCGACAAGTCAGGCCTGATCGAATTCGCCCGCGCGCTGGCCGGACATGGCGTCGCTCTCGTCTCCACCGGCGGCACCGCCAAGGCGATCGCCGACGCCGGGCTGAAGGTGACGGACGTATCGGACCTGACCGGTTTCCCGGAAATGATGGATGGCCGGGTCAAGACGCTGCATCCGAAAGTCCATGGCGGCCTGCTCGCCATCCGCAACAACGCCGAACACGCCAAGGCGATGAAGGATCACGGCATCGCGCCGATCGATCTTTTGGTGGTCAACCTCTATCCCTTCGAGGCGACGGTCGACAAAGGCGCCAGCGAAGAAGATTGCATCGAGAATATCGACATCGGCGGCCCGGCGATGATCCGCGCCGCCGCCAAGAACCACGACGATGTCGCCGTAGTAGTCGAGGCCAGCGATTATCAGGCGGTGCTCGACGAGCTTGCCGCTAACAACGGCGCGACCACGCTTTCCCTGCGCAAGCGGCTGGCCGCCAAAGCCTATGCCCGCACCGCGGCCTATGACGCCGCGATCTCGAACTGGTTCGCCAATCAGTTGAAAAACGACGCGCCGGATTTCCGCGCCTTCGGTGGCCGTCTCGTGCAATCGCTGCGCTATGGCGAAAATCCGCATCAGAGCGCTTCGTTCTACCGCACGCCGGACCAGCGCTTCGGCGTCGCCACGGCGCGGCAGGTGCAGGGCAAGGAGCTGTCCTACAACAACATCAACGACACCGATGCGGCCTATGAATGCGTCGCCGAGTTCGACGCCGGGCGCACTGCTGCGGTCGCCATCATCAAGCACGCCAATCCGTGCGGCGTCGCCGAAGGACAAGACCTTGTCAGCGCTTATCGCAAGGCGCTGGCCTGCGATTCCACGTCTGCTTTCGGCGGCATCGTCGCGCTCAATCGCACCCTCGATGCCGACGCGGCCCGCGCGATCACCGATATCTTCACCGAAGTGATCATCGCGCCTGATGCCACAGATGAGGCCATTGCCATTGTCGCCGCGAAGAAGAACCTGCGGCTGCTGCTCGCCGGCGGCCTGCCCGATCCGCGCGCAATGGGCCTGACGGCCAAGACCGTGGCTGGCGGTCTCTTGGTGCAGAGTCGCGACAATGCGGTGGTCGACGATATGTCGCTCAAGACCGTCACCAAGCGCGCGCCGACCGAAGCCGAGCTGCGCGACCTGCGCTTCGCCTTCCGGGTCGCCAAGCACGTCAAGTCCAACACCATCATCTACGCCAAGGATCTCGCAACTGTCGGCATCGGCGCCGGCCAGATGAGCCGCGTGGATTCGGCGCGCATCGCCGCGCGCAAGGCCGAGGATGCGGCGAAGGAGCTGGGACTCGCCGCGCCGATGACCAAGGGCTCGGTGGTGGCGTCGGACGCGTTCTTCCCGTTCGCGGACGGCCTGCTGGTCGCGATCGAAGCCGGTGCGACAGCAGTAATCCAGCCCGGCGGCTCGATGCGCGACGATGAAGTGATCAAGGCTGCGGACGAGCACGGCATCGCCATGGTGATGACCGGCACCCGGCACTTCAAGCACTGAGCCCGAACTTCTCGACTTGTCATGGCCGGACTTATTCCGGCCATCCCGCTAGGCAAGCACAATGCCCGCCTGATCGGGATCATCGGGACAAACCCGGTGATGACATCGAATGCGTCGTAGCGCCCGGAATTTCAAGATTCGAGACGGCCGCCATAGCAGGCGTAGCCTGCGTCAACTTGGCTACGGAGCGCCTCCTCACCATGAGGAGTTACGCCCGCGCCGTCTCCACGCGCGACAGCAGTGCCAGGCCGGCAAGGAAGAACACGATCAGCACCGCCATGCCGGCCTTCTGGCTCGCCATCAATCCGGTGACGACGCTGACGGCGAGTGGCGCCATGAACGACGTCACCTTCCCCGACAGTGCGAACAGGCCGAAATACTGCGTGATGCGATCCTTCGGCGCGAGGCGGATCAGCAACGTGCGCGATGCCGCTTGCAGCGGTCCCGCCGCCATACCGATCAGGAAACCGAGCACCAGATAGGCTTTCTCCGCAGGCGCTGCGAACAAGCCGCCGCCCGGCACCGGTGGCGCAACCTTGATAACGAAGAACAGCGTATCGCGATCGATCGACAGGATCGCGCCGATCGCGGCCAGCAAAATCAGCATGGCGCCGGCAATGACTTTCTTTGGCCCGAACATGTCGTCGAGCTTGCCGCCGAGCCACGCGCCGATCGTGCCGGAAAACGCCAGCAGGATTCCGAAGGTGCCGATCTGGATGGTGTGCCAGCCGAACGTGCCCGCCGCATAGATGCCGCCGAACGCGAACAGCGCCACCAGCGCATCGGTGTAGACCATGTTGGCGATCAGAAACGTCGCCATCCTTGGATTGCCGGGCAATGATGCCAGCGTCTCGCGCAGTTCGCGCAAACCTTCGCGCACCGCGCCGAGCGCGGGCTTCTTCGCAACGGTATCCGGCGTGAACAGAAACATCGGCAGCACGAAGATCATGAACCACAAGCCGGTCAAGGGACCTGTGATGCGATCACCTTCGTGCATGGCTGGGTCGAGTCCGAACAGCGGCGTGAATCCGAACAGCGTCTTGCCGGTGTCGGCGTTCGCGGCAAGGAAGCCCAACACCAGCACAAGACTGAGGATGCCGCCGATATAGCCTGTGGCCCATCCAGTGCCGGACAGGCGCCCGATCTTCTCCGGCGGCACCAGTGTCGGCATCATGGCATTGTTGAACACGGTGGCGAATTCGACGCCGACGGTCGCGATGCCGAACGCGATCAGGAGCGGCAGGATCACCGACGGATCGCCGGGCTTGCCAATCCACATGATCGACGCACCGATCACCAGCAGCGCGCCGAATGCCGCGATCCATGGCTTGCGCCGCCCGCCTGCGTCGGCAATAGCGCCCAGCACCGGCGACATGATGGCGATGATCAGGCCCGCCGCCGCCGTCGCATAACCCCACATCTCCTGACCCTTGGCTGGAGTCGCGGCGAGATGGGTCGCGAAGTAAGGCGCAAACACGAAGGTGGTGATCAGGCTGAAGTAAGGCTGCGCCGCCCAATCGAACAGCACCCAGCCGAACACGGCAGAACGGGGCGGATAGGTACGCGGGACCGCCACACTGCGATCGTCCGACGCACTGATGTCAGCCATTCAAGAAGCTCCTGCCGAATCACCGAAGGTGTTCCCTCGCGCGATGCGGAGCATATATAGCATCCGCACCTTTGCTATCGGCTTTTTCGCCCGAGACAATTCGCCGGAGTCGCTTATGGGATCGTTCACCACTCTGCGCCTCGTCGCCGCTGCAGTCGCGACGCTTGTCATGACATGCAGCGCGACGGCGCAGGATTCGCGGCATGGCTATTATGCGCCGCCCGCGCTCGACACCATCAAGCCGGTCGCCGCGCAGCACGGCATGGTTGTGGCGCAGGAGAGGATCGCGGCGCGGATCGGCGCCGATGTTCTTGCGCGCGGCGGCAATGCGATCGACGCCGCAGTCGCCACCGGCTTTGCGATGGCGGTGACCTATCCACGCGCCGGCAATCTCGGCGGCGGCGGATTCATGATGATCCATCTCGCCAAAGACAATCAGGACATTGCGCTCGACTATCGCGAGACCGCCCCGGCGGCAGCGACACGCGACATGTTTCTTGGATCCGACGGCAAGCCCGATCCGGCGAAATCGCGCAGCAGCGCGCTCGGCATCGGCGTGCCGGGCACCGTCGCCGGTCTCGCGCTGGCGCTGGAGCAATACGGCTCGGGCACGTTCACGCTGCGCGATCTGATCCAACCTTCCATTGCGCTGGCACGTGATGGTTTCGTCATCGCCGACGACATCGCCGATACCCTGCCCGACTGGCACAAGCGGCTGACAAAATGGCCTTCGAGTCGAAAAATCTTTTCGCGCCCCGATGGCTCGTCGCTGGTTGCCGGCGACAAACTCGTTCAAAGCGATCTCGCCGTGACGCTGGAAGCCGTTGCGGCACAGGGCCCGCGCGGCTTCTATGAAGGCGCGGTCGCAGAAAAACTCGCCAGCGGCATTCGCGCTGCCGGCGGCATCATCACCACCGACGATCTGAAGAATTATCGCGCGGTGGTGCGCCAGCCGGTGCGTGGCACTTATCGCGGTTACGATATTGTTTCGATGCCGCTGCCATCCTCTGGCGGCACGGTGCTGATCGAAACCCTCAATATCCTCGAAGGCTACAAGCTGCACGACATGGGCGCTGGTTCGGTCGATACGCTGCATGTGATGATCGAGGCGATGAAACGCGCTTATGCCGATCGCGCGCGCTATCTGGGCGATCCGGCGTTCGTCAACGCGCCACTGCATGAACTCACGGCCAAGGACTACGCGACGCGCCAGCGTGCGTCGATCACCATGGGCAAGGCGTCGCCGGCCGTCGCGCTGTCGGTGACGCCGCCAAGCGAGGGCAGCAACACCACACATTTCTCCGTGGTCGATCGCGACGGCAATGCGGTGAGTAATACCTACACGCTGAACTTCAGCTACGGCGTCGGTCTCGTAGCGGAGGGCACCGGCGTGCTGCTCAACAACGAGCTCGATGATTTCACCGCCGCACCCGGTGCATCGAACGCCTATGGCCTCGTCGGCTATGAGGCCAACCTGCCCGGCCCCGGCAAACGGCCGCTGTCGTCGATGACGCCGACCATCGTGCTGAAAGACGGCAAGCCGGTTCTGGTCACCGGCTCTCCCGGCGGCAGTCGCATCATCTCCACCGTGCTGCAGGTGATCGTGAACGTGCTCGACCACCGGATGAATGTCGCCGCCGCGGTCGCCGCACCAAGGCTGCATCATCAATGGCTGCCGGACGTAGTCCGCGTCGAACACGGATTTTCCGACAGGATTCTCGATGCGCTCAGGGCGCGCGGGCACACCATCGCGATGCCGCTCGGTCAGACCTCGGCCAATTCCATCGCGGTGACGGCCGAAGGCCTGCTTGGTGCGGCTGATCCCCGGACCCGCGGCGCGGAGGCGGCTGGAAACTGACGAATGGCGCTTGGGCGGGTGGGTTGGCTGGGCCATTATTTTATCCGGGTAATATTGACAGAGATATTTTACCCGGGTAAATACCTGCCATCTTCAAGCATCGAGTTTGACCCATGACCCAGCCCGCCCTGTTCATAGCCTTCGCCGGTGACCACCGTCTCGCGTTCGGCCCACTTCGCGAGGTCGCCGTCGCGGTGAAATACGCCACCAGCCGGGACGCGTCCCTCGCGCCGCTGATTTTCGAGGCCGACACCAGCCGCCCGGTCGAAATCGACCTGCGCGGCAGCGCCACCGATGTGGTCGCCCGATTGCCGAAGGACGAGAGCATCGACGCAGGGGCCGCATCGGAATCGCCGTCGCCGCGCGGACCGGGCCGGCCGAAGCTTGGCGTCGTCGCGCGCGAAATCACGCTGCTGCCGCGCCACTGGGACTGGCTTGCCGCGCAGCCCGGCGGCGCATCGGTTGCGATCCGCAAGCTGGTCGAGGACGCGCGCAAGGCGACGAGCGACAAGGATCGCATGCGCCAGGCGCAGGAAGCGGCTTACCGCTTCATGGCGGTGATGGCCGGCAACAAGCCTAACTACGAGGACGCGTTGCGCGCGCTCTATGCCGGCGATGCCGCACGCTTCGACGCGCTGATCGCGTCGTGGCCCGCAGATATCCGCGACCACAGCGCGCGGCTGGCCGCGGTGGCATTCGACGGCGCGCAGGCCAGCGCGGCCTGATCGGCGCTTCACACGGCTGTCGCAGACATCGAAACGAGCTCGCAGCCAATGCGGGCTCGTTTTGCCCTGCGCCTATGGCGGCCGATCTCCGCCCGCCTAAATTCCAAAATGATATTGATATTTCTAATTGATCACCAAGCTCTTATGTGCGTTTCGCAAGCTTATTTTAGGAGCATTTTGACGGCCTATGGCGTCATCTCGAAATCTCCTTACGTTGACAGTTCTAAAATAGAACCTTATTGCTGACGCCCGTCAATTCAAGAAAACCGACGAGGGAGATCGAGATGCTGAGGAAAACCGCCCTGGCGGCATTGTTCGCCACCGCGCTTTGCGCACCCGCTTTCGCCGGCAACGCGCCGGGGGTCACCGCAACCGAGATCAAGGTCGGCGCGATCTTCCCCTTCAGCGGCCCGGCTTCAGCGCTGGGCAATGTCGGCAAGGCGCTGATCGCCTACGTCAACCTGATCAACGACAACGGCGGCGTGAACGGCCGCAAGATCAATCTCATCACTGCTGACGACGCCTACAGCCCGCCGAAGACGGTGGAGCACGCTCGCCGTCTCGTCGAATCCGACGAAGTCGCTTTCATGTTCTCGACGCTCGGCACGCCGAGCAATCTGGCGATCGCAAAGTATCTCGCTGCCAAGAAAGTCCCGCAGACCTTCATCGTCACCGGCGCGTCGCGCTTCACCGACTACAAGACCTATCCGCTGATCACGACCGCGCTGCCGAGCTACGACACCGAGTCGAAAGCCTATGCGCGCTACATCGCGAAGGATTTCCCCGACGCCAAGATCGCGATTCTCTATCAGAATGACGATCTCGGCCGCGATTTCGTCGCCGGCTTCAAATCTGAATACAAGGATGCGTTCGACAAAAAAGTGGTGACGTCGAGCTACGAGGTCAGCCAGCCGACCATCGATTCGCAGGTGATGTCGCTCAAGAGCACCGGCGCCTCGGTGCTGCTGTTCGCCGGCACGCCGAAATTCGCGGCGCAGGCGATCCGCAAGACTCACGAGTCCGGATGGAAGCCGCTGTTCATCACCAATCTGGTGTCGAGCTCGATCTCGTCGGTGCTGACGCCGGCCGGCCTCGATATCTCGAAAGGCGTCGTCACCGCGACCTATCGCAAGGACGTCGACGATCCGCGCTGGGCCGACGATGCCGGTGTCAAGCAGTACAAGGCGTTCATGGAGAAATACATGCCGGGCGCCGACATCTCCGAGAGCAACTATTTCACAGGCATGCATCAGGGCGTTATTCTTGAAGCCCTGCTCAAACAATGCGGCGATGACCTGTCGCGCGAGAACATCGCCAAGCAGGCCCGCAATATCAAAGGACTTGCATTGCCGCTGTCGCTGCCGGGCATCGTGATGAACACCAACGCCACCAACAACAAGGTCTACACCCAGCTCAGCCTGCAGCGCTGGAACGGCAAGGCATGGGACCTGTTCGGCGACATCATCAACGACGATTCCGAATAGCGTTTTGAACGGAGCCGGTCGGCAGGATCATGATTGATGTTGCCGGCCGCATCGCCATAATCGAGTTCACCCGAGGAGAACGACCTTGACCAAGCGCAATGCGACGGCCGCCGTGATCGGCGCGGGCGACTACATCGGCAGCGAGATCGCCAAGAAATTCGCATCCGAGGGCTTTACGATTTTCGCGGGCCGCCGCAACGGCGACAAGCTGGCACCGCTGGTGAAAGAGATCGAAGCGGCCGGCGGTGAAATTCACGCCCGCTCGCTCGACGCGCGCAAGGAAGACGAAATCGTCTCGTTCCTCAGCGACGCCGACAAACACGCGCCGCTCGATGTCTGCATTTTCAACATCGGCGCCAACGTCAATTTCCCGATCCTCGACACCACCGAACGCGTATTCCGGAAGGTGTGGGAGATGGCATGCTATTCCGGTTTCCTCGCCGGGCGCGAAGCGGCGCGCCTGATGCTACCGCGCGGTCAGGGCAACATCTTTTTCACCGGCGCAACCGCGAGCCTGCGCGGCGGCCCGGGCTACGCCGCCTTCGCCAGCGCCAAGTTCGGCCTGCGCGCCGTGGCCCAGTCGATCGCCCGCGAGCTTGGACCGAAAAACATTCACGTCGCGCATCTGATCATCGATTCCGGCGTCGACACCGAGTGGGTGCGCCAGCGCCGCATCGAAGCGCTCGGCCCCGACGCACTCAACAATCCCGATCTCTTGATGCCGCCGTCGTCCGTCGCTGATTCCTACTGGCAGCTTTACCAGCAGCCGCGCAGCGCCTGGACTTTCGAGATGGAGATTCGCCCGTTCGGCGAAAAGTGGTAGAACAGGCCAGAGCGTTTTCGAGCGAAGTCGATACCGGTTTGCGTGAGGAAAACGTGCTAGAATAAAAACCTGGAGCTTCGCTTCTGATAAGCGACGCTCTAATCCTGCCTTTCTCCCTGCCATTCGTGCAAAACACTCGGCAAGAAGTGGAGCTGTCATGCGGATTCTGGTGATCGGTGCCGGTGCGACCGGCGGCTATTTCGGCGGCCGGATATTGCAGGCCGGAGGCGATGTCACGTTCCTGGTTCGCGAAAAGCGCGCGGCGCTCCTGGCCGAACAAGGGCTCATCATCAAGAGCCCGCTCGGTGATGTGACGCTGCGCAATCCGCCCACCATTACCGCCGGCAAGATCAAAGCGCCCTACGACATCGTTCTCTTGAGCTGCAAGGCCTACGATCTCGACGACGCGATCGCGTCATTCGCGCCGGCCGTTGGACCCGATACCGTGATCATTCCGGTACTCAACGGTATGCGGCATCTCGACGTCCTGGATGCGAAGTTCGGCAAAGACCGCGTGATGGGCGGGCAATGCGCCATCGCCGCGCAGCTCGACGACAAGGGCGTGATCCACCATTTCATTCCGATGCTGTCGCTGTCGTTCGGCGAGCGCGATGGCGGAATCAGCGACCGCGCGCGGGCAGTTGCCGCTGCGCTCAAGGGCGAGCAGTTTGAGGCCACCGCCAGCGACAACATCATGCAGGAGATGTGGGAAAAGTGGATCTTCCTAGCGACGCTCGCCGGCGCGACCTGCATGATGCGCGCGCCGGTCGGCAAGATCGTCAGCGCGCCCGGCGGCGATGCCTTCATTCGCGGCGTGCGTGACGAAATCGCCTCCATCGCGAAAGCGGCCGGTCACGAACCGCGCCCGGCCCTGATCGCGCGCACCGAAACCATGCTGTTCGACAAGAACTCGGCGCTGACCGCGTCGATGCTGCGCGACATCCAAGGCAATTCGCGCATCGAGGCCGACCACATCATCGGCGACCTCATCGTCCGCGCCGAGGCCGCCAAGCCCGCGCTCGACGTGCCGTTGCTGCGCGTCATCTATACCCATCTGAAGGCCTACGAGGCGCAGCGCGGCTGAGCGGCATCGCCAAACCCGGCATCAACGACAAAGGCCGCCGAAAGGCGGCCTTTTGCTCATCGCATCGTCGTTTTTTTGAAGTGCCAAGAAATTTCTGGAGCGGGCGAAGGGATTCGAACCCTCGACCCCGACCTTGGCAAGGTCGTGCTCTACCCCTGAGCTACACCCGCATCGCAGAGAATTGCGGCACGTCACCCGCGCCGCCGGCCACCTATGCCAAAAGCGGCGGTGCATTGCAACAGCCTCGCGACAGGCAAAACCGTCTATTTTTGGCACCCTCGCCGGACTAATCCGATGTTCCGCGACAAATCGGCCGGGATTCGCCCGTGGATTGAAAATCGGCTTTCCCGCCGCCAATTATCCTGCGGGCCGTGCTAGAACCGCGCGGCCATCCAACAAAAAGCGGCCGGCAGGCGAGGTACCACGTGACGATGATTGACCAGGGCAACGGAGCCGCGGCGGGATCGCCGGATCTGATCAAGGACACCACCACCCAGACCTTCGTTAAGGATGTCATCGAGGAATCGCGCAACCAGCCGGTCCTGATCGACTTCTGGGCGCCCTGGTGCGGCCCTTGCAAGCAGCTCACGCCGATTCTCGAAAAGGCGGTGCGCGCCGCCAAGGGCCGGGTCAAGCTGGTCAAGATGAACATCGACGAGCATCCGGCGATACCCGGTCAGATGGGCATCCAGTCGATTCCGGCGGTGATCGCCTTCGTGAACGGCCAGCCCGCCGATGGATTCATGGGCGCGGTTCCAGAAAGCCAGATCAACGCCTTCATCGACAAGCTCACCAAGGGCATGCCGGGCATGGATGGTTCGGCGGACCTCTTGGCCGAAGCCGAAATGGCGCTCAACGAAGGCGATGCCGCCACCGCTGCCTCGCTTTATGCGCAGGCGCTGAGCGAGGACGCCTCGAGCATTCCGGCGATCGCCGGTCTGGCACGCTGTTATGTCGTCGCCGGCACGCTCGAACAGGCCAAGCAGACGCTGGGCATGGTTCCGGAATCCAAGCGCAACGATCCGGCGATCTCGGCGGTGCAGACCATGCTCGATCTCGCCGAACAGGCGCAGTCGGTCGGCCCGGTCACGGAACTCGAACAAAAGGTCACCGCCAATCCGCTCGACCATCAGGCGCGGTTCGATCTCGCGACCGCACTCAACGCCGCCAACAAGCGCGATGATGCCGCAAACCACCTGCTCGAAATCGTCAAACGTGACCGCAAGTGGAATGACGACGGCGCCCGAAAGCAGCTCCTGCAATTTTTCGAGGCCTGGGGCGGCGACGACGACGCAACCGTCGATGCGCGAAAGCGTTTGTCCACCATCCTGTTCTCCTGACCCTCAGGGCGGGACGTGAGGTAGCGGATGCCGATCAACGCCGAATATCGCGGACCCGCCGATCTCCCTGAAGTGATCCCGGTGTTTCCGCTGCCGGGTGCATTGCTGCTGCCGCGCGGACAGATGCCGCTCAACATCTTCGAACCTCGCTATCTCGAAATGATCGACGATGCGCTGCGCGACGGCCATCGCCTGATCGGCATGATCCAGCCCGACACCACCCGATCGCACGGCGAGGCCCTGCCCTCGCTGTTTCGCGTCGGCTGTGTCGGGCGCATCACGCAACTCGCGGAAACCGGCGACGGCCGTTACATCCTCGAACTGACTGGCGTCGCGCGCTTCAAGGTTGCCGAAGAACTGTCGGTGATGACGCCCTACCGCCAATGCAAGGTCGATTTCTTTCCATTCGTCGACGATTTCACCGCGCGCAAAGGCGAGGACGATGTCGACAGGCCAGCGGTACTGGCGGCGCTGACGCGCTTTCTCAAGGCCAACCAGCTGAAAGTGGATTGGGACGGTATCAACAGCGCACCCAACGAAGCCCTGGTCAATGCGCTGGCGATGATGTCGCCTTATGGCACGGCAGAGAAGCAGGCGCTGCTCGAAGCACCTGACTTGAAGACACGCGCCGAAGTGCTGATCGCGATCACCGAGATGGATCTCGCCAAAAAGAAAACCTCCGGCGATCCGCCGTTACAGTAAGATGCCGCGCTTCCGCTTGTTTTCAGCGTGCGATGTGTTGCAGATTGATGGCATCAAGCGTTCACGAGGACAAAACCGACCATGAGCATGACGCCACCCGAGCGGCCTGAAGCGACTGTCGACCCAAAGCTTCTCGAGATTCTGGTCTGCCCGCAAACCAAGGGACCGCTGGAGTTCGACGCCGCGCGTCAGGAGCTGATCTCGCGCTCGGCCAAGCTCGCCTATCCGATCCGCGACGGCATTCCGATCATGCTGCCGGAAGAAGCGCGGCCGATCGATTGAGTCTTACAGCGCCTCGCCGCGCAACAGCCGGGGCACTTCGCCAGACAAACCGGCCGCCTGGCGAATGAACATGCCTTTCAGCGGCGGCAGACGATCGACCATACCGAGCCCGATATCGCGCACCGCGCGCAGCAACGTCGACTTGTTCGAGAACATCATGTTGAGCGTGTTGGTGGCAACGCCCATCGCCACGGTGTCAAACCGGCGCCAGCGCTGATAGCGCTCCAGGACATCGGCCTGACCGGGGTCGATACCGACGCGCGCGGCATCGACGACGACTTCGGCAAGCGCCGCGATATCCTTGAGACCGAGATTGAGTCCCTGTCCGGCGATCGGATGAATCACGTGCGCGGCATCGCCGACCAGCGCGAGGCGCTCGGCGATAAAGGAGCGCGCGACGAAATAGCCGAGCGGAAACGCACGCGGTGTGTCGAGCGCTTCGATCTCGCCGAGTTGCAGGCCGAACCGTGTTTCCAGTTCGGCTTTGAATTCATCTTGCGGCAGAGCGATGATCCGCTCCGCATCACTGCGTTTTTCCGTCCACACCAGCGATGACCGCTTGCCTTTGAGGGGCAGGATCGCGAACGGCCCGGCAGGCAGGAAATGTTCTTCAGCGCGGCCCTCATGATCGCGCTCGTGCCCGACCGTGACGACGATGCCGGACTGATCGTATTCCCAGCCGTTGGTCATAATGCCCGCGCGTTCGCGCAGCCTTGAGCGCGCGCCATCGGCCGCCACCAACAAGCTCGCTTCAACCACCGCGCCGTCGCTGAAAGTCACAGCGATCCCGTCAGGACGCGACGTGTAGCCCGACACCGCGAGCGGCCGCAGATCGACGCCTTCCCGTTCGGCACGCTGCACCAGCGCATCGATCAGCTGGCGGTTCTCGACCATATGCGCGAACGGCTCGCCCGGTGCGACATCGCCGGAAAATGTCAGGAACGTCGGCCGCACTGCGTCTTCAAGACGGCTGTCGGTGACGACCATGTCGAGGATCGGCTGGGTGCCGTCGGCAATCGTCTCCCAGACGCCGAGCGTCTCGAACAGGCGGCGGCAGGCAGCGACGATCGCGGAGGCGCGCGGATCGCGGCTCGGCCGCGTCGCCAGCGCCGGATCGGCCACGATCACCGGCGTCTCCGGGCCAAGTCCCTGGCGCAACGCCAGCGCCAGCGCCAGACCGGCGAAAGCGCCGCCCGCGATCACGATAGCTCGTTGTGCCGCCATGGTTCTCGTATCCCGCACCGATTTCCCGCCGGCGCCCTTGCCTCGCCCCCGGCTTTCAGTGAAATACGCGGGGGCGGTCGGGGTTCCGGCGCCCGCGGGTTCTAACAGAGTTGCGCAGCCCCGGAAACCATGCGCCTTTGTCGCGGCGGCACCTGTCGCGGCCCAAGACCATTTCACGCCAGCGAGACCTTTGATGTCGAAAAGCCTGATCGACCTGATTTCCATCCTCGACATCGAACCCCTCGAGGAAAACCTGTTTCGCGGCCTCAGCCCTAAAACGCGCTGGCAGCGGGTGTTCGGCGGGCAGGTGATCGGGCAGGCGCTGGTCGCATCGTGCCGCACCGTCGAAGGGCGGATGCCGCATTCGCTGCACTGCTACTTCATCCTGCCGGGCGATCCGCAGATTCCGATCATCTATCAGGTCGAGCGGCTGCGCGACGGCAAGAGCTATTCAACGCGGCGCGTCACCGCGATCCAGCACGGCCAGGCGATCTTCTCGATGATGGTGTCATTCCATGTCGACGAGCAAGGCTCGCTCGATCATCAGGACGCGATGCCGGACGTGCCGCCGCCGGAAAAGCTCACCGCCGAAGCGCTGTCGAAGGAATCGTTCGGACAGATGCCGGAGTTCATTCGCCGCTATTACGAGTCCGATCGTCCGATCGAACTGCGCCCGGTCGAATACAAGCGCTACTTCGGCGAGAAGATTCCCGACGGCAAGATCAACATCTGGATCCGCACCGCGGCCAAACTGCCGGACGATCCGGCGCTGCATCAGTGCGCGCTGGCTTACGCATCGGACTTCTCGCTGCTCGACGCGGTGATGGCGCGCTACGGCCGTACCCTGTTCGACAGCCGCGTCATGCCGGCCAGCCTCGATCACGCGATGTGGTTTCATCGCCCGTTCCGCGCCGACGAATGGCTGCTCTACAGCCAGGACAGTCCCAACGCCCGCAACGGACGCGGCCTGACCCGTGGCCTGATCTTCAAGCCCGACGGCACGCTGGTCGCCTCGGTGGCGCAGGAAGGCTCCGTCCGCGAACGCCGCGATGTGCCCGACAAACCCAAGGCCTGACAGCGCCCCGTCGCGAACCGGCAACGCCGGACGCTGTTGCCGAATATCCCCGCTCGCTGTGATTTTCGATGGGCGCGCGGCACACCGAAGGCGTGCGCCTTGCCAAGATAACCGGCAGCGGTAGAAGGGTGGCAGCACCGGCACCAAGACCGGCAGCCACTGGGGGGCGCATCATGAAACTGGTCACGGCGATCATCAAACCCTTCAAGCTCGAGGAGGTCCGCGAAGCCCTCACCGGCATCGGCGTGCACGGCATGACGGTGACCGAGGTCAAGGGCTATGGCCGCCAGAAGGGCCACACCGAAATCTATCGCGGCGCCGAGTATGCCGTGAATTTCCTGCCCAAGCTGCGCGTCGAGGTCGCGGTGCCGTCCGATCGCGTCGATCAGACCGTCCAGGTCATCACCACCGGCGCGCGCACCGGGCAGATCGGCGATGGCAAGGTGTTCGTGACGCCGATCGAAAGTGCGGTTCGTATCCGCACCGGAGAAACCGACAGCGACGCACTCTAATTTTCATCACGCAACGGTGCACCGAAGACGCCGGGCTTCCGATAAACTTAAAAAAGATGCCGGGGGACACCATGATCACGAGTTGGCCGCGTCGTGTTGCAGGCACCACAGCCGGAGCCGTCGCAGCTGCTGCACTGATATTCGCCGCACCCGCGTATGCGCAGAGCGCGAGCGCTCTCGCGCCAAGCACGATCAATCCCGCTGACACCGCATGGATGACGGTTGCCACCGCCTTCGTGCTGATGATGACGGTGCCCGGTCTCGCGCTGTTCTACGCCGGCATGGTGCGCAAGAAGAACGTGCTGGCGACAATGGCGCAAAGTCTTGCCGCGGTCGCGATGATCTCGATTCTCTGGGTGGTCTATGGCTACAGCCTGACCTTTGTCGGCGACGGCGCGGGCATCGGCACACTGCACCGCTTCATGCTGTCCGGCATGACCATGGACAGTGTCAGCGCCAGCGCCAAGACAATCCCCGAAGCGCTGTTCGTGCTCTACCAGATGACCTTCGGCGTCATCGCCGTTGCGCTGATCGCAGGCTCGGTCGCGGACCGCATGCGTTTCTCGTCCTACATGTTGTTCAGCGCCGGCTGGTTCACGCTGGTCTATGTCCCGCTCGCACACTGGATCTGGGGCGGCGGCTTTCTCGGCCAGGCCGGCGTGCTCGATTTCGCCGGCGGCCTCGTCGTGCATCTCAGCGCCGGCACCGCCGGTCTTGTCGCTTGCCTGATGCTGGGCAGCCGTCGCGGTTATGGCTCGGAGAATCTTGCGCCCTACGATCTGTCGCTGGCGGTGATCGGCACCGGCCTGTTGTGGGTGGGCTGGTTCGGCTTCAACGGCGGTTCGGCATTGCAGGCCAATTCGCGCGCGGTGATGGCGATCATGTCGACGCATCTCGCGGCCTGTGCCGGCGCCCTGATCTGGAGCGCGCTGGAATGGGTGACCCGCCGCAAGCCCTCGGTGCTCGGCATGATTTCCGGCGCGGTGGCTGGCCTCGGCACCATTACGCCGGCGTCCGGCTTTGTTTCGCCCGCCGCCGGCATTTTCATCGGTCTTGTCGCCGGTGCCGTATGTTTCTGGGCCTGCACCAGCCTCAAGCATCGGTTCAAGTATGACGACACCCTCGACGTGTTCGGCATCCATGGCATCGGCGGACTGCTCGGCACGCTGGCCGTCGGCGTGTTCGCTTCGAGTGCGATCGGCGGCACCTCAGGCCTGCTCGAGGGCAACCCGCATCAACTGCTAATGCAGGCCTATGGCGTTGTGGTCACGCTGGTCTGGACCGCCGGGGTGACCTGGGTCCTGCTCAAGGCAATCGATCTCATGGTCAAGCTGCGGGTCTCGCGCGAGAACGAGGTCGAAGGCCTCGACATCACCCAGCACGGCGAGGCGCTGCAGTAGCGCGACCGGGGCCTGGCCTCGCGCCGTCCTGCTCACCCGCTGAGCAGAATTCTGGCGTTTATCTGTCGTGCCTAGGTTTTCAGCAACGCTGTCGCCATTTTAGGCGTGGGCCTGTGGCCGACTGCCGACCCTCCCCCCGCGCCCCAAAAAACCCCTGCATTCATAATAGGTTAGCCGCTTCCGCCGGTCTGGCACGGCATTTGATTCCTTCGTTCCCGGATGTGCCCGCGACGTGGTCGTTCTTCGCGGGGTGACCATTCAGTCGAGGCCGCCCGGCCGCCCGGCCGGGCCCATGTGGGGAATGATCCGATGAAAATCGTTATGGCGATCATCAAGCCATTCAAGCTGGAAGAGGTCCGCGATGCCCTGACCGCGATCGGGGTGCACGGGCTCACGGTGACGGAGGTGAAGGGGTATGGCCGCCAGAAGGGCCACACCGAAATCTATCGCGGCGCCGAATACGCCGTGAGCTTCCTGCCCAAGATCAAGATCGAGGTCGCCGTCGCCTCGAACCAGGTCGACAAGACCATCGAATCCATCACCGGCGCCGCCAAGACCGGCCAGATCGGCGACGGCAAGATTTTCGTCATCGCGCTCGATCACGCGGTGCGCATCCGCACCGGCGAAGCCGACGAAGCCGCCTTGTGATGCCGCGCTCACCTCAATTCAATCAGGAGACCAAACAAATGACGTTCAAGCGTCCACTCGGCGCGGGATTGGCGGCTCTCGCCATCGGCCTGTTTGCCGCAACCGCGGCTTACGCCGCGCCAACCGTCAACAAAGGCGACAACGCCTGGATGATGACATCGACGATCCTCGTGTTGTTGATGACCATTCCCGGCCTCGCACTGTTCTATGGCGGTCTCGTTCGCTCCAAGAACATGCTCTCGGTGCTGGCGCAGGTGTTCTACACCGTGTGCATCGTCTGCATCCTGTGGGCGCTCTACGGCTACAGCCTCGCCTTCACCGGCGGCTCCGCTTACATCGGCGGCCTCTCGAAGGCATTCATGTCGGGCATCACGCCGGACTCGCTCGCCGGCACTTTCTCGACCGACGTCGCCATCTCGGAGATGATCTACTTCTGCTTCCAGATGACCTTCGCCGCGATCACGCCGGCACTGATCGTCGGCGCGTTCGCCGAGCGCATGAAGTTCTCGGCGGTTGCGCTGTTCATTCCGCTGTGGGTGACGCTGATCTACTTCCCGATGGCGCACATGGTCTGGTACTGGGCCGGCCCCGACGCCGTGACCGAAGCCGCAAAAGCGCTTGCGGCAGCGGCTCCCGATGCGAAGGCTGCGGCACAGGCCAAGCTCGATGAAGTGATGGCCGATGGCGGCCAGATCTTCCTGTGGGGCGCGCTCGACTTCGCCGGCGGCACCGTGGTGCATATCAACGCCGGCATCGCCGGTCTTGTCGGCGCGCTGATGGTCGGCAAGCGCATCGGCTACGGCAAGGAACTGATGGCACCGCACTCGCTGACCATGACCATGATCGGCGCGTCGCTGCTCTGGGTCGGCTGGTTCGGCTTCAACGCCGGTTCGAACCTCGAAGCCTCCGGTGGTGCGGCTCTCGCGATGACCAACTCCTTCCTCGCCACCGCCGCCGCGGCTCTGGCGTGGATGTTCGCCGAGTGGATCATCAAGGGTCATCCCTCGCTGCTCGGCGCGTTGTCCGGCGCAGTTGCGGGTCTCGTCGCCGTAACTCCAGCGGCGGGCTTCTCCGGTCCGATGGGCGCGATCGTGCTCGGCCTGGTGGTCGGCCTGATCTGCCTGTTCGCCTGCACCGTGCTCAAGAATGCGCTTGGCTATGACGACGCGCTCGACGTCTTCGGGGTCCACTGCGTCGGCGGCATCGTCGGCGCGATCGGCACCGGCATTCTGGTCAATCCAGCGCTCGGCGGCACCGGCGTGATGGATTACGTCGCCGGCAAGATCGCCGACTACGACTTCGTCGTGCAGGTCACCGCGCAGATCAAGGCGGTGGTGACGACGCTGCTGTTCTCCGGCATCGGTTCGGCGATCCTCTACAAGGTCGTCGACCTGATCGTCGGCCTGCGGCCCACCAGCGATGTCGAGCGCGAAGGCCTCGACGTCACCGAGCACACCGAGCGCGCCTACAACATGTAGCCAGCATGCCCCGGACCGGAACGGCCGCGTTAGCGCAAAGTGGAAACCGGTTTTCCGAAAAGGTCATGCTCTAAAAAACGCGAACGACGATCGGAGCACAAAACCCGGCAGTGTTCCCGGTCGTCGAAGGGCCCCAGTGCAAGCTGGGGCCCTTCACTTTTTGAGGGCTCTCAGGGAGCTGAAATCGCGTACAAACAGCGATGGTTAATCGCGTCTTAACCTCGCCGCTTCTATGGTGAAGTGATCCAATCCTTGCGCGATCGGTGGGGTCGCGACCGTCGAAAGTGCTGGCATCCCAAGCATGGCCATGACTGCTTCTTTTCGTACCGTATCGGCCACTGGACCCCAGGACGGCGAACGCTCCCCCTTTGCCCGCCTGGCCGACCTGCTGGCGCCCTATCAGCCCGGTAAGCCATTGATAAATCTATCACTCGGCGAACCGCAACACCCGGTTCCATCGTTTGTCGGGCCGATCCTGGCGGCCCACATCAACGAGTTCGGCCGCTACCCGATCTCCAAGGGCATCGAGCCGTTCCGCCGCTCGGCGTCGAACTGGCTGGCGCGCCGCTATCAGTTGCCGCGCGCGCTCGATCCGGAAACCGAGATTCTGGTGCTGAACGGCAGCCGCGAGGGCCTGTTCTTCGCCGCCATCGCCGCCGCGCGCCATGTCGCCCCGCGCAAGGGTACGCCGGCGATCCTGCTGCCCAATCCGTTTTATCCGGCCTATGCCGCCGGCGCCCGCGCCGCCGGGTGCGAACCGGTGTTCCTGCCGACCACCCGCGACAACGGCTTTCTGCCCGACCTCGAGGCGCTCGGCGACGATCTTCTCGCGCGCACCGTCGCGTTCTACATCGCCTCGCCCGCCAATCCGCAGGGCGCGGTGGCATCGAGCGCCTATTTCTCCCGCATCAAGCAGCTTGCCGACCGCCATGGCTTCATGGTGCTGAGCGACGAATGCTATTCGGAGATCTACACGCGGATCGCGCCGGGCAGCATTCTCGAAAACGCCGGCAACGACTTTGCCAATGTGGTCGCGTTCCAATCGCTGTCGAAGCGCTCGAACCTGCCGGGCATGCGCGTCGGCTTCGTCGCCGGCGACAAGGATTTCCTGCTGCGCTTTCACGAGTTGCGCAACGTCGCCGCACCGCAGGTGCCGATGCCGCTGCAGCATGTCGCCGTCGCAGCCTACGATGACGAGACGCATGTCGACGAGAACCGGCGGCTCTACAAGATCAAGTTTGATCTCGCCGACCAGATTCTCGGCAACCGTTTCGGCTATCAACGCCCTGCTGGCGGCTTCTGCCTGTGGCTCGATGTCTCCGCATACGGCGGCGACGAACAGGCTGCGGTGAATCTGTTCAAGGATGGCGGCGTGCGCGTGCTGCCGGGCAGCTACCTGGCGCGGGTGCAGCCCGGCGCCGCGAACCCCGGCGCGGGATACATCCGCGTGGCGCTGGTGCAGGACAGCGAGACAACGGCCGAGGCCTTGCACCGCATGGTGCAGGTCTTGAGCGAGCAGCGGAGCTGACGGGACATGCCAGCGATCGAGCGCGTCATTCCTCTGGTCGGGCAGTTGTCCGATCCAATCCGCGAAATGATCAACCGGCGGCTGCGTGAACTCGCCGGTCTCGGTGTGCTGTGTCTGGCGAGCGCTGTAGCCGCCGCGCTGATGACGTGGTCGGTGCAAGACCCGAGCCTGAGCCATGCCACGTCCGGCAAGATCCGCAATCTCATGGGCTGGCCCGGCGCGATCGGCTCCGATCTCCTGATGCAGATTCTCGGCCTCGGCGCGATCATGCTGATCCTGCCGGTGGCGGTGTGGGGCTGGCGACTTCTTACTCATCGTCATTTCGATCGTGAGGCGATGCGCGTTGCCTGCTGGATCCTGTGCGCGGCGATTGCATCGGGATTCGCGAGCTGCTGGCCGCATGGCGGATCGTGGCCGCTGCCGACCGGTCTTGGCGGCGTGGTCGGTGACGCCATCGTACGCGTGCCCGCCGTGGTGTTCGGCCCGCCGGGCATCATCTATCGCCTGCTGCTCGGGATCATCCTGTTCGCCGCCATGATCTTCACCTTCGCCATCGCCAGCGGCGTCGGCTCGAAGGAAAAGGTCGTCGATGACATTGCATCCATCGACGACGAGGATGAGGAATTCTCCGAGGATGGCGACAGCGACCGCCGCTCGGTGTCGCTCGGCTTCCTCGTTCACGCCGCGATGAGCGCGAAGGCGCGGCTGGGACGTATGCTGAAAGCGTTGTTCAACCTTGCCGTCGGCCGCAACGAAAGCGCGCGGACCGCCGCGTTCGAACGCACCGAGCCGACGCTTGGTAGCCGCCGGGCTCCGTCGCTGGTGCCGCAGGCTGACGCCGACTTCGACGAAGAGGACGAGGACGGCGAAGAAGAATACGAAGAGGAAGACGAGGAAGAGGAAGAAGAGCCCGCGCCGCGCAAGCGCGCGGCGGCCAAGCCGACCGTGCGCAAAGGCGTCTTCGTCCTGCCGCCACTGTCAGTGCTCGCCGCGCCCAAGGCGTCCGACCGCATGACGCTGAGCAAGGACGAGCTTGAGGAAAACTCCCGCACCCTCGAAGGCGTACTGCAGGATTTCGGCGTGCGCGGCGAGATCACCAAGGCCAACCCCGGCCCGGTGGTTACGCTGTACGAACTCGAACCCGCACCCGGCATCAAGTCGTCGCGCGTCATCGGTCTCGCCGACGACATCGCCCGCTCGATGAGCGCGCTGTCCGCGCGCGTTGCCGTCGTCCCCGGCCGCAACGCCATCGGCATCGAACTGCCGAACCAGCATCGCGAGAAGGTCTACCTGCGCGAACTGCTGGCGGCGAAGGAAGGTACCGAATCCACCGCCAAGCTGCCGCTGTGCCTCGGCAAGACCATCGGCGGCGCTCCGGTGATCGTTGACCTTGCGCGGATGCCGCATCTGCTGATCGCCGGCACCACCGGCTCGGGTAAATCGGTCGCCATCAACACCATGATCCTCAGCCTCGTCTACCGGCTGCGGCCCGATCAGTGCCGCCTGATCATGGTCGACCCGAAGATGCTCGAACTCTCGGTCTATGATGGCATCCCGCACCTGCTGACGCCGGTCGTGACCGATCCGAAGAAGGCGGTCGTCGCGCTGAAGTGGGCGGTGCGCGAGATGGAGCAGCGCTACAAGAACATGTCCAAACTCGGCGTGCGCAACATCGACGGCTACAACGTGCGCGTCGCCGAGGCCAAGGCCCGGGGAGAGGAACTGACCCGCACCGTTCACACCGGCTTCGACAAGGAAACCGGCAAGGCGATCTACGAGGAAGAGAAGCTCGAGCTCGAGCCGCTGCCCTACATCGTCATCATCGTCGACGAAATGGCCGACCTGATGAT
>JBIQLC010000032.1:0-29198 GCA_044464625.1 Afipia sp. | reverse complement strand
GTGCTGGACGAAGTCGACGCGCCGCTCGACGACCACAACGTCGAGCGGTTCTGCAACCTGCTGCACGAGATGACCGGCTCGACCGAGACCCGTTTCATCATCATCACGCACAACCCGATCACCATGGCGCGGATGAACCGGCTGTTCGGCGTCACCATGGCCGAACGCGGCGTGTCGCAGCTCGTCTCCGTCGACCTCGACGGCGCGATGAAGGTGCTCGACCAGAACGTGGCGTAATCTTTTCTTCCCTCTCCCCTCGTGGGAGAGGGTGGCGAAATTGAGCGCAGCGAGATTGAGCCGGGTGAGGGGGATACTCATGTCGTTGGAATATTCCCTTTCACCCGCTTCGCGGCTTTGCCGCTCAGCACCCTCTCCCACAAGGGGAGAGGGGAAAGCTGGATCGCCCTTAACCAATGCCCACCTTCGCCCTCCCGCCTGAGCTGAAAGCCGCCCTCGATCAGAAGATCGAAGGCGTATCGCGCAACGACGCGGCGCGGCGGGCGAACGCCATCTCGAACACCTATCGCGGCGGCGGCACATCGGCGCCGATCCGCACCGAAGCCGATGCGCTGGCCTATGCACTGGCGCGGATGCCCGCGACCTACGCCGCCACCGCTGCCTGCCTTCATGCCTTGCAGGAGATCACGCCCGACTTCGCGCCATCCAGCCTGCTCGATGTCGGCGCCGGGCCCGGCACTGCGACATGGGCGGCCGCGAAAATCTTTTCATCTCTCAACAGGTTCGACCTGCTCGACGCCAACATGGCGCTGCGCGCGTTGGCGATCGATCTCGCAACCGAGAGCCATCGCCTCGGCACGCTGCGTTATGAACAGGGCGATGCCACTCAACTGATCGCCAATGCCGAGCCCGCCGATCTCGTCATCGCAAGTTACGTCATCAACGAACTCGGCGACGCCGCGCGCGACGCGCTGGCTGACGCGATCTGGGCGAAAACGAAAGAGACGTTGCTGATCGTCGAACCCGGCACGCCTGCGGGTTACGCGCGGATCATCGCATTGCGCGCGCGCCTCATCGCGCAGGGCGCGTATGTCGTTGCGCCATGCCCGCACGACAACGCCTGCCCGCTGCAGGCGCCCGACTGGTGCCACTTCGTGCAACGCCTGCCGCGCTCGCGGGCGCATAAACACCTCAAGGGCGCCGACCTTCCGTTCGAGGACGAAAAATTCTCCTACGTCGCCTTGTCACGCACGGCACCTGCGATGCGGCCTTCGCGCGTGCTCGCGCAACCCGCATTAACCAAGATCGCCGTGACCGCGAAAGTCTGCGCGCCGCAAGGACTTGAGATCGTTAACGCGCCGCGCCGCGACAAGGCTTTCTATGCCCGCGCGAGAAAATGGGATTGGGGCGACGCGATCACGGAATAATCTCCGGCCGCCGGAGTTGGTGAGGATGACGCGCTCGCGTCCATGAAATTTCCTCAGCAGGAGTAAGCTGCAATGTCGAAGATGTTCGCCGCAGTCGCGGCCCTGACGCTTTTCACCTCAGCCGTCGCGCTTGCGCAGGCGGCCGCCCCTGCGAAAATCGCGGATTCCTCCAAGGGCAAGATCTACGTCGATGCCAAGGGCATGAGCCTCTATACGTTCGACAAGGACTCCACCGGCAAGTCCGCCTGCAACGGCCCCTGCGCGGAGAATTGGCCGCCCCTGATGGCCGCCGCTGATGCCAAGGCGTCCGGCGACTGGTCCGTCGTCACCCGCGACGACGGCAAGAAGATGTGGGCTTACAAGGGCAAACCGCTTTACACCTTCAAGAAGGACACCAAGGCCGGCGACGTGAGCGGCGATGGTTTCCTCAACGGCGCCTGGCACCTCGCCAAGCCGTAACCACTTGCACAGCCCGGCCTCCTCGTCCCTTGCCCTTTGCGGAGAGGGCGAGGAGGAAAGCTGACAATTTCTCCATAAATTCTCCGGAGGCTTGAACCTCCCCGCCTTGAGGGCGACCTATCAGCAAGCGCACCCGCCGCGTGGCCCCTGCCGCACGGCGCATTTATCGTCTACGGTGTGGCGGTCCGTTGTCCCTCAAGGAGTTTTCTCATGTCGACCGGCTGGATTGTCCTCGGCGTCATCGTCGTCATCGTTCTTTTCGGGTTTGCCGCCTATAACCGCCTCGTCGCGCTGGCGCAGCGCGTGAACCAGGCATTCGCCGACATCGATGTCCAGCTCAAGCAGCGTCATGACCTGATCCCCAATCTGGTCGAGACGGTGAAGGGCTACACCACGCATGAGCGCGGCACCCTCGACGACGTCATCAAGGCGCGCAACGCGGCGATGACCGCACAAGGGCCGGCGCAGGTTTCCGCCGCCGAAAACCAGCTCTCCGGCGCGCTCGGCCGCCTCATCGCTCTCTCCGAGGCCTATCCGGACCTCAAGGCCAACACCAACTTCCAGCAGCTGCAGAGCGAACTCTCCGACATCGAGAACAAGATCGCGGCGAGCCGTCGCTTCTTCAACAACGCCGTCCAGGAATACAACACCGGCATCCAGCAGATGCCCGCGGCGCTGTTCGCCGGAATGCTCGGCTTCACCCACAAGGATTTCTTCGATCTCGGCGAAAGCCGCGGACAGCTCGAACAGGCGCCGGCGGTCAAGTTCTGACCGCCTCAACCTGAGCAGCGGATCGATCTCCCGCAGGGCAGCGCATCATGGCCGCGTACGGTCTCTATACGCACATCGCCTCGAACAAGACCCGCTCGGTCCTGCTGCTCGCCGGGCTGTTCCTGCTGATCTACGTCATGGTGTTCGCCGGCGCGCTAATCGGCGAAGTCGTGACCGACAGCAGCCGAGCGGCCGACTACTACATCCGTGCGGCGACGCGCGATTTCATCACCGCCCTTCCCTTTGCCACCATCGGCTCGGCGCTATGGATCGTGATCGCCTATTTCTTTCATCAGTCGATCATCGATGCGGTGACAGGCGGCCACGACGTCACCCGGCAGGAGCAGCCGCGGCTCTATAACCTGCTCGAAAATCTCTGCATCTCGCGCGGCATTCCGATGCCGAAGCTCAAGATCATGGACAGCGACGCGCTCAACGCATTCGCCACTGGCCTGAACCGGCGTCAGTATTCCATCACGGTCACCACCGGGCTGTTGAATGCCTTGAACGATCAGGAGATCGAGGCGGTGTTGGGTCACGAACTGACCCACATCCGCAACGGCGACGTGCAGTTGATGGTCATCGCCGTCGTCATCGCAGGCGTGGTCGGGTTCTTCGCCGAATTGTTCTTCCGCATCTTCTTCAACTCCGGAATGCGCTTCGGCGGCGGGCGCTCGTCGTCATCGGATAGCGACCGCAAGGGCGGCGGTGGCGGCGCAATCGTCATCGTGTTGCTGGCGGTGGCGCTGATCGCGCTGGCGTGGCTGCTGTCGCTGGTGGTGCGTTTCGCGCTGTCGCGCTCACGCGAATTCCTCGCCGACGCCGGCTCGGTCGAACTGACCAAGAATCCCGACGCCATGATCTCGTCGCTGCGCAAGATCGAGAACCGCGGCGAACTGCCCGGTGCGACCTCCGCAGTGATGGAAATGTGCATCGACAATCCGCGCGAAGGCTTCGCCGACCTGTTCGCCACCCACCCGTCCGTCGATGCCCGGGTCAAGGCACTGGTACAGTATGCCGGCGGGCATGATCCGGGGCCGCTTGCGCTGCCTTCGCAGCCCGAGGGAGCCGATTCCGGCGACATCGCCCGGGATCAGCCGCCACCGCCTCCCGGCCCGTGGTCGACGCCGCCAGGTCCATGGAGCGGTTCCGCGCCCCCGGCCAATCCACCTGCGAGCCCTGCGCCCGGCCCCGCCGTCGGCCCTCTCAGCGGCCCTTTCAATGGTCCCTGGGGCAGACGGTAAACCCCTAATCTGTTAACGAAATCATCGGATTCTTGCCGGGACCGGTGTCAAGAATTGAATTCTCCCTCGATTCTGCCATGGTCCGGCGGGAAGTAGAGACCGGCCGCGTGAACGGGTTCATCCGCGCGGCGCGTAAAGGGGCACCATGGCCAAGCCAGCGGTTATTGTGGTCGGCGCGGACAAGGGCGGGGTCGGCAAGACCACCGTGTCACGCACCGTTCTCGACTATTTCAGCGCAAACAACATCCCGACCCGGGCGTTCGATACCGAATCCCCGCGCGGCACGTTGAAGCGATTCCACCCCGACATCACCGAAATCGTCGATGTGACCTCCACATCCGACCAGATGAAGATCTTCGATACGCTGAATTCGGCGAATTCCAGCGTGACCGTGATCGACGTCCGGGCGGGACTTCTGTCCCCCACCCTCGCCTCGCTGCGCGACATCGGCTTCCTCGACGCCGCGCGCTCGGGCCAGATCACCTTCGCCGTGTTCCACATCCTCGGCCCGTCGATCGCCTCGCTCGACGAAATCGCCGAGACCGCCAACTTCATGGATGGCGCCCAGTATTTCCTGGTGAAGAACTTCATCAACAACACCAGCTTCTTCGAGTGGGATCAGGCGACCTACAATTCGTATTTCCACCGCATCAAGAACGCGACCGAGATCACGATTCCGAAGCTCAACGAAATGGCCTACGAGCAGGTCGAAGTCGCTTCGGTGCCGTTCCTGAAGTTCGTCGCCAACAAGGGCACCTCCGGCGAGTCCGCGAACTATTCGTTCGTGCTGCGGGGCTATGTCCGCCACTGGCTCGGCAACGTCTGGGGCGAATTCGACCGCATCAAGCTCACGGACATCGTCGGCAGCAAGGACAAGGGCGCCACCCGCCCGGAGGCCGGCGAGTAATACGGCGCGCCCGCGTCGCTACAGCTTTCGTTCCCGATGGATCAGTAGCAACGCGCCCGGTTTTTCTTTTGATGCGTTTTCTTCATGCGAACCGGCTTTCACGTCGCTCGAAAACGCTATAGCTGGACCCGATGCGCCGCACGCCTGTCTATATCGTCTCGTCCCCACGCCCCGGCGTCGGCAAGACACTGCTTTCGCGGCTGCTGACCGAATTCCAGAAGCTGCACAAAGGCACGGTGGCGGCGTTCGACATCAATCTGCGCGAACCGTCGCTGCTCGATTATCAGCCGCGCGTCACTGAAACCGCGGACATCTCGGACACCCACGGCCAGATGGCCTTGATGGACCGGCTGATCGTCAACGACGGCCTACCCAAGGTGATCGATCTCGGCTTTCACGCCTTCGACGACTTCTTCACGATGATCGACGAAATCGGTTTCATCAAGGAAGCCGACCGGCGCGGCGTCGATCCGATCATCCTGTTCATTCCCGACGCCACGCGGCCCTCGTCGCTGGCCTGGGACATGCTGCGTCAGACATTCCCGCGCAGCGCGCTGATCCCGGTCAACAACGAACATGCGCTGTGGGGACAGAACCTGCCGCTGTTTTCCGAAGTGCGCACGCTGAAGGTTGCCGCATTGCCGGCCTTCCTCAAGTCGATCATCAGCCGAACGACGTTCTCGTTCACCGACTATCTGCGCACGGCCAAGGACAGCTCATCCGAACTGCATCAGTGGACCCGCGACAACTACACGCACTTCCGCGAGATCGAACTGAATCTGATGCTGCATAAGTTGTGACTTGGCGAGCTAACCGCTCCGCGATCCGCCCGCCCCAGCGGGATCACCGGGACAAGCCCCGCCCCGGCGATGACAGCGGATAGCTGCTTGCCTCAATGTCCCTCGAACGTCATCAGCGTTCGCACCGGCACATCCATCGCCCGCAGCTTCGCCGCGCCGCCGAGGTCGGGCAGATCGACGATGAAGCACGCCGCGATGACTTCGGCACCGATCTGGCGCAACAGCTTCACCGCGCCTTCGGCCGTGCCGCCGGTGGCGATGAGATCATCGATCAGGATGACCCGCTCGCCGGGCTCGATGGCGTCGGCGTGCATTTCCATTTCATCCAGGCCGTATTCGAGCGAATAGGCGATCCGCACAGTGGTGTGCGGCAGCTTGCCCTTCTTGCGGATCGGCACAAAGCCGGCTGAAAGCTGATGCGCCACCGCGCCGCCGAGAATGAAACCGCGCGCCTCGATGCCCGCGATCTTGTCGATCTTCGAGCCCGCCCATGGCTGCACCAGTTCGTCCACTGCACGGCGGAATGCACGGGCATTGCCGAGCAGCGTGGTGATATCGCGAAACATGATGCCGGGCTTGGGATAGTCCGGAATGTTGCGGATCGCGGCCTTCAGGTCGGTTTCAAGGTTCATCGGGTTGCTTTCGATTACGTCCGATCAATTCGTCGTCTGTCCGAGACGGAAGGCGTTCTCGACGATGCGCAGGCCGACATCGCCTTCCAGCGACATCAGCGACTCGGGGTGAAACTGCACGCCGGCGACCGGCAGCGTCTTGTGCTCGAT
Source organism: Afipia sp. (assembly GCA_044464625.1). Taxonomy (GTDB): domain Bacteria; phylum Pseudomonadota; class Alphaproteobacteria; order Rhizobiales; family Xanthobacteraceae; genus Afipia. Next base: position 22,850 of record JBIQLC010000032.1, on the reverse strand, counting down.
GGCCATCGGAACGCCGTCCTCGGTGCTGGCAGTGACCTGCAGCACATCGGGCATGCTCTTGCGATCGACATAAAGCGAGTGGTAGCGGCCGATGACGATCTCGTTCGGCAGGCCGCGCATCAGCGAACCGCCGCGTACCTGTACCCGTGACGGGCGGCCATGCGCCGGCTGATCGAGCTGGCCGAGTTCGCCACCAAAATATTCACCGATCGCCTGTACGCCGAGGCAGACGCCGAACACCGGCAGATCCTTCTTCAGCGCCGCATCGATGAACTTCGAGATACCGAAATCTTCCGGCCGTCCCGGCCCCGGCGACAGCACAAGCAGGTCGTACTTCTCCTTGCCGAGCATTTCGAGCGCGTGGGTGTGACGCGTGACATTTACGTTGGCACCGACCTGACGGAAATAGTCCGCCAGCATGTGCACGAACGAATCATCGTGATCGATCAGGAGCACGTTCTTGCCCGAGCCGGTCGATTCCGGAGAGAACGACGACAGCGGCTTCGGCGCATCGCCGCGCAGCGCCTGGAATAGCGCCGCCGCCTTGGTCTGGCATTCCTTCTCTTCCGCCACCGGATCGGAATCGAACAGCAGCGTCGCGCCGACGCGCACTTCGGCAAGGCCATCCTTCATGCGGATGGTGCGGATGGTGAGGCCGGTGTTGATGCTGCCGTCGAAACCGACATAGCCGAGCGCGCCGGCGTACCAGCGCCGCGACGAACGCTCGTTGTCCTCGACGAACTGCATCGCCCACAGTTTCGGCGCACCGGTGACGGTGACAGCCCAGCAATGGGTGAGGAAGCCATCGAGTGCATCGAAGCCGGGGCGCAGCATGCCTTCGACGTGATCGACGGTGTGGAACAGCTTGGAGTAGGTTTCGATCTGCCGCCGCGCCAGCACCTTGATCGAACCCGGCACGCAGACACGCGCCTTGTCATTACGATCGACGTCGGTGCACATGTTGAGCTCGAATTCATCTTTCTGCGAATTCAACAGCTCCTGAATCTGCTTGGCATCGCTGATGGCGTCGGCGCCGCGCGCGATGGTGCCGGAGATCGGACAGGTCTCGACCCGGCGCCCGTCCGAGCGCACGAACATTTCCGGTGAGGCGGAGACGAGGAATTCGCCCTCGCCGAGATTGATCAGCGCCCCGTAGGGCGACGGATTGATGTTGCACAGCCGCTGGAACACTTCGGCCGGCGAGCGCTCGCAGGGTTCACCGAACAATTGGCCCGGCACCGCCTCGAACAGATCGCCGCGCGCGAACGCCTTGCGCGCGTTCTCGACCGTCGCCTGATAGACGCCGGGTGCATGATCGGCGAAGCCCTGCCGCGGCGCCTTCGCATAGACGCTGTTGGGCGTGTCGCGCTCGAGTTCCTTGGTCGACGCGTCGTTGAAAGCAAAATCGTAAGTCAGAATGACGCCACGGCCAGTGGCGCGGTCGTAGGCCAGAATGCGATCGGGAATGTAAAGCACGATATCGCGCTGATCGTTTTCGCGCTCGCGCTTCTTCTTGAGGTCCTCGACCTGGAACACCAGATCGTAGGCGAATGCACCGTAAAGACCGAGCATCGGGTCGTTCGACGACGCCAGCGCCGCGATGACATCGCGCACCAGCGACATGATCGAAGCGCGGCGGGTGCGCTGGTCCTCATGGATCGGCGCGTCGCCGCGCACGATGTGCCCCGTGATCTGCGTCGGCGTCTTTTCTGTGAGCACGACGCAAGGCTCATTCAACGTGGCGGCGAGGAATGCCACCAGCACCTTGCCGCGGGGATTGAGCGCCGCGATGGTGAAGTTCGTGTCGCGCGATTCCAGCCGCAGCGGCGGATCCGCAAATCCAAGGTCGAAGCTTTCATAGCGCCCGGGCACCGTGGTGCCGGACGACAGCACCACGCCGCGCCGGCTGTCGAGCCGCTCGATCAGTCGATCGAGCGCTTCGCCGCCGGTGAATGCCTCGGCCGTGCGAGAGACCTCAAGGCCGCGCGCGGTGCGATAATCCTCATGCGGGGGAAGCGAGAAAACCGTCCTGTTCATCTGATCCTCTTACGAGACTTGGGTGAGGAACGCCACACAGGACAAACAAGCAAAAGGCCGTCGCTCTGCGATGACGGCCTCGACGATTGTGGAAAAAATAGGAATCGCACCGGCCACCTTCAGGAGGTGGGCCACCAGAGACGTGCTGGGCGGGCGATGATCATGGCCGGCAAAACATCACCCGGCGCGGGCGATGTCAAGCCCGCTGTCCGTTGCGCCCGCGCCGATCCCGACTAAACTCCGCGCAGGCTAACAGTCGGGAGAGATCGATGACCTTTGCAGTCACAAGTAACAGCTTCAAGGATGGCGACTATCTGGGCAAGGACCACATCCTGTCGTCGGATTTCGGCTTTGGCTGCGCGGGCGGCAACAAATCCCCCCATTTGCACTGGTCCGGCGCCCCCGCCGGCACCAAGAGTTTCGCGGTGACCTGCTATGACCCGGACGCGCCCACCGGCAGCGGCTTCTGGCACTGGGTCGCCATCAACATTCCGCCGAATGTAACAGAACTGGCTCTGGGCGCTGGAAGCGCCGGCGGCACTCTGCCCCCGGGCACCCTGCAGACCCGCACCGATTTCGGCGCGCCGGGCTACGGCGGCCCCTGCCCGCCGGAGGGCGATCATCCGCACCGCTATCTGTTCACCGTCCATGCGGTCGGCGTCGAACAGCTCAGCGCCACCGCCGACACCTCCGCGGCGGTGATCGGCTTCCAGCTTCATTTCAACACGCTGGCGAAGGCCGCGATCATGGGGCTGTTCAAGCGCTGACACGACGCCCTCGGGCCACGCACAAAAGGCCCCCATGCGGGAGCTTTTTTGTGTTCGGCGTCAGCGCAGCCGGGCGATCGCCTTCTGCAGGTCGCGCTTGTACTGCAGGAAGTCGACGAAAATGCCGTGCTCGCCGCGCTTGCCGTCAGCGGGGGCCGCATGCCACGCCGCGATCTCGTGGCGGAAACGCGCGGCAAGCTCGGGCTTGTCGTTTCGCGCCTTGAGGTAGGCGGCGATCAGATCGGTCTGCAGCGCGCGACCCGGCCAGCCGACGCCCGCGCCTTCGAGCAGGCCCGCAACGAACAGACCGTTGTCCTGCGACGGGAAGACATTGAGGAACAGTTTCGGCGAGCGCTTGTCCGCCTGCCAGTCGAGAACGTCGAGGTTTGCGAGAAACGGAAACGTGATCTCGTAACCGGTCGCCAGCAGCACCAGATCAAGCTCATCCTCGACGTCATCGGCGAACACCACGTTCGAGCCACGAAACTCCCGGATCGGTTTGCGCAAGGCGACATCGCCCTGCCCGAGATGCTGCAGCACCAGCGAATTGACGATCGGCGTCCTGTCATAGAGCCGGTGCGTCGGCTTTGGCAGCCCGAACCGTTCGGGCGGGCCGACCAGGAAGCGCAGGATCGGCTCATGCAGTCGCGAGCGCAGATTTTTCGGGATGACGAAACGCTTCGGCTTGTGATTGCCTTCGTCGGCCGGCTTGCCGGCGAGAAACTTCGGCACGAAATGATTGCCGCCGCGCACGCTCCACAGCACACGCTTCGCGCGATGGATGGCATCGACCACGATATCGCAGCCGGTGTTGCCCATGCCGACCACCAGCACGCGCTTGCCTTCGAAAATATCCGCGGTCTTGTAGTCCTTAGCGTGCATCACCGTGCCGATGAAACTGCCGGAAATTTTCGGCAACAGCGGGTCGCTAAGATGCCCGTTGGCGATGATGACGTTGGCGTAGTCGCGCGACGAGCCGTCGCTGAACTCCCCGCGCCAGCCCTCGCCTTGCCGCCTCAATGCGCGCACCTCGGTGTTGAAGCGCGCCAGCGGATAAAGATCGAAATGCTTCGCGAACGCCTTGAAGTATTCGCCGACCTGCACATGGCTGGGGTAGGCCGGCCAATCATCAGGCATCGGAAAATCCGCGAACGCCGTGGTGCGCTTCGACGAGATCAGATGGGTCGAGGCATAGACCGCGCTCGGCGGCGCGCCGTAGAGCCACTGACCGCCGACGTCGGCGTTGCGCTCGACGGCTTCAACCGGCAGGCCCGCTTCCTTCAGGCTTTTGACCGCCGCGAGCCCCGCCGGTCCCATGCCGATCACCAGCGTCGTCATGATGCGCGCTCCTTGCGGCCGGAGCGATAACGATCGAACACCTGCAATGCGCTATATTGCGGCGTGAAGCCGAACATGGTCTTGAGTTTGGCGTTCGACAGCACCGGCCGATACTGGATGAACTTGACGTTGCCCGGCCCGAGGTTCGTCAGGCGCAGCGCTCTCAAAAGCCACAGCGCACCCTTGAGCAATGCCGGCGGCATCGGCAGATAAGGCTTGCGGCTGAGGCGCGCGATGTCGCGCAGGCTTAGCGTACCGTCGCCTGCGAGATTGTAGATGCCGGGCTTGGGCTGACGCACCGCCTGCACCAGCGCGGCGACCACGTCGCTGTCGGCAATCAGCGAGAACGGCGTCGCAGTGCCGGTGAGCCCCATTACCACCGGACGCTCGAACATCGCGGTGATCTGGTTGTTGGTCGAGGGGCCAAGCACCGTGCAAGGCCGGAATATGGTCTGCGCCAGGTGCGGATGGAGATCGCGCCATTCGGCCAGCATCTCCTCGACCTCGCGCTTGTTGCGCGCATAGGGAAAGTCCTCATTGCCGCGCAGCGGATCGTCCTCGGACAGCGGCACCGGGTTGTCGGCATGATAGCCATAGGCTGCGCCGCTCGAGGTCACGACGACATGCGGCACATCGGCATCACGCGCTGCCTCGAGCATGTTGCGGGTGCCGAGCACGTCGATCTCCCAGTCGCGCTGCGGATCGCCGCCGACCGCGACAACGGACGCGAGATGCACCACCGCGCGCGGGCGATGTTGCGCGAAAATCTCCTTGAGCACCGGATCTCGGATATCGGCGGCGACATAGGTGACACCGGGGATGCGATCCGCCGCCGCGACCTCGCGCAGATCGAGCGCGATCACCCCCTCGCCGCTCTGTGCCAACGCGGCGATCAATGCGCTGCCGATGAAACCGGCGGCTCCCGTCACCAGAATGCCGCGCCCTGCATTCCCCGGATGCGTCTCTGTGCTCATGCCGCAGGTTCCGATGCCGGCTTGGGATCGCGGCGTTTCCACCATGCCGCCAGCGCCCAGCCGGAAATCAGGTGCCACACGCCCCACCCGGCCGCGACCAGCGCAGCACCGCCGAGGCCATCGAACTGATTGAGGATCAGCGCGAGGCCAAGGCCGGAATTGTGCATGCTGACTTCGACAGCGAGTGCGCGCGTATCGTAATCGCTCAGCCGCAGCACGCGCGCCACGCCCCAGCCGATGCCGATGGCGATGAGATTATGGAGTACGACGAACGGCAGAGCCGATTGCAGAAACACGGTGAGGTAGCGAGCATTGCTTAGCGTCGCACCGGCGATGAACAGCACGAGAAACAGGAACGACAGCATCTGCAGCGGACGCCGCAGTTTGTCGGCGAGACGCGGCCAGTAGCGCACCGTAGCCATGCCCGCGATCATCGGCACGCCGAGGATCAGCACGGTCGAGCCGAGAAACGACACCGGCTCGATGCTGACCTGCCGCAGCAGCGCCGCCGTCGCCGGATTGAGCGAGGCCCAGAACAGGATGTTGAGCGGCGTGGTGACTACCGCCAGCATGCTCGATATGCCGGTCATGCTGACGGAGAGCGCGGTATTGCCGCGCGCCATGTGGGTGATGAGGTTGGAGATGTTGCCGCCCGGACAGGCCGCCACCACCATCATGCCCAGCGCGATCGAGGGCTGCGGCTTGAGCACCATGGTGATCGCCCATGTCACCGCGGGCAGGATCAGCAACTGACCGACAAGGCCCGAGAGCGGCGCCAGCGGCTTGCGCAGCACCGCGACGAAATCAGCGACCCGCAGATCCAGCGCGACGCCGTAGATGATCAGCGCCAGCACGCCGCCGAGCACCAGTTGCCCGGTCGGATTGATGTTCAGAAGAATATCGTCGACTGCGCCGCCCGCCATGTCGCCCCCGCCCGACCACGAAGGTTACGGCAGGAACGGGAAAAGCGGAAACCGGTTTTGACGCCGCCAACATTTTTCAGCCGCGCAGCAAAAAGGCCCCGAACCGGGGCCTTTCGCATTCGTGTCGAACCGTACGCGGATCAGTGGGCGTTGGCCCAGACCTTGCGCTTGGTGAAGTAGAGCAGCAGCGACAGCGCGATCAGGAACACCATCACCTGCAGGCCGAGACGCTTGCGCGCTTCGAGGTGCGGCTCCGCGGTCCACATCAGGAACGCCGAGACGTCCTTGGCGTACTGCTGAACCGTGGCCGGCGAACCGTCGTCATAGGTCACCTGACCGTCGCTCAGCGGCTTCGGCATCTTGATGGCGTGGCCGGGGAAGATCCTGTTGTAGTGCGAACCTTCCGGAAGGTTGAAGCCAGCCGGCGGCTTCTCTTCGTAGCCCTGCAGCAGGGCATCGATGTAGTTCGGGCCCTTTTCCTGGAACTGCATGAAGGCATCGAAGATGAACTGCGGGAAACCGCGCTCATAGCCACGCGCCTTGGCGATCAGCGACAGGTCGGGCGGGAACGCACCACCGTTGGAGGCGCGGGCAGCCTGCTCGTTCGGGAACGGCGACGGGAAGTAGTCCGCCGGACGGCCTGGACGCTCGAACATGTCGCCGGAATCGTTCGGACCATCCTGCATCTTGTATTCGGAAGCGAAGGCTGCCGCCTGCGCCGCCGAATAACCCGGACCACCCGGGTCAGCGAGGTTGCGGAAGGCCACCAGCGACAGGCCGTGACAGGCTGAGCAGACTTCCTTGTAGACCTTGAGGCCGCGCTGGAGTTGGGCCTGATCGAACTTGCCGAACGGGCCGGCGAACGACCAGCTCAGCGACGGCGGCGTGGCGCCATGGTCAGCCGCACGGGCGTTGTCCGTGCCGCCGAGCAGCAGCGAGCCGGCGGCGACGAGCGCCACCAGAGCCGAAGCCACCACCTTGCCCGATTTCGCCAGCACATCGTCTGCGATCGAGTTCGGCAGCGGACGCGGCTTCTCAATGCGGGAGAGCAGCGGCAGCACGATCAGGAAGTACGCGAAGTAGCAGGCCGTCAGAATGCGACCGGCGATCACGTAGATGCCTTCCGGCGGCTGGGCGCCGAGATAGCCGAGGCCAAGGCAGACCGCGACGAAGATCCAGAAGAACTGCTTCGCCAGCGGACGATACTTCGACGAACGGGTCTTGGCGCTGTCGAGCCACGGCAGGAAGGCCAGCACGATGATCGCGCCGAACATCGCGATGACGCCGCCGAGCTTGCTCGGGATCGAACGCAGGATCGCGTAGAACGGCAGGTAGTACCATTCAGGCACGATGTGCGCCGGGGTCACGGCCGGGTTGGCCTGCACGTAGTTGTCCGGGTCGCCGAGGTAGTTCGGGATGTAGAAGATGAACCAGGCGAAGAACAGCAGGAAGCACGACATGCCGAAGGCGTCCTTAAGGGTCGCATACGGCGTGAACGGCACGGTGTCCTTCTCGGTCTTCGGCTCGACGCCGGCCGGGTTGTTCTGACCCGCCACGTGCAGCGCCCAGACGTGCAGGACGACGACGCCCGCGATCACGAACGGCAGCAGGTAGTGCAGCGAGAAGAAGCGGTTCAGCGTCGGGTTGCCGACCGAGTAGCCGCCCCACAGCAGCGTCACGATGCTCTCGCCGACGAACGGGATGGCCGAGAACAGGTTGGTGATGACGGTGGCGCCCCAGAAGCTCATCTGGCCCCACGGCAGCACGTAGCCCATGAAGCCGGTGGCCATCATCAGCAGGTAGATGATGACGCCGAGGATCCACAGGACCTCGCGCGGCTCCTTGTACGATCCATAGTAGAGACCGCGGAGCATGTGGACGTAGACGGCGATGAAGAACATCGACGCGCCGTTGGAGTGGATGTAGCGCAGCAGCCAGCCGTAGTTGACGTCACGGACGATCAGTTCGACCGACTTGAAGGCGAGATCGACATGCGGCGTGTAGTGCATCGCCAGAATGACGCCGGTGATGATCTGCACCGCGAGCATCATCGAAAGGATGGCACCGAAGGTCCACCAGTAGTTGAGGTTGCGCGGCGTCGGATAGGCCACGAATGACGAATGAATCAGGCCGCCGATGGGCAGGCGCCGCTCGATCCACTTCAAGGCCGGATTTTGCGGGTTGTAGGTGGAGGGTCCGCTCATTTTGCGTTCCTGAAAGTATGACGGCGACTGACGTCAGCCGATTTTGATCTTGGTGTCGGAAGAGAAGGCGTAAGGCGGCACGGCCAGGTTGAGCGGCGCCGGGCCCTGCCGGATGCGGCCGGAGGTGTCGTACACCGAGCCGTGGCACGGGCAGAAGAAGCCGTCGTAGCTACCTTCGTGCGCGATCGGGATGCAGCCGAGGTGGGTGCAGATGCCGATCACAACCAGCCACTGGTCGTGGCCTTCCTTAACGCGGGCCTGGTCGGTCTGCGGATCGGGCAGGCTCGACACGTTCACCGCGCGCGCCTCCTCGATCTGCTTCTTCGTGCGGTGCATGATGTAGATCGGCTTGCCGCGCCAGAACACCTTGATGTCCTGCCCTTCGGCGATCGGCGCCAGATCGACATCGATCGGCGCGCCGGCCGCGATGGTCGAGGCATCCGGATTCATCTGGGAGATCAGCGGCCAGGCCACGGCGGCCGCGCCAACTGCCGCGACCGAGCCGGTGGCGACGTAAAGGAAATCACGGCGTGTCGGATGATCAGCCGAGGATGAGGACGTCACTTGCAAACCCTTTCCGAACTGCAGCTAAGGCGACCTCCCGGCGCGCCTCTAGGAAGCACCCGGTGCGGTCGCCGGTCCCGCGAGCCCCTCGCGGTGGCAGAAACGATCACTTGTCCTACTCAATCGGCCGGAACATGCGATCTAGAATCGATCTATTGGCACCCTTGCCGGGAGAGCGCAAGCCCGCTATCGGCTCTCCGTCCCGCGATGCGCAAAAACACCGCAAGGCAAAGATTTTTCCCAACATTTTGTGGATTGAAAGGGCCGTTCCGGAATGCGTATCGCTCTTTTCCAACCTGACATTCCGCAAAATACCGGGACGATTCTCAGGCTTTGCGCGTGCCTGGGCGTCGAGGCCCATATCATCGAGCCGGCCGGCTTTCCGGTCAGCGACCGTCATTTTCGCCGCGCCGGGATGGACTATCTCGACCGCGTGACGATTTCCCGTCATGACTCCTGGGCCAAATTCGAGCAATGGCGGGCAACCGACGGCGGACGGCTGGTGGTGTTTTCAACCAAGGCCGCCCGTCCCTATCTCGAGCACAGCTATGGGGACAGTGACATCCTGTTGTTCGGGCGCGAAAGCGCGGGTGTCACACAAGATGTTGTCGAGGCCGCCGACGAGCGGCTGATCATTCCGATCGCGCCGGGCATGCGCTCGCTCAATGTGGCGATGACGGTCGCCATGGCGCTGGGCGAGGCATTACGGCAAACCGGCAGCGGAACATTTGGCCTTGATCGGCCATCGGTAAAATGATCCCGAAAATGCCGGCGAGGACAGGCAGTTGAGCTACGCAGTCAAGGAAATCTTTCTGACGCTTCAAGGCGAAGGGGCGCACGCCGGACGTGCATCGGTGTTCTGCCGTTTCGCCGGATGCAACCTGTGGACGGGGCGGGAGCAGGACCGCGCCAGCGCCACCTGCCAGTTCTGCGACACCGATTTCGTCGGCACCGACGGCACGCTCGGCGGGCGCTATGCCACCGCGGATGATCTCGCCGACACCGTCGCCGCGCAATGGACCGGCGGCGATGATGATCGCTACGTGGTGCTCACCGGCGGCGAACCGATGCTGCAGATCGACGCAGCCTTGATCGAAGCGCTCCATGCGCGCGACTTCACCATCGCGGTGGAGACCAACGGCACCATCGCGCCGCCGCCGGGCCTCGACTGGATTTGCGTGAGCCCCAAGGCCGGTAGCGATTTGATCGTACGCAATGGTCACGAACTCAAACTGGTGTATCCGCAGCCCGGCGCCTTGCCCGAGCAGTTCGCTGGTCTCGGTTTCGAACGCTTTTCATTGCAGCCGATGGACGGACCTGACATAGCGCAAAATACCGAACGCGCGATTGCGTATTGCCTGCGCCATCCGCAGTGGCGGCTCAGCGTCCAGACGCACAAATCTCTTGGGATCAGGTAGGACCGGACATCTTCCGATGTGGGAATTGACCAAATCGTTTCGCTTCGAGGCCGCGCACGCGCTGCCTGGCACGACGCTGGGCGAAATCAGCGAGGAAATCCACGGCCATTCGTTTCGTGCCGACATCACCGTACGCGGCACACCGGATCCGGCCACGGGGATGGTGATGGATCTCGGCATCCTCGATCGCCGCATCGGCGAGGTGCGGGCGATGCTCGACCACAAATTCCTCAACAAGATCGACGCGCTCGGCCCGCCGACACTCGAGAATCTGTCGCGCTTCATCTGGGATCGCGTGCAGACGAGCGGACAGGTGGTGCGCGTCAGCGTCCACCGCGACAGCTGCAACGAAAGCTGCACCTATTACGGCCCCAACGCTGGATAATCCCATGGACAAAGCAACGATCGAGAGCCGCAAGGAACGCGCACGCAATTGGTTCGAGTCACTGCGCGACGACATCTGCAGGCGCTTCGAAGCGCTGGAAGATGAGGCTCCGGCGGAACTTTATCCCGGCGCGGCGGGACGGTTCGAGCGCACGCCATGGGCGCGCACCGATCATTCGGGCACACCGGGTGGCGGCGGCGTAATGTCGATCATGCGGGGCAGGTTGTTCGAGAAGGTCGGCGTGCACTGCTCGACCGTGCATGGCGAGTTCGCGCCCGAGTTCCGCGGACAGATTCCGGGCGCGGAAGAAGATCCGCGATTCTGGGCATCGGGCATTTCGCTGATCGCCCACATGCGCAATCCCCACGTGCCGGCGGTGCACATGAACACCCGCTTCGTGGTCACCACTAAGGCATGGTTCGGCGGCGGCGCCGATCTCACGCCGGTGCTCGACCGCCGGCGCGCGCAGGATGACACTGACACGGTGGCGTTTCATGCCGCGATGAAGAAAGCGTGCGACGCGCACGCGACGATCGCGCCCTACGGCAAGTACAAGAAATGGTGCGACGACTATTTCTACCTGCCCCATCGCAAGGAAGCGCGCGGCATCGGCGGCATCTTCTACGACTGGCATGACTCGGGCGACTGGGACGCCGACCTCGCCTTCACCCAGGACGTCGGCCGGGCCTTCGCCGACGTCTATCCGGAACTCGTCCGGAAGAACTTCGCCACCCCATGGACCGTGCAGGACCGCGAGGAACAGCTGATCCGGCGCGGCCGCTATGTGGAGTTCAACCTGCTCTACGACCGGGGAACCATTTTCGGCCTGAAAACCGGCGGCAACGTCGATTCGATCCTGTCGTCGATGCCGCCCGAGGTGAAATGGCCCTGAGCATGGTGAATCGAGGGTTTAAATGGTATTAAAATACCAAATCCTCTGTCACCGATTCAACACACCTCTTAAAGATCGAGCCGAGGACAGGCCCGAAACAGCAGCCTTCGGTTGAGCCTCACCGACCCGTCCCGTACTCTGTCAAACATCGACGCGGCGGAATCAAACCGCCGTCGAAAGTTCTAGGGGCTCCAATGCGCAAGATTGCTCTTCTCGTTCTCGCCACTGTGGGCCTCGGCCTGTCGCAGGCCGCCTCCGCTGCCGACCTCGGCACCGCACCGCTTTACCGTAAGGCGCCTCCGGTCGAGACCTTCTCCTGGACTGGCGCTTACATCGGCGGCTTCGTCGGTGGCGCATTCGGCGCGGGCGACGCGACGGTCACCAACCCGGTCGATCTTGCCGGCACCCCGCTGTTCGGCGGCCCGTCGAGCAACTTCGGCCTCGGCTCCAGCGTCATCGCCGGCTACACCGACGGTTACAACTGGCAGGTCTCCCCGAACTGGGTGGTCGGCTACGAGTCTGAAACCGGCTACATCAACCTGAAGGGCTCGGGTGCCTTCGCTGGCCGTCCGACCGCGACCGGCATCACCGAAGCCACCGGCACCTACAGCGCCTGGACCGGCCGTCTCGGCTACACCTGGGACCGCTCGATGATCTACGCCAAGGGCGGTGTCGCGCTCGCCCGGTTTGACACCGGTGCGTTCGACCCGACCGCCGGCGTTCATTTCGACACCCGCGGCCACCGCTACGAGTGGGGCTATGCGATCGGCGGCGGCTGGGAATATGCCTTCGCCCCGAAGTGGACCATCAAGGCCGAATACCTCTATCTCGGCTTCGACCGCGACCGCACCACCATCGGTGCGTTCAACAACGGTGCGCCTCAGCTCAACACCACCACGAGCATTCCGGGCATCCACACCGCGAAGGTCGGCATCAACTACAAATGGGATTGGATGACCCTGCTGCCGGCGCAGCTGCGGCCGTTCTGATAAAAACAGGCGTCAAACAACAAAGCCCCGGACCTCTCGTCCGGGGCTTTTGTTTTGTCCGGATGAAACCGTCCGCCGGTTACAGTTGATGATCGTGCCGGAAACGCGCCACGGTCTGGTCGGCAATCGCCTGCATCGCCGCTGCATCGGTCGGGAAGCCCGCCGCGAGCCAGGCGTCTTCCGCCAGCGTCAGTACGTGACCGAGCGCCGGCCCCTGATTGAGCCCACGTGACAAAAAATCTGCGGCCTTGAGCGGGAACTGCGGCGCGGTCCAGCGCTGCGGCAGTGTCGCGAATTCGCGCCAGCGCGGCGAGGCCGCATCGCAATCAGACCGTGCCCAGGCCAGCATGATGCGTTCGCGATATCGCTCGGCACCGAGGCGATACATCCGCCGCTTCGCCGCCGCCTCATCCATATCCGACAGGCGCCACCAACGATGCCCCATCGAATCCAGTTGCTTGGCCTCGGCGTTCGACAGGCGCAGGCGCTGCGACAATCGACGCGCATCTTCCGTCACCGCCACCGCCAGCGCAGCGAGCCGACGCATCGGGTCCGGCGGCAGGTCGAGCGCCCGCTCGGCATCGATCATCCGCGCCAGCGGGCCGTGATAGACTACGCCCGCGACGATCCGCTCCAGCAGTCCGGCATCGTCCATCGCCACCAGTGCCGCGGGAGCTCCGGGGGCGACGACAAGCTTGAGCATCTCCATACGGATGCGTTCGGCGGACAGATCCGCTAGTCCCTCGCGCCCCTCAATACAGGCAAGATAGCCGGCGCGGTCCGGCTCGCCTTCGCCGTAAGCGGCATGAATGCGGAAGAAACGCAGGATACGCAGGTAGTCCTCGGCGATCCGCCGCGACGGCTCGCCGATGAAGCGGACGCGGCGTGCGGCGATGTCGTCGAGCCCGCCGACATGATCGTGCACGATGCCGTCCGCCGACAGCGACAGGCCGTTGATGGTGAAATCGCGGCGCTGCGCATCGCGCGCCCAGTCGCGGCCGAACGCGACCTTGGCCTTGCGGCCGTAAGTCTCGATGTCCTCGCGCAGCGTTGTCACTTCAAACGGCTTGCTGTCGATCACCAGCGTCACCGTGCCATGGTCGATGCCGGTGGGCACGCACTTGATCCCGGCGTCGTTCGCGCGCCGCACTACTTCGTCGGGCAATGCCGTTGTCGCAATGTCGATTTCGCCGACCGGCAAATCGAGCAAAGCATTGCGCACCGCGCCGCCGACCACGCGGCCTTCCTCGCCTCCGGCGTTCAACAGCACCAGCACCTGCGCCGCCGGGCCGGACGTCAGCCATGGCGCAACGTCTGGTGCGAGACGCCGCGCGCTCATTTATCGGTCCCCGGAACGAGCTTGCCGTTCTCGATATGCGCCGGGGTGTAGGTCGAGCCCGGCGGCGCGCCGGAAAAATGCGACAGTAGCAACAGGCTCGCGATCACCAGCATAAAGGCAATGAGGGCGAGCCGAATGATGATACGCAGCGGCCAAGACGACGGGTGCAGGACATCGGCGCGGGTCGCGATGACGAATAATGCATAAACCGCGAACGGAATCAGGAAAATGCCGATCTCGGTCAGGACAGCACGGATCATTTACGCCAGATCCGCTCGTACAGCGCGCGCAGCATGCCGGCGGTCGCGCCCCAGATGTAACGATGCTCATAGGGCATTTCGTAGAACGACCGCTTCATGCCGCGGAATTCCTTGCTGCCGAGCTTATGGTTGAGCGGGTCCATCAGGAACGCCAGAGGCACCTCGAATACGTCATCAACCTCGGTGGCGTTGATGGCGAGTTCAAAGCCGGGCCGCACCCGCGCCAGCGTCGGCAGAATGCGGAAGCCGAAGCTGGTGGCGTAGATGTCGAGATAGCCGACCGGATCGATGAAATTGCGCTTCAGCCCGATCTCTTCATCGGCCTCGCGCAGCGCCGCATCGAGCGGCGTGACATCGGTCGGATCGATCTTGCCGCCGGGGAACGAAATCTGCCCGGCATGGTCATTGAGATGTTCGGCACGCTTGGTCAAAAGCACTGTGGGCTGATCGCGTTCAACCACCGCGACCAGCACGGCGGCAGGACGGATCGGACGCTCCTTCGCGATGATCTGGAGCATCTTGTCGGTGCCGAAATCGCCGGTCGGCGCCAGCACACTGGGATCACTCAGGCCGGCCGGCACGGTGAACGACAGCCGCTCGTGAGCGCGGCGGAAAAATTCGCTCGATCCGATGTCGACGGATGCAGCGTCATCGACCGCACGCGCCTCGGCAACGTCGAGCTTCAGCGTGCCGGCGTGCAAAGACGCATCTTTCACAGAACCATCGGTCAAACCCAGATCCTCGCCTGCTCGGCATCGGCCATCACAAAAAACTCCCCGCCGGATGCAACGCCGAACACCTCGCGACCATCGACGATTCGCTCCTCGCCCAATTCAACCAGATCATAGTAGATCGCGCGCGTGACTTTTGCCCAGAGATCGGCCCGGACATGAAGGTAAGGTGTCAGCCCACCGTCGGCCGCCATCTCGAAGCGCAGGGGATGATCGGCGTCGCAGGTCACCCAGTCATCGACATTGGTGCGGAAAGACAGCGTGCGATCCACGCCCTCGCCGTCCTGCTGCATTTCCACCGCAAGAAACGGCACGTCATCGACGCGAATGCCGACCTTTTCCACCGGTGTGACGAGGAAGTATTTGCCATCTTCGCGTTTGAGCACGGTTGAGAACAACCGCACCAGCGCCGGCCGCCCGATCGGCGTGCCGAGGTAGAACCAGGTGCCATCGCTGGCGATCCGCATGTCGAGATCGCCGCAGAACGGCGGGTTCCACAGGTGCACCGGCGGCAGACCTTTGGTCCCGGCCGTGCGCGCCGCCTGGGTTAGTCCTTCGAGACGATTGGCCGCATCGTCACTCGATTTTTGCAGGTCCGGCATCTGCCCTTGCTTCGCCATGGTTTGTCCCGACTTTAGCAGCCATGTTTGGCACGATTGCTGCTGGAATTTCCAGAGGTTGATGCCCCGGCAACTCGCCACAACGTGATCAGGTCCAGCCGCCCTGACCGCTAATGTGGGGATAGTTCAACTGAGACAACACAGGGGCCGGGTGAAGGAATAACATCCGATTCAAAGCATGGACTGACGGCGCGACAGCCCACCGCCGCCGCAGGAGCAAAATGTCGCGAGCGACGTTTGCAAAAGAACCGCAGGAGATGCCCATGGCCGGTGCAGACAGTGTCGAAAAAATCGAAGACGTGATCGTTCGCTCCGCCGAACAGCTTGCGGGCAACATCCGCGCCGCCAAAGAAGCAATCGCGACCGTGATCTTCGGTCAGGATCGCGTGGTCGAAAACGCGCTGGTCACGATCCTGTCCGGCGGCCATGCCCTGCTGATCGGCGTGCCGGGTCTCGCCAAGACCAAGCTCGTCGACACACTCGGCATCACCCTCGGTCTCGACGCCAAGCGTGTGCAGTTCACCCCGGACCTGATGCCGTCCGACATCCTCGGCGCCGAAGTGCTCGACGAAAGCGCCAGCGGCAAGCGCTCATTCCGCTTCATCGCCGGACCGGTGTTCGCGCAACTCCTGATGGCCGACGAAATCAACCGCGCCTCGCCACGCACCCAGTCCGCGCTGCTGCAGGCAATGCAGGAGCAGCACATCACCGTGGCCGGCGCACGCCATGATCTGCCGAAGCCGTTTCATGTGCTCGCGACCCAGAACCCGCTCGAGCAGGAGGGCACCTATCCGCTGCCCGAAGCGCAGCTCGACCGCTTTCTGATGGAAATCGACGTCGATTATCCGGACCGCGATGCCGAGCGAAAAATCCTGTTCGAGACCACCGGCGCCGAGGAAACCGCCCCGAAGGCGGCGATGACTTCGGACATGCTGCTCACGGCACAGCGCCTGGTGCGGCGTCTGCCGGTCGGCGATTCCGTGGTCGAGGCGATCCTGTCGCTGGTCCGCTCGGCGCGCCCCGGCGATGAAGGCGGCGATGTCAGCAAGGCGATCGCATGGGGTCCCGGCCCGCGTGCCAGTCAGGCATTGATGCTGGCGGTTCGCGCCCGCGCGCTGCTCGACGGAAGGCTCGCGCCCTCGATCGACGATGTGCTCGATCTTGCCGAGCCTGTGTTGAAGCACCGCATGGCGCTGACCTTCTCGGCGCGCGCCGAAGGCCAGACCGTTGCGGATGTGATCCGGCAACTCAAAACGCGGATCGGCTGATGGCCCCAACCCCGAAGCCGGCGACACAGGAGATCGAGGCAGTCCGGCGCGCCGACGGCGAAAGCCGTACGCTCGCTGCGTCGCTGCCGCGCCTCGTGCTGGAAGCGCGTCGTATCGCGGCCAACGTCATCCATGGTCTGCATGGACGGCGACGCGCCGGCACGGGTGAGAACTTCTGGCAGTATCGCCGCTTCGTGTCGGGTGAAGCCGCGCAGCGCGTCGACTGGCGGCGTTCGGCGCGCGACGATCATCTTTATGTCCGCGAGCAGGAATGGGAAGCCGCGCACACCGTGTGGCTGTGGCCGGACCGCTCGCCGTCGATGGCGTTCGCTTCGAAGACCGCGCGCGACTCCAAGCTCGAACGCGCGCTCGTCGTCACCTTCGCGCTGGCCGAACTTCTGGTGACCGGCGGCGAGCGCGTCGGTATTCCCGGCCTGATGGCGCCAAGCTCGAGCCGCAATGTGGTCGATCGCATGGCGCAGACTATGCTGCACGATCACGCAACGCGCGCCAGCCTGCCGCCGCACTTCATTCCCTCGCCGCTGGCTGAGCTGGTAGTGCTGTCCGATTTCTGGTCGCCGATCGACGACATCCGCACCATGCTGGGCGGCCTGTCGTCGTCAGGCGCGCACGGCACGCTGCTGCAGGTGGTCGATCCCGCCGAAGAGACGTTTCCTTATTCCGGCCGCATCGAATTCATCGAACCCGAAGGCGGCGGCACGATCACTGCCGGCCGTGCCGAGACCTGGGCCAGGGACTACATCGCCCGCGTTGCCGCCCATCGCGAAGCGATCCGCGCCGAGGCCAACAAGCGCGACTGGCTGTTCTCGATCCACACCACCGATCGCTCGGCCGCTGAACTGCTGCTGTTCCTGCACAGCGGCATGATGGTGGCGCGCGACAGCGCACGGGGCGTCAAAGTGGGACGACCCGCATGATGGGCTTTCCCCTTTCCTTCGCCGAACCATGGCTGCTGGCTGGACTACTGACCCTGCCGGCGCTGTGGTGGCTGCTGCGGGTGATGCCGCCGCGGCCGCGACGGATCGACTTCCCGCCGACGCGCCTGCTGTTCGACATCGCGCCCAAGGAAGAAACGCCATCGCGCTCGCCGTGGTGGCTCACGGCGTTGCGCCTGCTCGCGGCCGCGCTGGTGATCCTCGCCGCCGCGGGACCGGTGTGGAATCCGAACGAAGGCGCCGCGCGCAGCAACGCGCCCCTCGTGCTGCTGCTCGACGACGGCTGGAGCGCCGCGGCAAGCTGGGATGCCCGCATCAAGACCGCGGATGATCTCATCTCCAACGCCGAAGCCGATCGCCGCGCGGTGGCGCTGGTGCCGCTGTCCGAAACCACACGCGACATCACATTGATGCCGGCCGGCACCGCGCGCGTCGCGCTGCGCCAGCTCGCGCCGAAGCCCTACGCCGTCGATCGCGTCGATACCCTCCTCCCGCTTCAACGTTTCCTCGCGGCCACTGGCGACAGCGACATCGTGTGGCTCAGCGACGGTGTCGATACCGGGCGCGGCAGCGAATTCGTCGAAGCCCTCGGCAAGACCATTCAGGACCGGCAACTGACCATCGTGGAAGGCGGCACGCCGCCGGCGCACGCTCTGGCCGCTGCTGAAAACGCAGCAGCGCGGATGACCGTGAAAGTGCTGCGCGCGGGCACAGGCGCAGCGGACATCGGCGTGATCCGCGCCCGCGACCAGAAGGGCGCGCCGCTCGGCGAAGCGCGCTTCGCCTTCGGCATGCAGGATCGCGAGACCGAAGCGAATTTCGACCTGCCAGTGGAATTGCGCAACGACATCGCGCGGCTTGAAGTTGGCGGCGAGCGTTCGGCCGGCGCGGTGCAGTTGCTCGACAAGCGCTGGCGCCGCCGCGCGGTCGGCATCGTGTCGGGCGCAACCACCGACACCTCGCAGCCGCTGCTGGCCTCGACCTTCTATCTCACCCGCGCGCTGACGCCGTTTGCCGACGTGCGTCTCGGCGAACGCGTCGCACCGGCGGTGGCGATCGGACAGTTTCTCGATCAGAAGCTGCCGATGATCATTCTCGCCGACATCGGCACGCTGTCGCCGGAGATCCGCAGCCGCCTCACCGCATGGATCGCACAAGGCGGCGTGCTGGTGCGGTTCGCCGGCCCGCGCCTCGCAGCCGGCGATGATGATCTTGTGCCGGTAAAGCTGCGGCGTGGCGGCCGCAGCCTCGGTGGCGCGCTGACCTGGGAGAAGCCGCAACATCTCGCCGGCTTCGCCGCGGATGGACCATTCGCCGGTCTCGCCGTGCCGCAGGATGTCACCGTGAACCGCCAGGTGCTCGCCGAGCCCGATCCGTCGCTGGTCGATCGCGCCTGGGCCTCGCTTGCCGACGGCACCCCACTGGTCACCGGCGAGCGCCGCGACAAGGGCGTGATCGCACTGTTCCATGTCAGCGGCGACATGCGCTGGTCGAACCTGCCGTTGTCCGGCACTTTCGTCGAAATGCTGCGGCGGCTCGTGGATATGTCGGGCTACACGCCGACGACCGGCGCCGGCGTCGCCAGTGAGCCCAACGCAGAGACCGTATCGCCGACTCGCATCCTCGACGGTTTCGGCGCATTTGGTCCGCCGCCTTCGACCGCCAAGCCGATCAAGGCCGACTATCGCGATCGCGCCACGCCGGAGCACCCGCCCGGCTTCTATGGCCCCGCCGACGGGCCGATCGCCGTCAACACGCTGGCGAGCGCCGACCGTATTGCGCCGCTCGACACATCAGCGCTCAAGGCGCGGCGGGCGACTTACGCCAATGCCGAACCGCGCGACCTGCGCGGACTGCTGCTGACCACGGCGCTGGCGTTGTTCCTGATCGATGCAATCATCGTCGCCATTCTCGGCGGCGGTCTTGCCGCGCTGCTGCGGCGGCGCGGCGCGGCAACCGCCTCTGCCATCGCACTCGCCGTTGCCCTTACTGCGTTCGCGCCATTCCCGTCGCATGCGCAAACCCAGCCGCCGGTGCCGCAAGCGCAAAGCAAGCCGCCTGCGGCCGATGACTTCGCGATGCAGGCAACGTCACAGACCCACCTTGCCTACGTCGTCACCGGCAATCAGGATGTCGATGCACTGGTCAAGGCGGGGCTGAGCGGCCTTACCCTGTTCCTCGCCCAGCGCACAGCATTGGAAGCGGGCGAGCCGATCGGCGTCGATCCGGCGCGCGACGAACTCTCGTTCTTCCCGCTGCTCTACTGGCCTGTCGTTCCCGGTGCGCCGAAGCCGTCGCAGGATGCCATCAACAAGCTGGACGCCTACATGAAGCAGGGCGGCACCGTGCTGTTCGACACCCGCGACGCCATTGATGCCCCACCGGGACCGAACGGCGAGTCGCAGACGCCCGGCATGCTGGCGCTGCGCGACACGCTGTCGTCGCTCGACATTCCAGAGCTCGAGCCGGTGCCGCGCGAACACGTGCTGACCAAGACGTTTTACCTGCTGCGCGATTTTCCCGGCCGCTTCACCACCGGCCAGACCTGGGTCGAGGCGCTGCCACGCGGCGAGAACGACGATACCGCCGAGCGTCCGGCGCGCGGCGGCGACGGTGTGTCGCCGATCATCATCACCTCGAACGATCTGGCGGGTGCATGGGCGATGAATCCCGACGGCCAGCCGATGCTGCCGCTGGTGCCGGGCGAACCGCGGCAGCGCGAGTTCGCCTTCCGCGCCGGGGTCAACATCGTGATGTACACGCTGACCGGCAACTACAAGGCCGATCAGGTCCACGCTCCGGCACTGATCGAACGACTGGGACAGTAGGATGAATTGCATGCGCATAAGGCGCTCTACAAACACCGCCGTCATGGCCGGGCTTGACCCGGCCATCCACGCCTTGCTTGCCCTCACGGCCGAAGACGTGGATGCCCGGCACGCAGACAAGTTTACGCAGTCTGCGACTGCTATGGCCGTGCATGACGACAACATAAAGATGCACGCCTCATGAACTACGGCATCGCATTCGCACCGCTGGTTCCTACCCTCGTGCTGTGGCTCGGGGCGGCGGCGATCGTTGTCATCGCCGCCCTACTGTTCCTGTCGCGCGCGCGCGGCGCAGCCATTCGCGTACTTGCGCTGACGCTCATCCTGCTGGCGCTGTCGAATCCGTCATTCACCCGCGAGGAGCGCGAACCTCTGTCGTCGGTCGCCGCCGTCGTGATCGACAAAAGCCCGAGCCAGAATTTCGGCAATCGCGCCAAGGAGACCGAGGCGGCGCGCCAGCAACTCGTCGATCATCTGAAAGAGATCAAGGGCCTCGAGGTCCGTGTCGTCGAAGCAGGACAGGCTGACGGCGAGACTGACGGCACGAAACTGTTCTCCGCCCTCACCTCGGCGCTGTCAGACGTTCCGTCCGATCGCGTCGCCGGCGCGTTTCTGATCACCGACGGCCGCGTGCACGACATTCCCGCGAATGCCAATGCGGTCGGATTCAAGGCGCCAGTTCATGCGCTGATCACCGGCCGCAGGAATGAGCGTGACCGCCGTATCGCCATCACCGCCGCGCCGCGTTTCGGCATCGTCGGGCAGACCCAGACCATCACATATCGTCTCGACGATCAGGGCGTCACCGGCCAGACCGCACGCGTGACTGTGCGTCGCGATGGCGAAGTCTTGAGCGAGCGCGCCCTGACCAGCGGCCAGACCACCAGCGTGACCATGGAAATTCCTCACGCCGGCCCGAACATCATCGAGATCGAAGCTTCGAAACTCGACGGCGAACTGACGCCGGTCAACAACCGCGCCGTGGTGTCGATCGATGGCGTGCGTGACAAATTGCGCGTGCTGCTGGTGTCGGGCGAGCCGCATTCCGGCGAGCGCACCTGGCGCAACCTGCTCAAATCCGATGCCAGCGTCGATCTCGTTCACTTCACGATCCTCCGTCCGCCGGAGAAGCAGGACGGCACGCCGATCAACGAGTTGTCGCTGATCGCGTTTCCGACCCGCGAGCTGTTCCAGCAAAAGATCAACGAATTCCAGTTGATCATCTTCGATCGCTATGCGCGGCAAGGCGTGCTGCCGATTTCCTATTTCGACAACATCGCGCGCTATATCCGCAATGGCGGTGCGGTGCTGGTGTCGGCGGGACCTGACTACGCCAGCCCCACCAGCATCTGGCGCACGCCGCTCGATGCCGTGTTGCCGGCCGAACCGATCGGCGTCACCGACAAACCGTTCACTGCGAAG
Organism: Afipia sp.; assembly: GCA_044464625.1. Classification (GTDB taxonomy): domain Bacteria; phylum Pseudomonadota; class Alphaproteobacteria; order Rhizobiales; family Xanthobacteraceae; genus Afipia. Next base: position 935 of record JBIQLC010000032.1, on the reverse strand, counting down.
CTGAGCGATATGGGCAAGCGCCATCCGGTGACGCGCGGGCTTGAGGGGGCGAACAGCGATCCGCCGCACTGGAGCCGGTTCTTCCGGCAGGTCGATACCCGCAACCCGACTGCGCCCGCCGTGATGGAAGGCGCCGACGGCAAGCCCCTGCTGCTGTTGTCGCGCCAGGGCGAGGGGCGCGTCGCGCTGCTGCTGTCCGATCACATCTGGCTGTGGGCACGCGGCTACGAAGGCGGAGGCCCGCATCTCGATCTGTTGCGGCGACTGTCGCACTGGCTGATGAAGCAACCCGATCTCGACGAGGAAGCGCTGCGACTTCAGGTCCAGGGCCGCGATCTGGTCGCAGTGCGCCAGACCATGGCCGACAGTGTGCAGCCGGTGACGGTGACATCGCCGTCCGGAGCGACGCGCGAACTGACGCTGACCGAGAGCCAGCCCGGCGAATGGCGCGCCTCGACCAATGCCGACGAACTCGGGCTGTGGCAGGCCACTGACGGCAAGCTCAAGGCGCTGATCAATGTCGGCCCGGTCAACCCGAAGGAATTCTCCGAGGTCACTTCGACCATCGATACCCTGAAGCCGCTGACGCAGGCGACCGGCGGCGACACGCGGCGCGTTGCCGATGGCGGCAGCATCGACGTGCCGCGCGTGCTTCCGGTGCGCGCCTCGAGCATCTTTCGCGGCGACGGCTGGCTCGGCGTCAAGATCAGCGACGCCAGCGTGGTGCGCGGCATCGGCGTGCTGCCGGTGTTCGCCGGGCTGATCGGCCTGTTGCTGCTGCTCGGCGCCTTCGCCACCACCTGGCTGCGCGAAGGCCGGTAACAGGCTTGTTCAATGGCCGAGCAGGCCATTGGGCCATAGTTCTCCCTCATCCTGAGGAGCGCGCTCTAGCGCGCGCCTCGAAGGATGAGGCCCCGAAAATCACGGCCTCATGG
>JBIQLC010000031.1:0-31855 GCA_044464625.1 Afipia sp. | reverse complement strand
CGTGCCATCGCGTGATCGGCAAGAGCGGCGCGCTGACCGGCTATCACTGGGGCATTACCCGCAAGCGCGCGATGCTCGGCTGGGAAGCCGGACAGGCGAGCGCGATGTGATCACGCCGCCAGATCGACCTTCGATTCCACTGTCGAATCCGCATTGAGCCGATAGATCACCGGCGCGCCGGTCGCGAGTTCACGCTTCAGAATCTGCTCAGGCGACAGCTTTTCCAGCACCATGATCAGTGCGCGCAGCGAATTGCCGTGCGCCGCCACCAGCGTGCGCTGACCGCGCAGCACGCCGGGCAAAATCTCCTGCACGTAATACGGCAGCGTGCGCGCCAGCGTATCCTTGAGACTTTCGCCGCCCGGCGGCGGCACATCGTAGGAGCGGCGCCAGATCAGCACCTGATCTTCGCCCCACTTCTTGCGCGCATCATCCTTGTTGAGGCCCGAGAGATCGCCGTAGTCACGTTCGTTGAGCGCCTGATCGCGGGTGATCGGAAGATTGGTCTGGCCGAGTTCTTTCAGTGCGAGATCGAGCGTGCGTTGCGCGCGCGTCAGCGCCGAAGTGAAGGCGACATCGAACGTCAGTCCCTGTGCTTTCAGCTTCTGGCCGGCAGCGACCGCTTCCTTGACGCCAAGCTCGGTGAGGTCCGGGTCCTTCCAGCCGGTGAACAGATTTTTGAGATTCCATTCGCTCTGGCCATGACGCACCAGCACGAGAAGACGATCGCTCATGGGCAACTTTCCGTAATGTTTTTACTGTGACGATTTCAGGGCGAGCACGTCGGCCATCGAATAGTGGCCCGGCGCGCGGCCGTGGGCCCACATCGCGGCCTTGAGCGCGCCGCGCGCGAAGATCATCCGGTCTTCGGACTTGTGGGTGAGCTCGATGCGTTCATAAGGACCGGCGAAGATCACCGTGTGATCGCCGGTGACGGTGCCGCCGCGCAGAGTCGCAAAGCCAATATCGCCGACACGGCGCGCGCCGGTGTAGCCATCGCGCGAACGCACCGAGCGCGCATCGAGATTGACCGTGCGGCCTTCGGCAGCGGCCTGACCCAGCATGAACGCGGTGCCGGACGGCGCGTCGATCTTGGCCTTGTGGTGCATCTCGAGAATCTCGATGTCGAAATCGTCGTCGAGCGACTTGGCCACCTGCTTCACCAGCGCGGCGAGCAGGTTGACGCCGAGGCTCATGTTGCCCGACTGCACGACGATCGCGCGCGAGGTGACGCTCTTGATCACCGCGTTGTCCGACGCCGACAAGCCCGTGGTGCCGATGACGTGCACGATGCCGCGCTCCGCCGCGATCGCGACATTGGCGATGGTCGCGGCCGGCACGGTGAAGTCGATGATGCCGTCGGCGTCCTTCGACAGGCTCCACAGGTCGGCGGACATCAGAATGTCGTTGGCTGGCAGCCCGGCCAGCACGCCCGAATCCTGCCCGAGCAGATCGGAGGTCGGCGCTTCCAGCGCGCCGGCGAGCGCGACGCCCTCGGTCTCGGCAATGGCGCGGATCAAGGTGCGGCCCATCCGTCCGCCTGCACCCGCCACGATCAACCGCATATCGGCCATGGATCAAAATCCTTGAAAATGATTGCCGGTATAGCGGGCGGTCGCGGCCTTGTCAGTACGCAACCTGCGCAGCCGATCAGGGCTGCGGCCCGTCATACCCTTCGATGATGATGATTTCGCCTTCGGAATGCGGCGCGCGCTTCTTGATCAGGTCCTGATATTCCGGCGAGTGATAGCAGGCGACAGCGGTCTCGTAGTCCTTGAACTCGATCACCACGTTGCGCGAGCGCGCCTTGCCCTCATGCGCCTCGTGGTTGCCGCCGCGCACCAGAAACTTCGCGCCGTATTTCTTGAACACCGCGCCGTTGCCGGCGACGTAGTCGCGCTTGTAGCCGTCGAGATCATGCACGTCGATGCGCGCGACCCAGTAACCCTTGGCCATGGCTGTCTCCCTTGTTGTTACGACGCGAGCGCCGATTTGATTTCGGCGACAATGGCATCCGCCGCCGCTTTCGGATCGGCTGCTTCCATCACCGGGCGGCCGACGACAAGATAATCTGCACCCGCGGAAATCGCCCGCGCCGGTGTCATCACCCGCTTCTGGTCGCCGACGGCGTTGCCCGCCGGACGAATGCCCGGCGTCACCAGGTTCATGCCGGGTCCGACGACACGCCGCAGATTTGCGGCTTCCTCGCCCGAACACACGAGGCCGTCGACACCGATGGTCTGCGCCTGACGCGCGCGCAGTTCGACGAGATCGGAGACGCCGAGCCGCGAGCCGGTCTGCTTGAGATCGTCATCGTCGTAGGAAGTCAGCACCGTCACCGCGAGAATTTTCAATCCCGATCCGGCGCGCGCTTCCGCCGCCGCCTTCATGGTCTGCGGATAGGCATGCACGGTGAGGAAGGTCGCGCCGAGCTTGGCGATACTCTCGACGCCGCGCGCCACGGTGTTGCCGATGTCGTGCAGCTTGAGATCGACGAATACCTTCTTGCCCGCGCGCGAAAGATCGGCGGCGAGCGCAAGACCTCCGGCATAACCGAGCTGGTAGCCGATCTTGTAGAACGACACGCTGTCGCCGAGCCGCGCGATCATCGCTTCGGCTTCCGTCACGCTCGACAAATCGAGCGCGACGATCAGCCGGTCGCGCGGTTCGATCACCTGGGATGGAGTGGCTTTAGACAAGGTCGCCTGCATTGCCATGACACCTCACATCATTTGTTGGGCGACATCGATCAGCTGTCGCACGGTGGCGCGCAACTGATCGGCGTCGCGCTGGTCTTTCAGGCGATCCATGTCGTCGAACGCCTGACTTGCGAAGGACAGCGCCACCTGGCGCGGGATGACGGTGGCGCCGCAGCCGAGCGCGAGAATCTGGCGCAGCGACATCAGCACGCGCAGGCCGCCGAACTTGCCGTCCGACGCCGCGCCGATGGCGAAGGCCCGCTCGCGAAACACCTGCCCGAGCGTTTCGTTGCGATCGCGCACCCGCGTCACCCAATCGATGGTGTTCTTCACCAGTGGCGGCACCGATGAGTTGTATTCTGGCGAGACGATGAACACGCCGTGATGCGCCTCGATCATGCGCTTGAGGTCGATCGCGTTCTTCGGGATGCCCGAGTTGACCTCAAGGTCGCCGTCATAGATCGGCAGCGGATAATCGCCGAGCGAGATCTGCGTCACATCGACGTTCGCCAGCGCCAATTCCTTGACCGCGGCGGCAGCGAGCCGCGCGTTGAACGATCCCGTGCGCAACGAGCCGGGAATGACCAGGATTTTCAGGACTGCCATGGGAACAGGACTAAATCATTTTGCGGCGAAGAGGAAACCGGATTGCCGCAAAACCCGAAGGCAGCGTCAGCCCTTGCGATAGACCCACACGCGAGCGGGAGGCAGGTTCATCCAGATACGCTCGGACGCCTGGGTCTGGACGCCGGGCAGCGATTTCGGAATCGGCGGCACGACGGAATAGGTGAACTGAATGAACGGCGCGCCGGGCGCCATCTTGTGGAAGGCGTCGCGCATCAGTTTCATGCGCGTCAGCATCGGTTTGGTGACCAGCGGCAGGCCCGAGGCCATCGCGCTGGCGGGTTCCTCGAGCACCGACAGGGTCTGCTCGAGGCGATAGGCATCGCCTTGAATGACTTTCGCTTCGGGATAGCGTTCGCGGAGCAACGCGCAGAACCCCGGATCGAACTCCACCAGCACCAGCCGTTTCTGCTCGACGCCATGGGCGATCAGCGCATCGGTGATGGCGCCGGTTCCAGGGCCAAGCTCGACCACCGGGCCGGTGGCGTTGATATCGACGTAGCGCGCCACCGTGCGGGCCAGCACCTTGCCCGAAGGCATCACCGCGCCCATGTGCAGCGGCTTTTCAATCCATGATCGGAGGAAACGAACTTCGTCATCGAGACGAAGGGGCTTTTTCAATGCACGCGCGGTGGATTGCAAAGGCATGTTTTTACCGATCTGACCCGATGCGGGGCGGGGCGGACCCTTAATTTTTCTTCATAAAGGGGTATAGGCGCAAGCGAAAACGGTCAAGAACGATCTCAGGACGGTGTCGTACGGGTGCCGAAGAAGTCCTTGACCATCTTGAAGAAACCCGCGGCTTCGGGCTGAGTTTCACCCGAAGAGAGCTTTTCGAACTCGGCGAGCAGCTCTTTTTGCTTTTTCGTGAGGTTCTGTGGCGTTTCGACAACAACCTGCACGTACATGTCGCCCATCTGGCGCGAGCGCAGCACCGGCATGCCTTTTCCGGCAATGCGGAACCGGCGGCCGGACTGGGTTCCCGGCGGAATCTTGACCTTGGTCTTGCCCTTTTCGATGGTCGGAACCTCGAACTCGCCGCCGATGGCCGCCGAGACCATCGACACCGGCACGCGGCAATGCAGGTCGGCACCGTCGCGCTGGAAGAACTGGTGCGACGCCAGCGACAGGAAAATGTAGAGGTCGCCCGCGGGGCCGCCCTGGATGCCGGCTTCGCCTTCGCCGGCGAGGCGGATGCGGGTGCCGTCCTCGACGCCCGGCGGAATGTTGACCGAGAGCGAACGCTCCTTCTGCACCCGGCCCTGCCCCGAACAGGCCGGGCACGGGCTGTCGATCATCTGGCCGCGGCCCTGACAGCCCGGGCAGGTGCGCTCCAGCGTGAAAAAGCCCTGCGCCTGACGGACGCGACCGGCACCGCCGCACATGGTGCAGGCCTTCGGCTTGGTGCCGGCCTTGGCGCCGGTGCCCGAGCATTGTTCGCAGGTGACGGCGACCGGAATCTGGATTTGCGCGGTCTTGCCCTGGAAGGCCTCTTCCAGGGTGATTTCCATGTTGTAGCGCAGGTCGGCGCCGCGCTCGCGGCCGCCACGGCCACCGCGCGTCGACATGCCGAACAGGTCTTCGAAAATATCGGAGAACGACGAGGCGAAACCGGCACCGAAGCCATGCGCCGCACCGTTGCCCTGCTCGAAAGCGGCATGGCCGTAGCGATCATAGGCGGCGCGCTTCTGGCCGTCCTTGAGGATCTCGTAGGCCTCGGAGATTTCCTTGAACTTGTGTTCGCAGGACGGATCGCCCGGATTCTTGTCCGGATGCCATTTCATCGCGAGCTTGCGGAAGGCCGACTTCAGTCCGGCGTCATCGACGGTACGTTCGACTTCCAGCGTTTCGTAGTAGCAAGTCTTAGCCATGAGCGTTCAGGGGCATGGAATTTCTGACCTGAGAAACCTGAAACAGCACTTCTTCCTGCAAAAACCTCCCCCGTGAGGGGGAGGTTGCGGAAGCCCTTACGCTGACTTCTTGTTGTTCTTATCGTCGTCGACTTCGGTGAACTCCGCGTCAACAACGTCATCCTGCGCTGCATCCTTGGCGGCATCGCGGGCTGCGTCGCTTTCCGCCTGCTGCTGATACATCGCCTCGCCGAGCTTCATCGAAGCCTGCGCCAACGTGTTGGCCTTGGCCTTGATCGCTTCGGCGTCGTCGTTCTTCAACGCCTCCTTCAGATCGGCAAGCGCATCCTCGATCGCCTTGCGCTCGGGCTCGCCGACCTTGGCGCCATGCTCGGCCAGCGCCTTCTCGGTGGAATGCACCAGCGCGTCGGCATGGTTCTTGGCGTCGACCGCCTCGCGGCGCTTCTTGTCCTCAGCCGCATTGGCCTCGGCGTCCTTGACCATCTTGTCGATGTCGGCTTCCGACAGACCACCAGATGCCTGAATGCGGATCTGCTGTTCCTTGTTGGTCGCCTTGTCCTTCGCCGACACGTTGACGATGCCGTTGGCGTCGATGTCGAAGGTGACCTCGATCTGCGGCATGCCGCGCGGAGCCGGCGGAATTCCCATCAGGTCGAACTGGCCGAGAATCTTGTTGTCGGCCGCCATTTCGCGCTCGCCCTGGAAGACGCGGATGGTCACCGCGTTCTGGTTATCCTCGGCGGTCGAGAACACCTGGCTCTTCTTGGTCGGGATCGTGGTGTTGCGCTCGATGATGCGGGTGAACACGCCGCCCAGCGTCTCGATGCCCAGCGACAGCGGGGTCACGTCGAGCAGCAGCACGTCCTTGACGTCGCCCTGCAGCACGCCGGCCTGAATCGCGGCGCCGATGGCGACCACTTCGTCCGGGTTGACGCCCTTGTGGGGCTCCTTGCCGAAGAACTGCTTCACCACTTCCTGAATCTTCGGCATGCGGGTCATGCCGCCGACCAGAACCACTTCGCTGATTTCACCGGCGGAGATGCCGGCATCCTTCAGCGCCTTGCGGCACGGCTCGATGGTCTTCTGGATGAGGTCGTCAACCAGCGCCTCGAGCTTCGAGCGGGTGAGCTTGATCGTCAGATGCTTCGGACCGGTGGCATCCGCGGTGATGAACGGCAGGTTGATTTCGGTCTGCGTGGTCGACGACAGCTCGATCTTGGCCTTTTCAGCGGCTTCCTTGAGACGCTGCAAGGCAAGTTTGTCGTTGCGCAGGTTGATACCCTGCTCCTTCTGGAATTCATCGGCGAGATAGCCGACGAGACGCATGTCGAAGTCTTCACCGCCGAGGAAGGTATCGCCGTTGGTGGACTTCACTTCGAACACGCCGTCGCCGATCTCGAGGATCGACACGTCGAAGGTGCCGCCGCCGAGGTCGTACACCGCGATGGTGCCCTGCTTCGCCTTGTCGAGGCCATAGGCCAGCGCGGCCGCGGTCGGCTCGTTGATGATGCGCAGCACTTCGAGGCCGGCGATCTTGCCGGCGTCCTTGGTGGCCTGACGCTGCGCGTCGTTGAAATAGGCGGGAACCGTGATGACGGCCTGATCGACCTTCTGGCCGAGATGAGCCTCCGCGGTCTCCTTCATCTTCTGCAGAATGAAGGCCGACACCTGCGAGGGCGAATAGGTCTTGCCGTCGGCTTCGACCCAGGCATCGCCGTTGGATGCCTTGACGATCTTGTAGGGGACGAGGCCCTTGTCCTTTTCGACCATGGGGTCGTCGTAGCGGCGGCCAATCAGGCGCTTCACTGCGAAAAAGGTGCGCTCCGGATTGGTAACCGCCTGGCGCTTGGCCGGCTGGCCGACGAGACGCTCGCCATCATCGGTGATGGCGACGATCGAGGGCGTCGTGCGCATGCCCTCGGCATTCTCGATCACGCGGGGATTTTTGCCGTCCATAACGGCGACGCATGAATTCGTCGTTCCGAGATCGATCCCAATGACCTTTCCCATGGTCTTCATATCCTTCTTTTTGCGGCAGGTTGGCTGTGCCCGTTCGGCGCACCAAAACCCAACCCCCAATAGCCCATACGCGCAGTCCTGCGACGCTAGGCCTCATATAGGAGGGGGGGTGGTGGCCGCAAGGACCGGAAGCGCAGTTGATCCACTATAATCAGGGCTTTGCGTCAAGCCCCGTCGACGGATGGCGGCGGCCGGGCACGCCGCCGCAGGACCAGTCAGGCGGCGAAAGCCGGAGCCACCAGCGCCGGGCCGGGGCCTTCGCGCTTGCCTGCTCCCGGGCGCGTCACCGCGGCGCGGGTCACGACTGCGTCAAATCGCAACGAAGCCGCCGACAATCTGTTACCCTGACGGTGAAACCACCGTTGAAAACCGCCGCCGGCCGCGACATCGCAGCGCGCGACCCTCCATCGAACCGCCTCAATCGGATTTCAGTCAGCCGCCATGACCAAGTTTCGGATTCTCGCCGCCTGCCTCTCGTTCGCGATCATCGCCGCCACGCCGGCTGAGGCCGCCGACCCGACCTATCCGCCGGGGCTGCACATCGGCCTCGTGCCGATGGCAGGGCTTGCCGCCGCCACCGAATTCTCCGGCTTCGAGAGCATGGACCGCCGGGTCAAGATCGGCGTCACCGAAATCCCCGAGGCGGCGTTCGCGGCAGTCGATGCCGCCTTCAAGAGCGGCAAGCCGACGCCGCATGGCAGCATCAAGCCGGAGGTTTTCACTACCGCCGCCGGTAAATCCTACTTCACCAGCGAGAGCGGCAAGGACAAGGACGGCACCGACGTCCGCAACTATTCGCTGATCCTCGCGGGCGACAAGTTCTCGGGCTACGTCATCGCGCAGGTGCGCGACGGCGCCGACAAGAGCTTCACCGAAGACGCGATCAAGAAAATGCTGGCGACCACCGCGCTGCGCACCGAGGTGCCGGTGAAGGAGCAACTCGATCTGCTCGCCTTCAACGTCACCGACCTTGCGAACTTCAAGACCGTGCGCACGCTGGCGCCGCGCTCCGCGGTGATGCTGACCGACGGCGACGAGAACACCACGCTCGACGGCGCGCCCTACATGGTGATCGGGCTGATGTCGGGTAGCCCTGCGCAGGCCGAGGACCGCGACCGCTTCGCGCGTCAGAGCGCGGCGTCGATTCCGGGCCTGCGCGAAGCGCGCATCACGTCGAGCGAGCCGATGCGCATCGACGGCACGCCGGGTTACGAGACGCGGATCGATGCGGTGAGCGGCAAGAACGACACGCCGGTGACCGTCGTGCAATGGCTGCGCTTCGGATCGGGTCCGATGGCGCTGCGGATCATCGCCAGCGCGACGCGCGAGGAATGGCCGAAGGCGTTTCCGCGCTTCCGCCAGGTGCGCGACGGAATCCAGCCGCGCTAGGAAAGCGCTTCATCGACAAGAAAACCGCCGCGGCAGCTCACCGCGGCGGTTTTTTATTCAGTGCCTTCGCACATGAGCGCGCGCGAAAACAATCTCAGACCGTCTTGTCCTGCGTCGGCGCGGCCTTGGCGCCGCCCTTCGAAACGCCGACCAGCGCCGGACGCAACACGCGATCGCCGATCATGTAGCCGGCCTGTACGACCTGCACCACGGTGCCTGCCGGCACCGACGGATCGGGCACTTCGAACATCGCCTGCTGAACCTGTGGATCGAACTTCTGGCCCGACGGATCGAACTTCTGCACGCCGTTCTTCTCGAGCGCGTTGTGCAGCGAGCGTTCGGTGAGCTCGACGCCTTCGATCAGCGCCTTCAAACCGGCGTCAGCGGCGGCGCGGACCTCTTCCGGCACGGCATCGAGCGCGCGCTGCAGATTGTCGGCGATGTCGAGAACGTCGCGCGCGAAATTCGCGATGCCGTAGGCACGTGCATCGGCGACCTCGCGCTGGGTGCGCTTGCGGAGATTTTCCATCTCGGCCAGCGTGCGCAGCATCCGGTCCTTGGCCTCTGCGGCTTCCTTGACCAGCGCCTCGTTGGGGGCTTCCACCGGCTCGGGATCGTCCGGCATGACGTAAGGCTTGGACACCTTGGGCTCGGCATCCTGCGCCGGGTTGTCCAAATTGTCTTTCTGCCCGTTTGGTTCGGTCATTACGCTACGTCCGTCATGTTGGAGAATTTTGTAGCTGGCATATCGTCATTTGGCGCCGAAAAATCAAGCGCGGAGCGCTCGTTCCCGGGCTCCGGCGGCCCGTTCCGTCACTTGCCGAGCATCTGACTGACGATCCGCGCGGCATAGTCCACCATTGGAATGACCCGCGCATAGTTCAATCGCGTCGGCCCGATCACACCCAGCACGCCGACGATCTGGCCCGACGCGTCGCGATAGGGCGAGATGATGGTCGAGGAACCCGACAGCGAAAACAGCTTGTTCTCCGAGCCGATGAAGATGCGCACGCCGTCGGCGCGCTCGGCGCGGCCGAGCAGATCGATCACGCCCTTCTTGGTTTCGAGATCGTCGAACAACAGCCGCACGCGCTCGAGATCTTCCATGGCATGAAGATCCTCGAGAAGATTGGCGTGGCCGCGCACGATCAGTTGCCGCTCCTCGCTGCCGCCGCCGGACCAGCTTGCGATGCCCGCCGAGATCACCTTCTGCGTCAATTGATCGAGCTCGCTGCGGCTTTGTGTCAGCGCCGCTTCGAGTTCGGCGCGCACTTCGGCAAGCGTATGTCCGCGAATCCGCGCGTTGAGAAAATTCGAGGCTTCGGTGAGCACCGACATCGGAACGCCGGGCGGCAGAGGCAGCACGCGGTTTTCGACCTGGCCGTCTTCGGCGACCAGCACCACCAGCGCCTGCTCCGGTTCGAGGCGCACGAATTCGATGTGCTTCAGCCGCGCATTGGATTTCTGCGTCAGCACCACCGCGGCGGCGCGGCTCAATCCCGACAACCGCGTCAACGCTTCGTCGAGCGCGGCTTCGACCGATTGCGCGCGGCCAACCGATGATAATTGAGTCTGGATCGATTGCCGGTCGGCCTCGGTGAGATCGCCGACCTGCATCAAAGCATCGACAAAAAAACGCAAGCCGAGTTCGGTCGGCAATCGCCCCGCCGAGGTATGCGGCGCGTAGATCAGCCCGAGCTGTTCGAGATCGGACATCACGTTGCGCACCGACGCCGGCGACAGCGGCACGGTGATCAGCCGCGAAATGTTGCGCGAGCCCACCGGCTCGCCGGTCGCCAGATAATTCTCGACAATTTGCCGGAAAATATCGCGCGATCGCTCGTTGAGCTGGGCAAGGCCCGCTTTTGCGGAAATCAGACTGTTGATCGGATCGTGGTGAGCCAAATCGTGCTCCTTGAATGCCCTCAATTTGTCCATCGTTCCGCCCGATGACAAGCCGGTTTGGGGATTTGGGTTACTTACCCGCGCTCGCGGCCTTGCCGCAGCGGTCCACCGCCCCTAAAAGCAGCGCTGAACCGATATTTCCCTGATTTCTGGAGGATCCCCATGCGGCCGAGCCGTCGCGCGCCAGACGAATTGCGCGCAGTGTCACTGGAACGCGGCGTGGTGAAATACGCCGAGGGCTCCTGCATGGTGAAATTCGGCGACACCCATGTGCTGGTCACCGCGACTCTGGAGGACCGCCTGCCGCCGTGGCTGAAGGGTCAGGGCCGCGGCTGGGTCACCGCCGAATACGGCATGCTGCCGCGCGCCACCCACGAGCGCATGCGCCGCGAGGCCTCTGCCGGCAAGCAGAGCGGACGCACTGTCGAAATCCAGCGCCTGATCGGCCGCGCGCTGCGCACCACCGTCGATCTCGTCGCGCTCGGCGAGCGCCAGATCACCGTGGACTGCGACGTGATCCAGGCCGACGGCGGCACCCGCACCGCGGCGATCACCGGCGCCTGGGTTGCGCTCGCCGACTGCCTCGCGTGGATGAAGGCGCGCAACATGATCAAGAACGACAACGTTCTGCGCGACAACGTCGCCGCGATCTCGTGCGGTATCTACAACGGTACGCCGGTGCTCGATCTCGACTACGCGGAAGATTCCGAGGCGGAGACCGACGCGAATTTCGTGATGACCGGCGACGGCCGAATCATCGAAGTGCAGGGAACCGCCGAACGCACGCCGTTCACGCAGGACGAATTTCTGGCGCTGATGGCGCTGGCGAAGAAAGGTATCGGCCGTCTGGTCGAGCTACAGAAACTGGCGATGGCGTGATTTGACGCTCGTCAGATTCGGACATGACGGATAACCTCGACCCATGAGCGCACATCGCCGAATCACCGGCCGCCTTGTGATCGCGACACACAATCCCGGCAAGCTGACCGAGATGCGCGAACTCTTGGCGCCATACGGCATCGAAGCGGTCTCGGCCGGCGAACTCGACCTGCCCGAGCCCGAGGAAACCGGCGACACCTTCGAGGCCAATGCGCGAATCAAGGCGACTGCGGCCGCGAACGCGGCGCAGCTTCCCGCCTTCGCCGACGATTCCGGTCTCGTGGTCGATGCCCTCAACGGACAACCCGGCATCTATTCGGCGCGCTGGGCCGGGCCGTCGAAAGATTTCGCCGCGGCGATGAAACAAATCGAACGCCTGTTGCAGGAACGCGGCGCCACCGAACCGGCGCAGCGCACCGCGCATTTCGTTTCCGCGCTGTGCGTGACATGGCCCGACGGCCATTGCGAAGAGGTCGAGGCGCACGCTGACGGCACAATGGTGTGGCCGCCGCGCGGCACCGCCGGCTTCGGCTACGATCCGGCGTTTCTGCCCGATGGCCACAGCCGCACCTTTGGTGAGATGACCAGCATCGAGAAGCACGGCCTGCCGCCGCTCGGCCTTGGCCTGTCGCATCGTGCCAAAGCGTTCGTCAAACTCGCGGAGATCTGCCTTGACCGCGACTGATCACACAGCCTTCGGCGTCTACGTGCACTGGCCGTTCTGCCTGTCGAAGTGTCCGTATTGCGACTTCAACAGCCATGTGCGGCATCAACCGATCGACGAAGTGCGTTTCGCCAGCGCCTTCGCGCGCGAGATCGCGACCACTGCGGAGCGCGCGCCGAACCGCGAGGTGACCTCGATCTTCCTCGGCGGCGGCACGCCGTCGCTGATGCAGCCGCAGACTGTCGGCGCGGTGCTCGACGCCATCGCGAAGAACTGGTCGGTGGCGAAGGACGTCGAAGTCACCCTCGAGGCCAACCCGACCAGCGTGGAAGCGACGCGCTTTCGCGGCTATCGCACGGCCGGCGTCAACCGCGTGTCGCTCGGCGTGCAGGCGCTTGATGATGTGTCGCTGAAAGCGCTCGGCCGTCTGCATACCGCGCGCGAAGCGCTTGATGCTGTGGCGATCGCGCGTACCGTATTCGACCGCTATTCGTTCGACCTGATCTATGCGCGGCCTGACCAGACCGCGCAGATGTGGACGGACGAACTCCATCACGCGATTTCCGAAGCCGCCGAACATCTGTCGCTCTATCAGCTCACCATCGAGCCGGACACGCCATTCTTCGGGCTGCACGCCGCCGGCAAACTGAAGGTGCCGGACGAGGCGGTGGCGCGCGCGCTTTACGATGTGACGCAGGAGGTCTGCGCCAAGCAGGGCCTGCCGGCCTACGAGATTTCCAATCACGCGCGCCCCGGCGCGGAGTGCCGGCACAATCTCGTGTACTGGCGCGGACAGGAATATGCCGGCGTTGGCCCCGGCGCCCATGCCCGGCTCGATATCGACGGGCGGCGTCACGCCGTCGCCACCGAACGGCGGCCGGAAAGCTGGCTGATGCGCGTCGAGGCGCAGGGCCATGGCATCGTCAGCGACGATCTCCTCAACAGTGAAGAGCGCGCCGACGAGTTCCTGCTGATGGGATTGCGTTTGGCGGAAGGCATCGACCCGCAACGCTACAAGGCGTTGTCTGGCCGCGACCTCGATCCGCGCCGCATCGCGGTGCTGAAGGATGAAGGCGCGATCACGGTCGATGCCAGCGGTTGGCTGCGCGTCACCAAGGAAGGCTTCCCGCTGCTCGACGCCGTGGTCGCGGATTTGGCGGCGTGAGTTCGGATTTCTCTCACACCGATTAAGCGAACTATTTTTGCTGGGTGTCATGGCCGGACTTGTTCCGGCCATCCCGCTTAGGCAGGCACGGTGCCATCCTGATCGAGATCACCGGGACAAGTCCGGTGATGACAATCGAGTATGAGGCAGTGCCTTCGGTTTACTCTTACGCCCCAAAGCTCTTCGGCGAGGCGGAAGCAACCTGGCCGCCGCCGGAGGCAACCTTCATCACCGCGAGGCCGCGCTCGTTGGTGCCGTCGGCATGGAAGCGGAACAGACCATCGATACCGGCGAAGCCCGACGGATTGGTCAGCACTTCCGGCGAAAACCGCTGGCCGCCTTGCGTGCGCGCCAGCGCCGCGACCAGCGCAACCGAATCATAAGCCAGCGTCGCGGTGCGCACCGGATCCTGACCGTACTTGGCGCGATAACGCCCGGCGAAGGCGCGGAAACCGGACGGATCGGGCGCGGCATAGAAGCCGCCCTGCAGCGAGGCATCGCTGAACACGCGCGGATTGTCCCACAGGCCGGTGCCGAGCAGCTGCACGCGCTTCAGATTGGCGCCGCTCGCGGTGAGCGTTTCGGCAACCTGCACCACCATGTCGCCGTCGTCGGCGAGCAGCAGCGCATCGGCGCCCGACAGCGCCTGCGCGATGTTGCGGGCCGGGCCCTGCATCTGCGCGCGATCCTGGCCGTAGCGTTCGAAGGCGACGATGCGGCCGCCCTTGCGGGCCACTGCCTGCTTGAAGGCGGCCTCGACCACGTTGCCATAGGCGTTCTGCGGCAGCATCGCGGCGAACGAGCGTTTGCCGGTGCCGGCCGAGTAATCGACGATGCGGTTGACGTCGGATTCCGGCAGGAAGCTCAGGAGATAGACGCCGCGCCCGGCGACGGTCGAATCGGTGGAATAGGCAATCACCGGCACGCCGCGGCTGCGCGCGAGCTGCGCGACGCTCGGCACTGCAAGGCCGAACAGCGGCCCGAGAATGATTTCCGCGCCCTCGTCGAGCGCCTGCTGGGCGCCCTGCTGCGCGCCGGCGGCGGAACCGGCGTCATCCTTGATCAGAAGCTGGAGATCGGGATTGCGGAATTCGGCGAGCGCCAGCTCGGCGGCGTTCTTCATCGAATTGCCGGCAACCCCGGCATTGCCAGACCCGGACATCGGCAGAATCAGGCCGACCTTGACCTTGCCGGTGCCCACCGACGTCGGCTGCTGCGGCGGCCCCGACGGCTGCTCCGCTCCCGAAAACAGCCCGCCCGGCCCGGTCCCACCGGCGCAGCCCGCCAGCAGCGGAGCGCCAAGGATCAACCCCATCGCCGTGCGGCGGGTGGTCAGGGAACTGTCGGGCTTCAAATTGTCGGGCTTGGGGAAAGTCGGTTCGGCCATTTCACCTCTGTCGGCTGATGTGGGCCCCGATCGGCCGCGCGCGCCTCGGGTCAGGGGTGTGAAAGGGGTTTCAGGCATATTGTCGGCGAATAGTTAACCACAATCAAAGGTTGACGACGATGTCCAGCGTTTCGACGGTACCTCGATGCGGGATGTGTATGCCGACATCGCCGCAAGACGTAACCGTACGGCGGCGCTAGATTATGGCCATGCATTCCAAATCAGTGCGTCCGAAACCCATCCCGTCCGCAACCGCCCCGGCAGACAACCCCGTTCGCAGTTTCACGCTGGCAGGGCAACCCGTCAGCACCGCGAAAGCGCGTCCCGGATTGTATCTGGTGGCGACGCCGATCGGCAACCTTGGCGACATTACCATTCGCTCACTTGAGACTCTCGCCGGTGTTGATCTCATCGCCTGCGAAGACACGCGAATCACGCGCCGCCTGCTCGATCGTTTCGCCATCACCGCGACGCTGATGCCCTATCACGAGCACAACGCGACAGCGGCGCGGCCAAAAATTCTCGACAAGCTCGCGCAGGGCGCATCGATCGCGCTGGTGTCGGACGCCGGCACGCCGCTGATCTCCGATCCCGGCTACAAGCTGGTGCGCGAAGTTTGCGCCGCGGGCTTCAACGTCACCGCACTGCCGGGACCATCCTCGGTGCTGACTGCGCTGTCGGTCGCTGCGCTGCCGACCGATCGATTTTATTTCGAAGGCTTTCTGCCGGCGAAGGAAACCGCGCGGCGCAACCGCATCACCGAGCTCGCGCGCATCGACGCCACACTGGTGATGTTCGAAGCCGGCTCGCGGGTGCAGGCGTCATTGCGCGATCTCGCCGACATCATGGGCGCGCGCGAGGCCGCGATCTGCCGCGAGATGACCAAGCTGCACGAAAGCATTTCGCGCGCGCCGATCGCCGAGCTTGCGGCCAATGCCGACACGCTGGAAACCCGCGGCGAGTTCGTGCTGGTGATCGGCCCGCCGCCGAAAGATGCCGACGTGATCAGCAATGATGCGCTCGACGACATGCTGCGTGCGGCGCTCAAGCGCGGCAGCGTCAAGGACGCGGTGGCGCAGGCGGTCGAATTGTCCGGCCATCCGCGCCGCGAGGTCTATGCCCGCGCGCTCACGCTCGCCAGCGAAGCCGACGGTGACGAAGAACAATGACGAAGACTGACGGTCCCACGCCGCTGCGACCGAAGCGGCTGACGCCGTCGCCGCAACGCGTCGCCGCGTTCGAGACCGGGATTTCGGCCGAGAGCAAGGCCTGCGTCTATCTCATCGCCAAGGGCTACCGCATTCTGGCGCGGCGCTTCCGCACCCCGCACGGCGAGATCGACGTGGTGGCGCGCCATCGGTCCGGTCTGGTGTTCGTCGAGGTCAAGGCGCGCGAGGTGCTCGATGACGCCGCCTATGCGGTGACGCCGCGCCAGCAGGCGCGCATCATCGCCGCCGCCGAGGTCTGGCTGATGACGCACCCCGACCATGCAAATCTGGATTGCCGTTTCGACGTTATACTGATTGCGCCGAAGCATCTTCCGCGCCATCTGAAAGCGGCGTTCGATCTGACCGGCTGACAAGGCGCTGGTCAGACCCGATCGTTTCGCGCAGATTGCAGCCCCGCCTCTCAACTTCACCGGAATATTCCCATGACCCTGAAAGTCGCCGTTCAGATGGACCCTATTGCGCGGATCAACATTCGCGGCGACTCGACCTTCGCACTGTTGCTGGAAGCGCAGAAACGCGGCCACACGCTGTCTTACTACACGCCGGAGACGCTCTCGCTGTCGGGCAAGGAGGTGGTCGCCCGGGTGCAACCGCTGACCGTGCGCGACGAGGAAGGTGATCACTTCACGCTGGGCGAAGCCGCGCGCACCAATCTCGAATCCTTTGACGTGGTGCTGCTGCGCCAGGATCCGCCGTTTGATCTCGCCTACATCACCACCACGCATTTCCTCGAGCGCATCCATCCCAAGACGCTGGTGGTCAACGATCCCGCCAGCGTGCGCGACGCGCCGGAAAAGATTTTCGTCACCGAGTTCGCCGACCTGATGCCGCCGACGCTGATCTCGCGCGACAAGGACGAGATCAACGCATTCCGTGCCGCGCACGGCGACGTGGTGATGAAACCGCTTTACGGCCACGGCGGCGCGGCGGTGTTCCGCGTCACCCCTCAGGACATGAATTTCGGTTCGCTCTACGACATGTTCTCCGTCACCTTCCGCGAACCGTGGGTGATCCAGCGCTTCCTCCCCGACGTGAAGCTCGGCGACAAGCGCATCATCCTGGTTGATGGCGAATTCGCCGGCGCGGTCAACCGCGTACCGGCGCCTGACGACCTGCGCTCGAATATGGTGCGCGGCGGCGCGGCCAAGGCGACCGACCTTTCGCCGCGCGAGCAGGAAATCTGCAAGCGTCTCGGCCCGGCGCTGCGCGACCGCGGCCTGCTGTTCGTCGGCATTGACGTGATCGACAATCACCTCACCGAGATCAACGTGACCTCGCCGACCGGCATCCGCGCCATCGCCAAACTCGGCGGGCCGGACATCGCCGCAAAGATCTGGGACACCATCGAAGCGAAGCGACGCTGATTCTGTTCAGTTATCTTCGCCCGCTCTCTGCCCGCTTTAATCAATTGCTGACCACCTTCTGCCAATCTGGCCACCCGGGTTTCCGGGCGCCGGACGCAATATCGCTGGCGTGTTAGGTTTTTAGCCAATTTCAGACTGCGCTTTCGTCAAGGTTTTTGCTTCATGGCCATCGAGGTTTTCAGCGGCACATCGATCCCCCGCGAGCTCACTACCGCTGCCATGGAATATCTGTGGGCCAAGTGGCGCACCCTGCATGGCACCGGTGAGTTGACACTGCAGCGGCTGACCGAGGAATCCGACTATGTCCGCCGCGCCAATACGGCGCAGATGATGCAGGTCGGCGACGATTTCGTTTATGTCTATGTCGGCGAGGCCATGCAGAAGGCCGCGGACGAAAACCTGACCGGAACCCTGCTCTCCGCCAACCAGAACCCGCTGGCGAAGGAATTCGCCGCCGCCTATCGCCAGGTCATCCAGCGCATGCAGCCGGCGTTCGTGCGCTTCACCGGCACGCGCTCGCAAGGCGGCCAGCTGTGGCAGCGGCTGATCATGCCGATCCGGATCGGCGACAACGCGGTCTGCCTGTTCATCTACTCCGAGCTGATCAATCACCAGTCGGAAGTCTACGACCAGCTGTTCCGCACCGCGCCCGATGCCATGATCATCGCCTGCCCGATGATCAACGATGTCGGCCACACCACCGACGGCTGGGTCATCATGATGAATGACCGCGCCCGCGAGGTGCTGAAGTTCGAGGGCAGCATCGGCAATCTGCGGCTGTCGCAGATTCCGCAGTTCGCCGGCATCGACTTCTGGGGCCGCATCTACGCGCCGAAGACCGCCAACGCGCAGGCGCCGCTCGGCACGCCGGATTTCGAGATCGAGCTGATGCGCTTTCCCCATGTCTTCGGGCTGCGGCTGCGGCCACGGGTGGCGATGGTTCAGGTCGAGGAGCCGGTGACTCTGGCGCCGTCGGAGCCGACCCGGACCGAAGCCCCGGCGCTCGAGCGTTCGCGGGTCACCGACCCCGCGCCATGGGTGATGGGCTCGTATACGCCGTAGCGCCGGTATTCCCGGATGTTCTCTAAATGTTCTTGCGCTGGCGTGTGCCCGTGCTAGAGTTCCCTCAAGGCGCGAGCGCTCGTCGCTAACCGCGCCGCCATGAGGGGCCATGGTTCAGCGCGTTTCCACCGTCGCCTTTGAGGGGATCGAGGCCCGCGCGGTCGACGTGCAGGTCCAGGTCGCGCCCGGCCTGCCTGCTTTCACCATCGTCGGCCTTCCGGACAAGGCGGTGTCCGAAGCGCGCGAGCGGGTCCGCGCCGCGCTGATCGCTTCAGGTCTGGCGCTGCCGGCGCGTCGCATCACCGTCAACCTCGCGCCCGCCGACCTGCCCAAGGAAGGCAGTCACTACGACCTGCCGATCGCGCTCGGCCTGATGGCGGCGATTGGCGCGATTCCGCCCGATGCCCTGAGCGGCTTCACCGTGCTCGGCGAACTCGGGCTCGACGGTTCGATCGCGCCGGTGGCCGGCGTGCTGCCCGCCGCAATCGGCGCCAACGCCCGCGACGAAGGTTTGATCTGCCCGGCGGCGTGCGGCGCCGAGGCGGCATGGGCAAGCCCGGACAGTCCGATCATCGCCGCCTCGTCGCTGATCCAGATCGCCAACCACTTCAAGGGCACGCAGGTGCTGTCGCGCCCGGTGCCGAAAATGGCCGAACACACCGGCACCCTGCTCGACCTGCGCGACATCAAGGGCCAGGAAAGCGCCAAGCGCGCGCTCGAGATCGCCGCCGCAGGGGGTCATCATTTGCTGATGTTGTGGCCAATTATCCGCAATATCCCGATCAGCAGGAAACGATGCAACACACCGCCGCGGATGATGCGCCGTAAAGCTGGCCAGGGCGGGTGAACAAGAAAATTCAGAGATCTGCATCATACGCGGAAAAATCATGACGTCCGGGTATCACCTGTCGCGATCTGGTAGATTTCCGTTGGACGTATTGAGCCCAGTGTAATTTCTGTACCTATGAAGATCACCAAGCGCAGGTCCAAAAGGGCCGAGGCAAGCACGAATATCGTCATTCGAAATGGCGACGTAACCTTCAAAAAGAACAAGACGTGGCTCATTGAGCCGGAGATGCTCTCCGATACTGATTGGGAAAGAATTGAGCGGACAAGCCCACTTCCACCGGATGCCCGTTTGCGAATCTCAGTTGCCCTAGCAGACTACCGCAACAGAGTTGCCGCTGAACGCGGATCGCTCTTCACAAAGCGCCGTGTCCAACGAATGCGCAACGCAATTCAAAAGCTACAGTCTGAAGCAAAGGTACTTTTGGACGACCCTGTTTTCTTCAGTATTGGTCTCCCCGCCTGGTCAAGCAGAACAGGGCCTGTACCAGCCGACCTAACAGAGCGTCTAAAGATCATTAGGGAGTTCGACCAGGTCTTGGCCGACGCTCAAGATCGGATGCAACTTCGACGGGGACGAAAATCATCGCAGCATCTTGCTAGCCTAATTCAGCAACTCGTTTGGATTGCGGCCGACGCCACTGGCTCTTCAGTAAAGCGATCAACGAAGGCTGGCTCGTTGCGACCAACTAGCCGGTACATTTTAGCGTGCGCGAAGATAGCGGATTCAAAGCTATCAGAGTCAGCGATCAACAACGCGCTCACAAAATGCATCGCTGAATACTATCGAACCCTGGGTACGGATGGCTTCGACACCGCGATCGGAAAATACATCGATCAAGTCTGAGGAAATTCGACAGATTTTTGTCGAATTTCCTCGCATGGGTTCTTGCTGATTGCGATAGCAATATGTGCAAATTGATCAGCCGTTCACGGGCAACCCCGCCCAGAAAAGGAGAACGGCTATGTCTGATGTTTCTTATCCCGCTTTTTCGTTTGAAGGCCTTGACCTGAGCCCGGGCATTTTCATGCCGGAAGCAGATCCAATCGAAGAAGCAAATCCGCAAAAACTCGCGCATGCTTTGGCTACGCGTATTAACAACAGCAAGGAATCTATTATCCAGGCAGGAGAAATTGCGAACTTCGCTTTGCGCACGTTCCGGCCTGTCTCATTGGAGAGGAAGGAGTTCTTCCAGGCGCTTGTCGAAAGCGCTTTCTTGTCGACGGCCGAAGCCCGGGCCGAAGGCCAATCGCCAAAAATTTCGAAGCTTTGTGCGATCGGCGAAGAAGCCGCGTTCCTGAGGAGGGAGGAGATCATTTCTCTGCTCAGCCCAGGATACAGCATCATGTACGAAGCCGTGCAGCTCTTGCGCGAAGTTCGCAAACGCTCTTCGAACCCTGAGGAGGTTGTGGTCGATACTCTGCGCGGCGCAGCAGGCGATGTGAACCGTGAGTTCATTGTTAGCGCTCGGAAAGCGCTGAAAAGGCCCATGTCGAATGAGGACAGCGAGCAAGAACCTCGCGATATCTCTGCTAATAACTCGACCGCCGCAGAACTCCTTCTTTTGACACCGCAAAAGGCAGACACACGCCGTTTCGCGGAGGACTACGCCAATCCCGATGCAATGGCGGGATTCCGAATCAATCACATGGTCGCCAAGAACGCTGTTGCGCTCTGCATCGCAGAGATTCGGGACTATCCGACTATCGCGGGCCGTCTCCTTCCGCTTGCTGGCTTTAAGCACATCAGAAAAGTTTATCTGCTGTCGAGGCCAAATGTATCCGAGATTACCGATGCGAAGATCGGCATCGTGGCGTCTCGAACCAACGGCGCACTGCCCGACGGCCTTATGCAGCCGTGGGAGGCGGGGACAACCGACGACCGAACCCTCGCGCTTCAAATCGCGCCAAATGCTGTCTCGAAGCTGCACGCATTTGCGACGAGCACCGCACCGGACTGGACATGTCTCGCTGGACACGAAGTCTGGTCTGAGATGCCCAGCCTCAAGGGCATGGCCTAATGGTTACGCCTATCGAACCGAATAGCTCGGCTGTCGCAAGACAGCCGAGCTCGCAGCTCTCCAGCTTGCCATACGATATGGCATCCGTGCGGCTGAAATCGTCAGAGAACAAATTCACGGTCGTTAGTACGTTCTCAGGTGGTGGTGGGTCCTCGATCGGATACCGCCTCGCTGGCGGAAAGGTGCTGGGCGCGAATGAATTCGTGCCCGAAGCCGCTCGAACGTATCAGGCAAACTTCCCCGAAACCTATCTGGACCGCCGTGATATTCGGTCGATCCTTCGCGCACCCGATGCAGTCGAGGATTTTCTCGCTGCGGCTGGAACTGCCCCAGGAGATTTCGACCTTCTGGATGGATCCCCACCTTGTTGCCAATTCAGCTCCGTTGGTAATGGCATCAGCGACCAGGACGTACTCAGGCCGTATTCCGACGTGCGCCAGAATCACATTGCCACATTGGCATACGATTGGGCCGAGTTTGCCCTTAGGGCGAATGCCCGAACTATTGTCATGGAGAATGTACCTGAGATTCTCACAACCGGTTCGGAGATACTGGCGGGCGTCATGCGCGAGCTCCAGCCCCGATACCTCGTTCATGTAGAGGTCTTGGCTGCCCGAGAATTTGGCGTCCCTCAGCGCCGACGACGCGCATTCCTTGTCGGCGTTCGCAGGGATATCGCCAACCGACTTGGCTTGACCACTGCCAACGAGCTGAAGAAGTTCTTCCCGAAGCCGAGAGGGCGTAGCGTCTCGATTCGCGAAGCGCTCACTGACTTGAACCAGACGTTAGATGACGTGTTGCCATTCATGACGTCAGCTCGCACCAGTGGCCTCGCCGAGCTGGTCCATCGGCTTCCAAAATCGCCGGAGAAGCACACGAGGCTTCGCCATGTTTCACCGGGTGAAACTCGGCACTTTACTCTTGTGAGGACCTGCTGGGATCTGCCTGCCCCGACGCTCACGGCCTCAGGTCAGAAGCCGAACGGACTCACCGGGATCATGCACCCTGTTTACGATCGGAAGTTCACCATTCCCGAACTGAAGCGGCTAGCGAGTCTCCCAGACGACTTCCTTTTGACCGGAACATTGTCTCAAGCCGCTGAGCGCATCTGTCGTATGGTGCCTCCCTTTCTCACAGCGGCGGTTGCGGAAAGCATCTATCAAAACGTCCTCGAACCTGCCGGAAAGAGCAAATGAGTATCGCAGATTTCTCTTTTGGCTCTCAGGCACCGACGTTTCAAAATCACATCAGCCGATCGATACCGAGTTATGACAACCTGCTCACACAGTGTTTGGTGCTTTCCCGACGATTTGTTCAGACGGAAACAAAAGTCATCGATATCGGATGCTCAACGGGGAAATTCATCGCTGATCTCGCCGCACACAACGCCACGCGAAAGGACGTAACCTATATCGGCATCGACGTCGAAGAGGGTTTCGCAGATTCGTGGAAGAAAATTGGCGGCCCGAAGATTCAATTCCTCTTGGAAGACGTGAGACAATACTCAGGCTATGAGGGATCATCGCTCGCGAGCAGTTTCTTCACATTACAGTTTCTCAAGGAGGAGGATCGAATTCCCTTGCTGAAGCGGATCAACGAGGGGCTTATCGAGGGAGGGGCTTTAATCGTGGCAGAAAAGATTCTCGCTAAGACCGCTCGGCTACAAGATGCTCTGACGTTTCCATATTACGATTTCAAGCTGGGGAATGGATTCACTGAAGAGGAGATTCTTACCAAAGAGCGAAAGCTTCGGGGGCAGATGACCCTGTGGAGTCAGGTGGAGCTTCAGGCCGCGTTAGTTGCTTCTGGCTTCGTGGAATCACAGATCATCTGGTGTAATTTTCCGTTCATTGCATTTCTAGCAATCAAGCGGTCGATTCCTCCGATGATCGATCTCCATCCGTCATTTGACGGCATTTCACGAAGAATCTAATTCCTAAAGACTGAGCGACTGTTTGGTTGGCCACTCACCCTCGCTTCGCTCGGGTGAGTCCTTCGGATCAATCGGTCAGTTTGTCGATGGGTTAAAGGGATGTGCGTCAGTGTTTGGATACGCTTTGCCCACGTCCGGCCAAGCGTATCCAAGACGTGCGTGAGTGCCTCGGATACGTTGGATTCGAGAAACCCGCGATTGGGGTGGGCCAGGCATAGCGTTTTGACCCATTACTCTCGGCTATTATGCGCTGTACTCCCGGGACCAATCCAACGATCATTCCGGTTTCCACGACAGACTAAAGCTTTTCTGTCTCTCGCAGGCTTTCTCTTAACGACCGTTGCCTGCTTTGGTCGAAGTTCTGTTATCCGAATTGCCATTCGGACCAGTGTCTCAGTCCACCGGATTTATAACCGCATTGCCCCGGGCTCTCGATAGCCCGACGTTACGGAGCGCTACGACATTCGCGCCACTTCTGAGATGTCGTATTACTTAGCGGTCGTCGGCGGTAAAATCTGTGGTCTTGAAGCAAAAAACATTCATTCACAGCATCATTTCTGGGGCTGCGGGTGACTGGCTTAAGCCAGCGCTTTAGGGAGAACCATCACGACCTCGACCGGCTTCTCCAGAATCTTCGAGGCAACGATCGAAATGTGGAGCGCGTACTTCTCTTCCATCTCGTCGGCGAGATCTTCGGTCAAAGTCGAAACGAATAGAATGTCGCCCTCCAATTCGTCGAACTCGACGCCAAGGAACAATCGATCAAACTCGTTCGCTCCTACAATGAGGGCCATACGAGCTGCAATTGCGTCCTGCTGAACCTGTGAAATCTTCATCTTCCACCACCGTTCGGAATGATAACAAACAGATGGAGATGATCAGCGTCCAATCAAGCCCGCTGGCCGTTAGATGAGGTCCACAACCTTGCGCTGGGCATCCTGCTCACCGTCGATGTAACGCTGAGTCACGCGAAGACTACTATGACCGGCCAGCATCTGGACGTCCCTAAGAGAACCACCAACCAGTGAGATTTTTCGAGCGGCGTTCGTGATGAACGTGCGGCGACCGGAATGGCTTGAGCACCCATCGAAGCCCATTTCCTCGTACCATCGACTAAACATATTCACGATCGCTTGTGGCGAGGTCTGCTTCGATCGTTCCGTTTGGATGACTCGCCCACTAGGGACTATTCCGATCGATTGATGCCACTCGACGAGAGCTCGACGAAGCTCTTCGCTCAGGGGGATGATCCTACCAGATCGTCCTTTGCTTGCTTCGTTCTCCAACATGATCGCCTTGCCGATCCTGCCCTGAGCATCAGTCACCATTCTCCAGGTCAGGAAGGCGATCTCGCGGGCGCGTAATCCTGCTTTCGTTGACAGGAGAAAGATCAGGCGGTTGCGGACTGGATGACGAGTCCTACCGAGGTAGCCAAGAACAGCTTCGCTCTGGCCTCTTGAGAGAGGCTTGGCCTGTTTCCCAAGTGGCATATGTTTCTCCTGATCAGTTTATCAGGATACGGAACCATACTCACTTGTTGGGGATCGTACAGGGCCACCATGTACGATCCCGCTGGACTATAAAGGTTGGATCGCCATCTGATCATTCTTCTCGTTCCCTTGTAAGGTCAGTTGAACTCTAATATCTAATCGAGATGCAGCGTCGGCCGCACCCTCACCTCCTTAAGCTCGCCAGAACACTTACGTTCGTGGCGATTTCGGCGTTTCTGCTGCAGAACGTGGTGATTTCGGTTTCACAAGCCGCCGCTCTTTCGGGCGTCTTGCCCGAGCCTGCCGTCGTCCTGAACGGTTCCACGCACTACCATGGCCACCTCGCAGGTCATGTGCATGAACACGACGGCGGTAGCGCCGAGGGGCACGTTCATGGTCCATCTACACCCGACCACGACGACGATGGCGGATTTGCCCCGTCGTTTTCTACGTTGTTCGGTATCTTCATGGCGATCCCCGAATTCACTGGTCTGGCGCATCCGTCCGATTTCATCGGCCTTGTTGCATTGCCCCAATCAGTAGAGGCCGACGGGATCGATCCGGGCGCCCTGATCCGCCCCCCAAGTACCCCCAGCATCGCGTAGTCATGGCGGCCCTTCGGCCGCCGCTTAATCGCGTGCCTGAAGGGGTTTTCCATGTTTTCGTTTCAACGCTGCCTGCGTAGGCAGTTCGCAAGGCTTGGCACCATCGGTTTCGGTTGTTTGACAGCCTTGGCGTTCAGCTTGTCGGTTTCTCTCGCCCATGAGGGACATGATCATGGCGACGAAGATACATCGGCCGTCGCGTCGTCCGCCTTTCCGCGGGTCGCGGCGCGATCCGATCTCTATGAGGTCGTCGGCATCCTGAAGGACGGCAAACTCTCAATCTACATTGATGACGCCACGTCCAACGAGCCGATCACCGATGCCAAGCTCCAGGTGACCATCGGAGACGCTGCGGCCGTTGAGGCCAAGCACATGTCGGATCGATACATCGTCTCCCTTCCCGATCCGAAAGCCACTGGATCGGTCGAGGTGATTTTCGCCATTAACGCGACGAAGGGTGATGACCTGTTGGTCGATTCCTTCACGTTGCCCCAGCCGGCCGGATCAATCTCGCGGCAGGCCACCGGTTGGAGAGCCGCCGACCGGATCGCACTTTCGCTGGTTTTGGGGGCCGCGGTCCTCATCGTTGTGTTCGGTGTTCTCAAACGCGGAAAGCAGCACGGCGCCGCGAACGGAGCGGCCATCGCCGCCGGTGCGTCCGTGCTACTGGCCGCGTTCGTGTTCGTCGGATGGCGAAATCCGACGAACGAAGCGAACATCCCGCAGCCGCAGACTCAAAGCGATGCGCCGCGACGCCTGCCCGACGGATCGGCATTTGCCGCCAAACCGACACAACGCCTTCTCGACGTTCGTACCGCGATTGCAGAATCCCGAGCCGTGCGCCCTGCGGTCAGCCTGATCGGCCGCGTCATCGGCGATCCCAATCACACCAGCATCGTTCAAAGCATCTATGGCGGACGCGTCGTCCCCAATGAGAAAACATTGCCGCGCATTGGACAAAAAGTCACCAAAGGCGAGACGCTCGTTCAAATCGAACCCTATCTACCGGTCGCGGATCGCACCACGATTTCCGAGAAGATGGGAGAAATCGAACAGCTCATTGCGGTGGCCGAAACCAAGATCAATCGCTTGCGACCGCTGGCTGAACGTGGCGCAGCTCCGATGGGACAGCTCAACGATCTTGAGAGCGAGCTAGCGGGGTTGCGGGCGCGACGCCAGACCGTGCGCAATTCGCGCGGCGGCTACGAGCTTCTGCGCGCACCGACCGATGGCATCATCACAGCCGCCAAAGCCGTGCCCGGACAGGTCGTCCAGCCGCAGGATGTCCTGTTCGAGATCGCGGACCCGCAAGGCCTATGGGTCGAAGCATTGGCCTACGACAGCTTCGATGCAACCGCACCGGTCCAGGCAACCGCCGCCACCTCGGGCGGAGCGCCGCTGACCCTATCCTATCTTGGAGCCAGCCGGACCCTGAGGCAGCATGCGTCGCTCGTGCACTTTTCCATTCCCAAGCCGCCGGCAGACCTCAACATCGGCCAACCCGTCACCGTCCTCGTTCAGAGCGGCAAGGCGGAGCATGGCCAGGTGCTTCCTCGCGACGCCATCGTCAAAAGCAACAACGGCGAGACCATTGTCTGGCTCCATGCAGATCCGGAGCGCTTCGAACCGAGACCGGTCCGGATTCTCCCGATTGATGCGAAACGTGTGATCGTCGCGGCGGGCCTTGAGGGCACCGAACGGGTTGTCGTTGGCGCTGCCGACCTCATCAACCAAATCCGCTAGGAGCCATCATGTTCAAGCTCATCGTTCAGACGAGTTTGCGCAATCGCCTGTTCGTGCTGGCTGCGGCGGCGGTCCTCGTCGCTTACGGCCTGTTCGTGCTTCCGCGCATCTCGGTCGACGTCTTTCCGGACATCAATCGGCCGACCGTCAACATCTTGACCGAAGCGGAAGGCCTCGCTCCCCAGGAAGTCGAGCAACTCGTCACGTTTCCGATCGAGACCTCGATGAACGGCATGCCCGGAGTCATCCGCGTCCGCTCTGTGTCCGGCGTCGGGCTTTCCGTCGTCTATGTGGAGTTCGATTGGGGCGTCGACGTCTACCGTGCGCGCCAGCTCGTTTCCGAACGCCTGGCCCTGATCCGGGAACAGTTGCCCGCATCTGTCAACCCGCAGATGGGACCAGTCACCTCGATCATGGGCGAGATCATGCTGATCGCGCTCACCACGGACGGCAAGGCTTCCGCGATGGACGTGCGCGAGATCGCCGATTTCGTGGTCAGGCCGCAGCTTCTCGCCATTCCTGGCGTTGCTCAGGTGATCCCGATCGGCGGCGAAGTTCGCCAATATCGAGTGACGCCGAACGTCGCCAACATGCAGGCCCTCGGCATCACCCACGACCAGATCGAGCAAGCCATGACGCGTTTCGGCACTAACAGCGGCGGCGGCTTCGTCGATCAGCACGGCCGTGAGTTCTTGATCCGGAACGTAGGACTGACGAGGAAGCTCGAAGACCTCGGCAACACCGTTGTCGGTGGTCGCGACCATCAACCCATTCTGTTGAAACAGGTGGCGCGGGTCGATTTCGCACCGCGCGTCAAGCGAGGCGACGCTGGTTACAACGGCAAACCGGCCGTCATCGTCAGCCTCCAGAAACAACCCGCTGCAGATACCGTAGCGTTGACCCACAAAATCGAGGCCGCATTGCAGGACCTGCAGCGCACGATGCCTGCCGGGATCACCGTCACGAACGTCCAGTTTCGGCAGGCGACCTTTATCGAGACCTCGATCCGTAATGTCGAACGCGTCCTAGTCGAGGCGTCGCTCGTTGTCGCCATCATCCTTTTCATCTTCCTCGTCAACACGCGCGCGACGCTCGTGTCGTTGACCGCGATCCCGATATCGATCCTTGTCACCGTGCTGGTGTTCAGCGCGTTCGGTCTCACCATCAACACGTTGACGCTGGGAGGACTTGCGATCGCGATCGGCGAGCTGGTCGATGATGCCGTGGTGGACGTCGAAAACATCCTGCGACGTTTGCGGGAAAACCGGGCGCTGCCGAATCCACTGCCCGTTCTCGATGTCATCGCGCGGGCGAGCCAGGAGGTCCGCTCGGGTATCGTCTATGCGACCATGATTACCGTGCTGGTGTTCGTTCCCCTGTTCGCCCTGCCCGGCATCGAGGGACGATTGTTCACGCCGCTCGGCGTCGCCTACATCGTTTCGATATTGGCCTCGCTCTTGACCTCGGTGACCGTCACCCCGGTTCTTTCCTACTACCTTCTCTCCGGGAAGGGTCATTCCGGTGAGCGTGAGGGCGTCGTCGTACGAACCCTCAAGGAAGGCAATCGACGGCTGCTCGCCTGGGCCTTCGATCGGCGTGGGCTCGTGCTTGGCGCTGTCGGCATTGCGGTTCTGGTGGCCGGATATGCCGCGGTCATGTTGCCTCGCAGCTTCCTTCCTCCCTTTAATGAAGGCACGTTGGTTCTTTCGCTTCAGTACAATCCGGGCATTTCGCTGGCGGAGTCACACCGTCTCGGTTTGCTGGCCGAACAACTCCTCGCCAAGGTTCCGGAGGTGAAGTCGGTCGGACGCCGAACCGGACGCGCCGAACTCGACGAACATGCCGAAGGCGTTCATTTCAGCGAGATCGACGTCGATCTGACGCCTTCGAAACGGCACAAGACCGAGATTTACGCCGATATCCGGGATGAACTGTCGGCCTTGCCCGCCTCAGTTGCGATCGGGCAACCGATCAGCCATCGGCTGGATCATCTGCAATCGGGCGTGCGCGCCCAGATCGTCCTGAAGATTTACGGCCAAGAACTCGACACCCTGCGTCAGTTGGCGGAGACAATGCGGCAGCGCTTGTCGACCATTCCGGGTCTGGTCGACCTTCAGGTCGAAAAGCAGGTTCTCATTCCGCAGGTGCGGATCGAAGTCGATTACGAGCGCGCCGCCCTTCATGGCTTGACACCTGCCGCCGTCACGCAGGCGCTCGATGCGCTGTCGAATGGTCGCAGGGTTTCCCAGATCGTGGACGGAAACCGTCGCTTCGACGTGGTCATGCGGCTATCCGACCAGGACAGGTCGACCAGCGGACTGCGGGACCTCCTGATTCCGACATCATCTGGATTCATTCCGTTGAAGGAAGTTGCGGAGGTCGTCGAAACGGACGGGCCGAACCAGATTCAGCGCGAAGGCACGCAACGCCGGATTGTGGTTTACGGAAACGGCGACGGCCGACGGGACATGGCTCAGATCGCGTCCGATATCCGACGGGCACTGACCGAGACCAGCTTCCCGCAAGGCTACACGACGAGTCTTGAAGGGACGTTCCAGGCGCAGGAGGATGCGGCACGGCGGATCGGCGTGCTGTCGATGGTGTCGCTGACGATCATCTTTATCGTTCTCTACAGCCGATACCGTTCGGTTGCGCTCGCCTTCATCATCATGGGCGGGATTCCGCTTGCCTTGATCGGCAGCGTCATCGCCTTGAACATCGCCGGCGAACCTTTGTCGGTTGCCTCGATGGTCGGCTTCATAACCCTCGCGGGCATTTCCGCACGCAACGGGATTCTGAAGATATCCCACTACATCAATCTCGCGCTCCATGAGGGTGAACAGTTCGGCCGCCACTTGATTGTGCGGGGCAGTCTGGAACGGCTCAGTCCCGTCCTCATGACGGCGCTTTGCGCAGGCCTCGCACTGACGCCGTTGTTGTTCGGTGCGGATGAACCAGGGCGGGAAATACTCCATCCCGTCGCCGTGACGATCTTCGGCGGCCTGCTGGGCGCCACCGCGCTCGACATCGTCGTGACACCCATCCTGTTTCTTCTCTTCGGCAGAAAGCCTCTGAACCGTCTTCTGACCGAACACGCCACAGCCTCTAAACTGGCGGAAGCATTCTGACCCTCACTCAACCCCCAACGGAGAAGTGCAATGCTGAAATATATCTGCCTGGCCATGATCATAGCCCTAACGGCCTCAGTCGATCCGGCTGCGGCCCAAACGAAGAAAGGCAACAACGGCGGTCCCGTCGTCACTTCACAGGGACACCCGATCGAATTCGTCCACAAGGGGCAGGAGATCATTTTCTATGTCAGCGATGATGACGGATCACCCCTGCCGACCAAGGACATGAAGGGGCGCGCAACGATCCAGCAGGGCGGCAAGACCGCCACTGTCCAGTTGAAGCCAAGCAGCCCCAACATGATGGTCGGCCAAGCCGAAACCGAACTTGCGCCACAGGACCGCGTCGTTTTCTCAGGCAGCCTGCATGGCCACTCGTTGACGGCCAGATACACGGTCGAATGATCGCCAACGATGCGAGAGGCAGTCGACGCGTTTAAAGCCTTCATGGCTGTCGTTCACCATTTCAAATGAACCGAGTTATCAACCTCGATACGACATCCAAGACCAATTATGACGCCGACCGAGCTTGTAGCCGCTATGCGGGATTTTTGCTGCGCAGTTGAACTTTCCATCAATCGCCGCATTGTTGACGTCAGCACCGCCGCGACTGGAGAACGGCAATGCAAGCTCAACAAATGATCAGCACCCACCCTGCCGTACGTGGGCGCCCCGATGACGCGCTGATCCGTTGTATCGAGGAATGTTACTCTTGTGCCCAGGCCTGTACGTCCTGCGCGGACGCTTGTCTCGCGGAACCCAAAGTGCGTGATCTGACACAGTGTATACGAATGAACTTAGACTGTGCCGACATCTGCAACATCACCGGGCGCATCGCGACAAGGCGTACCGGGTCTGACGAAGAAGTAATCAGGCGCATGATTGACGCCTGCGGCGCA
This sequence comes from Afipia sp., assembly GCA_044464625.1. GTDB lineage: Bacteria > Pseudomonadota > Alphaproteobacteria > Rhizobiales > Xanthobacteraceae > Afipia. The sequence goes on along the minus strand of JBIQLC010000031.1, from coordinate 933 downwards.
GCATGCCGACTCTGCGGCGAGGAATGCCAACGGCACGCCCGCACACACGAACATTGCCGCGTTTGCGCCGAGGCCTGTCACCAGTGCCTGCAGGCTTGCGAAGAGGCCGGGCGCAGCATGACACACTGAGCCTGGCCCGTTTTGAGCATTCAACGTGCGGTGAAGGCATTTTGAGATTGCCGCGGTGGTTCTTGGAGGACTAAAATCTTCCAAGAGCGCTGAGGAGAACAAGTTTACGGCGAGCGCCTACTTTTTCGCCAACCGCACGTTCCATCTTGAATCCGCCTGCGGGAATGACTTAATCTCGCTCAATCGGGGACAGGCAGACTCCCCGTCAGACGGCTGCCGTCCAAGCTCTGCGCAACACTCGATTCATCGAGGAGATTGCGCATGGACGGAAACAAATTCTCGATCTCCCCACGCGATCTTTACGCAAGGCTCGGCTCAGATGCAGCGCCGATCGTTGTCGACGTGCGACGTGACGCCGATTTCGCCGGTTCGGGCCGACTGCTAGGCCCCGCTATTCATCGCTCTCCGGATGATGTCGAGCGATGGCAAAACGATCTGCCGCACGGGCGCGAGGTCGTCACCTATTGCTTCCATGGGGAACAGGTTAGTCAGGGCGTCGCTATCGCCCTGCGCGCCATGGGGATTGACGCGAGCTTTCTGGAAGGCGGAATTGCCGGGTGGACCGAACGCGGTCTGCCGATCCACCGCAACATCGGAACCAGCCCGAGCAAATGGGTCACCCGCGAGCACCCGAAAATCGATCGCATCTCCTGCCCGTGGTTGATCCGGCGCTTCATCGATCCCAATGCCGAATTCATCTACGTGCCGAGAGAGCAGGTTCTGGCGGTCGCAGAGCAAACCGGCGCGATCCCCTATGACATCGACGGCGTCGAATTCACCCACGAAGGCGATCGTTGCTCGTTC
>JBIQLC010000030.1:0-43278 GCA_044464625.1 Afipia sp. | reverse complement strand
ACCGTGATGGGCCACGTCGACCACGGCAAGACCTCGCTGCTCGACGCGCTGCGCCATGCCAACGTGGTCAGCGGCGAAGCCGGTGGCATTACGCAGCACATCGGCGCCTATCAGGTCACCTCGCCGGAAAGCGGCAAGAAGATCACCTTCATCGACACGCCCGGCCACGCCGCGTTCACTGCGATGCGCGCCCGCGGCGCGAAAGTCACCGACATCGTGATCCTTGTGGTCGCAGCCGATGACGGCGTGATGCCGCAGACCATCGAAGCGATCAACCACGCCAAGGCGGCGAAGGTGCCGATGATTGTAGCGATCAACAAGATCGACAAGCCTGACGCCAAGCCCGAGCGCGTGCGTACCGAACTGCTGCAGCACGAGGTTCAGGTCGAATCGTTTGGCGGCGACGTCGTCGATGTCGAGGTGTCGGCGAAGAACAAGACCAATCTCGACAAGCTGCTCGAAATGGTCGCGCTGCAGGCCGAACTGCTCGAACTCAAGACCAACGCGGACCGTCCGGCGGAAGGCACCGTGATCGAAGCGAAGCTCGATCGCGGTCGTGGTCCGGTCGCAACCGTGCTGGTTCAGCGCGGTACGCTTCGGGTCGGCGACATCATCGTCGCCGGCGCCGAGATGGGCCGCGTCCGTGCGCTGATCAACGATCAGGGCCAGACCATCACCGAGGCCGGGCCGTCGGTGCCGGTCGAGGTGCTCGGCTTCAACGGTCCGCCGGAAGCCGGTGATCGTCTCGCCGTGGTCGAGAACGAAGCCCGCGCGCGTCAGGTCACCGAATATCGCGCCCACCAGAAGCGCGAGAAATCGGCGGCCAGCATGGCCGGCATGCGCGGCTCGCTCGAGCAGATGATGTCGCAGCTGAAAACCACCGGCCGCAAGGACTTCCCGCTGGTGATCAAGGCCGACGTGCAGGGCTCGCTCGAAGCGATCATGGGATCGCTGGAAAAGCTCGGCACCGACGAGGTCGCTGCGCGCGTGCTGCATGCGGGCGTCGGCGGCATCAACGAATCCGACGTGACGCTGGCCGAGAGCTTCAACGCCGCGATCATCGGCTTCAACGTTCGCGCCCACAAGGAAGCGGCAGCGACCGCCAAGCGCAACGGCATCGAAATTCGCTACTACAACATCATCTACGATCTGGTGGATGACGTTAAGAAGGCGATGTCGGGCCTGCTCGCGCCGACGCTGCGCGAAACCATGCTCGGCAACGCGCAGATCCTCGAGGTGTTCAACATCTCGAAGGTCGGCAAGATCGCAGGTTGCCGCGTCACCGACGGCACCGTGGAACGCGGCGCCAACGTTCGCCTGATCCGCGATAACGTCGTCGTCCACGAAGGCAAGCTCGCGACACTGAAGCGCTTCAAGGACGAAGTGAAGGAAGTCCAGTCCGGACAGGAATGCGGTATGGCGTTCGAAAGCTATCAGGACATGCGTCCTGGCGACGTGATCGAATGCTATCGCGTGGAGACCATTCAGCGCTCCCTGTAAGTCCAAGTCTTACGGGCGCGTTGAAACAAGACAGGACGCCAAGCCCGGCCTCTCGCACGAAGCCCGCCTTCGTGCCGACGTGCCGGGCATCCGTGTCCTGAAGCTCAACACAGAACCAGCGTGGATGACCGGGTGAAGCCCGGTCATCACGAATTGATTTTCAGGAACGATCATGCCTCGCAATCAACGCGGCAAACCACCAGCATCGGCACCCGGCGGTTCGCAACGACAGTTGCGCGTCGGCGAACTGGTGCGTCACGCCATAGCCGACATCCTGTCGCAAGGCTCCGTGCACGATGAGGCGCTCGAAGGCCGCATCATCACCGTGCCCGAAGTGCGGATGTCGCCCGATCTCAAACTCGCGACAATCTATGTGATGCCGCTCGGCGGTCAGGACATCGAGACGGTGATCGCCGCACTCGACCGCAACAAGAAATTCCTGCGCGGCGAGATCGCACATCGCGTTAACCTGAAATTTGCACCTGACATTCGCTTCCGCACCGACGAGCGATTCGACGAAGCAGAACGGATCGAGAAATTACTGAGAACACCTGCGGTCCAACGCGACCTCAAGACGGATTCGGACGACATTTGATGACCGGCAACGCTCCCAACTCCACTCTCGGCGCGCGCGTCGGCGAAAATGATCAGGCTGCAGGCAAAAATTTTTCAGCCGCAACACATGCCGAGTCTCGTAACGAATCCGGCAAGCCCGGCGGCAAGCGTCAGCACGGCCAGCAGCAGAAGCGCGATCGCCGCGACGTTCATGGCTGGGTCGTTCTCGACAAACCCATCGGCATGACCTCAACCCATGCCGTCGCCGTGGTGAAACGCCTGTTCAACGCGCGCCGCGCCGGACATGCCGGCACGCTCGATCCGCTGGCGTCAGGCGGTCTGCCGATTGCGCTTGGCGAGGCGACCAAAACCGTCCCCTACGTGATGGACGGCCGCAAGCGCTATCGCTTCACTGTATGCTGGGGCGAAGAGCGCGACACCGACGACACCGAAGGCCGCGTCACCCAGACCAGCGCCGATCGCCCCACCCCGGAGGCGGTCCGGGCGCTGCTCCCGCAGTTTACCGGCACCATCGAGCAGATCCCGCCGCAATACTCGGCCATCAAGATCCAGGGTGAGCGGGCCTATGACCTCGCCCGCGACGGCGAGAATGTCGCCCTGCAGCCCCGCCCGGTCGAGATTCACGAATTAACCATTACAGATCAATCGGATAGCAGTCGCACGGTTTTCGAAGCCGAGTGCGGCAAGGGAACCTATGTGCGGGCGATTGCCCGCGACATGGGCCGGATTCTGGGCTGCTACGGCCATATCTGCGAGTTGCGGCGCACTTTGTGCGGCCCGTTCGACGAGGCGGACATGATTCCGCTGGAACAACTGCAGGCTTTGTGCGATAGAGCCGCGTCTGGCGAGGGAAGCCTCGCCGACGCGCTTTTGCCCGTTGAGACCGCGCTGGACGACATCCCGGCACTGGCCGTCACACGGGCTGATGCTGCAAGGCTCCACAGGGGCCAAGCGGTTTTGTTGCGCGGACGGGATGCGCCCAATTCAAGCGGCACAGTCTATGTCACGGTCGGTGGAAGGCTTCTCGCCCTCGCCGAACTCGGCAATGGCGAACTCATCCCCAAGCGCGTGTTCAACCTGACCGGGCTGGTTGCCAGCTCCGGCCGCAAAGAAGGTGTTTGACCGATGTCGATTACCGCAGAACGTAAAGCGGAAGTCATCAAGACGAATGCAAAGAAGGCCGGCGACACGGGTTCGCCGGAAGTCCAGGTCGCGATCCTTTCGGAACGCATCGCCAACCTCACCGAGCACTTCAAGACCCACGGCAAGGACAACCATTCGCGCCGCGGCCTGCTGAAGCTCGTCTCGACGCGCCGTTCCCTTCTCGACTACGTCAAGAAGAAGGATGAGGCGCGCTACAAGGCGCTTCTCGAGAAGCACAATATCCGCCGCTGACGGACCAAGACGCGCGCATCACGCGCGCGTTTTTGCATGATCCGAACGGATCACGCATTCGGCGATCTGCGGACCGGAAAGGTCCGCAGCGGGCATGACAGGTTCATGCTCAGATTACTGACCGAGCAAGATGCGGTCAGACGTAACGTCCAGCAGCAATCCGGCAGCTGGGCGATGACGGGCAAAGGTGCCCGTCGCGCGGGCAGGCAATGCAACAAAGCCCGCTCCGTCGAAGGGATGGAAGCCATTCCCAACATAAAGACCATGGCAGGATCGCCGGGCGCTGACTTCGCAACGCGACCAGCGCCCCGCCATCTTGCGCATGGTTTTTGTGTTTTTGGCTTTCATGCTTTCGCAAACCGATGAAAGACAGACACAATGTTCAATTCTCATTCAGTCGAGATCGACTGGGGCGGACGCCCCCTCAAGCTTGAAACCGGCAAGATCGCGCGTCAGGCCGACGGCGCCGTGCTGGCGACCTATGGCGAAACCATCGTGCTCGCCACCGTGGTCGCTGCGAAGTCCGCCAAGGACGGCATCGATTTCCTTCCGCTCACCGTCGACTATCAAGAAAAGACCTACGCGGCCGGCCGCATTCCCGGCGGCTACTTCAAGCGCGAAGGTCGCCCGACCGAAAAGGAAACCCTGGTTTCCCGCCTGATCGACCGCCCGATCCGTCCGCTGTTCGCCGACGGCTGGCGCAACGAAACCCAGGTCATCGTCACCGTCCTGTCGCATGACATGGAAAACGATCCCGACATTCTGGCGCTGGTCGCCTCGTCCGCGGCGCTGACCCTGTCCGGCGTGCCGTTCATGGGCCCAATCGGCGCGGCGCGCGTCGGCTTCGCCAACGACGAGTACATCCTCAACCCGACGCTCGACGAGATGGCCGATACCCAGCTCGACCTCGTGGTCGCCGGCACCGCCGAAGCTGTGCTGATGGTCGAATCGGAAGCCAAGGAACTCAACGAAGACGTCATGCTCGGCGCGGTGATGTTCGGTCATCGCCACTTCCAGCCGGTCATCAACGCGATCATCCAACTCGCCGAGAAGGCCGCCAAGGAGCCGCGCGAAGTCGCGACCGAGGACAATTCGGCGATCGACAAGGAAATGCGTGGCGTCGGCGAAGCCGAACTGCGCACCGCCTACGCGATCCCCGTTAAGCAGGACCGCTACGCCGCCGTCGGCGAGGTCAAGAAGAAGGTCATGGACCACTTCTTCCCCGAAGGGCAGGAGCCGCGCTTCGACAAGCTGCGCGTCGCCGGCGTGTTCAAGGAACTGGAAGCGAGCGTCGTTCGCAACAACATCCTCGACACCGGCAAGCGCATCGACGGTCGCGACGTCAAGACCGTCCGCCCGATCGTTGCGGAAGTCGGCGTGCTGCCGCGCGCCCACGGTTCGGCGCTGTTCACCCGCGGCGAAACCCAGGCGATGGTCGTGACCACGCTCGGCACCGGCGAGGATGAGCAGTACATCGACTCGCTGTCGGGAACCTACAAGGAGCGCTTCCTGCTCCATTACAACTTCCCGCCCTACTCGGTCGGCGAGACCGGCCGCCTCGGTGGCACCAAGCGCCGCGAAATCGGCCACGGCAAGCTGGCGTGGCGCGCGATCCATCCGGTGCTGCCGGCTCATCACGAATTCCCCTACACCCTGCGCGTGGTGTCGGAGATCACCGAGTCGAACGGCTCGTCGTCGATGGCATCGGTCTGCGGCGCTTCGCTGGCGCTGATGGACGCCGGCGTGCCGCTGAAGCGGCCGACCGCCGGCATCGCCATGGGCCTCATTCTTGAGGGCGACCGCTTCGCCGTGCTGTCGGACATCCTCGGTGACGAGGATCATCTCGGCGACATGGACTTCAAGGTGGCTGGCACCGAATCCGGCATCACCTCGCTGCAGATGGACATCAAGATCGCCGGCATCACCGAGGCGATCATGAAGCAGGCGCTCGCCCAGGCGAAGGATGGCCGCATCCACATCCTCGGCGAGATGGCCAAGGCCCTGACCGTCGCCCGCGCCGAACTCGGCGAACATGCGCCGCGCATCGAGGTGCTGCAGATCCCGACCGACAAGATCCGCGACGTGATCGGCACCGGCGGCAAGGTGATCCGCGAGATCGTCGAGAAGACCGGCGCCAAGGTCAACATCGAGGACGACGGCACCGTGAAGGTGGCCTCGGCCAACGGTGAATCGATCCGCGCCGCGATCAAATGGATCAAGTCGATCACCTCCGATCCGGAAGTCGGCCAGATCTACGACGGCACCGTGGTCAAGGTGATGGAGTTCGGCGCGTTCGTGAACTTCTTCGGCCCGAAGGACGGTCTGGTTCACATCAGCCAGCTCGCCGCCAGCCGCGTGCAGAAGACCTCGGACGTCGTCAAGGAAGGCGACAAGGTCAAGGTCAAGCTGCTCGGCCTCGACGATCGCGGCAAGGTCCGCCTGTCGATGAAGGCTGTCGATCAGCAGACCGGCGAAGACCTCGAGGCCAAGCAGAAGGCCGAGAACGCACCGGCCGCCGAGTAAATTCTCCGGCACCGGCGATATTCGAAAGGGCGGCTGCAAGGCCGCCCTTTTTGTTTGCGCCGACCTTTACCCCTTCGACATCGCGGTTATCTCAACGGCAGCGAACCGAAACCGGGGAACCGGATGGTCTCAAGGCGCCTAGGCGTTGATTGGAGCGTGGGCGAGAAACCCATGCCAAACACGATCACCGATCCGATTGGCACGGGCTCCAAACAATCCGGAATCAAGGGCGGCCGATTGCCGCCTTCTCGGATAAATAAGAAAAGCTTATCGCATAGGGCAGGAGAATCGATTGGCCCTGATTTTAAAAAAGTTCCAAAATACCGACACATCCGCGATCTTGAGTCCGGGAGACGATGGCCGACCGCTGGCTGCGCAGACGCAGCCGAAGCAATGGCGAGGCCGCAAGACGCGAAACACACACCCGAACAAGAATCACTGAGAACGATCGGAGAAAAACGATGGACGCAAAAACCGACGATAAGGGCGCAGGCAAGTGTCCGTTCACCGGCGGCACGCACGGACGCCGCAACCGCGACTGGTGGCCCGACCATCTGGACATCCAGATACTGCACACCAATTCGAAGCTTTCCGATCCGATGGATGCCGGCTTCGACTACGCCAAGGAATTTCAGACCCTCGATCTCAACGCGGTGATGAAGGACCTCAAGGCGCTGATGACGGATTCGCAGGAATGGTGGCCGGCCGACTTCGGTCATTACGGCGGCCTGATGGTCCGCATGGCCTGGCACAGTGCCGGCACCTATCGCATCACCGACGGCCGCGGTGGTGCCGGCGCCGGCCAGCAGCGTTTTGCGCCGCTCAACTCCTGGCCAGACAACGTCAACCTCGACAAGGCGCGCCGTCTGCTGTGGCCGATCAAGCAGAAATATGGCCGCAAGATTTCCTGGGCCGACCTGCTGGTGCTCGCCGGCAATGCGGCGCTCGAATCGATGGGCTTCAAGACCTTCGGCTTCGCCGGCGGCCGCGCCGATGTGTGGGAGCCCGAAGAACTGTACTGGGGACCGGAAGGCACCTGGCTCGGCGATGAACGTTACTCGGGCGAGCGCCAGCTCTCGGAGCCGCTCGGTGCTGTGCAGATGGGCCTGATCTACGTCAACCCCGAAGGCCCGAACGGCAATCCTGACCCTGTCGCGGCAGCGAAGGACATCCGCGAGACGTTCTTCCGCATGGCGATGAATGATGAGGAAACCGTGGCGCTGATCGCCGGCGGTCACACCTTCGGCAAGACCCACGGCGCGGGCGATCCGTCGCTGGTCGGTCCAGCTCCGGAAGCCGCAGCGCTCGAGGATCAGGGCCTTGGCTGGAAGAGCACCCACGGCACCGGCATGGGCGCCGACGCAATCGGCGGCGGCCCGGAAGTTACCTGGACCCAGGATCCGACCCGCTGGACCAACTTGTTCTTCAAGAACCTGTTCGAATACGAATGGGAGCTAACGACGAGCCCGGCCGGCGCCAAGCAGTGGAAGGCGAAGAACGCCGAAGCCACGACGCCGGACGCTTTCGACAAGTCGAAGAAGCATGTGCCGACCATGCTGACCACTGACTTGTCGCTGCGCTTCGACCCAGCCTACGAAAAGATCTCGCGGCGTTTCTACGAGAACCACGACGCGTTCGCGGACGCTTTCGCTCGCGCCTGGTTCAAGTTGACCCACCGCGACATGGGCCCGCGCGTGCGCTATCTCGGCGCGATGGTGCCGAAGGAAGTGCTGATCTGGCAGGACCCGACCCCGGCGCTCGACCACAAGGTGATCGACGACAAGGACACCGCCGATCTCAAGGCGAAGATCCTCGCTTCTGGTCTGTCGGTGTCGCAACTGGTATCGACCGCATGGGCATCGGCCTCGACTTTCCGCCGCTCCGACAAGCGCGGCGGCGCCAACGGTGCACGCATCCGTCTCGCGCCGCAGAAGGACTGGAAAATCAATAATCCGGCGCAGCTCGCGAGCGTGCTGCAAAAGCTCGAAGCAATCCAGAAGGACTTCAACGCGTCGGCTTCCGACGGCAAGAAGGTTTCGCTCGCCGACCTGATTGTACTCGGCGGTGCGGCGGCGGTGGAAAAGGCGGCGAAGGATGCCGGCGTGGACGTGAAGGCACCCTTCACTCCGGGCCGCATGGACGCGTCTCAGGATCAGACCGACGTCGAATCCTTCGCGCCACTCGAGCCGCGTGCCGATGCTTTCCGCAACTATCTCAGCGGCCAGCAGTTCATGCAGCCGGAAGAAGCCCTGGTCGACAAGGCCCAGCTCCTGACCCTCACGGGGCCGGAGATGACGGCGCTGCTCGGCGGCCTGCGCGTGCTCGGCGCCAATGCCGGCGACTCCAAGCATGGCGTACTCACCAAGACGCCCGGCAAGCTGACCAACGACTTCTTCGTCAACCTGCTCGATATGGGCACGGTGTGGAAGCCGGTCTCCGGTGAGGAAGGCGTTTACGAAGGCCGTGACCGCAAGACCAATGCGGCCAAGTGGACCGGCACGCGCGTCGATCTGATCTTCGGATCACACTCGCAGCTTCGCGCCTTCGCGGAAGTCTATGCCTGCGCCGACTCGAAGGAGAAGTTCGTGAAAGACTTCGTCGCCGCCTGGACCAAGGTGATGAACGCCGATCGCTTCGATGTCATCGCGCCGGAAAATATCCGGCAAGCGGCGGAGTAACCCTTCGTTACACTCACACGGCAAAGCCCTTGCGTTCGCGCAGGGGCTTTTTTCTTTGCATGATCTTGCTCTCGCCCTTATTGACTGGCGTCTTGCCGCATCCGCTGGAATCGGACCCAGGAGCTTTCGATGGTTCAACTTTATTGGTCGCCGCGCTCGCGCTCTTTCTCCGGCCTGTGGATTCTGGAAGAGACCGGTCAGCCTTACGAACGAGTCCTGACCGACATTTCGACCGGCGCACAAAAGAAGCCCGATTATCTCGCCATCAATCCGATGGGTAAGGTGCCGGCGCTCAAGGACGGCGATGCCACGGTCGCCGAAGCCGCCGCCATCTGCGCGTATGTTGCCGAGCGCTATCCGCAAGCCAAGCTCGCGCCGCCCGTGGGCGATCCGCGCCGCGCGAAATATCTGCAGTGGCTGTTCTTCGGACCGAGTTGCATCGAGCCGGCGCTGATCCAGCTTTTTACCAAGCTCGACGTGCCATCAAGCACCGCCGCATGGGGTGACGCCACGCAGGTGTTCGACGTGCTCGACAAGGCGCTGGAAAAGGGGCCGTGGCTTCTCGGCGATCATTTCACCGCCGCCGATGTGGTGATCGGCAGCGGGCTGAATTTCGCGATCCGGCTGTTCAAGATGGTGCCCGCGCGCCCGGCGTTCGATCGCTATCTCGATGCCTGCGCCGCACGTCCCGCCTTCCAGCGCGCGACAGAGCTGGCGGCGGGATAATTACTCCGTCTTGTCGGCGTCAGCCTTCAGCGCATCGGGATGCGGCATCGAGATGATGTTGTAGCCGGAATCGACGAAGTGGGTTTCGCCGGTGACACCGCCCGACATATCCGACAACAGATAAAGCGCCGTGCCGCCGAGCTCGTCGAGCGTTACGCCGCGACCGAGCGGCGAGTGCTTTTGCTGGAAGGCGAACATCGCGCGCGAATCACCGATGCCGGCGCCTGCTAAAGTGCGCACCGGTCCGGCTGAGATTGAGTTGACACGAATCCTGTTGCGTCCGAAGTCGGCGGCGAGATAGCGCACCGAAGCTTCCAGCGCCGCTTTTGCTACGCCCATCACATTGTAGTTCGGCATCACCCGCGTCGAGCCGCCGAAGGTCAGTGTCACGATCGAGCCGCCATCCGGCATCATCTCGGACGCGCGCTTCGCCACTTCGGTGAACGAGAAACACGAGATCACCATGGTGCGTGAGAAGTTGGCACGGGTGGTGTCGGCGTAGCGGCCCTTAAGTTCGTTCTTGTCCGAGAAGCCGATGGCATGGACCAGAAAATCGATGCTGCCCCACTTCTCTTTCATCGCGGCGAACACCGCATCGACGCTGGCGATATCCTCAACGTCGCAAGGCAAGATCAGCGCGGCATTGAGCGATTCAGCGAGTGGCCTGACGCGCTTGCCCAGCGCCTCGCCCTGATAGGTGAAGGCAAGCTCCGCGCCCTGCGCCGCCAGCGCACGAGCGATGCCCCATGCGATCGAATGATCGTTGGCGACGCCCATGATGAGCCCGCGCTTGCCCTGCATCAGTCCCTGCATGTTCAACTTTCCCTTCTGTGCCGAACCGCGACCAGGATTGTCGCTGCGCCCGCGCTGCAATCAAAATGCGCATGGCCGGGTCGAGCCCGGCCATGCATCAATTCATCTGTCCTTCATAAAACTCACGCATCGAGTTGCTTGAACACCAGCGTCGCGTTGGTGCCGCCGAAACCGAACGAATTCGACAGCACCGCGCCAATCTTCGCATTGTCGATGCGCTTGCGCACGATCGGCATGTCGGCCATCGCCGGATCGAGCTCCTGAATGTTCGCGCTTTCGCAGATGAAACCGTTGTTCATCATCAGCAGCGAGTAGATCGCTTCCTGCACGCCGGTCGCGCCGAGCGAATGGCCGGTCAGCGACTTGGTCGCCGAAATCGGCGGGCATTTGTCACCGGCACCGAACACGTTGCGGATCGCATTGATCTCGGGTGGATCGCCTGCCGGCGTCGAGGTTGCGTGCGGATTGATGTAGTCGATCTTGGTGTTGACGGTGGACAGCGCCATGCGCATGCAGCGCTCGGCACCTTCGCCCGACGGCGCCACCATGTCGTAGCCATCCGAGGTCGCGCCATAGCCGACGATCTCGCCGTAAATCCGCGCGCCGCGCGCTTTGGCATGCTCCAGTTCTTCCAGCACAAGCACGCCAGCGCCGCCGGCAATGACGAAGCCGTCGCGGTTCACGTCATAGGCACGAGACGCCGTCGCAGGCGTGTCATTGTACTTCGAGGACATCGCACCCATCGCGTCGAACAGTACCGACAGCGTCCAGTCGAGTTCTTCGCAACCACCGGCGAAGATCACGTCCTGCTTGCCGATCTGGATGGTCTCGTAGGCGTTGCCGATGCAATGATTAGACGTCGCGCAGGCCGACGAGATCGAATAGTTCACGCCCTTGATCTTGAACCAGGTCGCAAGCGTCGCGGACGCCGTCGAGGACATCGCCTTCGGAACGGCAAACGGCCCGACGCGTTTGGGTCCCTTCGATCGTGTGATGTCCGCCGATTCCACAATGGTGCGCGCGGACGGTCCGCCGGAACCCATGATGATGCCGGTGCGCTCGTTAGAAACGTCCGATGGCTCAAGGCCTGAATCCTGGATCGCCTGCTCCATCGCGACATGATTCCACGCCGCGCCCTCACCGAGGAAACGCATCGCACGACGATCGACCACATCGGCGGGATTGAGAGTCGGCGCACCATGCACCTGCGAACGGAATCCGAGCTTGGCGTAATCTTCCGCGCGTGAGATTCCCGGCTTTGCGTCGAACAGACTCGCCAGCACTTCCTGCGTGTTGTTTCCGATGGATGAGACAATTCCCATCCCGGTCACGACAACCCGTCTCATGATCGCCTCGTCTTCACTGCTGCGCCCGGATGATTGTGGTGAAAGATCATGGATCGGCCGCCCCGCCTGTTCGTGAAATCCCATTTGAAGCCGCTAAGCTTCACTCACATTCAAGACGGCATCGAGGCGCCCTGCTGGAACAGCCCGACCTTCAAATCCTTAGCGCGATAGATAATCTCGCTATCGGCCGACAGCGTTCCGTCCGCGATGCCCAGCCAGAGCTTGGAGCGCATCACGCGCTTCACGTCGATAGTGTACACGACCTTGGTGACGTTCGGCAGAACCTGACCTGTGAACTTGAGTTCGCTCAATCCCAGCGCGCGGCCCCGCCCCGGCCCACCGGACCAGCCGAGAAAAAAGCCGACCATCTGCCACAGCGCATCGAGACCGAGGCATCCGGGCATCACCGGGTCGCCCTTGAAATGGCACCCGAAAAACCAAAGATCGGATTTGACGTCGAGCTCGGCGCGGACGAGACCCTTGCCGTACTCCCCGCCGTTATCGTTGATTTCGGTGATCCGATCGAACATCAACATCGGCGGCAGCGGGAGCTGAGCATTGCCGGGACCGAACAATTCACCGCGACCACAAGCCAGCAGCCCCTCGTAATTGTAGCTGCCCTGACGTTCGTGCATCCCCGTTTCCTTCTCACACGCCGCACCGCGCGGCTCCGGGACCTCTAACATACGCTTTCGGGGCGTCAAAGCCGCTGAAATCGACCGATTTAGGGCAAAATGGGGCTTCCGAAGCCATTGATCAGATGCGAAGAACTTGCATGTATCTGCATCCTTTTCTATATTGCAGGTAACCGACGTGTTCCCGGAGAAGACGGCGCGTTCTTCGTCTGGAGAGCCGCTTCGGAGTTGGAAGATGAATGAAATGACTGCCCCTAATCAGGATCACGGCGCCGCCGACCGGCCCGACATGGAGCATCACGGTCACGCGCCGGTTCTCACCGGCTGTCCGTGGCATGACGTCAACGAGATGCTGCAGTCGGTTGGCCTGCGTCCAACCCGTCAGCGTATGGCGCTGGGCTGGCTTCTGTTCGGCAAGGGTGACCGCCATCTCACTGCTGAAATGCTCTATGAGGAAGCGACCCACGCCAAGGTGCCGGTGTCGCTCGCGACCGTCTACAACACGCTGAACCAGCTCACCGAGGCCGGTCTGCTTCGCCAGGTCAGCGTCGACGGGACCAAGACCTATTTCGACACCAACGTGTCCTCGCACCACCACTTCTACCTCGAAGGCAACCACGAGCTGGTCGATATTCCCGACCCGAATCTGGTGCTGCAGAAGATGCCGGATATTCCGGAGGGCTATGAGATCAGCCGCATCGACATGGTGGTTCGTCTGCGCAAGAAGCGCTGATATCGACAGTTTCACAAAAAATGCCGGGCGTTTTGCCCGGCATTTTTTTATGCGGCGTATTTTGCGAACCGGTCTGGCCGGTCAGTTGATCTTTTCGTCGGCGTACACGCCCCACAGCCGCTGCTGCTCGATCCAGCCGTCGAAACCATGACCGATAATGCGGCACCAGCTGTTGCCGCAGTGTTTGACCTGCGCCACCACGCCGGCTTCGAGCCGCGCCGCCACGGCGCTGTCCTTGTCCGGCCGGTCGTACAGCGTCGCCAGGTCATCCTTGTGTTTCATGGTGATGACTGCGGTACGGCGGCCCGACAGCAACGAGTGATAGACCCAGCCTTCGGCACCCTCGGAATCACGCACCCGCCGCCAGTTCTCCCATTCGGCAGTGACCTCCACCGGCAGGCCGGCGCGGGTATAGATCCAGCTCACATCCTGATCCTTGGTAGGACCGGCGCGGACATTGACGCGATCGGATTTCAGGCTGACGTAGCGCGGCACCGGCAGGCCGCTTTGCGTGCTCGGTGTCGGGTCTTTCGCCGCGTGCGCCGCACCACCCGGCCCATTCCAGCTCGACCCATTCAAGAACACAACCGCAAGCGCAATCGCCGCGATGTATGACCTCAACCCCATTGTCCGTTCCTGACGCAATTCTTTAGGTGCCATCGGCATTTAGCCGCTGGCATCCGTCCCTCGATCCCCACCGGTCGGCCTGCGTTGCTGGGTTCTTGTGTTGGCCCCGCCTTCTGCTAGAGAGGACCGAAAGCCAAGAGCCGAAAGCTCCCGAGAACTGCCGCGACCGGCACCGAATTCGTACATTCGAACAGCCCGGTTAATGAGGACTGAACGGCCGGATGGAAGTGTCGTGAGAGCAAGCGATGTCGGTTAAAAAGAAACCTCTCGTGGTCGTGACGCGGAAGCTGCCGGACAGCACCGAAACGCGGATGCGCGAACTTTTCGACACGCGGCTCAATCTCGACGACGCGCCGATGACGCCGGACCAGCTCGCGGAAGCCGTGCGCACCGCCGACATCCTGGTTCCCACGGTGACCGACGAGATCACCGCCGACATCCTCAACCAGCCGGACGTTAAGCTGAAGCTGATCGCCAATTTCGGCAACGGCGTCGACAATATCGACGTCAAGGCTGCCGCCGCACGCGGCATTACCGTGACCAATACGCCGAAGGTGCTGACCGAGGACACCGCCGACATGACCATGGCGCTGATCCTCGCGGTACCGCGCCGCCTCATCGAAGGCGCCTCGATCCTGACCGAACACAAGGACTGGCCGGGCTGGTCGCCAACCTGGATGCTCGGCCATCGCATCGGCGGCAAACGCCTCGGCATCATCGGCATGGGGCGAATCGGCCAGGCCGTGGCGCGCCGCGCTCACGCCTTCGGGCTCCAGATCCATTATCACAACCGCAAACCCGTCGCGCCGCAGATCGAGGAAGAGCTGCGCGCGACCTATTGGGACAGTCTCGACCAGATGCTGGCGCGGATGGACATCATCTCCGTCAACTGCCCGCACACCCCGGCGACATTTCATCTTCTGTCGGCGCGGCGGCTGAAATTGATCCGCAAGGATGCCTACATCGTCAACACCGCGCGCGGCGAGGTGATCGACGAAACCACGCTGACCAAGCTGATTGAGGATGGAGAGATCGCCGGCGCCGCGCTCGACGTGTTCGAGCATGAACCGGCGGTCACGCCGAAACTTCACCGGCTCGCAAAGGCCGGCAAGGTGGTGCTGCTGCCGCACATGGGCTCGGCAACCATGGAAGGCCGCGTCGAGATGGGCGACAAGGTCATCATCAACATCCGCACCTTCCTCGACGGGCACAAGCCACCGGATCGCATCCTGCCCAGCATGGTGTAGCAGCGCGCTAGATGTGTGCGCTGAGATCCCTGATCGTGGGACGATCACCATTAAGCGGATTTGACGGATCGCGCGCATAACGCAGCGTCTCGAACCGCATCGCGCGCGCATCGATCATCACCAGCCGCCCGACCAGACTTTCGCCGAAGCCGACGATTTCGCGGATCGCCTCCAGCGCCATCATCGAGCCGAGCACACCGGCAAGCGCACCGAGCACACCAGCCTCCTCGCAGGTCGGCGTGGTGCCTGGTGGCGGGCGCTCCGGAAACAGGCAACGATAGGTCGGATTCAATTCGCCCTGCGCATTGGTTTCGTGTGCGCGGATCGTGGTCAGCGATGCGTCGAATACGCCGAGCGCGCCGGCGATCAACGTTTTCTTCGCCAGGAAACAAGCATCCGAAACCAGATAGCGCGTCGAGAAATTATCCGAGCCATCGACCACAAGATCGTAACCGCCGATGATGTCCAGCGCGTTCGCCGCAGTGAGATGAACCGAATGGGTCTGCATGATCACGTGTGGATTGAGCGAATGAATGCGATCCGCCGCGCTGTCGGTTTTCGGCCGCCCGACATCGGACGTAGCATGAATGATCTGGCGCTGCAGGTTGGACAGCGACACGGTGTCGTCATCGATCACGCCCAGCGTGCCGACACCGGCGGCGGCGAGATACATCAGGGCCGGGGCACCGAGACCACCCGCACCGATCGCCAGCACGCGCGCCCTCTTCAGCGCGGCCTGGCCCGGACCGCCAACCTCGCGCATCACGATATGACGCGCGTAGCGCTCCAATTCCTCGGATGTCAGCATAGTGCGATCAACTCCCGCGCCTGACGTGCGTTTCCGGTCGTGGTTCTGTGGCCCGGGCACCGGACCTTTACGGCGCTTTTGCAGACCTATCATGTATGTTTAACTCACGCTCAGGTCGAGCCTCGGGAATCCTGATGAAATCCTTGATCGTCCCTGCGCTGGTCGCAATGATGGCCGCGAGCGTTGCCCTGACGGCCCATGCCGGGCCGGCGGCAAAATCGGCTCAGATCAACCCGAAACCGATAACCACGGTCCCGGTGCATCCGGACGGTACGGTCGGTGCGGCACGACCGAAGGTGCAGACGCCCGTCGATACCGCCAGCGCCATGACTCAGGCTGACCGCCTGTCGATCCAGTCCGATCTTGCATGGATCGGCGTCTATAACGGCCTGATCGACGGCGAAGCCTCTAGCCGCATGGTGGCGGCGATCAAGGCGTTTCAGAAAAGCCGGAACGGAAAACAAACCGGCGTGCTCAACCCGCAGGAGCGCGCGACCCTGTCTGACGCAGCCAGGAAGCTGCGCGCCAATGTTGGCTGGAAACATGTCAGCGATCCGGTGACCGGTGCGCGCCTCGGGCTGCCGGGCAAACTCGTTCCAAAGATTACAAGCACCGCTGACGGCACCACCTGGGCCTCGAGCACAGGCACCATCGCGATTTCACTCGATCGTCGCAAGGAAGCGGGGGCGACCACTGCGACCGTCGCCGCACGCGAACGTGCCCTGGCCGGGCGCAAAATCGACTACAGCGCCGTCAAGCCGGAATTCTTCGTGCTGTCCGGCACGCAGGGCCTGAAGAAATTCTATTTGCGCGGACAAACGCGCGGCAGCGAGGTGCGAGTCCTCACCGTGCTTTACGATCAGGCGACCGAAGGCACGATGGCGCCGGTCGTCGTGGCGATGTCGAGCGCGTTCGATCCGTTCTCGGAAAAGTCCGGCGGCCCGCCGCCGCCTCCACGTGTCGAATATTCGACCGGCATCGCGGTCAGCGGCGATGGTGCGATCCTCGCCAACCGGGATTCGGTGAACGGCTGCACCTCCATCGTGGTCAATGGCCATGGCAACGCTGATCGTGTGGCACAAGACGAAGCCAACGGCCTCGCGCTTTTGCGAATCTATGGCATGACGGGCCTTAAAGCGCTGGCGCTGCGCGCTTCCGACAATGTTGTATCGAGCGTGACCGTCACCGGCATCGCCGACCCCGAACGCCAGGAAGGTCACGCAACAATCACATCGATCAAGGCGACGGCGGGCGGTGACACTGCGACGCTGTCTCCAGATCCCGGCCCCGGCTTTGCCGGTGCGATTGTTACTGAATCCGATGGTGCCTTCGCCGGCGTGGTGCGGCTCAAGCCCGCGATCGTCGCGGGACCAGCTGCTGCTCCGGCATCGGCCTCACTGGTGAGCGCCGCGACCGTGCAGGCCTTCCTTCGCGCTCACCATATCACGCCCGCTGCGGGACAGAGCGATGCGAAGACCTCAGTGCTGCGGATTATCTGCGTGAGGAAATGAGCGAAGACAATCCCACCCAGTGTCATTGCCGGGCATAGCCGTTCAAAGAACGGCGGCGCTTCGGCTCGCCTATGACCCCCGCAATCCATCTTTCGAAAGTGATGGATGCGCGGGTCAAGCCCGCGCATGACAATTCGCGCCTAGCTCACTTCTGGCAGCTCGAGCACCAGAACGTCGAGCGGCCATTCTGGACAAACCGCTTCACCGTGCCCTTGCAGCCGCGCGTCGGGCATTTCTCGCCTTCGCGATCGTAGACCTTGAACGAGTGCTGGAAATAACCCAGATCGCCATCGATCTGGCGATGATCACGCAACGACGATCCGCCGGCCTGGATCGCCGCGTTCAGCACTGAATGAATCGCTTCCACCAGACGCTCGGCGCGATCGGTCGCTTCACCGTTCTTGGCGGCCAGCGTTGCCGCGAGACGCCGCGGCGACAGATGCGAACGGAACAATGCTTCGCAAACGTAGATATTGCCAAGCCCGGCGACGACGCGCTGATCGAGCAGCGCCGCCTTCAGCGACGTCTTCTTGCCGGCGCAAGCCTGCGCCAGCATAGCGGCGTCAAATGCATTGCCGAGCGGCTCGGGTCCGAGGCCACGCAACATCGGCTCATCCTCGATCTCATCACGCGCCACGATCTTCATCGCCCCAAACCGCCGCGGATCGTTGAACGAAATCACCGCGCCCGATGCCATGTGAAAGATCACATGATCATGCGTGCGATCTTCGCTGCGCGCATAGTGAAACTCTCCCGGCGTCGTTTCACCTTCCGGAAGCGCCACACGAAACGAACCCGACATACCGAGATGCATCAGCAGCACATCGCCGGAGGCGAGATCCGCCAGCAGGTATTTGGCGCGGCGGCCGAGCCCGGTCACACGCTGGCCGTTGAGTCGCGCGACAAAATCCTTCTGGAATGGAAACCGCAGATCGCCGCGCCGAGTCTCGGCCCGCGCGATTGTCTGTCCCTCCATCACCGGCTGCAGGCCGCGACGGACGGTTTCAACCTCGGGCAGTTCGGGCATCGGGGATTCCTGACAGGATAGCTAGCCGGACGACGGCTCGCTGAACGTAATATGGTTTGAGAACGGATCATACACGGTGACGGTGGTGGCGCCCCAGGGCTGCCGTTCGAGGCCGGGGCGCATGTATCTGTAGTTCTTCGATGCGAGTTCGGCGTGATAGTCGGCGATACCGGCCATCTCGATCGTGACATGGCAGCCGGGCGAGCCATCGCCATGATGTTCGCTGAGGTAGAGCCGCGCCTCGCCGCGCGACACCTGCATGAACAGCGGCAGCTCCGGCTCGAACCGATGCTCGAAATCGACCGCAAAGCCGAGATAACCGAGATAGAATTCCCGCGCCTTGGCGACGTCGAACATGCGCAGGATCGGAATCACACGATTGAACTGGATCGCCATCGAACCTCCCGGTCCTCGCACAATATTCCTGGCGTTAACCTTGACGCCTCGCAAGGTCAGGCGCGCAGTTCACAAGACGGTATGTAGCGCGCCGCGACGTGGCGCGCTATGGTCCCGCCGCAAAAGCGACCTTTCAGACCGGAACATCATGGAACGGCCCGACGATACCACCCATTTCGGCTACAGGGACGTGCCCCTGGGCGACAAGCAGACCCTCGTCAACGACGTGTTTCACAGCGTCGCGCGGCGCTATGACCTGATGAACGACCTGATGTCCGGCGGGCTCCATCGCGTCTGGAAGGACGTCATGGTCACGACACTCAATCCTCCGCGCAGCGACGCACCGTTCGCATTGCTCGATGTCGCCGGCGGTACCGGCGATATCGCGTTCCGCGCTGCGGCTGCGGGCGGATTCGGTTTTGAGGCGACGGTGTGCGACATCAATGGCGATATGCTCGCAGTCGGGCGCGAGCGCGCTGTCGGACGCCATCTCGATCATCAGGTGCAATTCGTCGAAGGCAATGCCGAATCACTGCCCTTCGACGATCGCCGCTTCGACGCCTATACAATCGCGTTCGGCATCCGCAACGTGCCGCGCATTCCACTCGCGCTCAAGGAGGCCTATCGCGTGCTCAAGCCGGGTTCGCGATTCCTCTGTCTCGAATTCTCAACCGTGACGGTGCCCGGGCTCGACAAACTCTATGACATGTTCTCGTTCAACGTCATTCCGCAGCTCGGCCGCGCGGTCACCGGCGATGCGGAGTCCTATCGCTATCTGGTCGAATCGATCCGGCAATTTCCCCGACCCGAAGCATTCGCGCAGATGATCCGCGACGCCGGATTCTCGCGCGTCAAATACGACATCATGTCCGGCGGCATCGTCGCGCTGCATTCGGGCTGGCGTTTGTGATCTCAGCACTTGCTCATAGCCTGCGGCTTGCACGCGCCGGTTACGTGTTCGCGCGTGAAGGCGTATTCGGCCTGATCGATCCCTCGCCGTTGCCGCCATCGGCGCAAGCGGCGATCCGTCTCGCCCGGCTGATCGAGCGCCGCAACGCCAAACGCGGATCGCGGTTCTCGCGGGCGCTGACGCGGCTCGGCCCGGCCTATATCAAGCTCGGCCAGTTTCTCGCCACCCGACCCGATGTCGTCGGCGTCGCAATGGCGCGCGACCTCGAAAGTCTGCAGGACCGGCTACCTCCGTTTCCGCAGGCTGAGGCGATCACTGTGGTCGAGACCACGCTGGAACAGCCGATTTCCAAGCTGTTCGCATCATTCGGCGGAGCGGTGGCTGCGGCCTCGATTGCGCAGGTGCATCGCGCCGAGATCGACACCCACGACGTCCGCAAGACCGTTGCGGTGAAGGTGCTGCGCCCGAACGTCGCCGCGCGTTTCGGGCGCGATCTCTCCTCCTTCCGCTGGATCGCCAGCAAGATGGAGGCGGTTTCATCGGAGGCGCGACGGCTGCGCGCCATGGAGATCGTCGAGACGCTGGCCCGCTCGGTGGCCATGGAGATGGATCTGCGCCTCGAAGCCGCGGCGCTGTCCGAGATGGCGGAGAACACCAGCGACGATCCCGATTTCCGCGTCCCCAATGTCGACTGGGATCGCACCAGTCATCATGTGCTGACGATGGAGTGGATCGACGGCATCGCGCTGAACGATCGCGCCAAACTCGAAGCCGCACATGTCGATCTGCCGGCGCTCGGCCGCAAGATCATCCAGAGCTTCCTGCGCCAAGCGCTGCGTGATGGCTTCTTCCATGCCGACATGCATCCCGGCAATCTGTTCGTCGACTACGAGCAGCGGCTGGTGGCGGTCGATTTCGGCATCATGGGTCGCCTCGGCATGAAGGAGCGCCAATTCCTCGCCGAAATCCTGCTTGGCTTCATAACCCGCAATTATCGCCGCGTCGCCGAGGTGCATTTCGAAGCGGGCTATGTGCCGGCCCATCACTCGGTAGAGAATTTCGCGCAAGCCATCCGCGCCATCGGCGAACCGATCCACAACCGCTCCGCCGACGAAATCTCGATGGCGAAGCTGCTCACGCTGCTGCTCGAGGTGACGGGGCTGTTCGACATGCAGACGCGACCCGAACTGATCATGCTGCAGAAGACCATGGTGGTGGTCGAAGGCGTGGCGCGCAGCTTCGATCCCAAGCTCGACATCTGGACCACCGCCGATCCCGTGGTGCGCGAATGGATCGAGCGCAATCTCGGCCCGCTTGGCAAGATCCAGAGTGCCGTCGGCGGCGCCGGGGAGATCGGACGCATCCTGTCCGGCCTGCCCACCATTGCCGCCCGTTCAGTCAGCGTGCTGGAGCAACTCGACGCCATTACCCGCAACGGGCTGGTGCTGTCGCCCGAAACCATCGAAAAGATCGGGCGGGTCGAAGCACGCAAGACCCGCTGGATCGGCCTCGCACAATGGATTATCGCCTTGGCATTCCTCGGAATTCTATGGTCTCTTCGCAATTGATGGCATTGCCATCATAATTTGATTGCACTGCAATCATATGCTATGGCCGAATAGACTAGCGGGGATGCCATGGCCAGCCTGACCGTCCGGAAGCTCGATGACGACCTGAAGGCCGCCCTGCGGCTGCGTGCGGCCCGCCACGGCCGTTCTGTGGAAGATGAGGTGCGCGTCATCCTGCGTGAGGCAGCCGAAGGCAATGAGGCCGCATCAGCCGTTGCAGCAACCCCAAGAGCCGCCCGCCAGACGCCCGGCGCAGGTCATGGCCTGCTCCGCGTCACCCTGATCATCGGCGGCGGCATCGCAGCCTACAAGGCGCTGGATCTGATCCGCCGCCTCAAGGAGCGCCGGATCCACGTCCGCTGTGTGATGACCCGCGGCGCGCAGCAGTTCGTCACACCGCTGACCGCAGGCGCATTGGCCGATGAACGTTGCTACACCGACCTGTTCGACGCCCAGAGCGAATTCGACGCCGGCCATATCCGCCTCGCCCGCGACACCGACCTGATCGTGGTGGCCCCGGCCACCGCCGACCTGATGGCCAAGATGGCGCAGGGCCACGCCGACGATCTGGCAACCGCGATTCTGCTGGCAACCAATCGCCCGGTGCTGGTCGCACCTGCGATGAACCCCTTGATGTGGACGAACGCCGCCACCCGGCGCAACGTCGCGCAGCTCGCCCGCGACGGCATCAGCTTCATCGGCCCTAACTCCGGCGAGATGGCCGAAGCCAACGAGGCCGGCGTCGGCCGGATGGCCGAGCCGATCGAAATCGCCACCGCCGCCGAGGCCATGCTGCGGCCGCCGAAGGCACAGGGTCTTGCCGGCAAATCGGTGCTGATCACCGCAGGCCCGACTCATGAGCCGATCGACCCGGTGCGCTACATTGCCAATCGCTCGTCCGGAAAGCAGGGCTATGCCATCGCAGCGGCTGCAGCCGCGGCCGGCGCGAAAGTGACACTGGTGTCCGGCCCGGTCGATCTCGACGAACCCGCGGGCGTCGATGTGGTCCATGTCGAATCGGCGCAGAACATGCTGGCTGAAGTGGAAAAGGCGTTGCCGGCGGACATCGCGATCTTTGCAGCGGCCGTGGCCGACTGGCGCGTCGCCAACGCGGGCGCGCAGAAGATCAAGAAAACATCGGCTGGAATGCCGCCGCTGCAACTGGTGGAGAATCCCGACATCCTGGCGACGATCTCCAAACGAACCGCCAACCGGCCGGGCCTCGTCATCGGCTTTGCCGCCGAAACCGAAAACCTGCTCGAGAACGCCACATCCAAACTCAAGCGCAAGGGCTGCGACTGGATCGTTGCCAACGACGTCTCGCCCGCGAGCGGCGTGATGGGTGGCGACCGGAACACCGTGCACATCGTCACCCGCGACAGCGTCGACTCTTGGCCGGTGATGACCAAGGAAGAGGTCGCCATCGCGCTGGTGGCACGCATTGCTGAAGTGACAAAAGGTTCCGCCCCATGAGCGCTCCAATCGTCGTCGACGTCCGGCAATTGCCTCATGGCGAAGGACTTCCCTTGCCCGCGTATCAAAGCTCGGACGCCGCCGGGCTCGACCTGTTGGCTGCCGTACCGGAGGACAAGCCGGTCGCGCTCGCACCCGGTGCCTACGCCATGATCCCGACCGGGCTGGTGATCGCGCTGCCGTCCGGCTTCGAGGCGCAGGTACGGCCACGCTCAGGGCTGGCGGCAAAGCACGGCGTCACCGTGCTGAATTCACCGGGAACGGTCGATGCCGACTATCGCGGCGAGATCTGCGTGCTGTTGATCAACCACGGCAAAGAGCCATTCACCATCCGGCGCGGCGAGCGCATCGCGCAAATGGTGATCGCCACCGTGGTGCAGGCGCAACTCGCTGTGGCGGCCTCTCTGACATCGACCGCACGCGGCAGCGGCGGGTTCGGTTCCACCGGCCGCTAAAACCTGCCTCAAATTGAACGAATGCCCACGTGCGCCCATCACGCGGCATCCCTTGCCTGTTCGCGAGTCACGTTCACGGTCTGGACTCTTACTTCACGAGTCCGGTTGGGGATATTGTGGTTTGATTCGCGAGTAGCAGTTGGAACCGTTGATGTCGGGCGTCATAGGGGCGATGCGTCGGACCCTGTTGTCGTGCACTTCCATCGTGCGCGGCGGCATTGCATGCCTGCGCGCATCATGCGCCGCGGCCGCGACGCTCGGCGCGATGACGACCTCTGCACACGCCGCCGAATCCACCGTCTTCGACCAGCTCACGCTGCTGTTCACGAGCCTGCACCGCCAGGACCTCGCGGCGCTGGCCGTTGCCGCTGCCGTCCTCGGCTTTTCGGTGGTCGCGACCATCCTCCTGATGCGCACGCGTCTCAGCGCAGCGAAAATCGAATCGCAGCTGCGCGCCGAAAATCAGACCCTCCAATCCGAGTCGGATCGCTTTCGCGCGCTGCTGTTCGCCGAGCCGCAGGTGCTGATCTCCTGGGCTGCCGGCGAAGCCCGGCCGGAAATTTCAGGTGACGTCGCGCTGCTGATGCCGAGCGGCGCGGCCCAGCCGCCGCAACGCATCCTCGCCTTCGGAACATGGCTGCAGCCCGAGCAGGCGCTGAAAATCGAGCGCGCCGTTGAAGCCCTGCGCGATCATGGCGAGAGCTTCCTGATCAGTCTCACGACATCGGCAGGACGCACGATCGAGGCAATGGGCCGCGCCATCGGCGGGCAGGCTATCGTCCGGATTCGCGAACTCTCGAGCGTACGGCTCGAATTGGCGGAAATGACCATCCGCCATCGCCGCCTGCTTGAGGAAACCGACGCATTGCGCGCTTTCGCTGCAGCCGCGCCGATGCCGCTCTGGGCCAAACGCACCGGCGGCGGGCTGACCTTCGCCAACGCCGCCTACGCCCAGGCCACCGAAGCCGCGAGCATCACCGAGGCAATGGACCGCAGCCTCGAACTGCTCGACAGCGCGGACCGCGACGCTATGGCGCGTGCGCTGGCGGAAGGTAATGCGTTCACCGCGCGCGTGCCGGTCGCGATCGGCGGCCAACGCCGCATCTTCGACATTCATGCGCTCAACGTCGCCGGCGGCAGCGCTGGCATCGCGGTTGACGTGACCGAAGCCGATGCGCTCGGCGCCGCACTGGTGCGAATGGCGGAAGCCCATCGCCGACTGCTCGACCAGCTTTCGTCCGGTGTTGCCGTGTTCGACGCTCACAAGCGGCTCGCCTTCTACAACGATTCCTACCGGCGGCTGTGGGATCTCGACCGAACTTTCCTCGATTCGAACCCCGATGATTCCAGCGTGCTCGAAAAGCTGCGGGCGGAACGCAAGATTCCGGAGCAGCCGGACTTCCGGGCGTGGCGCAACCGCCTTCATGAGGCCTACCGCGCGGTCGAACCGACCAAGGACACCTGGTATCTGCCCGACGGCCGTGCCGTCAGCATCGTCACCACACCCAATCCTGAAGGCGGCGTCACCTACCTGTTCGACGATGTCACCGAAGGCCTCAAGCTGCAGCGCCAGAACGACGGCCTGCTGCGGGTTCAACGCGAAACTCTCGACAATCTTGCCGAAGCGGTTGCGGTGTTCGGCGGCAATGGCCGGGCGCGGTTGTTCAACCCGCCCTTCGCGCGGATGTGGAAACTCTCGGCGGACGAGCTGGCGCAGCAGCCGCATGTCGAAACGATCGAACAATGGTGCCGTCCATTGTTTGACGACGACGCGGCGTGGCAGGCGCTGCGCGGCGCCATCACCGGCATCGATAACCGTTCCTCAGTGCAACTGCGGCTGGAACGTCGCGACGGCAGCGTGCTCGATTGCATGACCATTCCGCTGCCTGACGGCGCGACCATGCTGACGTTCCAGGACGTTACCGACACCGTGAATGTCGAACGCGCGCTACGCGAGCGCAACGAGGCGCTCGAAACCGCCGACCAGATGAAGGTCGATTTCGTTCACCACGTATCCTACGAATTGCGGTCGCCGCTGACCACGATCATCGGCTTCGCCCACTTCCTCAACGATCCGGCCACGGGCCCGATGTCGGTGAAGCAGAGCGAGTATCTCGGCTACATCACGACGTCCACCAACGCGCTGCTCGCGATCATCAACAACATCCTCGACCTCGCCACCATCGATGCTGGCGCGATGACCCTCGATCTTGGCCCGGTCGACCTGCGCAAAACGGTCGAGGACGCGGCTGCGGGAATCCAGGACCGTCTGGTGCGCGAGAACATCGCGTTGCGCGTCGAGATCGATCCAACCATCGGCACGTTCGTCGCCGACGAACGGCGCATCGTGCAGGTGCTGTACAATCTTCTCGCCAATGCGGTCGGCTTCTCGCCGCAGAACAGCACGATCGCGCTCAGCGCGCGGCGTAGCCATGATCGCGTCACTTTCGCGGTAACGGATTCCGGGCCCGGTATTCCGGCGGAGGTCAAAGACAAGGTGTTCAACTGGTTCGAGAGCCATGCCAACGGATCGCGCCATCGCGGCGCGGGCCTTGGCCTGTCGCTGGTGCGCTCGTTCGTCGAGCTGCATGGTGGCAAGGTCCGAGTGGATTCCGTGGTCGGCCACGGCACCACGGTGATCTGCGAATTCCCGATCGACCACACCGTGCATCGCAACGCCGCCGAATGAGCGATCCTTCGACCTTCTCGGTTGCGCTCGCGAATGAAACCGCCACTGCGCAACTGATGGCGGACCTTGCGCTGTTGATCGGCCCCGGCGACGTCATCACCCTGACCGGCGATCTCGGCGCCGGCAAGACCACCGCAGCGCGAGCGCTGATCCGTTATCTTGCCAATGACGATGATTTCGAGGTCCCGAGCCCGACCTTCACGCTGACCCAGACCTACGAGCTCCCTGCCTACCCGCTGCTGCACGCCGACCTCTACCGGATCAGCGATTCCTCCGAACTGGAAGAAATCGGGCTTGCGCCTCTACCCGAAGGCACGCTGTGCCTGATTGAATGGCCGGAACGGGCGGCGGATATGATGCCGTCCGACCGCATCGACATTGCATTCACTCATCGGCCGTCACTCGGCTCGTCGGCACGCGCGGCCGAAATAGCCGGCTTCGGAACTGCCGCGCCCAAGGTCGCACGGCTGATCGCATTGCGGCGCTTTCTCAATATATCGGGTCAGGCTGAGGCACGCCGCCAGCGGATGCCGGGCGACGCGTCAACGCGTTCATACTCGCGGCTGGTCAGCGAGAACCGCTCACTGATCCTGATGAATTCGCCGCCGCGCCCGGACGGGCCGGCGATCTATGACGGCAAAAGTTACAGCGCAGCGGTCCATCTTGCCGAAGACGTAAAGCCGTTCGTCGCTATCGCCCACGGATTGCACGAACGCGGTTATTCCGCGCCGGAAATACACAATGCCGATCTCGAGTCGGGATTCCTCATCACCGAGGATTTCGGCACCGCGACTTTTATTGCCGGCCATCCGCCTGCACCGATCACGGCGCGCTATCAGGCAGCGACCGACATGCTGGCTGCACTGCATAGCGAGACTCTGCCCAAAACCGTGCCGGTAACACCGCAACTCACCTACGATATCCCGCATTTCGACATCGCGGCGATGACGATCGAAGTCGGCCTGATGCTTGAATGGTATCTGCCCGATCGCAACGTCACGCTGCCGCCCCGTGCACATGCCGAGTTCATCCTCATCTGGCGTGAGTTGCTGACGAAGGCCGACGCTGCACCCAAGACCTGGATGCTGCGCGACTTCCATTCGCCGAACCTGATCTGGCTGGATGATCGCGAGGGCATCGCCAAGGTTGGTGTGCTCGACTTCCAGGATGCGGTGATCGGCCCCACTGCCTACGACGTGGTGTCGCTGCTGCAGGACGCACGGCTCGACGTCCCGGAAGACATCGAGATCGCCATGCTGGCGCGTTATGTCACCCGCCGCCGTGCCGCCGATCCATCGTTCGACCCGGCTGCCTTTGCCGAAACCTATGCGGCGATGTCGGCGCAACGTAATACCCGCCTGCTCGGTACCTTCGCGCGCCTTAACCGGCGCGACGGCAAGCCGCATTATCTGCGGCATCAGCCCCGGATCTGGACTTATCTCAACCGCGCCCTGGCACATCCCTCGCTCGCAGCGCTCGGGGAATGGACCCTGACGCATGTCCCGCCCCCAGCCGGACCGGCCTGAACAGGTCGTTTTTACCCGCTGTTCATCATCTCGCAGCTAGTTTCGGGCCGAATTTCCTTCCGTGCACCGGCGGCACGGAAACTCGACGGGTTGAACGGGCTGGAGCAGCAAGAATGGCTGAAAGGCAACGGGGCGAACGCGTGGTTTTCGAGCGGGGATTCTCCGCTCACATGATGGGCATCGACGGCACCTGGCGGCGCAACTGCCTTGTCGAGGACGTCTCGGAAACCGGCGCCAAGCTTACGGTTGATGGCTCTGTCGAGGGCCTCAACCTCAAGGAATTCTTTCTGTTGCTGTCCTCGACCGGCCTCGCTTATCGGCGTTGCGAATTGGCATGGGTGAACGGCGAGCAGATCGGCGTCACGTTCCTGAAGCCGGCCGACGGCAAGAAGAAAGCCCGGCGCAACGCCAACACACAAGTCGTCGAGATCTGATCGCGACGAACCGGAGTCGCATCGCTGTCATAATCCGGGCCTATAGCGTTTTCGAGCGAAGTGGATACCGGTTCGCGTGAAGAAAACGCGTCGAAACAACAAGATCCAGAGAGACGCCGGTGCGTCGCCGCTTGGCGAATGCTATCGTCGCTGTGACAATGACCGGCGACGCCGTATGAGATCATCCCGATAATGCCCGTAAAACCGACAACTGCCATGGTCCTCGCCGCTGGTCTCGGCTTGCGGATGCGGCCGCTCACCGAACATCGGCCAAAGCCGCTGGTGGAGGTGGCTGGAAAAGCATTGCTCGATCATGTGCTCGACCGGCTGAAAGAGATCGATGTCGGTACCGCCGTCGTCAACGTGCATTACCTGCCTGACCAGATCATCCAGCATGTCGCCACACGTCAGGCACCGCGTGTGATCGTTTCCGACGAGCGCGATGTGGTGCTCGGCACCGGAGGTGGCGTGGTCAAGGCGCTGCGCCTGTTAGGCGCCGAGCCGTTCTATCACCTCAATGCCGACACCATGTGGATCGACGGCGTGCAGCCCAATCTCGCACGGCTTGCCGATGCGTTCGATCCGGCCAAGATGGACATCCTCCTGCTGATGGCGCCGACTGCGAACAGCATCGGCTATTCCGGCGCAGGCGACTACGCCATGATGACCGACGGCACCCTGCGCCGGCGCAAGGAACACCAGATTGTTCCTTTCGTCTATGCCGGCGCCGCGATCATGTCGCCGCAGATCTTCCGCGATGCTCCGCAGGGCGAATTCTCACTGACCAAAATCTTCGACCGCGCCTCCGAGCAGGAGCGGCTGTTCGGATTGCGCCTCGAGGGCGTGTGGATGCACGTCGGCACACCTGACGCGATCGGCGCCGCGGAAGCTGCCCTTCTCGCCAGCGCGGCGTAATTCAGTACTCCCCTCACCGGCCCTGCGCGTGGCATGATAGGCCCTGATCGAATCGGGACGTCATGCGCGTTTTCAATGTTCCCTCTTCCGCACCGTTTTTGCGCACGGTCATCGCAGCCCTGGTCGAAGGGCGGCTGATCGAGGGCTTCGACGCGCGCCATAATGTTGAGAAACTCGCTGACGTCACGCTATATCTGCCGACCCGGCGCGCCGGGCGCATGGCGCGCGAGATTTTCCTCGACGTGATGAAGGCCGATGCGATGCTGCTGCCCCGCATCGTGCCGCTCGGCAATGTCGATGAAGACGAGATCGAATTCGCGCAGACCCAGAGCGATCCGGGATTTTCCGCACTCGACATTCCACCCGCGCTCGACGGGCTGGAGCGACGCCTGGCACTCGCGCAACTGGTGGCAGCGTGGGCGAAACAGCTCAAGCCCGACGATCCCGCATCCGCGCCATTAGTGGCGGGCGGGCCAGCCTCAACGCTCGGTCTCGCCGATGATCTCGTGCGGCTGATGGACGACATGGCAACGCGCGGCGTTGATTGGCGCGCACTCGATGGCCTCGTCCCCGACGATCTCGACGTCTACTGGCAAAAGACGCTCGAATTCCTGCGCATCGCGAAGGATGTCTGGCCGCGCGTGCTGGATGCTGCCGGCAGGATTGAACCCGCACTGCGGCGCGACCTCCTGATCGAGGCCGAAGCGGCGCGGTTGAAGGCGCGGCAGACCGGACCGGTGATCGCCGCTGGCTCCACCGGCTCGATGCCAGCGACGGCAAAATTCCTTCATGCTATCGCGCAGCTTCCACAGGGCGCGGTGATTCTGCCTGGGCTTGATACCGATCTCGATGACGAATCGTGGCAGTTGATCGGCGGCGCACGAGACGCCGCGGGAAAATCGATCGCGCCGCCGCTGTCGAGCCATCCGCAATTTGCGCTGCATGGATTGCTGGTGCGCTTCGGCATGACGCGAAACGAGATCGTGCAGCTTGCATCGCCGCGCGGCCGCGAAACGCTGATTTCAGAAGCGATGCGGCCCGCAACCTCAAGTGCGAAATGGTCGTCGCAACTGACAGAGCCCGACATCGCGGCACGGATCACACACGGCATCGACAGGCTTGCGATCGTCGAAGGGCCAAATCCTGAAATGGAAGCGCTCGCCATCGCGGTCGCGATGCGCGAGGCCTATGAAAGCAACCGGACGGCGGCGCTGGTGACGCCTGATCGCGCGCTGGCACGGCGCGTCATGGCGGCGCTGGATCGCTGGTCGCTGGCTTACGACGATTCCGGCGGCGACAGCCTGATGGATACATCCGCCGGACTGTTCGCACGACTGGCCGCGCAGACCGTTGCGGAAAACCTCGCGCCCGCGCCGCTGCTTGCTTTGCTCAAGCATCCACTGTTGCGGCTCGGCGCGCCGGAACACGCATGCAAGGACGCAATCCAGACCCTCGAGATCGCGCTGCTGCGTGGCACACGGCCTCAGGCCGGAACGCAGGGTCTTGCCCGTGACCTTGCCCGCTTCCGCGATGAACTGGGCAAACTTCGGCGCGGCGAGATGTCGGCGCTGCACCGCGCCGAGCCGCGCGCGCACCTTGACGACGATCGCCTCGACAAGGCGCAGGCGTTGATCGACGCACTGGCAACGGCGCTCAAGCCGCTTGAGGAGGTGCGCGATGGCAAACTGACGGATTTCGCGGCGCTGGCCGCGCGCCACCGCGCGGTGCTGATCGCGCTCACTGTTGATGATGCGGGTATCTTTCACATCTTCAAAGGACCAGACGGCGACAGTCTCGCCAGGGCTTTCGACGATCTGCTGCAGGATTCGCCCGACAACAAAGCCTCCGTCACGGGGACTGGATTTCTCGCTCCGCCCGCCGACTACCCTGAAGTTTTCCGTACCGCTTTTGCCGACCGCATCGTCCGTCGCGCCCAGGCGCCGGGCGCGACCTTGCGCATCTACGGCCTGCTCGAAGCGCGGCTCACGCAGTGCGACCGCGTTATTCTCGGCGGCCTGATCGAAGGCGTATGGCCACCGCAGCCGCGCATCGATCCCTGGCTCAGTCGGCCGATGCGCCACGAACTCGGTCTCGACTTGCCTGAGCGCCGCATTGGCCTGTCGGCGCACGATTTCGCGCAACTGTTCGGCCACGACGATGTCATCCTGACCCACGCCGCGAAATCCGGTGGCGCACCGGCCGTGGCGTCGCGATTTCTCCATCGCCTCGAAGCCGTGACCGGAAAGGAGCGCTGGAAGGAAATCCGCCAACGTGGCGATCATTACATCCGTTTTGCGGAAGAGCTCGATCGTCCGATGACGGTCACCCCCATCTCACAACCGGCACCGAAGCCGCCACGTGCGCTGCGGCCCCTCTCCATGTCGGTCACCGAGATTGAGGATTGGCTGCGCGATCCTTATTCGATCTTTGCCAAACGCATCCTCAAGCTCATCCCGCTCGACCCGGTAGACATGCCGCTATCGGCAGCGGATCGCGGCTCTGCGATTCACGAAACGATCGGCGAGTTCACGCAGCGTTTCTCCGAAGCACTTCCGGATGATGTTGCAGCGACGTTGGTCGAGATGGGCGCGAAGCATTTCGCGCCGCTGATGGAGCGCCCCGAGGCGCGCGCCCTGTGGTGGCCGCGCTTCCGGCGGATCGCGGCCTGGTTCGCGGGCTGGGAAGCGGAGCGGCGCACCGATATGAACGGAGCTGACGCGGAAATCTACGGCTCCATCGACATACCGCTCGATGGCGGCAGGATGTTCCGGCTATCGGCGCGCGCCGATCGCATCGAGCATCGTCTTGATCGCACCTATGCGATCGTCGACTACAAGACGGGCCAGCCGCCGACGGGCAAACAGGTCTTCATGGGCCTGTCGCCGCAGCTCACACTGGAGGCTGCAATCCTGCGCAACGGCGGATTCAAGACGATTCCCGGCGCATCCTCGGTGAGCGAACTGGTCTACGTAAAGCTCAGCGGCAACAATCCTCCGGGCGAAGAGCGCGTGCTCGAACTGCGGATCAAATCCTCCGACCCCTCACAATTTCCCGATGATGCAGCGGATCAAGCCTTGCAGAAACTGGCCGGCTTGGTTCGCAGATTCGACGACGAAGACCAGCCCTATCGTTCGCTGGCGCTGTCGATGTGGTCGAATCGCTACGGCCGTTATGACGATCTCGCGCGCATCAAGGAATGGTCGGCGACCGGCGGAACCGGTGGAGACGACGCATGAAAGCCCCGCGCAGCAACGTCCCGCACGACGTCACCGCCACGCAAGCGCAAGCCTCTGACCCAGAGATTTCGGCGTTCGTCGCCGCCAACGCCGGAGCTGGCAAGACCCACGTTCTGGTGCATCGCGTAATCCGATTGCTGCTCGCTGGCGTCGCACCCGAAAAGATCCTGTGCATCACCTTCACCAAAGCCGCCGCCGCCAATATGGCCGAGCGGGTGTTCTCGACACTGGGTCATTGGGTGACGCTGAACGATGCCGATCTCGACGCTGCGATTCTCTCGACCGGTGCGAAGCGGCCGAACGCCGAGCTGCGCAAGCGCGCCCGCGAACTGTTCGCTTGCGCGCTGGAGACGCCGGGCGGGCTGAAGGTACAGACGATCCACGCGTTGTGCACGCGCCTGCTGCAGCAATTTCCGTTCGAGGCCAATGTACCCGCGCGTTTCGCTGTGCTCGACGATCGCGACCAGAAGGACATGATGGAGCGCGCCAATCTCGGCGTTCTTCTCGAAGCCGCCCGCACACCCGACTCGCCGCTGGGCCGCGCGCTGACGCTGGCGATGACCCACGCGGCTGACGTCACCTTTCAGGACGTGGTGCGGGAAGCGTGCCTGGGCCGTGAACATTTCATGGCATGGTCAGACAGCGCCGGATCGACCGAGATAGCAATGGCACAGGTTGCCCGCACCCTCGGCGTCAGCATTGACGAGCGGCTGGAGGATATCGACCGCGACACTCTCGATGGCCCGCATTTGCCGCGCAGCGAATGGGCAAGCGCCGCCGCAACGCTCGACACCGGCAGCGCCAACGACATCAAGCAGGCCAACCGGCTGCGCGAGGCCAGCGTCGCAACGGGCGATCAGCAGGTCGGCAAATATTTATCGGTCTTTCTGACCAGCGATCTCGAGCCGCGCAAAACGGTTGTCACGAAGAAGATCAGCGATCCCCTGCCCGGCTTCGCAGACAGGCTCGGTCGCGAGCAGGAGCGTCTGCTCACGCTTCTGGAAAAACGTCGCGCCATTCTGCAGCGTGACCGTACCCGGGCGCTGCTCACCATCGCCTCTTCCGTCGCAGCCAACTACCGGCAGGAGAAGCAGGCGCGCGGGCTGCTCGACTACGACGACCTCATCGACAAGACGCTGGAGATGCTGAATAGCGTCTCCGCCGGCTGGGTTCATTTCAAGCTCGATCGCGGCGTCAACCATGTGTTGATCGACGAGGCGCAGGATACGAGCCCGCGCCAGTGGGACATCATCGAGCGCATCATCACCGAGTTTTACGTCGGTGCAGGCGCTCGCGAAGGCGTCAAGCGCACCATCTTTGCGGTCGGCGACGAAAAGCAGTCGATCTTCTCATTCCAGGGCGCCGCCCCGCGTGAATTCGACAATCGTCGGCGAGATCTGGAACGCCGCTTCAAGGCAGCTGACCTCGCCTTCGAGCGGGTGTCGTTCATCTACTCGTTCCGTTCCGGCGAAAGCGTACTGCAGGCGGTGCAGAGCACGTTTCGCGATCAGCAGATTTACCGCAGCATCACTACAGATACCGACGGCATGCCCGCGCATATGGCCTTGGGCGATGCCGCGCCGGGCATGATCGATCTTTGGCCGCTCGAACAGCCGGACGAAAAACGCGAGATCGAGGGCTGGGACGCCCCATTCGATGCGCTGACCGCGTCCGATCCCGAAGTGCGCCTGGCATTGCGGGTGCAGGATGAAATCTCGAAGCTGATCGCATCCGGCGCGACGACCGGCTCCGCTGGCCGCACCCGCCGTCTCAGCTATGGCGACATTCTCATTCTGGTGCGACGGCGCGGCAGCGCGTTCGATGCCGTGATCCAGACCCTCAAGCGCGCCGGCATTCCTGTGGCCGGGGCCGATCGCCTGAAACTGACCGAGCACATCGCGGTCATCGACTTGATGAACCTTGCCGACGCGCTGCTGCTGCCGCAGGACGACCTCGCTCTCGCCGTCGCGCTGAAAAGCCCGCTGTTCGGTCTGACCGATGACGATCTGCTCAAGATCGCACCGGAACGCAAAGGCTCATTGCGCGAGGCACTTGGCAAAGCCGCGGCCGATAACACGCGCCTGAAGACCGCGCATGCTTACCTCGAAGCCTGCGCCGAGCACGCAGTACAGATGACACCATTCGCATTCTACGCCTGGCTGCTCGGCGGCGACGTCGACAGCGGTCGCGCAAAAATCCTACGGCGACTTGGGCTCGAGGCCAATGACGCGCTCGACGAATTCCTCGAACTGGCGCTGACCTACGAAACCAAAGCGCCCGCTTCGCTGCAAGGCTTCATGGCATGGCTGCGTGCCGCCGACACCGAGGTGAAACGCGATATGGAAATCGCACGCGACGAAGTGCGTGTGATGACCGTGCATGGCGCAAAGGGTCTTGAAGCCGCTACGGTGTTCCTGATCGACACCACGTCATCGCCGTCGGACACCCAGCGGCTCAATCTGGTGCGGCTGCCCCAGGGTAACGCCGCGCCGGGTGCGCCGGGTATTGTGGTGTGGGCCGGCAAAAAAGCCGACGATCCCGCTGCGGTTGCTACGGCCCGCGACGCGATGAAGACTGAGACGGAGGACGAGTATCGCCGCCTGCTCTATGTCGCGATGACGCGCGCGGCCGATCGCCTGATCGTCGGCGGCGTACAACCCGGCAACCGCAAGGATGTGCGCCCGCTGTCGTGGTACGATCTGATCGAAAAAGGTCTTGCCGCCTCGAACCTGACCATGAGCGAGATCGAGACCGGCTACGGAACGTTGAAACGCTACGAGCATCGCAGCAGCAAGACGATGGACGGTTCGATCGCCGCGCCCACAGTATCTGAAGCGACCACGCAGCCGTTACCAACATGGCTGCGAACGCGCGCGGCAGAATCCACACCAGCGGACATTCTGCTGCGCCCGTCGGATGCCGACGAGGAGCCCTCGCGCAGGCCGCGCAAGGGCGAAACTCATGAAGAACGCAAGCGCGCCCTGACGCGCGGCACGCTGGTGCATCGGCTGCTGCAATCGCTGCCGGACGTGCCAGCTGATCGACGACGCGAGGCCGCAGGAAAGTTCCTCGCACGCAACGCGCAAGACAGGGACGGCTGGAGCGCAGCGGAGCGCGACGCCCTCTCGGCGCAAATCATCGCGCTGATCGACGATCCCCGTTTCAAAGCGCTGTTCGCTCCCGGTAGCCGCGCCGAGGTCTCGATCGCCGGCCGCGTACAGCGGATCGATCAGCCGCCGGCGCTGGTGTCGGGCCAGATTGACCGGCTGGTGGTAACCCCAACCGAAATCCTGATCGTCGATTACAAGACCAACCATACGCCGCCGAAAACCGCCGATGCCGCACCGCGCGACTATGTCCGGCAGCTTGCGCTTTACCGGCAAGTACTCGCGAACCTCTATCCCGAACGAGCCGTCCGCTGTTTCCTGCTATGGACCGAACACCCTGAAATGATGGAGATTTTGGCCCCGGCGCTGGACGCGGAGCTGGCCCGCCATCATGTCATCGTGACCAGCCTTGACCCGGCAACAGCGCGTTCATAGGTTGGCTTCATGTTTTCCGGCGCGCGATTCCCAAGTCGCGCGCTTTTCATCCAACGAGGCATGACATGAGTGTGGGCAAGGTTTCGGACGCCGATTTCGACACGGAAGTTCTCAAGGCGGACGGCCCGGTCGTCGTCGATTTCTGGGCGGAGTGGTGCGGCCCCTGCCGCATGATCGCGCCCGCTCTTGACGAGATCGCCGGTGCGATGGGCGACAAGGTCAAGATCGTGAAGCTCAACGTCGACGAAAGCCCGAAGACTGCGTCGAAGTACGGCGTGATGTCGATCCCGACCCTGATGATCTTCAAG
Organism: Afipia sp.; assembly: GCA_044464625.1. GTDB lineage: Bacteria > Pseudomonadota > Alphaproteobacteria > Rhizobiales > Xanthobacteraceae > Afipia. The sequence continues at coordinate 7,681 of JBIQLC010000030.1, read as the reverse complement.
GGCGGCGAGATGGCTTCGCGCCAGGTCGGCGCAGCGCCGAAGCAGAAGCTGCAACAGTGGATCAGCTCGGCGGTCTGATTTTCTTCGATTGATATGATTAAACGGCCGGTGGCAACGCCGGCCGTTTTGTTTATTGCGGCAACGTGCCGTTTTCCGCCAGTACATGGCCGGCGAGATACAGCGAGCCGGTAACGAGGATGCGCGGCGGCACCTCGTAGGCCAGCGCCGCGATCCGTTGCAGCGCCTCGGCGACGCCCGCCGCGATCTCGACACGCATGCCGAGACGGCGCGCGGCATCGGCCAGTACGTCCGGCAGCATCGCGTTGTCCTGACCGGGAATCGGAACCACGATGATGTGGCGGGTTTGCCCGGCAAAGTTGGCGAGGAACCCGCCGGCATCCTTGTTGCCCATCATGCCGACCACGATCACCAGCGGCCGCGACACCCGTTCCTCGAGATCGCCGAGCGCCGCCGCAACGACCTTGCCGCCGTCCGGGTTGTGACCGCCATCGAGCCAAACCTCCGCGTCCTTGGGCGCCTGCTTGACCAGCGCGCCCGAGACGAGGCGCTGCATCCGCGCCGGCCATTCGGCGCACGCAATGCCTTGCTCAAACGCCGATTGATCGGCCTTGAAATCGGTGACAGCCCGCAGCGTCGCGATCGCGAGGCCTGCGTTGCCGAACTGATGCCGCCCGAACAGGCGCGGCGCCGAGAGATCGAGCAGACCGCGCTCGTCCTGATAGACCAGCCGCCCGCGCTCGACGGTGACATGCCAATGCTGGTTGGCGATGTGCAGCGGCGCGCGCAGTTTCTTCGCGACCGTTTCGATCACTGTTTCGGCTTCAGGCGTCTGCTCGGCGCATATCAGCGGCACACCCTTCTTGATGATGCCGGCCTTCTCAGCAGCGATCTTCTCGAGCGTGTCGCCAAGGAATTCCGGATGATCCATGCCGATCGGCGTGATGACGCTGGCGGCCGGGCGCTCAATGACGTTGGTGGCGTCGAGCCGCCCGCCAAGCCCGACTTCCAGCAACAGCACGTCGGCTGGATGCTCCGCGAACAGGCAAAACGCCGCCGCGGTCTCGATCTCAAACAGTGTGATCGGCACGCCCGCATTGGCGCGTTCACAGCGATCGAGCGCCGCACGAAGCTGCTCATCGGTGACGAGTACGCCACCGCCGATTTTTCCGAGACGGAAGCGCTCATTGAAGCGCACGAGGTGGGGCGAGGTGTAAACGTGTACACGCAGGCCCACAGCCTCCAGCATCGCGCGCAGGAAGGCGACGGTGGAACCCTTGCCATTGGTGCCGGCGACATGGATCACCGGCGGTAATTTTCGTTCTGGATGGTCCAGCGCATCGAGAATGCGCCACATCCGGTCAAGCGTGAGATCGATCCGCTTGGGGTGAAGCGCGGCAAGCCGCGTCAGGATGTCATCGAGTGGCACGGATAGCCTGATGTGTGGCGCGTTCACGCCGGCGGCGCGTCAGGCGCGACCGGCTCGACATCGGGCGCCACCGGCAGCGTGGCCGGCGACTGGATCTGCGACACCGGAGCCTTGGTGAGCAGGCGGCACAGCCGCGCCAGTGTCGGGCGCAGGTCATGGCGATGGACGACCATGTCCACCATGCCGTGCTCCTTCAAATACTCGGCGCGCTGGAATCCTTCCGGCAGTTTCTCACGGATGGTCTGCTCGATGACGCGTGCGCCAGCGAAACCGATCAGAGCGCCGGGCTCGGCGATCTGCACGTCGCCCAGCATCGCATAGGATGCTGTCACGCCACCCGTGGTCGGATTGGTGAGCACGACGATGTAAGGCTGCTTCGCTTCGCGTAGCATCTGAATCGCCACCGTGGTGCGCGGCATCTGCATCAGCGACAAAATGCCTTCCTGCATTCGCGCGCCGCCGGACGCTGCAAAAATGATGAACGGCGATTTCTTCTCGACCGCGAGCTCAAGACCAGTCACCACCGCCTCGCCAGCCGCCATGCCGAGCGAGCCGCCCATGAAATCGAAATCCTGCACCGCGACCACCGCCGGCTGACCTTCGATGCGGCCATAGCCGACCTTGATCGCATCGTTCATGCCGGTCTTGGCTCGCGCGTCGCGAATGCGATCGGCATATTTGCGCTCGTCGCGGAACTTCAGCGGGTCGGCGGCCACGTCAGGCAGCGCGACATCGAACCAGGTCTCGTTATCAAAGATCGACTTGAGGCGCGCGGCCGCGCCCATCCGCATGTGATAGTTCGAACCCGGAATAACGAACTGGTTCTGCTCGACATCCTTGTAGAACACGAGCTGCCCGGAATCCGGGCACTTGATCCACAAATTCTCCGGCGTTTCGCGCTTCAGAAAGCTGCGAATTTTCGGCCGGACGACGTTGGTCAGCCAGTTCATGAAATACTCCGCGTCGCTGCGCCTGTGCGCTCTATATGGACGCCGGACAGACGCCCGGCAACCCGCAAATTCCTGACGATTCGCCTGTTTTCAGGGCGCTATTCCGCCGCCTGCCGGGCACCGCGCACACCCTGCGCCAGCGCCGACACCAGATCGGCCACCGCCGGGACTGTCTTCGCCGTGGCGCGGCCCTGCTCATCGAGCGAATCGCGCAGCGCATCGATCAAGGCAGAGCCCACCACCGCGCCATTGGCCGCCTGCGCAATGCCGCGCGCGGCCTCCGGCGTGCGGATACCGAAGCCGACACACACCGGCAATTGCGTATGGCGCTTGATCCGTGCCACCGCATCGCTCACTTGCGCCGTATCGGCGGCGGCTGAGCCGGTGATGCCGGTGATCGAGACGTAATAGACAAAGCCCGAGGTGTTCGCGAGCACCGCCGGAAGGCGCTTGTCGTCGGTCGTCGGCGTCGCGAGACGGATGAAGTTCAGCCCCGCCTTCATCGCCGGAATGCACAGCTCGGTGTCTTCTTCCGGCGGAAGATCGACGATGATCAGGCCGTCAACACCGGCGCTCTTGGCATCGGCGAGAAACTTGTCAACGCCGTAAATGTAGATCGGATTGTAGTAACCCATCAGCACCAGTGGCGTACGCTCGTCGTCCTTGCGGAAATCGCGCACAAGATCGAGGGTCTTCTTCAGCGTGGTGCCGGCTTTCAGCGCGCGCAAGCCCGCGGCCTGAATCGCAGGACCATCGGCCATCGGATCGGTGAACGGCATGCCGATCTCGATGATGTCGGCGCCGGCTTTCGGCAGCGCCTTGATGATCGCGAGCGAGGTCGCAAGATCAGGGTCGCCGGCCATCACGAAAGTGACGAACGCCGCGCGCCCTTCCTTCTTCAGATCCGCGAAGCGGGTGTCGATGCGCGTGGTCACTTCTTCCTACCTTTGAGAATGTCGCCGACCTGCGGCACGTCCTTGTCACCGCGGCCCGACAGATTGACCACCATCAGGTGATCCTTTGGCCGCTTCGGCGCGAGCTCCATCACCTTTGCGATAGCGTGCGACGGCTCAAGCGCGGGGATGATGCCCTCTAACCGCGACAGCAACTGGAACGCGGCGAGCGCCTCCTCGTCGGTCGCCGACAGATAGGTGACGCGACCAGTTTCATGCAGCCAGGAATGTTCGGGGCCGATGCCGGGATAATCGAGGCCCGCCGAAATCGAATGCGCGTCCTGGATCTGGCCGTCGTCGTCCATCAGCAGATAGGTGCGGTTGCCGTGCAACACGCCGGGGCGCCCGCCCGCGATCGACGCCGCATGCAGTTGCGTCAGGCCATGACCCGCAGCCTCGATGCCGAAAATCTCGACCGATGGATCATCGAGGAAGGGATGGAATAGCCCCATGGCGTTGGAGCCGCCGCCGATACACGCGACCAGCGAATCCGGCAGACGCCCTTCAGCTTCCTGCATCTGGGCGCGCGTTTCATTACCGATGATCGATTGGAAATCGCGCACCATCATCGGATAGGGATGCGGGCCCGCCACGGTGCCGATGCAATAGAACGTGGTCGCGACATTGGTCACCCAGTCGCGCAGCGCATCGTTCATCGCATCCTTCAGGGTACGCGAGCCGGACTGCACCGGCACGACTTTCGCGCCGAGCATTTCCATGCGGATCACGTTGGGCTGCTGCCGCTCGACGTCCACCGCGCCCATATAGACGATGCATTCGAGACCGAAGCGCGCGCACAGTGTCGCGGTGGCAACGCCATGCTGGCCAGCGCCGGTTTCGGCGATGATGCGCTTCTTGCCCATGCGGCGCGCGACCATGATCTGGCCAAGCACATTGTTGACCTTGTGCGAGCCGGTGTGATTGAGCTCTTCGCGTTTGAAGTAGATCTTCGCGCCGCCGAGATGCTCAGTCAGACGCTCAGCAAAGTACAACGGCGACGGCCGGCCGACATAGTCCTTGAGATAGACGTTCATCTCGCGCTGGAACGCCGGATCCGCCTTGGCGTCGGCATAAGCCTTTTCCAGATCGAGAATCAGCGGCATCAGCGTCTCGGCGACAAAACGTCCGCCGAAGATGCCGAAATGGCCGCGCTCGTCAGGACCGGAGCGGAAGGAATTGGGCAGAGGCAAACTCATGCGCGGCTCGCAACTTTCGTGTTCGCGGAATTGGCCTCCGCCGCGCGCGCAGCGCGGATGAAGGCACGGATCATGTCAGGGTCCTTGACGCCCGGCGCGCTTTCGACACCGGACGAGACATCGACGCCCTCGGGGCGGGTGATCGCAATCGCCTCCGCGACGTTGTCGATGGTGAGACCGCCGGACAGCATGAAGGGCACATCGAGCTTGAGGCCTTCCAGCAGATGCCAGTCGAACGGCACGCCAAGTCCGCCGGGACGGGTGGCGTCCTTCGGCGCGCGCGCATCGAACAGGATGCGATCGGCTGCAGCGGCATAACCCGGCACGCTCGCAAGATCGGCGGCGGCACCCACCGGAATGGCTTTCATCACCGGCAGGCCAAACTTTTGCTTGATGTCGCGCACCCGCGACACGCTCTCCCGGCCATGCAGTTGCAGGATAGCGGGCTGCAGCGTTTCGATGATGTTCTCGAAGGTGGCGTCATCGGCATCCACGGTCAGCGCCACCTTGGTGGCGCGGCCCTTGGCGATCCGCCCCAATTCGCGCGCAGCCCTGAGACCGACATGCCGGGGCGAGGCTTCGAAGAACACGAAACCCACCATATCGGCCCCCGCGTCCAGGGCCGCTTCCAGCGTCCCGGAGGTGGACAGACCGCATATTTTGACCAGCAGGGACATGGTTCCTTTGGCAGACCAGCGAATGGGGAAAGACCGGGCGGGTTCTACAACGGCGCGCCGTGCTTGTCTCGCCCAATGCCCATCAAATACGGGATCTGGCTGCTGGCGGCCTGCCCGGCCGTATCGCCGGCCTGGCTGTTCCGCAGCTGCGCGAGGCTCGCTTCCGTGCTGGCAAGCCGAGTGCGGGCATCCTGCAGTTCATCCTCCAGCCGCCGCGCGGCGCGGCGCCAGCGCCGCTGGCCGAACCAGGTCGCAATCCCGCCGGCGATGACCCCGAGGGCGGCCATCGCGATGACCACCACGAACAGCGGCAGCGTCAATGCCACCGCCGGGTCAGCCGAATTGAACGGATCGAGCGACAGAGTCACGAAGTGACGATTGGCGACCGCGAACGCGATGAAGATCAACGCGAGGGGAAGGACGATCAGAGTGTTGAGAAACTTGCGCATCGCGATCTTTCCTCGCCGCGGCCGGCGACGCGCGGACGCAATGGATCAGGACGCCGCGTCGGCGTCGTTACCGTTGCCATTGTCGCGGTTGAGCCGCTCGCGCATTTCCTTACCGGTCTTGAAGAACGGCACGCTCTTCTGCTCGACCGGGACGTGTTCGCCGGTGCGCGGATTGCGGCCCGCACGCGCCGGACGATGCTTGACCGAGAACGCACCAAAGCCGCGCAGCTCAACCCGGTCGCCGCGCGACAATGCCGCGACGATTTCATCGAGGATCGCGTTCACAATGTTCTCCACGTCTCTCTGGTAGAGATGCGGATTGTGTTCGGCGATACGCTGGACGAGTTCGGATTTGATCATCGACTAAGGTACTCGGAGAACTTGCGGGCTTGCATTTCCTTGAAAAAGAGTTGCGCTGTCAAGTCGCTTCCTCTCTGCGGAACGTAGCGAAATCACGTGACAAATGCTTTGAACCGGGTTTCAGGCTACTACCGCACCGCGATATATGCGCAAGAAACCGGATTCAAAACATTCAATTCGGTATCGCCGGACGCCACAGCGCCAGCATCCCCTCAAGACCAAGCCGATCGGCTGATGATATCACGCCGCTCTGCTCGATCTGTCGCGCGATGGTGCCCAATCCAAGTGCATCCAATGCCACCGCGGCGGTCGCGCGAAGGAATGTCATGTCGCCAAAGCGCGGCGAGAGGTTGAAATTTCTCACCGGCGTGTTCGGCCTGATCTTCTTCTCCGCAACCAGCCAGGCCACCGCGGCCTTTTCGTCACCGAGCTGATCGATCAGCTTCAATCCGACCGCCTGACGACCCGTGAACACACGGCCATCTGCCACAGTCTCAAGGGTCGCGTCGTCCATGGCGCGGCGCGTCTTCACCAGATCGCGAAACCAGGCGTAGGAATCCTTCACCAGCGCATCGAGCGCCGCCCGCGCCTCGGGGCTGGTCGGCTCATAGCCGTTGGGCGCAGCCTTCAACGGCGAGGACTTCACCTCCTCGATCTTCACGCCCACCGTCTTCAGCAGTTCATAGACATTCGGGATCTGAAACAGCACGCCGATCGAACCGACCAGCGAGCTCTGCTGGGCAATGATGCGATCCGCCGCCAGCGCAGCGATGTATCCGCCCGAAGCCGCAAGGCCTTCGACCACCACCACCACAGGCTTCTTCGCCCGTAGCCGGGTGATCGCATCATAAAGCTGCTCGGAACCGGCCGTGGTGCCACCCGGCGAATTGATATGCACGATGACGGCAGATGCCGACGACTTCTCCAGCCGCTCCAGCGCTTCGACGCGCGCCTGATCGCTGCGGATCAGCCCATCGATCTTGATACGTGCGATCGAGCCCGAGCCGGTGATCGCGGAGCGCCCGCCCGGCGTCGCCACCACGGCGAGACCGGCGATCGCACCAATAGCGATCACCGCCGTAACCACCCGCCAGAACGTCAGCTTGCGGCGCATCCGGCGTCGATCGACCATCACATCGGACTCAAACGACATGGCAACTCTCCCGAAGACGCGAAGGCGAAGCAGCCTTGGCGAAAACCTGTCCGGCGGAGACGCTCAGGCATCTCCAAAGTGCAACGCGGACCGCGCGACACGGTTGTGTCGACAGCACCTTGATATGAAGTGACTTCAATACCTCAATTGCGATGCAATTTGAAGAAGGCCGCCTTATACCGCCGCTCTCCTGTTTCGACCCGTTCCAAACTGTACGGCCGAATATTCCCTGTGCAGTTTACGGCCAAACAAAAAGGGCTCCGGAAAATCCGGAGCCCTGATTGCTGTGACGCCAACTTGCGGCGTTGCGTGTTTTACTTCTCGCGCTTCTTGAGCGCGTTGCCGAGAATGTCGCCCAGCGTCGCGCCCGAATCGGACGAACCGTACTGCGCGATGGCTTCCTTCTCCTCGGCCACTTCCAGCGCCTTGATCGACACCTGGACCTTGCGGGCCTTCTTGTCGAACTGGATGACGCGGGCATCGACCTTCTCGCCGA
>JBIQLC010000029.1:0-47664 GCA_044464625.1 Afipia sp. | reverse complement strand
CGGTCGAGATCGGCCCGATCGAGAAGATGTCGAAGTCGAAGCGCAACACCGTCGACCCCGACGACATCATCGGCACCTACGGCGCGGATACTGCGCGCTGGTTCATGCTGTCCGACTCGCCGCCCGATCGCGACGTGATCTGGAGCGAGGAAGGCGTGCAGGGCGCGAGCCGTTTCGTGCAGCGCGTCTGGCGGCTGGTGAACACCGTCGCCCCGCTGCTGCCGAAGGCGAGCGGCGCTGTCGCGCATGGCGACAATGCGGCAGCCAAGACGTTGCGGATGGCAACCCATCGCACCCTCGCCGATGTCTCGGCTGCGATCGAGCGCCTGCGCTTCAACACTGCGATCGCCAAGCTCTACACCTTCGTCGGCGCACTGGCCGAGGTCGCCGATCATCCCGAGAAGCTCAAGAATGATCCGGTGCTCGCTACCGCGGCACGCGAAGCCTTCGACATTCTGGCGCGCCTGATCTCACCGATGATGCCGCATCTGGCCGAGGAATGCTGGACGGTGCTCGGCGGCACCGGGCTGGTCTCGGAAGCCCAATGGCCGGAAGCCGAACCGGCACTGCTGGTCGACGACACCATAACGCTGCCGGTGCAGATCAACGGCAAGAAGCGCGGCGATGTCACAGTCGCCCGCGATGCGACCAACGGTGAAATTGAGGCTGCCGTTTTGGCCCTCGATACGGTAAAACAGGCCCTCGATGGGAAAACTCCCCGCAAGATCATCATTGTTCCGCAGAGGATCGTGAATGTCGTGGTTTAATCCCCGCATCGTGGCGCGGCTGGCGGCTATCGCGGCGCTGGCCGCCCTGACGGCCGGATGTTTCCAGCCGATGTATGCGGAAAAGACGCCCGGCGGCGGTCCCGGCCTGCGCGAGAAGCTTTCCACCGTCGAGTTCGCCCCGCTCAACGTGCCGAACGGCTCGCGCGAGGCCCGCCTTGGCGTGGCGATCCGCAACGAACTGATGTTCAAGGCCTATGGCAGCGCCGTCGGCGCGCCGCCGCTCTACACCCTGTCGATGCGGCTGGGCACGTCGCGGACCTCGATCATCCTCGATCCGACCACCGCGCGGCCCGACGTCGAAAACTACGGCATCGACGCGGTTTACGAGCTGAAGGAGATCGTGTCCGGCAAGACCGTGATGCGCGGCAGCACCACCGCGCGCGTATCCTACAACATTCCCGGACAGGAACAGCGCTTCGCCCGCGACCGCGGGCTGCGCGACGCCGAGGACCGTGCGGCGAAGGAAATCGCCGAGAACATCTCGACCCGGCTGGCGTCGTATTTCTACTCCAACATCTGACCGGCAGGCGCTGGCGTGACAGCCCTGCGCGGCAGAGAGATCGACAGCTTTCTGGCAAAGCCCGATCCCGCGCGGCCGGTGATCCTGCTTTATGGCCCCGATTCGGGCCTCGTTCGCGAGCGCGCCGACGCCCTGATGGCGTCCGCCGTCGATGATCCCAGCGATCCGTTTTCACTGGTGCGCATGGACGGCGACGAACTCGCCGGCGAACCGTCGCGCCTGGTCGAGGAAGCGATGACCGTGCCGCTGTTCGGCGGTCGTCGCGCGATCCGGGTCCGCGCCGGCGGCAAGAATTTTTCCAGCGCCATCGACACGTTGGCGACCATGGCGCCGAAGGATTGCCGCATCGTCATCGAGGCCGGCGAACTGCGCCCCGACGCGCCGCTGCGCAAGGCCTGCGAGCGCTCGAAGACCGCCGTCGCCATCGCCTGCTACGCCGACACCGGCCGCGATCTCGCGCGCCTGATCGACGACGAGTTGCGCGCGGCCAATTTGAGGATCGCGCCCGATGTGCGCACCGCGCTGACCTCGCTGCTCGGCGGCGACCGTCAGGCCTCGCGCAACGAGCTGCGCAAGCTGGCGCTTTACGCTCACGGCAAGCAGGAAGTGACCATGGCCGATGTCGCGGCGATCGTCACCGACGCCTCGGGCCTCGCACTCGATCCGATTGTCGATGGCGCATTCGCCGGACGTGTCGCCAATGTCGAGACCGCATTCGCCAAGGCGATGGCCGCGGGTATTTACCCCGGGCAGATCATCGCCGCAGCGCAGCGCCAGGCTGCGCTGCTGCACAAGGCGCGATTGCTTGTCGATGAGGGCCGCAGCGAAAGCGAGGCGGCGGACAGCGGATTTCCGCGGCTGCACTTCTCGCGCAAGCCGCTGGTCGAGACCGCGCTGCGGATGTCGAGCACAGACCGGCTTTTGAAGATCATCGCCCAGCTTGCCGACGCCGCGCTCGACATGCGCAAGCAGTCGGATCTGGCGCCGGCGATCGCCCAGCGCGCGCTACTCGCGGTGGCGGCGAATGCGCGGCGGCGGGGTTAGCGCCCGCTCTCGAGCCGCCGCAGAATGTCATCGAGCTGATCAAGGTCGCTGTACTTGATCTGCACCGTGCCGCCGGGATTGCGGTGATCGACACTGACCTTCAAGCCCAGAATGTCGCTGATGCGCTTTTCAAGCGCGATGGTGTCGGCATCCTTTGGAGTCGAACCAGCACGCGCTTTCTGTGGCGCGCGCTGCGGCAGACCTTCATCATGGGCCAGTGCTTCGGTCTGGCGCACGCTCAAGCCTTCCTCGACCGCGCGCTTCGCCGCCGCGGCCGGATCGGGCAGGTTGATCAGCGCACGGGCGTGACCGGCCGAAAGTTTGCCTTCGAGGATGTAGGCCTGCACGCTGTCCGGCAGTTTGGTGAGACGCATCATGTTGGCGACATGGCTGCGGCTCTTGCCGACGATCTTCGCGATGTCGTCCTGGCTGCGTTTGAAATCGGCGGCGAGTGCGTGATAGCCCTGCGCCTCTTCCATCGCGTTGAGGTCGGAGCGCTGGACGTTCTCGATGATCGCGATTTCGAGCGCGTCGCTGTCGTTCACGTCCGCCGTGACGATCGGCACTTCATGCAGGCCCGCGCGCTGCGACGCACGCCAGCGCCGCTCGCCGGCGATGATCTCGTAACGATCCTGCGCGCCCTTCACCGGACGCACTACGATCGGCTGGATCACGCCATGCTGCTTGATCGACGCCGACAGTTCGTTGAGCTCGTCGTCGGAAAACGCACGGCGCGGATTGCGCGGGTTAGCTTTCAGAAATTCGATCGGCACCTTGCGCGGCGTGCGGGCCGGGCGCTCGACATGCGCGGCTTCGCCGCCAACGTCACCGATCAGGCTTGCCAGACCGCGACCCAGTCGCGAACGCGCTTCATCGGCCATCGCCGCCTCTCCCCTCGCACTCAACTCACGCACTCCTGCAACTCATTTTTTAGTTCGCTGAACGCATTCGCCGCTGAGCTGCGCACGGTCAATGCGTGCGCAACTCGCGCTCGCGCTGGATCACTTCGGTGGCGAGCTTGAGATAGGCTTCGCTGCCGACGCATTTGAGATCGTAGACCAGCACCGGCTTGCCGTAGGACGGCGCTTCGGAAATGCGCACGTTGCGCGGGATCATGGTGTCGTAGACCTTGTTGCCCATAAACTGGCGCACGTCGGCGACGACCTGGTTCGACAAGTTGTTGCGCGAGTCGAACATCGTCATGACGATGCCGTGGATGGTGAGATTCGGATTGAGCGTCGAGCGCACCTGCTCCACCGTCTGCAGCAACTGCGACAGACCTTCGAGCGCGAAGAACTCACACTGCAGCGGCACCAGGATCGCGTGCGATGCCGCCATGGCGTTGACGGTGATGAGGTTGAGCGACGGCGGGCAATCGACCAGCACATAGGTGTAGTCGGCACCTTCCGGTGCATCGACGTTGAGATCGCCGATCGCGTTGCGCAGGCGGAAGGCGCGGTCGCGCGCGCTGCCCAATTCAAGTTCGAGACCGGACAGATCCATGGTCGAGGCCGCGATGTGAAGGCGCGGCACGGCGGTCGGCACGATGGCGTCGCGCAGCTTGGCTTCGCCGATCAGCACGTCGTAGGTCGAGCAGTTGCGGTCGCGACGGTCGATGCCGAGGCCGGTCGAGGCATTGCCCTGCGGGTCGAGGTCGATGACCAGCACGCGCTCGCCGATCGCAGCCAGCGCAGTGCCGAGATTGATGGCGGTGGTCGTCTTGCCGACGCCGCCTTTCTGATTGGCGAGAGCGATGATCCGCGGCTCGCCGGGCTTGACGTTGTCCACGCCGATATCTCCTTGAAATATCTTATTAATTCCGAACATTGGCGAAACGCTTCCCCTCAGACATGCTGCAGCCGCGCAATGGATTCAAGCTCGACAATCCAGCCATCGCCGGTGCGGCTTGGATGCAATTGTGGCTTGATTTTCCAATATTTAGTGGCTTCCGTCAATTCGGACTCTACATCTTGACCTTTTGGAAACAGCGCGCGAGCGCCCTTTCCGATCAGAGGTTCCGCAAAGCCCAACAGCATGTGTAGTGGAGCGACCGCCCGCGCGGTGACGCAATCGACGGCGCCATCCACACTGTCCACATAATCCACGATATCCCGCAGGTGGACCGTGCCGGCGCCGCCGGTGACGCGCAGCGCCTCGCGCAGGAACGCCGCCTTCTTGGCGTTGCGCTCGACCAGTTGGATCGAGCTGCCCGGGCGTCCAGCCAGTGCGCAGGCCAGCACAATCCCGGGAAAACCGCCGCCGCTGCCGAGATCGATCCAAATCCTGGCGTCGGGCGCAAGGTCCAGAAGCTGCAGCGAATCGGCGATATGTCGGGTCCACAGATGTGGCAGCGTCGAAGGCGCGATCAGATTGGTCTTGGCTTGCCATTCGGCCAGCAGTGCGACGTAGCGATCGAGCCGCTGCTCTGTTTCACGTGAAACAGGCGTCAGCGCCAAAGCCGCACGCTTGTCCGAAGCCGAGACCGCCAATGTCGCTGTGTTTCCCACCATTCACTCCAGACGCGGCAAGGGGAATCGCTGCCGCGCCAACAGTCTATCAGGCTGAGGCCGTCTGACGCGATTGCCGCCGCAGATAGGCGGCGAGAATTCCGAGCGCGGCCGGCGTCATTGCCTCGATCCGGCTGGCCTGGCCGATGGTGCGCGGCTGGGCAGCCTGAAGCTTGTGCCGCGCCTCGTTCGAGAGGCCCGGAACGGCGGCATAGTCGATGCCGGTCAGCACCAGGCTTTCATCACGGCGGAAAGCGCTGACGTCGGCGGCCTGCCGGGCCAGATAGACATCGTATTTGGCGTCGATTTCCAGATGGGTGGCGATCACCGGGTCGATTGCCCCCAGCTCCGGCCAGATCGCTGCCATCTGCTCCCACGCGATGTCGGGATAGGCGAGAAGCTCGAATGCCGAACGGCGCTGGCCGTCGCGATTAAGCGGCAGGCCGTGCCTGATGCCTTCGGTCGGGGTCAGGGACAGCGATTTCGCCAGCGTTTTGGCGCCTCCCAGCGCCGTCATCCTGGCGCGGTGAAAGGTCGCCCGCTCCGCTCCGACGCAACCGAGTGCGATGCCACGGTCGGTCAGGCGCTGATCGGCATTATCCGCCCGCAGGGTCAGGCGATATTCGGCCCGCGAGGTGAACATCCGATAGGGTTCGGTAATCCCACGGGTCACGAGGTCATCAATCATCACCCCGAGATAGCCGTCGGCCCGGTCGAAGATCGCAGGCTGCCCGCCTCCCGCCATCAGCGCGGCGTTGAGACCGGCGACAAGTCCCTGCGCGCCGGCTTCTTCATAGCCCGTTGTGCCGTTGATCTGCCCGGCCAGGAACAGCCCCGGCACCCGCTTCGTCTGTAACGTCGGCTCCAGTTCACGTGGATCGACGTGGTCGTATTCGATGGCATAGCCGGGGCGGACCATTCGCGCCTTCTCCAGCCCCGGAATTGTGGTCAGGATGGCGAGCTGGACCTCTTCCGGCAGCGAGGTGGAGATTCCGTTGGGATAGACCGTGGTGTCGTCGAGGCCTTCCGGCTCGAGGAATATCTGATGGCCATCGCGGTCGCCGAACCGGACGATTTTGTCCTCGATCGAGGGGCAATAACGCGGGCCAGTACTGGTGATCTGGCCCGAATACATCGGCGAGCGATGCACATTGGCCCGGATCACCTCATGGGTCGCCGGCGTGGTGCGGGTGATGCCGCATTCGATCTGCGGCGTCGTGATCCGCGACGTCAGCACCGAAAACGGCTCGGCCGGATCGTCGCCTGGCTGCATTTCGACCACCGACCAGTCGATGGTCGAGCCATCGAGGCGGGGCGGGGTGCCGGTTTTCAGGCGGCCGAGGGTGAACCCAGCCTTTTCGAACGATTTCGACAGTCCGAGCGACGGTGCCTCACCGACCCGGCCTGCCGGCCAGTTCCTTTCGCCGAGGTGGATCAGGCCGCGCAGGAAAGTGCCGGTGGTGATGACCACCGCTCCTGCACCGAATTCCTGCCCGTCGCCGAGCCGGATGCCGGAAATTTTTCCGTCGGTCAGCACAAGTTCGTCGGCCTCGCCTTCGATCACGGTCAGATTGGCGGTGTCGCGGATCGCGGCCTGCATCGCCGCCGCATAGAGCTTGCGGTCGATCTGGGCGCGAGGGCCGCGCACTGCCGGACCTTTGCGGCGGTTCAGGACACGAAACTGGATGCCGCCGGCGTCGGCGATGCGGCCCATCAGGCCGTCGAGGGCATCAATTTCGCGGACCAGATGGCCTTTGCCGAGACCCCCGATTGCCGGATTGCACGACATGGCGCCAACGGTCGCGAATTGATGGGTGACCAGGGCGGTTTTCGCGCCCATGCGCGCGGACGCGGCCGCGGCTTCGCAGCCGGCGTGGCCTCCTCCGATCACAATCACATCGAACGTTGTGCGCATGGCGAGACTTCTACCCCGCCTCTGTGAAAGCGCAAGAAAAGACCGATGAAACAGGCCCGGATTGTTTCACGTGAAACAACCGGAATCTGCTTTTCGCCCGGCCGGGCAAAGCCGTTCGAAGAACGGCGTCGCTTCGCCGCTATATCCCGGGTACCCACGTCTGCCCTGCAGCCCCAAAGACGTAGATGGCCGGAATGAATCCAGCCATGACGGGCGGATGGATTCAGGATTTTGTTTCACGTGAAACAAGTGGACCTAGCGGTTTCCTGATACCGGGTCTACTTGCCTATACAGAAATCCCGGAAAATCGCGTCCAGCACGTCCTCGACGTCCACCCGGCCGGTCAATCGACCCAAGGAGTGAATCGCAATTCTAAGTTCTTCCGCCACCAGCTCGTCGCCCTGCCCGGCCAGCCGCTCGGCCTGCGCCAGCGCATTGGCGGTTTCGCGCAGCAGGGTACGATGACGGGCGCGGCCGATCAGCGCCGATTCCCCTGCTCCGAAATATTCGGCGGCGTAAGCGCCAAGCGCTGCGACCAGGTCATTGACCCCGTCGCCACGCGCCGCCGAAATCGCGAACAGTGCAGACCCGGCCCCTGCCCGCATGTCGATCTTGTTGATCACCCGCCACACCGGCGCGTGGTCGCCGCCCTGCTCCGGCGCTGCTGAGGCATCGTCGTTTGCGTCGCTGACCCACAGCACCAGATCGGCATGACGCGCGCGCTCCTGCGCACGGCGCACGCCCTCCTGCTCGATCGGATCATCGGTCTCGCGCACGCCGGCAGTGTCGAGCAACGTCACCGGATAGCCGTCGAGATCGAGATGCACTTCGATCACGTCGCGCGTCGTACCGGCGTATGGCGAGACGATCGCAACGTCGCGTCGTGCAAGACGATTGAGCAGCGTCGATTTTCCGGCGTTCGGCGGACCGGCGATAGCGACGATCAGGCCATCGCGCAGGCGTTCACTTTGTGCCGATGCCGCAAGGGTTTCTTCAATTTCATTTTTGAGCGTCGCGATCTTCTTCTGCGCCGGCGCGAGCAGATCGTGCGGCACGTCGCCCTCATCCGGAAAATCGATGCCCGCTTCGATTAGCGCCGACGCTTCGATGATGTCCCGCCGCCACCGCTCGGCCTTATCGCCGAGCAGGCCTTTCATCTGACGCAATGCCTGGCGGCGTTGACGTTCGGTGTCGGCGTGAATCAGATCGTCGAGACCTTCGGCCTCGGTCAGATCGATCTTGCCATTCTCGAACGCGCGGCGCGTGAATTCGCCGGGCTCCGCCGGACGCAGCGTCGGAATTTTTGCCAGTGCTTCGAACACCGCGGCAATCACCGCGCGGCCGCCATGAATCTGAAACTCGGCCGTGTCTTCGCCGGTGGCGCTGTTCGGCTTCGGGAACCACAGCGCGACGCCCTCGTCGATCGCCGTGCCGTCCGCCTGCTTCAGCGTCACCAGCGTCGCCACCCGCCGCGCCGGAATGAACCCGCACAGCGTCTCCAGAGCGGTGTCGGCCTTTGGCCCAGACACCCGGACTATGCCAATGGCCGATGGTGCCCGCCCCGACGACAGCGCGAAGATGGTTTGCTCTCGTGAATCCATAGCCTATTTGTTCAACAGCGCCGGAACAGGCAATTGAAATCGCGTATCGGTCAGCTCCACTGCCCTCGTGCGGTATGCTGCATCGCAATATGCTGCACCAGAGACCGCAACATGGAAAATGCTGCAACGCACACAAATCGGTTGGCCGGGGCGACGAGCCCCTACCTGCTCCAGCATCAGCATAACCCGGTGAACTGGTGGCAATGGGGCCCGGAGGCACTGGCCGAGGCCAGGCGGACCAACAAGCCGATCCTGCTGTCGATCGGTTACGCCGCCTGTCACTGGTGCCATGTCATGGCCCACGAGAGTTTCGACGACGACGCCACTGCGGCGGTGATGAACGAGCTGTTCGTCAGCATCAAGGTCGACCGCGAGGAACGGCCCGACATCGACCAGATCTACATGAACGCCCTGCACCAGCTCGGCCAGCAAGGCGGCTGGCCGCTGACGATGTTTCTGACGCCGGAAGGCGCGCCGTTCTGGGGCGGCACTTATTTTCCCAAGACCGCGCAATACGGCCGCGCCTCGTTCACCGATGTGTTGCAGCAAGTCGCGCGCATCTTCCACGAATCGCCGGAGAAGATCGCGACCAATCGCGACGCATTGCTCGAGCGTCTCGCCGAGCGCGCGCAAGGCGCGGGTGCGACACTCGGATTGAACGAGCTCGACAACGCCGCGGTGTCGATCGCGCGCGCGACCGATCCGGTGAATGGCGGCCTGCGCGGCGCGCCGAAATTTCCGCAATGCGCGATGCTCGAATTCCTGTGGCGCGCCGGCGCACGCAGCGGCGATGAGCGTTTCTTCAACACCACGTCTCTCGCGCTGCGCCAGATGAGCCAGGGCGGCATCTACGATCATCTCGGCGGTGGCTACGCGCGCTATTCGGTCGATGAGCGCTGGCTGGTGCCGCACTTCGAGAAGATGCTCTACGACAACGCACAGATCCTCGACCTACTCGCGCTCGATGCCGCGCGCGCCGATACGCCATTGTTTCACGAACGCGCGATTGAAACGGTCGGCTGGCTGATCCGCGAGATGACGACGAAAGAGGGCGGCTTCTCGTCGTCGCTCGATGCCGATTCCGAAGGCGAGGAGGGCAAGTTCTACGTCTGGTCGCAGGCCGAGATCGAGCACGTGCTCGGCACCGACGACGCGACGTTCTTCGCCGCGAAATACGACGTCACCGCCGACGGCAACTTTGAAGGCCACACGATTCTCAATCGCCTCAAAAGCTCGGACGATACGCCGACCGAAGCCGAACAACTCGCCGCGATGCGCGCGCTGCTGCTGAGGGAGCGCGGTAAGCGCGTCCGGCCGGGTCTCGACGACAAGGTGCTAGCCGACTGGAACGGCCTGATGATCGCAGCGCTGGTTCATGGCGCCTGCGCGTTCGACAAGCCGGAGTGGCTGACGCTGGCGCGCAACGCTTTCAATTTCATCGCAACAACGATGACGCAGGGCGATCGCCTTGGCCATTCGTGGCGGGAGGGCAAGCTGCTGCTGCCGGGGCTCGCGTCCGATTATGCGGCGATGATCCGCGCTGCGCTGGCGCTGTATGAAGCAACAGGCGAGGGACCCTATCTCGACAGGGCGCTGGCGTGGCAGCATTCGCTCGACGCGCATTATGCGGACGCCGAGCACGGCGGCTATTATCTCACCGCCGATGATGCGGAAGGCCTGATCATACGGCCGCATTCGACGATCGATGATGCCATCCCCAACCATACCGGCCTGATCGCGCAGAACCTCGTGCGGCTCGCGGTGCTGACCGGCGAAGATGTGTGGCGGCAGAAGGCCGATGCGCTATTCGCTGCGATCCTGCCAAAAGCGGCCGAGAACATTTTCGGTCATCTTTCGGTGCTCAATGCACTGGACTTGCATCTGCGCGGCGCCGAAATCGTTGTGGTCGGGGAGGGGGGCGAGGCCGATGCGCTGCTTCGAGTCGCGCGAAAACTTCCGCACGCCACCACAATCGTGCTCCGCGCCGCGCGCGGCGACGCGTTGCCGGCCGACCATCCCGCGCGGGATAAAATCGCTTCGGTATCCGGTGCCGCCGCCTTCGTCTGTCGCGGGCAAAGCTGCTCGCTGCCGGTGACCGCGCCGGAGGATCTGATCGCGCTGGTCAACAGCGGCACGGCATGATCGCGCGCCGCTAGGCGGAAACAACCGCGCTCCGCCGCGCCATCATCGCGACCAGCGCGAACACCGGCACGATCACGAACGGCCCGATGGCGATGCCGGTCATCAGGCTGAGCGAACCATTGAACAGGGGAAGCAGCAAAATCCCGGCGCTGGCAATCTGGATTGATCGCGGCGTGACGCCCGTGCGGTTGCCTGCGATTTGCAGCCACACCACGACGAATGCGCCGACGACGAAATCATAATCCTGCAGATACGGCGTCGCGAGACAAGTTCCGAGAATCATCAGGGCGTTGCGGATTTCCGGCGTGTCGTCGCGCAGCCACGATCGCGCGACAAACCCGGCCGCCGCAATTGCCGCTGCGATCTGGACGACATAGGCCCACCCGACATCGAAGCCCAAACGCCGCGCCAGCACGAACACCGACATCATACGATGCCAGACGCCAGAGCCATCCTCGAGAATGGCCTGACGGAGCACCGAGACATGCCGGAAATAGGCGAGCCACAGATCCCAGCCATATAGCGCCATGCTCATGACGATGAGTGCGATCACCGTTGCCGCCGCCGCACCGAACGCGCGCCACCGGCGACCTGCCAACAACGCCACAGGAATCATCACCCCGAGATGCGGCTTGAATAGCAGGAGCCCAAAGAGAATGCCGGAGACCGCTGGCCGACGGTCGAGCAGCAACAGACCGCCGCCGAGCAGCGCCGCGACCCAGGCTCCGTTCTGACCGCCCGCCGCATTGACAAAGACCGCGGGTGCCGCAACCGACAACAACAGGGCGCCGTCGAACGCCGTCAGCTTGAGCGCGCGATAGAACGCGTACCAGCTCGAGAGCAGCCACAAGCCGAGCGCCGGAACATAAGCCACCAGCGCAAGCGGCGCGGTCAGCATCAACAGCACCGGAGGATAGCTGTAGTGATAGAGCTGAATGTCAGGCCCGGTCACCGACTGCTGAAAGACGTGAAACGCGTGCCAGTCGTAAACCTCGGCGGCGCGGCCATGCAGCGCCAGCCACGCACCGGACCAGTAGTTCATGAAATCGTCGCCGAATGGACGGCCGTGGCCGTTGGTCAATCCGTCGGTGGTCTGCCGCAGCAAATCGGCGGCGTAGCAAACAACCGCGACCACAACCCAGCACCACGCAATGATGCGCACGCGCTCGGGTGCGATCAGCACCCGTCCTTGCCCGCTTTCGTCGTTCGGTTGCGTTTCACGCACTACAGATGGATCGGCAGATGACATGTCCAGCCCCGGAGCTGGCCAGAGCCTAGGCCATCAGGGTTAGCGAAGTCTGATCCAGCCGCTATTCGCCGCGGGTCGCCCCGATCAGATCGGACAGCGACACACGCTGCTGACCGGATTCATCGAAATTCTCCGGCGACAGCCATTTTTCATAGGCCCGCTTGAGCATCGGCCAGTCGCTGTCGACGATCGCAAACCAGGCGGTATCGCGGGTGTGGCCTTTCACCACCATGTGCTGACGGAAAATCCCCTCGAACAGGAATCCCAGCCGCTGCGCGGTGCGCCGCGACGGCGCGTTGAAGCTGTCGCATTTCCACTCATAGCGCCGATAGCCGAGATCCTCGAACACATGGCGCATCATCAAAAACATCGCCTCGGTGGTGACCGGGGTGCGCTTGAGCATGTCGGAATAGTGAATGCTGCCGACCTCGATCACGCCATGGCCGGGTTCGATGCGCATGTAGGACGCCATGCCGGCGGCGCGGCCGCTCTTGAGATCGATCAGGACATACGGCACTTCGGTGGTGCGCGTCGCAACGTCGGTAAGCCAGTTCCGGCAATCGTCGTCATTGTCGAACGGCCCCGCGAACAGATAGCGCCACGAATCGGGATCGGTCTTGCTGAACGCCGCGATCAGGTCGTCGCCGTGCTTGGCAACATCCAGCGGCTCAAGCCTGCAGAAACGTCCTTCGAGAACTTGCTTCGGCGGCAGCGAGCGCGACGACCATTTCGACATGGGCCGGCCGAGCGGAAGTCCGGAGGGCGTTCGATAATCGGACGTCGTCATGGCTTCTCCTGCAATTCCCCGTAGCGTTTTCAAGCGAGGTGGGTACCGGTTCTGGTTAAGAAAACGCGTCCAATAAAATCATGCCAAAACAAAATGCCCGGCACGAATGCCGGGCATGATGCAGCAGAACTGAAAGAAACAGCAAGCCGTCAGGTGTTCATCGAATCGAAGAACTCGGCGTTGTTCTTGGTGTTACGCAGTTTGTCGAGCAGGAAGTCGATCGCATCCATGGTGCCCATCGGATTGAGGATGCGGCGCAGCACGTACATCTTCTTGAGCGTCTGCGCGTCGGTGATGAGCTCTTCCTTACGGGTGCCGGAGCGGGCAATATCGATGGCCGGGAAGGTGCGCTTGTCGGCGACCTTGCGGTCCAGGATCAGTTCCGAGTTGCCGGTGCCCTTGAACTCTTCGAAGATCACTTCGTCCATGCGGCTGCCGGTATCGACCAGCGCGGTCGCGATGATGGTTAGCGAGCCGCCTTCCTCGATGTTACGCGCCGCGCCGAAGAAGCGCTTCGGCCGCTGCAGCGCGTTGGCGTCGACACCGCCGGTCAGCACCTTGCCGGATGACGGAACCACGGTGTTGTAGGCGCGGCCGAGGCGGGTGATCGAATCGAGCAGGATCACCACGTCGCGGCCATGCTCGACCAGGCGCTTGGCCTTCTCGATCACCATTTCCGCGACCTGAACGTGACGCACCGCCGGCTCGTCGAAGGTCGAGGACACAACCTCGCCCTTCACCGAACGCTGCATATCGGTGACTTCTTCCGGGCGCTCGTCGATCAGAAGCACGATCAGGTAGCATTCCGGATGGTTGGCCGTGATCGAGTGCGCAATGTTCTGCATCAGCACGGTCTTGCCGGTGCGCGGCGGCGCCACAATCAGGGCGCGCTGGCCCTTGCCGATCGGCGCCACGATGTCGATGACGCGCGGCGACAGGTCCTTGCGGGTCGGATCGTCGATCTCGAGCTTGAAACGCTCGTCCGGGAACAGCGGCGTGAGGTTGTCGAAGTTGACCTTGTGCTTCGACTTCTCGGGGTCTTCGAAATTGAGGGTGTTGACCTTGAGCAGGGCGAAATAGCGCTCGCCTTCCTTCGGTGAGCGGATATGACCCTCGATGGTGTCACCCGTGCGCAGGCCGAAGCGACGGATCTGCGACGGCGACACATAGATATCGTCCGGGCCGGGCAGGTAGTTGGCGTCCGACGACCGCAAAAAGCCGAAGCCGTCAGACAGCACCTCGACGACGCCTTCGCCGATGATGTCGGTTTCCTGGATCGCCAGCAGCTTGAGAATGGCGAACATCAGCTCCTGCTTGCGCATGGTGCTGGCGTTTTCGACCCCAAGCTCCTCGGCGAACGAAACAAGCTCGGCCGGAGTTTTGGTTTTGAGGTCCTGAAGTTTCATTTCCCGCATGGGGGTAGTCCTGAGAAGCAAGAGGGGGAGGGGTGCAAGATCGGTTCGGCCTGCTGAAAACGCGGACGCACAAGTTCAACCGGGAGTCCGCAGGTCTTGAGCAGAGAAGGTGCCGGGCGGCTTCGAACCTGACGCGACGACCGGTCCTACCGGACCACTGCCGCATCTGCCTGCGTTCGGGGAGGTCAGACGAATATAGAAAATCACCCGATTTCGCGCAAGGAGGTCCGCGATGGATTTAATACGGCCGGGCCCTTCAGAACGGTTTGACGATCACCAGGATGACGATCCCGATCATCAGTACCGTCGGTACTTCATTGATAATTCTGTAGAATTTCTGGCTTCGGGTATTCCGGTCGAGGGCGAAATCGCGCACCCGGCTGGTGAAAAAGCCGTGAAGCGCCGACATCAGGATGACCAGCGCGAACTTGGCGTGAAACCAGCCCGATTTGTACCAGCCCGCCTCCCACACCATCCACAGACCCGCGAGCCAGGTCACGATCATCGCCGGGTTGATGATCGCCTTGAGCAACCGGCGCTCCATCACCTTGAAGGTCTCGGATTGCTTCGAGCCCGGCTCGGCCTCGCAGTGATAGACGAACAGCCGCGGCAGATAGAGCATTCCCGCCATCCACGAGATGACGGCGATCACATGCAGTGCCTTGATCCATTCATACATTGCGATCTCGATTGTCCATTGCGGGCAGAGTTATCACTCGTTTGCAGGCCAGAAAATTCCCGCAACCTGGGAACGACTCGACATCGTGATCATTTCATATCCGGCCACGAAAGGGCATATGCGCGGCTCGAACTTTTCTTAAAAAATCATTTCTAGAATCTAGGTTTGAGTTTGGTTGACCGTGAATAGTGCCGGTTCAATTCTCTTCAGATCTTGTCAGACCATCATCCACACCGGCGGATTTTATCCTCGTTGCCCGCGACCAACCGGAGGTTTCAAAAACGGCGATTGATTCAATAGCTTGGTTCGTTCTCTCCCGGTTTGTCCCAAGACAAATCCACATAACCCCGTTACACTGAACTCCGACAGACAATCGCATCCCGAAGTCAGGGCTGTGAACAATCGGGCGGGTTATCCAGCAGCGATTTCGCTGCGGCTTAACAAACGGTTTCTGCCCACATGGATTCACAGCAATACACAGCCGCCAGGCGCGTGTGGAAACCGGATTAAACGTATGGTGCCTACCACCGGCAGCTATTTTCATCTTCACATGATTTCTGATTCGACCGGCGAAACCATCATCACGGTGGCGCGCGCGGTCGCCGCGCAATACGCCAATGTCACGCCGGTCGAGCATGTCTATCCGCTGGTGCGCAGCCAGAAGCAGCTCGATCGCGTGCTCGCCGAAATCGAGGAAGCGCCGGGCATTGTTCTTTTCACGCTGCTGGAAAAGGATCTGGTCGAGCGGCTGCAGGCAAAGTGTCAGGAGATCAACATTCCGTCGCTGTCGATCATCGATCCGGTGATGCAGTTGTTTCAGGCCTATCTCGGCACGCAGACCTCGCGTCGCGTCGGCGCGCAGCACACGCTGAACGCGGAATATTTCAAGCGCATCGACGCGCTGAACTATTCGATGATGCATGACGATGGTCAGCACGTCGAAGGTCTCGAGGAAGCCGATGTGGTTTTGGTCGGCGTGTCACGCACGTCGAAAACACCGACCTCGATCTATCTCGCCAATCGTGGCGTGCGCACCGCCAATGTGCCTCTGGTGCCGGGAATTCCGATTCCGCAGCAGCTCGAAACATTGAAGAAGCCGCTGGTGGTCAGTCTTCACGCCACGCCCGAACGCCTGATCCAGGTGCGGCAGAACCGTCTGCTCGGCATCGGCCGCACCGGCGACGACACCTACACCGATCGTCAGGCAGTGGCGGAGGAAGTCGCGTTCGCGCGCAGGCTAAGCGCGAAATACGACTGGGCATTGCTCGACGTCACCCGCCGTTCGATCGAGGAAACCGCGGCGGCGATCATGAAGCTCTATGCCGATCGGCAACGTCAGAGGTTGTGACCGATGACCGTGTGGCGTGGTTCAAAGCCTGTCATTCTGGCGTCGCAAAGCGCCGCGCGGCAGGCGCTGCTGCGCAATGCGGGTCTTGCATTCGAGGCGATCCCTGCGGCCATCGACGAGCGCGGCATCCAGGAGCAATCAGGTCTCACCGATCCCGGCGCGATCGCCGCCTTGCTCGCCGGCGAAAAGGCCAAACACATTTCCAAGGCCCATCCCGATCGGTTTGTGATTGGAGCCGACCAGACGCTGGCGCTCGGCACGCGGTTATTCAGCAAACCCGCCGATCGCACCGCTGCGGCGGATCAGTTGCGGCTGATGTCCGGCCACACCCACACACTCAATTCCGCCGTCACGGTCGCCAAAGGCGGACGCGTCCTGTTCTCGGACATCGCGGTGGCGCACATGGCCATGCGCAAGCTGGACGATCACGCCATCGCCGCCTATCTCGATCTCGCTGGCGACCGCGTCACCGCCAGTGTCGGCGCCTATCAGCTTGAGGGCGCCGGCGTGCATCTGTTCGAACGCATCGACGGCGACTATTTTACGATACTCGGCCTGCCGCTATTGCCGCTGCTGGCGTTTCTGCGCGGCCATGACCTCATGACAGTGTGAAAGACAAAGATGTTTCTGCTCGGACTGACTGGCTCGATGGGCATGGGAAAATCGACCACCGCGAAACTGTTCGCGGAAGCCGGCGTGCCGGTCTACGACGCCGATGCCACCGTGCATAAGGTCTATGAGAGCGAAGCGGTGTCCGCGATCGAGGCGGCGTTTCCCGGCACCACGACGCCGCAGGGCGTCGATCGCAGGAAACTGTCGGCGGCGGTGGTCAACAATCCAGAGGCGATGAAGCGGCTGGAAACCATCGTGCATCCGATGCTGCGCAGCCATCAGCAGGAATTTCTCGCCAGCGCCGAAGCCAGTGGCGCGCCGGTTGCGGTTCTCGACGTGCCGTTGCTGTTCGAGACCGGCGGTGACAAGCGTGTTGATGCGGTGGTGGTGGTCACGACGTCGCCGGAAGTCCAGCGCGAGCGGATTCTGGCGCGCGACGACATGACGCCCGACAAGCTCGATGCCATTCTGGCACGGCAGATGCCGGATGCCGACAAGCGGGCGCGCGCGGACTTTCTGGTGGATACGTCCCACGGGCTGGAACCGGTGCGGGCCCGGATTGCGGACATTCTCGCCGGGGTTGCTAAAATGCCGAAACGGCGCGCCGATTCGTAGAGCGCGCGAGGCGAGGCAGCAATCCAACAGGAACTTGATTGATGCGTGAGATTGTTCTCGATACCGAAACCACCGGCCTTGATGCGCTGCGCGGCGACCGGCTGGTCGAAATCGGCTGTGTCGAGATGTTCAATCACATGCCGACCGGCCAGACCTACCATGTCTATCTCAATCCTGAGCGCGACATGCCGCAGGAAGCCTTCGCGGTTCATGGCCTGTCGACCGAGTTCCTTGCCGACAAGCCGCTGTTCTCGGCGGTGGCGGATGATTTTCTCGCGTTCATCGGCGAAGCGCCGCTGATCATTCATAATGCGTCGTTCGATATCGGCTTCATCAACGCCGAACTCGACCGCATCAAGCGGTCGCCGGTTTCGCGCGACCGCCTTGTGGATACGCTGCTGCTGGCGCGGCGCAAGCATCCCGGCGTGTCGAACCGGCTCGACGATCTGTGTTCGCGCTATGCGATCGACAATTCCAAGCGCACCAAGCATGGCGCGTTGCTCGACGCCGAATTGCTCGCGGAGGTCTATATCGACCTGATCGGCGCGCGGCAGTCGCAGCTTATCCTCGCCTCGGAAGCTGTGCAGGTGTCGACCGTTAGCGTCGTCGAGGTCACGCGCCGCCAGCGCGAAGTGCCGCTGGCACCGCGGGTGACCGATGAAGATCGCGCCGCCCACCGCGCCTTCGTGGCGACGCTGGGCGACAAGCCGATCTGGAACGAATTTCTGGAGAGTTGAGTAGAAGCCGGACGCTAGTTAGCTCGGCTTCACCTGCTCCGCCTGGCGCGCCATGTTCTGGCGGTACAACCCGACGAAATCGACCGGGTCGAGCATCAGCGGCGGGAAGCCGCCGTTGCGGGTGGCGGACGAAATGATCTCGCGCGCGAACGGGAACAGAAGGCGCGGACATTCGATCATCACCAGCGGGTGCAGGTTTTCCTGCGCCACATTCTGGATGCGGAACACCCCGGCATAGACCAGCTCGAAACCGAACAGCAGCTTGCCCTCGTTCTCGGCCTTGCCCTCGATCGACAGCGCGACTTCATAGTCGTGCTCGCCCATGCCGGTGGCGCTGACATTGATCTGGATGTTGATCTGCGGCTGCTTGTCCTGCGGCGCCAGCGAGGACGGCGAGTTCGGGTTCTCGAACGACAGATCCTTGATGTACTGCGCAAGCACGTTGAGCTGCGGAGGCGCGGAGCCCTCGGCCGGTGCGCCGTTGCCATTGGTCATGTCGATCTCTCCTGCGGAATAGGGTGGTCAGCGAGGGCTTTCTCGGGGGCGTGGCTATCATAGCCCTGCCGTATTCGACAAGGACGATGGATGGCGGAACGCCGCCAAAAGGTTGGCCGGGGGGCGTGGATAGGCTAGAATCGGCATAAATCGGCGCGATTAACCGATCTTAACTCTGTCAAACTGTACTTCGGCGATTGTTCAACGGCTCGAGACAAAGGTTGTAACGCGGCAAATGGCGTTGTTGGCGCGGGCGGGTTTCGTGCCTACATCAGATGTCAACCAAGCAGAACGCCCCACCGTTGCCGGGCTGGCAGCCGTATCTCAAGCGGTGGCCGTGGCGGCGGGACCGATCAGAAAGCGAAGACGACGTGGATATTTATACCATCATATTCCTGGCGCTGGCCGTGTTCATTTTTCTGCGGCTTCGCAACGTGCTTGGCCAACGCACCGGCAGCGAGCGTCCGCCATTCGATCGCGCGCCGCGCGATCTGGCGCGGGGTGCTGCGGAAAACAACGTCGTGCCGATGCCGGGCCGGACCATCGATCAGGCTCCGCTGGCGCCGATGGCCGACACCTCGTCGCCCGATCGCTGGAAAGGCGTCGCTGAGCCGGATAGCGCGGTCGCAACCGGTCTCGATGAGATCATGGCCAGCGATTCCTCCTTCAACGCGCAGCATTTCATCAGCGGCGCGAAGAGCGCCTATGAGATGATCGTGCTGGCCTTTGCCAACGGCGACCGCCGCGCGCTCAAGGATTTGTTGTCGTCCGACGTCTATGAGGGGTTTGACGCTGCGATCCGCGGCCGTGAACAGCGCGGCGAGAAGGTGACGACCAAGTTCGCCTCGATCGACAAGGCCGAGATCGTCGCCGCCGGCGTCCGCGACCGCGCGGCGCAAATCACCATTCGTTTCGTATCGCAAATGATCTCGTCCACGCGCGACAAGAACGACACCGTCATCGACGGCAATCCGGACAAGCTGACCGATGTCACCGATGTCTGGACGTTCTCGCGTGATCTGTCCTCGCGCGATCCGAACTGGAAGCTGGTTGGCACGGAAAGCGGACATTGATGGTCCGGCGGCAGGGTGGCGCAGCGGCGCATCCTGCCATTTCGCCGTGGCGCTTGCGTTCGCGGCCATCGGCGCTGTAGCCGATACCGCCGCCGAGGCCCGCACCCCTCGCAGCCACCATGCGGCTCAACATCAGCGTCATCACCATCGTGCCGTCGAGTTGCCGATGGAATTTCCCAACAGCCAGTACGCGCCGCTGACCTGGAGCGAGGTCGCGGGGTGGACGGCGGACGATCAGCTTGCCGCGTTCAAAACCTTCCGCGCCAGTTGCGCGCCGATCATCGCCGCGAAGAAATCTAAAGTCCCGAACGACAAGGCGATTGGCAATTCGCTGCGGGAGCCGTGTCAGGCTGCGAAATCGGCTCACGTCGTTGACAATGCGTCGGCGCGCGCGTTTTTCGAGCGCCATTTCGTCCCGATCCGGATTTCAAAGCTTGGCGATGACGCCGGCTTCGTCACCGGCTATTACGAGCCGATCGTCGATGGCTCACGGGTCAAGACTGATGTCTACACCGTGCCGGTCTATCGCCGTCCGTCGAACCTGTTCGTCAAAGGCTATTCGCAGGCCTCGCCCAGCCTGCCCAACAAGGGTCAGGTGTTCCGCAAGATCGGCCGCCGCAAGCTGGTGCCGTATTATGATCGCGGCGAGATCGAAGACGGCGCCATCGCCGGCCGCGGCCTTGAGATCGTCTGGCTCAAGAGCGAGACCGATCTGTTGTTCATCCAGATCCAGGGTTCGGCGCGCGTCCGTCTCGAGGACGGGACCATGGTGCGTCTCAACTACGATGCCCATAACGGTTTCCCCTACACGCCGGTGGGCCGCGTGCTGATCGATCGCAACATCATCCCTCGCGAAGAAATGTCGATGCGCCGGATTCGCGAATACATGGAGCAGAATCCGGACGCGGCGAAGGAGCTGCGCCGCCAGAACAAATCGTATGTGTTCTTCCGCGAAGTAAAGTTGTCGGACAAGGACGAAGCGGTCGGTGCGCAGGGTGTGCAACTGACTGCCGGCCGCTCGATCGCGGTCGACAAGGCGCTGCACGTCTACGGCACGCCGTTCTTCATCGCCGGCGAACTGCCGATTGAATCCGACACATCGAAAACGCCGTTCCATCGCCTGATGATCGCGCAGGACACCGGCTCGGCGATTATTGGTCCCGCACGTGCCGATCTTTATTTCGGCGCCGGTCTTGAAGCGGGGAAGGTGGCAGGGCGACTCAAAAATCCGGCGCAATTCGTGATGTTGCTGCCGCGCGCGCTGGATCCGGTGCCGCGCGGCAAGACCGCGCCATTGCCAGAGGCGCGGCCGAAGTCAGCATCCGCAAAGACACCGGAAGCCAAGAGTGAGCCCAAGTCTGAGCCCAAGTCCGGATCCAAGTCCGAGCGCAAATCGGGTCAGCGTCGCAGCCAGCAACAATGAAGCGTCCGCCGCGTCTCGACCCCGAACCCGTCAAGCGCCGCAAGCGCGCGCTTAGTCATGAAGAGCTGGCGTTGTGGGAAAGCGTCGCGCGGCAGATCAAGCCGCTGCGCAAGCGCGCGGCGAAGGCGAAGCACCAGGCTGACGAGGACGATGGTGCGCCATCGAAGTCCGCCCCTAAAAAAACTGAGCGTGTGCCCGCCGCGCCGGTCGTCCCGAAAATCATCCCAAAACTTCCGGCGCACCCACCGCTGGTCACGCTCGGGCGGCGCGAACGCTCGCATCTTGCGCGCGGCCGCAAGGAAATCGAGGCGCGGCTCGATCTTCACGGCATGACGCAGACCCGCGCGCATCGGGCGCTGTTCAATTTTCTCGCGCGCTGCAGCGACGACGGCATGAGTTTCGTGCTGGTGATCACCGGCAAGGGCCGCGCGTCGGGTGCCGATCCCGAGCGCGGCGTGCTGCGGCGTCAGGTGCCGCACTGGCTCGGTCTGCCGGAATTCCGCAGCCTCGTGATCGGCTTCGAGGAAGCGCATATCGGCCATGGCGGTGAGGGCGCGCTCTATGTGCGGGTTCGGCGGGCGCGGTGATGCAATTGCGGATGATTGCTACGCCGTCGTCCCGGCGAACGCCGGAACCCAGTTCTTTTCCCGGGCGCGATGCAGCGTGTAACGCTGCTTCGCAGACCCGGGATCGTCACAAACTCTGAGTTTGGAATGGCCCCGGATCAGCGGCGCACCGCTAACGCGCTGCGCGGCATCCGGGGCACAGAAGAGTTCTGGGTCCCGGCTTTCGCCAGAACGCCCCCAAAACTGTCTAGCTTACAAAATAAACCGGCTGAGATCCGTGTTCTTCGCCAGATCGCCGATGTGCTTGTTCACGTAGGGCGCATCGATGGTCACGGTGTCGCCGTTCCGGTCGGGCGCGGCGAACGAAATCTCGTCGAGCACCCGTTCCATCACGGTCTGCAATCGCCGCGCGCCGATGTTCTCGACCGTGGAGTTGACCGCGACCGCGATGTCGGCGAGCGCGTCGATGGCGTCGTCGGTCAGCACGAGATGGACGCCCTCGGTCTGCATCAGCGCGACATACTGCTTGATCAACGAAGCCTCCGGCTCGGTGAGGATACGCCGCATGTCGTTGCGCGACAGCGCCTGCAGTTCGACCCGGATCGGCAACCGTCCCTGCAGTTCGGGCAGCAGGTCCGACGGCTTGGCGATGTGGAACGCGCCGGACGCGATGAACAGGATGTGGTCGGTCTTCACCGGGCCGTGCTTGGTCGACACCGTGGTGCCTTCGATCAGCGGCAGCAGGTCGCGCTGCACGCCCTCGCGCGACACGTCGCCGGTGCGCGCGCCGTCGCGCACGCAGATCTTGTCGATCTCGTCCAGGAACACGATGCCGTTGTTTTCGACCGCGTGGATCGCTTCCTGGGTGAGCTGCTCGTCGTCGAGCAGCTTGTCGGATTCCTCGTTGACGAGGATTTCATGCGAATCCTGCACGTTGACGCGGCGCGTCTTGGTGCGTCCGCCCATCTTGCCGAAAATATCGCCGATCGAAATCGCGCCCATCTGCGCGCCCGGCATGCCGGGAATTTCTAACATCGGCATGCCTGATGAGGCCTGGGTCTCGATCTCGATTTCCTTGTCGTTGAGTTCGCCGGCGCGCAGCTTGCGGCGGAAGGAATCGCGAGTCGCCGGTCCCGAGCCGGGGCCGACCAGCGCGTCGAGCACGCGTTCTTCCGCAGCGAGTTGCGCCTTGGCGCGCACGTCCTTGCGCTTCTTCTCGCGGGTCTGGGCGATGCCGACCTCGAGCAGGTCGCGCACGATCTGCTCGACGTCGCGGCCGACATAACCGACCTCGGTGAACTTGGTCGCTTCCACCTTGATGAAGGGCGCGGACGCCAGCTTGGCGAGACGCCGCGCGATCTCGGTCTTGCCGACGCCGGTCGGCCCGATCATCAGGATGTTCTTCGGCAGCACTTCCTCGCGCAGCGAGCCTTCGAGCTGCAGCCGCCGCCAGCGATTGCGCAGGGCGATGGCGACCGCGCGCTTGGCATCGTGCTGGCCGACGATGAAGCGGTCGAGTTCGGAAACGATTTCGCGGGGAGAAAAGTCGGTCATTGATTTCATCTTTTTTCCCCTCTCCCCTTGTGGGAGAGGGTGGTTTCGAGCGTGAGCGAGAAACCGGGTGAGGGGGCTGGTGAGAGATTCCCCCTCACCCGGCTCGATTTCGCGATGCTCAATCTCGCCACCCTCTCCCACAAGGGGGAGAGGGTAAGGAGGGGAAACGGTCTCAACCGGCGGTCAGCGTTTCGATCGTCAGATTGCGGTTGGTATAGACGCAGATGTCGGCGGCGATATCGAGGCTGCGCCGCACGATGGCCTCGGCATCCTTGTCGCTGTCGGCCAATGCACGAGCCGCCGCCAGCGCGTAGTTGCCGCCGGAGCCGATCGCCATCACGCCGTCCTCGGGTTCGAGCACGTCGCCGGTGCCGGTCAGCACCAGCGATACATCCTTGTCGGCGACGATCATCATCGCTTCCAGCCGCCGCAAATAGCGATCGGTGCGCCAGTCCTTCGCCAGTTCGACGCAGGCGCGCGTCAGTTGCCCCGGATACTGGTCGAGTTTGGCCTCTAACCGCTCGAACAGGGTGAAAGCGTCGGCGGTGGCGCCGGCGAAACCGCCGATGACGTCGCCCTTGCCGAGCCTGCGAACCTTTCTGGCGTTGGATTTGATGACGGTCTGGCCGATGGACACCTGTCCGTCGCCGCCGACCACCACCTTGCCGCCCTTGCGGACCGTGAGAATCGTCGTGCCGTGCCAGATGTCCGGCTGTGATGCTTGCATGAGGGACCCTTTCGCTGCGCCAGATTTAGGGATCGGCAGCCGGGGATGCAATCAGGCCGGGCGGCCATGCGGATTTCGGTCACCATAGTGCGACGAATGGACCGGATTCGGCGTTTCTCGCAGTAGCGAAGGCGTCATCAGCCTGTTAAAAGACCTCCACTTTTTGGCCCCGGAGAGCATTTTTCATGCGCACGGCGACGATCAAGCGCAAAACCAAGGAAACCGACGTTCAGGTGTCGGTCAATCTGGACGGTACCGGCGTGTCCGATGTCTCAACCGGCATCGGATTCTTCGACCATATGCTCGATCTGTTGGCGCGCCATTCGCGCATCGACATCACCGTGAAGGCCGTCGGTGATCTCCATGTCGATCATCACCACACGACGGAAGATGTCGGCATCGCGCTCGGCCAGGCCGTCAAGCAAGCGCTCGGCGACATGCGCGGCATCACCCGTTATGCCGGCGTGTACATGCCGATGGACGAGACGCTGTCACGTGTGGTGATCGACATTTCCGGCCGCCCGGTGCTGGTGTTCAGGGCCGATTTCCCGCGCGACAAGATCGGCGCGTTCGACACCGAGCTGGTGCGCGAGTGGTTCAACGCGTTTGCGATGAACGCCGGCATCACGCTGCATGTCGAAACGCTATATGGCGAGAACAGCCACCATATCTCCGAGTCCTGCTTCAAGGGCCTCGCGCGTGCGCTGCGCGCCGCGGTGGCGATCGATCCGCAGGCCAGGGATGAAGTGCCCTCCACCAAGGGGCAGCTTGGCGGCTAACCGTCGCGCTCGGCGGCTGTTCCGTCGGCGCGCTTTTCCATTCGCTCGGTGAGAGCCCGGAGACGAACCATGTCGGTGTATACCGTGCACACACCGCCCGGCTATGGCGCCGATGTTCGCGTCACGCCGGATCGTTTCGTGTTTGTGCGCGACGGATTCTATTTCTGGGCGTTCGTGCTCAGCATCGTCTGGCTGGCGTGGCATCGCCTGTGGCTGGCGCTGTTCGGCTACATCGTGCTGATGGTGGCGCTCGAGATCGCATTCAGTGTGATGGGCATCGGCAGCGGCGCGCGTTTCGTGATGATGTTCATCATTGCGGTGCTGATGGGCCTCGAAGCCGCCTCACTGCGGCGCTGGACGCTGCGGCGGCGCAAGTGGCAGCAGGTCGACGTGGTGGTGGCCGACAATCAGGATGCCGCCGAGCGTCGCTTCTTCGATCGCTGGTCCGCTGCAGCATCCGAGAACGGTCGTGGTACGGCATCACCGATGCCGCCAATGCCGCGCTCCTCGCTGGTGAGCCACGATATTCTCGGATCCTTCCCCCAGCCCGGAGTGTCGCGATGAGCGTCGCCATCATCGACTACGGCTCCGGCAATCTGCACTCGGCGGCGAAAGCGTTCGAGCGCGCCGCGCGCGGCATGGAGAATCCGGAAAAAATCGTCGTGACGCGCGATCCCGATGTCGTATTCCGCGCCGACCGTATTGTCTTGCCCGGCGTCGGCGCGTTTGCCGATTGCCGCAAGGGGCTCGATGCGCTCGACGGCATGGTCGATGCGATGACCGAAGCGGTGCAGGGCAAGGCGCGGCCGTTCTTTGGCATCTGTGTCGGCATGCAATTGCTGGCGACGCAGGGCAAGGAATACGTCACGACGCCGGGGCTCGACTGGATTTCCGGCGACGTCGAGAAGATCGTGCCGCGCGACGAGAACCTGAAGATTCCGCACATGGGCTGGAACACGCTCGACCTCGTGCGCGAGCATCCGGTGTTGGAAAGACTGCCGCTTGGCGAAAAGGGGCGGCATGCCTATTTCGTGCACTCCTATCAATTGAACGCCGCGAACGAGAACGACGTGCTGGCGCGCGCCGACTACGGCGGGCCGCTGACCGCAATCGTCGGCAAGGACACCGTGATCGGCACCCAGTTTCATCCCGAGAAAAGCCAGCGCTTCGGCCTCGCCCTGATCTCCAATTTTCTGAAGTGGAAGCCGTGATTCTCTTTCCTGCCATCGACCTGAAAAACGGCCAGTGCGTGCGCCTCGAGCAGGGCGACATGGCGCGCGCCACCGTGTTCAATCTCGATCCCGCCGCGCAGGCGGCGGCGTTCGAGCGTCAGGGTTTTGAATATCTCCACGTCGTCGATCTCGACGGCGCCTTCGCCGGCAAGCCGGTGAACGCGCAGGCGGTCGAGGCCATGCTCAAGGTGGTGAAATTTCCGGTGCAGCTCGGCGGTGGCATCCGCGATCTCAAGACACTGGAAGCGTGGCTTGCCAAGGGCATCACCCGGGTCATCATCGGCACTGCCGCGGTGCGCGATCCGGCGTTCGTGAAAGAGGCGGCGAAGAAATTTCCCGACCGCGTCGCCGTCGGTCTCGATGCCCGTGACGGCAAGGTCGCGGTCGAAGGCTGGGCAGAAACCTCGACGGTGACCGCGCTCGACATCGCGCAGCGGTTCGAGGATGCCGGCGTCGCCGCGATCATCTTCACCGACATCGCCCGCGATGGTCTGCTGAAGGGTCTCAATCTCGACGCGACCATCGCTCTCGCCGAAAGCATTTCGATTCCGGTGATCGCGTCCGGCGGCCTCGCTTCGATCGACGATATCAAGGCGTTGCTTACACCGCACGCGAAAAAGCTCGAAGGCGCGATCTCTGGCCGCGCGCTTTACGATGGCCGTATCGATCCGGCTGAGGCACTCACACTCATTCGCAACGCGCGCACGGCGGCATAGGGCATCCGATGTTCAAAGTCCGCGTCATTCCCTGTCTCGATGTGAAAGACGGCCGCGTCGTCAAGGGCGTCAACTTCGTCGATCTGCGCGATGCCGGGGATCCGGTGGAAGCGGCGGTTGCCTATGACGCTGCCGGTGCGGACGAACTGTGCTTCCTCGATATCGCCGCGACTCACGAAAACCGCGCCACCATGTTCGACGTGGTGCGCCGAACGGCGGAAGCCTGCTTCATGCCGCTCACTGTCGGCGGCGGCGTGCGCACGGTCGAGGACATCCGCACCTTGCTCAATTCCGGCGCCGATAAAGTCTCGATCAATTCGGCCGCGGTCGGCCGCCGCGAGTTCGTCAAGGAAGCCGCGGAGAAATTCGGCGATCAGTGCATCGTGGTCGCCATCGACGCCAAGCGCGGAAAGGGCGACCGCTGGGAGATCTTCACCCATGGCGGGCGCAAGTCGACCGGTATCGACGCCATCGAGTACGCCCAGGAAGTGGTGTCGCTCGGCGCCGGCGAGATCCTTTTGACCTCGATGGACCGCGACGGCACCCGGCAGGGCTTCGACATCCATCTCACCCGCGCCATCGCCGACAGCGTGCCGGTTCCGGTGATCGCCTCGGGCGGCGTCGGCAATCTCGATCATCTGGTCGAGGGTATCCGTGACGGCCACGCCACCGCGGTGCTGGCGGCCTCGATCTTCCACTTCGGGGAGTTCACCATCCGGCAGGCCAAGGACCACATGGCCCGCGCCGGCCTGCCGATGCGGCTCGATCCGTGATCCGATGATGCCGGCCAGAAACCCCAAACCCATCAGCACTTTGCGCTCCCCCGCGCCTCACCGGGGTGTTAAAAAGCCGTCATGACAAGGTTCACGATCCACGATCTTGCCGCCACCATCGACGCTCGCGCCAGTTCGAGCGGCGACGTGTCCTACACGCGCAAGCTGCTGGACAAGGGGCCCGAGCATTGCGCCAAGAAGCTTGGCGAAGAGGCGGTCGAAACCGTCATCGCCGCGGTCGAGAACGACCGCGACCATCTGATCGCGGAAAGCGCCGATCTGATCTTTCACTGGCTGGTGCTGCTGAAATCACGAGGCATTGCCCTCGCCGATGTCGAGGCGGCGCTGGCGAAGCGTACGCAAATGTCCGGACTGGAGGAAAAGGCCGCGCGCCCGCGCGACTGACTTTGCTCCATCGTTTTGTTTCGAGCGCCGCCGCGTCGGAAACGGTTCCGGGTTGCGCTCCAGAAGAGAGGTTGGCTCATGGATATGCGAGCCGAACTGCAGCAGTACGATCCGTACCGGGCATTCACGCGGTCCGAATGGGCCAAGTTGCGCGAAGACACGCCGATGACGCTGACGGCCACCGAGGTCGAGCGGCTTCATTCGATGCATGACCGCCTCGACATCAAGGAGGTCGAGGAAATCTACCTGCCGCTGTCGCGCCTGTTGTCGTTCTATGTCGAATCGACGCGGCGCCTGTTCTTCGCGCAGCGCCGCTTCCTCGGTATCCAGGATCGCAAGATGCCGTACATCATCGGCGTCGCCGGCTCGGTGGCGGTGGGCAAGTCGACCACCGCGCGCGTGCTGCAGGCGTTGCTCGCCCGCTGGTCGCCGATGCCGCGGGTCGATCTCGTCACCACCGACGGCTTCCTCTATCCCAATGCGGTGCTTGAGCGCGAAGGCCTGATGCAGAAGAAGGGCTTTCCCGAAAGCTATGATTTGCGGGCACTGCTCGCGTTTCTCAGCGACATCAAGGCCGGCCGTCACCCTGTGCGCGCGCCGGTCTATTCACATCTGACCTACGATATCGTGCCGGGCGGCGGCATCGAGGTCGATCAGCCGGACATCCTGATCGTCGAAGGATTGAATGTGCTGCAAACCGGCCGCCTGCCGAGCGACGGCAAGGCGGTGCCGTTCGTCTCCGATTTCTTCGATTTCTCGGTCTATATCGACGCCGACGAAAACATTCTCAAGGAATGGTACGTCGAGCGCTTCCTGACCTTGCGCGGCACGGCATTCAGCGATCCGCGATCCTACTTTAACCGCTACGCCAAACTGTCCGACGAGGAAGCGACCGCGACCGCGCTGTCGATTTGGAACACGATCAACCTCGTCAACCTGCGCGAGAATGTGTTGCCGACGCGGCCGCGCGCGACACTGATCCTCGAAAAGGGCGCGAACCACGTCATCGAGAAGGTATCGTTGCGGCGGCTGTGATTTGAATCTTTATAGATATTAGTTGCTGTCATGGCCGGGCTTGTCCCGGCCATCTCGTTTAGATGGGCACTGTGCGTCCCTAAGCGGGGTCACCGGGACAAGTCCGGTGACGACATTGAGTATCACGCTGGGTTATCGGATCATGCCGCATGCCGCGTGGCATCGACACCGAAGTGGTCGATGTAACGCGCGCTGATCGCCGAGACCGGCATTACGATCAGCACGTCGGTGGTGCCGAACTGATGATCGACCACGGCGCCGTCGCCGACGAACGCGCCGATGCGCAGATAGCCCTTGATCAGCGGCGGCAATTCACGCAGCGCCGCCTTGGTGTCGATCGCATCCTTCGCCATCCGGTTTATGTCGACGCGGCGCGAGGCATGCGCCGATGCGCGCCATTCCTCCGGTGCGCGGGCAAAGTGATGCAGGAACGATAGCGGGCGGGCGAGGCGCTCGGGATCGGTGCCTTCAAAGCTCGCGCAGCCGATCATGACGTCGAGCCTGTGCCGGCGCACATAGGTCCACACGCCGTGCCACAGCAGTTCGACGGTGCGCTTGGTGCGGTAGGGCGGCAGCACGCAGGAACGTCCGAGTTCGAGGAAGCGCAGCGAAGGGTGGCGCTCCATCAGGCCCGCGATGTCGAATTCGTTCTCGGTGTAGA
Organism: Afipia sp.; assembly: GCA_044464625.1. GTDB lineage: Bacteria > Pseudomonadota > Alphaproteobacteria > Rhizobiales > Xanthobacteraceae > Afipia. The sequence goes on along the minus strand of JBIQLC010000029.1, from coordinate 18,266 downwards.
ACCCACCATGAGCCTCGGCGATCTCCTGCCGCAGCAGGCGATAGGTGCCGACCACCGGCTGCTTGCCGCTCAATGACGGCTTGGCGGCATGGTCGATCACCATCAGGTGGTCGCAGACCTTGTCGAAGGCATCCTTGTCGCGCCGCGCCAGCATCGTCGCAGCGTCGGCGATGGCGCTGCCGTCACGATAGAATACCTTATAGCGCAGCTTCTGCGCGCGCTTGACGTCGCCGGGCTTGGCGGCGAGTCGCACTTCGAGCGGTCCGATGCGGCCGAGCGACGGCGCCGGATCGCGGAAACGGAGCGGCTTGATGATGTTGCCGTCCTGCTGGGCAAACCATGTCGCCGCGGCATTCGCGGCAAGCTTGGCATGGGCTGGCTTGAGCAGTTGCATCAGGCCGGGTTTGGAGCCGGCGATTTGATCGTCGCGCATGGACGCCCTCTGGGCCATCGACGCCGATACGAATCGGCTGGCCGTGTTGGGCTCCACTAATCACGGGCGTTCAAAGCTTTTATGACACCGCGCGCCACGCGGTGCCGGCTACACAGCGGTGCGTACCGGCTTGAGGCCATCGAGCGCCTCGCTGAGCTTGTCGCGATCGAGCGGCTTGACCAGGAAGCCGTCCATGCCGGCCTCGAAGCAGGCATAGCGATCTTCCACCAGCGTGTTGGCGGTGAGCGCGAGAACGCGGGTGCGGCTCAGGCTGCGCTCCGCTTCGCGCGCGCGGATCTGCCGCGTCGCCTCGATGCCGTCGAGGTCGGGCATCTGCACGTCCATCAGCACGAGATCATAAGGCGCACCGGCGATTTCAGCGGCAAGCCACGAGTCGAGCGCTTCGCGGCCGTTGATAGCGATGACCGGATGATGACCGAGGCGCGTCAGAAGCGAGCGCATCAGCAGCGCGTTGATTTCGTTGTCCTCGGCGACCAGGATCGAAAGCCCCTTGGCCTCCGGCGCTGCGAGCGTCGGCGCATCGATGGTCTCGGCATTGATCTCGGGCACCAGCGTGGTGGCTTCCGCCGTCAGCCGCGCGGCGAGCGAGGCCGCGCGCAGCGGCTTCACCAGATAGCCGTTGAACGCCGCCATCTCGGCGGGCTGCAAGTCGTGGCGCTCCGCCGGCGTGAACATCACCAGGCGATGGGTTGCGCCATGTTGCGCGGTCATGCCGAGCTGTTGAACCGCGCCGGCGCCAAATCCGTGATCGACGATCATCGCGTGCCATGGCCGCTCCGGCAGCAGCGCCTGTGCCACCGCGAGATCGGAGATCGTGCAAAGCTGCGCACCCCAGCGCTCCAGCCGCCGCGCGATCAGCGCGGTTTCGATGGTGCGCGGCGCCACCAGCATGATCGATCTGCCGTCGAGGTGGGGCGGGGTGAAGCGGTTGGCCGCAGGATCGGCCTCCGAGGCCTTGAGTGGAATCGAAACCTCGAAAGTCGCGCCCTCGCCGGGCGTGCTCTCCAGCGCGATGCGTCCGCCCATGCGGCGGACGATGCGCTCGCTGATGCTGAGGCCCAGGCCGGTGCCGCCATAGGTGCGCGCGGTGCGCTCATCCGCCTGCTCGAACTCGCGGAAGATTCGCGCCTGCGCTTCTGGCGCGATGCCGATGCCGGTGTCGCGCACCAGGAAGCTGATCTCGCCCGGCCAGATACCGGGTTCGACAATCAAAGCGACGCCGCCGGTGGAGGTGAACTTGATGGCGTTGCCGGCGAGATTGAGCAGCACCTGCCGCAGCCGCGCCGCGTCCCCCATCACCTCGAGCGGCAGCCGCTCGTCGATATAGGAGGCGATCTCGAGCTTGCGGGCCTGCGCGCGTGGCGCCAGCAGCTCGGTGATGTCCTCGATCAGCGCGCCGAGCCGGAATGGCCGGTATTCGAGATCGATCTTGCCGGCCTCGATCTTGGAGAAATCGAGCAGGCCTTCGATCAGCGACAGCAATGCGTCGCCCGAGGTCTTGATCGCCTTGGCGTAAGTGGTCTGCTCGGGCGTCAGCGGCGTGTCGAGCAGAAGCCCGCTCATGCCGATGATGCCGTTGAGCGGCGTGCGGATCTCGTGCGAGGCCATCGCAAGGAATTTCGACTTGGCGCGATTGGCGGCGTCGGCGTGGTCGCGGGCGTCGCCGAGCGCGCGCTCGGTCTCGGCGCGGTCGGTGACGTCGCGCCCGACGCATTGCAGTTCGGCGCGGCCGCCGGCATCGGGGCGGATCAGGTGTTCACGCCATGCGATCCAGCGCGGACCGAGCGCAGTGGACACCTGCTGGTCGTGGACGCGGGTGCCGTTGGGCTCGATCGCAGCCTCGCCCTGTTCGAGAACCTCGAAGGTGAAATCGGTGCCGGTGAGTTCAGCGCGGGATTTTTGCGCCAGCGCGCAATAGGCATCGTTGGCGAAGGTGATGCGGCCCTGTCCGTCGCGCAGCACGATGAGGTCGCTCTGGGATTCGAACAGCCGGCGCGCATGCTGCTCGGCTTCCTTGAGCTCCCAGTTGCGGTCCATCAGGGCTTCGTTGTGCAAAGCGAGCTTGCGCATCTTCTTGCGTAGCCAGCGCATCCGCATGCTGAGCATGGCGAGCGCGACGCAGGCGATGGCGAACAGGAAGCTCGCGCCGATCGCGAAGGCCGTTGGATCATAGCTTGATGTGTCGGAGCGGCTTCCGGCAAGGAAGCCGTACGCGCCCCCGAACGTTGCCGTGAACAGCATGACGGCGCGGATGACAAACGCCGTGCGCGGATAGCGGCGACTGAGGCGGCGCAGTCTCGCCTTGATACGCAAACCTCGCATAATGAACCGCCCCGCGTGCACGACCGTGACTGGAAGAATGCGGCGCGGACGTTGCGAAGAAATTGAAGCGTCCCGGATGTCGTGCGCGCCGCTGCGATGATGGTTGACGGCGCGTTAAAGCGCGGCGGCGAGCCGGTTGGTCGAGGCGGCCGGGTGCGCGCCGACAACCAGCGCGGCTGCATCCTGTGCGGTGAATGTCGTCGACGAGACATAGACGCGATAGTCGGCGCCGGGTTCGGTCGACAGATAGATCACCGGTTCCGATCGCGCCGAGAGCGCCGAGATCCCGACATAGCTCACATTGTCGCCGGCGGTGCAGCCAGCGCCATCGGCGGCGTCGAGTTCCGCGGGTTCGGAACCATCGACCACGGCGAAATCGGCGATTGCAGGGTTATCGACGATCTGCACCCGCACTGTCGCCGCCTTGGGATCGGTGGTGAAGGAGACATGCTGCTGGCTTTGCCAGCCGCCGCGCGAGATGCGAACCGACTGGTTCGCCAACTGGATGCAGGGCTGTGCCGCCGGAGTGAACTCGCCGCCTGCAAGGCCGCCGGCCGCGATCAAGGGAATGGCCCAGGCGAGGATACTGATACGCAACATTAACGCTACTCGAACGCCGCCCGGCGACAGGCCGGGTTATGGTTCTCAAAGCGTAAAGCGGGATCGTTACTTTCGCGTTTATGGGAACCGCTCGCGTGCGGAAAACGCATCAAACAAAAACGAGCGTATCGCGTTTTCGGACGATCGCGTCTGATGGACTAGAAGCGAAGCGTCATGCGGCGCGCTTCACGTCTTCGGCGAGCACGCGATAGGACAGCGCCTCGGCGAGATGCAGTCGTCCGATGGTTTCCGCGCCATCCAGGTCGGCCAGCGTGCGCGCCACCCGCAGCACGCGATGATAGCCGCGCGCCGACAGCTGCATGGTCTCGGCGGCATCGCGCAGCAGCGCCGCACCCGGGGCATCGGGCTTGGCGATGTCGTCGAGCACGGCGGCCGGCGCCTCGGCGTTGGTGCGAATGTGCGGCAGGCCGATCGCGGCATAGCGCGCGCTCTGGATCGCGCGCGCGGCGGCAACACGCGCCGCGACTTCGGCCGAGCCTTCCGCCGGCGGCGGTAGGATCAGGTCGGCGGCAGTCACGGCGGGGACTTCGATGCGCAGATCGATACGGTCCATCAACGGCCCGGAGATGCGGCCCTGATAATCGGCGCCGCAGCGGTCGATGCGGCCGCGCTTGCAGGCATAGCCGGGCTCGAAGGCATGGCCGCAGCGGCAGGGATTCATCGCGGCCACCAGCATGAACCGGGCCGGATAGGTGACGCGATGATTGGCGCGCGACACCGCGACCTCGCCGTTCTCGAGCGGCTGGCGGAGCGAATCCAGCACACGCGGATCGAATTCCGGCAGTTCGTCGAGGAACAGCACGCCGTTATGGGCGAGCGAAATCTCGCCGGGTCTGGCGCGCATGCCGCCGCCGGTCAGCGCAGCCATGCTGGCGGAATGATGCGGCGCGCGGAACGGCCGCCGCGACGTCAGCGTGCCGTCCTCGATCTCGCCGGCGACCGAGGCGATCATCGACACTTCCAGCAATTCGGGTGGCGACAGCGGCGGCAGGATCGACGGCAGCCGCGCCGCCAGCATCGATTTGCCCGCGCCGGGCGAGCCGATCATCAGAATATTATAGCCAATTAGCCAACACTAAATTAGGTTAAATGGCTATGACATCAAAACGTTATGTACAAATAACCGGCTGTCGAGTAAAAGCACTAGCCCATTGTTATTATTGGTCTTTTATGAAACCCAAAGCCTATTCATACCTTCGTATGTCGACGGATCTCCAGTTGAAGGGAGACAGCCGCCGACGACAGATGGCAGCTTCCAAAGCATACGCGGAAGAAGAAGGTCTCGAACTCGCGGACGACGCTCAACTCGAAGATATCGGCATTTCAGCCTTTAAGGGCGCCAACGTCAAAGACGGTGCTCTAGGACAGTTTCTTAATGCGGTGAAGGCTGGCTCGGTCGAGCGTGGTTCCTACCTGCTGGTGGAATCACTCGATCGCCTAAGCCGCGAGGAAATCCTCCCGGCCCACACCCTATTCCTCAGCATCGTTCAGGCCGGCATCAATCTCGTGACCCTGGCTGACAAACGGGTCTACCAGGCCAAAACAGTCAATTTGGTCGACATGATCACGTCCTTGGTGGTCATGGAACGGGCGCATGAAGAATCCAAAACGAAGAGCATGCGCGTGGGGGCCGCTTGGAAGAACAAGCGGGTGAAGGCGAGCACGGGTTTGCCGATGACGGCGCGTTGCCCGGCATGGCTCAAGTTGTCGGCCGACCGTCTATCCTATGAACTGATCCCCGAGCGGGTTGAGATCGTGCGCGAGATTTTCGCCGATTCGATAGCCGGTATGGGAACGTATGCTACCGCAGCGCGCCTAAATCGTGCCGGAGTGCCAGCATTCGAAGGCGGCAAAGGCTGGCATCGATCTTATGTGGCGAAGATTCTGCAGAATCGAGCAGTGCTTGGTGAATTCCAACCGCACGTCAAAATGGATGGTAAGCGGGTCCCCGACGGTGATCCTATCTCCGGCTATTATCCGACGATCGTCACCGACGAGATGTTTCACCAAGTGAAATATGCGCGCTCACAGCGCAGGGTTGGTGGCGCAGGTCGAAAAGGGCCAGGCTTCACGAATCTGTTCAGTGGGCTGGCGCATTGCGCGTATTGCGGATCATCGATTGCTTTTGAGAACAAGGGAAACGGCAAGCGAGGGGGTACGTACCTTGTCTGCGGTGATGCTCAGAGAGGCAGGGGATGCATTGGCACTCGCTGGAGATATACCGACTTCGAGGGTTCATTTCTCGCCTTTGTCCAAGAACTTGATCTCGAAAGCATCATTGATGCGGATGAAGATGCCGCGAAGCGCCAAGAGCTAGAACAAGAACTGTCGGCTATCCGTGGAGAGCTAACGTCCGTCAGTGATCTGATGGAGAAAACCTATGCAACGTTGAATGCCGGTGGTCCTCCGGAATTCATTGCCGGCAAACTCAACGAACTCGTGTCGAGGAGGGAAGAGCTCCTCCGTCGTCTGACTGAGAGGGAAGCGGAGCAGAACGAATTCAATGCCCGTGATTCCCGCTTTTATACGAGCAAAGAGGAAATTAGAGGTCTCGTTGGCAAGCTTCAGATGCCGCCATCAGATGAGCTCTATAAACTGCGGGCGCAGATCGCTTCGCGACTGAAGGTGTTGGTTGAAACATTGCTTATAGCTCCCCAAGGGGCGATGCCAGTGATGCAGAAGTCGATTGAGCAATTGCGAGCGATGGGTGCCGAAGACGAAGATGTCATTGCGCATATGGAGCAGATGGCAGCGCATCCCGATCAATCCCGACGATACTTCGCCGTCGGATTTCGAGATGCTGCGGTGCGAGCTGTCTTTCCGAGCTACGGCGATCCCCTTCAGTATGAGCAGCAGGTGATCGCCGCCGGGGGTTCGATAGAGCTCGTTTCGCCGTAGAAGCTTATGCATGTCCCGTTATCGATAGGCTTGCAGACGAACGAGATCAGTCGTTCTATACCGCTATGTCACGGCGATCTGATCTTAAAGTCGTTGTCGATAACGAAGCGCGCGAGACTCCGATCCCGCCACGGGGTCAACCTCCGCATAAGAGCCTCCTGCAGACCATTCTAGGATTCGCGATCAGTCTGCCGTTGTGGGGGTTGGTGGTGTGGATCGTTTGGATGTGGTGGACGGGGCGAAGCTAGCTTTATAAAGCGCGCAGCTCCGTAAGCAGTACGTTTTCCTTCTGCTTCTGCTTTCTATGTCAGCGTGCCTGACCCATCATTTGATTGTACCGACACAGGCCAAGTGCTTAGCTGACCGCGGGAGGCCGCAACGCTGAAAGTGTCGATATGCCAAGAATCGTTACCCTTTCACCCGAGCAGGTTCACGAGATCGCCGACAACACTGAGAATGAAGCCGCTATGTTGCCGCCGTGCGAACGGCGCGACCAGATGCTTGAAATGGTTTGGCGGATGAGGCGACAAGCGAACCTTGCGCAATGGACCGGTATTGAAGCGATGCGGGCCGAGGTGCAGGACGGATCTCGCCCGCTCGCCAATATCTGGTGACTTTTTAAATTGCCCGACGGTTCTTCAGACAGGCTATTTGAGCTAGCGCTCGGATGGGTCCTTGGTTTCGGCGCCGGCTTTTGCATAGTCGGACTCGCCACCGGCTTGACCATCGCGTTTGCACCGCAATGGATTCCGCGGCCTTTGCTTTTGATGCTTGGAGTATCGATCGGATAATCCCTTGTCGCTCGAATGACCAGGCTGCCAAAAATAGGGCGCGACACGGGTCATGTTCTATGACTACAATCGTTCATGGGCAGGGCAGCACCTCTATGTCCGAATTGCGGGCAGCAGATGACGTCCGTTTTCAATGGGCGCAAAACCACTTTTATTTGCCCAAAATGCCATGACGATCCTTTAGCATCGCCCAACGTGCACAAGCTAATTCGCGCGATGAAGCCGCCGAAGGATGATCGGCAAGAGCCCCCTGATTGAACGCATAGTCACATTGCTAGCCTCGCCCCTATGCGAAAGTGCGAGTGGCAGCCGGCCGATTAAGCGAGCAGACTAAACCATCACCGCGCAGCCCGTGGCACTTCAACGGTGACCGAGAGACCAATCGCGCTCCCGTCAGTTACACGAGGAGCTATATGTATCGGTTTCCACATCAGGACCCATTTCAACTCGTCTGTATCGGCATGGTTATTCTCGGTACGTTGATGCTTGCCGGAAGCGTTGGATATTTGTTGATGCTCAGCTCAGGGCCAGGTTAGGCATGCAATAAGCCGAGATGAAGATCGATATGAAAACCTCACTAACGCCGTTGATAAGAGAGACTCCGAGGTCGATCTCATCGTTACGATATCCGACTCTAGCCAATACATAGTAACTCTCCCACGGGACCGGCTAATGGATCCAGCAGTCAAAGACGCCCTTCAAGCGTTATTGGCGGCGGCAGCCGCATGCACCAAACTATCGTGACTGCACGAGTGAGCCCTTCGCCTGCTGGTCACGAGGTAAGCAAAGGCATCCAGCATGGTTACAAGACCACGAAGATGTTCAAACGCAACCATCGAATAGCTTATCGCTCCTTGATCTCACCCGGTGGTGTGTTAAAGCGCCGACAGTGATCTTAGGAGCATCGAATGGCAAAGAAGGCCAAGAAATCGGCGACGAAAGTCGTGAAGAAGAAATCCGTTCGCCGACCATTCACGAAGGAAGACATCAAGGTCCTACGAGCGCATTCGAAAGCTCGAACACCCGTTGCCAAGATCGCGAAGCAGATGAAGCGAACGGAGGGTTCACTCCGTCAAAAGGCACAGAAGCTCGGCATCGGGCTCGGTCATCAGCGCTAGCTGATGACCTTTGCGCCCACACGTTCCTCCCGATACGGACCGTGAGTTACGACAGGGACAGTAGCGTCACGATCCAATCGGTCTGGCCGGGTTGAACCGTGTAGAGAGCGGTGCTGGGAAGATTGAGCTGCATCATCGGATTGTCGTAGCCCAATCCTTTGACCTTGAATGTGAGCTGGCAGGCTACCCGGTTGAGGTTGGGGTCGAAGTCGGTTGGGATCGGCTCGCCGGTGACAATGATCTCATTCACAGCTTTCTGCATCCGTTCTGAATTTTTGCGGATACGTTCCGACTTCGCGCGCAATTCGGCCACCTCTGCCTCGAGTCTAGCGAGACGTTCGGCACGAGCGGCGTTCTGGTCGCCCATGGTGTGGTCATTGGGATCGACCGGATTCTGGGCGTAGTATTCCTTGGTCTCCCGTAAGAACTTTTCCTTCTCCCCAAGCAGGTCACGTGGCCCGCCTTCACGAGAGGCGTCGAGTCGTCTGAGCATCTCACCGAACTGACCGACGCTCGGTATCTGTTGATTGATGAGCCCTTTGGCCGTTTCGATCACGGCTCTATCGGGACACATCTTGGAAGCATCTGATAGCGACGTCCGGCGAGCATCTCGCTCTTTCGTCTCGTTCCATTCGTGCTGGTTGCGTTGAGCTTTCTCTTTGCGCTGATCGATCGTTAGGCCGGGCTCGTCGGCGAGGCCGAATTTATCGAGCAGTCTGTTCGCTACTAACGCGAGACCGACGATGATGAGAACGAGGCAGGCTCCGTTGATAAGCGTGATCCGGGACAGTTTGTTCGGCTGTGTCATGTCACGCTCCCATCTCAGCCGAGCAACTGGCGGATACAGAAGTGAGCTCGGTCATTTCCAGCGCCCCTTTCTGTTGTTTGCAAGGAGCGCGCCCATGACCATCAGGACGAGAAGGGCACCGATCGCGTTTACGTCGTGATCGTACCAGCGATAGCCGAGCAAATAGAGGCCGGTTGCGACACCGACCATAAGCAGCGCGAAGGTGCCCAAAGTATAGTTCGACATTGAAATCCTCTTCCCAAGCAATTGGCCGTAGAGGGTTGGACCAGATTGGGGCCCAGCGCCCTGGAAGAGCTATAATTGGTCGAATGCATATCGAATACCGATTTTTTCGGTATCTGATAAATCGTTTTATTTGTCTGGCCCCTTTTGGAGGCCAGATGCCGAAAACGGTGACATCGCCGCTTCAGAAAAAGCTCGCAGGCATGCTGGTTGAGCTTAGGAAGAAGGCAGGGCTTCGTCAGGTCGATCTGGCCAAGAAGTTAGGCGTTTATCAGTCCTGGGTTACCCATATGGAATCGGGCCAGCGACGTATCGATGTTATTGAATTGATTGAGCTAGGTAAGGTTATCGGCTTTGATCCCGCCGATGTCGTTCGACGACTCTCAAGGCGCTAGCGGATACGGAGTCTGAATGGGATTCCGTCACTGCGCCAATCCAAAAGCCATCCTTGTCGCAAACTTGAATCCTGACCTCGGACTCAGGTCCAGATGATCGCAGGACGTCTTTGAGGAGTATCCGTAGGGTATCCACCCAAAGAGACATGAAGCCCTCCACGTCTTCTAGAGGGACGGGCGGGTTTGACCCGCCCGTCTGACCCGGCTCAGGCCGCGCGTTTGGGCTTCGGGATGGGTCGGGCTTTGCTGGCTTGAGTGAACAACTCATCGAGTTCGCCGGCACGAACGGCTTCGATCAGCGTGTTGATCACAGTCGGCAGCTTGTCCTTCGATGGCACCGCGATACCGGCCTTGCCCTTCTCGAACTCGATGGGCTTGGAGCCGAACTTCACGGACATCACGATCTGGCCGGTGGGGTCGGTCTTCCACCACGGTCTAACCCGTTGCTTCCGAACGACTGCTTGCTTCTGGCCATCGACTTCGGCGGTGCGCTGGACCGTCCGAACGTATCCGGGATCGGCGAGCAGGAGCTTTTGCTCCTCCAGCTTCTCGATGAACTTAGCTCGCCGCATGCTGACCGGATCGCCGGCCGTCTTTGGCACTGCGGTAAAGGAAAGGGACTTCAAGACTGGCATTGGGTTTCTCCGTTGTTGGATCAAACCCAGCCCGTTCTAACATCGCGTACGTGGATGTAACTGGCTACCGGGTCGTACCACCGCACTTTGTTATGCCAGCTGCAATTGTCTAACTTTGCCTCGTTCAACGCGGGGCTTGATAGCTGTGTTGCGAATTTCACTTGCGTCCGACTCGTTCTAGGCTCGAACTGATGCGGCCACCTTAATCGATTCTCCAAAAGGGACTATTCGGATTTGACCATAACGTTCGAGCGCTTCTCATCTCAATCATTTGAACGCCTGGCCCAGGCGCTGGTAGTTCGAAATTTTGGCAAAGGGACTCTCGTTTTTGGGAATGGTCCCGATGGCGGCCGAGAAGCTACCTTCCAGGGAAAAGTTCCGTTTCCGAATGAGTCCGAACACTGGAACGGATATATTGTTGCCCAAGCGAAGTGCCGTGAGAATTTAGACAACAACAAGTCTGACGCAGACTGGTTGTGTAGGCAGCTAAAGCATGAGCTCGAAAAGTATTTCAACCGGAAGACATCTGTTCGTCTACCAGAATTCTTTCTCCTCATAACAAACGTTGGTCTCTCGTCGGTCCCAGGCGTCGGCGGTAAGGACAGAGTCGCAAAGATACTTGACGCTTACAAAGCTAAGTTCAAACTAAAGGGTTATGCTATATGGTCAGCCGATGAACTTAGAGCAATGCTGGATGATGCTGAAGAGATTCGTCGCGCATATACGGCATGGCTTACGCCCAGCGACGTATTAGCTGAATTACTCAAGAGGGTCTCACGTCCGGGTCTCAGTAAGCTTCTACCCCTTGCATTGATGCGAGACATTCGCGCGGAACGAGACGTGCGTCTGAAAGATGCCGGTCAGGAAAGCGATACGCCAATCTACCTTGAAAACGTGTTCATCGACCTGCCTTTGGTCGATGTCGAGCAAGCGAGCTCTAACTCTCGCTATCCAAAAAACAATCAGGCCAAGCGATCTAACGCACTTTCCAGCATTCTGAGGCGCGCCTCGCAAAAGTTAGATCCCGCATCAGTAAAAGAAACGAATGGCAAGGGGTCGCCTCAACCCAACCGGATCGTAATTCTTGGGGGACCGGGACAAGGAAAGTCTACGTTAAGTCAGTTCGCAATGCAGGTGGAGCGAGCGCGCTTCTTGGCGGATCAAGCGCAAACAACTCTCAATCCTCAAACGAGCGACCTGATTGCCCCTATACTTCGACGAGCAGCAGAGGAAGGGCTGTGGCTAAGCGGGCCGCTGCGCTTTCCAATTCGGATCAGTTTGCCAGATTTCGCAGATCTGCTTGCTGAGACGAGTCGCAGTGGTCACACGCATCCATCGTTACTTTACTTCATAACGGCGAAGCTCGCCCGGGGAATCGATGCCGAGATAACGACTGATGATCTTAGGGCGTGGTTTGGTCAGTGCCCGTCGCTTATAGTTCTTGACGGCCTCGACGAAGTGCCCCCGTCGGCAAACCGCCAGAGTGTAGTTGATGCAATTAATGCACTCTGGGATGACCTTCATCTCTTTGGTGCTGATGCAATCACAATTGTGACCACGCGCCCACAGGGCTACAACGATGATCTTGATCCGAATTACTGGCAACACTGGGAGCTGGCCCCCTTATCGCTGGAACGTGCAAGAGAATTTGCAAAGCGAATGGCAGAGGCACGCATATCAGATGCAGATAGCCAGAAGCTGATTGTGAGTCAGATTGAACAAGCGGCAAGAGACGAATCTACAAGCTCGCTTGTGACAACTCCTCTTCAGGTCGCGATAATGTTTGGTATAGTTCTTCTTAAAGGAGCTATCCCCAAAGACAGGTGGGACCTGTTCGACCGCTACTATTCGTTGCTGCGCGATAGGGAAGCACAGAAGCCCGCCTCGATCGTACGGCAATTCAAGCGTGAAATTGACGTCCTACACCAGGAAGTCGGCTTTCTACTTCATGTTGCGGCGGAACAAAGCGGGAAATCAGTTGCATACTTCTCACCTGATGAATTCCGATCAGTTATTTTAAAGCAGCTTAAGCACGAAGACTATACCGACAGCGAGGCGAACAAAATTGCAGCCCAGCTTGAGACTGCAGCCACCGATCGCCTGGTATTCTTAGCTTCACGCGTAGCCGACCAGATTGCATTCGACGTTAGGTCGCTGCAGGAGTTTATGGCAGCGGCTCAGATAACTTCTGCGTCTCGCGTCAATCTAATGGAGCGATTGCGTGCGATCGCTGCAAGCGCTCATTGGAGGAATGTCTTCCGCATCGCAGCCAGCCGAATATTCTCGGTCGCTGATTTCGGTCACTACCGCAACGATGTGCTGGCGATCTGTCATGGACTCGATAATGGCGATCTTGGCGAGGAACATCGGTTGACCCGTGCCGGTGGAAAATTAGCACTGGAGTTGTTGTCAGACGGTTTGGCTTCCACGGCGCCTCGTTTTAAGAAAGGGCTGTTTCGCAGAGCAATGTCCATACTCGACACTGCTCCGCTCCGGTTTCCCCGCGAGCTTATGTCTCAATTGACGGACAACGCGGATACTGCAGAGGAAGATTTACGGGGGCGCCTCACGCATTCTGATCCTGCCATCGTGAATACGGCTTTCCGTTTTTTGTTTGAAAGTCTCAGAAGCTGCCCAGCATGGGCGGAGCGGCTTATAATCGAGTTCTGGCCTAACGATCCTTATGTTGCTCTGAAGCGGGTTTCTGGGGCAGACATCGCGGCGTCTACACCGGCCGTCAGCGATCTATTAAGAACTGCACAATGGAAGGCGGGACCAGTCGCGACAAGCAAATTTGTGAACGACACAATCCCTATGTTCCTACATGAAACGGCGGTTGAGCGTCTTGATGCTTTGTTAAAACACGTAGTCTTGCCTGCCGGATACATTTCGAAACTTCATGGCTATCGGCGTTCCGACGATTTAGAAATCGACACCGTGCCCGCCGAGGATGGAGGGGATGGGTTTCGGGTGGTCGTTACTCCGATTAGGCTCGAGAATCAGATCTTTGCGCTTGAAAGGAAAGATTGCAGCCATCCGAGTTGGGAATGTTTGTTCGCAGCTAGTAATTTCGTGGCTCAGCCCAGTCGGCACTCACTCGCGTTGCTGCTAAAGATGGCAGCATCCTGGCCTTGCTGCGAAGTATTTCTTGTTTATCTGCCCTGGGTTGTTTCCACATGTCGAGCGCTTGCTCGCGAAGGTGCTCATTTCGACGAGCTTGTGCTTAAGGCTGAATCAGGGGACTTTGGCGATATAAGCGACTGGTTAGCTGCAGAAGCTCGGTGGATTAAACATGGTATGAGCACAGCGGACGTTTTAGAGCTCAACTCTCCAAATATCTTATCACCAAATATCGCGACGCACGGTGCGCCCTTTTTTGCAAGGCTGTCCATCACCCATAAGCCATTAGACTCGCGGCGGCTGCAGAGCCTTGTCCAAACTCTCCCGCAGATTACCAGTGACATACGTAAGGTTCGGTTGATCGAGAGTTTGCTTTTTTGTGCTAGCATCAGAGAGAACTACGACCGAGCAGCCTTCGCTTCAGTCACGTCCACATCATTGCAGCTTCTGCAGAGTTTGCCCCACCACTTTGCTCGCGATCTGCTGCAGTGGTTCACCGATGCTGGTCTTGCTCCTTTCGAAAATGTGGAGTTCCTCTCAGCAGCAAAAAATGTCCTCATGCAACCTGATGCATATAACTTCAGGATTAGCGATCCTCGGGATATCGGTGTTGATCTTTTTGGCGAAATCGCGCGATCATTTAACAATGATACCTCCAACAGATTCTTACTAATAATCCTAGCAAAAGCGGCTCTCAAAGCTGATGGCAATTTGGAGACTTTGAGGGCAGAAGCTTTTATCGGATTGGATTCTGATACGATCGCCATTCGTGTTTCTGCGGCGTTGTTGGCCGTACGAGTCGGTCAATGGGCCGAAAGTGACGTCGACTGGATTTCTACTGAGCTATCCTCGCAAGTTGCGAGCGCTCGTGAGGTAATGAACGCATTTGACCTCGCCCCTGAACATCCAAACACACTCCAGCTTCTGATTAGTGTAACGAACAAGGCGTACAGTCTGCGTGGGGGTGGGATTGGCACTCTTGTTGATGGCCTTCGCGCCCTTGCAGATGCTCAGACATCTACATTGTGTCAGATGGAAAGACGACTCGAACTGGACTTACCTATTGAGCCGTAAAAGCTGTGATTTCGCGGTGGTTTTGTAATCGCCCCCACAGCGGATAGGTAAATTGATCACTGGAAGGACACCGCCGGAATGCTCCAACGGACGCTCCGAGGCTAGTGAAGGTCGATACCTTTGTAAATCGCGCGCTCGTCGAGTATTGGCGATCTAAAGTGATGGCGGTTCTGATGACCATGCGTACTTATTCATGTCAGTTGCCCAACTGTTTTTTGAAGAAGCGTGCATTCAGGCAAAGATGGTTCGACTCAAAACGGCATACTCCTAGCAAAGATAGCTAATACTCCACCAAAGCATGTCCGCAATTTCAGCTGAAATTCGCTTAAGACCAACCCGGATCGGTTTTCTAACCCGGCCCACCGACCTTGCGTCGGTGCGCAGAATAATGCGCGCCTGTACATGCATATGGGGAGGCATGTTTAATCCTATCATTCCGGTCTTCAAACGACCGCCAAAAGAATGGAAGCCGGAAATCTATCAGCGCTTCAAAGGCACCGAGGTAGCAAAAGGTTACGTACGATTTTTTGAGCCAGATGTTTACGTTGAAGCGGAGGAAGGTTTGCTTGAAGAAGCGGGCCTAGGCGCGCTTCGGCAAGAGCACGCACTTTATCCGCACGTTGTCACTCTCAACCAGTTTCTTGCACCTGAGAGAGGCCGCAACTGGGCCGACGCGCACTTTGGACTCAATGTACACGACGTATTGCGGCACATTTACAAAACGGAGGAACAGTTCTTACAGCGTGAGAAGCGCGCAAAAGTGCTCGTGGCCGCTGATCGGAGCAATGCGTTGGTTGAAGCAATGTTCGGTGTTTACCCGACTGCCCCATCCGTGAAATATATCGAACAAAGTTATACCGACACATACAAAGCCGAAAAAATCAAAGCCGATCCTGAAGCATGGCGGCGCGTCTATTTGGATGGTGCTCTGACTCCCTTACGAGCGACTCGCTACGGACTCGAGACGCAACGGTACTGGTATCACGACACGCTCATTTACGTGTTCGATCCTCAGCGGGCGACGGATCTTATCGATCTTTGGAATCTGAGGCTTGAGCCGTATCCGGTACTTCCTGTGCCAGTCGATTGGTTTGCAGCGCTGGCTGACGATATCTTTAGCGTACTGAAAGCAGAGCATCGCCCCGTCGTAGGCAATCCCAATGGGGTCATGCACAATGGAACCATAGAATTCGGGCGGTCGATTGCGAGGCCAAAGGCCGAGGATTTGATACGCAAGCTCCCATCTGGCCTTCCGCAGGGTGCACTCTCCGTCAAATACTGGCGGAACGCGATCTGGGTTGAGCATCGAGATGATCGTGTTCATCGCGATCAGCGTCTTAAAATCACCGCGAACGAACAGCGTACGGATTTGACCATTAAAGACGACGGCGAGCTTCGCACCACGTTCACACCCTTAGTGCCCGATTTTGCGATGCGTTACGGTCGAGGCGATCACAGGTGGGTCAATGTTCTCAATATTTCGAAATATGGGCAGCACGATATTGCAACGGTGTTGCCTTTCAACACGTACAACCGAACATGGCCCCATCTCGGCACGGGTGGCGAACAAATTCCCGTGGGCACGGAGGGTTGGGTCTTTCCTCAGCAGTATAAGAACCTCAATCAATACGTTTCATTACTGACGGCAAATGACGCCATCGTTGGCTCGCTGGCGCAGTTAGGCATAAAGGCTGATTTGTCAGAGCCGGGACATATTGCTCGTCAGATGCTCGAAAACGTTGGCGGACTTTGGGGAGTCTATTATCTGGCTGACATCGCGACCATTGAGCTGCTTAACAAAATGGCCGGAGGATTGCGCCGTCATAACAACGAGGGCGAAACGCTCGAAGAAAACTTTGGGCTTAGGACTGCGCCTCTCAAGGATTGGACTAATCTGATTTCAACTAGGAAAGAAAAACATTCCCTACCTGAAACTACGTTGGAACATTTTACAAAACACAACATCATTCGCTTAGGTCTTGAGACGGATTGTCCGCATTGTCGAGTAAAAAACTGGAATACGTTATCAGATGTGGACTACCGCATAACATGCGAACGATGCTTGAAAACGTATGAATTCCCTCAAGCAAGCTTGCGTCAACGTAACGGCAATTTCACCTACCGCGTAATCGGACCGTTTTCTGTACCGGATTATGGTCGTGGTTCTTATGCCGCGCTTCTTACGCTTAGAGTGATAGATCGTTTTAATTCATCGACCAGTGTAATGACATATTCGACGGCCATGAACTTATCCGACAATGATAAGTTTAAATGTGAGGTTGATTTCATCGCATGGCACGGCGAAGACCGACTATCAGACCGTCAATGTCAACCGACGCTTATCATCGGGGAGGCCAAGTCACTCGGAAAGGGCGAGCTGATAAAGCCGAAGGATCTAACCAAGCTCAAGGCTATCGCCTCGCGGTTGCCTAACTCAGTGATAGTAATATCGGTATTGCGGGACCATTTCACGCCGGCGGAAACGGCGATTCTAACTAAGTTTGTGACGTGGGGTCGGCGAGTGAATATCCACGGAGAGCCTACTAATCCGGTGGTGCTGCTCACTGCCAACGAGTTGATGATGGAGCATTTCGTTTCCGTCGCATGGAAAAAGTTAGGCGGTCAATTCGCGAAATTCCAAGATTACGAACACACCCGAAATCTGTTGAATTTTGCTGACGCTACACAGCAAATTTATCTGGGGATCAACTCATTCGATCAAGCTCGTAACGAATACTGGCGAAAACGCCAAGCGCAGCGACAAGCGAAGTTGAAACAGGTTAGTCGCGCTAGCTGATGGCTAGTGTCGCCTCAATGTCACTGATGATAGAATATCTATTCTATCATCAGTTTGTGTAAGTCATTGGCTCGCCTTACCAATTCATTCAACAGACCGAGCGGCCACCCGCCGACTGATAATAATGCGTACGTCCTGTGCCTTTGTATAATCACTTGATTTGTTGGTTTGCCGCTAGTGAGAGTTTGCGGATCAGGGATCTTGCATCGATCTCGTAGTGAGACTAGCCGTCCCGACCAAACGGGATAACAGCTCATTGAACTCCCTCTTTATTGAGACAGAACAACGCTCTGCATGTTCTTATCAGATCAGCAGTAGTACCTGTCCCTCACTTCTGTTTGGGCTGAACCCTAGTGGTATCAAGCGTAGTCCTCACGGCTCGGGCCAACTTGACCGCATCATCATTCGCCCAGAAGTGAATGAAGAACGCGCGAGGCTCGTCGTGCAGCATGTGATTGTGGATCGCTGTCACCTCGATTTGTTGATCACGCAGGCTTGTGATGAGCGGCACGACTTCGCTGGAGAGTGCGACGAAATCACCGGTGATCGCCGCTTTCCCGTTACCTGTGGCTTGAAAGTTGATGGCGTGGGCGGTTCCCAGTGGAGCAGGTACGGCCATGCCATTGTCCGTGATCGCATCGGTGCGCGGCACGCTGAACTGATAGACACCGCCATTCATGTGTCCTTGAGCGCCGATTGCCTTGTCCAGTGCCTCGGTATCAAGGCCTGTCGCTCCGGCGGCACCGGTTGTTGCTTTCGGTGGGGAAAGCGGCGTCTTGCTCAGCACCAGTGCTTCGCGTAGCGCCACCGCCATGTTGACGGGGTCACCATGGCCTTCGACATGCATATAGAAGGTCGCCGGCGACGCGCGCAGAAGATGGTTGTGAAGGGCCGTGACCTCCAAGCCATTCGCCAGCACCTTGGCCATGACCGGATTTATCTCCGTCTCCGTCAGGACGAGGTCGCCCATCAGCATGGCCTGATCGCCCATCGCCTGGAATGCGACCCATC
>JBIQLC010000028.1:0-51453 GCA_044464625.1 Afipia sp. | reverse complement strand
ATTCACACTGTGAAGGTCGGCGTGAACTATCACTTCAACTGGGGCGGCCCGGTTGTTGCGAAGTACTAAGCTTTGACATCCTGATCTCTCAGGATCCACGGAA
The DNA here is from genome assembly GCA_044464625.1 of Afipia sp. Taxonomy (GTDB): domain Bacteria; phylum Pseudomonadota; class Alphaproteobacteria; order Rhizobiales; family Xanthobacteraceae; genus Afipia. The sequence goes on along the minus strand of JBIQLC010000028.1, from coordinate 51,350 downwards.
AGGCCGGCGCAAGCCGGCCTTTTTTGTTGCGGGATGGTTGTAGCTAAATCCTGCCAGCCGCCCCGCGGCCGCGGAACCCTGCGCAAATGAAAATGAATGGCTGCCATCAAATGGTTGATGGCTTGCACTCCGCACTGGAAATGCAGCGCCGTTCTTCCTATGTTCCATCGATAAGCTTTCCTGCCGAACTGGCGATGAGTCGTCCCGCTCCGGGCTGCCCACTCGCATCGTTCGTGCTTGCGCCGCCCGGAACAGATTCATGGATGAAGTCATCAAGGCCAGCCGCAAACAGACAGCGGTCTCCGGACTGCGCGCCATCACCATTCGTGGGGCGCGCGAGCACAATCTGAAGAACATCGATCTCGAGATTCCGCGCGACAAGCTGGTGGTCTTCACCGGCCTGTCGGGCTCGGGAAAGTCGTCTTTGGCCTTCGACACCATCTATGCCGAAGGCCAGCGTCGCTATGTCGAATCGCTCTCAGCCTACGCGCGGCAATTTCTGGAAATGATGCAGAAGCCAGACGTCGATCAGATCGACGGCCTGTCGCCCGCCATTTCCATCGAACAGAAAACGACGTCGAAAAACCCACGTTCGACGGTCGGCACGGTCACCGAGATTTACGATTATATGCGCCTATTGTGGGCGCGCGTCGGCGTTCCCTATTCTCCGGCGACGGGGCTTCCTATCGAAAGCCAGACTGTCTCGCAGATGGTCGATCGCGTCCTCGCGCTTCCGGAAGGAACGCGCCTGTATTTGCTCGCCCCCGTCGTGCGCGGCCGCAAGGGCGAGTACCGCAAGGAGCTCGCCGAGTACCTCAAGAAGGGCTTTCAGCGGGTCAAGATCGACGGCTCGTTCCATGAGCTCGCCGATGCGCCGGCACTCGACAAGAAGTTTCCCCATGACATCGATGTGGTCGTAGACCGCATCGTGGTCCGGCCCGATCTTGCCCAGCGTCTTGCGGAATCGTTCGAGACCGCGCTGAAACTCGCCGAGGGCCTTGCCATCATCGAGTACGCCGACGCGCCTGCCGCGGCACCGGCGCCCGAGAAAAAGACTGCGAAAATCCACGACAAGAGCGGGCCCGAGCGCATCCTGTTCTCGGAGAAATTCGCATGTCCAGTCTCGGGCTTCACGATTCCCGAGATCGAGCCGCGACTGTTCTCCTTCAACAATCCCTATGGTGCGTGCCCGAAGTGCGGTGGCCTCGGTGTCGAGCAGCATATCGACGCCGATCTCGTGATACCCGACAAGGACCAGACCCTGCGCAAGGGGGCGATCGCGCCTTGGGCGAAATCGTCGTCGCCGTATTATCTTCAGACCCTTCAGGCGCTAGGGAAGTTCTACAAATTCACTCTCGACACCAAATGGAAAGATCTGCCGAAGAAGACGCAGAATGCGATTCTGTTCGGCTCCGGTGACGACGAGATCAAGTTCTCATACGAGGATGGTGTTCGCTCTTACGACACCAAGAAGCCATTCGAGGGCGTGGTCACCAACATCGAGCGTCGCTATCGCGAGACCGAGAGCGAATGGGCGCGTGAAGAGCTTGGCAAGTATTTCAGCGACGTGCCGTGCGAGGCATGTCACGGCTATCGCCTGAAACCCGAAGCACTGTGCGTCAAGATCGGCGGCAAGCATATCGGCGAAATCGCCGAACTGTCGGTTCGCGCGGCTGGTGACTGGTTTGAGACCATCCCCAAGCAACTCAACAAGCAACAGAACGAAATCGCGGTTCGTATCCTCAAGGAGATTCGCGAGCGACTGTCGTTCCTGCTCGATGTCGGCCTGAACTATCTGACGCTGTCCCGCGCCTCTGGCACCCTGTCCGGCGGCGAAAGTCAGCGCATCCGTCTCGCCTCGCAGATCGGCTCGGGACTGACCGGCGTTCTCTACGTCCTCGACGAACCGTCGATCGGTTTGCATCAGCGGGACAATGCGCGCCTGCTCGATACCCTGCGGCGGCTGCGCGATCTCGGTAACACCGTTATCGTGGTCGAACACGACGAGGATGCGATCGAGACCGCCGACTTCGTCGTTGACGTGGGCCCAGGCGCCGGCATCAATGGTGGCCACATCGTCGCCAAGGGCACGCCGGAGCAGATCAAGGCGAACCCTAAATCGCTCACCGGCCAGTATCTCAATGGCGAGCGGTTCGTGGCGATCCCTGAACGTCGTCCTCCAAACCATCGCCGCACTCTCAAAGTGGTGAATGCACGCGGCAATAATCTGAAGAATGTCTCCGCGGAGATTCCTCTGGGTCTATTCACCTGCGTCACGGGCGTATCCGGCGGCGGCAAGTCGACGCTGCTGATCGACACGCTCTACAAGTCGATCGCCCGCAAGCTCAACAACGCCAGCGACGCCCCTGCTCCGCACGACCGCATCGAAGGCCTCGAGCATATCGACAAGATCATCGACATTGATCAGTCGCCGATCGGCCGCACGCCGCGCTCGAATCCGGCGACATATACCGGCGCGTTCACGCCGATCCGCGAATGGTTCGCCGGCTTGCCCGAGGCCAAGGCACGTGGTTACGAGCCAGGCCGCTTCTCGTTCAACGTCAAGGGAGGCCGCTGCGAGGCGTGCCAGGGCGACGGCGTCATCAAGATCGAGATGCACTTCCTGCCGGACGTCTACGTCACCTGCGATACCTGCAAGGGCAAGCGCTACAATCGCGAAACCCTGGAAGTGTTGTTCAAAGGCAAGTCGATCGCCGATGTGCTCGATATGACCGTCGATGAAGCCGCCGAGTTCTTCAAGGCGGTCCCACGTGTGCGCGAGACGTTCAAGACGCTGCAGCGCGTCGGTCTCGGCTACATCCATGTCGGCCAGCAGGCGACGACACTGTCCGGCGGCGAAGCACAGCGCGTCAAGCTCGCCAAGGAGCTGAGCAAGCGCGCCACGGGCCGCACGCTTTATATCCTCGACGAGCCAACCACCGGCCTGCACTTCCATGACGTTTCCAAACTACTGGAAGTGCTCCACGAACTGGTCGCGCAGGGAAACAGCGTCGTGGTGATCGAGCACAATCTCGAGGTCATTAAGACTGCGGACTGGGTGATCGATCTCGGACCCGAAGGAGGCGACGGCGGCGGTGAAATCGTCGCGTGGGGCCCGCCGGAGGATATTGTCCGCGCGCCGCGCAGCCACACTGGCAAATACCTCGCGCCGGTGCTCAAGAAAAGCTCTTCGCACAAGAAGCAGGCCAGCGGCGAGGCGGCTGAATAGCCGCCTGCTACACTCAACCAATTTCCGGGACATCATCCATGACCGCCGACGTTCGCGACAACTCCGCAAAACATCGCTTCGAACTCGAAGCAGAAGGCCATCTCGCTGCCGCCTATTACGACCTGTCGGGCGACGTCATCACGTTTACCCATACCGAAGTGCCGCCTGAGCTTGGTGGCAAGGGCATTGGGTCGAAGCTGGTGCGCGGCGCACTGGACCAGGTTCGCGCGCGCAAGCTGCGCGTCGTCGCCAGATGCCCCTTCGTCAAAGCCTATATCGAAAAGCATCCGGAATATGCCGACCTGACGAAATGACTAACAGGAGATAGCATGAGCGACGTATCCTCGCCGGCCGTGTCGGACAGCGGCGTGCGCAACAACACGGCACTCAGCCGCTATGAACTCGACGTCGGGCAGACCATGGCGTTCGCGAACTATCGGCTTGCGTCGGGTGCCGTGGTCATCACCCATACCGAAACGCCGCCAGCGTTGCGAGGACGCGGCATTGCCTCCCAATTGGTCAAGGGCGCCCTCGAACAGATTCGCGCGGATGGCCTGAAGGTCGTCGCCGGCTGCAGCTTTGTCGCCGACTATTTGCGCGACCATCCGGAGTTTTCCGACATCGCGGCTTAAATAGTAAGGCCCGCCTGATGGCGGGCCTTGGTCACGGCACCGTCGGTGCGTTGAGCGATCAGTTCTTCAGATCATCCGGCAGCTTGCCGCCGTTCGCGGCCAACTTGGTCATCACCTGCTTGTGCAGCCAGATGTTCATCTTGGCGCTGTCGCTGGTGTCGCCGTCATACTTCAGTTCTTTCGCCAGTTCCTTGCGCGCCGCAAGACTGGAATCGATATCCAGCGCCTTCATCAGGTCGACGATCGAGGTGCGCCATTCAAGCTTTTCGCCCTTCGCCGCCACCGCCTTGTCCAGGATCGGGGCGACATCAACCATCGGCACAGCTGCGCCGCCAGCCGTGGCTCCGCCCGCCGCCGAACCAGCGCCGCCTGCCGGCTCCGCCGCCTCCGCTTTGGTGCCGAAAATCGCGCCCATAATCTTGCCGAAAATGCTCATCGTTGGACTCCCGCTTGACTGAAGACATCTGACGTCGCTGAGCGCGCCATTAACGTGTGCCGACGATGAGATCGCCGGATCACGTGCAAGTGTAAACGGCGGTTCCGCAGTTGCCAATGCCGAGAAAATCCACCGTATGCCACATACAACCGTCTCAGGTCGAAATGACGCCACAATGACACGCTCATCGGCGCGTCTCTCGAAATGATGCAATTGCGTCTTTCATTTAATTTTACACATCCGCCGAACGCGCATTGAAAAGCCTACCGCACTGCAACTCACAGAAGCGTGAGTTTTGAGATTACCCAACAGCGTTATCCTGATTGCAATGGTTGCGTCGGCGTCGTCGTGATTACGGCCGCCGCATCACCTTGTGCTTGTGCCCACCAAGGAAATGTTTGGCGGCAGGCAGAAGATCGCCAGCCGCCCCAGACGGAAGGCAACAACCATGTCCACGACCACCAACATCACCCATCTCACGCCACGCGCGATGGACGCGGCCGCCGTACGTGATCTCCATATCTCGGACCTGACCGATTCACTCCGCCTTGGCTGGGAAGACTTCAAGGCGATCCCGACACACGCGATCATGCTTGTGTTGATCTATCCGATCCTCGGACTGGTGCTGGCCCGCCTCACCATGGGCTACTCGGTGCTGCCGCTGCTGTTTCCGATGGCCGCCGGCTTTGCGCTGCTTGGTCCCTTTGCCGCGCTCGGGCTCTACGAACTCAGCCGCCGCCGCGAACGCGGCGAAGAACCGACCGCGTCCCAGGCACTCGGCGTGCTTCAGTCGCCCTCGTTCGGAGCCATGTTGTCACTGGGCGTGATCCTCATGGTGCTGTTCGGCGTGTGGATCGCATGCGCTCAGGCGATATACGTCGCGACGTTCGGATACGAACCAGCTGCCGGCATCCCCGATTTTCTCGGGCAGATTTTTTCGTCGGCGCGAGGCATGACACTCATCATCGTCGGTTGCGGTGTCGGTTTCCTGTTCGCTCTCGTGGCACTGTGCATCAGCGCCGTGTCGTTCCCTTATATGCTTGATCGGCACGCCACAGCGCCGGAAGCCATGCTGGCTTCGCTGCGCGTGGTCACCCACAATCCGGTCACGATGGCGATATGGGGCTTCATCGTTGCAGCTCTACTGGTGCTGGGAACGATTCCGTTCTTCCTCGGGCTGACTGTTGTTATCCCGGTGCTCGGACATGCGACTTGGCATCTCTATCGCAAGGCGCTCGAGCCTGCCGCACATCCGTATCAGCCGCCACCCCGGCAACCGCACGCACCGCGCTACGCTGCGGAATTCCCGTCCAGCCTGTTTTCATGGTGGCCACGCGATCGCGAATGACAATTGACTGACCGGTTCACAACCGGCGAATCCACAAACAAAAACGCGGCGGAAATTTCCGCCGCGTTTTATTTCAAGAGGCTCAGTGCTTGTGCATCTGCATGGGTGCCTGCGATGCACCGAGACCACCCACCTTGAAATTGACGTCGAGCTTTCCGGCCTTCTCAAACACCAACGTAGCCTTCATTGCCTCACCCTGCTTGAGGGCCTGCTTCAATCCCATGAACATCATGTGATAGCCGCCCGGCTTAAGCGCGACGGTTTCACCCGGCTTGATGATCAGCCCATCCGGCAACGGGCGCATTTTCATCACGCCATTGGTCATCGACATTTCATGGATCTCGGCGTGGTCGGCGACCGCTGTGGTAGCGCTCACCAGGCGATCCGGCTCCTTGCCGTTGTTGGTGATGGTGAGGTACCCGCCGGCGATTTTCGCACCGCCGGGCGTCGCCCGAGTCCACGGTGCAGTCACCTTGAGATCGCCAATGCTATAGCTTTCACCATCTGCAGGGGCAGCGGCCGAACCCATTTTGCTGTGATCCATACCACCATGACTCATGCCCCCGTGATCCATGCCACCCTGCCCGACGGTTGACGTATCCGACACCACGCGGACAGCAGGCGCAGGCGCCTTGAGATCATGCGCACTTTGGCCTGACGCAGGAACTTCAACCCATCGAGCCTCTGCACTGGTGCATTGCTGAACCGTCGGAAAACGGATCGTGTCGCCCGGTGAAAAATCCGACGTCACAAAGCTCACAAAGGTGAACTCGTCATAGAAATCATCCAGGAGAGAGCCGCCTGACCAGACGATCTCACGCGCTCCTTCGGTCACGGCCTTGCCGTGGCTCTGATAGGTCTTCTTGTAGGCGCCGCGGATCACCTTCAGGTCCCAGCCGGGCTTGGGCATCGGTTTGACGTTGATGACGCCATCGGGAATTTGCACCCGAACAGCCTGGGTCGCCTGGCCGTCGCAGCCATGCGGCACCTTCAACACCACTTTGTAAGGCGCGTTTGCCTGGGTCTCCTCCGTCGCCAGCGTGACATGAGCGAAGGCTGTGGAGTGCAATCCCGCGGTGCCCAGCACCAGGGCGGCTGCAATGAATGGCCTGTAAAGGCTGGAAGTCAGATTGGTCATGAGAATCCTCGAAAACGGACAGAGAGTAGTTTGAATGATCTCTCAAGCCGTCTGCGGCGGTCCTCGTGCCTGCACTGACCTAAAAAAGAGAATCGGCCCCGTTTCATCGCCTAGCGCCGTCATGACAACACCGGCGCCAGTCGGCGGAACGACCAGGAACCCGCTATCTGCTGACGCCGGAGCCGGCCCTGCCAGCCCCGCACAAGCCATTGCGCAGTCATGATGTGGCGGCTGGCCAGGGAGACTATTCGGTTCGGAGGGAACCCCGCTCTGACCGCTTATGCAAAATAATGCAGGAACTCCGAGATTTCCCGCATTGGCGAATGTCCCGGTTCCCCAAGCCGCCAGCAATCCATGAGCGGCCAGTACATAGGCCAGCGCAAAAACGATCAGGAAATGCCTGGGGACTGCGCGTCGGAGCATCAGATGGCTATGCCATGACCGTCGGAAGGCGTCCATGCCGACCTCAAGTTGCCTTGGCAGTTCAGATTGCGGGCGAACGGTAGCATCGTATTCCGAAATAATCTGAACCAGTATTCATTAAAACGCATTATCATGCACTGACGACATGGATTAAGGTCATATCGCGCAAAGATCTCCTATAGAACGGCATGCGCTGGCAGTGGTATTTAAGAACCTCAAATCGGTGAGGATTTACACACTTACGACGATTCTGTGTCAAATGGCGGCGCAACGTCGCACTTTTGTGATTTCATCGGTTGGCATACAAAATATCAATGGAACCTGAAAGATTAATCAGTTCTTACTTAGATATGCATTTAAAGCGTAGCTGCATCGCAACATTCACGCTGTTGCGTTGCGAAAGTTCGGCCTATATTCCCTTCCAACGATGAGGTTCCAGATAGAACTGAATCGAGAATTCAAAGGAGACGGAACCATGTTGCTTTCTTTCATCCGCATGATCCAGGCGTTCCGCGAGTATCAGCGCAACGTCGCCGAACTGTCCCAGCTGAGCGACCGCGAGCTGGCCGATATCGGTCTTGATCGCTCGGACATCCAGCGTGTCGCCGCTGGCGCCTACAACGGCTAAGAGACCGTTTGAACTGCATCACATGCCGATCACGCCCGCTCGCTGCGGGCGTTGTCGTATCTGGGTCCAAAACGCCCCGCCCACGGCCCACAGACAAATCCGGAACGTTGAGCGGGATTCCACTTTGCTGGAAAATGCTCTACCTGTGAGCCATGACCAGCACATCCTCAACCGACCAAGACGCCGTCCATGTGATCGGCGCCGGCCTCGCCGGTTCTGAAGCCGCCTGGCAGATCGCGAACCGCGGTGTTCGCGTGATTCTGCATGAGATGCGGCCGGGACGGATGACTGAAGCCCATCGGACCGATGGGCTGGCCGAACTGGTCTGCTCCAATTCCTTCCGCTCGGACGATGCTGCCAATAATGCGGTCGGGTTACTCCATGCAGAGCTGCGCAAGCTGAATTCGCTGGTCATGCGCGCTGGCGACGCCAATCAGGTGCCCGCCGGCGGCGCATTGGCGGTCGATCGCGACGGCTTCTCTGCCGCTGTCAGTGGGGCACTCAAATCCCACCCTCTGATCGAGATTCGACGCGAGGAAATCGCCGGTTTGCCGCCCGCGGATTGGTCCAACGTCATCATCTCCACCGGTCCGCTGACCTCCCCTCCTCTTGCCGATGCGATCCGCGCGCTGAGTGGTGAAGATGCTTTGGCGTTCTTCGACGCCATCGCACCGATCGTGCACCGCGATTCCATCGATATGTCGGTGTCATGGTTTCAGTCGCGCTACGACAAGGTTGGCCCCGGCGGCAACGGCGCTGACTACATCAACTGCCCCATGAGCCACGAACAGTACGACGCTTTTGTCGATGCGCTGATCGCCGGCGACAAGACCGATTTCAAGGACTGGGAAACTTCGACACCGTATTTCGACGGTTGCCTGCCGATCGAGGTGATGGCGGAGCGCGGCCGTGAAACCTTGCGGCATGGGCCGATGAAACCGGTCGGCCTCACCGACGCCCACAATCCAACCGTCAAGCCCTACGCCATTGTCCAGCTTCGGCAGGACAACAAGCTTGGCACGCTCTACAACATCGTCGGCTTCCAGACCAAACTGAAGCACGGCGAGCAAACCCGGATTTTCCGCACCATTCCTGGCCTCGGGAAAGCGGAGTTCGCGCGTCTCGGCGGTCTGCATCGCAACACTTTCCTCAACTCGCCGAAGCTGCTGGATGCGCAACTGCGTCTGCGCGCGCAACCACGATTGCGCTTCGCCGGCCAGATGACCGGATGCGAGGGCTATGTCGAATCCGCGAGCATCGGCCTGCTCGCGGGCCTGTTCGCGGCGGCCGACAGCCGACGCCAGCCGATCACACCGCCGCCGCCCACCACGGCGTTCGGCGCGCTGCTCGGCCACATCACCGGCGGCCACATCGAGACCCTGGATGCCGGCCCGCGATCATTTCAGCCCATGAACATCAATTTCGGGCTGTTTCCACCGCTGGCTTCGCCACCGACCAAGAAACCGGATGGATCCCGGCTGCGCGGTAACGAAAAGACCGTCGCAAAGAAGCAGGCGATGAGCGCCCGCGCGCTCGCCGATCTCGACCGCTGGATTGCAGAGACCAGTCATCTGTCGGCCGCAGCGTAGGCAACTCACGATCACACGATATGACAGCCAGGAAGTGTCCATGAGTCTCCCGAAGGAGGACGTCAAAACCTTGTCCTCGACATGGACCGAAGGCGTTCTGCTCAAGCGCGATGTGTTCTCGACCGTCGAGCGCGGGCGGTTTCACACGGCAAACGGTGATGTCGATGCTGTCCTGCGCCGGCTCGATCAGGTGCCATGGTGGTCTTATCCACTGGCGCGACATCTCTTCCGTCGCGAACGCCACGCCCTGAAACTCGCGCGTGATCTTCACGTCGGGCCTGATTTGCTGTGGGCTGGCGAAAAATCGCTGGTCCGCGGGTTTATCGATGGCGTCGCACTTCACCTCGCTAAACCGACCGGCGACCGCGCCTATTTCGACAGCGCCAAGCTGGCGCTGCGCCGACTGCATCGTCTCGGCATCTGCCATAACGACCTTGCCAAGGAACAGAACTGGCTGCGCGGCAGCGATGGTAAGGCCTACCTGACCGATTTTCAGCTCGCGGTCTGTTTCAAAAGCCGCAGCAAGCTTTTCCGCATCGCAGCCTATGAAGACCTGCGCCATCTGCTGAAGCACAAGCGTCGCTACGCGCCTGAGTTCCTGACGCCGAAGGAACTGCAGATCCTTGCCAACAAATCAGGATTTGCCCGCGTCTGGCTTGCCACCGGCAAGCGCGTTTATAAGCTGATCACCCGCGGCATTTTCAACTTCACCGATCGTGAAGGTGGCGGGCGACGACTGGTCAACGATGCACCAGTTTTAATCGATGCGCTCAAGACCAACTCCGCCGTGCGTGACGCTGCGATCGTCGCCTTTGCTGATCGCCGCAGCGGCGTCGGCCTTTATGCGTTCGTCGAAGCGAACGGCCCATTGAATGAAAGCGAGTTGCGCTCAGCGTTTCGGTCCAACCCGAAGCCGCCGGAACATCTGCAGATCGTTCACGCGCTGCCGCGTGACGAGGCCGGCAACATCCGCAACGAAATCCTGCAGCTGGTCGCCATGAACCAGGTCGACCTGATCGAACCGCTGATGCGCAACGATGCCGACCGGCTGTTCATGAAGGACATTCTGGATCAGCGCAAAAACCTGCGCGACCGCTTCAGCTTCTGAATGCGTGCGAGCGCGCCGCGCGCCACAACGACCACAATGTCCCTAGTCGCGATGCCTCAGTTCGCTTGAAAGGATCGGCCTCCGGTTTGATGCGATCGATCGCACGGCGGGTCGGCACAATCGGCAAGAATGCCGCCAGTGCCACCTCGGGCAGACTGGCGAGAAGATCGATGGCAATATCGAGCTGCGATGCCGCCTCGGCGCGAAGCCGTTCAATCACGGCATGGAGGCCGGGCGTGGCCACGCCTGTAAAAACGTCTTCGACCTTGACGTCATGCTCATGGAGCCAGGACAACGGCAAATAAAGCTGGCGGCGCGACGCATGGAGGGGCAGCGCCCGGATGATGTCGACGATCCCCTGCGCCACTCCGGCGTGACGGGCGACGTGCCAGGCCTCATCGGATTCAGTCGCGAGAATGCGTGTTCCGAGCGATAGCAGCGCGGACGACGTCGCGTGACAATACGTCTCGAGCGCCTCCAATGTTGGCATCGGATCGTCGTAGATATCGAAGACATGGGCGTCGATCAGGCCTGCGAGGGACTGGCATGACAATCCTTGATCGCTGAACGCCCGCAGCAACTCACTGGCGACCGGATTGCCTTCGGCTCCGCCATGCTCGGAACCCGCCAGCAGATCACGCCACCACTGCAACCGCATCTCGCCCGGCAGCGGCTGGCTGATGTGATCGCGCACCCGGCCGATCTCGACATTGAAGGCATAAAGCGCGAGCAGCGCACGCCGTTTATCCGCCGGCACGAACAGTGTCGCCGCGTAGCGCTCGAAATCCTCGTTGCGCACAAGATTGGCGCAGAATTCCGCGGCGTCACCGCCGGACGCTGAGTTTTGCGATGAAGGCATCAGGATACTGCGATCAAGGCCGCGGCGACACGACGACGCTCACCGATCATCACATTATAGGTCCGAATAGCCGGCCCGGTCTGCATCGGATCGAGCACGACACCCACCCTCCGAAACGCCTGACGCAAATCCTCTGGCGGCAACCAAACTTCATTGCCGGTTCCAATCACCAGTGTGTCAATCTCGGTAGCATGCTCGAATACAAGCGCCAGAGACGATCTGGTTATGTCTTGCGCCCGCGCAACCGACCATGGCCAGATCGCGTTGGGCAGGCACAGCAGCGAGCCGCGATGGGACATATCCGCAAAGCGAAACCCGCCCTGCCCGTAGGCCTCGATCGGCGCGGAACGCGGAAGGTGCGGAGCATCGGGTGAGCGCGCGCCGCTCACGGCTTCGGCGGCTTGTCCTCGCCGCCCCGGTTCTTGCCAACGCCAAGATAGATCAGCATCGGCGCCGCGATGAAGATCGAGGTGTAGGTACCGACCAGCACAACGCCGAACATCATGGTCGCCGCAAAGGAATGGATTGCCTTGCCACCGAACAGCAACAATGCAAACAACGCCAATGTCACCGTCACGTGGGTGATGATCGAACGAGACAATGTCGAGTTAATCGACGCGTTGAGCAAATCCTCCATCGGCATCTTCTTGTAACGCCGCAAGAGTTCGCGAATGCGGTCGTAAATGACCACGGTATCATTGAGCGAGTAGCCCAGGATCGTGAGGAGAGCGGCGATGGATGTCAGATCGAAGTCGATCTGAGTAACCGACATGAAGCCAATCGTGAGCACCAGATCGTGGACGTTGGCGACCATGGCACCCAGCGCGAATTGCCACTCGAACCGGAACCAAAGATAGATCAGAATGCCGACGATCGCGAGCATCAGGCCGATCGTGCCGAAGGCCAGCAGTTCACCAGAGACACGCGGTCCCACAACTTCGACGCGACGATACTCGACGCTATCGCCAAGCGTACCGCGCACCTTCTGGACTGCGGCCTGCTGCGCGGCATCGCCGCCCGGCTGCTCAGCAATACGGATCAGAACTTCGGTCGGTCCGCCAAACTGCTGAAGCTGCACGTCACCGAGGCCAAGCCCACCAAGCTTGGTGCGCAACGCCGAGATATCAGCCGGCCCCGACTTCGACTGAATCTCGAGCAGCGTACCGCCCTTGAAGTCGATGCCGAAGTTCAGGCCGTGGGTAAAATAGAGCGTAATCGCCAGGATCGACAGCACCGCCGAAATCGGAAAGGAGAACCGGCGAAAATCCATGAAATGGAAGTTCGTGTTGTCCGGCACGATGCGGAGCGCGGGAATAACGCCGTACACGCTGAGTATCGTCAAAACGACGATAAAGACCGCGAGCGCGATAATGATGGTGGTTGTCACGTCGAACGATCCTTTAAATCGGCACGGTCTGCGGCCGCTTCCAGCGCACCCAGGTCGCCACAATCAGGCGGGTGACGGTGAACGCAGTGAATACCGTCGTCAGGATGCCGATGCCGAGCGTCACCGCGAAGCCGCGAACCGGACCCGTGCCGATGTAGAACAGCACCGCCGCCGCAATGAATGTGGTGATGTTGGAGTCCAGGATGGTCGCGAGCGCGCGGCTGAACCCGGCGTCGATCGCCGAGATTGCGTTTCTTCCGCCACGTAGTTCTTCACGTATGCGCTCATAGATCAGCACGTTGGAGTCCACCGCGATGCCGACCGTCAACACGATTCCCGCGATGCCCGGCAACGTGAGCGTCGCATTGAGCAGAGACAGAATGCCGAAGATCATCGCGACGTTGATCGCGACCGCGATGTTGGCGAACAATCCGAACAGGCGATAGGTCAGCGTCATGAACACGATGACCAGAACCGAGCCAACATAGGACGCAAGCTCGCCCGCCGCGATCGAGTCCTGACCAAGGCCGGGGCCGACGGTGCGCTCCTCGATGATGGTCAATGGCGCGGGCAATGCGCCGGCCCGAAGCAGGATCGCCAGATCGTTGGCCTGCTGGACAGTGAAGTTACCCGAAATCTGTCCCGAGCCGCCGGTGATCGGCTCCTGAATGACCGGCGCCGAGATCACTTCGTTATCGAGGATGATCGCGAACGGCTGCTTGACGTTCTCAGTGGTGGCGATCGCGAACTTGCGCGCGCCCGAACTGTTGAAACGGAACGAGACGATCGGCTGGCCGGTGCGCTGATCGAAGCCGGGCTGTGCGTCGGTCAGATCGGCACCCGACACCAGAACCTGCTTCTTCACGACATAAGGAACGTGGGGCGGCTCGACGCCACGCAGCAATTCGGAGTCAGGCGGCACCCTGCCCTGTAATGCCTGCTCGGGCGACACGCTGGTGTCGACCATGCGAAAATCCATCTTCGCGGTCTTGCCGAGGATTTCCTTCAGTCGGGTCGGATCCTGCAGGCCGGGCACCTGAACCAGCACGCGATCAAGGCCCTGACGCTGGATCAGCGGCTCGACGGTGCCGAGTTCGTTGACGCGCTTTTCAATGATCTGAATCGATTGCTCAACCGCTTGCCGAAGCCGCTCGGTGATCGCCGCTTGCGGGACGCTCAACCGGATCAACCCGCCGCCAGCATCCGACACATCCACGCTGCGCTGGCCCGTCGAGCCGAGAACGCCGCCCAGCGGCTGCGACAGCTCACGCAGTTTCGACAGCGCGGTCGAAAGGTCCTGCTCCTTGACGCGAACCTCGACATTGTCGCCCTTCACGCCGAGGCCGGTGTAGCCGATACGTGCATCGCGTAGCGTCCGGCGCACATCATCGCGGACCTGGTCGAGCTTGTCCTTCCGGACCGAATTCGCATCGACCTCGAGCAGGATGTGCGAACCACCCTGCAGGTCGAGACCCAGCACGAGATGGCGTTGAGCCCATTTCGGCCAGGTCTTGACAGTCGCTTCCGAAAAGAAATTCGGAACGGCAAAGAGGCAGACGACCAGCGCAGTGAGAATGACCGCCAGTGCCTTCCACCGCGTGAAATACAGCATCGAGATGATCCGTCAGATGAATTGAATTGCAGGCGGCGCCAGAAGCGTCAGCTCGCGGCGTCGTCCTTCGCAGGCTCACCCTTGGTGCGCACGGCCGAAACCATCTGCCGCAACTGCCGAATCCGGACGCCGTCCGAAATCTCCATTTCGACCTGATCGTCATCGACGACCTTGGTCACCTTTCCGACGAGGCCACCATTAGTGACGATGGTGTCGCCACGACGGATGTTTTTGACCATCTCGTTGTGCTCCTTCACCTTCCGCTGCTGCGGCTTCAGGATCAGGAAGTACATGATGACGAAGATCAGCGCGAAGGGCAGCAGCGACATCAGCATGCTGTTGGTGTCGCCGCCGGCAGCGGCCTGGGCGTAGGCGGGAGAAATGAACATTCCTGAGATCCTCGTGACGGCTGTGTCGGCCAAAAGTAGCTAATAGACGGCCATTCGGGGCCAAATTTGCGCGGACTATAGCGGCCAGCGCCCCAATTGCAACGCTGCACAGGCCTTCCGTTTCACGGGTTGCCGGACGCCGTACCCCTCGCTTAGGGTGCCGCCATTACAAGCGGAACGAATCCCCCATCATGTCAAAAAATACCCGAAAAACAGGCACTCGCGCGGCTGCCAAGGCCGCTCCACGCAAGGCGGCCAAACCCGCGACAAAACGCCCGGGACCACCGGTAACCGGTATCGAGGAGCGGATTGCACGCGCGCTCGAAGCCATCGCCGCTGGCCTACCGACCAGTGCCGAAAAACCGTCCAATCCTGATTCCCTCAAGGAGGCGGAGGCCTTCGTCTGGCAGCCGAATGGCCATCTGGTGCCCGTGCCTCGCGTCAGCCGGGTCGAACTGGACCTGCTCAAGGGTGTCGATCGGATGCGCGACATCCTGATCGAGAACACCGAACGATTCGCCAAGGGCCTCCCCGCCAACAATGCGCTGCTGTGGGGCGCGCGCGGGATGGGAAAATCGTCGCTGGTCAAGGCCGCACACGCGACCGTGAACGCCATGGTCAATGGGCGGCTGAAGCTCATCGAAATCCACCGCGAGGACATCGAGACCCTGCCGATGCTGATGGCGTTGTTGCGGCAGTCTGAATTCCACATCATTGTGTTCTGTGACGACCTGTCGTTTGACGGTAACGACGCATCGTACAAATCGCTGAAGGCTGTGCTCGAGGGCGGCATCGAGGGACGCCCCGAAAACGTCATCCTCTATGCAACCTCGAACCGCCGCCACCTGCTCGCGCGCGACATGATCGAGAACGAACGCTCGACCTCGATCAATCCCGGCGAAGCGGTTGAAGAGAAAGTCTCGCTCTCCGATCGCTTCGGCCTCTGGCTCGGTTTCCACAAATGCAGCCAGGACGAGTATCTCGACATGGTAAGAGGCTATGCCCGCCATTTCGGCGTCAAACTGGACGATGCCGAACTCGAGCGTCAGGCGCTTGAATGGTCGACCACCCGCGGATCACGCTCGGGCCGCGTTGCCTGGCAATTCACGCAGGAAGTGGCCGGGCGATTGGGCGTCAAGCTTGCAGCCAAATAAAATGAGAAAAGCCGCCGCGTGATGAACGCGGCGGCTTTTCTCTTGTTCGGGCCTCAGGCTCCGTTGAGGAACTGAAGCGGGTCGACGGGGGAAGATCCTTTACGGATCTCGAAGTGAAGCTGCGGCGACCCCACCTCTCCCGACTGACCCGATTTGGCAATGACCTGGCCGCGCTTGATTGTATCGCCGCGCTTCACCATCAGCTCACTCGCGTGGGCATACGCGGTGACGTAGCCGTTGGAGTGCCGCACCAGGATCAGATTGCCATAACCCTTGAGCTCGTTGCCGGCATACGCCACGACACCATCTTCAGCCGCCTTGACCGGCGTGCCTTCCGGAACCGCGACGTTGATGCCGTCGTTCTGTTTGCCATTTGTCTTCGCGCCATAGGCCGTGATCACGCGGCCGCGCACCGGCCAGCGGAATGTCGGCAACGCATTGGTGGCCTCGACTACCGCCTTGGCGGGCGAGTGTGCCTGTTCGATTTCCTTGGTTTCGGTCGCCATCCGCACCTTCTGGACCGGTTCGGCGGATGCGGTCACGACGGGCTTCGCTGGAGCCGGCTGCTGCGCCGCAGGCACTGCTGCGACGTGGGGTTGCGCCGGAGCCACTGGAGCCGGAGCAACGGCAGCAATCTTGGCGCCGCCGGGAATGTTAATCTTGTCGCCAATGCCGAGGCGTGCCGTCACCGGCAGATTATTGGCGCGGGCCAACTGAGCGACCGGGATGTTGTGACGCCGGGCAAGATTGTTCAGCGTATCGCCCGAGCGCACGACATGCATGCTCGACGGCATTGCGGCAGCCGTTCTGGTTGCCGGCGCTGCAGACAAGGCCGGCGGCTGTACCTGCGCGGTACGGCGCGGAATGATCAGTTGCTGACCCGGCTGCAGCATGCGTGGGCCATGATAGCCATTGGCCTGCAGGATCGCCGAGGTGGGCACGTTGTAACGTTTCGCGATGATGTCGAGCGTGTCGCTGGTGCCGACGATGATCCGGGTTCCACCCTCACGCGACCAGCCGGACGGCGCAGCAGCGACCGAGCGCGGCGCGACAGTGCCGGTCGTCTCGATCGGCGACGAAGGCGGTGAGTAGGACGCCATACCGCGTCCGCCGCCGGACATCGGCTGTGACGCGGGAGCTGACAGAGGCGCGGACACGATCGGCTGCGAGGCCGGGCGCGCGTACTGTGGAAGCTCGCGAGATTGATAATGCCCCTGCTGCTGCACCGAGCCCGTCGTCTCGGGGTAGCCGTTGCGCGAAGCAAAGGGATTGGAAAACGAGCTGTCGCTGAACCGCGTCGATGTATCGGCGCTACAACCTCCGAAACCGACGGCGACCAACGCCAACACCGCAATTTGCGGAGCTCGGCGCGAACCAAGCAACTCGACAAGACGGGACATGGTTACTCACTCGTACGCAACTGGCACGAATTTGAATAAACACGTTCCCAGTAAATAACCCTTTAACCCGCCGGGTATGCCCTTGGCGGCAAAGGACAAGCTTTTTCAGAGTTCCCGCGCGACGCCGGGCAGCGCCGGAACAAAACGAACGTCGAGAAGATCCTCGCTTTCGTAGCCATCATCGGCCCGCCGAACCCGGACCAGTACCTGACTGCCCTCCTGCGGGCCAACCGGCACGATCATGACCCCGCCCGGCTCCAGACGCTCCTGCAATGCCTCGGGAATTTTCTCCATCGCCGCCGTTACGATGATGCGGTCGAACGTGCCCAGATTTGCGGGCACATCGAATCCATCACCCACAACCACCTCCACATTGTCGCAACCTGTCGCTGCAAGCCGCTTGCGCGCAGTCTCCGCCAACGTCCGGTAGCGTTCAATGCTGACGACTTCCCGGCAAAGTCGCGACAGGATGGCCGCCTGATAACCCGAGCCGGTCCCGACCTCGAGTACCCGATGCTGAGGGTCGAGCCGCAGCTGCTCGCTCATATAGGCAACCACGAAGGGCTGGCTGATGGTCTGACCGCAGGGAATGCCTAGTGCCGTGTCGCGATAGGCGTAAACGCGGTCGGCGGCTTCGACGAATATCTCGCGGGGCACGTCCTCCATAGCGCGCAAAACGGCCTGATCGCTGATACCGCGTCGCCGCAAAATGAGCTGAAACCGCATTTTTTCGTGAGGTAATCGCTCGTTGTTCGGCATTGCGTCCTGCACCTGTTGGTCACTTGCAATTGCTCAATTTGCAGGCTTCAGCCGGCCGGGTCAAAATAGTTCCTCGCCGCGGAACCCAAAGATATGATGCAAGTCGCTGCTGTGCTAATTATGTTTGGTCAGCGGGGCGCGCCGACAATCCCGGGCGTGCAAGCGGGGGTCGAATGCCGGGTCGAAAAATGCCTAACGGGCAGCACCGTTCGGTTTTCCTTGTCGAAGACGAAGTCATGATCCGGATGATGGTCTCCGACATGCTGGAAGACCTTGGCTACATTATCGCGGCAGAAGCTGGCGATATCGACGAAGCCGTGCGGCTCGTGCAATGCACTGAATTCGACATCGCTATCCTCGACGTCAACGTCAACGGCAAGGTGATCTCACCGGTCGCCGAAGCCGTGCAGATGCGCAATCGTCCGTTCGTGTTCGCCACTGGCTATGGCGTGCAGGGGTTGCCGGAAAAATTCCGTGACCGCCCTACGCTACAAAAGCCCTTCCAGATGGAAACGCTGGCCCGCATGATCGAGGATACGCTCAGGGGTGTCGCAGCGTAGCCCGCGCACGACGTGCTACTTAAAAACCGTCGTCAGCTTCTCTGAGAACGCCACGTCCGTACGATCGAGACGCAGTGGCGTCACCGAGACGAAGTTGCCGGCGAGCGCGGCAAGATCGGTCCCTTCCGCCGGCACATCGATCACCGCGAGGCGCTCGAACCCGATCCAGTAGTAGGGATTACCACGTCCGTCATGACGACCGTCGACGCGGAGGAAACCCTGGTTGCGCTTGCCCTGTCGCGTGACAACGACTCCCTTGACCTCATCGGGCATGCAGGCCGGGAAATTGACGTTGATGACGGTGTCGCGCGGCACACCAAGTTTCATCACGTTGCGGATGACATCGGCGCCGTACTTCAGCGCGGTGTCCCACAATGGCTTACTGCGTGTCTCGATGGAAAATTCTTGCGACAACGCGAACGACGGCAGGCCAAGGATCGTTCCTTCCAGCGCACCGGCGATAGTGCCGGAATACACCACGTCTTCCGCGACGTTGCGTCCGCGATTGACACCGGACAGCACGAGGTCGGGCTTTTGATCGCCCATGATGTGACGCGAGCCCATGATGACACAGTCGGTCGGCGTGCCGCGCACCGCATAGTGACGCTCGCTGACCTCGCGCAACCGCAGCGGATCGTTCAGCGACAACGAATGCGAAACACCGGACTGATCGAGTTCAGGCGCGACCACCCACACGTCGTCGGAAATCTGACGCGCGATCTCCTCGATGACCTTGAGCCCCGGCGCGTGAATGCCGTCGTCGTTGGTGCAGAGAATGCGCATCGTATCAGTTGTCCTTCGAGATTGTTTTGAGACCGCCCATATAGGGCTGCAGCACGTCCGGCACGGCGATCGAGCCGTCCTCCTGCTGATAGGTTTCCATCACGGCGATCAGCGCGCGGCCCACCGCCGTGCCCGAGCCGTTGAGCGTGTGGACGAAGCGCGGCTTGCCGTCCGGTCCGCGCGAACGCGCATCCATGCGCCGCGCCTGGAAATCGCCACAAACCGAACATGACGAAATCTCGCGGTACATGCCGCCTTCGCCCTGCCCCGGCATCCAGACTTCGATGTCGTACGTCTTTTGTGATGCGAAGCCCATGTCGCCAGTGCACAGCGTCATCACACGATAATGCAGATCGAGCTGGCGCAGCACTTCCTCGGCGCAGGTGAGCATGCGCTCGTGCTCGTTCCTCGACTCTTCCGGCGTGGTGATCGAGACCAGTTCGACCTTGGTGAACTGGTGCTGGCGGATCATGCCACGGGTGTCGCGCCCGGCTGCGCCAGCTTCCGCACGAAAGCACGGCGTCAGCGCGGTCAGGCGCATCGGCAGCTCTTTTTCGTCGAGAATGGATTCGCGAACGAGGTTGGTCAGCGGCACTTCGGCGGTGGGGATGAGCCAATAATTTATATCGGGCGGCAGATCGTCGATCACCCGCATCTCGAAGACGAGAAGATCATCGAGCTGTAACTCTGCGGCCGGCTTGTTCAGCTCTCGCACGGCGAGATCGACAGCCTTCACCCTGATCTGTTCATAGACCTCAGCCTTGCTCAGCGGAGGTGCTGCACCGAACTGGTCGTCTCGGAACTTCGGCAACTGCGCCGTGCCGAACATCGCGTCGTCACGCACCAGCAGCGGCGGATTAACTTCGGTGTAGCCATGCTCGTTGGTATGCAGGTCGAGCATAAACTGCCCGATGGCACGCTCCAGCCGCGCAATGCCCTTCTTCAGAACCACGAAGCGCGCGCCCGACAACTTGGCGGCGGCCTCAAAATCCATCAAGCCGAGGCCTTCGCCAAGCTCGACATGCTCCTTCGGCTTAAAGGTGAAGCTGCGCGGCGCACCGAACTGATGGTGCTGAACATTGCCGTGCTCGTCGGCGCCGTCCGGCACCTCGGCGAGCGGCAGGTTCGGAATGCCGGCAAGTGCAACCTTGAGTTCTTCTTCAAGCTGCTTTGTAGCCGCCTCGAGTTCAGGCAATTTGGTTTTGAGTTCGCCAACTTCCGCCATCAACGCATCAGCGCGGGCGTTGTCCTTGTTCTTCTTCGCTTCGCCGATTTCCTTCGATGCCGCGTTGCGGCGCGCCAGCGCCTGTTCGGCTGCCGCGATCGCAGCACGGCGCCTCTCGTCGATCGCCAGCAACGATGCCGACATCGGGTCCAGCCCACGCCGCTTCAGGGCGTTATCAAAGGCCTGCGGATCGTCCCGGATCGAGCGAATATCGTGCATCTTCAATTTCCTGCGTCATGGCCAGACATCGGCGAGCCACTGGCCACTCACATCATGTGGGAAAGGTTAGAACAAGGCGCGGATGCCACCGCAAGCCAATCTATGCAGTTTGGGCAACAAAGAATGCAAGTCCGGGCATGCCGAATCGACAAAATCCCACGGATGATAGGCGAAACTGCCGCTTCCGATCACTCGGCCGGAGGCGTCTCGCCGGTGGCATCCGGTGTGCTGTCGGCGGCGGCCTGGGCAGCATTCCGCTTTTTCTCAACCATGCCCACGGCGATGATCGCGCCCTCGTAGAGCAGCAGCAGCGGAATGGCGAGCGAGGCTTGGCTAATCACGTCAGGCGGGGTCAGCACGGCGGCGATGACAAATGCACCGACGATGAAGTAGCGCCGCTTCTCGCGAAGCTGCTTCGCGGTCAGGACACCAACCCGCCCGAGCAGGGTCAGAATCACCGGCAACTGGAAAGCCACGCCGAACGCGAAGATCAGCGACATCATCAGCGACAGATATTCACCGACTTTCGGCAACAGCGCGATCTGTGCCGTTTCCTCGCCGCCGACCTGCTGCATGCCGAGCGAGAAACGGATCAGCATCGGCAGCACGACAAAATAAACCAGCAGCGTACCGAGCACGAAGAAGAAGGGCGTGGCGATGAGATACGGTAGGAACGCGCCGCGTTCATGCTTGTAGAGGCCGGGCGCGACGAACTTGTAGATTTGCGAGGCGACGATCGGGAACGAGATGAAGCCGGCACCGAACATCGCAAGCTTGAGCTGGGTCAGGAAGTATTCCAGCAGAGCGGTGTAGATGAACTTCGAGTTCTCCGGCCCCGCGACCCACACGAAAGGCCAGACCAGCACGTTGTAGATCTGCTTGGCGAAGATGAAGCAGAAGATGAACGCGATACCGAATGCGAGCAGCGCCTTGATCAGCCGCGAGCGCAGCTCGATCAGGTGATCCATCAACGGTGCCTTGGTGGCTTCGATATCTTCGATGGTCATGACGCTTTGGCGTCCGGAATGGCCGTCGTTGCCGCTGGCGTCTCCGCCGCAGTGTTTTCAACGTCGGCTGCGATATGCTTCTGTGCCTCGATGAAGGTGTCTGGCGTCGGCGGCTCCGGTGACGTCGGCTGTGGCGTCTCGTCGATTTTCACAGACTTTTCGAGATCCTCGGCTGCGGAAGTCAGCAGGTTGGTCGGCGACATGTCTTTGGCGGCGGCGGTGACCTCATCAAACTGCTTCTTGATGTCGGCCATCTCGGCTTCGCGCATCGCCTCGTTGAACTGGCCTTGAAAGTCGCTGGCCATCCGGCGGGCCTTGCCGATCCACTGCCCGACCATGCGCAGCACGCCGGGCAATTCTTTCGGGCCGATGGCAATCAACGCGACGACCGCGATGACGACCAGTTCACTCCACCCGATGTCGAACATGGAAGATTCCGCCCACGGGGGCTCACCCCGCATCCATCAGTGATGGCAGATCGCGATTGGTGCGATCAGACCTTGCTGCCCACGTCGGAACGCTGCGCCGACGGAGCGGCGTTGTCGATCGTCTTCACCGGCTCCTGCTTTTCAGCCGCCTTGTCGTCGTCGGCCATGCCCTTCTTGAAGGCCTTGATGCCCTGCGCGACGTCGCCCATCAGGTCAGAAATCTTGCCGCGCCCGAACAGGAGCAGGACGACCGCGATCACGACGATCCAGTGCCAAATGCTCATCGAACCCATACTGCCGTCCTCCAAACTATTGAACCGGCCCGGCCGGTCGTTTCTGGACGGAAACTAGGCTCGCGGGGTGCCAAAAACAAGCACTTAAGCCGCGCCTGCGACGGCGCGAAGCAATCATTTCGACGAACGTTAATGATCGTCCATGCTGCGTTGCCGGATCCGCCAACGCCCCGAATATTCAGCTTTCGGAGCCGGTTTCGGGCTCGACCGCAGGGGCCAGCGTAAGTTCGAGATCGCCCGGTTCGAGCGGATCCTCGTCCTCTCGCAGCGTTGGATCATCCGACGGCGCCGGAACACTGAAGCCGGAAGGCAGCCGTGAATCCAGCAGGCCCGTTCCCTTGAGTTCCTCAAGACCCGGCAGATCACCCAGCGCCTCAAGGCTGAATTGCGAAAGGAACGCTTCCGTCGTCCCGAAAGTAAGCGGACGGCCCGGCGTCTTGCGGCGGCCGCGCGGACGGATCCAGCCGGTCTCCAGCAACACGTCGAGTGTTCCCTTCGAAGTAATCACGCCGCGGATCTCTTCGATCTCGGCGCGCGTCACCGGCTGGTGATAGGCGATGATCGCCAGCACCTCGATGGCCGCACGCGACAGGCGCCGGGTCTCGGTGCTTTCACGGGTCATCAGCCACGACAGATCGGTCGCAGTGCGGAACGTCCACTTGTTGGCGACCCGAACGAGGTTCACACCGCGCATCGCGTAATCGGCCTGCAATTGTTCCAGCGCGGCCTTGACGTCCACCCCCTCTGGGAGGCGCTTGGCGAGGGTCGCCGGATCGAGCGGCTCGGACGCAGCAAACAACATCGCTTCAAGAAGACGCAACTCCTCCGGCCGCGCCGCGGTCTCCGGTGCCTCGTCACCGGTTTCGACCACTTCGACGGCATCTTCGGCCAGGCTTGATCGCGCAAGGCTCGGCATGGCTTCGTCTCCTTCTTCCACCTACGTCCCGGCCCTTCTATTCGGCCGACGTCTCGGGGGCAGACACCGCCTGCTCCACCGGATTCCCCATGTGTTTGCGAAAATAGATCGGCGCAAACGCCTCTTTCTGGTGCAGATCGACGACGCCCTCGCGCACCAATTCCAGCGCAGCGGCAAAGCTCGATGCAAACACCGTGGCCTTCTGCGACGGGTCAATCACGTAATTCATCAGATAGTCGTCGAGCCGGCCCCAGTCCTCGGCTTCGGCCATACCAACAAGGCGCTCGAGCGACGCACGCGCTTCCGCCAGCGACCACACCGTGCGCTTCGCAAGATGCACACTCGCCAGCACGCGCTGCTGGCGCTGCACAGCGTACGCGGTCAACAGATCGTACAGTGTCGCATTCCATTTTGGATGCTTGATCTGGGCAATGCTCTCCGGCAATCCGCGCGGAAACACGTCACGGCCAAGCTGCGGGCGTGTCATCAGGCGGTTGGACGCTTCACGAATCTGTTCGAGCCGACGCAGCCGGTTGGCGAGCGCATTGGCCATATCCTCGGCGCTCGGACCATCCGGCGCCGCGGGTTCGGGCAGCAGCAGGCGCGACTTCAAGAACGCCAGCCACGCCGCCATCACCAGATAGTCGGCGGCAAGTTCGAGGCGCAGCTTTCGCGCAGCCTCGATGAACTCAAGATACTGATTGGCCAGGGCAAGGATCGAGATCTTGGCAAGATCGACCTTCTGGTGCCGCGCCATCGCCAGCAAGAGATCAAGCGGGCCTTCATACCCTTCGACGTCAACAACCAATGCCGGTTCGTCGTCGGTGCGGTCCGCTTCCGCCGGCAGGCCGGTTTCAAAGGACAGAATTTCTGCGCTCATACGCTCACAACTCCCGCCCGGCCGATCAATTCGTCCAGTGCCTTCCGCGCCGCGATTCGATCGAACGGCTGCGGCGCCTTGCGCGAAGCCAGCGCGCGATCCGCCCGCGCCAGTGCCGCGCCCGACAGGACCGGTGTCTCGGCTGCAGCCTGCCGCATCTCGTCCATCTTGCCGTTGCAGTGCAGGACCATGTCGCAGCCAGCCGTCACGATCGCCCGCGTCCGCTCCGCGATCGTGCCTTCCAGCGCATTCATCGACACGTCATCACTCATCAGCAAACCTTGGAACCCGATCGCGCCGCGAATCACTTGTTCAATCATTGTCGCAGATGTCGTCGCTGGTTGGGCGGCATCCAGCGCGCTAAACACAACATGCGCAGTCATCGCCATCGGCAGATCCGCGAGTGGTTTGAAGGCCGCGAAGTCGGTCCGCGCGAGTTCCGCTGCCGGCGTATCGACCCTGGGCAACGCCATGTGGCTATCTGCGGTCGCCCGGCCATGTCCGGGAATGTGCTTGAGGATCGGCAACACGCCGCCCTGCTCCAGCCCGTCGGTGACGGCCCGCGCGATCGCCGCGACCTTGCCCGGTTCGGTTCCGTAGGCACGGTTCCCGATTACGGCATCGGCATCCGCGACCGGAACATCAGCCAGTGGCAAGCAATCGACCGTAATCCCCAAATCCGTCAGATCGGCGGCAATCAAGCGGGAACTCAGCCGGGCCGCCTCCAGACCGACAGCGGGGTCTTGGTCGTAAAGCGCGCTGAAGACAGCCCCGGGCGGGTAGGATGGCCAATGCGGCGGGGCAAGACGCTGCACCCGGCCGCCCTCCTGATCGATCAGGACCGGAGCATCATCGCGTCCCACCGCTGCACGCAATTCCCTCACAAGACCAGCAACCTGTGCAGGCGTATCAACGTTCCGTTTGAACAGAATGAAGCCCCAGGGCTGCTGCTCGCGCAAAAAGGCGCGTTCCTCGTCGGTGAGGACGAAGCCGGACACCCCGACGATAAAAGCCCGTATGGCCATGATACGCCTATCGAGAATGACGATTGGCTTCCCCGGTTGATGCACAGCGGAAGCACAGGATGCCCGCCCCAAGACGGGACAGCCTCAGGCGCGATTAGCCTGCGCCTGCCCCGGGGGTCAAGGAAACAGCGGCAATACCAGGTCGATTGTGGATGTCATCCACAATCGCAATCATTCTCAAAGGGTTGGAGCACGATGCTCCGGGAGCGCTTCGGCACACTCCCGTAAGGGCCTAATGGCGCTGGACGATGCACTTTCCGCCGGCGGACTGGAGATTGACGCAGAACTGCGTCGCCTCGTCGGCCGCGGCAAACGGGCCAACAAGCGCCCGATAGAACACGCCCTTGCTGCCAAGGTCGGCCCGCTTGATCACAGGCGACCGCGACCCAAGGATACCCGGGTACTTGCCCTGCAGGACCCGGTAGGACGTCTTGGCGTCAGCTTCCGAGCGCTGCGAGGAGACCTGCACATAGGCGCCGGCAGCGGCGTTGCTGCTGGGGACCGGCGCGGCCGAGTTGACCGCCGCGACCCGCGTGCGGGGTTCCTCAGACGCGACATTCTGCGGCGAGAGGGCCATCGGGGCATTGCTGGCCGAGGCCGGCTGGGCCGGAGGCGGCGCATTGCGCGGCGCCGTGATCGGGATGTTGCGGACCTCGGCCTGAGCCGAGGTCGAAGCCGTCGGCGCCGCGTCGGCGCGGTCGGGCCGGATCGAGAGCGTACGAATCTTGCGCGGCTCTGCACCGTTCAAGGTTCCGTTGGCGGTCCCGCCTCCGACCGGCGGTGAGGATGGCGAAACCGACGTCACATTCGGCGGCTGAGCGTTGCGTGTCAGCGGCGGGAAAACGATCCGCGGTCCTGACTTCGAGTTGATATCGACCGGCTGCTCTTCACGCGACACCACACGCTCGGCGATCTTCTCGCCAATGCGATCCTGAGCCGGCTTGTTCTCGGCAGACTGCGAAGGCGGGACGATCTTGCTCGGACCTGCATCTGCCTTGATGACCGGCGGTTCGCCGCTGCGCGCGCCACCGCTCAAGGAGCGATAGCCATAGGCCGCAGCAGTGCCGACCACAGCGAGCGCCAATACGACCATGACGGTCATGGTGCCGCCGCGACGCGATCGCTCCGGCAGTTCATCACCGTTATCGGCATAGCGCGCCATGTGATCGTAAGGCGGATTGTCGTAGCCCTGATCCTGCCCGTAGTCGCTGCTATATCCTCGGTCGCCCTGCGACTGGCCGTAGAGCACGTCATCATAGCGAGCCACCTGATCATCATACGCAGCGTGCGCTTGATGACCGTATTCGGCGTAGTTCTGACCATAGCCGTGATCGGTGGCGCGCGGCCAACCCGCTTGCTGCTGCTCGTGATGCGACCAATCGGTCGATTGGAAATCTGGATCCGACCAGTGCGACTGCTGCTGTTCTTCGTAGCGCTGTTCAACCGGTTGCTGCTGCAGAGAGGCAACCTGACTGTTTCTCACCCAGGGCGGCGGTCCCGGCGAGTTGTCATCGTAACTCTCGGGCTCCTGGTGACCGGCATATGGATCATGTTGCGGCACCGACGGCTGCCGATCCTGGCCAAATCCTGAGAATGGATCCGCCTGCCCGATCAACCGGGCGAGTTCCGCAAGCGGATCGCCATCGGCCTGTCGTGCGGCATTGTGATTGCCACGGTTATATTCGTCGTCCGCAAAGCGCGGCCTGTCGCGGTACTGATTCACCATCGCGATATGCATCCCCTTCGGGAACGGCACTCAACCTCCGAACGTCAAGTCAACCGCTGTTTCGCTGCCGCCGCGAACCCCACGCCAACGGCACATCCCCTGCTAACGCATCTCGTCTGGAGCATGGACGCCGAGAACGGCGAGGCCAGATGCCAGAACCGAGACGACGCCCTGAACCAAAGCCAGTCGCGCAGTGGTGATTACTGCATCATTCTGGATAATGAAGCGTAAATACGGCAGATCCCGCCCCTTGGTCCAGAGCGCATGGAATTCGCTCGCGAGATCATAGAGATAGAAGGCGATCCGGTGCGGCTCATGCGCCAGAGCCGCAGCTTCGACGGTCCGCGGATAAATTGCGAGCTGGCGGATCAGCGATAGCTCGAGCGGATCGCTCAGCTTCTCGATCTCTGCCTTCTGCAGAAACGCCAGCCGGGCCTGCTCGTCCTGGGGCAGCGCGGCGACTTCCTCGCGCGCATTCTTGAAGATCGAATGACCGCGTGCGTGTCCGTACTGCACGTAGAACACCGCATTGTCCTTCGACTGCTCGATCACCTTGGCAAGATCGAAGTCCAGCACCGCGTCGTTCTTCCGGAACAACATCATGAAGCGGACGGCGTCGGAACCGACTTCATCGACCACTTCGCGCAGCGTAACGAAGTCGCCGGCGCGCTTCGACATCTTCACCGGCTCGCCGTTGCGCAGCAGTTTGACGAGTTGCACGATCTTGACGTCGAGTGTCGCCTTGTTGTCGGTGACAGCCTTGATCGCCGCCTGTACCCGCTTGATATAGCCGCCGTGATCGGCGCCCCACACATCGACCATGTTGGCGAAGCCGCGGTCGAACTTGTTCTTGTGATAGGCGATGTCGGACGCGAAATAGGTGTAGGAACCATCCGACTTCAGCAATGGCCGGTCGACATCGTCGCCGTAAGCCGTCGCGCGAAACAGCGTCTGCTCGCGGTCCTCGTAGTCGTCGACCGGTTTGCCCTTAGGCGGCGGCAGACGACCTTCATAGACATCGCCCTTGGCGCGTAGAAAATCGATCGTGGACGCTACTTCGCCACCGTTCGCGCCCTGAAGAGACTGCTCCGAGAAAAACACATCGTGCCGAATGTTAAGCGCAGCCAGATCGCCCTTGATCATATCCATCATCATGGCGATGGCTTTCGCGCGTACCGGCGGCAGCCACTCTGTTTCCGGCTGCTTCAGGAGTTTGTCGCTATATTCGTCCGCGAGCGCCTTGCCGACCGGCACGAGATAATCGCCCGGATAAAGCCCCTCGGGAATTTCACCAATCGCCTCTCCAAGTGCCTCGCGATAGCGCAGGAACGCGGAGCGCGCGAGCACATCGACCTGCGCACCGGCGTCGTTGATGTAGTATTCCTTCGTCACGTCGTAACCGGCGAACGATAGCAGGCTCGCCAGCGCATCGCCGAACACCGCGCCACGGCAATGCCCGACATGCATCGGCCCGGTCGGATTGGCTGAGACATATTCGACGTTGACCTTCTCGCCCGCACCGATGCGGCTGCGACCGTAGGCACTGCCCTCGCGAAGAATGGTGCGCAGCGCCTCGAACCACGCGGCGGGCTTCAGGGTCAGGTTGATGAAACCGGGACCAGCGACATCAACGCGCTCGATCACCGGATCGGCGCGCAGCTTATCGGCAATCTTGTCGGCAAGATCGCGCGGCTTGGCACTGGCGTCCTTTGCCAGCACCATGGCGGCGTTGGTCGCCATGTCGCCGTGGGTGGCATCACGCGGCGGCTCGACCACGATCCGCGATAAATCCAGCCCCTCCGGCAGGGCGCCCTCGGCGGTCAGCGTGCGGCACACGCCATGCACTCGCCCGAGCACGTCTGCGAAAAGATGGGGGGGCTGATTGGCTGAAACCGTAGACATTTGACGCCTTGAGAGAGGGCCACAATTGGCCGATTTTCCGTCGCCGCCTAACGTAAATCCGGGGTCGAGTCAAAGAGCCGGGCATGCTCGATCATGGCGAACCGGTCGGTCATTCCGGCGATGAAATTGCCGATCCGCCGTGCCCTGCCGGCCTCCCCGGCATCGGTATCCGGCGGCTGCCACTCGACCGGCATATCGCCGGGATGGTGCCAATAGCGCGTGAACAGGTCCCGCACCACGCCCTCGGCATCGCGCATGACGTGCATGACCCGTTCGTGCCGATACATCCTCTCCCAAAGGAAGCTTTTGATGGCTTTCTCGGCTGCCGCCACGTCCGCCGGAAACGACGCCAGCACATGGTCGAGATGGCGTACGTCCGCAGCCGACTGCAGCTTCGCCGCTTTGATCCGTTTCCCGGTCTCCAGAAAGACCCCTTCGATAAGGCAGGAAATCAACTCGCGAACCAGCTCCGCACCGCGCCGGACATCGTCGAGATCCGGGTAACGCGACAGAACCTCCGCGTTGATGCCCGCCGTCAGCGGCATGACGTTGAGGTCGTCGACACCGAACAACCCGGCCCGCAAGCCGTCGTCGATGTCATGCGCATTGTAGGCAATGTCATCGGCAATGGCCGCGACCTGCGCTTCGAGCGAGGCGTAGCTCCACAGTTCGAGATCATGACGCTGCACGTATTCGGCAATGCCGATCGGAACGCCATGCTCCTTGTAGCGCCCGATCGGCTGACCGGCCCGGTCAGTCAGTGGCCCGTTGTGCTTGACGATACCTTCCAGAGATTCCCAGGTCAGGTTCAAACCATCGAAATCGGGATAGCGCCGCTCGAGCAGCGTCACGACCCGCAGCGACTGGGCATTGTGGTCGAAACCGCCATAGGCTTGCAGACATTCATCCAGCGCCCGCTCCCCGGCATGACCGAACGGTGGATGGCCGAGATCATGGGCAAGCGCCAGTGTTTCGGTGAGATCCTCGTCGATCCCCAATTGCCGCGCCAATGCACGCGCGATCTGCGCCACCTCGAGCGTGTGGGTCAGCCGTGTCCGATAATGATCGCCCTCGTGAAAGACGAAGACCTGCGTCTTGTGCTTCAGCCGGCGGAACGCGGTGGAATGGATCACCCGGTCGCAATCGCGCCGGAACGGGCTGCGGCGGCGGCTCGGTGGCTCGTCGAAAAGCCGGCCCCGGCTATGCGCAGGATCGCAGCCATATGCCACGCGAGGTGCAGCCATTCCGACCGACATTCGAACTATTCTGCTTTCGGCGTTTGATTCCGGGCCTCGACGCACTTAACTATGCCGAGCGGGAACATTCAAACGATCCCGCCGGAGACCTGCTATGACCACCGTTGCCTCTGCCCCCGTCACAATTTCGGAGCGAGCCGCGCGGCGAATCGGCGAAATCCTCAAGTCAGAGGGTGACGACGCCAAGCTGCGGATCAGCGTCGAGGGCGGCGGTTGTTCCGGGTTTCAGTACAAATTCGACGTCGAGCGCACGCAGGCCGACGACGATCTTGTGATCGAGCGTGATGGAGCTGTCGTGCTGGTCGATTCGGCGTCGGTGCCCTTCCTCGCCGGCTCGGAAGTTGATTTCGTCGACGACCTGATTGGCGCCTCGTTCCGCGTGGTCAATCCCAACGCAACCGCATCCTGCGGCTGCGGCACCAGCTTCTCGATCTGAACCAGCCCAGCCGTGGCTGCCGATTATTCGGCAGCGACGATGTGCGGGCGTTCCACCTCTCCGCTCTCTTCGAGGGTAGGATCGAGCCGCCGCTTGAGCCGGCGGTCGATACGGTCGAGGTAGATGTAGATCACCGGCGTGATGAACAGCGTCAGAAGCTGCGACACCAGAAGACCACCGACCACTGCAACGCCGAGCGGCTGACGCAGTTCAGCGCCAGCACCCGCGCCGAGCGCAATCGGCAGCGTGCCGAAGATCGCGGCAAATGTCGTCATCATGATCGGCCGGAAGCGCAGCAGTGCCGCTTCCCGGATCGCATGCTCGGCGCTGAGGCCGACGCGCCGCCGCTCGATCGCGAAGTCGACCATCATGATCGCGTTCTTCTTCACGATGCCGACCAGCATGACGATGCCGATCATCGCAATCACCGACAGATCCATCCTGAACAGCATCAGCGTCAGGATCGCGCCGATGCCGGCCGACGGCAGGCCGGAGATGATCGTGATCGGATGAATAAAACTCTCGTAGAGAATGCCGAGAATGACAAAAGCCGCAAATACGGCCGCAAGGATCAGCACGCCCTGCCCGCGCAATGAATCCTGGAACACCTGCGCGGTACCGGCAAAGCCGGTAGAGATCGTCGCAGGCAGGTTGGATTCCTGCTCGATCCGTGTGATCTGATCCACCGCGTAACCCAGCGACACATTGGGCGCGAGATTGAACGAGATCGTCACCGCCGGCTGCTGGCCTTGATGGTTGATCTGCAGCGGCCCCACCGTCGGCACCATCTTCGCCACCGCATCGAGCGGAATGGTCTGCCCTCGCTCCGTTTTCAGATAAAGCTTCGACAGGGCCGTCGGATCGGCGCGGAATTTCGGCAGTGCTTCGAGGATGATCTGGTAGTCGTTCGACGGTTTGTAGATCGTACCGACCTGGCGGGTGCCATAAGCGTTGAACAACTGATTGCGGATCTGGTCGGCGGTGATGCCGTAGACCGCTGCCTTCTCGCGGTCAATCTCGACGGTGAGCTGCGGATTCTTGATGTAGAGGTCAGTGGTGACATCGAGCAGGCCCGGCACCTTGGCGATCTTCTCACGCAGTTCAGGCGCGAGGCGATAGAGCGCTTCGGTGTCGCCGCTCTGCAATGTGTATTGATACTGGCTCTTGGACGCACGTCCACCGACGTTCAGGTTCTGAATGCTCTGGAAGAACGCCTGCAATCCCGGGACCTGCGCCGCCTTCTGGCGCAGGCGTGCAATGATGACCGGTGCCGGATCACGTTGATCGCGCGGCTTCAGGCCGAGAAACAGCCGCCCGTAGTTGGCCGTCGGATTGGGGCCACCCGACCCCACCGTGCTGTTGACGAATTCGATCGCCGGGTCGTCCTGCAGAATCTTCGACAGTTCCTGATGCCGCGCACTCATAGCCTCGAACGAGGTATCGGTCGCCGCCTCGGTCGTGCCGATCAGAAAGCCGGTATCCTCCTGCGGAAAGAAGCCCTTGGGCGCGACCATATAAAGCCAGACTGTCGCGCCGAGCGTGGCAATCGTCACAATCAGCATCACCGGCTTGTGTGCCAGCACGTGATCGAGCGCCCATTCGTAGGCCCGGTGCATCATGCTGAATGCGGTCTCGAACCAACGCAGAATGAAGTTCGGCTTATGCTCGGGATCGTGCCCCTTCAGAACGCGCGCGCACAACATGGGCGTCAGTGTCAGCGACACAAAGCCGGATACGATGATCGCGACCGAAATCGTCACCGCGAACTCGCGGAACACCCGGCCGACGATACCGCCCATCAGCAGAACCGGGATGAACACAGCGATCAGCGAGAAGGTGATCGACAGAATGGTGAAGCCGATTTCCCGCGCGCCCTTGAGCGCGGCTTCGAACGGTTTCATGCCCTGTTCGATATGCCGCACGATGTTCTCGAGCATCACGATGGCGTCGTCGACCACGAAGCCGACGGACAACGTAAGCGCGAGCAGCGTCATGTTGTTGATGGAGAATCCGAGCACATACATCGTGGCGCAGGTGCCGAGGATCGAGATCGGCACGGCCAGCGCGGGAATGATCGTTGCGGACGCCGAACGCAAGAACAGGAAGATCACGAAGATGACCAACCCCACTGCGATCGCCAGTGTTTCCTCAACGTCGGCAACCGACTGGCGGATCGAGATCGAGCGATCGAACATGGTGTCGACCGAGATCGACGGCGGCACCTGTGCCCGCAACGACGGCAGCTTCGCCAGAACGCCGTCAACAACCGAAATGGTGTTGGCGTCCGGCTGCTTCTGAATGGCCAGCACCACGCCGCGCTTGCCGTTGTACCAGGTTGCGATCTTGTCGTTCTCGACACTGTCATAGACCCGGGCAACTTCGTCGAGCTTGACGGGCGATCCGTTGCGCCAGGCGACCACGACCTGATTGTACTGGGATGCCTTGTCGAGTTGCCCGGATGCCTGCAGGGTAATGTCCTGATCGCGCCCGTTCAGAACACCAACCGGCGTCGAGGAGTTGGCGCGCGCCACCGCGTTGCGGATATCGTCGAGCGATAATCCACGCGCAGCAGCCGCCTCGGGATCGGCCTGAACCCGGACCGCGAACTTCTGGGCGCCGTAGATCAGGACCTGCGCCACGCCCGGGATTTGCGAGATCGCCTGTCCGATGGTGGTCTCGCCGTATTCGTTGACGGTCGAAAGCGGCAATGTCGGCGAATAGAGCGAGAGATAGAGGACCGGGTATTCCGCCGGGTTGACCTTCCGGAAGCTCGGCGGTGTGGTCATCTCGATCGGCAGGCGGCGCTGCGCGATGGTCAGCGCGGTCTGAACGTCGAGCGACGCGCCATCGATGTCGCGGTTCAGATCGAACTGGATCGTGATGACCGTGGTGCCCTGCGACGATTGCGACGACATCGACGAGACGCCGGCGATGGTCGCCAGCTGTCGCTCGATCGGCCCCGCGACCGATGCGGCCATGGTCTCGGCGCTCGCGCCCGGAAGGGTCGCTGTCACCGAGATAGTCGGGAAGTCAACTTTCGGAAGAGCGGAGACGGGCAGCAGCCGGAATCCGAAAATGCCGAACGCGATGATCGACGCCGTCAGCAGCGTCGTCATCACCGGTCGGCGAATGCAGAGTTCCGACAGATTCATCGGATCAGGCTCCTGCTGCCTTACGCGGCCGCGGCTCGACCGCCACACCTTCCGTCAAAAGCAGCTGTCCATCGGTCACAACACTTTCAGTCCCGGCGAGCCCGGTTTCGATCACCGCAGCGCCTTCGAACGTCCGGTTGACCTTGACGGGCTGGACGTGCGCCTTGCCGTCCTGAACCACGAACACGAAATCGCCGGTCTGGCTTCGCTGGACCGCAACGGCGGGCACGACAACGGCCTCATCGGTTCGGATCGTGAGTTTGACATTCACCAGCGTGCCTGGCCACAGCATCTCATCGGTGTTGTCCATGATGCCGCGAATGGTCACCATGCCGGTTGTCGCGTCCACGGTGTTGTCCACCATCGCAACGGTGCCGTGCTCGGAGGCCTTGTTGCCGGGAATAGATGCCGACACCTTGGCAAGACCACCCTTCATCGATCCGCGCAGATCGCTCAGTGCGCGCTGCGGGATGGCGAACGCGACGTAGACCGGCGCCATCTGGTTGATCGTCGCGAGCGGAGCCGTGTCCGCCGGACGCACGAAATTGCCCACCTTCACGGATGCCGCGCTGATCCGCCCCGAGATTGGCGCGGTAATGACGGTGTAGCTCTTCTGCACCTTGAGATTTTCCAGCGCCGATTTGTCGGTCTGGATGGTTGCAAGCATCGCATCAGTCTGCGTCTTGGCGTTGTCGACGTTGACCTGGGTGGTCGCGCCCTTGCCGATCAGTTCGGAGTAGCGCTTGAGATCCCTTTGCGCCGCCTCAAGTTGCGATTGGTCCTTGGCCAGCGTGCCTTCAGCCTGCGCAATCTGGGCATCGATCTGGCGTGCGTCGAGCGTGAACAGCAGATCACCCTTGTTGACGCGCGCGCCATCCTCGAAATGTACCGAAACGATGGTGGTCTCGACGCGGGACTTCAGCGCCACATTGGCGATCGGCGTCACCGTCCCGATGGCGTCGATATCGAACGGGACCGCCTTCTTTTCCGCCCTTGCGATCTCAACCGAGACAGTGCGCGCACGCGCCGGCTTATGGGCCGCCTGTTCGGTCTGCGTCCAGAACTGCCTGGTAACGACAGCCGCGAGGCCGGCAATCGCCAGCACGACCACCCCAATCAGCAGTTTTCGTTTGCGTCCGGAATTTTGTGTCATCGTGTCTCGTCAGGCCCCAGCCGCACCATTGCAGCCGGTCCTTCGACCATCCCTCCTGGCGTTGGTTTTCCAACGCTATTTCCCGATGACTTACCACACCCGTCGGGATCGTGGTACGGCTGGCATACGCATTACCAAGAGTTTGGCAAACGGAACCATCCATGCGCATCGCCACCTGGAACGTTAACTCTGTCCGTCAGCGGCTCGACCTCCTCCTGGTTTGGCTCAAGGAGCGCGCGCCCGACGTCGTCTGCCTGCAGGAAATCAAATGCGTCGACGAGGCATTCCCGCGCGAGCCGATCGAAGCCCTTGGCTACAATGTGGCGACCCACGGCCAGAAAACGTTCAATGGCGTCGCGCTGCTGTCCAAGCTGCCATTCGAGGAAGTCCGCCCGAAACTGGCTGGCGATCCTGAAGACCTGCATGCCCGTTTCCTTGAAGGCGTGGTCTCCCACGGCAAGGGCACGGTCCGCATCGCCTGCCTTTATCTGCCTAACGGCAACCCTCCTCAGACAGAGAAATATCCATATAAAATCAAATGGATGGAGCGACTTATTGCCTACTCGAAGGAACGTCTGAAAACCGAGGAACCGCTCATCCTTGCCGGCGATTTCAACGTCATCCCGACGCCGGATGACGTCCACAACCCGCAGGCCTGGCTCGGCGACGCGCTATTCCTGCCGCAAACCCGCCAGCGCTTCCAAACGCTTTTGAACATCGGACTGACGGATGCGTTCCGCGCGGTCTGCGACGAGCCGCGTCAGTATACCTTCTGGGATTATCAGGCCGGCGCCTGGCAAAAGAACAATGGCATCCGGATCGACCACCTGCTGCTGTCACCGCAAGCCAGTGACCGGCTGACTGATGCCGGAATCGACAAGCACGTCAGAGGCTGGGAAAAGGCGTCGGATCACGTCCCCGTGTGGGCCGATCTCGACTTCAATAATCGGTGAATAACGGCCGGATCAGTCCCGGCGGCCCTGCACCCAACGCTCAAGCAATTTCAACGCCATAGCGCGGTCGTCTTCAGACGCCTTGCGAATAGCCGCGTTGTAGCTCTCATGGATCCAAGTCTCATCAGACGTGGCGCTTTCCTGCGCCAGCGTCAGCCACATCAGGCCGCGTGCCGCCTGGCGCTGGAGATGGTCGCCATTGAACAGCATCTGACCCAGCAACGCCTGAGCCTGATGCTGGCCCTTCTGGGCGGCAAGACCGAGCCATCGCACGCCGTATTTCACGTCGCGCTGCATGCCGATGCCATCAAGGTACATCCGGGCGAGGCTGTACTGCGCTTCCGCATTGCCAAAGTATGAGGCCGCGTAGGAGTACATCTCCCGGGCGCGGTCGAGGTCCGGCTTGATCCGGCTGTTGGCGATCCCCACCGAGTAGTAACGGCCAAGCGCAACGAAAGCGTTGGCAACGATGCCAGCCTGCGGGGCTGATGGGCTGTCCTCGGCGTGCTGGTTCGCGATGCGGCTGAAATACTCGAAGGCACGCAGGTCGTCGCGCGGCACGCCATTGCCGTCAGCATACATCCGGCCGAGCTTCCACTGCGCCGCGTAGTGTCCGCCCTCGGCTGCGTACTGCAGGGCGGCAAGTGAATTGCTTGGCGCAACAGCCGGCGCGTTCTTCAGCACGGCCACGCCGGAAGGCGCTGCAATCACCGCGGATCCATCCCGGCTATCGGCCGGAGTACCCTCGAAAGCAAAGGCCGACGCGGTCACAGACGTGACCATGACGCAGGCCGCCACAACGCTACGCTTAGACATCCGCATAACACGTCTTCTCGCCAGCCCCGCCGGGATGGGTGACGGCACCTTTGACCGCCGGTCCCACCTGCTGGGCATATTTCCAAAGCACACCCGACCCGACCGCGTTGTCACGCGGCTTCCAACTCTTCTTCCGCTCCGCCAGTTCGGCGTCGCTCAATCTGACATTGAGAGTCCCGTTGACGGCATCGAGTTCGATGATGTCGCCGTCGCGGATCAGCCCGATCGGTCCGCCGACAGCGGCCTCAGGGCCGACATGGCCGACACAGAACCCGCGCGTGGCGCCGGAAAAACGTCCATCGGTGATAAGCGCGACCTTGCCGCCCATCCCCTGCCCGGTCAGCGCCGCAGTGGTCTGGAGCATCTCGCGCATGCCGGGGCCACCCTTGGGGCCCTCGTAGCGGATGACGATGACGTCGCCTTCCTTGTACGCCTTGCGGTTCACGACATCGAACGCGTCTTCTTCGCAATCGAAGCAGCGTGCGGGCCCTGTGAACTTCAGCGTCGACATTCCGGCGACTTTCACGATCGCGCCTTCAGGCGCGAGATTGCCTTTCATCCCGACCACGCCGCCTGTCGGGGTGATCGGCTGATCAGCTGGGCGCACCACATCCTGGTGCGGATTCCATTTCACTGCCTTCAAATTCTCGGCAATCGTCCTGCCGGTGACCGTCATGCAGTCGCCGTGCAGATAACCGTTGTCGAGAAGCGTCTTCATCAGCAGCGGTATACCGCCAGCCTCGAACATGTCTTTGGCGACATAACGGCCGCCCGGCTTCAAATCCGCGATATACGGTGTCTTTTTGAAGATTTCAGCTACGTCAAACAGGTCAAACTCGATCCCGCATTCGTGTGCCATCGCCGGCAAATGCAACGCGGCATTGGTCGAGCCTCCGGAGGCTGCAACCACCGCGGCAGCGTTCTCCAGGGATTTGCGGGTGACAATATCGCGCGGCCGGAGATTGACGGCGATCAGATCCATGATTTTTTCGCCGGCGGCGGCGCAAAAGGCATCACGGATTTCATAAGGGGCCGGAGCCCCGGCCGAGTACGGCAAAGCCAAGCCGATGGCCTCGGAGACGGTCGCCATGGTGTTGGCGGTGAACTGGGCGCCGCATGCGCCGGCGGACGGACAGGCGACCCGCTCGATCTCATCGAGGTCGGCATCGGACATCTCGCCGACCGAGTGCTTGCCGACCGCCTCGAACATATCCTGGACCGTGACCTGCTGGCCGCGGAAGTTACCCGGCAGGATCGACCCGCCGTAGATGAAGATCGACGGCACGTTGAGGCGGAGCATCGCCATCATCATGCCTGGCAAGGACTTGTCGCAACCTGCGAGCCCGATCAGGGCGTCATAGGAATGGCCACGGACGGTCAATTCCACGGAGTCGGCGATGGTTTCCCGGGACGGCAGCGAGGAGCGCATGCCCTCGTGACCCATGGCGATGCCGTCGGTGACGGTGATGGTGCAGAACTCGCGGGGGGTGCCGCCAGCCGCTGCAACGCCCTTCTTGACTGCCTGCGCCTGCCGCATCAGGGCGATGTTGCAGGGGGCGGCTTCATTCCAGCACGAAGCGACGCCGACGAACGGCTGGTGAATCTGCTGGGTCGTCAGGCCCATGGCGTAAAGGTAAGACCGATGAGGCGCGCGCGCCGGCCCTTCCGTCACATGACGGCTTGGCAGCTTGGCCTTGATATTGGTCTTGGCGTCCATTGAACCCTGACCTCTACGCGGAAATCCCGACGGTCATAAACAAAAGGAATTTCCAATATCTTCGCGCGCAAAATGGCATTTCATCTGCACGAGAAGGCTTTCATTGAGGCGTGTGGCTAAATCGCGGCGCGCGCAAGGGCTCCGCGTGGTCTCGGCCAAATGTTGGCGCAGTGTTGCGAGGACGCAACATTCGTTGCGCCGCCGCAACCACCGACAACCGGCATTGCGGTCACATTCGATGGGCTATCTGGACGATCCGGTTAATCAACAAAGCCAGGCTTTTGGCCGCCGCACGCGTCCTTGTATGATGCTAGCCCTCCCCGAACAGGCTCTTGGGAAGGATGGCATGCACCGCCCAATTGCCGTCGACGACCTGCGACACGCCAAAATCCACGGCCACCGATATCAGTGAGATCGCCTCATCCTCCGAGAGCCCGCGCGTCACCATCAGAAAACGGCGGACCTTGCGGAAGGCATCCTTGATCGCAAGGTCGAGCGACGACGAGCGGTAGACGGCGCTTTGCGCCTTCGCGCCCAGTTCGGCCAGATAGTCGGGGTGGCTAAATCCGAACAGGATCCATTCGTTTTCGGTTTCGATCAGCGGATAGGCGAGATCGGCCAAGGGGC
This sequence comes from Afipia sp., assembly GCA_044464625.1. Lineage (GTDB taxonomy): Bacteria > Pseudomonadota > Alphaproteobacteria > Rhizobiales > Xanthobacteraceae > Afipia. The sequence continues at coordinate 12,185 of JBIQLC010000028.1, read as the reverse complement.
CTCCCCCGAGACCGGTCTTTTTGTGCAGGACGATATCGAACACGCCGGTCAGCGAACATTCTATTGCTGTCCCGTCGAGTTCGGAGTCGCCCTGCGTGGCATGTGGATCGCCGACCGAGATCAGCGCGCCCGGCACCGAGACCGGAAGGAAAATCTTCGCGCCCTTTGCCAGCCGCCAGTTGTCGAGGTTACCGCCGAAGTAGGCCGGCGGCACGGAGTCGATCAGCCCCGCCTCACGTGGCGCACAGCCGATCACGCCGAAATGCGGGCGCAGCGGAATGGTGACGCCATCGAGGATGTCGTGCACCTTGGTAACGGTGGCATGGTCGACGGGAATGCCCGGATAGTCGATGGTCGGGTGCACGCGGCCGAACGGGTCGGTCTGCGGCGTCCAGCGGAAGCTGTAGAGCGCCTTCGCAAACGGCGGCGCCGCGTCGAACATGCATTCGTAGATGGTGATGACCTCGCGCTGCTTGGGCTCGGTCATCAATTCCTGATAGTGCAGCCCCCACCACGCGGCAGCATTGGAGCCGAAGCAGCGGCCGGCGAAATCGGGATGGGCGCTGCGCCGGGGGAAAATATCGCGAATGCCGATCTCGACGACGTCGCCCGGCATCGCACCTGTCACCGCGATGGGCCCGGTCATGATGTGGACGCCGAAGCCCTCTCCCGCACCGCGCCCGTAGATCGAAGCATCCATCGGACCAGCTCCGCGCCGGTCCACCGCCTTCTCATCCGTGGTCCAGCGGAAAATACTTTCCGCGCCGGGGTCGCCGGCGATCATCTTGTCATGATCGTCGGAGGCATGTTGCGTCAACGTCTCGATCGTCACCGTGTCGCCGGAGTTGACGACTGCAACCGGCGGCAGGTTCTGGCTGAAGTAGCCCCAGTGCACTGTCTTGTCGTTGGCAGGAATGTAGTGGGTCTGGCTGTCGGTCTGCGTCGCCGAGGATCCATCGGACTCGAGCTGCAGTGGCGCTTCCGCCGCAACGCCGTTCTCCAACGCCCGGGGTGGACGACCTCGGTGCAAAACGTCCGTCGCGCTGCTCTCGATCTTCCGGATGTTGAGGCGATAGTCGCGTGGCGACATGCCGTACTTATCGCGAAACACACGACTGAAATGAGCTGCGTCGGTAAATCCCCAGCGGAAGGCAATGCTCGAGACCGACGATGCATCGTCATCAGGCTTGGCAAGCTCTGCGCGGCAACGCTCAAGCCGCCGCTCACGGATATAGCGGGTGAAGTTTCCGTTGGCCGCCTCGAACAGTTTCTGAAGATATCGCGGCGAGACGCGCTGCGCTCGCGCGACTTCGGCAAGGCTCAGATTGCTATCGCCCAGCCGGGTCTCGATGAACTGGCAGATGCGATGAAGGATCGCCGCCTGACTCGACGATGATCCACCACTATCATTGTGCTGATTGAGCGTAGCGACGATCAGGTCTGAAATCGCGATCTCAATGGCGCACAGCTCATTATCGTCCAGTTCCTGCAGCGAATCCGAAACCGAGCGGAGAAGCTGCGACAACACATGACCAAGTCCGCTGTCGCCTGGGATCGGCAGAACCCTGAACGCCCGGGGCGGCAACATTCGCCTGCTGAACGCGATACTCGGCAGACGAAGCCAGACCTGACGAAACAAGCCATCGCAGACCAGATCGAAGTCCACGCCCGCCGGGAAAATGGCGAAATCGCCGACCGCCAGCGCATGAACCTGCTGGTCATTATTGAGGAGGCCTTTGCCTTCGAGATGGAGGACAATGAGCATCGCGTCACCGCTCTGCCCGAGCGAGCGGAAACGCTGCGATCTGGCCGAAACAACCGAGAATGATCCGCCCAGTGGGGAAAGACGATGATGGGAATAGGCTCGCAGTTCATCGGGGCCGATTTCCGTCGACAGCCCGGCACGCTCGATCGCCGCCCGCCACGCGGTTTCGCGTAACGTGGATGGATAGTCATCGCTTGCGAAGTGCCATGACTGCACGGCCTGTCCTCCATCGCCCGCCATTCGAACCGACAACTATGACAACTCTGCGCCTTTTCTCAAACCAATGATTGGGGCGGAGTCGATCCGCTATGCGCTATTCAGCTTGCCGCATCTCGCATCGACACGATGCAGCGCACAAACCGGGTCATTCAAGAATCCGAAAAGAGGGAGGAAACAGGTTTCCTCCCTCTTCACTGGCGCCCCGCTCTTTACGGACGACGCAGATCGCGTCGCACCGCCATATGAGCGCCTTTGACGCCGTCAACCACCTGGGTGACGCGAAGATCGCCGGCAACGCTGCAGATCGAGTAGGCTTCCTCGCGCGTGATCCCCCACTTGCGCTGCAACAGTCCGATGGTCTCCAAAACGCACTCGCGAACGGCTTCGTCGAGGTCTTCGCTGAAACCGTGGCAGATCCATTCGCGTGGCGTCTCGAGCACCGGGTTCTTGCCGACACCGCCCTTGTGCAGGATGAGCTGGATGGTGGCGTTGACATGTGCCTCGATGGCTGTGCCGTTCACCTCCCCATCGCCTTCGGCGAAGTGGGTGTCGCCGGCCCAGAACAGCGCACCTTCGCGATGCACGGGATAGAACATGCTGGTGCCGGCGATGAACTCGCGGTTGTCGACGTTGCCGCCATGCACACCCGGAGGCACGGTGCTGATCTTGCCATCAGCTGCCGGGCACACGCCTGCGGTGCCGAAGTGCAAGCGAAGCGGGACGACGACGTTCTCGAGCGCCGGCTTGCGCTTGGCGTTGTCAACCGGCGTGATCATGCCGGGATACGGCTTCTCGGGCGTGTCGTATTCGTATTTGAACACGGCGCGGGCGAGCTGGGATTCGACATCCGCCTCGTAAACGATGACGTGTTCTTTGCGACCGAATTCTTCGTGCAGCAGGCCCCAACTCGCGATGAAGTTGACGCCGTATTTGAGGCGCGGCTCCATGTGAAGCACGCGGCATTCCAGCGTGTCGCCCGGCTCGGCGCCTTCGATATAGATCGGACCAGTAAGGATATGGACGCCAGGCGTGCGGCTCTCCGGCGGCACGTTATCGTAAATCTCGCGAATGGCGTCATCCATCAACAAGTCCGGCGCGTCGCCGGCATGGTGAGCCAAGCACTCGATCTTGACGATGTCGCCTGAGTTGACCTGAAGGACCGGATCCACCGAACCGTCGAACGCGCCCCACTGAATGGTCTCGAGCGTGGCCTTCAGCTCATGAAGCTGCGGACCGGTCGTGCCTTTGATCATGGACTTGAGCATGAGATTGCGTCTCCTTGTGTTCAGAATACGAAAGTCACTTGATGACGAAGCGCGGCGACGGCGACGTAGCCGACGAAGGTGCCGACGATCGCGAAGATGCCGCCGAGAACGTTTGGCGCTGGGATCGGCGCATTCACTGCGGTGTAGAGAACGCCGGTGATGAGACCGACAATGGCGGCCTGCAACTCGATGAGGCCAAGGCTGATCTGAACCATGTTCGTTCCTCCTGTTTTTTGGTGCGTCAGGCTTCGATCCGAACCGAGCGCGATTCAGATTCAGGCCGACCGAAGGTGATCTGCTTGCGGATGAGCTTCACGATCACGTAGCCGGCGAAGGTGAAGATGATCGCGAGAATGCCGCCGAGCACATTCGGCGCCGGGATCGGCAGGTTGAGCAGCGAGTACAGGAATCCGGTGACAAGCCCGACGATAAGGGCAACGAGCTCGTTACGGCCGACGTAGAGATATTCCATCGTTTCCTCCTTTTGACTTGGGTTGAATGCGCATCGCCGTCAGCGGACAAACGTCTCCCTGCCGCGGGAATCTCCCTCGGTCGTCGAGTCATCAGGGATTTGAATGGTCCGGCTGCTTCGCTCGCAGTGGTTCAGACTTGGATCAATGCGAGTGGCGACGCGCGATTACGCTAGGTGCAATCAGTCACGATTGTCTGGGTCATGTTTCCTCTCCGCGTTTTCTTATGATGTGAAGCTTAGCGAGCGTTTCGACGACTGCAACGTGACGCGGCGCGGACAGACTATGGCGAACACCACTCCGGCGAGAGAAAATAAACCCGCAATTTCAATTGTCTAAAACGCGTGCGTGACGGCGAAAGCGATGCGCGCAGGTGCATATGGTCAAGTTTTTCGGCGCATGCGGTCAACGGCCGAAAGCCCATCAAATAACTGAGTCAGAAAAATCGAGCGCGCCGTTGCCATCCGACCGCGCAGAGTCGCACAAGCTGGCGCTCGCAACTCAAGTGCATTGCGTTGCTGTACAGAAAACCGGCAATGCCGAAACCAAAGGAAAGGCCGGCTGCAACACCGGCCTCTCGTTTCGACGTCCATTGAACAAGCGCTAGTATGAGCTTTTCGGCGGCGCAGCCTGCGCCGGTGCGGCGCTCGCTGGCGCAGCTTTTTTGGCCTTTGCCTTCTTTGCTTTCTTCTTGTGCGTCATCGCCATGGCGTTGCTATGGGGTGATGCCGTGCCGGTGACATTGGTCTGGTTGCCAGCCGGAGCAGCGGGCCGGTCCATGCCGCCTGAACTCTGGGCGGCGGCTGCACCCATGGACCCCAACACGATCAGTCCGGTGCAGGCTGAAATGAGAACAGCTTTGCGCATGGAAGCCTCCTTGAAGCCCCCTCAACCAATAGCGGTATCGTATGGCCGTTCCCGCCCGTCGCGAACGTGTGATTTGGTCATGCTGACATTGTGAAAACATCGTGGCGATGCGTTCCCGGCTCATTTTCACTCCCCCTCTCCATCCGGAGAGGTCACGCGTGCCGACCCGGCCGCGTTCGCAACGCGATATGCGTGCCGAGGTAGAGTTTGGCCAACCAATGTCAGCCACCTTGGGTTGTAGGTGTGGTTCTGCTGCTACAGACTCGGTCACCGGGAGTCACGTATCGTTTTGGCGTTTCGCTCAGGGGGCGCCGCATGAAAACAATTACTCTCGCCACGACGCTGGTCGCCCTCCTCGCCGGCACGGCGCACGCCGCGGACCTGTATCGCAAGGCGCCGCCTGCTCCGGTGACTCCGGTTGCAAGCTGGACTGGATTTTATGCCGGCGTGAACATCGGCGGCGGCTGGGGCAATACCGACGTCGGCTACGCTGCGACCGATCCGCTCATGCAAACGGCGTTCGACGTCATTTCCCTTCCGGCGAATGGCGACCGCATCGGATCGTCGGGCGTGCTGGGCGGCGTGCAGGCCGGGTACAACTACCAGTTCGCGCCGACTTGGGTTGCCGGCATCGAAGCCGATTTCCAGTTCGCGAACATCAACGGGTCGGGGTCGACGCCCTACTTCGGCGGATTTCTGTTTTCGTCGGCGGATCAAAATATCAAGTCTTTCGGCACGGTTCGCGCTCGGCTTGGCTATCTCGCGACGGACAGCCTGCTGGTCTACGCCACTGGCGGCTTCGCCTACGCGCAGTTGAACAGCAACGTGGCCATGACGATCGCGCCCACCGCCGGCTTGTTTATCAACGGCGTGGTGAACGGCGTGCCCGTGTCGGCCAATTGCGGCGTCGGTTTCACCACCGCCTGTTTCGCCGGCTCGTCAAGCCAATTGACCCCGGGCTGGTCCTTGGGCGGCGGGCTTGAATACGCGGTGGGGCAAAACTGGTCGGTGAAGGGCGAATATCTCTACGCGCGTTTCGAGCAGACGCTGACAGCGGTGTCGGTGTCGCCGACTGCGGGCACACAGCCCAACACCTACACCGCGAAATTCGGCACCGACCTGCACGTCGCGCGGGTTGGCTTGAACTATAAGTTTTAGAGTGTTGTCGTCCCGGCCAACGCCGGGACCCATACTCCCCGGCTTAGCTGACCATGACACGATCGAGGCCGCATGTGTCCCAACACCATTCGGCGGTTATGGATCCCCGCCTTCGCGGGGACGACACCGGATGTGTTGCACGCCGCATTCGTCTTACACGCCGTCATAACTGGGGATACAGGCGAGCCGAAGCGACGCCGTTCCTCGAGCGGCTATGCCCCGGGCATGACGCGTCTGAGAGAGCCGCGAATAACTCCCAGCGGACATCTCCCAAACGGGATAGCATAATAAAGAGCGTCCCTTTCCTGAGGGGGAGCGTGAGAACCGTGCTTGACCGTCGTCAGTTGCTGTCAGCAATGGGAGGTGCCGCCGTGTCCTCGCAAATTCTTTCTGCCTCGGCAGAACAACAAATGCCGACCAGCCACGGGTTTGCTGGCGTGGTGGCCGAACGCCTGGACCGAGCGATCTCGGAGGGGCGGGTGTGGAACATGCACGGGCTCATCGTTCTTCAGAACGATGAGCTGATCATCGAGCGCTATTTTGAAGGTAGCGACCGCAAGCGAGGTACCGGTGATCTCGGTCCAGTGAAGTTTGGGGTCGAGACGCTGCACGACCTGCGATCATGTTCGAAGAGCATCGTAGCACTGCTCTACGGGATCGCCCTTCATCAGGGAAAGGTCCCGACGCCGGAAGCGCCTTTGCTGTCCGCATTCCCGGAATACACCGACCTGAGCGCAGAGCTCTCAAGGTTGACCATTCATCACGCGCTGTCGATGACGATGGGAACGGATTGGGATGAAAGCAGCCTGCCCTATACTGATCCCCGCAACAGCGAGACGGCGATGGACAATGCGTCCGATCGCTATCGCTATATTCTGGAGCGTCAAGTCGTGGACGCACCGGGCGAGCACTGGACCTATTGCGGAGGGGCGACGGCCCTGCTCGCCCGCATCATTTCAAAAGGCGTAGACAAGCCGCTTCATGACTTCGCGCGCGAGTGTCTGTTTGGCCCGCTTGGTATGGACTCGACAGAATGGGTGACGGGACCTGACGGAGAGCCATTCGCCGCGTCAGGCGCTCGGATGTCCGTCCGCGACCTCGCAAAGATAGGGACGTTGATGCTCAAGGGCGGCAAGCTTGATGGACGCCAAATCGTGCCGGCGGAGTGGATAACGCGCTGCACGACTCCCGTCGTGAGTTGCGATGAGATGCGGCGTTACGGTTATCAATGGTTTCTGCTCGATGTGGCATTCGGGAAACCGAAAGGCTGGGCTGTGGGCAGGCTGGAGCGCATGTGGATGGCGCGGGGAGAAGGCGGCCAGCGCCTGTTCATCATCCCTGCCCTTCAACTCGTTATTGCCTTGACGTCTGGAAATTACGGGGCTGAGGACCAATGGGTTCCGCCAACCCGCATATTGCGCGAAGTCGTCTTGGCAAGTGTCGCGTAGTCCCAGTGCCCGCCTCTGACACTTTTCGGTTCTGAGGCGATGTCCAAGGCGCGGTGCCGTCACATATTCAGCACGCGCCCGTAGGCGTCGAGCACCGCTTCCTTCATCGTTTCCGAGATGGTCGGGTGCGGGAAGATGGTGTGGAAGAGCTCTTCCTCGGTGGTCTCAAGATTCATCGCCACCACGAAGCCCTGGATCAGTTCGGTGACTTCCGAGCCGACCATATGCGCGCCGAGCAACTGGCCGGTCTTCTTGTCGAACACCACCTTGACCATGCCCTGGTCTTCGCCCTGCGCGATCGCCTTGCCGTTGCCGGCGAACGGGAAACGGCCGACGCGGATATCCTTGCCCGCTTCCTTTGCCTTGGCTTCGGTCAAACCGACCGACGCAACCTGCGGATGGCAATAGGTGCAGCCCGGGATCAAGAGTTTGTCCATCGGATGCGGGTGCATCCCCTTGATCGCTTCGACGCAGATGATGCCTTCATGCTCGGCCTTGTGGGCAAGCATCGGCGGACCGGCGACGTCGCCGATGGCGTAGATGCCGGGCACGTTGGTCTTGCCGTAGCCGTCGATGACGATGCAGCCGCGATCGGTCTTCACCCCTAGCTTCTCGAGGCCGAATCCTTCGATGTTGCCGACCACGCCGACCGCCGAGATGACGCGATCGACCGTGATCTGCTCAATCTTGCCTTTGCCATCATCGATGGTGGCGGTGACGCTGTCGGCCTTCTTGTCGAGCTTGGTGACCTTGGCGCCGCTGAGGATCTTGATGCCCTGCTTCTCGAACTGCTTGCGCGCGAAAGCCGCGATCTCGGCATCCTCGACGGGGAGGATCTGCGGCAGCACTTCGACCACCGTCACCTCGGCACCCATGGTGCGATAGAACGAGGCGAACTCGATGCCGATGGCGCCGGAGCCCACCACGAGCAGCGACTTCGGCATCTTGTCCGGGTTCATCGCCTCGAAATAGGTCCACACCAGTTTCTTGTCGGGCTCGAGACCCGGCAGCACGCGCGGCCGCGCGCCAGTGGCGACGACGATATGCTTGGCGGTGTAGCTGCCTGCGCCGAGCGAGCCCTTCGGCGCTTCGGCCTGCGATGTCTTCACCGTGAACTTGCCGGGCGCATCGATCGTCGCCTCGCCCCAGATGATCGAAATCTTGTTCTTCTTCATCAGGAATTCGACGCCGCCATTGAGGCGTTTCACCACGCCGCGCGAGCGCGCGATCACCGCCTTCGGATCGAACGATACGTTCTCCGCCGACAGGCCGTAGTCCTTGGCGTGCTTCATGTAGTGGAAGATTTCCGCCGAGCGCAGCAGCGCCTTGGTCGGGATGCAGCCCCAGTTGTTGCAGATGCCGCCGAGATAGGCCTTCTCGACAATGGCGGTCTTGAAGCCGAGCTGCGCCGCGCGGATCGCGGTGACGTAACCGCCGGGTCCGGACCCGATCACTACGACGTCGAAAGATGTATCAGCCATGATTTACTAACCTGATCAGTTGCTCTTCTTCCCCTCTCCCCTTGTGGGAGAGGGTGGCTGAGCGCCATCGGGCGCGAAGCCGGGTGAGGGGGAAAGTTCGACGGCACTAACGATAGCTTGGAGGATCGCCTGCGGTTGCGTCAAAATATCGTTGTTCCAGAATCTCAGAATTCGAAAACCTCTTGTGTGAGGATCGGCGTCGCGGCGCTTATCGCGATTGCTTTCGTTATGCTGTCCACCGTCAGCTTCGACGATGAGACGATGCTCGAATGACACGAAATCAATCACCCAGACCCCGATCGGCACCTGCCTTCTGAACTTTACTCCCAACAAGCGGCGATCCCGAAGCAACCGCCACAACTTTATCTCCGCATCAGTGGATTGCGTTCGCTGCGCCCTGGCGAATGACCGTTTCGCTATCGGGACTCGTTGCCGCATTCCCCCTCACCCGGCGCCTTCGGCGCCACCCTCTCCCACAAGGGGGAGAGGGAGAAAACAGATGCCTCTCATTCGAGAGAACGATAGTTCGCGCCGACGCAATTAAAGATCGCCCTACTCCCTGTAATAATCCTGCACCGTGTCCCACGCGACCTTCTGCAGGAACGCAGCCGTCTTGTCATCGAGCCCGGCATGATAGCTGTTGCCGACCGGCGAGCGCTGATAGACCGAAGCCACCACCGTGCAGGAGGCGAGATAAGTGCCTGCCAGCGTCGGATGCCGTCCATCGGGAACGTTGAGCACCAGTTCGGGGTTTTCCTTCTTGGCGCGCGCGAAGGCGAGCCCGGCCGGGATCACCAGCATGTTGTTGGCGTTGCCCGCGGTCGTGTAGGCCTCGGCAAGCTGCTCGGTCATCTCCGGCTTGTCGACATAAGCCCACGACATGAACAGGATCGGATCGGCGCCATGCTTGCGCACGATCTCGGCGTCCTTCGCAGCGGTCTCGGCAAACAGCGCCTTGAGCTGCGGATGGATCGGGCACTGGCTGCAATCCATCATGATCGCGGCGTCGAACTTCTTGTTGCGTGTGTTCATCACCACCTTGTTGCCAGGGGCGAACGAATAGGACGCCATGCCATCGGTCGAAAACAGCGACTCGACATTGTGCCAGTTCAGCCCCGAGCCGCTGATGGTCGCGGACACCGCGTGATAGTGCTCCTTGGGATCGTCGGCGCGCACCAGCTTCAGCACATGATTGTGCATACTGTTGTTGTAGTAGAAGAAGCTGTTGCCGATGAAGAGCACCGACTTCGGCACCTCATCGAGCTTGTGAACCTTCGGCTTGACCTCGGCGCGCGCCATGCTCGCGCCCAGCATCACGACCGCTGCGGCCGCCACACCGACCCATCGCATGTTCCGGAGCATTGCCGACCTCCCCGACTGTCAAGCCTGACTGGCCATGGTGGCGTGAGGATCACACCACCATCATCACGGGATTCTCGATCAGGAGCCTGAAGGCGCTGAGCAGTTGCGCGCCGAGCGCACCGTCCATGGCGCGGTGATCGCAGGTCAGCGTCACGGTCATGATGGTGGCGATCTCGATCTTGCCGTTACGCACGACCGGCCGCTCCTCGCTCATGCCGACCGCAAGGATGGTCGACTGCGGCGGATTGATCACCGCGGTGAACTGCTTCATGCCGTACATGCCGAGGTTCGACACCGCCGAACTGCCGCCCTGATATTCGTCGGGCTTGAGCTTGCGGGCCTTGGCGCGCGCGGCAAGGTCCTTCATGTCGGCGGAAATCTGCGACACCGACTTGATGTGGGCGTTGCGGATGATCGGAGTGATCAGCCCGGTCGGGATCGAGACCGCGACCGAAATGTCCGACACCTTGTGATGGAGCATGGCCTCGTCGGTCCAGCTCACATTGGCGTCCGGCACGCGTTGCAGCGCCATCGCCAGCGCCTTGATGACGAAGTCGTTGACCGAGAGCTTGTAGGCCGGCTTGCCGTCCTTGTCCTTCGGCGCGAGCGCGTTGATCTCCTCGCGCGCCGCGACCAGCTTGCCGATGTCGCAATCCGCCGTGAGATAGTACTGCGGAATGTCGCGATCGGATGCCGACAGACGCTGCGCGATGACCTTGCGCATGTTGTCATGCGGCACCGCTTCGTAAGCGTCGTCCTTGAACAGCGCGCGGACCTGCGCATCGCTCGGGCCGACGGCAGCGGGCGCGCCCGGCGCGCCACCTGCGGCCGCGGGCTTCAGTCCCTTGCCGGATTTCGCCTCGCTGACGTCACGCGCGACGATGCGGCCATGCGGGCCGGTGCCGGTGATGCGCGACACATCGATGCCAGCCTCCTTGGCGAGACGCCGCGCCAAGGGCGAGGCGAACACGCGAGTGCCGTTCGATTGCGGTGCAGCCTGTGCCGACTGGGGAGCCGGTGCTGGCGCAGTCGGTGCCGGCGCAGCCTTGGGAGCCTCTGCCTTCGCTTCAGCCTTGGGAGCTTCCTTGGGAGCTTCCTTCGGCGCTTCGGCTTTGGGTGCCTCGGCCTGCTTCGGCGGAGCCGACGCCGCGCCGCCTGCCCCCGCGGCCTTCACGTCCTCGCCGTCAGCGGCGAGCACTGCGATGACGTTGTTGACCGGCACGTCCTGCGTGCCTTCGGGCACCAGGATCTTGGCGATGGTGCCTTCGTCGACGGCTTCGACTTCCATCGTCGCCTTGTCGGTTTCGATCTCGGCGATGACATCGCCAGACTTCACCTTGTCGCCTTCCTTCTTGAGCCACTTGGCCAAGTTGCCCTTTTCCATGGTGGGCGAAAGCGCAGGCATCAGAATATTGATCGGCATGATCGGGATTCCTGCTCTTTCAGCGATAGCTCACGGCCTTGGCGGCCTCGACGACATCGGCCACCGTCGGCAGCGCGAGCTTTTCAAGGTTCGCCGCATACGGCATCGGCACGTCCTTCCCCGATACCCGCGCGACCGGCGCATCGAGATAATCGAACGCCTGCTCCATCAGGCGCGCGGCGATTTCCGAGCCGACGCCCGACTGCTGCCAGCCTTCCTCGACCACCACCGCGCGGCCGGTCTTCTTGACGGAATTGACCAGCGTCTCGGTGTCCATCGGACGGATCGTGCGCAGGTCGATGACCTCGGCCTCGATGCCTTCCTTGGCGAGTTCTTCAGCAGCCTTCAGCGCATAAGTCATAGCGTGCGACCACGCGATGACGGTGACATGATCACCTGCGCGCGCGATCCGCGCCTTGCCGATCGGCACCACGAAGTCGTCGAGCTTGGGCACCTCGCCCGAGTGACCGTAGAGGATTTCGTTCTCGAGGAAGATCACCGGGTTGGGATCGCGGATCGCAGCTTTCAAAAGACCCTTGGCGTCCGCCGCCGTATACGGCGCGACCACCTTGAGGCCCGGAATGTGCGAGTACCACGACGAATAGTCCTGGCTGTGCTGGGCCGCGACACGCGCCGCCGCGCCGTTGGGACCACGGAACACGATCGAGCAACCCATCTGACCGCCCGACATATAAAGCGTCTTGGCGGCGGAGTTGATGATCTGGTC
>JBIQLC010000027.1:0-52972 GCA_044464625.1 Afipia sp. | reverse complement strand
CCGGCTTGTAGACGTCGATGCGGTCGCCGCCGATGCGCTTGGAGTGATACATCGCAAGTTCGGCGTCCTTGATGATTTCGTCGCTCAAGGGCGCCTGCGGATCGCTCAGCGCCAGTCCGATCGAGGCGGTGAGGAAGATTTCACGCTCGTTGAACGCGATCGGCGCGCGGATGGTCTTACGGATGGTCTCGGCGAAGGCGGTGATCCGTGCCGGTTCGTGTTCGGAGGTCAGCAGCAGGCCGAACTGGTCGCCAGAGAGGCGCGCCAGCGTATCCTGCGGCTTGAGGATGCGGGTGAGGCGACGCGCGAGCGTCAGGAGGATCGAGTCGCCGACTGCGATGCCGACGGAATCGTTGACCTGCTTGAAGCGGTCGAGATCGATCACCATCACGGTAGGGCGCAGGTTCGGCGTCGACTTCGCGAAAGCGGCAAGCGCATTGATGCGGTCGAGGAACAACTGGCGGTTCGGCAGGCCGGTCAGGTTGTCGTGTACCGAGTCGTGCAGCATCCGTTCTTCGGAATTCTTGTTCTCGGTCACGTCGGACAAGGTGCCGACCACGCGGGCCACTTCACCGTCGGAGCCGACCACCGGGCGCGCCTTGAGCGCGAACCACATGAAATGGCCGTCCGGTGTGCGCAGGCGGAAGTCCTGCACCAGTCGGCCGCGGCGCTGATCGAGCACGCTGTCGAGGGCGGCGCGGAAACGGTCCTGGTCCAATGGGTGAAGCACTTCGAGCCAGGTTGCGGCGGGACCTTCGAGGGTGCCGCGTTTCAGGCCGAGCAGGCTTTCGGTCTCGGGGCTGGTGAACACCTTGTCGGCGGAAACGTCCCAGTCCCAGATCAGATCACCGGAGCCGGTCAGCGCCAGTGCGCGACGTTCGACGTCGGAGACGACGCCGGAGGTTGCGCCGCCGCCGGCGAAGGCGTGCTGCATCACCGTGAAGCCGATCAGCATCACGATCAGCACAAGGCCGCCGAGCAGCGCCGGGCCGACGATGTCGTTGACCACCGAGCCCGCAACCGCCATGCCGGCCGCTACCACCCAGACCACGAACAGGAACCATGTCGGGATCAGCAGCACGGCGCGGTCAAAACCGTGAGTGGAGAGGTAGACGATCAGCGCGAAGCCGAACACGGCGATCATCACCAGCGACACGCGCGCGATGCCTGACGCGACCGCGGGATCGAACAGCGCCAGCGCCACCAGCGCGCCGAGGAAGGCGAGCCATCCCATCGTGATGTGCGAATAGCGCACATGCCAGCGCGATAGATTCAAATAAGCAAACAGGAACACGAGCAGCGTCGCCGCAAGGATCGCTTCGCCTGACGCGCGCCACACCCGTTCGGCGCCGGCGGACATGTCGAACACCTTGCCCCAGAAGCCGAAGTCGACGCCGATATAGACCAGCACCGCCCATGCCAGCGCTGCGGCGGCTGGGAACATGATGCTGCCCTTGACCACGAAAAGAATGGTCAGCACCAGCGCCAGCAATCCCGAAATGCCGATGACAATGCCCTGATAGAGCGTGAACGAGTTGACCTTGTCCTTGTAGGCTTCCGGTTCCCACAGATAGAACTGTGGCACGGTGTTGGTGCGCAGTTCGACGACATAAGTGACGACGGCGCCGGGGTCGAGGGTGAGACGGAAGATGTCGGCGGTGGCGCTGTCCTGCCGCTCGGGCCGGTCACCGGATGACGGCGTGATGGTCGCGATGCGCGACTGGCCGAGATCGGGCCACAGCAGTCCGGACGAGACGATGCGATAGTGCGGAACCACGATCAGGCGGTCGAGCTGATCGTCGGTGTTGTTGGTGAGCGCGAACACCACCCAGTTGTGGCCGCCTTCGCGTGCGCGCACTTCGACACGACGCACAATGCCATCGGGGCCGGGCGCAGTCGAAACCTGGATGCGGTCGGTGTCGCTGCGCTGGAAGTCGAGGACGCCGGTGAGGTCGATGGCGGGCGCATCGCTGCGCACACTGATCGCATCGACCGCATGGGCCGGCATCGCGCCAGCAAGCATCAGGACGCCGAGCGTCAGAGCGAGGGCCGCAACACGGAGCGAATTGCAAACTCTGGATGCTCGCAGCGCGAGGCATCTGATCGACTTCAATGGAGGGTCTCCGCGTTAACCCCGCCGAGGGGAACCAGCCTTCGGCGGCAGCGCGATAGATGCCACGAATATGAAGTGAATCAAAGGGTTTCGACCCGTTGTCCGGCCTTAAACTGTCAACACAATTTTGCCAATATGTTGACCGCCATCCATGCGTGCATGCGCCTTGGAGGCGTCCTTGAGCGGAAACTGGCTGTCCATCAAGGGCTTCAGGTGACCCGCTGCGATCCACGGCACCACGGTGGTCTCGATCGCCTTGACCATCGCCGCCTTGTCGGCAACCGAGCGTGGCCGTAGCGTCGATCCGGTGTGATGAAGGCGCTTCATCATCAGCTTGCTGAAATTGGCGGTGGCCTTCGGTCCGCCGAGGAACGCGATCTGCACGATGCGGCCTTCGACGGCTGCAACGTCATAGTTGCGGTCGATGTAGTCGCCGCCAACCATGTCGAGAATGACGTTGACGCCGTTGCCGTTGGTCGCGGCCTTCGCTTCCGCGACGAAGTCCTGGGTCTTGTAGTCGATCGCGACGTCGGCGCCGAGCTTAAGGCACGCGTCGCATTTGTCTTTCGAGCCCGCGGTGATGATGACCTTTGCACCGTGTGCTTTCGCCATCTGGATCGCGGTGGTGCCGATGCCGGATGAACCGCCGTGCACCAGCAGCGTTTCGCCGGGCTTGAGGCCGCCACGCTCAAACACGTTGTGCCACACCGTCATCACCGTTTCCGGCATGGCGCCGGCTTCGATCAGCGACAGGTTGTTGGGAACAGTGACCGCGTGCAGAGCAGGAACCGCGCAGTACTCGGCGTAGCCGCCGCCCGGTGCGAGCGACATCACCTTGTCGCCGATCTTGTGCTTGGTCGCCCCTTCGCCGAGCGCAGCCACGACGCCGGCGACTTCGAGGCCGGGCAGGTCGCTTGCGCCCGGAGGCACGGGGTAAAGGCCCATGCGCTGCAATACGTCGGGGCGGTTGACGCCGGCCGCTGCGACCTTGATCAGGATTTCATTCGGCCCCGGCTTCGGCACATCGCGCTGCTCGGGGACTAACACCTCGGGGCCACCGGGCTTACTGATGGCGATGACGTTCATTTTCGCGGGCAGTTGTTCCATGATGTCAAACCTCGGGCGTGCAGCGATGGACGTGTTCCATTGCTTAGTCTGCGCTCCCAAGGCTGGCAACCGCCTCACGGTGCATTGAGGCGGGTGGAGAAGGAAAGGATCATCGCATGGCGGCGGAAGATGACGACAAGCCGAGAAAGAAAATCAGCCACGAAATCGGGCAGGATCTGTCGCTGTTGTCGGCCGGCGATCTCAATGACCGGATCGCACTGCTCGAGGCGGAGATCGAGCGATTGAAAGCGGACGCGAAGAAGAAGCAGGCTTCGCGCGATGCCGCCAATGCTTTCTTCAAATCCTGAATCTGCATTACACACGCGATTGTGACGAGGTCCTAATAGCAAAGGAACCCTGAACAAAATCGCTCATTTACGACGCATTAAGCTTTCGCGTTTATGACTGCGATGTCCTTGTTTTGGACACCGAGTGGCTCCTGTCCACTCTGTTTGACGCCTCCCTGTTATCAACTACAAAAGCCGCCGGTTTCCGGCGGCTCTTTTTTGCGTCATGGTCACGTCATCTCGGAAACCATATCCGGACATTGTGGTTGGCCCCGACTGGACTCTGGGCCGGCGGCGCGCAATGATTTGTTCATTATAATAAACTGAACCTTAACTACGGGGCGTGAGGCGTTAACCATGTCGGATCAGTCGCAGACCGATGACGGTCTTGTTTTATTGAGTGAGCGGCTGACCAATTCGGCGGCGTTCGGTGCCCTGTTTCGGGACGGAATGGATCTGGTCGAAGAGACCGCTGCCTATCTCGATGGCGCGGGTCGCGCCGAAGCCAAGGCACTCGAGCGTTCTGTGAGCCTGACCTATGCGACCGAAAGCATGCGCCTCACCACGCGACTGATGCAGCTTGCATCGTGGCTGTTGCTGCATCGCGCGGTGAAGGAAGGCGAGATGACGATTGGCCAGGCCAATCGCGAGAAGACCAAGGTCAAGCTCAGCGCTGCCGATCCCGGCGCGCCCGAATTGATCGAAAAGCTTCCGCAGCAATTGCAGGACCTGATCGCGCGTTCGATGGAACTGCAGGGCAGAATCCGTCGGCTCGATATTGCGATCCACACCGCCGCCCGCGAGCCGGTTTCAACCGGCAATCCGCTGATGCCGCAACTCGATCGGCTCAAGGCCGCATTCGAGCGGTAATGGATTTTCCTCATGGTGAGGGCGTCGCGCTTGCGACGCGTCTCGAACCATGAGGCCGTGGGTTTTCTCATCCTTCGAGACGGCGCAAGAACGCCTCCTCAGGATGAGGTCCCAATAAGGACCCAAACAAAAAACGCCCCGGCCGATGCCGGGGCGTTTTTCGTAACGGAAGCTGGAAGACAATCAGGTCTTGAGAAAACCCGAGAACTTCTTCTGGAAGCGCGAGACGCGCCCGCCACGGTCGAGAAGCTGCTGCGTGCCGCCAGTCCAGGCCGGATGTGACTTGGAATCGATGTCCAGGTTCAGCGTGTCGCCTTCCTTGCCGTAGGTCGAACGGGTCAGGTATTCGGTCCCGTCGGTCATGACGACCTTGATGGTATGATAATCCGGGTGAATTTCGGGCTTCATGACAAATCCTCTGGCGCGGAGCGCCGGTCGTTTCGATGATTTTCGGGACGAATTTCGCGGCTCTATAGCCCACGGCGGCCCCGGAGACAAGCTCTGATGGCCCGGGCGAGCCTTGCTGAGATGCGGCGTCGGAGCATTTGCCAGCGCCGCCGCAGGGGCCTATCTGGGGCGTGAAAAAGCTCCGGATCGGCAAGGGAAAATGAGCGTCGCGGAACGAGTTGGAGAGCAGCCTGCGGGCGCGGAAAGGGCGCTGACGGCGGGTACGCCACCCGCCAGAGGGGAACCCGCGTCTGGGGGGCTGGACCCCAACTCGGCGGCCGGTGCCCCTGACAAACCGGCGCGGGTCGGGCTCAAGCCGCTTTTGGCGCTGATGCCTTATGTCGCCCGTTACCGGGGGCAGGCGTTCGCCGCGCTGATTGCGCTGATCGTCGCCTCGCTGGCGACGCTGGCGGTGCCGCTCGCCGTCCGCCGCATGATCGACTTCGGGTTCAGCCCCGAAGGCGTCGTGATGATCAACAACTATTTCAGCGTCATGATGCTGGTGGTGGCGGTGCTCGCTATCGCCAGCGCATCACGCTTCTATCTGGTGACGACGCTGGGCGAGCGGATTGTCGCCGATCTGCGCCGCGACGTGTTCGGGCATCTGACGTCGTTGTCGCCGGGCTTCTTCGATACCGCGCATAGCGGCGAACTGGTGTCGCGGCTCACCGCCGATACCACGCAGATCAAATCCGCGGTCGGCGCGTCGGTGTCGGTCGCGCTGCGCAATCTGGTGCTATTCGTTGGCGCCGCGACGATGATGGTGGTGACCAGCCCGCGCCTGTCCGGCTTCGTGCTCGCGGTGATTCCGCTGATCGTGCTGCCGCTGGTGGCGTTCGGCCGCAAGGTGCGCAAGCTGTCGCGCGGCGCGCAGGATACGCTGGCGAGTGCGTCGTCCTACGCCGCAGAGCTGATCGGCGCGATCCGTACCCTGCAGGCCTTCACCAACGAAAAGCTCGCGCGCGGCCGCTTCAATGGAGAAGTGACACGGGCGTTCGATGCAGCCCGCTATTCGACGCGCGCACGCGGGCTGCTGACTGCTGTTGTGATCTTTCTGGTGTTCGCGAGCGTGGTGGTGATCCTGTGGGTCGGCTCGCACGACGTGCTGACCGGCCATATCTCGGCAGGACGGTTGGGTCAGTTTGTGTTGTATGCCGCATTCGCGGCTGGCGCGCTCGGCGAACTCAGCCAGGTGTGGGGTGAAGTCTCGGCGGCCGCCGGTGCCTCCGAGCGTCTGTTCGAGCTTCTGCGCCTGAAGCCCGCCATCGTTGCGCCCGCGCATCCGAAGGCGATGCCAGTGCCGGCTCGCGGCGACATTGCCTTCGACAATGTGCGCTTCGCCTATCCGACACGGCCGGACGTCCTCGCCATCGACGGCGTGTCATTCGCGGTGCGGGCAGGGGAGAAGATCGCGGTGGTCGGCCCGTCGGGCGCGGGCAAGAGCACGCTGTTTCATCTGCTGCTGCGGTTCTACGATCCTGCCAGCGGTACAATCTCGTTCGACGGCGTGCCGGTGAAGGACGCTGATCCGCGTGAGGTGCGTGAGCGCATCGCGCTGGTGCCGCAGGACGTGACCGTGTTCGCGGCGACCGCGCGCGAGAACATCCGCTTCGGTCGTCCTGACGCTACTGACGCAGAGGTCGAGCGTGCGGCCGAACAGGCGCATGCCATCGAATTCATCAGCCGTCTGCCGCAGGGCTTCGACACTCAGCTTGGCGAGCGCGGTGTCACGCTGTCGGGCGGCCAGCGCCAGCGCATCGCGATTGCGCGCGCGATTCTGCGCGACGCGCCGCTTCTGCTGCTCGACGAAGCAACCTCGGCGCTCGACGCCGAAAGCGAGACGCTGGTGCAGACCGCGCTGGAAGAGCTGATGCAGCATCGCACCACGCTGGTGATTGCGCATCGCCTCGCCACGGTGCTGTCGTGCGATCGCATCCTGGTGATGGAGCATGGCTGCATTGTCGAGCAAGGCACCCACACCTCGCTGGTCGCCGCTAATGGACTTTATGCCCGACTGGCGCGGTTGCAGTTCGAGGGCGCGTAGTTCGCCCTACGGCTCCCACTTCATCGCATAGACCGGCCGACCCGACGTCGGATTGACGTCGTCATGGGTGTGGCGGAAGCCGTTGCGGTTATAGAAGCGGATCGCGCGCGCGTTGTCGGTGTTCACCAGCAGCGTGATGCCGCCGGGGGCGGTGAGCTTGGCCTCGGCAACCAGCGCATCGCCGAGCGGCGATCCCCACATCTCGGGATCGACCACGAGCTGGTCGAGATAGCCAGTGGCATCTACAGTGACGAACCCGATCAGTTCGCCATCCTGCTCGGCGACGATGATGGTTGCGGAGGGCACCAGTTCGCTGCGCCAGCGATCGCGCCACCACGCCACGCGCTGGCTGAAGTCGATCGACGGATAAGCCTGCTGCCAGGTCCGGTACCACAACGCCACGGCTGCATCCTCGTCGCTGGCGCGATAAGTCCGGAGGCGGAAGGGTGTGGTCATGCGGCTGAGCCGTCTGGTGATTATCGTTCAGTGAGCTTGAGTTCGATGCGGCGGTTGCGCCGGTAGGCGTCTTCGGTGGCGGCAGTATCGAGTGGCTGGAATTCACCAAAGCCGGCGGCGACGAGACGCTGCGGCGGCACTCCGCGCGAGATCAGATACTGCACCACGGCGATGGCGCGCGCGGCCGACAGCTCCCAGTTCGATTTGAATTGCGGGCTGGAAATTGGCCGCACGTCGGTGTGCCCATCGACACGCAGCACCCATGGAATTTCTTCTGGAATCTGCTTGCTCAGGTCGGCGAGCGCAATCGCCAGCTTGTCGAGCTCGGCATCACCCTCGGGCAGCAGCACTGCCTGCCCGGTGTCGAAGAAGATTTCCGACTGAAACACGAAGCGATCGCCGACGATGCGAATGTCCGGCCGCTCGCCGAGAATGGTGCGCAGCCGCCCGAAAAATTCGGAGCGATAGCGCGACAGTTCCTGCACGCGCTGCGCCAGCGCCACATTCAGGCGCTGCCCGAGATCGGAAATCTTGCTTTGCGATTCCTTGTCGCGCTTCTCGGAGGCATCCAGCGCCTCTTCAAGCGCGGCTAGCTGACGGCGCAGCGCGCTGATCTGCTGGTTCAGCACCTCGACCTGGGCCAGTGCGCGCGCGGAAATGTTCTTCTCGGAATCGAGCGCCTTGCCGAGTTCGGTCGCGCGGCTCGATGCATTGGCGCCGGCGCTGGCGAGGCCTTCATAGAGACCCTTCACACGGTCCCGTTCACCCTCTGCGGTGACGAGGCCGGCACGAAGCTGACCGATCTGGTCCTCGAGCGTGGTCTTGCCGAGTTTTTCGAGCGACAGCAGGCTGGAGAGTTGCGCGATCTGCGCGTTCAGCCGTTCCAGCGCCTTATCCTTACCGGTGACTTCCTGCGACAGGAAAAACTGTACCACAAGAAACACCGACAGCAGGAACACGACGGCGAGCACCAGCGTCGAGAGCGCATCGACAAAGCCGGGCCAGTAGTTGAAGCCGCTGTCATTGCGACGGCTGCGCGAAAGCGCCATCGGAAGCCTCTCAGTTCTTTTCGGTCTCGCGCGCGAGATGTTCGAGCAGTTTCTTGATCTCGCGGTTCTGCTCGCCCTGGCCGTCGGCCCATTCGCGGATCATCTGCTGTTCGCTGCGCATGTGATGGACAAGGCCCTGGATCGCCTCGGCGAGGTTGGCCATGGCGGTGGTGGAGGCGCGGTTCGATCCCATTTGCTCGATGGTCGCGTGCAGCTTCTCGATGACCGGGCCAAGATCCTTGGGCGGTGCTATCACGCCCGCCGTCGCCGTGCCGTCGCTGCTGTATTCGCGCACGGTTTCGGCGAGCCAGTCTTCGAGATCGGTGTAGAAGCGGTTCTGCGCCTGGCTCGATTGCAGGTCGAGGAAGCCGAGGATCAGCGAACCGGCGAGGCCGAACAACGACGATGAAAACGAAATGCCCATGCCGCCGAGCGGCGCGGCCAGCCCTTCCTTGAGCGAGTCGAAGATCGCGCCGGCTTCGCCGCCGACCTTGAGGCCGTCGATGACCTTGCCGACCGAGCCCACGGTCTCGATCAGGCCCCAGAAGGTGCCGAGCAGGCCGAGGAACACCAGAAGGCCGGTCATGTAACGCGAGATGTCGCGCGCCTCATCGAGACGGGTGGCGATCGAATCGAGCAGATGCCGCATGGTCTGCTGCGTGATCGACATGCGGCCGGAACGGTTGCTGAGGATCGCAGCCATCGGCGCCAGCAATGTCGGGCGGCGATCGACCGCAAGCCCCGGATCGGAAATGCGGAAGCTGTTGACCCACGAGACTTCAGGATAAAGCCGGATCACCTGCCGGAACGACAGGATGATGCCGATCAGGAGCACCGCACCGATCAGCGCATTCAGTCCCGGATTGGCGAGGAAGGCCGCCCAGATCTGCTTGTAGAGCACCGTGGCGACGAGACCGCACAGGATCAGGAACACCAGCATCCGGACCAGAAAGATCCGGGGCGATGACAGTTTGGTGACCTCAACCTCGGCTGCGGTGACGGGAGCGGGGGTTTTCGCCATGTCCGGATCGCCAATCCCTTATGCATGAAAAGGTTCGCGCATCAGTATGGCACAGCGGAGCGGGGAAAAAAGATGCATCGCCCGGATTTGCCCAACTGCTTGGAACTGATGTCATCCGCGGCGAGCGGCAGCGGATGACGTCATGAACCGCGTCATGTCAGTGTGAAGGCGGGGCTTTTTGAACTGCTGGTTGCTTTTTTACCGCCGCACCTAACCGCAGCGGTCGCATCTCAACCCAGCGGCTTGAGAATCTTGACCAGTTCGCCCTGGATGATCTCGTTGCCGCAAACGACATTGCCGGTCGCAATGGCGCTGTCGCCGCCTTCGATCCCGCTGACAGTGCCGCCGGCTTCGCGCACCATGATGATACCTGCGGCCACGTCCCACGGCTTCAGGTTGCGCTCCCAGTAGCCGTCGAGCCGGCCGGCGGCGACGAAGGCCATGTCGAGCGATGCCGCACCGAAGCGACGCAGACCGGCGACGCGATTCTGGATCGCCGTCATCTCCCGCCGCGACAGCTCGTGGTCGCCGCGCCCGATATGCGGCAGGCCGCAGGCGATGACGCAGTCCTTGAGCTGCTTGCGGCCGGCGACGCGCAGGCGGGTGTCGTTGAGGAACGCACCCTTGCCGCGCTCGGCAATGTAAAGCTCGTCATTGGCCGGGTTGTAGATCACGCCGGCGATGATGGCGTCTTCACGCTGTAGGCCGATCGAGATCGCGAACTGCGGAATGCCGTGCAGGAAATTGGTGGTGCCGTCGAGCGGATCGACGATCCAGGTGTGGGTCTTGTCCGATCCCTCGCGGGTGCCGCCTTCCTCGCCGATGAAACCGTAGCCTGGGCGCGCCTTGCTGAGATCCTCGTAAAGCATCTCCTCGGCGCGCTTGTCGGCGGCCGAGACGAAATTCGCCGGTCCCTTTAGCGACACCTGCAGGTTTTCGATCTCGCCCAGATCGCGCTTCAGGCTGCGGCCGGCGCGGCGCGCGGCCTTGACCATGACGTTGATGAGGGCGGAATGGATCATGATGGGACTCGGAACGTGTGGATTTCAGGACGCGGCAGACGGGATCGAAACCGCCGCAAAACGGTGAATTGGGGGCGACTTGGCTACAAAGCGCCGGAAGCGTCAAGGCCCCTGACGAATAGCCGGCTTATTTGCCGCCGAACCATTTTTTGGCGGCATCCTCGGCTTTTTTCTGATCTTCCTTGGACATCTGTGCGAACTGGGCATCGAGATCAGGATCGCTGGCGCCCGCCGTCTTGGCGATCAGATGCCACTTGAACCCTTCGACCTTGTCTATCGGCGCGCCCTTGCCGCTGACCAGGACATGGGCGAGCCGGTTCTGGGCAATCGCACTGTTCTGCCTCGCGGCACGATTGAGCAGAGACACTGCGAGCGGAACGTTCTTGGCGGTGCCGCTGCCGTTGTAGAGCGCAATGGCATATTCGACTTCGGCATCGACATTGTCGGCAAGCGCTGCCGCAGCGAGCAGTCGCACCGCTTCGGTCAGATTTTTCTCCACGCCGCGGCCCTCCTTGTAGAAGGTCGCGAGCGCGTATTGTGCCTCCGGGTTGCCAGCATTGGCCGCTTCCTGGAGCAGCTCGGCGGCGCGCTTCAGGTCGCGGGGAAATACCTGGCCCTCGATATAGAGCAGCGCGAGATTGTAAGCCGCCTGGGGCTTGCCGAGTTTGGCGGATGAAGCCAGCAGCTTCGCGCCAGCTGCGCGATCGGCCGGTCCGCCGCGACCGCCGATCCGCATCATGCCGAGCGCGAACATGGCGTTGCGGTCGCCGCGTTCGACCGCCTTGCTGTACCAGTCGGCCGCCCTGGCGTCATCGCGCTTGATGCCGAGGCCGCTGGAATAGATTTCGCCGAGCAGCGTCATCGCCCTCGGATCGCCGAGTTCGTTGGCGCGCCTGGTCGCGATGTTCACGGCCGTGCGGTAGTAGCCGCGCTGGTAAGCGCCGTAAGCGAGATCGACATTGGGGTCGTCCGGAATCTCTGTGGCCGCATCCTTGCTTTGATCTTTTGCCTTATCGGCATCCTTGGCCTTGGCGCCGGCAGGTTTGTCTTTCACTGGAGGTTTCGGCGCAACCTTGCTTTCAGCTTTCGGCGTCGGCTTCTTCGTCGGGGGGGTGGCGGCCTTGGGGGCTGGCGCCGGCCTCTGTTCGAGCTGCGGCGTCAAGGACAGTTGTGCGGATGCAGGCATCGCAAGCGCGCTTGCGCAAACGGCAGAGCAGATCAGCAACCATGTACGGTGCGCGTTCACCGTTGCCCCTTCGCTGTTTCAACCGTCTCGCGGTAACGCTGCGCGATGATCGCGCTCGCCTCAGTCAGCGCCGCCTGAGCGCCACGCGGATTGTTCCAGATGGCGTCACCGAGCATGATGAATTCCGCACCGGTGGTTGCGAACAGTCCTGCTTCCTCGATCGTTGCGGCAAAACCCACGCACGGCGGCTCGAACAATTCGGCCCACCACTGCAGACGCTCCGCGATCGCATCGGCCGATGGGCGTTCACCCTTGGCATCGGGCTCGCCGAACAGGACGTAGTCCGCGCCCGCTTCGCCGGCAACCATTGCATCATGACGGGTGTGTAATGCACCGACGCCGACGATGCGGTCGGGCTTCAGCGTCGGCATGGCCTCTTTCATTTGCGCAACGCCATTGAGGTTGGCGCCATCGGCGCCGGCTCGCGCCACCAGTTCGAAGTGTCCGTCCATCAGCAGTGCCGCGTCAGCCTTCTGCACAATCGGGGCGAGCGCCTTCACGCGTGTGGTCAGGGTGCGCTCATCGCTCGGCGCAAGGCGCACCAGCACCGCAGCGATATCCGCCGCAGAGAGCAGCGCGGGCAGGCTGGCGGCAAGCGCGGCCGGATCGGCCACGGGCGGCGTCGCAAGGTAAATGCGCGGCACGGGCGGCTGGGAAGCAGGTTTGGCGGCCATGGTGCGTGCTTGTTGCCTTCGGAGTGCGGCCAAAAGAGGGGTGACGGACATCCCTTATCGGAAAGTCATGTCAAAATCTGTTGTCACCGTTTGTCGTGCGCCGCAAGGGCGTGTGCCCATATCGTGACGCCTGGTGGTGAAATCGAAATGGCCGGGACAAGCCCGGCCATGACGAGAGTGCTTTTGACAGGTGCTGTCCGCTTACGCGATCTTCGGATCGAGCTCGCCCTTGGCGTAGCGCTGCGCCATCTGCGCGGTGGTCAGCACCTTCTTGATCTTGCTGGCCTGACCGGCGGTATTGAACTCCTGCAGGCGCGCCTTGCAGAGCTTGGTCATCGCTTCCATGGCCGGCTTGAGGTACTTGCGCGGATCGAACTCGCCCGGGTTTTCCTGCAGCACCTTGCGGATCTGGCCGGTCATCGCCATGCGGTTGTCGGTATCGATATTGATCTTGCGCACGCCGTGCTTGATGCCGCGCTGGATTTCCTCGACCGGCACACCCCAGGTCGGCTTCATCTTGCCGCCGTACTGGTTGATGATGTCCTGCAGGTCCTGCGGCACCGACGACGAGCCGTGCATCACAAGGTGTGTGTTCGGCAGCTTGCGGTGGATTTCCTCGATCACGTTCATGGCGAGGATGTTCCCGTCCGGCTTGCGGGTGAACTTGTAGGCGCCGTGCGAGGTGCCCATGGCGATCGCAAGCGCGTCGACTTTGGTCTCCGCGACAAATTTCACCGCCTCGTCGGGATTGGTAAGAAGCTGGTCGTGCGACAGCTTGCCCTCGGCGCCGTGACCGTCTTCCTTGTCGCCCATGCCCGTCTCCAGCGAGCCAAGCACGCCAAGCTCGCCTTCCACCGAGATGCCGCCAAGATGCGCCATGTCGGTCACCGTCTTGGTGACGCCGACGTTGTAGGCCCAGTCGCCCGGCGTCTTGCCGTCGGCTTTGAGCGAGCCGTCCATCATCACCGAGGTGAAGCCGGCCTGGATCGCGGTCATGCAGGTCGCGGGTTCATTGCCGTGATCGAGGTGGACGCAGACCGGAATCTGCGGGTGGATTTCGGTCACCGCGTCCATCATGTGCTTGAGCATGACGTCGTTGGCGTAGGAGCGCGCGCCGCGCGAAGCCTGGATGATAACCGGTGCGTCGAGTGACGACGCAGCTTCCATGATGGCGAGCGCCTGCTCCATGTTGTTGATGTTGAAGGCGGGAACGCCGTAGTCGTTTTCCGCCGCGTGATCGAGCAACTGCCGCAGGGTAATGCGAGCCATATGTCTTTGTTCTCCGCGTTAGTCGGATGGCGCAGGGCGCGCATCATCCGTTTGACATCAAGTGAGCGAAAGGCAGCGGGCGGTTCTGGGAAATCAGCGGCCCGCGCCCGTTCTTAAAACCTCGACGCCGGGCAAAGGTTTCCCTTCCATCCATTCCAGGAACGCCCCGCCAGCCGTCGAAACATACGTAAAATCGTCGGCGATACCAGCATGGTTCAATGCCGCAACCGTGTCGCCGCCGCCGGCCACCGAAATCAGCCCACCGGCCTTGGTACGGGCCGCGGCGTGCTTCGCCGCCTGCACGGTGCCGCGATCGAAGGGCGTCATCTCAAAAGCGCCGACAGGGCCGTTCCAGACCAGGGTTTTGGCATCGTCAATCGCCGAGCGGACACGTTCCACCGACTGCGGCCCGATATCGAGGATCATACCCTCTGCCGGGATGGCGTCGAGGCCATAGGCATGCGAGGGCGCATTGGCCGCGAAGTGGAAGGCGACGACGGCATCGACCGGAAGGATGATGGCGCAGTTCGCGCCCTCAGCCTTTTCGAGGATACGGCGCGCGGTGTCGGCGAGGTCCTTCTCGCACAGCGACTTGCCGACATTGATGCCCTGGGCGTGCAGGAAAGTGTTGGCCATGCCGCCGCCGATCACCAGCGCATCGACCTTGGCGACGAGGTTCTCCAGCAGGTCGAGCTTGGTCGAAACCTTCGAGCCGCCGACAATCGCGATTACCGGATGGGTCGGCGCGTCGAGCGCTTTTTCCAGGGCGTTGAGTTCGGCCTGCATGGTACGGCCGGCATAGGCAGGCAGCACATGGCCGAGGCCTTCGGTCGAAGCGTGGGCGCGATGCGCTGCCGAGAATGCATCGTTGACCCAGATGTCGCCGAGCTTCGCCAACTCCTTCACGAAGGCCGGATCGTTCTTTTCCTCGCCAGCGTGAAATCGGGTGTTCTCGAGGCAGAGGATGTCGCCATCCTTCATCGCCGCGATGGCCTTTTCGGCAACGTCGCCGACGCAATCGCTCGCAAATCCGACCTGGCGGCGCAGGACGTAGCCGAGCGTGGTCGCCACGGGCTTCAGCGATTCCTTGGGGTCGACCTTGCCTTTCGGGCGGCCGAAATGGGCGAGCAGGATGACCTTGCCGCCCTTGTCCGAAACCTCGGTGATGGTGTTGGCAATACGCTCAAGCCGCGTCGTGTCGGAAACGCGCCCGTTATCCATCGGCACGTTGAGATCGACGCGCACCAACACGCGTTTGCCCTTCACATCAACGTCGTCGAGAGTTCGGAATGTGGCCATGTCTCACTCAGCTTGGTCATGGCCGGGCGTGTTCCGGCCAATTATGGTCTGCTTGTCTCTAAGACGCGGATGCCCGGCGTTGCAGAGAAGTTTACGCAGTCTGCGCAAGCTTGACGGCCTGGCCGGGCATGGCGCGCGAAGCGATAGTCAGATCAGCTTGCCGATAGCGACAGCGGTGTCGGCCATGCGGTTCGAGAAGCCCCACTCGTTGTCGTACCACGACAGCACACGCACCAGCGTGCCGTTCTGCACCTTGGTCTGGTCGAACGCGAAGGTCGACGACGCCGGATCGTGATTGAAGTCGATCGAGACGTTCGGTGCGCTGGTGGTCGCGAGGATGCCTTTCAGCTCCTGCTGCGATGCGCGCCTCATCGCCTCGTTGATCTCTTCCTTGGTGGTGGCCTTCTTGGCGACGATCTTGAGATCGACCACCGAGACGTTCGGGGTCGGGACGCGGATCGAGACGCCGTCGAGCTTGCCGTTGAGTTCGGGCAGCACCAGGCCGATCGCCTTGGCGGCACCGGTCGAGGTCGGGATCATCGACATCGCCGCCGCGCGGCCGCGATAGAGATCCTTGTGCAGGGTATCGAGCGTCGGCTGGTCGCCGGTGTAGGCGTGGATCGTGGTCATGAAGCCGGTTTCGATGCCCACTGTGTCGTTGAGCACCTTGGCGACAGGCGCAAGACAGTTGGTGGTGCACGAGCCGTTCGAGATCACCTTGTGATCCCTGGTCAGGGTGTCGTGGTTGACGCCGTAGACGATGGTGGCGTCGGCGCCATCGGCCGGGGCCGAGACCAGCACGCGCTTGGCGCCTGCGGTCAGATGGGCCGATGCCTTGTCCTTGGCGGTGAAAATGCCGGTGCATTCCATTGCGATGTCGACGCCGAGGTCCTTCCACGGCAGCGTCGAGGGGTCGCGAACCTGGGTGACCTTGATCTTGCCGTTGCCGAGATTGATCGAGTCACCTTCGACGGTGACTTCGCCGGGGAAGCGGCCGTGCACTGAATCGTAGCGGAGGAGGTGGGCGTTGGTTTCGACCGGGCCGAGGTCGTTGATGGCGACGACCTCGATGTCATTGCGCTTGGCTTCATAGATTGCGCGCAGCACATTGCGGCCGATGCGTCCAAATCCATTGATCGCGACCCGGATAGCCATTCAACTTCTCCTCGAAGGTTCGAAACTGATGATTTCGGAGGGGTTTTTGCCCCGAATGACGCCGCGATGCAATGCGCAAGCCGCACCCGGTTCCGTTTTAGATAACGGAATGCGCGCGTATTCTACGAAAGTGCAGCCCCGCCATGCGGCGCGCGTACGCGCCTCATGTTTTGGCCGCATTTTCAATCGGCGGAAAACCGACCTCTTGGGCGGAAACGGGCCTTAGACGCGCTTTTGCGCGGCATCGGCGATGGCGTCCGCGGTCAGGCCGAAATGCTTGTAGAGGTCCTTGTACGGGGCGCTGGCGCCGAAGCCGTTCATGCCGACAAAGATGCCGTCCGCCCCCACGATTGCATCCCAGCCTTGCCGGATTGCAGCCTCGACCGCGACCTTGACCGGCGCGTTGCCGATGATCGCCGCCCGCGCGGTATCAGACGCTTCGAGGAGGAGGTCCATGCAGGGGACCGAGACCACCCGCGTCGGAATGCCGCGTGCGGCGAGCAGCTGTTGGGCTTCCACCGCGAGCGAGACTTCCGAACCCGAGGCGAAGATCGAGACTTTCGCCTCGCCGTCGGCCTTGGAGATTTCGTAGGCGCCGGCCGCGCACTTGTTGGCAGCCTCGTTGCTGCGGCGAAGCTGCGGCAGGTTCTGGCGGGTCAGCGCCAGCACGCTCGGACGATCCTCGGCTTCCAGCGCGAGCTGCCAGCATTCCAGCGTCTCGACGGTATCGCAGGGCCGGAACACGTTGAGGTTGGGGATCGCGCGCAGCGCCGCAACGTGCTCGACGGGCTGATGGGTCGGGCCGTCTTCGCCGAGGCCGATCGAATCGTGGGTCAGCACGTGGATCACCCGCTCGCCCATCAGGGCGGCGAGGCGCAGCGCCGGGCGCAGGTAATCCGAGAACACGAGGAACGTGCCGGAGTAGGGGATGATGCCGCCATGGAGCGCCATGCCGTTCATCGCGGCGGCCATGCCGTGCTCGCGGATGCCGTAGTTGACGTAACGCCCGCCATAGTTGTTGGCGGAGATCGCCACCATGCCCTTGACGCGGGTGTTGTTGGAGCCGGTGAGGTCGGCCGATCCGCCGATCATCTCGGGCACCACGGCGGTCAGCACGCCAAGCGCGTGTTCGGACGCGGTGCGCGTCGCGATATCCTTCGGCTCGGCGACCAGCGCTTCCTTGGCCTTGGTGACGGCGTCGGCGAGCGCCTTCGGCAGCTCGCCCTTGATGCGGCGTTCGAACTCGGTGCGGACGCCGGCATCCTTCGCGGCGATCGCCTTGGTCCAGGTATCGTGCGCCTTGGCGCCGCGCGAACCTGCGGCGCGCCAGGCATCGAGAATGTCGGCGGGAATTTCAAACGGCGGTGCATCCCAGTTGAGCTTCTTGCGGGCACCGGCGATTTCTTCGGCGCCAAGCGGCGAGCCATGGGACTTTTCCGAGCCCGCCTTGGTCGGCGCGCCGTAGGCGATGACGGTCTTGCAGGCGATCAGGGTCGGGCGATCCGACTTCTGTGCGCGCGAAAGAGCATCGGCGATCGCTTTGTGATTGTGGCCGTCGATGCGCTCGGCCGCCCAGCCGGCGGCTTCGAAGCGCTTCACCTGATCGACCGAGTCGGACAGCGAGATCGCGCCGTCGATCGAGATGCCGTTGTCGTCGAACATCACGATCAGCTTGTTGAGCTTGAGATGTCCGGCGAAAGCGATGGCTTCCTGGCTGATGCCTTCCATCAGGTCGCCGTCGGACGCGAGCACGTAGGTGTAGTGATCGACGGCGTCGCCGCCGAACTCGGCTGCGAGGTGACGCTCGGCGAGCGCCATGCCGACAGCAGTGGCGATGCCCTGACCAAGCGGACCGGTGGTGGTCTCGACGCCCGGCGTGATGAAGTTCTCCGGATGGCCTGGCGTCAGCGATCCGAGCTGGCGGAACCGCTTGAGCTGGTCGATCGTCATCGTCGAATTGCCGGTGAGATAGAGCAGCGCGTAGAGCAGCATCGAGCCGTGACCGGCGGAGAGCACGAAGCGGTCGCGATCGGGCCAGTTCGGTTCGGCGGCATCGAATTTGAGGAACTGCGTGAACAGCACCGTGGCGATGTCGGCGGCGCCCATCGGCAGGCCGGGATGTCCCGACTTCGCCTGTTCGACCGCATCCATGGCGAGTGCGCGAATCGCATTCGCCATGCGGGACGGATCAACGCGCGGAGTCTCGGCCTTGGCAGTCATTGGGCGCTCGCCTGAAAAGATGTTGGGGAGTTCGGCGCCAAACGGCTTCGTGGGAAGGCTTGGTGCTGAATTCGCGTGGAGGTCAAAAAACCGACATTGGGCGGTGGATAGCACCCCGAAACCACTGAGTCCAAGGCCCTCGTAGCGTTTTCCAGCGAAGGGAACGCGGGTTCGCGTGAGGACAACGCGTTTCGCCAAAATCACTATCCCGGCGCAAATTCTCTTAGCGGTGCATAGCTTGCCGCCGCCGTTGCACTCGGCTCAGCCGGGCCGTAAATTTCGCAGTCTAAGCGCTTGCCGGACCGCCGTTTTCCGGGACCGGCCGAATCGCCGGAATTTCCATTCGTCACACCGAGACAACTGGCCGTTTCGCATGATCGACCGTACCGCCAACGCAACCACCAACGCAGAGCCCGCCGGTCCGAGCGAGATTGAAGTCGCGACGCGCCGGCTGGCTGCCGCGCTCGATGCGCTGGAAAGCGCGGTGGAACGGCGGCGCGAGACCGATCGCGGCGAGGACGAGCTTGCGGCGCGGATCCAGGCGCTCGGGCATGATCGTTCGCGGCTCGCCAACGAACTCGATGGTTCGCTGGTGCGCTCGCGCGAACTCGAACAGGCCAATCGCGAGATTGCGCAGCGGCTCGATACGGCGATCGACACCATTCGTTCGGTCATCGACGCGGGAGATGCTTCATGAGCCACGTCAATGTCACGATCAACAGCCGTCAGTATCGCATGGCCTGCGAGGAAGGGCAGGAGGCGCGGCTGCTGCGGCTTGCGGAAAGCCTGGAAACCCGCGTCGCGAGCCTGCGCGGCAAGTTCGGCGAGATCGGTGACCAGCGGCTGACGGTGATGGCAGCGCTGACTATCGCCGATGAGCTGGTCGATGCCAACCAGCGCATCCGCTCGCTTGAAGAAGAACTCAATGCACTGCGCGATGTCCGCGTCGCGGCGGCGGAGCGCGCCCGCGTGACGCAAGCGGCCGTGGCGAAAGCGCTCAACGTTGCTTCCGACCGCATCGAGAAAATGACCGCCGAACTCAACCGGCCGGGCAGCAACGGCATCGCCCTCGGCTGAGACGGGATTTCGCGTCCCGCCCGCTGGCAGGAACGCGCAATCATCGCTACATTGGCGAGGCGAAGCTGCGTCGCGCGTCAGGAGCCATATATCCCCGGGGCCTTATCGATCCTTTAGGGAACTGTCCCTGCCGGGTCCGTGGACCCGGACACATGGTGCCCACCTACTTTCGTAGGGAACTCCGGGATCGAGTGCTTCAACGGCGTTCGCGGCCTCGCACCTTTCATTTTGTGGACTTTAGCGCAACTCATGACGTTGGATCGCTATTCGGTAGCGTCAGGAGTATCGAGAATTCTTGCACTATTTTGTGCAGGATTGTCATTTTTTCTTGGGTTTGCTGCCGTCTCTGGAAGCAGAGAAACCGGCGCGGGGGCGGCGCAGGGCGAACTCGGATTTTTCATGCTGCTCGTCCCGGCCACGGCGGTTATTTTGATTGCATTGATTTTGGCTGTTCTCTTGGAGCTTTTGTTCTCCAAGTCGAAGGGAGATAGGTTGTTTTGGGCGATCGGTGCATTCGCCGTTCTTGGGGTAATTTGGGATTGGTGCTTTCTCCTTCTTTTCTGGCGCCATTGACTATGGCGCCTCTTAGTCGCTTGCCTTCGCGGGGACGACACCGAGTAGGCCGATGCAATCTTCGCAAAGCATGAAGCAGGTCCTGCGCGCCGCTGCACTGGCGCGCCGCGAAGCCCTAAGCCATGGCCAGCGCCATGACGCGGCACAGGCGATCGCAGCGTGCGATTTTCCGGCCGAACTGCCGCAAGGGGCCATCGTGGCCGGCTTTTCGCCGATCCGCGGCGAGATCGATCCTTTTCCATTGCTGGAATCGTTGGCAGCGAAAGGCGTGACCCTGGCGTTGCCGGTGTCGATTGCGCCGGGTCAGCCGTTGCTGTTTCGCGCATGGACGCCGGGCGAGCCGCTGGTCCGCGGTGCGTATGGCGTGTTTGAGCCGTCATCCGATGCCGAGGAGGTTTCTCCCGATATCGTGCTAGTGCCGCTCGCGGCGTTCGATCGCGAGGGCCATCGCATCGGTTACGGTGCGGGCTACTACGATCGTACCCTTCCGGTTTTGCGCAAACTGAAGAAAATTACCGCTATCGGTATTGCGTTCGCCGTGCAGGAAATCGAGCGCGTGCCCTCATCGGACCACGACGCGCGCCTCGATCTCGTGCTAACAGATCGAGAGATTATCGATCTGCGGGAAGTATAACGTGCGAATTCTGTTCGTCGGCGATGTGGTGGGTCGCAGTGGGCGTGCTGCGGTCACGGAAATCCTGCCAGGCCTGATCCGGGACTGGAAACTCGATCTGGTCGTGGTCAATGGCGAAAATTCAGCCGGCGGCTTTGGCATCACCGAAGTGATCTATCAGGAGCTGCTCGACGCTGGCGCCGACGTTGTGACCCTCGGCAATCATTCGTGGGACCAGCGTGAGGCGCTGGTGTTCATCGAACGCGCGCCGCGCCTCATCCGCCCGGTCAACTCCGCGCCGGGAACACCGGGCCGTGGTGCCGTTCTCGTCGACACCAAGAACGGCAAGCGTGCGCTGGTGGTCAACGCCATCGGCCGCATTTTCATGCAGCCTTGCGACGATCCGTTTCTGGCGATCGATCGCGAGATCAACGCAGCTCCCTTACGTGACGTCGCCGATGCCATCGTGATCGACTTCCATGGCGAGGCGTCGAGCGAGAAGCAGGCGGTCGGTTATTTCTGCGATGGCCGCGCCAGCCTCGTGGTCGGTACCCACACCCACGTTCCGACCTCCGACCACAGGGTCCTGCCGGGCGGTACCGCCTATATGACCGACGCCGGCATGACCGGGGATTATGAATCGATCATCGGCATGGACCGCGAGGAGCCGCTGGGACGCTTCCTGCGCGGCTATCCGGCAGCGCGGTTTGCCGCTGCGGACGGGCCGGGAACCCTGAGCGGAATTGCGCTCGAAACCGATGATGCAACGGGGCTCGCCACCGCGGTCGCGCCGGTGCGGATCGGCCCCGTGCTCGACCCGATCGAGCCTCATTTCTGGACCAAGGCCTGACCGCATTTGTTGCCGAAAATCGGCCCGCGGTATCTTTGATTTTACGGCCTCCGGGCCTATAACGCGCCACCCAGCTCCATTTTCAGCATGAGGCGCCGCTGCGCGCCCGCAGAGAGACCATTTGCATGGCCGGTCATTCCCAATTCAAGAACATCATGCACCGCAAGGGCAAGCAGGATGCGATGCGCTCCAAGGTGTTCTCCAAGCTGGCCCGCGAAATCACCGTGGCGGCCAAGCTCGGCACGCCGGACCCGGCGATGAACCCGCGCCTGCGCGCGGCGATCGTTGCGGCCCGCGCCGAGAACATGCCCAAGGACAATATCGAGCGCGCCATCAAGAAGGCTGCGGGCGGCGACAGCGAGAACTACGATGAAATCCGTTACGAGGGTTACGGCCCCGGCGGCGTCGCGGTGATCGTCGAGGCGCTGACCGACAATCGCAATCGTGCCGCCTCCGATATCCGCTCCTACTTCACCAAGTCCGGCGGCAATCTCGGCGAAACCGGCTCGGTGTCTTTCATGTTCGATCGCCTCGGCGTCATCGAATACGACGCCGCCAAGGCGTCCGCCGACGACATGCTGGAAGCGGCGATCGATGCCGGCGCCGACGACGTGGTGTCGGGCGACGACGGCCATGAGATCTACGCCTCGCAGGATTCCTTCCGCGACGTCGCCAAGGCGCTGGAAGCGAAGTTCGGCGAACCCCGCAAGGCGGCGCTGACCTGGAAGCCGCAGAACACCACGATGGTGGACGACGAGACCGGCGAGAAGCTGTTCAAGCTGCTCGACCTGCTGAACGAGCACGACGACGTCCAGAACGTTTACGCCAACTTCGAAGTGTCGGACGCGCTCGCCGCCAAGATGGCGGGTTGATCCGGCGCTCTCATTCTTTCGTGACGCGCGTTGCGATTTTTCTTGACGCCGACAGGGTGAAAGCCCATGTCAGCGGCGGGCGGCGCGGGATCGTTTTCGATCGCGCGCCGCATCACTGGAACCCCTCAATCATGCCAAGCGACAGTCAACGTACTTTGCCGACAACGGCCCGTGCGGTCTGAGC
The DNA here is from genome assembly GCA_044464625.1 of Afipia sp. Classification (GTDB taxonomy): domain Bacteria; phylum Pseudomonadota; class Alphaproteobacteria; order Rhizobiales; family Xanthobacteraceae; genus Afipia. The sequence goes on along the minus strand of JBIQLC010000027.1, from coordinate 30,524 downwards.
GCGCTTGAGGCTCACCGCTGCCGTTGCCGGCAGATCCCGAAGGTGAGCTATGACGGACATCCACATCACCCCCGAGGGCGGGTTCAACGCGGCTGTGGTCGCTGCCAGCCTGGCCGGCGAGCACGTCGCCGACACCGTCGATATTCTGAACAAACTCGAGCCTGAACAGGCTGCCGAGGTGTTGCGGCTGCTGCCGCGCGACACCGCGATCAATATTCTCGACAAGCCGGAGCTGGATTTCGGCGCCGAGATCATCGAGGTGCTGCCGCATGACATTGCGATCCCGCTGCTCGCGGGCATGTCGGCGGACATGGCGGCGGACATCATCCAGCTGTTGAACGACCCACCGCGCAGTGAGTTGATGCAGGGGCTTGATGAAGCCTCGCGCAGCGCCATCACCAGCCTGCTGTCCTATCCCGACAATACCGCCGGCGCGATGATGACGACCGAGTTCGTCAGCGTGCCGAGTAACTGGACTGTGGAGCGCACGCTGCAGCACATCCGCCAGGTCGAGCGCACCCGCGAGACGGTCTATGCCATCTACGTACTTCATCCCATCACCCGACGCCTGATCGGTGCGGTGTCGTTGCGCCGCCTGATTTCGGGCGAGCCGACCGCGATGATCGGATCGCTGGCGGTGACGCCGATCACCACGCTGCCGTTGATCGACCGGGAAGACGTCGCGCGGCTGATCGCGCGTCACGACCTTCTCGCGGTGCCGGTGGTCGACAAGACCGGGCATCTGCTCGGCATCGTTACCTTCGACGACGTGATCGACGCCATCATCGAGGAAAACACCGAAGACGTGCAGAAGTTCGGCGGCATGGAGGCGATCGAAGAGCCCTACATGCAGATCGGCCTGAGCGACATGATCCGCAAGCGCGGCGTCTGGCTCGCGGTTCTGTTCGTCAGCGAAATGCTGACCGCCAGCGTCATGCAGCATTTCGAGGGCGAGCTGGAAAAGGCGCTGGTGCTGACTCTGTTCATTCCGCTGATCATGAGCTCCGGCGGTAACTCCGGCTCGCAGGCGACCTCGCTTCTGATCCGTGCCCTGGCCCTGCACGATGTCAAACTGTCCGACTGGTGGCGGGTGATGGTGCGTGAGCTGCCCACCGGGCTTCTGCTCGGGGCGGGGCTTGGCGTCATCGGAATCATCCGCGTGGTGTTGTGGCAGAAGCTCGGGATTTACGACTATGGCGAGCACTGGCTGCTGGTCGGCATCACGGTCGCGGCGGCGCTGGTCGGTGTGGTGACATTCGGCTCGGTGGCCGGCTCGATGCTGCCATTCGCGTTGCAGCGGGTCGGTTTCGACCCGGCCAGCGCATCGGCGCCGTTCGTCGCCACGCTGGTCGATGTCACCGGATTGATGATCTATTTCAGCGTCGCGCTCCTGATCCTGCGCGGCACGCTGTTGTGACGCCGGACCTTTGCCGCGGTTTCAGCTATCATAAGGCATGACTTCGCGCGCGATTCGTATTCTGGGGATCGATCCGGGCCTGCGCCGTACCGGCTGGGGCGTGATCGACGTTGACGGCAACCGGCTGATCTATGTCGGGTGCGGCTCGGTGGAATCGCGCGACACGCTGTCGTTGTCGGAACGGCTGCTGGCGATCCATGAGGGCCTTGGCCGCGTGCTGGGCGATTTTCACCCCGCCGAGGCGGCGGTGGAAAACACCTTCGTCAACAAGGACGGCGCCTCGACGCTCAAGCTCGGGCAGGCGCGCGGCGTCGCCATGCTGGCGCCGGCGCTGTTCGGCATTTCGGTGGCCGAATACGCGCCGAACCAGATCAAGAAGACCGTGGTCGGCGCCGGCCACGCCGACAAGAACCAGATCCGCGTCATGTTAGGGGTGCTGCTGCCCAAGGCCGATCCGCCAACGGCGGACGCCGCCGATGCACTGGCGATCGCCATTACGCATGCGCATCACCGCCAGAGCGTGATGCTGAAATTGAAAATGGCGGGCGCATGATCGGCAAGCTCAAGGGCCTCATCGATTCCTACGGCGAGGATTTTGTGATCCTCGACGTGCAGGGCGTCGGCTATCAGGTGCATTGTTCGGCGCGCACATTGCAGGCGTTGCCGTCGCCGGGCGAGGCGGCGGTGCTGTCGATCGAGACACACGTGCGCGAAGACCAGATCAGGCTGTTCGGCTTTCGCACCGATATCGAACGCGAATGGTTTCGCCTGCTGCAGACCGTACAAGGCGTCGGCGCCAAGGTCGCGCTGGCGGTGTTGAGTACGCTGCCGCCGTCCGATCTCGCCAACGCGATCGCGCTGCGCGACAAGGCGGCGGTGTCGCGCACGCCCGGCGTCGGCCCGAAGGTCGCCGAACGCATCGTCACTGAACTCAAGGACAAGACGCCGGCGTTCGCGAACGTCGATCCGGCGGTGGTGCATCTTGCCGGCGCGATGGACGAGAATCGCGCGCCGCGTCCGGTCACCGACGCGATCTCGGCGCTGGTCAATCTCGGCTACGGCCAGCCGCAGGCAGCAGCGGCGATAGCGGCGGCCGCGCGCGACGCCGGCGACAAGGCCGAGACCGCGCAGCTCATCCGTCTCGGGCTGAAGGAACTGGCGAAGTGATCGGAAATGCGACCATGACGCACGCTTCGTCTCGGGCTAGAAGCAACGCATGAACACATCCCGCCTCGTCACCCCCGAGCGCCGCGCCGATGACATTGGCGACACCTCGCTGCGTCCGCAGAACCTGTCCGAATTCGTCGGTCAGCAGCAGGCGCGCGCCAATCTGCAGGTGTTTATCGATGCCGCGCGCAAGCGCAGCGAGGCGCTCGACCACGTGCTGTTCGTCGGCCCGCCGGGACTCGGCAAGACTACGCTGGCGCAGATCGTGGCAAAGGAGCTCGGCGTCGGTTTCCGCGCGACCTCGGGGCCGGTGATCGCCAAGGCTGGCGATCTCGCCGCACTGCTCACCAATCTCGAAGAACGCGACGTGCTGTTCATCGACGAAATCCACCGGCTCAACCCGGCGGTCGAGGAAGTGCTTTATCCGGCGATGGAGGATTTCCAGCTCGATCTCATCATCGGCGAGGGACCGGCGGCGCGTTCAGTGAAGATCGATCTTTCGAAGTTCACGCTCGTCGGCGCGACGACGCGCGCGGGCCTGCTCACCAATCCGCTGCGCGACCGTTTCGGCATTCCGGTGCGGCTGAATTTCTACACCGAGGACGAACTGGAAAAGATCGTCACCCGCGGGGCGCGTGTGCTCGGCGTCGGCATGACCGCCGACGGCGCGAACGAGATCGCCCGTCGTGCGCGCGGCACGCCGCGGATCGCCGGGCGGCTGTTGCGCCGCGTCCGAGATTTCGCATCGGTTGCCGATGCGGCCTCGATCGACCGCAAGATCGCCGACAAGGCGCTCGGTGCGCTCGAAGTCGATAACGCAGGCCTCGATGCCATGGATCGGCGTTACCTCACGACGATTGCGATGAACTACGGCGGCGGCCCGGTGGGGGTCGAGACCATGGCGGCGGCGCTGTCGGAGCCGCGCGATGCCATCGAAGACATCATCGAGCCGTATCTGATCCAGTGCGGCTATCTGCAGCGCACCCCGCGCGGCCGTTTGCTGACCTCGCACGCGTTCAAACATCTCGGCCTTGCCGAACCGTCACGCGACCCGGCGCAGTTCGGCATGTTTGGCCAGGACGATGAGTGAATCCGCGATGGGCGAGGGGCACCTGAAGGCGCTCGATGGCGCGATCCATGACGGTAAGCACGTCATGGAGGTGCGGGTCTATTACGAGGACACCGATTTCACCGGCATCGTCTATCACGCCAACTATCTGCGTTTCATGGAGCGCGGGCGCACCAATTATCTGCGGCTGCTCGGCGCCGATCAGCGTGCGCTGTTCGCGGAAGCCGAGAGCGAGGCGCCGGGCTTCGCCTTCGTCGTGCGCGCGATGCAGATCGAGTATCTGAAATCCGCGCGGATGGACGACGTGCTCGAGATCGTCACCGTGCCGGTCGAGGTGCGCGGTGCGTCGATCACGCTAGGGCAGGAGGTGCGTCGCGGCAGCGATGTGCTGATCGAGGCGCGGGTGAAGGTCGCATTCGTCTCCGGCGGCCGGGCGCGGCCTATTCCCAAGGCGCTGCGCATCGCGATGAAGGCGGATCAGGCCACCTCATAGACTGACTTGACTGGCCCTGTACCGATTGGTACAAGTTATTGTACCTTCCGGTACAGTCAGGAGTTTGCCATGTCGCGTCCGCCGCTTCCGCCATTCACCCGTGAGACTGCCGCACAGAAGGTGCGAGGCGCCGAGGACGGCGGGAATTCCCGTGATCCGGTCAGGGTGGCGCAGGTCTATACCGAAGACAGCATCTGGCGGAATCGCTCGGAGTTCATTCAAGGCCGCGATGAGATCGTCGCGTTTCTCACGCGCAAATGGGCGAAGGAGCACGAGTATCGTCTCGTCAAACAACTCTGGGCGTTCGACAGCCAGTTCATCGCGGTCAAATTTCAGTACGAATGGCACGACGATTTGGGACGGTGGTTCCGTTCCTACGGCAACGAGAACTGGGAGTTCAACGCAGAGGGCCTGATGAAACGCCGCGAGGCGAGCATCAACGATGTGGCCATCAAGGAAAGCGAGCGCCGGTTCCATTGGCCGGCGCCCGGCCCGCGTCCGGCGTATGTGCCGGAGCTTGCTCCCGTTCCGAGATAAGGAAACCGTTTCGGGGAGACTGATGGCGAAAACGATCGCAGAGCGCGCGGACATCCTGCCGCAACTGGCGGAAGTGTTTCGCGCGCACGGTTATGAGGGCGCGACACTGGCGTTGATCGGCGAAGCGACCGGGCTCGGCAAAGGCAGCCTTTATCACTTCTTTCCTGGCGGCAAGCAGCAGATGGCCGTGGAGGTTCTGAACGACATCGACGCCTGGTTCGAGGTCAACGTTTTTCTGCCGCTGCGCACCGGCAACGATCCGGCGCGCGCCATTGCCGACATGATCGAAGCGGTGACGAGCTATTTCAGATCGGGCGGGCGGGTGTGCCTGGTCGGCATCGTCGCGCTGGGCGCGGCACGCGATTCATTCGAGAGCGAAGTCCACGATTATTTCGCACGCTGGGGCGAGGCCCTGGCGAGCGCGTTGCGCAGGTTGGGCGATAGTCCCGCGACTGCGCGGCGCAAATCTGACGAGGCTCTGTTAGTGATTCAGGGTGCGCTGGTGCTGGCTCGCGCGCGGCGCGATACGAAGGTGTTCGCTCGCGCCATGAGCGACCTGAAGAGTCGCCTGCTGACGCGGGAAAATTGACGCCCGCTGGTTGCGGGCGCCATTCCTGTTACTTCGCTCACGCCGCCTTGTGGCGCGCCAGTTCGGCCTGATACAGCACGACTTCTTCTGCCATCGCCTTCGCGACGCTCGGGTGTCTGCGCATACGGCGCAGATAATCCTTCACCGCCGGCCACTGATTGAAGTCGATCATCGGCGTCGCCTGGCTCCAGTTCAGCACGGTGGCGAGATAGGCGTCGGCCACCGAGAAATGATCGAGCACGAACTCGCGCCCGTCGAGATAGGCGTTGAGATAGTCGAGCCGCGACAGATTCTTCTTCAGCACATAATCCTTCACGTCCTTCGACGCCGTGGGATCGAGCAGGGTGACGAACAGCCCCTTGTGCAGTTCGGTGCCGATGAAACACAGCCATTGCTGCAGGCGGCTGCGTTCGAGGTTCGATGTCGCGGCAAGACCGGCGGCAGGAAACCGTTCGGCGACATATTGCAGGATCGCGGCGTTCTCGGTGAGGACGACGCCGTCGTCGGTGCGCAGTGTCGGCACCAGGCCAAGCGGGTTGACGGAATGGAAGTCCGAATTGTCCTGCTGGACCAGCTTGGTCTTGGGATCGACCTCGAGATAGGCGGCGTCGGCGCCGGCCTCGTAAAGCGCGATGCGCGTCGCCATCGAGCAGGCCAGCGGCGAGAAATACAGATCCATGACACGTCTCCTCGGTTTGGAATTGATTTTTGTACTGTCCTGCATAGAATAAATGTCGTCAAGGAATTATTTGCGAAATGGTACAAAAAAAGACAAAGACGCCAAGACCCGGCACGGGGCCGTCATCGCCCGAGACGCTGGCCAAGCGTCGCGGCCGGCCGCGCGCGTTCGAGCCAGAGGTCGCACTCGGTCGTGCGCTCGACACGTTTCGCGATTCCGGATTTGCGGCGACGTCGCTCGACGATCTCAGCGCGGCGATGGGGATCAATCGTCCGAGCCTTTACGGCACGTTCGGCGACAAGCGCGAGTTGTTCCTGAAGGCTTATGAACGCTATCGCGCCGAGGCGAACGTGCTGTTCGGTGCGGCGTTCGATCCGTCGTTCACGCTGCGCCAGACGCTGGAGAAGCTGTATGCGATCGGCATCGACTTCTACACCGCGGGCGAGAACGGCCCGCGCGGTTGCCTCACGGTGATGACGGCGGCCTCCGAGGCGATGAGCGATCCGGAAATTCGCCAGATCGCGCAGAACGCTATTACCGGGACCGACCGCAACCTGACGCGGCGGATCGAGAAGGCGATCAGGGACGGGGAACTGCCGCCGGACACCGATGCGGTGACGCTCGGGCATGTGGCGTCAGCCACGTTCCAGACGCTGGCGATCCGGGCGCGGGCGGGCGTGCCGCGGGCCGATCTGGAGAAACTGGTCAAAGGCACGATCGACCTGATCTGCGGCCCGAAGCGGGCGAAGCGCTGACCGGCAAGCGGCGGAAATCCCTGCCGTTTCCGCCAGATGGCGCGTGACGCGCAAGCCTCCCTCATGTAAAGCTCTTTCACATGAACTGGAACAAGGGACGTGGCCGCCGCGAAGGCGGCTACCATCACGGCAACCTCAAGGAAGCGCTGATGCAGGCCGCGCTGGACCTGATCGCGCAGAAGGGTCCTGCGGGGTTCACCTTCGCGGAAGCCGCCCGCTGGGCCGGTGTCAGTCCCGCCGCACCCTATCGCCATTTCCGTGATCGAGACGAATTGCTCGCCAATGTCGCGCAGCAGGGGTTCGAACAGTTCGAGGCGCAATTGTCGGCGGCGTGGGATGACGGGCGGCCGGATACGCCGACGGCATTTCAGCGCGTCGGCAAAGCCTATCTCGCCTTCGCGCGCGATAATCCCGCGTATTACTCGGCGATGTTTGAATCAGGCGTACCAGTGGAAAGTAATCCCGCGTTACTGGTCGCAAGCGAGCGTGCGTTCGCGGTGATCCGCGCTGCGGCCGAGCGCATGGTGGCGTTGGCGCCGCCGGGCGTGCCGCGTCCGCCGGCGTTGATGATGGCGCTGCACATCTGGTCGATGGCGCACGGTATCGCGTCGCTGTTCGGGCGTGGCGATGGCTCGCGCCGCAAGTTGCCGATGTCAGCCGAAGACCTGCTGGAAGCGGCGTCGCTGATCTATCTCAAAGGCCTCGGGTTCCCGACCGACCAACGGGTTCATCAAGAATAGTTGAGGCGCCTGTGGCGTGCCCTGCTTGACAACGCCATTGGATGGTCTATCTATGTAAATGTTATTTACATTCACGGAGAGCGGCAATGTCCTACACCGCAGACTACGAGCGATCCGGACGCCCAGGTGGGGCGGGGCCATTCCCCTATTATGACGGCGCGCCCTGGGGCCCGCGCTTCCACCCGGCAGCGATCCTGCTGACGGTGCTGGGCTTCATCATCTGGTGGCCGATCGGCCTCGCACTTCTTTTCTACAATCTCTGGAGCAGAAACATGGGTTGCGGACATCGCGGTCGCTGGGCCGACAAAATGGAACGGATGCAGTGGAAGATGGATCGGATGCGCAGCCGCATGGAAGGTCGCGGCTTCTACGCACCGTCGAGCGGCAACCGCGCGTTCGACGAATACCGCATGGAGACGCTGCGCCGGCTCGAGGAAGAGCAGACCGAGTTCAAGGAATTCCTCGAGCGTCTGCGTCACGCCAAGGACAAGCAGGAGTTCGATGACTTCATGGCGCAGCACCGCTCGCGCCCGTCGTCTCCTCCGCCCGCCAACAACCAGCCGCAGGGCTAATGCCCCAACGGTCCTGACGGCACCAAACCGCCCGCCTGGCAACAGGCGGGCGGTTTTCGTTTTGTCAGTCAGTTGTCGAGTGCGAGACGGATCGCCTGTTCGACCGGCGAATAGGCGTTGTCGCTTCGTGTCAGCGATAGCGGTGCAGACGGCAGAAGAGGCGGCTGCGCCATGAAGCGTGGCCGCGATCCGCGATGGGGCTGCGCCGCATGCACCAGAAACGGATGGCACAGATAGACGGTGCCGGCGCCTCCGGTGGCGACGACTTCGCGCCGGTGCGCCGTTTCATCGAACCCGTTCGCGGCAAGTTCGCGCAGCGAAAAGCCGGCATCTCCCGCAGGGGCGAGAATCCGCGCGATGTCGCGATGCGATCCGGCGCGAATGCGCGTCGGCGCATCGTCCGGGCCGATATCCGAGACGAGGAACAGCATCAGCAGCGCGCGCCCTTCTGATGTGATGTTCGCTCGCCACGACATGAAATCGGGATTGTCGAGTCCGAAGCTGACGTCGATGTGCCAGCCGGCATCGCCGGGATCGTCGGGCGAGGGAAAGCGCACCGGAAAGGTGCCGAGATCGTGACGCGGCAGCCAGCGGCCGGGCCCGACCAACGCGTCGTACGCGGCGTGCAGTATCGGCGTATTGGACGCTTCCGCGAATGGCGGCTGGCCGTAGTAGCCGAGCCGGATGACAGGTTTGGTCCATGTCGCGGGATCGTCAGGCGCGCAACCGGTGTCGTGCCAGAGGATAACCCGCATGTCGTCGGCGAGGGTGCGCGGAAAGGCGTCCTCGATCTTCACGTAACCGTCGTGGATGAACTGCTCGATTTGCGCGCCGCTCAGCGCGCGCGCGTTGTCTGTTCCTGGCATGGAATATTCTCTCAACATCATCTGGCCATAGCACTTCGTTCGCGCGAAGCGTGGCCGTTATGGGCTTTGGGTGGATGTCACCCGGTTGTCGATCGTGAACGGCAAAGCCGATTCAGGATCGAAACACTGCCGTGATGTTGAGTGTGATGAATTTCATGGTGAGGCAAACCTAGCGCGTGACGGCATCGGTTGCAATGTGAGCCGGCGATTCAAGCACGAGGCCAAATCCACAACCGCACCTCGATCACCGTCTTGAGCAGCACCAGCACCACCAGCGGCGCGACAGTGCCGATCATCTGCGCGACGAAGGCGCCACCCATGATGGCGAGATGCATCAGCACGATGCGCTTGTAAAAGCCGCCCATGATCTCGGCCGTGGTCGCATTGGCGGGCAGCGCCTTGCCGAACGCGAAGCGGTTCACAGCATCGTTGACGAACACTGCTCCCTGTCCGACGAACAGCGCGACGAGCGGAATCCACAAGCCCATGCCGATGACGATCAGGCGGATGAAATCCCGCGCGTCGTGAATCTGCGTCGCCCAGGGTCCCGCGAACAGCAGCCAGAGAAACGCCATGTGCACACTCATGAACAGGCCGGCATGGACGGTGAAGAAACCCGACAGCGCGAGTGTTCCGGCAATGCCGCGGCCCAGAACGGTGTCCTTGCCGCGTGACAGCGTGGCCACGCGCAGAATGGTCCAGAATCCGATGACCGCCGTCTCGAGCCAGTAGAGGCACAGCAGTACGAAGGCGTCCCAGCCCCACCACAACACGCCGGCGAGCGGCACGAGATTGGCGAGGATCAGGATCGCCGACGTCAATTGACGGCGCGGTCGGGCTGCATTGGATCCTGTAACTGGGGTGGTCGATGTCATTCGGCTAATACATCGTGATCTCGCCGGGCAGACAAGGGCGTGTCATTCGCGGCCTTTCCGGTTGTCATCGCAGGCCGGATGCGTATCAATGAGGCATGATCGAGCGCGTGCTGTCACGCCGCCGTCGCTGGTGGCGATCCATCTCCTGCAGCGCCGTCTGGTGAACCGGTTTAGGTAACACCAGGCGGGTGCGCGACGAGTTGCGCGGGCCTCCTTCTTTCATCCATCCCGAGTGAATGTGTCAGGCGTTCGGCCTCTGGAGGAACTATGTCCGCAAGACTTTTCGCATGGCCGGTCGGGGCGCTGGCATGGTTAGGACGTCAGGGCACACGCGCAATCGCGGCGCTGGTGGTTATCGGCGTCGCGGTGCCGCCGCTCGGCGAGGCGCTCAAGCCCTACGTCGCCGAAGCGGTGTTCGTGCTGCTGTGCATTTCGTTCGTCCGGGTCGATCTCGCCGCACTGCGTGGCTATCTGCGCCGGCCCGGATTGGTGATCGCGGCGACGGTGTGGACCACGATCATCGTGCCGCTGTTGATGGGACTGATCTGCGTCGCGGTCGGCTTCGACCGTTTTTCACCCGACGTCTATCTCGGCGTGATGCTGCAAGGCGTCGCGTCGCCGATGATGGCCTCGCCCGCGCTGGCACTCCTGATGGGGTTAGATGCCACACTGGTGCTGATCACGCTGGTGACCAGCACCGCTCTGGTGCCGTTCACCGCGCCGCTGTTCGCCTACGTCTTTTTCGGCGGGATGCTGACGCTGTCGTCGCTCGCCCTCGGCATCAAACTGATCATGATCCTTGGCGGCTCTCTTGCGGTCTCGGTAGTGATCCGCCGTTTCGTCAGCGAGGCGACCCTGGCGCGGCACAAGGAAGCGATCGACGGCTTCAACATCGTCATCCTGCTGTTCTTCGTCGCGGCGGTGATGGGAACCCTGGCGCCGGGTTTCTTCGCCAATCCTGGTCTGGTGTTCTCCATCACGGTTCTGGCGTTCGTGGTGTTCGCGCTTCTGCTCGGCGCGACGGTGGCGGTGTTCGCCCGCGCCGGGATGGACCGCGCGCTGGCGCTGGGCCTCATGGTGTCGCAGCGGAACATGGGCCTGATGGTCGCGGCGACAGACGGCATCCTGCCCGGCCTGACCTGGATCTACTTCGCATTGGGCCAGCTTCCGATTTACCTCTCGCCCCAGCTCCTGAAGCCGGTGGCGCAACGCTTGCGGGCAGACAAAGCCGGTTTCCCGCCGTCAGATGGACCGTTATCCCATTCACAGGACGGTGTTTCTGCGGTTAAAAAGCCATCGCGGTAACCAAGCCTTAACCATGATGAGCGTCAGGTAAGGGCGCTAAAACAGCGCCGATAGCCCTTGTTTTGACATGTTGGCGCGGAATGCAGGGAGTGGCCCGGGACGGGCTTTTCCACGCGCGACACGATCTGTTTTTGCGGCTGGCGGTGGCGTTTTGCCGTGCGCTGTCCGGGTGGACATCCGGCGGCAATCCGCGCGGACATTGGGACATTTGCGTTGAGAGGACATCGATTATGAATCCAGCAGACGTGGCGCAGTCGGCCTTGCCGGTGGCGTCCGCCGACGTATCGCTCATCGCGCTGTTCTGGCAGGCCCATATCGTCGTCAAATTCGTGATGCTTGGACTCCTGGCCTGTTCGGTCTGGGTCTGGGCCATCGCGATCGACAAGATCTTCCTTTATGCGCGCACCCGCCGCTCGATGGACCGTTTCGAGCAGGCGTTCTGGTCCGGCCAGTCGATCGACGAACTTTACCGGGCGCTCGCGGCCAAGCCTACGCATTCGATGGCGGCGCTGTTCGTGGCGGCGATGCGTGAATGGAAGCGCTCGTTCGAAAGCCAGTCGCGTTCCTTCGCCGGCCTTCAGATGCGCATTGACAAGGTGATGAGCGTGTCGATCGCACGGGAAATTGAACGGCTCGAGCGCCGGCTGCTGGTGCTCGCGACGGTCGGCTCGGCCGGCCCGTTCGTCGGCCTGTTCGGAACCGTCTGGGGCATCATGTCGAGCTTCCAGTCGATCGCGGCATCAAAAAATACCTCTCTGGCGGTGGTGGCGCCGGGTATCGCGGAAGCGCTGTTTGCGACCGCAATGGGCCTGATCGCCGCTATTCCTGCCACGATTTTCTATAACAAGTTCACCTCGGAGGTGAACCGCCAGGCCCAGCGGCTGGAGGGTTTCGCCGACGAGTTTTCTGCGATCCTGTCGCGCCAAATCGATGAACGGTCCTGACATCATCGCGTCACTTACAGCAGCGGATTATCCGGTATGGGCATGAGCATGGGCGGCGGAGGAGGCGGGGGACGTGGACGCCGTCAGCGCGCCGCGGTCATGGCGGAAATCAACGTTACGCCGATGGTCGACGTGATGCTGGTGTTGCTCATCATCTTCATGGTGTCGGCGCCGCTGCTCACAGTCGGCGTGCCGCTCGATCTGCCGCAGACAGCGGCCAAGAGTCTCGATCAGGACAAGGAGCCGCTGACCGTGTCGGTTCAGCTCAGCGGCAAGGTGTTTCTCAACAACAGCGAGATTCCCGTCGATGAGCTGGTGCCGAAGCTGAAAGCGATTACGGAAGCTCGTGGTGGCGCGGAGGAGCGCATTTTCGTGCGCGGCGACACCAAGGTGGACTACGGAACTGTGATGCGCATCATGGGGCGGCTGTCTGCGGCCGGATTCAAGCGCGTCGCGCTGGTGACCGAGGTCGAGCAGGGGACCTGAGGTGAAATTGAAGATCGACAAGACAGTCGCAGCGTCGGTTGCCTTGCACGCCCTGGTCATTGGCTGGGGCATGATCTCGTTTTCGACCAAGGCCTATGAATCGATGCCGGAGGAATCGCTGCCGGTCGATATCGTGTCCGCCGAGCAGTTCGCCAAGGCGACGCAGGGCATGAAGACCGGCAAGAAGGAAAATCCGAAACCGCTGGTGGAGAAGGTCGCCGAGAAGAGCCCGCCGGTTGATGATCCTGTCGGCAAGATCGAAGACAAGAAGCCGCCGGTGGTGACCGACGCGGCGCCTCAGCCGCCGCCGAAGCCCGTCGAAAAGCCTGTCGAGAAAAAACCCGAACCTCCGAAGCCTGTCGCCGAAGACAAGCCGAAGGAAAAGGAAGAGCCGAAGAAGACCGAGAAGAAGCCGGATCCGCCGAAGATCGATCCGATTGCCGAGGCTCTCAAGAAGGAAAACGACAAGAAGCCCAAGCCGAAGCAAGAGGCCAAGGCCCAGCCGCCGCAGAAGCATGAGCCCAAGCGCGAGCGCGTGTTCGACCAGTCGAAGATCGCCGCGCTGCTCGACAAGCGCGATCCGACCCGCCATGCAATCGCGGGCGACGCGATCAATGCGCAGGCGGCGCTCGGCACTGCGCGCGGCCACGCGGCGGACAATTCGGCGACCTGGGGCGCGATGTTCAAGCAGCAGGTCGAACGGTGCTGGAAAAAGCCTTATGGCGGCATCGAGGCGCAGCGGATCGAAACCAGTTTCACGATCAAGCTGAAGCGCGATGGCTCGCTGGAATCGATGCCGGTGCCGCTGCCGGGCACTAATACGCCGTATTTCCGCGTCTATCAGGAGAGCGCGATGCGCGCGATCATCGAATGCCAACCGTATAATCTGCCGGCGGCCTACTTCGATGAATGGAAGTTCTTCGAGCCGGTGTTCACCGAAAAATATTCGTGAGCGCGACCCGCACAGGATTTCCAGGAGTGAATGCGAAGGACATGACGAACAAGGATCGGTTGCCCCAAATGAATTTCAGCCTCACCCGCCGGCAATTGGTCGCCGGTTCCGCAGCGGCCGGTTTGCTGGCTGCAACGCCCGCACGCAAGGCGCTGGCGCAGGCGAGAGTCCAGATCACCGAAGGCAACTTCCAGCCGATCCCGATCGCGATCCCGAATTTCGTGCCCGGCACGCAGGGCGACGTCGATGTCTCCAACGGCATCGCCGGCGTCATCACCAACAACCTCAAGCGCAGCGGTCTGTTCGCGCCGATCGATCAGCAGGCGTTCATCGAGCGCATCTCGAACATCGACGTGCCGCCGCAATTCCAGAACTGGCGCCAGATCAACGCACAGGCGCTGGTCACCGGCCGCGCGACGCGGCAGGGCGACGGTCGCCTCAAGGCTGAATTCCGGCTGTGGGACGTGCCGACCAGCAAGCAGCTCACCGGCCAGCAGTATTTCACGTCGCCCGAGTCATGGCGGCGCATCGCGCACATCATTTCCGACCAGATCTACGAGCGCCTGACCGGCGAAAAAGGCTATTTTGACAGCCGCGTGGTGTTCGTCGACGAGACCGGGCCGAAGGAACGCCGTGTCAAGCGGCTGGCGATGATGGATCAGGACGGTGCCAACGTGCGTTATCTCACGCGCGGCGCCGACCTCGTCATCACGCCGCGGTTCTCTCCGTCGACCCAGGAAATCACTTACATGGAATACGGGCAGGGCGACCCGCGGGTCTATCTGTTCAATGTCGAGACCGGCCAGCGCGAGATCGTCGGCAACTTCCCCGGCATGTCGTTTGCGCCGCGTTTTTCACCGGACGGTCAGCGCATCATCATGAGCCTGCAGCAGGGCGGCAACTCGAACCTGTTCGTGATGGACCTGCGCTCGAAATCGACCACGCGCCTCACCGACACGCCGGCGATCGACACTTCGCCATCCTATGCGCCCGACGGATCGCGTATCTGCTTCGAGTCCGATCGCGGCGGCAAGCCGCAAATCTATGTGATGGGCGCGGGCGGCGGCGGTGCGCAGCGCATCTCGTTCGGTGAAGGCAGTTATTCGACTCCGGTATGGTCGCCGCGCGGCGACTACATCGCGTTCACCAAGCAGGGTGGCGGACAATTCGCTATCGGCATCATGAAGCCGGACGGTTCGGGCGAGCGCATCCTGACGTCGGGCTATCACAACGAAGGACCGACATTCGCGCCGAACGGCCGCGTGGTGATGTTCTTCCGCGATCTCGGTCCTGGACCATCGTTGTTCACCATCGACATCTCGGGGCGCAACGAACTCAAGGTGCCGACACCGAGCTTTGCGTCCGATCCGGCATGGTCACCGTTGCTGTCGTAAACAGAGCCTCAATCTCATACGACGGATTGGCTGTTAACTGTGCGGGTTTCGCATAGCAGGCTGAATTCGCGCGTAAATTCAACCTTTCGTTGATCGAAGTAATAGATCGGTAACGACGTTCCCTCAGAAAGACTTCATTTGCTCTGGGTAACACTTGCGCCGAGTTCCGAAAATCGACGCGGGTCAATGCAACTGATTGATCGACTTCCGAAACAGGACGAACGACTGACGCCGGCGATCTACGCCGCGCTGGTGGATTCCCTGTATCAAAATCCTGCGCCGATGCTCGCGGGCGCGATCTGCGCCGGCGTTGCCGCGCTGATGACCGCCGTCAAGACGGGCAACATCTGGCTGTGGCCGTGTGCGCTTTTGATCGTGCTGATTGGCTTGCTGCGCGCCGGGCAGATGCGGCGCTACGAGCAGCGCAAGGCCATCCTCGATCCGATCGAAGCCGAGGAGTGGGAACGCCGCTATATGGTCGGCGGCTCGATCTACGCCGGCGCGCTTGGCGTGTGGTGCCTGATGGTGCTGCTTGGCAGCGACGATCCGGTGGCTCACATGCTGTGTACCGCAGTGACCGTCGCTTACACCGCCGCGGGATCGGGACGGACCTACGGACGGCCATGGATCGCGCAGCTCCAGGTGCTGCTGGCGTGCGGACCGATGTCGGTCGCGCTGGTTCTGCACGGCGACATCTACTACATCGGTTTTGCTTTCCTGAACGTGCTGTTCTTCATCGGGCTGAAGCGGATTTCGCTCAGCCTGCAGCAGATCTACGTCAAGGCGCTGGTCGCGACCGAGCATGCCGCCTCGCTGGCTGATCAGTTCGACACCGCGCTGAACAACATGCCCAACGGCCTGTGCATGTTCGGCGCGGACGGTCGTCTCGCGGTCGTCAACAATCGTTTCACCGAAATGATGTGTCTGTGCAGCGACCTCGCCCATCGCGGCGTCACCGCGCAGGATCTGATGTCCGCCTGCGTCAGTGCCAACACGCTGTCGTTCGCGAGCGCGAAGGCGATCGTCGCGGAGATCCAGGGCACCAAGGCCGCGGAAATCACCACCATTGATTCCGGCGGCCTTGCCGAGCGCGCGCTGCAATGGAAATTCCAGCCGATGGCCGGCGGGGGCACGGTGGTGCTGCTCGAGGACATTACCGAGCGTCGCAATTCGGAAGCCAGGATCAGCCATCTCGCCCGCTTCGACGAACTCACCGGGCTTCCTAACCGCGTCAGCTTCCGCGACGAGATCGAGCGCTACCTCAAGAGCCCCGATGCGGCAACGCCGCAGTCGGCGTTGCTGTTCGTCGACCTCGACCAGTTCAAGCAGGTCAACGATACCCTCGGCCATCCTTGCGGCGACCGCCTGCTGTGCGAGGTCACCGACCGCCTGCGCGAAATGCTGCGCCCGGTGGATTTCGTCGCGCGCTTCGGCGGCGACGAGTTCGTCGTGTTCCAGCGCGGTATCTCCTCGCAGGACGATGCGGCTGCACTGGCGCGCCGGATCGTCGACCGGTTGAGCGAGCAGTATGCGATCGACAATCATATGATCGAGATCGGTGCGAGCATCGGCATCGCCATCGCGACGCCGGGCGTCTCCGCCGACATCCTGATCAAGAACGCTGACATGGCGCTCTATCGCGCCAAGGCCGATGGCCGCGGCACGTTCTGCTTCTTCCGCGATGAGATGGCGCAGACCGTCGAGGCGCGCCGCATGCTCGAAATCGACATTCGCCACGCACTGGCGCATGAGGAATTCGAGCTGTTCTATCAGCCTCTGGTCAATCTGAAGTCGGGCCGCATCTCGACCTGCGAGGCGCTGCTGCGCTGGAACCATCCGCAGCGCGGCTCGGTGTCGCCGGCCGAGATCATCCCGGTGGTCGAGGACATGGGTCTGATCGTCGACCTCGGTCGCTGGATTTTGCGCAAGGCCTGCATGGAGTGCATGCGCTGGCCGGAAAGCGTCAATGTCGCGGTGAATTTCTCGTCGCAGCAATTCCATCAGCGCGACATCCTGAGCGAAGTGCGTTATGCGCTCGAAGTGTCAGGGTTGCCGCCGCATCGCCTGGAAATCGAAATCACCGAATCCTCGTTGTTGCGAAACACCCAGTGGACGCTCGATGTACTGACGCAGCTCAGCGCCGCCGGCATCCGGATTTCGCTCGACGATTTCGGCACCGGCTATTCCAGCCTGAGCTATCTCAATAACTTCCCGATGCAGAAGGTGAAGATCGACCGTTCGTTCCTCGAAGGCATCGACACCGATCGTCCGCTGACGCTGCTGCGCGGCGTGGCGCGACTGAGCGCCGATCTCGGTATGTCTGTTGTGGTCGAAGGTATCGAGACCAACGAACAACTCGAACTGGTCAGCGCGGAGGGGACTGTCACCGAAGCGCAGGGCTTCCTGTTCAGTCCGCCGGTGCCGGCGGTGCGTGTCCGCGAACTGCTGAAAGCCTCGCATGGTCGTCTGATCCGCGGCGATTTTCCGAAGCTGACCGCTTCCAAGTCGATCGCCTGATCGTCAAACCCCGTCATTCGTCTAATGAACAAGATACCGCCGTTAAAAAGACGTCACTCGCCTCATAGGTTAACGTTAACAGTTCGAATGCTTTGCGCTTTTATTAATAAGCCATTAACTTACAATGACCGGTGCGATGTTCCCGCATGGCGGGTTCGGGGTGCGAAATGATGACATTGGTTCAATCTGCGGCGCGCACATTTGAGCGCGGTAGCGAACTTCTGGACCATGTCGATTACCGGCTGGCCGAGACTGACGCCGAAAAAGAAGAAATTTATCGTCTGCGTTATCGGGCCTACATCCACGAGGGCGCGATCCAGCCGCGCGCCGACCAGCGGCTGACCGATCGTTTCGACGATCTGCCGAACTCCTGGATCTTCGGCGTTTATTTCGACGGCCAGCTCTACTCTTCGCTGCGCATCAGCGTAGCGACGCCGGACAATCACGAGACGCCGGCGGTCGATGCTTTCCCCGATTTGCTCAAGCCGCATCTGGCGCAAGGCAAGACCATCGTCGATCCCAACCGTTTCGTGGCTGAACCGCATCCGGCGCGCCGGATTCCCGAGCTGCCCTATCTCACCGTGCGTCTCGGGTATGTCGCCTGCGCTCACTTCAACGCTGATATCGGCACTGCCACCGTGCGCACCGAGCATCGCGCGTTCTATCGCCGGGTATTCCTGCAGACCGCGTTGTGCGTGCCGCGGCCATATCCGACGCTGACCAAGCCGCTGTGCCTGATGGCGGCGGACTATCCGGAAGTGCGCGACCGGATTTTCGAGCGCTATCCTTATTTCCGCTCGAGTTATTTTGAACGCCGCAAGCTGTTCGAGCGCAGCCGCGTTCAGTCCGAGCCGCTGGCTCCGGTAAGCCTGCCACCGTTTCCGTTCGCGCGGGCGGTCGCGGGGCCGCGGACCTGATCGCCGCAACGGTAATTTTCCACGCAGGGAACTCACAAACGCGCCATCTGCGGTGCGTGGTTCATGCGGTTTTCACCGTCACGCCATATTTAGTCATCATTAACCATCGCCGTGGTTTCCCGCGAATGGGCGGCATTTGATCGACTGTGGCAACCCCTCATCAAGGTTGACGGAACGTTCGCTTAACCAAGCGGGCGTAGACCGGATTGCGATGTAGTGCAGTGCAAGTCCGCAGGCTTCCTTGCTGAAGCGGGCGTCCTGTCCGAACGAAAGTTCGCTGTCGGAGGATGCTGCACGATGAAGCGAACTCCAGTTTTCGGGACGACGTCCCAATGACCTGAGCGTGGAGGCTCCGGAATGATGCAGCAGATGAGAATCCTCCAGGGATTGAAGTTGGCCGCTGTGCTGGCTGTGGCGCTGTCGATGGGCGCCTGCGCCAACAACAAGAACGGCATGGGCGCAGATGGCGCGATGGCAGGCGCCGCGACCCCGGGCAGCCAGCAGGACTTCGTGGTGAACGTCGGTGATCGCGTGTTCTTCGAAAGCGACCAGACCGATCTGACGCCGCAGGCGGTCGCCACCCTGGAGAAGCAGGCCCAGTGGCTGCAGCAGTACAACCGCTATTCCTTCACGATCGAAGGTCACGCCGACGAGCGCGGCACCCGCGAATACAACATCGCGCTCGGTGCGCGCCGTGCGCAGTCGGTGCGCAACTTCCTGGTCTCGCGCGGCATCCCTGCAAGCCGGATGCGCACGATCTCCTACGGCAAGGAACGCCCGGTCGCGGTCTGTAACGACATTTCGTGCTGGTCGCAGAACCGCCGCGCGGTCACGGTGCTCAACGCAAGCTCTTAAGACACGAAGCAGTGAATATGAACGGCGCCTTCGGGCGCCGTTTTTGTTTGCGCAATGCTGTCGCGGCCTTGTTGAAAGCCTTATTTTTGGCGTACTAGATCATTCATCGTTGCGCGCCCCGACGCGAGGGCAGCTTTTAAAAGCCGGTTGGAAATGTCATCCAGATTTCAAAATTTCGCATGCGCGCTGCTGGCGTGTGCCGCCGTTTGTCTGCCGATGCGTGATGCGCTCGCCCAGATGGGCGACGATGACGGCGATCCGTCGATCCGGATCGAGCGGCTGGAAAATCAGCTGCGGCAACTGACCGGCCAGAACGAAGAACTGCAGCATCGCAACCGCATCCTGGAAGAGCAGCTGCGGACGTTGCAGGGCGGCGGTGCGCAGCCTGCCGCGCCAGGTCCGCGCGCTGTTCAGAATCCGGTGCCTGGGATGACGCCTGGTCCCGTCAACAATCCGCAGATCCAGACCAACGCGCCGTATCAGCCGCCGCAGCAGGCACAACAGCCGACTTATGGCGGGCAGCCGGGCGCGCCGGTCGCCGAGCCGCCGGGCCAGCAAGGCGTCAGCCGGCGAGGCGATGCTTTCGACCCGAGCCGCAATCCGAATGCGCCGGGCGTGCCGCGTGCGCTTGGCGGCGGTCAGCTTCCCGCATCGAGCGACGGGCCTGTGACTGTGCCGGGAGGACGCAATGCGGGTGAGCCGCTTGATCTGTCGAGCCGTCCGGGCGGCGGCATGGCTGCGCCGGCGCAAGGTTATCCGCAGCAGGGTTATCCGCAGCAGCCGGGTGCTGCAGGTGGCGGTGGTAGCCTGACGACGTTGCCGCCGTCAGCGACACCAAAGGACGAATTCGATCTCGGCATCGGCTATATTCAACGCAAGGACTATGCCCTTGCCGAGGAGACCATGCGTAACTTCACCCAGAAGTATCCAAGCGATCGCTTGACCTCGGATGCGCAGTATTGGCTGGGCGAGAGCATGTTCCAGCGTCAGAAGTATCGCGAGGCTGCGGAAGCCTTCCTTGCCGTGACCACCAAGTACGACAAGTCGGCCAAGGCCCCGGACGCGCTGCTGCGGCTCGGCCAGTCACTCGCCGCGCTGAAGGAAAAGGAAGCGGCCTGCGCCGCGTTCGGCGAAATCACCCGCAAATATCCGCAGGCGTCGAGCGGTGTGAAACGGGGTGTCGCCCGTGAGCAGAAACGCCTCGGCTGCTAAGGCGATCTCGGCGGCGGACGCGAAGCGTCTGTTCGCCGATTTCAGATCGACTCCGGCGCTGGTGCTTGCCGTCTCCGGCGGTCCGGATTCGGTGGCGCTGATGTGGCTGGCGGCGCGCTGGCGCGCGGCGCTGAAGCAGGGGCCGCGCCTCGTCGCCGTCACTGTCGATCATCGGCTGCGCGCGGAATCCGCACGCGAAGCACGCGATGTGAAGCGGCTTGCGACATCGCTCGGCATCGAACATCGCACGCTGGTCTGGCGCGGCGACAAGCCGAAGGCCGGCCTACCGGCCGCGGCGCGTGACGCACGCTACGATCTGCTGGCGAAAGCCGCGCGCCGCGTCGGCGCCATCCATATCGTCACCGCCCACACCCGCGACGATCAGGCCGAGACCGTGCTGATGCGGCTGTCGCGCGGCAGCGGCATCGCCGGGCTTGCAGGCATGACACGGCAGTTGGCGCGCGATGACATCTTGTTGATGCGTCCCTTGCTGGATGTGCCGAAGGAACAACTCGTCGCGACTCTGCAGCGGGCGAAAATCGAATTCGCCACCGATCCGACCAATCACGATCATACCTACACCCGGCCGCGGCTGCGTGCGTTGATGCCGGCATTGGCGGCGGAAGGCGCCGACGCCCGCAATCTGACACGGCTGGCGGCCCGACTGGCGCGCGCGAATGCTGCGCTCGATCAGGTGACCGACGACGCGGAGCGGTATCTGGCTGAGTTGGATCCGTTCGACGGGCGAGACGGCTTCGATCTCACGGCATTTTCGGCGCTGCCTGACGAAATCCGCATCCGGCTGCTACTGCGTGCGATTGATCGCGTCGGCCATGAGGGGCCGGCGGAACTTGGCAAGGTCGAGACGATGGTCCAGGCGCTGGATTCGGCGGTGGGACTGAAAAGCGCGCGTCAGGGCGGACGATTGTTCAAGCAAAGTCTCGCAGGAGCCATTGTGAGCGCCGAAGGCGGCCGGATTCACGTCGTCCCGGCACCACCACGGCGGCGTCGACGCTCTTGAAAGTGGTGCAGGCGGACCTTAACCACCTGCCGGAAAACACCGGAAATTCGGCCCCTATTCCGCCCTGAAAACCGGTAAGGTGCGTTAAATAGTCTTTGCAGGTTCCCTTGGCAGCAGGTGGGGCCGCACCTAAATTACAAGGCAACTCGCCCGGTCGTGGATGACAGCGTCGGGCCCGACAAGTACGGTCGCGATCGACGCGGTCACGAAGGAAGCCCCATGAACGCCAATCTGCGCAATTTCGCCCTTTGGGTCATTATCGTCTTGCTGCTGTTGGCATTGTTTACGCTTTTCCAGAATCCCGGCCAGCGCGCCGCATCCCAGGACATCTCCTTCTCGCAGTTGCTGACGGAGGTCGATGCCAACCGGGTGCGCGATGTCGTGATTCAGGGGCCGGAGATTCACGGCACCTTCACCAATGGTTCGACCTTCCAGACCTATGCGCCGAGCGATCCGTCGCTCGTGAAGCGTCTGTATGACGCCAAGGTCTCGATCACTGCCAAGCCGCCGGGCGACAACGTGCCGTGGTTCGTGTCGCTGCTGGTGTCGTGGCTGCCGTTCATCGCGCTGATCGGCGTGTGGATCTTCCTGTCCCGTCAGATGCAGGGCGGCGCCGGCAAGGCGATGGGCTTTGGCAAGTCGCGCGCCAAGATGCTGACCGAGGCGCATGGCCGCGTGACGTTCGAGGATGTGGCCGGTGTCGATGAAGCTAAGCAGGACTTGCAGGAGATTGTCGAATTCCTGCGCGACCCGGGCAAATTCCAGCGCCTCGGCGGACGCATTCCGCGCGGCGTGCTGCTGGTCGGTCCTCCGGGCACCGGTAAGACCCTGATCGCGCGTGCGGTCGCCGGCGAAGCCAACGTGCCGTTCTTCACCATTTCGGGTTCGGACTTCGTCGAAATGTTCGTCGGCGTCGGCGCCAGCCGCGTCCGCGACATGTTCGAGCAGGCCAAGAAGAATGCGCCGTGCATCATCTTCATCGACGAAATCGACGCGGTCGGTCGTCATCGCGGCGCCGGTCTCGGCGGTGGCAATGACGAGCGCGAGCAGACGCTGAACCAGTTGCTGGTCGAGATGGATGGCTTCGAGGCCAACGAAGGCGTCATCCTTATCGCTGCGACCAACCGTCCCGACGTGCTCGATCCTGCGCTGCTGCGTCCGGGCCGCTTCGACCGTCAGGTCGTGGTGCCCAATCCGGACGTCGTCGGCCGCGAACAGATCCTCAAGGTCCACGTCCGCAAGGTGCCGCTGGCGCCGGACATCAACCTCAAGACCATTGCACGCGGCACTCCGGGCTTCTCCGGCGCCGACCTGATGAACCTTGTCAACGAGGCCGCACTCACTGCCGCGCGTCGCAACAAGCGCATGGTGACCCAGGCCGAGTTCGAAGAGGCCAAGGACAAGGTGATGATGGGCGCTGAGCGCAAGTCGCTCGTCATGACCGAGGAAGAGAAGCTGTTGACGGCTTATCACGAGGGCGGTCACGCCATCGTCGGCCTCAACGTCGTGGCGACCGATCCGATCCACAAGGCGACAATCATTCCGCGCGGCCGTGCGCTGGGCATGGTCATGCAGTTGCCCGAGCGCGACAAGCTGTCGATGTCGCTTGAGCAGATGACCTCGCGCCTCGCCATCATGATGGGTGGCCGTGTCGCCGAAGAGTTGATCTTCGGCCGGGAGAAGGTGACCTCGGGTGCAGCCTCCGACATCGATCAGGCGACGCGTTTGGCGCGCATGATGGTGACGCGCTGGGGTCTGTCGGAAGAGCTCGGCACTGTCTCGTATGGCGAGAACAATGACGAGGTGTTCCTCGGCATGCAGGTTAACCGCCAGCAGAACGTCTCGGAAGCGACCGCGCAGAAGATCGATTCCGAGGTCAAGCGTCTGGTCGAGCAGGGCTACAAGGACGCGACGCGCATTCTCACCGAGAAGCACGCCGATCTTGAAACTCTCGCCAAGGGCCTGCTCGAGTTCGAGACGCTGAGCGGCGACGAGATCACCGATCTGCTCAACGGCAAGAAGCCGAACCGCGAGTCGGTGCTTGAGCCGTCGGGCCCGCGCACCTCGGCAGTGCCGCCGGCCGGCAAGCCGCGTCCGCGCCCCGATCCGGGCATGGAGCCGCAGCCGCAGGCCTGAGCCGCGAGTGAGTTGAATAGAAAACGCCGCGCAATGCGCGGCGTTTTTGTTTTGGTGCCTTTGGTCGTCGTTACGCGAACCCCGGCGGCGGCTTGAACCCCCCGAATTCCTGCTCGGTCAGTTCGGCAAAGCGCAGTGGCGTGCGATCCTCGAGCCATGGGCCGATGATCTGCATCCCAATCGGCAATCCCTCGGGCGAGAGATCAATCGGCATGGCCGTCGCCGGCAGGCCGATCACGGTGGCGATGCCCGGCCACAGGATCTGGTCCTGATACGAACAGGCGGCGCCATCGATATCGATGGTGCGTCGGCGCTGGTCAGGCGAGTGATCGTGAGGGTAAGCCGGTGTCGGCATCACCGGGCACAGCACCACGTCGAATTCGCGGAACAGTTGGCGCCAACCCTCGCGCAGGCCGGTGCGGACGCGGTCGGCGTGAATCCAGTCGCGGTGGCTGGCGGCAAGGCCGCGGCCCCGGGCGGCGTCGATGCTATCGGCTGTTGGCGGAATCGTATTGGCCATGCTTGCGAGACCTTTGTAGGCCTCGAGCGGAATATCGGCGGTGAAGATCGGCATCAGCAGCATCATGTAGATTCGTGAGGTCAGCGCGAGATCGGGCAGCAGCGCGCTCCGTCGTGTCACGCGGACGCCGGCTTTCTCAAGGCCCTGCACTGTGCGTTCGAGCGCGCCGCGCACGCTTGCGGCGGTCGAGACCAGCGGATGATCGTCGATCACCAGCACGCGGAAATCCTTGAGCGTGGTCGCGCGCGGCGGCGGCAGGTTGAGCGAGTAGGCGATGGCATCGGTCTCGTCGGGGCCGGCCAGAACATCCATCGCCAGCGACAGATCGGCGGCGCTGCGCGCCATCGGCCCGACGACGGCGAGATCGACGCTGGACGGCAGCGCCGGTGCGCCGGGCGGGGTCTGGCCTCGCCCGGGCAGAATTCCGTAGGTCGGCTTGTGCGCGAACACACCGCAGTAGTGCGCCGGCACGCGCAGCGAACCGCCGATGTCGGAGCCGAGTTCGAGCGCGACATAGCCGGCGGCAAGCGACGCGGCCGATCCGCCGGACGAGCCGCCCGGTGTGCGGCCGAGATCCCACGGATTGTTCGTGGTGCCGTAGATGTCGTTGTACGATTGCCAGTCGGCGAGGGCGAACGGCACGTTGGTCTTGCCTGCGATCACCGCGCCTGCGGCTTTCGCGCGGCTCACCAGCACGGCGTCGTCGGATGGTCGCCAGTCTTTGCCCGCAGGAAAGCCCCACGTCGTCGGCAGGCCGCCGACATTGTAGGATTCCTTCACCGTCATCGGCACGCCGAGCAGCGCGCCCTGATCGCCGCGCGCCAATGCGGCATCGGCGCTTTTCGCGGCTTCTCGTGCACGCTCGAAATCGCGCACCACCACCGCATTGATCTTGCCGTCGAACTTTTCGATGCGGCAGATGGTCAGGTCGAGCAGTTCGGAGGCGGAAACCCGCTTTGCGCGCAGGGCAGCAATCTGGTCGCGCAGGGTCGCATATTCCAGTCCGGGCATTTGATCTCCTGACTTGTTATGTTCTGACTTGGCGGGTTGATCCGAGGACGTGGATCAATTGTTAGCAGAGCAGGGGGCAATCTGCATCGGAGAGGGTATCGCAGCGATGCCCGCCTTGCCGATAGCAAACGCATAGCGATCATTCCCCCGGTGCCGGTTGACGCTGCGGCCGTTTGCCCGCACCCATGCGCCGTTCCCCGGATGATCCGATGACCGCGCCCGCTCCCGCCGACCACTTCCATGCGCCAGCCTATTGGTCGCGCGACGCCATTCTGCCGGGCATCTATGCCATCGCGCCGATGCTGCCGGGGACCACTGCCTTCGGCCTCGCGTTTGGCGCGCTGTGCGCCCAGAAGAATTTCTCGCTGGTCGAACTCCAGACCATGATGGCGATCGTCTATGGCGGGCTGTCCCAGTTCGTCGCCGTGCAGTCGTGGCCCGACACACTCACCGTGTCGTCGGTCGCAACACTGGCGCTGCTGACGACCACGGTGAACATCCGTTTTGCATTGATGAGCGCGAGCCTGCGGCCGTGGTTCGGCACGCTGCCGGCGTGGCAATCCTATCCGTCGATGCTGTTCGTGACCGATGGCGGCTGGCTCGCAGCGGAGCGCTATCGTGCCCATGGCGGCGCCAATGCGTGGTTCTTCGTCGGCGGCGGCATCGTGCTTTATGTGGTGTGGTGGTTCGCTTCGATTCCGGGCTTCCTGCTTGCCGGGCAACTTGCAGACCCCAAGAAATACGGCGTCGATCTGGTGATGCCGGCGTTCTATGCCGCGATGCTGGTGCCGGCGTGGAAGGGGCCGCGCCGCGCAATTCCATGGGCCGTCGCCGGTGGCGTCGCGCTCGCGGTCCAGCATGTCCTGCCGGGCTGGTGGTTCATCATCATCGGGTCGGTGGCGGGCGCGATCAGCGCCGGGCTAATGAGCGACGACGACAAGGAGAAAGCATGAGCGAGTTCATGCGCTCCGACGTGATGATTGCCTTTGTGGTGATGATGATCGTCACCGTGGCATCGCGGCTCGGCGGCTTCTGGCTGATGGGCTATGTCAACGTCACGCCGCGGGTGCGGCGGATGCTCGATGCGCTGCCGGGCTCGATCATCGTCGCCGCGTCGCTGCCCATGGTCGCGACCGGCGACCCAGTGGTGATCCTCGCGATCACCGCGGCGATCGTGGTCACCATCGTCCGCCGCAACGAGTTTCTGGCCGTGATCACAGGGATGACCGTGGCCGCCCTGGCGCGAGCCGCGGGATTCGGCGGCTGAACCGGGCGTTTTCGCCGGTTGTTTTATGTTGCACTGCGAATTTCACGCCCCAGTGCATGGAACATCTTGTCACCTTATTTGAACTGGTGTTCACTCTTTAACGGGGAGACGAACGCCTTCAATGGTTTACCGCCGCACTCATCAAGTCGTGAAGCGCCTCGCCGCGCGCCGCAGTGCCATTCTCGCCGCCGCGCGGGACGCCGCAGCCGAAGGCGGAATGGCCGCAGTCCAGATCGCTCCCGTTGCCGCACGGGCCAATGTCGCTGCGGGAACGGTGTACCGCTACTTCCCCTCCAAGGCCGATCTGATTTCCGAGCTGATCGCGGATGTCTCCCGCGCCGAACTGATCGCGATCCGCCGTGCGGCCGACGCGGCGCCGGGGCCATCTTCGGCACTCGCGGCTGCCGTGACCACGGTCGCCGTGCACGTGGTGTCGAATCGCAAGCTGGCGTGGGGCATTCTCGCCGAGCCGGTTGATGTCGACGTCACGGCGTCGCGGCTGGCGAGCCGTCGCGAGATCGCGGCCGAGATTGAAGCCCGCATTGATGCCGCCGTGCGCGCCGGGCATCTGCCGGCGCAGGATACGGCGCTCGCCGCCACCGCCCTGATCGGCGCGCTGCACGAGGCGCTGGTGGGGCCGCTGACCTCGCAGGACATCGACGATCCGGTGAAATTGCGCGATGCAGTGCAAAACGTCGCGCTGTTCGCGTTGCGTGCGGTCGGCGTGCTCGATGCGCGCGCGCGCGGCCTCGTCGTGCAGGCGGTGCTGCCGGTGAAAATGGTGGTCGGCGCGTAAGCCGATCGCTTGTCTCGGGCCTTGCAAAACCCGCATTGATCCCGACAAAGGGCCGTGTTTCCGGCCTACCCAAAGATGCCCGGACATGCTTGATACAGAAAGCGACACGCGCGCAGATGCGATGCGTTCGCGATGCCGGAGTACTTGAAATGTCGATCATGATGCCCGCCGCCGACGAGGCGATTCTGGGCCGTCGCGATGAGATCGTGGCCGCGCTGCGCAAGATCGTGCCTGGAGAAGGCGTGATCTCCAATCCCGCCGAGATGCTGCCCTACGAGTCCGATGCGCTGACCGCCTATCGTCAGGTGCCGATGGTGGTGGTGCTGCCGGACACCACGGAGCAGGTGTCGCAGGTTCTGAAATATTGCCACGACAACGGCATCAAGGTGGTGCCGCGCGGTTCGGGCACCTCGCTGTCGGGTGGTTCGCTGCCGCTCAAGGATGCGGTGCTGCTCGGCCTCGGCAAGTTCAAGCGTGTCCGCGAAGTCGATTTCGAGAACCGCGTCGCGGTGGTCGAGCCCGGCGTCACCAATCTTGCCATCAGCCAGGCCGTGGCCCACGCCGGCTTCTACTATGCGCCCGATCCGTCGTCGCAGATCGCCTGCTCGATCGGCGGCAATATCGCGGAAAACTCTGGCGGCGTGCACAGCCTGAAATACGGCATGACCACCAACAACGTGCTCGGCTGCGAATTCGTGCTGATCACCGGCGAGATCTTGCGGATCGGCGGCAAGGCGCCGGAGAGCGACGGCTACGATCTGATGGGCATCATCACCGGCTCCGAGGGCCTGCTCGGCGTTGTCACCGAAGTCACCGTGCGCATTTTGCAGAAGCCGGAAACGGCGCGGGCGGTGATGGTTGGCTTCGCCGAGGTCGAGGCCGCGGGTCAGTGCGTCGCCGACATCATCAGCGCAGGCATCATTCCCGGCGGCATGGAAATGATGGACCGTGACGCGATCCACGCCGCCGAAGCCTTCGTTCATGCCGGCTATCCGCTCGATGTCGAAGCGCTGCTGATCATCGAGCTCGACGGGCCCAAGGTTGAAGTGGATGAACTGATTTCACGCGTCGAGAAGATCGCGCTGCGTTGCGGCTCGACCACCTGCCAGATTTCGAGTTCGGAGCAGGAGCGGCTGCTGTTCTGGGCCGGGCGCAAGGCGGCGTTCCCGGCGGTTGGCCGCATCTCGCCGGACTATCTGTGCATGGACGGCACCATCCCGCGCGGCAAGTTGCCGGCGGCGCTGGCCGGCATCCGCGAACTGTCGAAAAAGTATGGTTTGCGCTGCGCCAACGTGTTCCACGCCGGTGACGGCAATCTGCATCCGCTGATCCTGTACGATGCGAACATCGCTGACGAAATGCAGAGGGCAGAAGATTTCGGCGCCGACATTCTGCGACTGTGTGTCAAGCTCGGCGGCGTGCTCACCGGCGAGCATGGCGTCGGCGTCGAGAAGCGCGACCTGATGCCGGAGATGTTCAGCGACATCGATCTCGCCCAGCAGCAGCGGCTGAAATGCGCGTTCGATTCCGGCGGCCTGCTCAATCCGGGCAAGGTGTTCCCGACGCTGCATCGTTGCGCAGAGCTTGGCCGCGTGCATGTCCATCACGGCAAGCTCGCGTTCCCCGACATTCCGAGATTCTGATCGGATGGCTATCGAGCGCGATCCTCTGTCTTTTCCCTCCCCCCTTGTGGGGAGGGCGGCGCGTTGTGAGCGGAGCGAGCAACACGCCGGGTGGGGGATTGCTCTCGATAAACATTGCTCACCCCACCCCGGCCTCCGCTTCGCTTGGCCGACCCTCCCCACAAGGGGGAGGGAAGTCACCGGCTTCTAGCGATACTCGAAACAAAGAAGACCTATCGTGGATACCCTGAAAGTACGTGACGCAAAGGATGTCGAGGAGGCGGTGCGGGGCGCCGTCGCTGCCGAACAGCCGCTCGAGATCATCGGCCATGGCAGCAAGCGCACCATCGGCCAGCCGACTGCGACCAACGCGGTGCTCGATCTGTCGGCACTCAACGGCGTCACCTCGTATGAGCCGAACGAACTCATCATCACCGTGCAGGCCGGCGCGCCGCTGGCGGATGTGCTGTCGCTGATCGATTCCAAAAACCAGGAATTCGCCTTTGATCCGATGAACACAGCGGTCCTGCTTGGCACGTCGCCACAGGCCGGCACCATCGGCGGCATGATCGGCGCGGGGCTTGCTGGGCCACGGCGGATCAAGGCGGGCGGGGCGCGCGACCATCTGCTCGGCGCGACGTCGGTATCCGGCTTCGGCGACACCTTCGTGACCGGCGGCAAGGTGGTGAAGAACGTCACCGGCTATGACATCTGCAAGATCCTCACCGGCTCATGGGGTACGCTCTCGGTGATGACCGAGGTGACGTTGAAGGTCATGCCCAAGCCCGAAAGCGAGATCACGCTGGTGCTGCGCGGCCTCGACGACGTCACCGCCAATCGCGCGATGACCGCGGCGCTGGGCTCGCCCTTCGATGTGTCGGGCGCGGCGTGCCTTCCCGGCGCGAGCCTGCGCGATACCGATGGGCCGCTGGCGCAGCTCGCGGCGCCGGGGCAGAGCGTGACGTTGCTGCGGCTCGAAAGCATCAAGGTCTCGGTGGCGGAGCGCGCCAAGTCGCTCGCCGCGTTGCTGGCAGAATATGGCAAGGCCGACCTTGTCGAGGACGCAGCCTCGGCGGCGCTGTGGGCTGCGATCCGCGATGTGACGCCGTTCGCGGCAGCGGGCGCGCGCGGCGCATTGCCGGTGTGGCGCATCGTCTGTCCGCCTGCGTCCGGCGGCGCGTTCGGCGCGAAACTCGCGCGCGAAACCGGAGGGGACATCTATTACGACTGGGGCGGTGGACTGATCTGGGCCGCATTGCCCGAAGCGCCGGATGCCCATGCCAAGGCCTTGCGCGCGGGTCTCAAGGATATCAACGGTCACGCCACCCTGCTGCGTGCGTCGGAAACCGTACGCAGCGCCGTGGATGTGTTCCAGCCGCAGGCGCCGGGCGTTGCGGCGCTCAGCCGCCGCATCAAGAACAGCTTCGATCCCCGCAATATCCTCAATCGCGGCCGCATGACCCGAGACAGCCAATGAAGACCGAATTTTCCCTCGCCCAGCTTGCCGATCCGGACATCAAGGAAGCGGACAAGATCCTGCGCGCCTGCGTCCATTGCGGCTTCTGCACCGCGACCTGTCCGACCTATGTGCTGCTTGGCGACGAACTCGATAGCCCGCGCGGCCGCATTTACCTCATCAAGGACATGCTGGAGAACGATCGCCAGCCGACGCAGGAGGTGGTCAAGCACATCGACCGCTGCCTGTCGTGCCTCGCCTGCATGACCACGTGTCCGTCGGGCGTGAACTACATGCACCTCGTCGATCAGGCGCGGGTCCGGGTCGAGGAGCGCTATCAGCGGCCGCTGACCG
>JBIQLC010000026.1:0-58043 GCA_044464625.1 Afipia sp. | reverse complement strand
GCAACATGTGGAAGCCGACCCAGCAGGAAGCGCTGTGGTTCCATGGCGGCAACCTGCATCAGTCACGTCATTACTCGCAGTATCTGTCTTTGCAGCTCAAGGCGCGGATGGAAGGCATTCAGACGCCTGTGTATGATTTGCAGCAGGTGCATCACCTCGGATGATTTGCGAATGCGGGGCGGATCGTTGTGTGATCCGCCTCGCTGCCATCGGCATGGGAAATGCCTGGCCAATAAATGCTGTAAAACAGCTTTCTCGAATTTGAGAAGGTTACAGCAGCCATGTGTCGGAGAATGCCCCGATGCAGAGAACGCCTTGTTCGTCCTATATGCGAACAGATAAAACTTTGCTGTTTGCTGAGGGATGTAAATCCATTCTCTTCGTCATAGTCGCGAATTTCAAAAAACAATTCTTGCACTGAAATTAGCGAAGAACAGCTTCGCGTGATCGGATAAATCTTCAAAACAAATCTGATGCGCATGTCGTGATGACAGTGCGTGCATTGTTATTTTCGCGGAGGTGTCGACATATGCATGGTCTCTGCACATCATCCTGACATCGATGTTCGATCGATCCGAAACGAATTCGGTGCGCGATCGAGAATGTGACAGGAGATCTGAATGAAACGACGCGATTTTCTGAAACTTGCCGGAGGGGCCGTCGTCGTCGCCACGCAGGCACGAGCGCAAGATGCATTGAAGGAGATCCGGGTCGGTTATCAGAAAACCGGGGTGCTGGTCATCGCGCGTCAGCAGGCTGTACTGGAAAAGAGGTTTTCCGCCAGGCATATCGGAATCAAGTGGGTCGAATTCACATCCGGTCCACCGCTGATGGAGGCGATGAGCAACGGCAGCGTTGATTTCGGCGCCGTCGGCGACACGCCGCCGATTTTTGCCCAGGTTGCGGGCGCGAACGTGCTCTATGTGGCAGGCTCGCGGATCACGAACGGGCAGGGGATTCTTGTTCCCCAGGATTCTTCGGTCAGGACGATTGCCGATCTGAAGGGGCGTCGGGTTGGATTTGCGAAGGGGACGAGCGCCCACAACGTGCTGATCGCCGCACTCGAAAAAGCCGGATTGACCTATGCGGATATCACGCCGGTCTACCTTTCGCCGCCGGACGCTGGCCCCGCGTTTGCCAATGGCAGTATCGAGGCGTGGGCGATCTGGGATCCTTATTTCGCCATCGGCCAGAAAAAGCAGAACGGCCGAATTCTGGTGAATGCTTACGAGGTCGCGAAAACCAATTCATTCTATCTCGGCAATCGGAATTTCGTGCAGAAACATCCGGCCGAGACCCGCGAGGTTCTCGATGGTCTTGCGGAGGCGGCGCATTGGGCCGACCAGCACCGCCCCGAAGTTGCAAAAGCACTTGCGGCGATCACTGGCGTGCCGCTCGACGTTCAGACGCTGGCCGCCGACCGCGCATCGTTCATCATCGGTCCGGTTACCGACGATATCGTCGTCACCCAGCAGGCCGTCGCCGACAGGTTCCACAAGCTTGGCCTGATTCCACGAAAGATCACCGTACGGGACATCGTCTGGCGTCCGACGCAAAGCTGATGCGTCCATAAACCTCATAGTCAAACTGGAGAATTGATATGCGTTCGTTTGAACGATTGATCGCGGCTGCCTTGCTGACGGCATTCGCTGCGTTGTCATCCATCGGCGCTGCCTCGGCGCAGGAGAACGTCATCCGCATCGGCTACCAGAAGTACGGCAAACTGGTGCTGCTGAAAGGCAAGGGGACTCTCGAAGAGAAATTGAAGCCGCTCGGCTACAAGGTGTCGTGGACTGAATTCCCGTCTGGACCGCCGCTGCTCGAGGCCCTGAACGTCGGCGCTATCGATTTTGGCATTGCCGGCGAAACGCCCCCGATCTTCGCGCAGACTGCCGGCGCGCCGCTTGTCTACCTGGCCTACGATCCGCCGGCACCGCAGGGCGAGGCGATCCTCGTTCCCAAGGACAGTCCGCTCAAGACGGTGGCCGATCTGAAGGGCAAGAAAGTCGCGCTGAACAAGGGATCGAACGTTCACTACCTGCTGGTCCGCGCGCTTGAGCACGCCGGCCTGAAATACACCGACATCAAAACGCAATTCCTCGCGCCGTCCGATGCGCTGGCTGCATTCTCGCGAGGTTCAGTGGATGCCTGGGTGATCTGGGATCCGTATGAGGCTGCCGCGGAAGCATCGACCGGCGCGCGGATTCTTGCGGACGGCACCGGTCTCGTGAACAACTACCAGTTCTATTTTTCGTCGAAGGATTTTCTCGCGCGCCATCGGGGCGCTGTCGATGTGACACTCGAAGCGCTGACCGAGGTCGACGAGTGGACCAAGAACAATATCGATAAGGTCGCCGAACTGCTCAGCCCGTCGGTCGGTCTGCCGGCGCCGGTTCTGGCGCGCTCGCTGCGGCGCGAGGCCTACGGCATCAAGCCGATAACCGATGATGTCATCGCCAGCCAGCAGAAGATCGCCGATACCTTCTTCGGCCTCGGCCTTCTTCCCAAAGCCATCAAGGTATCAGACGCGCAACGCAAGCCGGGATCCTGACCGATGTCGAAACATAGTTCTTCCTCCCCCAACATCCTTTGGTTCTTGCCGACGCACGGCGACGGCCGCTATCTCGGAACGACGACCGGTGGCCGCGAGGTGAATTTCCACTATCTGCGCCAGATCGCGCAGGCTGCGGATCAACTCGGCTATTACGGCGTTCTGTTGCCAACAGGCCGAAGCTGCGAGGATTCATGGATCGCGGCATCCGCCGTGGCGCCGTGGACCGAGCGGCTGCGTTATCTCGTGGCCGTACGGCCTGGCCTGCAATCTCCGACGGTGGCGGCGCGGATGACGGCGACGCTCGATCGCATCTCCAATGGACGATTGCTCGTCAATGTCGTCACCGGCGGTGATCCGATCGAAAACAAGGGCGATGGGATTTTCCTTCCTCATGACGAGCGCTATGCGATCACGCGTGAGTTCCTCAACGTCTATCGCGCGCTGCTTGCGGGCGAGACGGTGAACGTCGAGGGCAAGCACATCCGCATCGAAGATGGCCGGCTTCTGTTCGCGCCGGTTCAGCAGCCGCGGCCACCGCTCTATTTCGGTGGCTCTTCCGATGCCGGTATCGATGTCGCCGTCGATACCGTCGACAAGTATCTGACATGGGGCGAGCCGCCGGCGCAGGTGGCGGAAAAGATCAATCGCGTGCGCGCAGTTGCGTCCGGCCGCCAGCGGCAGCTCAGCTTCGGTATCCGCCTTCATGTCATCGTGCGCGAGACGGCGAGCGAAGCATGGAAAGCGGCAGACGAGCTGATCTCTCATCTGACCGATGAGACCATCGCCAGTGCGCAGAAAATCTTCGCACGGATGGATTCCGTCGGCCAGCAGCGCATGGCGCAGCTGCATGGCGGGCGCCGCGACAAGCTCGAAATCAGTCCCAATCTATGGGCAGGCGTCGGGCTGGTGCGCGGCGGGGCAGGCACGGCGCTGGTCGGCGATCCCGAAACCGTCGCGGCGAGGATCAGGGAATATCAGGAGATCGGGATCGATACGTTCATCCTGTCGGGCTATCCGCACCTCGAGGAGGCGTACCGGTTTGCCGAACTGGTGTTCCCTCTGCTTTCGATCAAGCAGGGCAGCGCGCAGCCGGCGCGCCTGAATACGGGGCCGTTTGGCGAAACCATCGCCAATGAAAGCCGGCCGACTGAAGTCCGTGCGCTGGTTGAGGCATCGCAGCCATGAGCATTGCCGAACGCCTTCCGCGGGTCAGGGCGGTGCGGGCACCAGCCATCGATGGTCTGGTGCCGTGGTTTCTGCCGGTCGCGATCATCGTGATCTGGCAGATTGCATGCGCCACCGGCTATGTTTCGGCGCGGGTGCTTCCGGCGCCGAGCGATGTTGTGCTGGCGGCCTGGAAATCGCTGCGCTCCGGCGAGTTGCAGCAGAATATCTGGGTCAGCTTCTGGCGCGCGGCGATCGGCTTCGTGATCGGCGGCGGCATCGGCTTTGCGCTTGGCCTCGCCAACGGGCTGTCGCAGTTGAGCGATCGTCTGACCGACACCACGCTCCAGATGATCCGCAACGTGCCGCATCTGGCGATGATCCCGCTGGTGATCCTGTGGTTCGGCATCGACGAGGCCGCCAAGCTGTTCCTGGTCGCGCTCGGCGTGTTCTTTCCGATCTATCTCAACACGCTGCACGGCATCCGCACTGTCGATCCGCAACTGATCGAGATGGGGCGCATCTACGGCATGACCAAAGGCGAGTTGTTCCGCCGTGTGATCTTTCCGGGCGCGCTGCCGTCGATCTTTGTCGGTCTTCGGTTTGCTCTCGGCATCATGTGGCTGACCCTGATCGTGGCGGAAACCATCGCGGCATCGTCAGGGCTTGGCTACATGGCGATGCAGGCGCGTGAGTTCATGCTGATCGATGTGGTTGTGCTCAGCATCCTGATCTACGCGCTGCTCGGAAAACTGGCCGACAGCGCCTCGCGCGCGCTCGAGCGTCTTACTCTGTCCTGGCATCCCGCCTTCCAAAAAAATTGAGAATCAGCATGCAGCAATCCCTTCGAGTTCTTCCCTCGGATTCAGAGTTCGTGCCTGCGTCTCCCGTGATGGAGCAGGCCCGCATCGCCCGCCGCAGGGGGACAACAGCGTCCCGTGGACTGGCGCTGACCATCCGCGGCTTGCGCAAGACCTTCGGCGACAATGAGGTCCTGCGCGGCATTGATCTGCATATTCCAGCAGGTCAATTCGTCGCCGTGGTCGGCCGCAGCGGTTGCGGAAAAAGCACGTTGCTGCGTCTGATCGCGGGGCTGGAGGCGCCAAGCGAGGGCACGATCAGCTTTGGTGAGGACGCGCGTGCTGAAGATGTCCGCGTGATGTTTCAGGAGCCGCGGCTACTGCCTTGGGCGCGTGTGCTCGACAACGTCGAAGTCGGGCTGGGACGTAACCGCAACGCGTCGGATGCGAACGCGCGGGCCGATGCAGTGCTGGCGGAGGTTGGTCTTCGCGACAAGCGCGGTCAGTGGCCGGCGGTGTTGTCGGGCGGCCAAAAGCAGCGCGTCGCTCTGGCGCGGGCGCTGGTCAGTCACCCGCGGGTGCTGGCATTTGACGAACCGCTCGGTGCGCTCGATGCGTTGACGCGGATTTCCATGCAGCGGCTGCTGGAGCGCGTCTGGCACGATCAGGGCTTTACCGCGATCCTCGTTACCCATGACGTTTCCGAAGCCGTCGCTTTGGCCGATCGCGTGCTGGTCATCGAGGAAGGGCGGATCGCTCACGACATCGCGGTTGAACTGCCGCGTCCGCGTCAAGCCGGATCGGCGGACCTTGCACGGCTGGAGGGACGCATTCTCAATGAATTGCTCGGTGAAGAAGCCGACAAGATCGCGCTGTGAGACTGCGATGAACGCCTTTGTTCGTGACCTCAAGGTGGTTCAGACAGTCCTATCCACGGAGTTTCGCCAGGCCATGCGGAGTCTCGCGGGTGGTGTCTCCGTCATCACGGTAGGGCGCGGCGACGATATATCGGGGATGACGGTGACGTCGCTGTCGTCGTTCTCGGTCGATCCGCCGGCGTTGATCGTCAGCATCAACCGCCAGTCGTCATCGTGGCCGATATTGCGACGGGACGGCGTGTTCGGTGTCAATATCCTGGCGGCCGATCAGGTGGAAATTGCCGAACGTTTTGCCGGCAAGGGCGGCCTCAAGGGACTTGCGAGGTTTGCGGCCTTGCAGCGGCGAACGCTCCTCACCGGCGTGCCCCTTCTGGCAGGAACGCTTGTCGGCATTGATTGCGAGGTCGAGCACGTCATCGAGCGCCACTCGCACGCCATTGTCGTGGGACGCGTGCTGGCGCTGGAGCGGGGAGGCGGCGGCGGAGCGCTCCTCCATTGGGATGGACAGTTTATTGCTGTGGGAGCGGACCCGGCGGAAACTGAAGTGCCGACCGCGTGGGCGCTACGGGGAACTTAAGACCTGTTCCTCGCGCCTGTCCCGCAATGACTGTTTGGGCGTAGCCGTGGGGATTGGTGCTCTGCCAATGCCAGTGATCGGCGCACATGGTTTCGAGCGTTCGCGTTGCCTTCCATCCCAGCAGCTCTGCCGCGTAGTCCGTCGCTGCGTAATAGGCGTCGATGTCGCCGGGGCGCCGCGATTTGATGTCGTAAGGAATGATCCTGCCGCTCGCCAGCTCGAACGCTCGTATCACCTCAAGGACACTATTGCCGATTCCGGTCCCCAAATTCACCGCAAAGCATTTCGGACCATTGAGCGCCTTGAGCGCCGCGACATGCCCCTCGGCAAGGTCCATGACGTGAATGTAATCCCTGATGCCGGTGCCGTCGGGCGTGTCGTAGTCATCGCCCCACACGCTGAGACGTTTACGGATCCCGACCGCAACCTGAGCGACGAACGGCAGAAGGTTGTTGGGAACGCCTCTCGGGTCTTCGCCGATCTGGCCGCTTTCATGCGCACCCACCGGATTGAAATAGCGCAGTATTCCAATGCGCCAGTTTCGATCGCTCGCGTATTGGTCGCGCAGCATGTTTTCGACGACGAGCTTGGTTTGCCCGTAGGTATTGACCGCGCTTAGAGGATGATCCTCGGTGTATGGTAGAAATTTGGGTATGCCGTAAACTGTCGCGGACGAACTGAAAACAATTCGGTTGATGCCGCAATTGTCCATGGCGCGCAGAAGGCGATGAGAACCCACGACGTTGTTGTCGTAGTACTCCATTGGATGTGACATGGAGTCCTGAACGGACTTCAGGCCGGCAAAATGAACAACGGCTGTGCAGCCGAACCGGGCAATGGTTCTTTCCAGCAAGCTCTGGTCGCGGATGTCGCCTTCGACGATGTTAAGCGGCTTTCCGCAGATCGCTTGAACCCGCTCCAGCGACGCCGGATTGCTGTTGGAGAAGTTGTCGAGCACAACGATTCTCGCGCCCGCTTCCAGCAGGGCGACGCAGGTGTGCGAGCCGATATATCCGGCCCCTCCCGTGACCAGGATCATGTGCTTCCCACAAGGTCAGGCTGCCTTCAGTGTCCCTGTGGATCTCGCCTGCGGTAGCTCGCCTTAAGCATTATTCCGCCTACCCAAAAGCGGTATTGCCTAAAGGACACGGATAATCCGAAGCTTCGTCATGAACATGATCGGTTGGGGATACCTCATTCGGGTAGTGTGACTTGAATGAACGTGGCCCCGGACGTTGGGTCGACACGGATTGTCGATCTGTGACTCCCAACGATGATGAGTTGTGTAGCTTTGTGTGTTGTTGACGTACCGGAATGTCTCGCATTTTACCTGGGCATCAACTTGGGCATCAATCAGTAACAAGGACCAGTTCTGGTCGGTGCATTTGGCGCAAACCTTGCCTGTTGAAATCTTCAACGAGGGCATCGCCGGTTGGTTTGCGCGAGATGGTGCAAATCGCGGCCTGTGCCTTTTCATGGAGGCGGGCAACGCGGATGCCGTGCGAGAGGCATATTTTACCAAACATGGACATGAGAGCGTGCGCCCGAGGACGCACGATGTTTCCAGCCGAATCTAACGAATGGTCCTCGTGCGCTATCGCTGAGGCGTTCGAGCGGTATGCGAGTGGTTGATTGCCGAAATCGTGAAAAGAGCAGCCTTGTGTGTTTTCAGCGGCGTACAGATGTCATTTCAATGAAGTGCAATGGTGAAATAGTTGGGTGGTCGCTTGAACCATCATCGCATTGGGCGAGACGGAATATTCAACAAGCAGAGGAGGCTCTAAGGACTGCCAGACCGAAATAGGTTTTACGAAATTTTGTTTAACAGCACTGCGAGTGACTGTTGTCTTCAAGCGAACGGGAAAGTCTCGAAGTGCTTGCTTTTGTGGAGTGCAGCGTGACACGTAGTATCAATATTATTGTGATCGAACCCCGCACACTTTTGCTGGAGGGATTGATTTCTCTTTTGCATGGCAGCGATTTCAAGGTGATTTCGGCGGTCGCCACGCCCGATAAAATTTCGCAAGCGTCCCTTGAATGCGCGAATATTCTGATCATTGGCGCTTCGAACGAACCGGCGGAAATTCTGGAGTCCTTCGAGAGGCGGCGGCCCGCAGCGCAAAACGTCAAGATTGTCGTGATTGCGGAAGTGCTCGGCAAGCTCTCGCAGCCCGACATCCTGAAGTGTCTATCTAGTGGAGCAGACTGTTGCATTTTTAACGTGCGTTCGCGTGACGTTTTGCTCCGATCCCTTCATCTGGTTACGCTCGGTCAACGCGCCGTGGTCTTTGGTCATGAAAGCGGGGCGCTGGACGTCGTCGAGTTCGAGAAGAAGCCCTGTCGCTCTGCAAATGGCGAGCCGGCGCACGTGAATGGCGATGCTCCGGCGCAGCTGTCAGCCCGAGAGCTCGAGATTCTCAGCTTCATTGTTGCCGGTGAATCCAACAAGGCGATTGCTCGCGCCTGCCATCTGGCGGAATCGACGGTCAAGATTCATCTCAAGACAATTTTACGGAAGATACACGTTCGAAACCGTACGCAGGCGGCGATCTGGGCGGTCCAGAACGCGGGCGGAGGCGGGGCTGCGATGCAGCTCGAGTCGTTCATCATCAACGGGGAACTTAAGCCTTCCCTGTGATGCGTCGCGTCTAAGGACGCCATGCACGCCGGAGTGCGGCCGGCGATTCATTGCCGAGCGGGCTTATTCCCCCGGTTGCTCCACCCGTTCGAGCATGGGGGTGATCTTCAGGACATCGCGTTGGAGCGCGGTGATCGTTGAGCGGTCGTATGCATTGGCTTGAGCGCGCAGGTTGGTGACGCCGCCAGCGATATCCACGACGAATGCTCCATACTTTTGATAGGCGCGAAAGACTTTCTGTCCCAGCGGCGATAATCCCTGCGGCATTGGCGCTGTTGTCGGGATCGCCAGGCGTTGACCTTCCTGAAACAGGCCATCCGGGCTTTTGCCGTCGCCGTTGATAGCTTCACCAGTGTGGCCAGGCTTTGCGAGAGACAATTCAACGACGATCTGCAAAGCGTGAGCGATTTCGCCGCGATCCGTCTCGGCCTGAATCAGCAGGCCGGCGAGTTGGCTTGATCCCGTCGCGACGATGCCGGCACCGCGAAAGGGCGATGCCTGTCCCCAGCCGCTCCCGGTCAGAATGTTCGTCGCGCCGTAGGATCGCGCTGCGGCCTCTGTCGGGCCGCGCCGTCTGAACTGCCAGAAGTTGTGAACGGTGTTGCCGTCGATCACCAGCAGCTCTCCATCAGTTCCGGGAGCGCCGTCGGCATCGAGCGGCATCCGGATGGTGAGAATGCCTCCGGGATGTCCCCAGCTGGGCGGATACTCGACCGCAACGACAGGATCCGAATCCGAAGTCACGTGTACGGCGGGGGAGTAGCTGCTCCAGGCCACACCGAAGCGGGCGGACGGCGGCCACCCGGCCGTCTTGTACGTAGCGGTTGCCGCGATCGGCGTATTCCATGACGAGGACGCCGCAAATGGCCGCTGGCCGAGCATGAACGGCTGATATGATTGTGGCGGATCGGCTTGGGCTTTTCGAGATTCGTCAGCCGATGCGTAGAAGCGACATCCCGCACACAGGGTGATCGCTGCCACCAGTCCGAGCCGTGCGAACGTTGCGACGATCAGGCCACTGATGCCGGACCTGATGCGATGTGGCCTCATCGGATCGCCTTTCGAGCGTTGACCGCATCACCGTGGGAGCCGTTGTCACCGCTCTGTCCGGACCCAATCGACCTGACGGTTGACATAAAAGCGGATGAACGACGGGATTTTGAGAAGACAATAGGCTGGAGCCGCCAGCAGCTCGCGCGGGGAGATCAGATCTCGCCCGAAACGCAACCATGCTGAACTGATTGACCCGGCAAAGCAGGTCAGGACGATGGAGGCCACAACAAGGGGGCTGGCCGAACCCGTCATGATAAACCACGACAGGACGATTGCCTCGAGCAACACAAAGGACAGGGCGAGAAGCGACAGCGGCGGGATACACAGATCGAGTGTAAACGCGAGGAGCTGTGCGCTGGGTTTCGAGATCGCTCGCCTCATCAGCGGGAAGAAGAACTCTCCGATGATCATCAGGTGTCCATGCTCCCATCGTGTGTGCTGCTGGCGTTGTCCGGACTCGCCCGGTGGCAGTTGGCTGGATACCTGCGCTACCGGACAGAACAGCGGTGCCTTGCCTAGCAGCGCCAACTCGGCGCCAAGTTTCTGATCCTCTGCGAGATGCCCGGTGGCGAGATCGATCTGGGCGATGATCTCGAAGGGCAGGGCCATGCCGGAGCCCATCAGCTGACAAGGCCATCCGAAATGTGCGGAGCCCGACGGGCGCACAAGGGTTTTGATCGTCCATGCAAGTTGCGAGATCTTGTCTCCGGGCCCTGCCGATGGCTGGGTCAGCATCGAGTATCGAGCTTGCACGGGATGCCCTGTCGATACGCAACGTCTCGCCAAAATCTCAAGCGCACCATCAGCAACCTCGCAATCGGAGTCGACGAAAATAACCACCTTCGGAGGATCGGGAGCGAGGAGGCGAACGCCATGATCCAGCGCGTAGCCTTTCCCAATTCGCTTTATGTCCTGCCGGACGGTCACTTCCGCGCCGGCGTGTAAGGCGATTTCCGCGGTGGTGTCGGTGCAATTGTCGGCGACGACCAGCAGTCGGCCGTCCGGCGGCAACTGGTTCATGACCGAAGCGACCGTGCGCGAGATGATGGATTCCTCGTTGCGGGCCGGCATCACGACCGCGATCTTCGGGCAGGGCGAGGAGGAAATGGAAGCCGATAGCCTGGCAGGCAGGCGCGCGGCGCTGATCTGAATTGCGAGGAACAGGGTTGGGATCGCCATGGCGAAGGCGAGCACCAGCAACACGAAGGTCAGGGTCTCGATCATGGATGGTCCGATCGACCCGATGCATGGGCGTCGGCCGGCCGCCGCGTCTTTGTGGTCAAGGCCATGGTTTCATCGTCAAGAATGTGCGTTGGCACGCGGCCGGGTATGTCTTCCGGGGGAGGCGGAAGGAAGCCGGGCGCGAGCAGTGGTTCGATGGGCAGGCGGGCATCGGGCGGCAAACGATCGACCGCTTGTGCCAGGTCGGCTCTTTCGCGTCGTTCGACGTTGCCGAGGGACTGTGCGAGCGCATCGAGAATCCGTTCGGAAGCACGGCCATCGCCAAACGGGTTTCGGGCCTGCGCCATAGCCCGATAGGCGTGGGAGTCCGTGAGCAACTGCTCGCAGGCCGACACGATGGCGGCGACCTCCGTTCCGATCAGGCGTGCTGTTCCGGCCTCGACGGCTTCGGGGCGCTCCGTCGTATCCCGCAGGACAAGAACCGGTTTGCCGAGGGCCGGCGCTTCTTCCTGGATGCCGCCGGAGTCGGACAGGATGATGTGGGCGCTATGCATTGCCAGCACGAATGGTTCGTAGCCGAGGGGCTCCACGAGCGACACGCGCGGGTGTGAGCCGAGCAGCGGGCAAACGACATTGCGCACGCGCGGACTGAGGTGGAGCGGACAGACCACCTGCAGGCTGGGGAAGCGCTGAAGCAGAATCAGAAGCGCCTCACAGGTGCGGCGCATCGGTTCGCCGTGATTCTCGCGACGATGCGTGGTCAGAAGGATCGTCGGGGAGCGATGCTGTGCGGTTTGGGCCGCCGGCCTCGCCTTGGTCAAGGTGAGAAAAAGGGCGTCGATGGAGGTGTTTCCGGTAACCCATATCGTATCCGCGGGCACATTCTCCCGGAGCAGATTAGATCGCGCGGATTCGGTCGGAGCAAAATGATAGTCCGCAATCACGCTTGTGAGGCGGCGATAGACTTCCTCTGGAAAGGGCGCGCGCTTGTCGCAGGTCCGCAGACCGGCTTCGACATGCGCGACCGGAATGTTCTCGTAGAACGCTGCGAGCGCGCCGACGAAACTTGTTGTGGTGTCGCCCTGCACGATGACGACATCGGGCCGGGTTTCGGTGATCACCCGCTGCAGTTTTGCGAGAGCGGCCGTGGTTACGTGAGTGAGATCCTGGTCGCGCCGCATGACGTTGAGATCAGCAAAAATCGGAAGGTTGAAGTAGTCGACCACCTGATCGAGCATCTCCCGATGCTGGCTGGTGCGAACGACCAGCGTTTCAAAGCGCTCGGGGTCGGCTTGTGCGCGCAAAATAAGCGGCGCGAGTTTGATCGCCTCGGGTCGCGTCCCCATCACCACCAGGATTCTTTTGCGCGAGGCCATTTCAACCCTCTTTCAAGCCCGGTGGAATGACGCGATGGGAGTGGATCAAGTGTCCAATCGCGTTCCAGGACATCAGGCCGAGAAACTGGGAATTCGTAATCAGATAGCGCCTGAACAGGCGGCGTGGCTCCTGGGCGAGGCGATAGGCCCACTCGAGTCCGGCCCGCTGCATGATCGGAGGTGCGCGCTTTCGCAGTCCGGCGATCACGTCAAAGCTTCCGCCGACCCCGATGACCACACGTGCGCCGAGATGCTTCCATTGCTCTTCGATAAACTGCTCCTGGCGCGGCACACCCATCGCCACGAAAAGAAGCTCGGCGCCGCTCTCCGCCACGGCCTTCGCGCGCGCCTCGGCCTGCATCGGTCCGAAGTAACCATCGGCGCATCCGCGCACGTCGAGGCCGGAATGACGCTTGCGCAGAGCATCGGCGACGATGTGCACGGTTTTGTCGTCCGCGCCCAGGAAATAGACGCCGATGTTTTCCCGCGCGGCGCGGGCGCACAGCAGATCGATCAGGTCGATACCAGTGACGCGCTCGGGCAATGGCTGTTGCCTCAGATGCGATGCCCAGACGAGCGGCTGGCCGTCCGCCACTGTCCAGCGCGAGGATTCAACGAAGCGCTGCAGTCGCACGTCTGAACGCATCATCATCAGGATCGCGACGTTGACGGTGCACAGCACCCCGCGCTCTCCCGCATGAATTGCCTGGATGAGCTTTTCTACGGTCTGAATCGTCGAGAGCCGATCGAAACGACCGTTCAGGATGTGGACGGACTGGGTTGTCCCAAGTGCGGGCGCCGGTTCTGTTGGCATCGAGACTCCTGAAGCGAATCCCGCACGGCGCGCGAAAACCCATCGCGCCCTGCGCTTGCAAGCGACCTGATGAAGTAACGAGCGAGACGAATGCTTTGTTCGCTGCGAAGCGTTAATCGATACGAGGAGACACTACGTGATCGATATTCGTTCAGATGCAGCTCAAAGACGTATGGCGAAGTTGCGCGGGACAAGGCGGGACGCGACGATGAAAAGCGCAACAGGTTGCGCTTTTCACGCGGATCCGATCACGCTTTTGTCGAAGTCGATAATCCGATCGAATATCCGCGAAGAACCGGCGCCAGTTGCACGCATTGAGCCTATATCTACGTCGGATATTCATCCGGCGTCCCATAGGAACAATTGACGAGTTCATATGTCGACCGACGCCCTATATCGCTCAGCCGGACGTTCTTCCGCCCTTGCGCGCTTTCAGAGAACTCAGGCGTTCTGGGTCGTGACGGTCGCCAGCATCGAAATGATCGTGGTCGCCGTGTGCGCGTATGGCGCATTCGTTGCGTACACTCTGGCCGTTTACGGCACCATTTTCAGGGGCGGCGACTATGCCTGGGCTTCCGTCGCCGTCGGCGCGCTGTATGTGGTTTTCTGCTTCATCGATAATCAGTACGATTTGCTCGGCCCGGAGTGGAACGAACACAGCCGTTCGCGCGGAGGCGCGGCGCTCGGCCTGGCCTTCATGTTTCTTCTGACCATCGGATACGTAACCAACAATCTTGATGAATATTCCCGCGGCACGTTCATCGCGCAGT
This sequence comes from Afipia sp., assembly GCA_044464625.1. Lineage (GTDB taxonomy): Bacteria > Pseudomonadota > Alphaproteobacteria > Rhizobiales > Xanthobacteraceae > Afipia. The sequence goes on along the minus strand of JBIQLC010000026.1, from coordinate 44,237 downwards.
TGGTCGTCACCCTTCTGGGACAAATCACGGCCAGGACGCTTCTCTGGCTGATGATCGATCGTGTCCGCACGCGCGGGCACCTGCGTCGAGAGCGTATGGCGGTTCTGATAATGCCAGGCGCGCGCGGGATCAGCGAGGCGCGCCAGCGGCTCTCGTCGCGCGACAAGCAGGTCGTGCGTTGGTACACGCTTCCGGCCGCGTGGGGGCCTTCCGCGGGCAGAAATTCGCTTGAAGCGCAGCTGTCGGCGATCCGGCGGGAGTGCCGGATGTTGCGTATCGACGCGGTCCTTATTCTGTTCGGCCCTGACAATATGGGTATTGTCACCAACACCGTTGCCGCGCTGTCCGAACTCCCGGTCCGGATACAGCTTCTCCCGATCGATATGACCGAGCTGATGCGGCACAGCCGCATCGGCGGTCACGGTCATCTGCGCGTCCTCGAGCTGTTTTGCGGGCCATGTTCGCTGCGTGATCGGCTGCTGAAGCGAAGTTTCGACATCGTCACGGCGGCGGCATTGCTCATTCTGCTCTGGCCGCTGCTTCTGCTTGTCGCGATTCTGATCAAATTCGACACGCCGGGGCCCGTGCTGTTCCGCCAGACCCGTCTCGGGTTCAACAATGACCCGATCCAGGTTCTGAAATTCCGGAGCATGACGACTTACGACGAAACCCAGGACGAATTTCGTCAGGCGGCGCGCAACGATCCGCGAGTGACCCGTGTCGGCCGAGTGATCCGGCGCACCAACATCGACGAGTTGCCGCAACTTCTCAATGTCCTGCGAGGCGAGATGTCGATGGTCGGGCCGCGGCCCCATGCCGTCGCGCACAACGACATGTTCGCGGATCAGATCTGCAGGATGTTCCGGCGGCATAACGTCAAGCCGGGCATCACGGGCTGGGCTCAGGTGAACGGCCTTCGGGGCGAAACGGACACTTTTGACAAGATGCAGAAGCGGATCGACCACGATCTCTATTACGTCGATAACTGGTCGTTCTTCTTCGATCTGAAAATCATGATCATGACCGTGATCTCGCGGCAGGCGTACACCAACGCCTATTGAGCGACGGGGAAAGTCGATGCGGGTCTGCTATTTTGTCTCCGAGTATCCCGCCGTTTCGCATACCTTCATCCGGCGAGAAATCGTCGAGCTTGAACGGAACGACATCACGGTTTTTCGTGTGTCGCTCCGACGGGACGACCACAATCTTGTGGATGTGGACGATATCATCGAGAGGGCTCGCACCTCGTATATTCTCGATGGAAAGATTGCGAAGTTTATCGCCGCTTTTGTGAGTGCGCTGGCGCGACGGCCGCGCGCCCTGGCGAAGGCCGGTCTTGCGGCGCTCAGAATGACCAGACGTTCGAGCCGCCCGGCTGTCCTTCATCTGGTCTATCTGGCAGAAGCACTCGTGCTCGCGCGATGGGTGCTTCAGCGGGATGTGCAGCACATCCACTCACACTTCGGAACGAATGGCGCGGAAGTCGCCATGCTCTGCCATCTCCTGACCGGGATTCCATACAGCTTCACCATTCACGGGCCGGATGAATTCGACAGGCCGGAGTATCTGGGCCTTCCCGCCAAGGTGCGGCACGCGGCATTCGTCTGCGTCGTAAGTTCGTTTACCGGCAGCCAGATCCGTCGCTGGGTCCCGCCGCAGGACTGGCCAAAGATCAGGCTGGTGCGATGCGGGCTGGACGTCGATTTCCTCAAGAAGCCGCCATCGCGGATCGTTTCGAAAACCGAACTCGTGACGGTCGGTCGGCTGAGCGCGCAGAAGGGGCAACTCATTCTGCTCGGTGCGCTCGAGGTCCTTGTGCGCGAAGGCGTGCCCTTCAAAATGGTGATCGCCGGCGATGGGCCTCTTCGGCCGCAACTTGAGCAGAACATCCGTGAGCTTGGACTGGAAGACCACGTTGAGTTGGCGGGGTGGCAGAGCAATTCGCAGGTACGAGCTCTGATCCGCGGTGCGAGGGCACTGGTTCTGCCAAGCCTGGCTGAGGGACTTCCCGTCGTCCTGATGGAAGCATTGGCGCTCGGCCGGCCGGTGGTCACGACCTATATTGCGGGGATTCCGGAGCTCGTGACGGATCAAACCTGCGGCTGGCTCGTTCCGGCCGGCAACGTCGAACAGCTCGCCATCGCAATCAAGCAGTGCCTGAACGCGCCAGACGTCGTCATACAGTCGATGGGGACTGTCGGCCGGAAGCGCGTTCTCGAGCAGCACGACATTGTTAGGGAGTGCCGGACACTCGCCACGCTGTTCAGGGGCGAGGCGATCGCGCAACCCGCATCCGATGAAACGATACCTCTGGACCAGTTGGCGCCAACGGGTGAGGCCACTCGTGGATACGACGCCGTGACGGAGAGTAGCAAGGAAGCCGGCAATGTCGTCGCGCTTGCCACCGCCTACGCGGATTCGGGAAAGAGATGAACGCGCGATGATGGTCTGCTGGATGGACAAGGAATGCTCGCGTGACTGAAGTCACAGTCATCGTTCCCACCCACAATCGTCGGCAGCTTCTGGCTCTGGCGGTTAACGCGATCCTGCACCAGCGCGATGTGTCGATCGAACTGGTGGTGGTGGACGATGGTTCGACCGATGGGACAGGGCCGTGGCTGGATCACATCGCTGCAAAGGATTCCAGAATCAAGGTCATCCACCATGTTCGGCCGCGCTTCATTTCCGGTGCGCGAAATGCCGGCATTGCCCAAGCGTCGGGGCGATGGCTGGCGTTTTGCGACGACGACGATCTATGGGCGCCGGACAAGCTGGCCCGGCAGCTCGGTGCATTGCGCGCCAGTTCGGCGCGATGGAGCTGCACGGGTATCGTCGATATCGATGAGCGTCTCGGGATCATTGGACATCGCCCTGTCAGGAGCGGAGAGGTTCTGACTGATTTGCTCGAGGCCAACGGGATCACGACGTCGTCCGTGGTCGCCGAACGCGATCTTCTTCGCGAGATCGGCGGATTCGATCCCGCGCTGCGCGGCTCGGAGGATTGGGACATGTGGATCAGGCTGGCTCGGCACTCGCCGCTGGCTGTGGTCAATCGACCCATGGTCGCCTATCGCGTGGGCACGCAGGCGCTGTCCATGAATGTCGACCAAATGCGCGCGGGGCGCATGGTGATCGCCGAGCGATATGCCAGGCTTGCCGCTGCACGTGACGTCAAGCTGAATGAAGCCGACCACGAGCGCTATCTCGCCAAGCAGCTCTTGCGCGCAGGGGCGCGGTGGCAGGCCGCATCTATTTTTACCTCGCTTGCTTTCCAGCATCGGCGATGGCGGGAGTTGCCCCGCGCCGCCGCTGCACTCGTCGCCCCGCGGTTGACCGATCAACTCGGCCGGATGCGCGCGGCCGCAGCGATTCCGGCCGCGTGGCGCTCGGAGGCTGAAGACTGGCTTCAGCCCATTCGCGACCGAAGCCGGTCGGACGTGCATGGCTCTCACGCCTGGGCTGGAACCGCGGAGATGGGAGCATGAATCCTGTGCCCGGCGCGATCGAGGTTGCCGACAGCGGAAAGCTCCAGAGCGGAGCAGGGCACCTTTGGCCGACCACGTCAGTCCGAGCCGCCAACATCGACGCGATATGGGAATTGCTGCGCGCCATTGTGTTCGGGATTCTTCTGGTCAGGGCGTCAGCTGATCCTGTCTTCAATCTGTTGGGAGATTCTAGCGGCTCATCGATGGGCCTTGGCGCCATCCTGAACGTGCTGGCAATCCTGATCGCATTCGTCCTCGTCGTGCGCTCGCCATTGACGGCACCATCCCTTGTCATCGGAGTATGGGGACCTTTCCTCCTGATTGCTTTTTACGCGACGCTCTATGCGCCGGACTTCGCGGGCGCAGCGAGGTTGGCCTTTGTTCTATTGTCCTATTGGTCGTTCTTCGCCATTCCGTTCTTCATCCTGCGTTCCTCCGCCGATGTCTCCCGGTTCATTCTCCTGGTGGTTGCGTCATCGATCATCCCTTCGCTTTATGCTCTCGTGGATATCGCGCGTGGATTGTCCAACATGGATGACTTCCGTCTGCAGAGCACATTCTCGCACCCGAATATCTATGCATTTTATCTTGTGCTGCTGCTTGGCTTGTCGCTGTACATCAGGACGTCGAAAATCATCCGCGTGTCATCGCGGATCCGCATGCTGATGATGCTCTATCTTCCGGTCCTGTTCGTCTTTCTGATGCTCACGAAAACGCGCAGCGCCTGGATAACATGCGGGATCATGTTCCTGATGTACGCGCTTCGGATCGACCGGCGCTTTCTCGCCTGTTTCCTGCTAGTGCCGGTTCTGCTGGTGGGAAATCCGAGTTTAATGGAGCGGTTGACGGATCTCACGGCCGCGACGGAAGTCGACAACTTCAAGCAGCTCAATGAGGACAACAGGCTGAATTCCTATGTCTGGCGTCAGGCCCTGTGGGAGGCCACCATTCCGCAGGTCCTGGAGAAGCCGCTGTTCGGGCACGGCCTTATGTCGTTCAAGCCGTCCACGCCGAGCTTCTTTTCGCTCATCGGCCCCGAAGGAATCGATGGCCACAACTTCTATCTGCAGGTCAGCTTTGAGATGGGCTTGCTCGGCTTTTTCGCGCTCCTCTGGCTGCTGGGGTCCGTCGCGTTGTATCTCGCAAAAGGGTCGTTGCGTGATCCGCCGGGGATCATGGTCATGTTGTGCATCCTCGCGGCATATGTCCTCGAGTCCTATTCGGACAACATGCAGTTCTATCTGTCGTTCAACTGGTACTTCTGGTTCGTGATGGGGACGATCTGCGCCTGGATCCATTTTGAAGACAGGGCATCGCACCCCGGCGCACCGCCGCGGCTGGCGATGACGAGGCGAATTTCATGAAAGGTCGGGTCTGTCCGCCGGCCGCCTTCGGGTAACCACCATCCAGCAGTTGTGAGCGGGATCCGCGTCTGCGCGCGTGGAACGTGGACGACTTGTGCCGCGTTTTCTGCATGAGCGCTGCTGCAGATGGGGCCTTAAGACAAAACTTGAACCGTACCTCTGCAATTCGATTCTCAGTGCGACCGCGCAGATCCGCGAAATCTGCTCAAGCTGAACCGGGCATCTGAAACGGCGCCCATTTTTGATTGAACCGGGCATGCTGGACACGAGAAGTCATCCGCTGGTGGTCCGTAGCCCGGAGGAATTCGATCACCGGGTCAACGTGAGGCCGAAACCGTCATTCGGGTTGGGAAGTCTTCGCAGCCGGAAGGGATTGTTGGCGTCAATCACTCTCCTGTTCCTGGCGATCGGGTTGTTCTACGCCCAGTACCGGACGCCGACATACACGGCGTCCGGCCAGTTGCTGGTCTACATCAAGCAGGTTTCGACCGGTGTCGATCTCGCGGTTCTGCCGGGGCGCGCTGACCTGCCGTTGGTCCAGAACCAGATCGAATTGCTCCGGTCCGGCAACGTCCTGACCCAGGTCGTCGACGCATTGCAGCTTACCAAGGATCCGGAGTTCTCGGATCATCGCTGGTCCGCATCTTCGCAGGCAGGTCTTCCATCGGGATCGCGGCCGCAAGTGAAGGAAGACGATGTTGCGTTCAACGCAACGCTGGATATCGTCCGGCGCAAGCTGAGCGTTCGGCAGATCGGAACGAGCCACATGGTGCGGGTGAGCTTCAAGGCATCGGAGCCCGAGAAGGCCGCTCGCATCGTGAACACCGTGATCCGCATCTATTTCCAGGAGCTCGCGCGCGCGTCCGATTCGATACTGTCCAAGGCGCCGGAACTCCGCGAGGTTTTCCAGAGTCTCGGCCCGAGTGCGCTCCTGATTTCGGAGGCTGAACCACCAGTCAGGGCGGATGGACCGTCTGCGGCGATCATCGTCTTGGTTGCAGGGCTGCTCGGCCTGGTCGCCGCCGCTGCTGCCGCGATCCTGCTGGATGTGACCAACGATACGATCCGCAACGCGCAGCAGATGGAATATGTCCTTGGCCTGGAATGCCTGGGTGTCTTTCATCGTCAGGCCGACCTCCGCGCCATCGCCCAGCATGCCGCGGCGCAGCTTCCCCATCTGTCAGATCGGCAGACGCTGCGACGCATGACGACGGTTCTGGAGTCATCGTCGCACGGACCGCGGACTATCGGCGTGACATCGACGGTGCCGGGCGAGGGTGTGACCACGCTTGCCATCGGGCTTTCGCAGGCGGCTGCGGCTCTGGGAAAAAGAGTGTTGCTGATCGACGGCGTGCCCGAGAATTCGTCGGCTTCCCGCTGGGCCGCAAAGCTGCCTCAGCTTCCTCCTCGCTCGGACAGGGAGCCGCATTCCAGAACGCTCGACGGCCTCGTCAGGCTGCAGCTCGGATTGCATGTTCTTTCGCTCGCTGAGCTAGCGAAAGGCAAGGCCGGATCGATGTACGCAGCATTACTGAACGAAGTTCTGGGCAGCGTGGCGGATTCTTATGACCTCGTGATCGTCGACATGCCCTCGCTCGCGGAGGGGCCTGACGTGCGCGCGGCCGCCCATGTGCTGGATAGCTTCCTGCTCGTCGTCAAATGGGGCGCAACGGAATCCGAGCTGGTCCGGCAGGGATTCCGCTCCGCCGGCGATGCGCGGCCGAAGTTCATCGGCGCGGTGCTCAATATGGCCGATGAGCGGATCATGAACCTTTACTGAGGCGAAGTCTCAGCGGAGTTGGAAATTACGACGGCGTCTTACGGCACATCGCTCTTTGCGGAAACCGCGGAGAGATTTCATTGGAGGAGGGACTTATGAAGGTCGTGCTCTTTTGCGGTGGCGCTGGAATGCGGCTCAGGGGATACGTCGATGATGTTCCCAAGCCCATGGTGCAGATCGGCTCGCGCCCCATTCTCTGGCACCTGATGAAATACTATGCCCACTTCGGGCATCGCGAGTTCATTCTCTGCCTGGGCCACAAGGGCTATGCCATCAAGGACTATTTCCTGCGTTACGACGAGTCGATTTCAAACGACTTCGTATGGTCGCAGGGCGGCAAGAAGATCGACTTCGTCAGCCGGGATAGCGACGACTGGACAATCACCTTCGTGGAGACCGGTTTGCACGCGACGATCGGTGAGCGCCTCAAGGCCGTCGAGCCTTATCTGCAGGGCGAGGAATTTTTCCTCGCCAACTACGGCGACGGCCTCAGCGATCTGCATCTTCCGACCATGATCGACGAGTTGAAGGCAAGCGACGCGGTTGGATCGTTGCTTCTGGTGCAGCCGACCGCCAGCTTCGATATCGTCAGAATGTCCCCGGAAGGGAAGATCGCCGAAGTCTCGGCGTTGAGCCAGTCGGACATCTGGATCAACGGCGGCTTCTTCGTCTTCCGGAATGAGATCTTCAGCTACATCAATCCCGGCGACGAACTGGTCCGGGAGCCGTTTGAACGGCTGATCCAGCGGCAGGCGTTGCTTGCGCACAAATGCACCGGCTTCTGGCAGTGCATGGACACGTTCAAGGACAAACAGCGCCTCGAGGAGCTCAACGACAGCAAGCCGCCGTGGAAGGTCTGGAGCGACTGTGCCGGCGCCGTTTCTCACCGCATACCGGCGAAAGTCGCATGACCATGATCCGCCTGCGGCCCGACAGGAGCGGGGAATCTCCGCTCCAGGTCCTGTGTCTGGGATGCCATTCCGACGACATCGAGATCGGCTGCGGCGGCGCGGTGTTGCAGATCGCCGCGGAGCATAACGACGTTGCATTTCACTGGGTGGTGTTCAGCGCGATTGGCATCCGTGCATCGGAAGCCAAGCGCGGCGCCAGGGAGTTCGTCGATCCGTCTCGGATGAAGAACGTGATCCTGAAGGATTTTCGGGACGGCTTCATGCCGTATGACGGGGCGGACATCAAAAGCGTGTTTGAAGAGCTCAAACGCGACATCTCGCCGGACATCGTCTTCACTCACAATCGCTTTGATGCGCATCAGGATCACCGGCTGATCGCCGAACTGACCTGGAACACGTTTCGGGATCATCTGATCCTGGAATATGAAATTCCCAAATACGATGGCGATATGGGGCGGCCCAGCGTCTTCATTCCGCTGCCGAAAGACGTCTGCGAGAGAAAAGTCAATTCGATCGTCAAAACCTTCGAATCGCAAAGCGCGAAGCGGTGGTTCGAGCCTGAAACGTTCATGGCGCTGATGCGGCTGCGCGGGATGGAATGCAACGCACCCAGCGGTTATGCCGAGGCGTTCTACGGTCGCAAACTTGTGCTCTGAATAATAACCAAAGAATACGCGATGCACGATCTGAAGAACAGAACGGTTCGGGCCGGACTCATCAACGTCGGCGCGCGCGGATTCGGGCTCATCATCCGTGTTCTGTCGATCATGGTTCTGGGCCGGCTGCTGACCCCCGCTGACTATGGGCTGGTGACCATGGTGACGGCGTTCACCGGTGTTCTGAACATGTTCGGCTGTCTGGGGCTGTTTCAGGCGGCGATCCAGCGCGATGTCCTGAGTGATGAAGAGTCGTCGTCGCTGTTCTGGCTGAATATCGCTTTCGGCGGATTGCTGACGCTGATTTCGTTCGCGGCGGCGCCGATGGTCGCCGCGTTTTATCACGAGCCACGATTGCTGGCCATTACCCAGGTCATTTCAGTCACCTTCGTCATCACCGCCGCGGGTGTCCAGCATGGCGTTCTGCTGCAGCGGAAGATGGCATTCGGGATTTCGGCCATGATCGAGATCATCGCGCTCCTGATCGGAACGGTCGTATCGATCGGCATGGCCATACTGGGCTATGGATACTGGGCGGTGGTGTCGATGACGATCACGCTGCCGCTGGCCACGACGCTTGGCTTATGGCTGTCGACCCGCTGGATTCCGGGCTGGCCGCACATGGCTGATGGCGTTCATGCGATGGTGCGGTTTGGCGCCGGTACGACGCTGAACGGCTTCATCTCGTATATCTCGAACAATATCGACAAGCTTCTTCTCGGCAAGTTCTGGGGCACCGATGCGATCGGGCTCTATGGGCGAGCCTTCCATCTCATCAATTTCCCCGGCGACAATCTCAATACGACCATCGGTGAGGTGGCGTTTGCCGCATTGTCGCGGACGAAAGATGACCTCGATCGCTTCCGGCGATATTTCCTCCGGGGGTATTCGCTGGTCGTGACATTGACGCTGCCTTTGACGGTCGTCTGCGCGCTGTTCGCCCATGACCTGATCGTCGTGATCCTTGGATCGAAATGGGTGGCGGCTGCGGACATATTCCGGATTCTCGCCCCGACGATTCTGGTGTTCGCGATCTCCAATCCGCTCGGCTGGCTGCTCAATGCGCTCGGTCTGATCAAGCGGAGCGTCTACATTGGAATCTTCTCGGCATCGCTGGTGATTGCCGGTGTGGTCATCGGCCTCCCATATGGCCCCCTGGGCGTGGCGACGGCCTATTCCGTGACAATGGTGATGAAGGTGATCCCGGTGACCCTCTGGGCGCTGCACGGAACGTGCATCCGTTTTCGCGACATCGTCATGGCGTTAGGGCGTCCGCTGGCAGCAAGCCTCCTCGCGGCTGCGGTCGCATTCCAGGCGCACGCCTTGTACGCGCCGGCGCTGTCGCCGGCATTGCGGCTTGTTCTGGATGTCGGCGTGTTCGGCGCGGTTTACATCTCGACGCTGCTTCTGATCGCAGGCGAGAAGGCGTTGCACCTCGATCTGTTTCGGGTCGCGAAGGCGTCACCGTCGGCTTGAGCAGGCAGCGGAACACGCCTGATGCAGCGCGCATTGTTTAGATGAAGGCGAGTGAAGCGAAAAGCGGGGAATAATCAATGCACTTCGCGGAAACAGCTGTTGCGGGTGCGATGGTGATCGATCCCAGTCCCCACGAGGACAACCGCGGACGCTTTATGCGGGCCTGGTGCGCGAAGGAGTTCGTTGAGCACGGCATCGAGTTCGTTCCTGTCCAGGCCAATCTCGGATTCAGCAAGGCACGCGGAACGGTGAGGGGGATGCACTTTCAGGTCACGCCCGCGGACGAAGCTAAGCTGGTCCGTTGCACGCGGGGCGCGATCTTCGACGTGGTACTCGATCTGCGGCCGCAGTCGCACTCGTATGGGACATGGCATGGCGTCGAACTGACGAGCGACAACGGCCGCATGCTCTATCTGCCGGAAGGCTGCGCGCACGGTTACCAGGTGCTCGAGGATGACACCGAGATGCATTACATGGCCTCGGCGTTCTACACGCCGACCGCCGCCAAGGGCGTGCGTTTCGACGATCCGGCGTTCGGCATCGTGTGGCCTCTGCCTGTTACCGAGATGTCTGAGCAGGATCGCAACTGGCCGCTGCTGAAGCCTGCACCGCACCAGCGCGCCATTTTGGCAGGGTCTGTCACGACGTGATCGCAAGCATTGCCGAGAAGGAGAGGGACCATGGCTATTGATACTGCTTTACGTGAACGGGAAGCCGCGGGCCGTCCGATCACGGTAGGCATGGTGGGCGCCGGAGCAACCGGCCGCGCGATTGCCCTTCAGCTCGGAACGCCGGCACCCGGCATCCGCCTTGTCGCGATCGCAAACCGAACGCTGGAGCATGGCGAGCGGGCGTTTCGTGAAGCGAACATCCTCGGCTGGCGCGATGTGTCGTCAGTTCCGGACGCCGAACGGGCGATTTCTCGCGGGGTGCCCGTTCTCACCGACAATCCGTTTCTGCTCACTGCGTGCGAAAGCATTGATGTCATCGTTGAGGTGACTGGAACGGTCGAAGCGGGCGCCGCCGTGGTTCTTGATGCGATCGGCCATCGCAAGCACGTGGTGATGGTCAATGCCGAACTTGATTCACTGCTGGGCCCGCTTCTGAACGAGCGGGCGCGCCAGGCAGGCGTGGTGTTGACCAACACCGACGGCGACGAACCCGGCGTCGCCATGACATTGCTGCGTTATCTGCGGACCCTGGGCTTGCGCGCCGTTGCGGCGGGCAACATCAAGGGGATGGTCGACTACTACCGCAATCCGGATACCCAGCGGGCTTTCGCCGAGAAGAACGATCAGGATGCCAGAAAGGTCACGTCGTTCGCCGACGCGACGAAGCTGTCGATGGAAACGACGGTCTTGGCCAACGCTACCGGTTTCCACGCGGGCCGCCGCGGCATGTATGGGCCGGCCTGCAAGCATGTTCAGGAGATCGCGGATCGCCTCCCTGCAGATGCGATGCTCGATACCGGTCTGGTGGACTACGCCTTGGGCGCGGCGCCCCACACCGGGGCTTTTGTCGTCGTCCACGAAGAGTCGCCGCTGAAGAAAGCGCAACTCGCTTACTACAAGCTCGGCGACGGACCGTTCTATGTGTTCTACACGCCGTTCCATCTGCCTCATATTCAGATCGCATCGACCATCGGGCGTGCGGTCGTTGACAAGGATCCGACCGTGGCGCCGCTGGATGGGCCGGTGTGCGAAGTTGTCACCGTGGCGAAGCGCGATCTCAAGGCCGGCGAGCGTCTCGATGGCATCGGCGGATTTTGCGCCTACGGTCTGATCGAGAATGTTGCGGAAGCGCGTGCTGCCGACGCGCTGCCGATCGGCCTGTCGGAAAACTGCATCCTGCTGCGCGACAAGAAGAAGGATGAGGTCGTCTCGCTCTGTGACGTCGAACTGCCGGCGGGTCGTCAGGTGGATACGCTGTGGCGCGAACAGCTACGGCGATGGCCGGCGACGGCCGTGAAGTCTCAGGCCGAGCCGCTGCGCAAGTTTGCCGGAGCCGCCTCATGAGAATGGGGCTCGCGGAGACCTGATAACCGCATCAATCCGAGGCTTGGTCAGCAATGCTTAATCGCTCCTTTTGGCAGAATCGCAAGGTCTTCGTCACCGGACACACCGGCTTCAAGGGCAGCTGGCTGTCGATGTGGCTGAACGCCATGGGCGCCCACGTCACCGGCTACTCACTCGATCCGCCGACAAAACCGAGTCTGTTCGAGCAGGCGAGGGTTGGCGAGCTGGTTCACTCGGTGCATGGCGATGTCCTCGATTTCGTCGGGCTCAAGTCGGCGATCGCTGAGGCTCGTCCGGATGTGGTCATCCACATGGCCGCCCAGTCCGTCGTCCGTTACGGCTATGAGGAACCCATCGAGACCTATTCAACCAATGTCATGGGCACAGTCCATGTGCTCGAGGCGGTGCGGCAACTCAAGCAGCCGTGTGCTGTGGTCAATGTGACCAGCGACAAGTGCTACGAGAACAAGGAGTGGGTCTGGGGATATCGCGAGAGCGATGCGCTGGGCGGCCACGACCCTTACTCGAACTCGAAGGGATGTGCGGAGCTGGTCACCAGCGCGTATCGCGATTCCTATTTTCAGCCTGACCTGTTCTCGCAGCACGGTGTTGCCCTGGCGAGCGTGCGCGCGGGAAACGCCATCGGCGGCGGCGACTGGACGGCAAATCAGCTCATCCCGGATCTCATCAGGGCATTCATCGATCGGCATCCCTGCCGCATTCGCAATCCTTCCGCGATACGGCCATGGCAGTTCGTGCTGATCCCGCTCTATGGCTACCTGCTGCTGTGCGAGAAGCTCGCGGAAGAGGGCGCCCGCTTCGCGTCGGGCTGGAATTTCGGCCCGGCGGAAATGGACGCCAGGCCGGTGTCGTGGATCGCCGATCGGCTGGTCACGCTGTGGGGCGATGGCGCCTCATGGGTGCGGGACGGTGCGGCGCATCCGGCCGAAGCGAAACTGCTGAGCCTCGACACGTCCAAATCGCGCGCGGGCCTCGATTGGCGTCCGGTGCTGCGGCTCGATCAAAGCCTCGTCTGGATCACCGAATGGTACCAGGAGTTCCAGGCCGGAAAGGATCTTCAGTCGCTCACGCGCCGGCAGATCGAGCGCTACGAGTATCTCCTGCAGGATGATGCCGAGCAGAATTGCGCGGCGCGGTCGAAAGCGCCCGCCGATACGCCTCAGCTTTCAATGGCCGAAGGTTAGCCAACGCGCCACAACACAGGGAACGCACCATGTCGAACGTCGTCGTTCTGGGAACTGGGATGGCCGGATTGGGCGCGGCACATCGGCTCCATCAAGAAGGCATCAGGCCGATCATGTACGACAAGAACACGTACTACGGCGGCCACACCATGTCGTTCAGGTATGAGCCAGGCTTCACCTTCGACGTTGGCCCGCACATTTCCTTCACCAAGGACGAGCGCATTCAGGGCCTGTTTGCCGATAGCGTCGACCAGCTTTACGAGACCATCCAGATCAATCTGAACAACTACTGGCGCGGCTACTGGCCCCAGCATCCTGTTCAGCTTCACCTGCATGGCTTGCCGGAAGACGTGGTCGTGAAGGTGATTGCCGACTTCGTCGAGGAGCAGCAGAAGCCGGAAAGGCCGATCAAGAACTACAACGACTGGCTGCTGGCGAGCTTCGGCACCACGTTCGCCGAACTCTTTCCGAAGCAGTATACCCGCAAATACCATCTCACGACCGCCGAGAACATGAGCACGGACTGGCTGGGGCCGCGAATCTATCGGCCGACGCTGGAGGAGGTGTTGCGCGGCGCAATCTCGGCATCGTCGCCGAACATCCACTACATCACGCATTTCCGCTATCCGAAGCGCGGCGGCTTCGTCTCGTACCTGAACAAGTTCGCGCCGCTCGGCGATATCCGGCTCAATCATGAGCTGGTGTCGATCGAGCCCAAGGTTAGGTTGCTGGAGTTCTCCAACGGCGTGCGGGCGAATTACGACGCGCTGGTCTCGTCTGTGCCGCTGCCGGAACTCATTCGCATGATCAAGGGCGCGCCGCGCGAGGTCGTGGAGGCGGCGGAGCGGCTGGCCTGCTCGTCGTGTGTGCTGGTCAATATCGGCGTCGATCGCGCCGATCTCTCCAAAGCGCATATGACCTACTTCTACGACGAAGACATATGCTTCACGCGTCTCGGTTTCCCGCACATGCTGTCCGAGACCAACGCGCCCCAAGGGATGGGGAGCATTCAGGCGGAGGTCTATTTCTCCGACAAGTATCGCCCCTTCACCGGCTCCCCCGAGGACTGGATTGAGCCGGTCATCAGGGATCTGCGCCGCTGCGGACTTCTGCGTCACAGCGATCAGGTCGTGTTCAGCACGGCGATGTATCTCCGCTATGCGAACATCATCTTCGATCTTGATCGTGCGGCAGCTCTCAAGACCGTTCACGGCTATCTCGACGAGATCGGAATCTCGTACTGCGGCCGCTACGGCGACTGGGGCTATATGTGGACGGACGAGAGCTTCAAGAGCGGTGAGGCCGCGGCGGACGCGGCGCTATCAAGAAATGCGGTTTCGCTCGCCCGCCAACGGTTGCAGGCCTCATGACAGACCAAGCCGGCATGAGTGTTGGTCCTGCGGAGCCTGCCGATCGGCGGCGGTCCGACCCATCGAACTGCGTTAAGGAGGTTCGGGCCGCGTTGCCGAATTCCTGCAGGATCGGTCTTCTGGAGCATTGTGGCACGGGAAATCTCGGCGACGACGCCACCGTCACGACGGTCCTTCAGCAGATCAACAGCAGGTGGCCGGCGGCGTCGGTGGTGGGCCTGTCGCTCGATCCGGAGGACTCCGAGCGGCGCCATGGAATACCCTGTTTTCCGATCCGCCAAAGTGTCTTTCCTTTCGAGCAGGAATGGTCGGCAACCTCGCATCCGGCCAGTTCCGGCCGATATGCGCAGAGACTGAAGTCGGGCCTCAAGAAGACCGGACCTTTGTTTCGCTGCGTCAAGGCGATCAGGAACACGCTGATCGTCCGGCCCGCCAAATTTATCAAGGAGACGCTTTTCCTGGGGCAATCGCTGCTGCTGGCCTGCGAACTCGACATGATCGTCATCTGCGGTGGAGGTCAGTTGCTGGATTGGGGCGGCCCGTGGGCGTTTCCCTATACGTTGTTCAAATGGGTTCTTCTTGCCAAGCTTGCCCACGCGAAATGCATTTTCCTGAACAATGGCGCCGGCCCGCTGGACGCGCCGTTGAGCCGCTGGTTCGTCAGGCGGGCGCTGGCGATGGCGGATTACGTGTCGCTGCGGGATCGCGTATCGGCGGAGTTCATCCGGAAGATCGGTTTCCGGAGAAAGATCGCGGTTGTGGCCGACAGCGCGTGGAGCTTGCGGCTGCCCGATGGGCTCGCGACGCGGCAGCCTGAGCCCAAACAGGAACTGGTCATCGGCATCGCGCCCATGGCGTATGGCGATTCCTCCCGCCACTGGGTTGACGATCGTTCCGGCTATTGGCGTCTGATCGAGGAACTGGCTGAGTTCAGTGGCCGGATGCTCGATCGCGGGCATCGGATCGCGCTCTTCAGCAGCGATATCTGGTTTGACTCCCAGGCCATCGCGGACCTCGATGCCGCCATTCATCGAAAATATCCGGCTGTGGCGCCGGACCGCGTCGTTCGTGAGCAGGTCACCGGAATCGGCGATCTGCTTGCATCGCTCAAAAGCCTGGATTGCTACGTGACGTGCCGTTTTCACGGCGTGGTGTTCGCGTCTCTGTTGAACGTTCCAGCTCTCGCCCTGTCGCCGCATCCCAAGGTCACCACGCTGATGGAGGACATGGATCTGGCGGACTATTGCGTCGACATTTCCAGGTTCAGTGCGGACGACCTTGTCGACAGGTTCGACCGTCTGCAGGCCGACCTTAAGCGCGTCAAAAGCCGCATCAGCCGCCACGTGACGCGATCTCAATCCCAGTTGGCCTCCCAGTTCGACGGCTTGTTTCTGATGAATGCAGGGACTGTCGATAACAAACGTGCACTCTCGATACGGAGCGTGAGATGAGCGAGCAAGCCGGTCCTTTGGTCAGCATCGTGACCCCTGTCTATAACGGCGAGGCGCACCTGCGGGAGTGCATCGAGAGCGTGCTGTCCCAAACCTATCGGAACTGGGAATACATTATCCTGAACAACGCCAGCACCGACAGGACGCTCAGCATCGCCAGCGAGTATCAGCGGCAGGACAGTCGCATTCGTCTCTGCAGCAACGAAACGCTCTTGCCCATCATCGCCAACCACAACAAGGCTTTCGGGCTCATTTCCGAGAACAGCAAATACTGCAAGGTCGTGTCGGCGGACGACTGGCTGTTCCCGGAATGCCTTGAAAAGATGGTCGGCCTTGCCGAACAGCATCCGTCTGTCGGGATTGTCGGGTCGTATCAGCTCAGCGGAGGTGACGGCATCTGGTACGTCCGGAACGATGGGCTGCCATATTCGCAGGCCGTGACGTCAGGGCACGAAATCTGCCGCGCGCATATGCTCGGCGCTCTGAGGGTGTTGGGAAATCCGACCTCGGTGATGTACCGGTCGGATCTGGTGCGGAACACCGACAGGTTTTATCCGAATCCGACGGCGGAAGCGGACACCAGCGCCTGTCTCAAACATTTGCGGTTCGCTGACTTCGGTTTCGTGCATCAGGTCCTGTCGCACGAGCGCATTCACAAGATGCGAATGACGACCACATCCCTTGAGACGAACGCATACGTGTCCGCGGCCATCAGCGACTGCCAGGAATATGGCGAATGGTATCTGACCAAGCAGGAACGCGACGCCCGCATCAATGAACTGGTGAGCCGTTACTATGCCTATCTGTCGGCAAGCGTCCTGAAGTTCAAAAACAAGATGTTTTGGGACTATCACACCAAGCGGCTTCACGACCTCGGATATCAGTTCGATACGTGGCGGCTGTCCGTCGGGGTGGCGAGGAAGCTGTTCGACCTGCTCCTGAACCCCAAGGAGACCGTCCAGATGGTGCTTGGGCGGATCCGCCTCCACCGCGCGCTGAAAAGCGAGGGAGCCATCCCGCGAGGACGGTACAGGTCCTAGCGCGAGCCATCGCGGCGGCTCGGCGTGGTGCGCCGCCAAACAGCGAATCCGGTTTTATTCCATGCCCGGATAATCAGAACGGGTTACCCCGTTTGTGTGTGCAGGGAATCCTTTCGCTCACTTCATTGGAAAACATTCGCGGCGTAATTTTAACCTGCTGTTAACTGGAAGGTAGGGGCTGCAGATGTTGTCGAAGACGGAACTCTCCGCGGCTGAGCTGCAGGAAGCTGCGCAGCGGATCAAATCACTCCGTCGGGCGGCTACCGAGCACGCGATCGAGATCGGACGCGAGCTTCTTCGTGTGAAGGAGCGGCTGCCCCATGGCGTGTTTGTGAAATGGGTCGAGACGTCGTGCGAATTCAAGATCAGGGCGGCGCAGGACCTGATGAAGCTGGCTCGGGAATCCGAGCCGAACGCCAGGCCGATGGCCCTGATGGTGCCCTCGACGCTTCGCGTTTACCTGTCAAAGACGACCCCGCTCGAGGTCCGGAACACGATCCTGAAGCGGCTTGAGAACGGCGAGCGTGTCTCGCGCAATGATCTGTATTCGGAAGTTCTGGAAGCGAAATCAAAAACCAAAACAAAAATTGGCGATCAGCCAGTGGGAGAGGGATTTGCCGCCACGTTCTTTTCGGGACCCGATCTTCTTCGGGCCGAAGAGAGTCAAAGCGATCTGGAGGGAGACAGGTCGCGCGCGGTGGCCGAACTGATTCTTCGGCGGCTAAGCCGAAAGGATTACGAACTCATCATGGAGGGAATGAGCTGGGGAGTCTGGAATCGGATTTTTGTCTGGATGAGAGCAGCGCGAATAGTGGATTCCGAGCGGGTCGAGCTGGCCCGGTCCGGCGCCACGGTTGCTCCGTCCATGGAAACGTTGCCTGCCAAGTTGCAGTGACGCGCGCCCCGATTCCAGTTCGCCCCGGTGTCTGTTTTCCATCGATTGAGATCGCATGAGGTGGCGAAAGAGATGCGCCGCGTGAGGCAATCGTCTCGGCGCAGGCGTTAGTCAGTAGAGTACATGAGGATTGGAAGTCCAATGTCGGACTATGTTGGCGAGCGGTCACCATTGAGGACGTTCGGCTTGCGCAGTCTCCGTCGTCGCTGGAAGTTCATTGCCACGTGTGGCGCGCTGTTCTTTCTGGCCGGGTTGCTGATCGCCGTTCTCAGGCCGGCAAGCTACAAGGCCTCCACCCAACTCCTGGTCTACGTCAAGGAGCTTCAGCCGGGTCACGACCTCATCATCGCTCACGGCCGTGCCGACCTTGCTCAGGTGCAGAACGAGATCGAGATCATCCAGTCGCGAGGGGTGCTCGCCAAGGTCGTTCGCTCGCTGAACCTGGCGGACGATCGCGAGTTTGTGCCGGTTGCGAGCCCGCTCCGCGCGCTGACGGACTGGGTTTTCCGTGGGCGGAAGGCGACGCTGGAGGAAGAGCGGATCAAGCAGGATATGGCGGTCGAATCCCTCGCCAAGCACATCTCGGTCTCAAGGGTCGGCACCAGTCACACCATTCTCGTCAACGTCACGACCTCCGATGCGTACAAATCCAAACGGATTGCCAGCGCAATCAGCCAGGCCATTCTCGAAGCGCGAACCAGTGCGGAGCAGGACGGCGCGCGATCGCTGCTGCGCCAGCGGCTGCAGGGGCTGGGGCCGAATGCGTATGTGATTACGCCCGCCGTGGTGCCGGACCGGCCAAGCGGACCACGGAAGATCATCATCCTCCTCGGGGTCACGTTTGTCGGGCTTTTGATCGGATCGGCACTGGTCCTGCTGCAGGATTTCAACAATCGCACCATACGCACCGCCGCACAGGTCGAGTATCTCGGCCTGGAATGCATTGGCGCCATTCCGTTGCTCCGGCGCTGGACATCGGCGGACGCGAACCCGGCTACGGGTGGGCATGAGCTGACCGGAGATGATGAGTTCCGGCCGAGCCCGATGCTGGATCAGACGGTTCGCCGGACGATCGTGGCGATCAAGGCCGCGAACGTGCGCACCATCGGCGTGACGTCGGCGGTCGCCGGCGAAGGCGCTGCGATGGTGGCGAAGTCTCTCGCCGGGGCTGCCGCTTGCGGCCAGAAGAAAGTGTTGCTGGTGAAGGCCAACCGGAACGAGCCGTCGCAGGCGTCCATGGTGGAGGGCGCCGGGCTGCCGGGCGATGCCGAACGCTCGCAGTCGCGCAGCCGCATTGTTCTGGACGAACGCACCGGCCTCGACGTTCTCGAAGCTGACAGCGCGGCGTGGTGGATGCAGTCCGACAAAAACCGCCTCGATGCTTACGACTTCATCGTCCTGAGCCTGCCGCCGTTGGAGCATGGCGGCGAATTTGGAATGGCTGCGAAGAATCTCGATGGAATTCTGCTCGTCCTGAAATGGGGAGGAGTGGAGCTGGAGCGCGTGCAGCGCGCCATGGCCGTGTCCGGTGTCGCGCCATCGGAGTTCGTCGGGGCGGTTCTGAACATGGTGGATGAACGAGCGATCGGGAAATTTGGCGACAAGTTCTGGGAGGCGGAAGCGACGGTCGTCGCCAAGCGTCGCCCGTTCGAGCCTTCGATGTCTGCTGGGCGAGTGACTGGATAGTCGGTCAAAACGAAGAGGTGCTGCGATGAAAAGGAACCATTCATGGGCCCGCATTATCGGATCAGCTTCGCTGATTTTGTGCATCCTCGGCGGTGATGGCGTTCGCGCCACATCGGATTACATCGTTCGCGCCGACGACAAGCTCAAGATCAAGATCTTCCAGTATCCCGAGTTGAGCGGCGAATACACGGTCAGCGCAAACGGCACCATCTTCATCGCAGCGATCGGCGAGGTTCCGGTCAATGGAATTTCGACCAAGGAAGCCGCAGACCGGATTTCGGAACGGTTTGTCCGCTCCGGTCTTTCCGACAAGCCCGGCACGTCGGTCGAAGTCCTGCAGTCGCGCCCCGTGTACATTCTGGGCGACGTCCAGAAAGCCGGTGAGTATCCGTTCCGTCCGGGTTTGACGGTCCTGCAGGCTGTTAGCCTCGCCGGCGGATGGTTGCGATACAACGACCCGGGCATGGTCCGGCTCGATCGCGACACCATCACGCTCAAAGGCGACATGCGCAATCTGGTGAAGCAGTACTACCAGTTGATCGCGCGTCGCGCCCGCCTCAATGCCGAACTCACGATGAAGCGCGACGTCCAGTTCCCGGCCGAGCTCGTCCGGCAGTCGCAACAGGATTCGGCGGTGATGCAGCTCGTCGATGAAGAGCGGTCGCTCCTGAATATCCACGTCGATGCGCTGAGGACCCAGATCGAAAGCCTGGAGAAGACCCGCGACCTGTATCAGCGCGAGATCGAGGCGATAACGCTCCAGATCCAGGCGAACAAGGCGCAGTACGAGAGCGTCGGCAAGGAGCTGCAGGAAGTCAAAATTCTGTACGCCCGCGGCCTGACGACGGCGTCGCGCCAGTTGAACCTGGAGCGCATGCAGGCGCAGATTCAGATGAACGAGCAGGGCTTCCAGACCCTCATCCTGCGCTCGCGCCAGAACATATCTCAGGTCGATCAGAAGATTTTCGAGCTGAAAAGCGACCATAACGCGAAGCTGACCACTGAATTGCAGCGTACGCGGTTCGATATCGACGACATCGGTATCAAGTTCGACACCAATCGCAATCTTCTGATGGAAGCGCAGTACACCTCGCCAACCCTGGTCGGCAATTTCGACGGTGTCGTCGAAGCGCGCGGTCTGACAGTCATCCGCGTTCAGGATGGCAAGGCGGTGACCATCGATGCGGATGAGAGCACCGAACTTCTTCCTGGCGACGTGCTCAAAGTGCAGAGAAGCGTTCTGCCGCTGGGGCTCGAGGCACATAAATTTGGAGTACGTAATGTAATTACCCCAACCGGGGCGAAAGAATAACAACCAATTGATGAACACGAGACCTCGCATCCATCCGGATGCGAGGAGTGAGCCTCCGTGTGCAATGTGTTGCGTGAGTGAGGGAAACAATGACCGCCAAGAGCTACGGTATGGAGAAGGGGGATCATGCTCGTGCGCCGACAGCTGAGGAGATGCTGGCGTTCGAGCCAAACTTGCGTGCCTTCGCGATGTCGATCAGCGGGAGCGCGGACAAAGCCGACGATCTGGTGCAGGAAACGTTGCTGCGTGCCATCACCAAGATCCATACGTTCCAGCCGGGCACCAATCTCGGTGCCTGGCTGACGACGATCCTGCGTAACTGTTTTCTGTCGGATCTCCGGAAGCATCGCAATGAGGTCGAGGATGCCGACGGTTATTATGCCCAGGCGCTCCGGCTGGCGCCGGAGCAGGAGGGCTCACTGGAGTTCAAGGAATTCCGGGCCGCCCTTTACGAAATTCCGTTCGACCAGCGCGAAGCGTTGCTGCTCGTCGGCGCAGCCGGGTTTTCTTACGAAGACACAGCCGTGATTTGCCACACCACGACCGGGACGATCAAAAGCCGGATCAACCGCGCTCGTTCGCGGCTTGCCGCGCTGCTTGCGATCGAAAATGCCGATGAAATCGGCGCGGACAATAAAGTCCGGGCGATCCTGGCCGCAAATCAGGGTCCGAACTCGTCGCAGTGGCCAGTGTGACAGGCACCGGTTCGCCTATCGCTCCCGCAAGCTGTCGTGGTGATAACGGGCAAGCGGAGACATCAGGTAACTGATGATCCGTCGCGCGCCGGTCTTGATCTCCGCCGTCACCGCCATGCCGGGTGACAGATTGACCTGCTTGCCCTCGATATCGAGTTGCGTCCGGTCGAGGGAAATGCGCGCGGCGTAGAGCAGCTCCTGGCCGCGCGGTTCGCTGCTGGTGGATTCAGCGCCCGGTGACTTGTCAGTCTTGTCGACAGGGTTATCGCGCGTGATCGCGTCCTGCGAAATGCTGAGGATCGTTCCGCGCAGCAGGCCATACCGCGTGAAATTGAAAGTATCGACCTTGACCGCCACCTCCTGGCCGGTCCTCACAAAGCCGATGTCCCGGTTTGAGATCATCGCCTCGATTTCCAGACGGTTCTGCGCCGGCACGACGAACATCAGTGTTTGTGCAGGGGTGACAACGCCGCCGATGGTGTGGATCGCGAGCTGCTGGACCATGCCGTCCACCGGCGCCGTCAGCATTTGCAAGTTTCTGCGCTGATTGGCCTTGATGATGTCCTGCCCCAGTCCGGATGCTTTTTGCCGGGCCTTGGCGAGATCATCGAACAACCCACGTTCGTATTCGGCTTCGGTCTTGGCGCGCGTCTCCGTCAGGGCGGCCACCGCGGCATTGGTTTCGGTGCTGCGGCTTTGCTGGACAAGAATGTCCTGACGCTGGCCGACGAGATCCTGCAACTCGGTCAGGTAGGTGAGCTTGGATCCCAATTCCTTCTGGAACAGCTGCTCGCGAATCTCGACGCGCTGCTGGAGCGGGTCGATGGTGGACTTCAGCTTGTCGACCGAGGCCTGAATGGTGGCGCGTTCGGCGGTTTTCTGCGCCAACTGGCTGTCGATGGTCGCAAGCTTTGCCTTCTGTTCGCTGGTCTGGCTGACCAGAATGCCGCGCTGCATCTGGATCAGGTCGGAAGGTGCTCCCTCAGGCGGCGTGAACGCGTCGAGAGGATTTTCCTTGTTGGTGATCGCCGCCTGCAGTCTTGCGATCTCGAGGCGAACCGCCATCAGATCGCCCCGCAGGTGTCCGAGTTCGGCATCGACCGCGGTGGTGTCGAGTTCGATGAGGACATCGCCGGCTTTGACGTTCTGTCCATCGTGAACCTGAATCTTGCGCACCACGCCGGTCTCGAACGGCTGGATCGTCTTGGTGCGTCCGCTCGGAATGACTTTTCCGGAAGCGACGGCGACAATGTCCACGGTCCCGATGCAGGCCCAGGCCAGCGCCACGCCGAAGATCGCGATGATGCTGAAGCCGACGGCGCGCCCGAGCGGAGAGGGCGGCGTCTCGACAATTTCAAGCGCGGCTGGCAGGAAAGCCAGTTCATGAGCGCGCAGGCGCTTTTCGTCGGTCGCGTGTGCAATCGCCCTGGTCTGAAGGGAGCGGGCCTGAGCCGCAACCTTGGCAATGGCCGTCCGGCTTTTCTCTGAATCGAACTGCGCAGCCTTGGTTTTTATCAGGGCAGCTTTGCTCGCGATCTCGCGCCTCCATGCGAACGCGATTTTCTCGGCACGATGCATCAGCTTCGCGAACGCGCTCGCCGGCTCGAGCAGGATCAGGCGGCCGTCCCATTGTGCCTCGAACTCGGCGCGCGTGATCAATGTCGCCCGCAACGTGCTCGATGCCACGATCACAGCCTTTTCGTGGTTCACCTTGCCGAGGAGCAGAAAGCGCCCGTCGCGCAATACCGCGATGCAGGGCAGCGAAAGGGCGGCAAGCCCTTCCCAGTTGGTGGTCTGGATGCGCGCGGTGAAACCGTATTCTCTGGCGCAGCGGCGTATCTCGGCAACCCCAGCCGGGTTGTCGCCGATATGCTGGCCGAGCTCTTCGACCGTCGTGGTCGTTTTCTGCCAGCCCAGCAACATCTGCAGAACCCACAGACCGGATTCTCCGTTCGGTGCCGCGTACTCGCCCGCATCGGGCTGCGGAGCGGCTTCTGTGCCGGCGTTCAAGGCGTCGCGATGTGTTTTGAGAAGAGGTTTCATGAAATAGCTCTGGCCCGACAATCCTCAGTGATGCTCGAGGTCACGGATAGAGAATGTGGATGATTTGTTGCGCTCCGCTGGCGGCGGCGAGGATGGTTGCCCGGTGGCAAATCGAGGCTTGATCGGGCTGTCCGGCACCGGCTTGTCCCGCACGTCGTGGTGTCCGGACTGGAGCCGGTGCAGCGCGGCGTATCGGCCGGGAAGCTGGATCAGCTTGTCATGGGTGCCGTCCTCGATCAGCCGGCCGTTTTCCATGGTGATGATTCGATCGGCCATCCGCAGGGTGGAGAGCCGGTGCGCGATGATGAGCACGGTGCGGGAGCGGGCGATCTGCGTCATGTTCTGCTGGATGATGTGCTCGCTTTCATAGTCGAGCGCGCTGGTCGCCTCGTCGAAGATGAGGATGCGGGGATCGCTGACCAGGGCGCGGGCGATTGCGATGCGCTGCCGCTGTCCGCCGGACAGGTTGCCGCCGCGCTCACCGACGATGGTGTCGTAGCCATCGGGCAGCTTGAGGATGAAATCGTGGGCTCCGGCCAGTTTCGCCGCCGCGATCACCTGTTCCACCGGGAGTGCGGTGTCAGCCAGGGCGATGTTGTCGCGGACCGACCGGTTGAACAGGATGTTGTCCTGCAGGACGACGCCGATCTGGCGGCGCAGCCATGCCGGGTCGATCTGGGCGATGTCGACGCCGTCGACCAGCACGCGGCCGCTTTCGGGCACGTAAAGGCGTTGCGCCAGCTTGGCGAGCGTGCTCTTGCCGGATCCGGATTGACCGACGATTCCGATCATCTGCCCGGCTGGGATGCTCAGGTTGATGTCGTGTAGAATCTCCGGGCCGTCCACGGTGTAGCGGAACGTCACGTGCTCGAAGGTGATATCGCCGCGGATCGAGGGCAGCGACATCCGGTTGGGATTGTAGGTCGGCTCGGGCGCGGTATTGAGGATGTCGCCGAGGCGCGCGATCGACAGCCGCGCCTGATGGAAATCCTGCCATGTCTGCGCGAGGCGCAGCACAGGCGCGCTGACGCGTCCTGCCAGCAGGTTGAACGCGATCAGTTCGCCGACCGAGAGGCTGCCCGCGATCACCAGCTTGGCGCCGAAATACAGAATTGCGGCGGTCACCAGCTTGCTGATGAACTGAACCACCTGGCTTGCATTGTTGCCGAGGTTCAGCACCCGGAAGCTTGCCGCGACATAAGCGGCCAGCTGCTCCTCCCAGCGCTGCTGCATCTGCGGCTCGATCGCCATCGCCTTGAGCGTTTCAACCGCAGTGACGCTCTCGACCAGAAACGCCTGGTTCTCCGCACCGCGCGCGAATTTCTCGTCGAGGTACTGGCGGAACAGCGGCGTCGCGCCGACGGATATGGCGACGTAGACCGGAAGTGATGCGAGCACGATCCATGTGAGCAGCGGCGAGTAGAAGAACAGCGCCGCGATGAACACGATGGTGAAGAACAGGTCGATGACGAGCGTCAGCCCTGAACTGGTGAGGAAGTTGCGGATGTTCTCCAATTCGCGCACGCGGGCGACGGAATCGCCGACGCGCCGTGCCTGGAAATAGCTGATCGGCAACGCCAGCAGATGGCGGAACAGCCGCGCGCCAAGCTCGACGTCGATGCGGTTTGTGGTGTGGGCGAACAGGTAGGTGCGCTGTGCGCCGAGAACCGCTTCAAACAACGCGATCGCCACCAGCCCGAGCGCCAATACGTCAAGCGTGCTCATGCTGCGATGAACGAGCACCTTGTCGATGACGACCTGGAAGAAGAGGGGAGAGATCAGGCCGAAGAGCTGGAGGAAGAACGAGGCGACCAGAACTTCGCTGAGCAGCCAGCGATACTTGTGAATGGCCCCCATGAACCAGGTGATGTCGAACCGGCGCGCGAGATCGGTCAGCGACGCCCGCTTCGTCATCAGGACGAGCCGGCCATCCCATGCCGCTTCCAGATCCTCGCGCGACATCATCGCCGGTCTCGGCTCGTTCGGCGCCTGGACCAGGATTTTATCGTCGCCGCATCGTCCGAGCAGCAGGAAGCTGCCGTCGCGCATCGCGGCGATCACCGGCAGCGGCGTATGGCTGAGACGCTCCCAGGTCGTCGTCACCGCGCGCGCCTTGAGGCCGAGGCCTTTCGCGCACCGGATCATCTCCGTGACGCCGATCGGGCGGCCGGAAAACTGGTGCCTTATCTGCTCTGGATCGACGCCCACGCCTTGACTGCGCAGCATGAACACAAGGGCTGCCAAGCCGCCGTCAGGCAATGGACGGGTGTCGTCGTGTTTTTCCAATTGCGTTCGACCTGTATAAATAAAAGTACAACGTTCGCACGCGAGGTCTCCCCCGCGTGCGATCCATTGCCGGTGTCGAATGCCCCGAGCTTACGGCACGCCGAATTCGGAGCGTTCCGTTAAATCTAGCCGTATGACTTCGCGAGTGTCTGAGTGGGGTTGGCCCACTCACGCTGCAGTGACGGCCCGGTTGAAACAGCACCGGGTTTAGCAAAGCTGGACGCCGCATACTGACCCAGCAAGGCCATCCGCGACATCATCGATCCGTCGGTCGCCGCAGGATTTCCACCGGTGTCTTGCGATTGACCCGAGTAGCCCAGCGTCGAGTAACGGCTGAACGCCGATCCGGCGTGATTGCCGAAGTTGGACCAGTTGTTCTGGTTGGCTCCGGTGTTCGACGCAGTGGACGGATCGTTCGTCGCGGCGGCGGCGCCCGGTGCGGCCACGGTGTCCGTGACCGATGTCGAGCGGTTCGTCGAAGTGACGTTGTTCGCGACCGCCGAGGTGCCGATGGCAAGGACGCCGGCCGGCTGATGCGGCGCGCCAGCGACGTTGATGGCATTGCCAGCCTTGTCCTTGACGCCGTTGAGATTGTATCCGGCGACCTCGAGGTCTGACGCCTTCTCACCTGCGCCGACCTTGTAGTCGAACTGCAGAGTGTTGCTGCCGGAGCCGCCGACATACTTGGCGGTGCCGTTGGTGTTCAGCTTCAGGGTCGGCGTGCCGGTCACGTTGACAGTGTCGTTGAAGTTGACCGACAGACGCACGGTCTTGCCTTCGCCGACAGTGCCGGTGCCGTTGACAACGCCCGGTCCGTTGGCAGCGATCCAGTTAACCCGCGTCTTGCCAATCGTCCCGCTCGTCGCAGACGTCTTGACCGTGAGCGTTCCACCCGGCTGTTGCGGCGCACCGGCGAGATTGAGGACGTTGCCGGCCTTGTCCTTGATTCCACCGAAGTTGAATCCGGAGATCGCGAGGTCCGACGCCTTGTCGCCCGCGCCGACCTTGTATTCGAACTGCAGGACGTCAGTCCCGGAGCCGCTGACATACTTGGCGGTGCCGCTGCTGTTCAGACTCATGGTCGGCGTGCCGGTAACGTTAACCGCTTCGCTGAACTTCAGCGCGAAGTGCACGGTCTTGCCTTCACCCACGGTGCCGGTGCCGTTCCTGATGCCGGTGCCATTGGCGGCAACCCATTGCAGTGTTGGCTTGGTGGTGTCCGCCGTGCTGCCGCCGCCGCTCGGTGGATTGGTCGTAACGGGCGGGTTGGTGGTGGTCGGCGGATTGGTGGTGACGGGTGGGTTGGTGGTGGTGGGCGGGTTGGTCGTGACAGGTGGGTTGGTTGTTGTCGGCGGGTTCGTGACAGGAGGCTCTGTCGTGCCCGATCCGCTGGATCCGCCCGATCCCGGATTCACGCCCTGAAGCAGCGGCGTGATTTTCCCCATGTCATGCCACAACGCGGTAATGGTCGATGCGTCGAAAGCGTTCGACTGCGCACGCACGTTGGTGACGCCGCCGGCGACGTCGACGACATACGCGCCGTACTTCTGCATCGCCTTGAACACCTGCTGACCGAGCGCCGAAAGGCCGGACGGCATCGGGGTGTTTGGCGAGATCGCGAGAAACTGTCCTTCCTTGACGATGCCGCTAGCGCTGCTGCCGTCACCGGCAATCGCCTGGCCCATGAATCCGGACTGGACAAGCTTGGAGTCGACGACGAGCTGCAAGGCGTGGTCGATCGAGCCGTCATTGGTCTCGTCCTTGACGATCAGGCCGCCGAGCTGGCTTGCGCCGACAGCCGTGATGCCCGCGCTGAGGAAAGGCGATTTGCTGCCCCATCCGTCACCGGTGGTGACGTTCTCCGCACCGAACGATGCGGCCGTTCCCGACGTCGTGCCCGTCCGTTTGAATTGCCAGAAGTTATAGGCGACGCCGTTATCGATGACGATCAGTTCGCCATCAGTGCCAGCAGCGCCATTGGCGGCCGCCGGCATGTGAACGCTGACAGTGCCACCGGGATATCCCCAACCCGGAGGATAGCTGACCTGGACGAGTGGATCTGAAGCGGAAGCGACATAGACGGCGGGCGAATAACTGTCCCACGCAACGCTGTAGTTATAACCCGTCGAAGCAGGCCAGTTCAGCTTCGTGAAGCTGGAATTCGTCGGGACCGGCGTGTTCCAGCTCGATGATGAAGTGAAAGGCGAGTCTGCGAGTGATACCATTATACCTCATTCCCCTTGTATCTAGCGCGTCTAGATATTCGGTGAAGAGGGCTTCGACCGGAGAGCCATCATTCCGTACATCAGAAAACGCGCTGTTGAATTGCTGCGTTTGCTGGACGATGACCGACCGTCTCAAGCAACGTACCTGTGAATTACCTGTACATTCCGGCGGCGAACGTGGCTGGATATCGTGTTTGCAATGTGATGCTAACATGAAATTGTTTAGGCGAAAATTCTGGAAGTATTTGATTCACTTGCATTGCGCTCTTGCGCACAACTGATTCGTCTGAATTTAATGAGCGTTTTCAGTAGCGGGCGAATTGTCGCACTTCTCCATATTTCACAGGCGAATCTGAGCTTTTCGCGGGGGCCTGCGCGTCGCGGCGATCTAAAACCTCTGGGGATAATGCGGGGTTGAGAAGTTGTTTTTCTCACCGCTGAACAGTGAGCACTGCGCGCAAATTCCACCAAACAGCAGATGAGTCGCGGGCGACGTGATCGACCACATCGTGCGTTTCCATATCGCGTGCTCTTGCGATCCGCGCCGCGCGACGAACTCATCGCGTCGCACGCAAACATGAAATCGCGTTGCTTTACTTGATCGTGTCGCGCCGTGCGTCGACTCAAACTTTGTTGTCGCGATTGGCTGCGAGCGCCGCGTACTCCGCCGCGAGAAAATCGATCAGGCCGCGCACCGACGGCAGCAATCCGCGCCGGCTCGGGAAGACCGCGTGGACGATGCCGCTGCGCGGCGTCCAGCCCGGCATGACATTCACCAGCCGGCCGGATGTGATGTGTTCGTCAGCCACCATGCTCGGCAACTTGACCACGCCGACACCGGCGAGCGCGGCATGCAGCAGTTGCGCCATGTCGTCGGTGACGAGGCGCGGCTGGTGCGCGATGCGCGCGGACGCGCCGTCCGGGCCGTTCAATTCCCAGACATGCTTTGGCAATAGCGGCGCGAGGTCGAGACTCGGCAATGCGCCGAGATCGGCGGGCACCAGCGGCAGCGTCATGTCCTTGATGAGGTTGGGACTCGCGACCATGCATTGCGTGCTCTCGCCGAGTGTCCGCATCACGAGGTCCGATTGTTCGAGAGGCGGGAAGCGCACGCGAAGCGCGACGTCGATACCTTCGCCGATCACGTCGACACGCCGCGATGTAGATTCGAGTTCGACGCTCACGCGCGGATTGGCCGCCATGTAGCGCGCGATCATTGCGCCGACTTCGAAACAGACCAGCGCCGGCGGCGCGCTGATGCGGATCAGCCCCTGCGGCCCGGAGCGTGAGCGCTCGATGGCTTCCTGCGCGGCCGTGGCCTCGACCAGCATGGCGACACAGTGCCGGTAATATTCCTGGCCGATCTCGGTCACCGTCAGCTTGCGGGTGGAGCGCTGGAGCAGCCGCACCCCGAGCCGGTCCTCGAGTTCGATGATCCGGCGGCTGAGCTTCGAGCGCGGCATCCCGGTGGCCCGGCTCGCCGCGGCATAGCCGCCGTGGTCCACCACCTGCACGAAGTAATAAAGGTCGTTGAGGTCCTGCATCCTGATATTGTCCTACATATGGGACAGATCGGTCAATATCGGCCGTCTAATCGGTCCATCATCCCGCTGATAGGTTCATCTCCATGAAATCCGCCCCGGCGGGCGGTGAAAGAGGAGACAGAACCATGAGACAGATTCTGGGTGTCTACAGTGCGCCGCGGCCCCATTGGGTCGGCGACGGGTTCCCGGTCCGGACCATGCTTTCGCATCATGACCAGGGTGGCCACGTCAGCCCGTTCATCATGCTGGACTACGCGGGACCGGCGAAGTTCGGGCCCACCACGGCGCGCCGCGGTGTCGGTGTCCATCCCCACAAGGGCTTCGAGACCGTCACCATCGTCTATAACGGCGAGGTGGAGCATCGCGACTCGACCGGCGCCGGCGGCCTGATCGGCCCGGGCGACGTGCAGTGGATGACGGCGGCGTCCGGCATCCTGCACGAGGAGTTTCACTCGCCGGCCTTCGCCGCGCGGGGAGGCGACTTCGAGATGGTGCAGCTCTGGGTCAATCTGCCGGCCAAGGACAAGTCGGCAACGCCCGGCTACCAGACCTTGCTCGCCGCCGACATTCCGACGGTGCAACTGCCGAACAGTGCCGGCTCGCTGCGCGTGATCGCGGGCAGCTTCGGCGAGACGCAAGGGCCGGCGCGCACGTTCACGCCGATCAACATCTGGGACGTGCGGCTGCGTCGCGACAAGGGCGTGACGTTCGACGTCCCCGAGGGCCATACGCTTTCGGTCCTCGTGTTGTCGGGCACGGTCGAGGTGAACGGGCAGGAAGTGGCGCGTGAAGCGCAGATGGTGCTGCTCGGCCGCGACGGTGGTGGCATCACCATCGAAGCCAACAGCGACGCCAAGCTGCTGGTGCTGACCGGCGAGCCGATCAACGAGCCGGTCGTCGCGCATGGGCCGTTCGTCATGAACACCGTCGGCGAGATCAAGCAGGCGATGCTCGATTTCCAGAACGGCAAGTTCGGCGCCATCGCCGAAGCGGAAAAGACCGCGTGATGCAGGGCGGCTCCGGCCACAGGGCCGGAGCCGTTCCGTTGACGGCGTCGGTCCGCTGCCGCGAACGCGGATCATATCTGTCCATAATGGAGAACTTCCGTGACCAGGCCCTATACCCGTCTCGACA
This sequence comes from Afipia sp., assembly GCA_044464625.1. Classification (GTDB taxonomy): domain Bacteria; phylum Pseudomonadota; class Alphaproteobacteria; order Rhizobiales; family Xanthobacteraceae; genus Afipia. Next base: position 13,664 of record JBIQLC010000026.1, on the reverse strand, counting down.
AGGACAAGGCCGCCGTGCTGATGGTCGATCATCAGGCCGGCCTGCTGTCGCTCGTGCGCGACATCGATCCCGACAAGTTCAAGAACAACGTGCTCGCGCTCGCCGATCTTGCCGACTATTTCAAGCTGCCGACCATCCTGACCACGAGCTTCGAAGACGGCCCGAACGGCCCGCTGGTGCCGGAGTTGAAGGCGAAGTTTCCAAAGGCGCCGTTCATTCCGCGGCCGGGACAGATCAACGCCTGGGACAACGCGGACTTCGTCAAGGCGGTGAAGGCGACCGGCAGGACGCAACTCATCATCGCCGGCGTCGTCACTGAAGTGTGCGTCGCGTTTCCGGCGCTGTCGGCGATCGAGGAAGGTTTTGAAGTGTTCGTCGTCACCGATGCGTCCGGCACCTTCAACGAGATCACCCGCCATTCGGCGTGGGATCGCATGTCGGCGGCCGGCGCCCAACTGATGACGTGGTTCGGCGTCGCCTGCGAGCTTCATCGCGATTGGCGCAATGACGTCGAGGGTCTTGGCGCGCTGTTCTCCAACCATATCCCCGACTATCGCAACCTGATCACCGCCTACACCACGGTGAAGGGCGCGAAGTAAGACGCGTCGCGGCGCCGGAGGCTTGAGGCTTCCGGCGCCGCGGCTGCCTTGCCAAAATCTCCGTCGTTTGGGAGCGGGCGATTTTGGCGGGTTTTGCCGGATTTATGGCGCAACGCGATGACGGCAGCAGGCGTATCGTGACGGCCGGGGCGCTCATGGCTGGACTTGATCATGAAAGCGCAGATTTTGTTGTGGGGCATTCCGGGCGTCGTCGCGCTTGTCCTGATCGCGGGCGCGATCTGGATATGGTCGCTGCCGTCGCCGGCCGCCGCATCGCCACCGCCCATCGCGCAAGCCGAAACCGACGCCGCGCACGCGGCCCTGAAGCCGCGAAAGCGCGCGCGGCCGCTGATTGCGATCATCGGCATCAACGATGCCACCGAGACCACGGACTACGTCATGCCTTACGGCATCCTCCGGCGCGCCGACGTCGCCGACGTGGTGATGCTGGCGACCGGGCCCGGTCTGGTGCAACTGTATCCCGCGCTGAAGGTCGAGCCGGATGCGACCATCGCCGCGTTCGACGCGCAGCATCCGCAAGGCGCCGATTATGTGATCGTGCCCGCCATGAGCCGCGATGACGATCCGGCGGCGCTCGCATGGATCCGGGCGCAGGCTGCCAAGGGCGCGATGGTCATCGGGGTTTGCGCCGGAGCGAAAGTGGTCGGCGCGGCCGGGCTGCTCGACGGCAAGCGGGCGACCACCCACTGGTACTATCTCAAGGAGTTGCGCGAGAAGAATCCGTCGATCCGCTATGTCGCGGACCGTCGGCTGGTGGTCGACGACGGTGTCGCAACCACAACCGGCATCTCCGCATCGATGCCGATGTCGCTCACCCTGATCGAGGCGATTGCCGGCCGCGACAAGGCAAAGGATGTGGCGCGCAGCCTTGGCCTCGCGCAATGGGACGTGCGCCACGCCAGCGCAGCGTTCAGCTTCACGCGTCCGTTCGCATTGACGGCGATCGGCAACACTGCTGCGTTCTGGAATCGCGACCGGTTCGGCATCGAGCTTGTCGGCGGCATCGACGAGGTGTCGCTCGCGCTGGTCGCGGATGCATGGTCGCGAACCTATCGCTCGCGCGCGGTGACGTTCGCCCGATCCGCCTATGCGGTGCAGACCCTGCACGGCCTTCGTATCCTTCCCGATCAGGTCGAGGCGGACAAATCCGGACAAGAAAACCTGCGCCCGATCGGGGATCGCAAACCGGCCGTCGCGCTCGACGAAACGCTGCAAACGATCTCGGATCGCTACGGCGCGCGCACCGCCGATTTCGTCGCCATGCAGCTCGAATATCCGGCGCGGGGCCATCGAAGCCCTGATCGCGGCGCGGCGGAAACCTCTCGTTAACGCCGCGAGCACCTCGTGGTTTTGGCAGCAGCCGATCGTGGTACCTTTCCGGGATCGGGAACACGCCATGATCAGCCTTGTCAAAGTCTCCGATGTTCTGGCCGCCACCGCGCAGATCGCGGGCCGCGCGCCCCAGACCATCGACACCCAGGACGACAACGCCACGGCCTATTGGGCCGGGCGGCTCAACGTGTCGTCGGAAGACCTGTTCGCCGCGATCCAGGAAGTCGGGCCGTCGGTGGCCGCGATCCGGCGCTATTTGAATAAGTAAGCCCGCAAGCTTGCCTCAAATGCAATGTCATCACCGGGCATAGCCGTTCGAAGAACGGCGTCGCTTTCGTTCGCCTACGTCCCAGTGATCCCGAAAAGGCGGGCACTGTACTCACCTAAGCGAGATGGCCGGAACAAGTCCGGCCATGACATCGAGTGCGATCCCCACAAGCGGCGAGAGGGAGCGCGCCGCGTCCGGGGCACCATGTCGCGGCCACCCGCGTTCCTGCCAAAACCCCGCCATTTGCCACGATTTAGCCATGCCGGGCAGGCGGAATAGGGTTCGTGGCCGTCATGCTTAACGAATTGCCAACATAGTCCGGCCAGAGTCCGATGGTCGGGCGGCGACGGGATTGCGCCATGCCGCCCCAACAGGTTTGTCGACGTTGATACGTGTCCTCGTTCTGTCCCTGATCGCGATGCTGCTGGTCATGGCGCCCGCGCGCGCCGACCTGCGGATCACGCGCGACCATGGCGGCTATGTTGAGCAGTACAAGGAAAAGTACGAACGCATCCGCAAGCGCGGCGAGCGGGTCATCATCGACGGCATCTGCAATTCGGCGTGCACGCTGGTGTTCGGCATCGTGCCGCCCGGCAAGATCTGCGCGACGCCGCGCGCCAGCCTCGGCTTCCACCAGGCCTATTACGACAAGGCCTATACCTTCGGCCTCAAGGTGACGACGGCGGCCGGGACCTCGGACCTGATGTCCTATTACACGCCGGCGATCAAATCATGGATCGCGCGCCACGGCGGCCTCACGCCCGAGATGAAGAAGGTCAAGAACGGCGTCGAACTCTGGAAGATCGTCGATCCCTGTCCGGAAGATTTCTGACTTTCCGCTGAGCCGGGCTATGCTGGTTCCGCGGACCGATTGCCTCTGCGAAACCATTTTCAGCCATGCGCGAAATTGTCGTTTCCGCTTTGATTTTTCTGGGTCTGGTCGCGGCTTCGATGGGGAGCCTCTTCTTCCATGGGAGGCTGCCGCCGCATCATCGCGCCGACGACACGCTCGGCGTGGTCCGGGCGATCGCCAACATCTTCGTGGTGATGACGTCGCTGGTGCTCGGCCTGATGCTCAATTCCGCCAAAGGCACGTTCGAGTCGGTGGACCGCAACGTCCATGCGATCTCCACTGACATCATCCTGCTTGATCGCTGGCTGCGGCTGTACGGTCCCGACGCCGATGAGACGCGGCAGCGGCTGCTCGCCTACACCGAGGAGACCGCGGCGCGCATCCGCAACAGCACGCCGCTCAACGTCGATCGCGAGCGGCAAAGCCTGATCGATGCGGTGGGGCACAGCCTGCGGGCGATGAAGCCGGGCGATGCCGAACACATCGCGCGCTGGAACGACGCGATCCGGCAGTTTCACAAGATCGTCGAACAGCACTGGATTCTGGTGGAGCAGTCGGAAGGCACACTGCCGATGCCGATCATCGTGCTGATGGTGGCGTGGCTGTTGCTGATCTTCGCAAGCTTCGGTTATCGCGCGCCGTACAACGCGGTGGTGGTGACGGGTTTGGTCGTGTCCGCCGCGCTGATCGCGGGCGCAATCTATCTGATCGTGGACATGGACGTGCCGTTCGACGGGCCGATCCAGGTCTCGCCCGCGCCGCTGCAACGCGCGATCGTTGAGTTGAGACGGTAGCTGGAGGAGGCGCCGACTGGTCATCTTCATGGGTCGAAACGGCGCCTCGCACTTCTTCGTCATTGGGGGGCACAACAGCACGCCGCACTCTCTGAGCCGTCATGGCCGGACTTGTTCCGGCCATCCACGTTTTAGCTATGTCTCGGAAAAGACGTGGATGCCCGGGTCAAGCCCGGGCATGACGGAGAAAATAGCTGTGCCCCGGATGCGATGCGGCACGCAGTGACGCACTGCTGATCCGGGGCCGTTTCACACTCTGAGTTTGGAACGGTCCCGGGTCTGCGAAGCAGCGTTGCACGCTGCGTCGCGCCCGGGACACGACGCGGGTTAGAACGTCACCACGCCGCGGATCGATTCCCCGCGCTTCATCAGGTCGAATGCCTTGTTGATGTCGCTCAGTGGCATCACGTGGGTGATCATCGGGTCGATCTGGATCTTGCCCTGCATGTACCAGTCGACGATCTTCGGCACATCGGTGCGGCCGCGCGCGCCGCCGAACGCCGTGCCCTTCCACACGCGGCCGGTGACCAACTGGAATGGCCGCGTCGAAATCTCCGCGCCGGCTGGCGCAACGCCGATCACGATCGACTGGCCCCAGCCGCGATGGCACGCTTCCAGCGCCTGCCGCATCACGGTGACGTTGCCGGTGCAGTCGAAGGTGTAGTCCGCACCGCCGATCTGGTCGGCACCGGACTTGGTCATATCGACGAGATAGGGCACGAGATCCTTGCCGACCTCCTTCGGGTTGACGAAATGCGTCATGCCGAAGCGTTCGCCCCACGCCTTGCGGTCGTTATTGATGTCGACGCCGATGATCATATCGGCACCGGCGAGCCGCAGGCCCTGCAGCACGTTGAGCCCGATGCCGCCGAGACCGAACACGATCGCCTTCGCGCCTTGCTCGACCTTCGCGGTGTTGATCACCGCGCCGATGCCGGTGGTGACGCCGCAGCCGATGTAGCAGACCTTGTCGAACGGCGCGTCCTCGCGAATCTTCGCCACAGCGATCTCCGGCAGCACGGTGTAGTTCGCGAAGGTCGATGTGCCCATGTAGTGATGGATCGGCTTGCCACCCAGGGAGAACCGCGAGGTGCCGTCCGGCATCAGGCCCTGGCCCTGGGTCGAGCGGATCGCGGTGCACAGGTTGGTCTTGCGCGACAGGCACGACGGGCACTGGCGGCATTCCGGCGTGTAGAGCGGAATGACGTGATCGCCTTTCCTGACGCTGGTGACGCCGGGGCCGACATCGACCACGACGCCTGCGCCCTCATGGCCGAGGATGGCGGGAAACAGACCCTCGGGATCGGCGCCCGACAGCGTGAACTCGTCGGTGTGGCACACGCCGGTGGCCTTGATCTCGACCATCACTTCACCCTCGCGCGGGCCCTCGAGTTGCACGGTGGTGATTTCCAGCGGCTTGCCTGCGGCAATGGCGACGGCGGCGCGAACGTCCATGGTTTCGTCCTCGTAATGTCAGTGGATTGGCCGGAGAGGCCGGTCGTGGTGCGTGTTATGTGATTGCGCGCGAGCGGGCCCGCGCATTTGATCGTTGCTGCCTAGCATAGGTTCAGGCAATCAGGTCCGCAAATGAATCAGAACGTCACATTCGAGCGGTTTCTGACGCGGGCTGCGCCCGCGATTTTCGTGGTGCTGTGGAGCAGCGGCTTCATCGCCACGAAATACGCGCTTGCCGGCGCGGAGCCGCTGACGTTCCTGTTTATCCGCATGGTCGCGGTGGTGGTGCTGATGGCGATCATCATTGTCATCGCCCGCCCGAAATGGCCGAACCGCATGGACGCCTGGCACAGCGTGGTCGCGGGGCTGCTGGTCCACGGCTTCTATCTCGCGGGCACCGCGATTGCGATCTATCACTCGGTGCCGGCCGGCCTGTCGGCGCTGATCCCCGGCCTCCAGCCGATCCTGACCTCGACGCTCGCCAACCGTTTTCTCGGCGAGCGCGTCACGCCGATGCAATGGCTCGGCCTGCTGCTCGGGCTGTCCGGTGTGCTGCTGGTGCTGCACACACGCCAGATGTCCGGGCAACTCGGCTGGGGCTGGTTAGGGACCTGCGTCGCGCTGGTCAGCATCACCCTCGGCACGCTTTATCAGAAGCGCTACTGCAGCCGCATCGACTGGCGCACCGGCAACCTGATCCAGTTCGTCGCGGCGGGCGTTCTTTACGCTGTCGGCGCGGTTCTGTTCGAGACGCGGCAGGTGGTGTGGTCGTGGGAATTCGTGCTCGGCGTCGGCTGGCTGGTGATCGCGCTGTCGATGGGCTCGATCGGGCTGTTGTACTGGCTGATCCGCCACAACGGCGCGACGCAGGTCGCGAGCCTGTTCTATCTCGTGCCGGTGGTGACGGCGCTGATGGCCTTCGTGCTGTTCGACGAGCACGTCGGCTGGCTCGGTATCCTTGGCATGACGATCTGCGCGGCCGGTGTGTTCATCGTCAACAAGCCGGGGAAGGTGCCTCGAGAAAATTAGAGTTCGACACTCTTTCGATTTGTCATGCCCGGGCTTGACCCGGGCATCCATCGCACAAGCGAGTCTTTTGAAAGTGATGGATTGCCGGGTCAAGCCCGGCAATGACAGTTCAGAGAGTGCGGCGTGTACATTGCCAAATCCTCATGGTGAGGAGGCGCATCGTAGCCAAGTTTACGCAGGCTACGCCTATCGCGCCGTCTCGAACCATGAGGTCGTGATCTTTCGCGGCGATCGTGCAATGTCGTGGCCTCATCCTTCGAGACGCGCGAAAAAGCGCGCTCCTCAGGACGAGGGGTCAGTTCGCATCGTCCTGTACGCCGCCAGCGCGCGTTCGCGGCCGGCCTTGTGATCGACGATCGTCGCGGGATAGGTCTTGCCGAGCGTGACGTTGGCGCTCGCCAACTCCATCGGCGTTGCGTCCCATGGCTTGTGGATCAGCGGCGGCGGAAGTTGTGCCAGTTCCGGCACCCAGCGCGACACGTAAGCGCCGTCGGGGTCGAATGTCTCGCCCTGCAGGATCGGATTGAACACGCGAAAGTAGGGCGCGGCATCGGCGCCTGAGCCTGCGACCCACTGCCAGTTGGCGGGATTGCTGCCGGCATCGGCATCGACCAGCGTATCCCAGAACCACGCTTCGCCGGCGCGCCAGTCGAGCAGCAGATGCTTGACCAGGAACGACGCCACCACCATGCGCACGCGATTGTGCATCACGCCGGTGCGCCATAGTTCGCGCATCCCGGCATCGACGATGGGATAGCCGGTCAGCCCGCGTTGCCATGCGCGCAGGGCTTTCGCATCGCGCCGCCATGGAAAGCCGTCGAACTGCTCCTGCAGATTGCGTGTGTGCAGGTCGGGGTGGTCGAACAGCAGATGGCGGCAGAATTCGCGCCAGCCCAACTCGGTCAGAAATTTGTCGATGTCGCGCGACAGCGATGGTGTGTGATCGGCCGCGAACCGCGCGGCATGCCAGACCTGACGCGGCGAGATTTCGCCGAAGCGCAGATGCGGCGACAGAAGCGAGGTCGCTGCGCGATCCGGCCGGTCGCGGTCGTTCGCATAACCCTTGATGCCGTGTTCGAGAAAATCGCTCAGCCGGTCCTGCGCCGCCGCTTCGCCGACCGTCCACGTCTTGCGCAATCCTCCGGCCCAGTCGGGCTTCGACGGTTCGAGACGCCAGTTGTCGAGACCGTCGCTGGCCACGGTCTTTATCGCGGGAAGTTTTTCCGGCGCGGACAGTGGTGAGGGCGGATCGCCGAGGCTCAGCACGCGCTTCCAGAACGGCGTGAAGACGCGCAGGCCGCGACCGTCCTTGGTGCGGATGCGTTCGGGCGACACCAGCAAGTCGCCCGGAAAGGTCTGGTGTCGAACACCGATCCTGTCGAGCGCGTCGGTGACCTCGCGTTCGAGCGCCGCCTGCGGCGGGATGTGACTGGTGTTCCAGAACACGGCGGACGCATCGGTTTCGCTCGCAAGCTTTGCGATGATGGCGGCTGTCTCGCCCTTGCGCAGCACCAGCGTCTGGCCGAGCGGCATCAGGCTTGCGTTCAGCGCACGCAGCGACTGCGCCAGCCACCATCGCGCCGCGCTGCCGAGCGGACGTGCTTTCGGCGTGTGGTCGTCGAAGACGTAGAGACAGATCACCGGCGCACCGGTTTTCGACGCGGCATGCAGGGCGGGATGATCGGAAAGGCGCAAATCGTCGCGGAACCAGACGATGACGGGAGCGGACGCTGTCATCCGGTCATCTAACCCGATCGCGCGCGGCGTGTCTGCACGGTGGGCAGAAGTTCCTCGAAGCGTGCAATGAACTCGATGCCATGCGCCCGGCCTGTGTGCCGGGCATCTTGCCGAGGAGGGCACGGTGCGTCCCTGATCGAGATGGACTGAATAAGTCCGGCCATGACAGTTCAGTGAGTGGATGCGCGCCTTGCTAGACCCTCATGGTGAGGAGGCGCCTCGCGCCGTCTCGAACCATGAGGTCGTGATCGTTCGACTTTGCGGCCTCATCCTTCGAGATGCGCGCAAGAGCGCGCTCCTCAGGATGAGGAAGACAGAAGAAGATTGCGCAACAAAAAAGGGACGCCGCAGCGTCCCTTTTCGATCTCATGTCAAATCGCGTATCGCGATCGCAGTTCAGTCCGGCTGCGGCACGATACGGATATACGGCTTCGGCGACTTCCAGCCGTTCGGATACTTCTCCTTGGCCTGCTCGTTGGTCACCGAGCCGGAGATGATCACGTCCTCGCCCTGTTTCCAGTTCACCGGCGTTGAGACGTTGTGCTTGGAGGTGAGCTGCAGGGAGTCGATGCTGCGGAGGATTTCGTCAAAGTTGCGGCCGGTGCTCATCGGATAGACCAGCACCAGCTTGATCTTCTTGTCCGGTCCGATCACGAACACGTTGCGCACCGTGGCGTTGTCGGCCGGGGTGCGGCCTTCGGACGTCCCGCCGGTGTCGGCCGGGAGCATGTTGTAGAGCTTGGAGATATTGAGGTCGGTGTCGCCGATCATCGGATAGTTCGGCGCGACGCCGGCCACATCCTTGATGTCCTGGCCCCAGGCTGCGTGCTGGCTGACTGGATCGACGCTCAGGCCGATCAGCTTGACGCCGCGCTTGTCGAAGTCGGGCTTCATGCGGGCCAGCGCGCCGAGCTCGGTGGTGCAGACCGGAGTGAAATCCTTCGGATGCGAGAACAGCAACGCCCAGCTGTTGCCAATCCAATCGTGAAAATGAATGCGTCCTTCGGTGGTCTCGGCCTCAAAGTCAGGCGCCACCGCGCCAATCTGGAGTGTCATATCTCGCCTCACGTCATTAAGGAATTTGCGGAAACCCGCTCGGCAAATATAGACCTGCCGCAATGCCAACGGAACGGTGCCGAAAAAAGGACAATATCCTACTCCGTGCGGGGTATGGCTCAATCGTTTTATCCTGATTTCGTGACCATCCGGGGGCGACGCGACTACGTGATCGTGAGCAATGCCCCAAAGATTCCTCTGATGCGCCGCAACGCCGCCGGGCCGCACTGCGACATCATTGAACCTGCGAGGGACTTGCTGCGACCAATCGGCAACCCTCGCGGAAAGATTGGCTGCAAGGCCGATTCTTTAACGGATCATTTAACCCCGCGTGAAAATGCTGCGGGATACAGAAACGAGTAAAGTACCATGTCTGCCGCTTCGCCGACGTCCGTCTCTTCATTGGCCGATCTGCTGCCGTTCATCGAATCCCCGTCCATCGCCGAGGGCGCCGCCGCAGTGCGGGCGCTGGGCCTTGTGCGCGATGGCGTCATCACTGGCGAGGGGCCGACCACAGCAGGCCGGGTGCATTTCTCGCGCTCCCTCGATACCGCCGACGCCGACTGGTGCGCCCGCATCCTGATGGATTCTTCGGTCGCCAGTCAGCCGGTCAGCCGTGCCGAGGCCGAAGCCCTGTTCCAGATCAACGAAGCCGCCTCCGAGCGCAGCGACGATGGCCGTTTCGACGACCTGCTCGCCAAGGCGGTGGTTCACCATGCCGCCTCCGCCTCGGGCCTGCCGGTGCCGCCGCGCCATGTCGCGCTGTCGCCGGATGTGGCGATCGAGAGCTGGGCGCCGACCAAGGCGGTGGGCGTCAACCTCGAAGTGCTGGAGTGGATTTCGAGCCAGATGCGCGGCAAGCGCCGCAGCAACCGCGCGCTCACCATCCTGGCCGTCACCCTGATCGGCGCCGCTACGCTGCCGATGGTCCAGACCCTGCCGGGGTTCATGGATCTGGGGATGTGAGGGCGGGGCCTCACGCACATTCATGTTAAAGTGTGTCATGCCCGGCCCCTGCGCCGGGCATTTTGTTTGCCGCCCCCTCATGGTGAGGAGGCGCTTCGTAGCCAAGTTTACGCAGGCTACGCCTGCTATGGCGCCGTCTCGAACCATGAGGTCGTGAAAGACGCGCGTAAACGCGCTTGTGAGGCGTAATATGCGGGCCTCATCCTTCGAGATGCGACGCAAGAAGCGTCGCTCCTCAGGATGAGGGCGTGCAAACCCTTACTTCATCCCCGCCGATTTCGGCTGCTCGATGCCGACCGTGCGGCCCGGAAAACCGGCAACGTCGAAATAGCGCTGCTTGTCGACGCGCTGGAAGTGCAACACGGTGCGCAGGCCGTTCGCCGCCGGCTTTGAGGCGACAGTGCCGGTGAACGCCTTGGGCGTGGTGCCGTTGGGCAGCGCCTCGGTCATCACGCGCCCGATCAGCGTGCCTTTGTGCGGCGGGCGCAGGTCCATCACCTTCATCAAGGTCATGCCGATGTCGGCATTGCTGACTGGCAACGGATCGACGTAGCCGCTTTTAAAGTCTGGCCCGATCGCCGCCATGAAGTTCATGGTGTCGGCGCGATTGAAATTGCCGTGCATGCCCTGGCCCTGCTGCAGGCCGGTGTCGGCGACTTCGACGGTGCACAGGATCGGCTCGTCGCAGCCCGTGGAATAGGAGCGGAAATTGACCACGATCGCCGGGTTCGGCGTCAGCGCGCGGCCGGCGAGGTTGATGCGCGACAGCGGCAGCGTGCCGGGGAAGGTGCCGAGATCGTCGTGGACGAAAATGCCGCTGACGTAATCCTGCGCCAGCAGCGCGTCGATCACCCTGCGCGTCAGCCTGCGTTCCTTGCTTGGCACGTAGACGAGGTTCGAGCCGCCATTGGCCGCGACGATGATGTCGGGCTTGTTCGGATTCTTGCCGATTAGGCCGTTGCCGCGGCGCGGATATGCACCATCAGTGACGATGGCGTTGCCATGATCCGGATCGGCCAGCGGCAGATCGAGCGCGTGCGCAAGATCGAGTGCGACGAAGCCCGGCGGCAGGTCGCCGTGCCGGACATTATTATAGGTGCGCTTTGCCGCAGGCGAGGTCGCGCTTTCCTTCGAGATTGTCGAGAAGCCGTGGTCGGCGGAGACCACGATGTTGGTGGTCTGTTCGAGACCTAGATCGCGCAGCGCCTGACGCACCTGTGCGAGATTGTCGTCGGCGTTCCTGATCGCAGCGAGCGAGGTCGGGCCGTTGATGCCCGGCGTCACCTTGCCGAGGCTGTCGCCCTGATTGTGCTGGGTGCCGTCGGGATCGCGCGACCACAGCACCAGCACGAACGGCTTGTTGCGTGCCTTGAACTTCGGAAGGATCACCCTGGTCACGGCGTCGGTGAAATATTTCTGCTGCGCGACGTTGGCGGTAGTCGCGCCGGGCTTTTCGAAATTACCCGCATTGCCGTTGTCGCCGGGATTCTTGCCGCGGCCTGGCGTGACCAGCGGAAGCCCGGCTTCGCTAAGCGCCGACTTGATGTCGTCGGACAGCGGAATGCCGAGCGGCTTGCCGTCCTTCATCGCGCCGGTCTGGTCGTCGAGGATGATGGTGTCGCTGCCGGTGCGCGTGGTGTGATCGAACACCAGCGTCGGGCCGAGCTTGCCGACAGCGGCAGTGCTGTAGCCTGCGCGGCGCGCGGCAGTGAGGATCGACTCCTCGTCGAGGAAATTGCCGTGATAGTGCTCGTCGACATCGCCCATCACCGGGTCGCTTTCGAGAAACGGCGTCACGCTGCCGCCGGCCGCGCCGACCGGATAGCCGGAATAGATCGTGTTGCTGAATACACCGGTGTCGCCGAGATAATGGCCGGTCGCCATGCCCGAGGCGTTCGGCATGGTGAACGTCGGAAACAGCGAATGCGGGTTCTTGAAGTTCACGCCCTGGTCGCGCAGCGCGGCCATGGCCGGCGCAGTGTCGGGGGTGACCTTGAGCGCCCGCAGCCCGTCGGGAACGAACAGAATCAGGTTGTGGGGCGTCGCATTGGCGGCGAGGGCCGGAAGGGCGGAAAATATCAGGAATCCGATGGCAACGGCGGTGGTTTTATGGCGCATGGCGGGGCCTTTCCGCGGTCGAAAGCAGGGCTTGGCTTCGCCTCGAATGTGTAGTTTCTGGTCGCGACAGATTTGTTACAACCAGCCGTTCATGGCACATTGTTCCCCATCAGGCCGGTGAAGCCGGTCCTCCATCCAGGTTCAAGTCAGCTCGCAATGTTCAAACGAATTCTGATCGCCAATCGTGGCGAGATCGCCTGCCGGATCATCAAGACCGCCCGCCGCATGGGTATCGAGACGGTGGCGGTGTTTTCCGACGCCGACCGCGATGCGCTTCATGTCGAAATGGCCGATGAAGCCGTTCACATCGGCCCGCCGCAGGCTGCCGAGAGCTATCTGCTGATCGACAGGATCGTTGATGCCTGCCGCAAGACCGGCGCCGAGGCGGTTCATCCCGGCTACGGCTTTTTGTCCGAGCGCGAGGCGTTCCCGCGCGCGCTCAAGGATGCAGGCATCGTGTTCATCGGCCCGAACCCGGACGCCATCGCCGCGATGGGCGACAAGATCGAATCCAAGAAGGCGGCGGCCAAGGCCAAGGTTTCGACCGTGCCGGGCTATCTCGGCGTCATCGAAGATGACAAGCACGCGGTGAAGATCGCCGACGAGATCGGCTATCCGGTGATGATCAAGGCCTCCGCCGGCGGCGGTGGCAAGGGCATGCGCATCGCGCACTCGACTGCCGAGGTCGCCGAAGGCTTCAACCTTGCGAAAGCCGAAGCGAAAGCCTCGTTCGGCGACGACCGCGTGTTCATCGAGAAGTTCATCGTCGATCCGCGCCATATCGAAATCCAGGTGCTCGGCGACAAGCACGGCAACGTCATCTATCTCGGCGAGCGCGAATGTTCGATCCAGCGCCGCAACCAGAAGGTCATCGAGGAAGCCCCGTCGCCGCTGCTCGATGAAGCGACCCGCCGCAAGATGGGCGAGCAGGCCGTCGCATTGGCGAAGGCGGTGAACTATGATTCCGCCGGCACGGTGGAATTCGTCGCCGGACAGGACAAGAGCTTCTACTTCCTCGAAATGAACACTCGTTTGCAGGTCGAGCATCCGGTGACCGAACTCGTCACCGGCATCGACCTCGTCGAACAGATGATCCGCGTCGCCGCCGGCGAGAAGCTCGCGATTGCGCAGAAGGATGTCGCGCTCACCGGCTGGGCGGTGGAATCGCGCGTCTACGCCGAAGACCCGTACCGCAACTTCCTGCCGTCGATCGGCCGTCTCGTGAAGTATCGTCCGCCGGCGGAGAGCAAGTCCGCCGACATCACCGTACGCAACGACACCGGCGTGCAGGAGGGCGGCGAGATTTCGATGTTCTACGATCCGATGATCGCTAAGCTCGTCACGCACGGTCCGTCGCGCGCCGCCGCCATCGAGGCGCAGTCGCAGGCGCTCGATGCGTTCTATGTCGACGGCATCCGCCACAACATTCCGTTCCT
>JBIQLC010000025.1:0-59652 GCA_044464625.1 Afipia sp. | reverse complement strand
GAACGAGCAACGATCGCCTTCGTGGGTGAATTCGACGCCGTCGATGTCATAGGGGGTCGCGCCGGTTTGCTCTGCGACCACCAGAACCTGCTCTCTCGGCACATAGATGAATTCGGCATTGGGATCGATGAAGCGCCGGATTAACCACGGGCAGGCGATGCGATCGATTTTCGGATGCTCGCGGGTGACCCATTTGCTCGGGCTTGTTCCGATGTTCCGGTGGATCGGCAGACCGCGTTCGGTCCACGCGGCAATTCCGCCTTCCAGAAAGGTCGCGTCAATGCCTATTGCGCGCAGGGCGATGGCGACGCCCTGGCTGACCTGATCACCATGAAAACAATAGGTGACAACTTTGCGCCCGTGCGGCAGATCGTTTTGCCATCGCTCGACATCATCCGGAGAGCGATGAATAGCGGGGCCTAGCAGTCGGCCCGAACCGGCGAAATCGGCGTCACGTCGCACGTCGACAACGATCGGCGCTGCATCTGAGCCGAGCCTTGCGTAAAGATCGCGTGGGGAGATCGAGAATTTGTTTCCGTCCATGCGCAATCTCCTCGATGAATCGAGTGTTGCGCAGAGCTTGGACGGCAGCCGTCTGACGGGGAGTCTGCCTATCCCCGATTGAGCGAGATTAAGTCATTCCCGGAGGCGGATTCAAGGTCGATATTTTGTCTGCGCCGCGACTACTTTCGGAACAGAGTGAGACGGGACTCCCGTCTGCGTTGGTGGTCTGTTCGGTGCCTCACCGCCTGATGAGTTTTTACGGTGTCATTCCGGCAGAGGCTGCGCGTTGAGTTGCAGGCGCGATCGCCATCGCGCCTGCGTAGCCATCGGGAGCGAACCGCAGCGTCAGAATTGCCACCAGCGTTGCGGCGCAAAGATGCATCAGCCATCCCGCGATGAAACTGCCGGTGAGGTCATGAAGCATCGCCACGATCCACGGCGGAATGGCGGCGATCAGAAAGCCTCCGCCTTGCATCAACGCCGACAGCGAGCCGGCGTCGGTCGGATCATCGAGATGATCGAGCGCGACCACCATGGACAATGCAAAGCAGCCGCCAAGGCCGGCGCCGAGCAGGATCGACCATCCGATGGCGAAGGATTGCGGCGATAAGATCAGACCTGCAAACCCGATGAGCTGCATCGCGATCGTCAACCAGATCCACGCACGGCGGTCCTTTTGTCGGGCAGCCATCGCGGGTATCGCCAGTGCGGCCGCCGCCTGACTCGCTGCCAATATTGCCAGCAGGCCGCCGCTGGCGGCCGTGGTCCAGCCGATCTCCTGATAATACGGTGCGAGCCATGCCACGGCAGACGAATAGCCGCCATTCACCAGGCCGAAGCACACCATCAGCAGCCATGTCCGCGGCCGGCGCAGCAAGGAGCCGGTGTGGATGGTTTGCGCGGAATGCGTTTCCACGCGTGGCAAGGCCCATGCTGCGAGCAGCACCGCGAGGACGGCTGGCACGGCGAGGCCGCCGAGACCGATCTGCCAGCTGCCGGTGGCGCTGGCGATCAGGGGAGACAGTTGCGCGCCGACCGCACCGCCGCCCATCAGCGCCGACGAATACAGGCCCATCACCACGGGCAGACGATCGGGAAACTGCGCCTTGATGATGCCGGGGAAGACCGCCTGCACAATGGCGACACCGAATCCGCAGAGTGCGGCGGTGCCGATCAGTGCAGCGCCGTTCGCGGTCACCAGCCGTAGTGCACAGCCGATGACAAGAACGACGAGGGCACCGATCACCGACGCGCGCGCACCGACGATCCGCTGCAACGATGGACCGGCGAACGCACAGAGACCCATTAGCGCCATCGGCACGAGGGTCAGGAACGACATGTGCTGATAGTCGAGGCCCGTCGCTTCGCGGATATCGAGCGTGAGTGGACCGATGGCGGTGAGAAATGGTCTCAGATTGAGGCCGATCAGCGCGACCGCAACGATGAGCAGCACACGAGATGGCGCGGGACGGGCCGTCTGCATTTCGTTCACGCTTGGCCGTCCTGCCTTTTCTTCCAGTCCTCGTAGAGATCAGGGCCGGATTCGAGGCGCGCCGGAATGTGCCGGATGGTCATCGATTGTTCGGCGAACGGCTTTGCGAGGTCGGCGTAAATTGCTGCCGTGGACAGGCCGTAAGGCGCACCCTCGTCATTGGAATAGGCGAAATAGACTTCGCTCACCCCGGACATGCGCATCGCGGCCATGCACATCGGGCAGGGATTGCCGCTGGCATAGACCGTGCAGCCCGCGAGGTTTGGCGAGCCGAGCTTTTGGCTGGCGGCGCGAATAGCCGCCAGTTCGGCGTGAGCGGTGGGATCGTTGGTGCCCAGGATATCGTTCACGCCGGTGGCAATGACCTCGCCGTTCTTGACCACGACCGCGCCGAACGGTCGGCCGCCGGACTTCACGTTGGCCTGCGCGAGTTCGATCGCTTCGCAAAGATAGCGTTCGGGCTTGTTCACGATGGACTCCTTTATTCGTTTTATTGTGCGCCGGCTTTGACGAGGATTTGCTCGATCTGAGAGAAGCCGCGATTGCGGGCGTGCTGCAGCGGCGTGACGCCGTCGCGGTCGGCGAGGTTCACGTCGGCCTTCGCGTCGACAAGCAACTGGACGATCTGTTGATGGGGCGTGCCGCCGTTACCGAGGATGATGGCCTCGAGCAGCGCAGTCCAGCCGAGCTTGTTGATATGATCGACATCGACGCCCGCCCTGATCAGCGTCCGCACGGTTTCGACATGCCCGCGCTCGGAAGCCGGAATGAGTGCGGTGCCGCCGAAGCGATTTGTGCTCTTGAGATCGGCGCCGTGAGCGAGAGTCATCTTGAGAATATCGAGATGGCCGCGTGCGCCGGCATACAGATAGGCGCTGTCGTGGATGCTGTCCTTCGCGTTGACGTCCGCGCCCGCCTCGATCAGCGTC
Source organism: Afipia sp. (assembly GCA_044464625.1). Lineage (GTDB taxonomy): Bacteria > Pseudomonadota > Alphaproteobacteria > Rhizobiales > Xanthobacteraceae > Afipia. The sequence goes on along the minus strand of JBIQLC010000025.1, from coordinate 56,727 downwards.
TTCGCGGCTTCGACATTGTTGCGATGGGTCGCAACCAGAAGCGCCGTGCGGCCCTCGCTGTCGCGCGCATCGATGTTCACCTTCTCAGAAAGAAGATTGCTGATGGCTGCGGTGTCATTGTTGGCCGCTGCCGTATGAAGTCGGGTGTCATTCATGTCGCGTCCGGATGCAGTTGGCGAAAAAGGCAGGGTAGCCAGCATGACCCATGCGAGGATCGCTGCGGGTCGAACCATGTTTCACCTCAGAGGGTTTGGGGCCCGGCTCCACGGGCGATACTCGTCACATAGGAATGCGTTGCTGCATTTGAAAATTAAATGTATTTATGGATAGCATTACAATTGTGAATGATATCACACTGAGTGGCGCCAGAAATGCTGGATCCTCGCCTTCTGCGCTCTTTCGTCGCCATCGTGGACGCCGGCAGCTTCACCCAGGCCGCCGAGCGTCTGAACATGACGCAATCGACCATCAGCCAGCAGATCGGCCGGCTGGAGGATGCGACGGGGAGAGCACTGGTTGACCGGGCGGCGAGGCCCGTCCAGCCGACCGCGTCCGGCGAGCGATTGCTGGGCTACGCGCGGCGCATCCTTGCACTGCAGAGCGAGGCCGAGACGATCCTCGCCGATTCGGCCGGCACCGCGGCGATCCGGATCGGCGTGCCCGAAGACATCGTCACCGGGGAGATGGCCGATATCTTCGCGGACTTTGCGAAGCGTCACCGGCAAATCCGGCTGGATGTGACCGCGGGCCTTAGCCGCGACCTGACAAAACGTTATCGCGCCGGCGAGTTCGATGTCATCGTGATCAAGGAGCCGGCTGCGAGCTCCGACTGCCGGGCGAGTTTCCCGGAAGTGCTGGCATGGTTCGAAAGCGCAAAGGCCGCGACCGAGTGGACCGATCCGCTGCCGCTCGTCACCTTTCCTCAAGGCGGGCTTTATCGCGACGCGATGTTCGAGCGGATCGAACGCGAGCGGCGACAGTGGTATGTCGCATTCTCTGGCAGCAGCCTGCACAACGTGCTGGTCGCCGTCGAAGCGGGAATCGGCCTGTCGCTATTGCCAATCGGAACTGCGGTGGGGCGCGATGTGCGCCGGTTTTCTCGTTTCGGCGATGAACCTGCGATGGTGGTGTCGCTCTACTCATGGGAGAACGGCGGCGCAGTCGGAGAACTGGTCGAAAGCATGCGCGCGCTGCTGGCACAGCGATTTGAAATTTCCGGCTGACGATCGAGTTGGCGCCGGCTTTCCTTGGTCGCGCGACGGTGCCGGCGTGTTTAGACGTGCCGATGCATCGCGGATGCATGCTTGGTGTCGCGCATCGTCGAGTAGATGATGAGCGAGATGAAAATGATCCCCGATAGGTAATAATAGAAGTACTGCTCGTGGCCCATGGTCTTGAACCACAGCGCGACGGCCGGTGCGGTACCGCCGAACAGCGACACGGTGATGGCGTAGGGCAGGCCGACACCCATGGCGCGCACGCTGGTCGGAAACAGCTCGGCCTTCACGATGGCATTGATCGAGGTGTAGCCGGCCACGAATAGCCACGCCGCACAGATCAGGAGGAAGGCGGCGAACGGTGATTGGACCGAATGAAGAGTGTTGAGGATCGGGACAGTTCCGAGCGTGCCGGCGATGCCGAAGAACATCAGCAGCGGCTTGCGCCCGATCTTGTCGGAGATGGCGCCGTAGATCGGCTGCAGGATGGATGCGAACAGCAGCGAGCCGAAAATCACCAGCGTGGTTTCGTTCTCGGTGAGGCCGACCGATAGTTTCACGAAAGTCTGCATATAGGTGGTGAACGTATAGAACGCCGCGGTGCCGCCGGCGGTGAGGCCGACGACGAGCAACAGTTCGCGCGGATAGTTCAGAAGCCGGACGATCGATCCGGTCGCTTCACCTGACGATTTCGTCGCCTCGAAGGCTTCGGTTTCGTGCATGCCGCGCCGCATGACCGCAGTGAAGATCGCGAGCATCGCGCCGATCACGAATGGAATTCGCCAGCCCCACGATTTGAGCTCGTCCGCTGTCAGGAAAACGTTCTGCAGCAACAGCAGCACGATGATCGCGGTGAGCTGGCCGCCGATCAGGGTGACGTACTGGAAGCTGGAATAGAAGCCGCGGTGCTGCGGATCGGCGATCTCGCTCAAGTAGGTTGCGCTCGCGCCGTACTCGCCGCCGAGGCTGAGGCCTTCGATGATGCGGGCGATGGCGAGGATGACCGGCGCTAGAATTCCGATCGTCTCATAGGTCGGCGTGAGCGCGATGATCAGCGAGCCGAAGCACATGAAAACGACCGACAGGGTCAGCGACAGCCGCCGGCCGTATTTGTCGCCGATATATCCGAACAGCCATCCGCCGAACGGACGCATCAGGAAGGTGGCGGCAAACAGCACGGCGGCATTGAGCTGCTGGACCACCGGATCGCTTTGCGGGAAAAACTTCGGGGCGAAGTAAAGCGCGAACGCCGTGTAGGCGTAGAAATCGTACCACTCGACCAGATTGCCCATCGAGCCGATGAAAATCGACTTGAGGCGGCGCCGGACATCTGCCGTGTCGATGTAGCCATCGCCGGCGACCATTTCTGTCTGCATGAGGGCTCCGAATTCCCCGAGGGTAACTGTCTTCAATCGCGAAGTTCGGCAATGGTTTCAGAGGTGCCGACTAATTGTGTCGACGAAATATCGCGACCTGCAACAGGAATTGGTCCGGCTTGATTCAAATTATCGGATGGCAGCCATGCGTTGGTGTCACCACGGCGGGCCGCAAAGATCGATCTCGCCGTCGCGCGGGCGATAGCGCATATCGAAAACGTAAGGTGCCATCGCTTCGAAGCGGACGCGCTCGCCCTTTTGCTGGACGTAGAGCTCGCCGGTGAAGGGCTGCCAGCCGCGCGCCTCGTAGAACGCGAAATCGTGCGGCTCGCAGACCAGCACGAGGAAGTCGCTGACCCGCTCATCGCGCAGCGTCTGAACCGCCGCGGTCAGCGCCATTCCGGCATAGCCGTGGCGGCGAAAGTCCGGATGGGTGCAGACGCCGCCGATGCCGCCGATCCGCGCCCGGCGCCCTTTCCAGGTCCCGGTCCGGCGATAAATCCCGACATGGGACACCACGCCATGGTCCGGTTCTTCGATCATCACCCGCAGGTCGGGGTGTGCCCATTCGATCGGGCTCTGCGGCCAGATCGACATGATCAGCTCCTTAGCGGCCGGCCATCCGGCGTCGCCGGTACGGATGTCGATCTCGATGCTCATTCGTTCACTCATCTCTGCGGAAATCGCAGTTCATTATTGCAGCCGCGAAGGATGGTCACGGACTGATTCCGATGCCAATGTAGAAAAAATTTCTAGTGCAGTGGTTCGGGAATTCGCTTCATTGCAGGATTCGGACACGAGGCCGGCTGGGCCGGAAGGACATTTCGATGCAAGTGGGTCAGTTGAGCTCCTTTCAGCGCTGGTCGATCCTGATCGGCGCGGCGACGATGCTGAGTCTGTCGATGGGGATGCGGCAGAGCTTCGGTCTGTTTCAGCCGTCGATCATTCGCGACGTCGGTATCACCACGGCCGATTTTTCGATGGCGATCGCCATCCAGAACATTGTCTGGGGCATCACCCAGCCGTTCGTCGGCATGTTGGCCGATCGCTACGGCACGCGCCATGTGATGATCGGCGGCGTCTTCGTCTATGCGCTTGGCCTCGTTGCCATGATCTTCGCCAACTCGGCCTGGGTCTTCACCTTCGGCGCGGGTATCTGTGTCGGCGTCGCACTGTCGTGCACAGCCTCGAGCATGAGCATGACGGTGGCGGCGCGCGCGGTGTCGCCGGCCCAGCGCAGCGTCACCATGGGTGCGATTTCAGCAGCCGGATCGCTCGGTCTGGTGCTGGCGTCGCCGATGGCGCAGGTCATCATTTCTCACGGCGGATGGCAGCTCGCGCTGGTTGGCTTCCTCGGGCTTGCGGCAGTCATGCTGCCGTCGGCGATCGGAGCCGGTGCCGCCGACAAGATCGATATCGACAAGGCGGACGATGTCGATCAGTCGCTCGGCACGGTGGTGCAGACCGCGCTCGGCCATTCCGGTTATGTGGTGATGTCGATCGCCTTCTTCGTCTGCGGTTTGCAGCTCGTTTTCCTCACGACGCATCTGCCGAATTATCTGGAAATCTGCGGGCTCGATCCTTCGCTGAGCGCGACCGCATTGGCTATCATCGGCTTTTTCAACGTGATCGGCTCCTATGCGTTCGGGTGGCTAGGCGGCCGCTATCCCAAGCAGATCCTGCTCGGCGGCATCTACATCGTCCGCTCGCTGGCGATTGCGATCTACTTCTCCTTCCCGGCGTCGCCGCTGTCGACCATGGTGTTCGCCGCCGTGATGGGCTCGCTGTGGCTGGGCGTCGTGCCGCTGGTCAATGGTCTGGTCGCGCAGCTGTTCGGGCTGCGCTTCATGGCGACGCTGACCGGCATCGCCTTCCTGAGCCATCAGGTCGGCTCGTTCATCGGCGCATGGGGTAGCGGCGTGATCTACGATCACATGGGCAACTATGACATGGCATGGAAGAGCGCGGTGGTGATCGGTATTGTGGCCGGGTCATTCCAGATGCTCATGAATGTTCGTCCGCCAAAGCAGAAGGACGTACCGTCCGATGCACTGGCGCGCGCCGCATAAGTTGCCGGCGACGTTCTGCGGCCCCATATAGGCTGTCTACCGCGCGCGAAACCTTCTATAAGGGGGCGCGTTGAGTACCTGTCTCCCATAATTGCGGATGTTGACCCATGACCTTCACTCTCCCGGACCTGCCTTATGCCTACGACGCGCTCCAGCCTTACATGTCGAAGGAGACGCTCGAATATCATCACGACAAGCATCACCAAGCTTATGTGACCAATGGCAATAACCTGCTCAAGGGCAGCGAATTCGAAGGCAAGTCGCTTGAAGAGATCGTGAAAGGCTCGTTCGGCAAGAACGCGGCGCTCTTCAACAATGCCGGGCAGCATTACAACCACATCCATTTCTGGAAGTGGATGAAGCCCAATGGCGGCGGCAACAAGCTGCCGGCCAAGCTCGCCAAGAAGATCGATGAAGACCTCGGTGGTCTTGAGAAATTTAAGACCGATTTCGCTGCCGCCGGTGCCGGTCAGTTCGGCTCGGGTTGGGCGTGGCTGTCGGTCAAGAACGGCAAGCTTGAAATCTCCAAGACTCCGAACGGTGAGAATCCGCTGGTGCATGGCGCCACGCCGATCCTCGGCGTCGATGTCTGGGAGCATTCCTATTACATCGACTACCGCAACAAGCGCCCCGACTATCTCAAGGCCTTCGTCGATAACCTGATCAACTGGGAATACGTCGAGGAGCTGTTCTCGAAAGCGGCGTGACGCGACTACGTGACGCTATATGATCGAGCGGGGCCTTGCGGTCCCGCTTTTTCATATCGGGCGTAGGGAAGGGGCGATGTCCTATCTGCTGGTTTTTCTTGGCGGCGGTCTTGGCGCCACACTGCGTCATGCGGTGAACACGCTGTGTGCCCGGTTGTTCGGGACGCATTTTCCGTTCGGGACATTCCTCATCAACATTACCGGCTCCCTCGTGATGGGGCTGATCGCCGGCTATCTCGCCTTCCGGGGGCAGGCGGCTCAGCCATGGCGGCTGTTCGTCATGACCGGTGTTCTCGGCGGCTACACCACATTCTCGGCCTTCTCACTGGACGCCGCCCTGCTCTACGAGCGGGGCGAATTCGGCCTCGCGGCGGCCTATGTGGTTGGCTCGGTGGTGCTGGCTTTGGCGGGGCTGGCGATTGGTCTGGCGCTGGTGCGGCAACTGACCTGAAAATGGGCGAAAAGGCCCATTGCGGTCTGTTTCGCTCATGATATGTTATAATATAACATTTTGAAATCCTGCTAGGAGCGGCCGATTGGTCGCGGTTTGGTGCGATGTCCCATTCCCACGGTTCCCATGTCCATGGCCACAGCCATGACCATCCGCACCACCATGACCCGGATGCGCCTCATCCGGCCCAGGCGGCGCCGTGGTCGATCCTGCGCATGACAATGACCGGACGGCTCGCTGCCGCGGCGGCGCTCAGCGCCGGATTGTGGGCCATCGTGTGGATGGCGATGCAATGACCTCCAGCGCCGCCCTCCAGTTCCGGAACGTCACTCTGGGCTATGACCGCCACCCGGCGGTGCATCACCTCAGCGGCGAAATCGCGCCCGGCGCGCTGATGGCCGTGGTCGGCCCCAACGGCGCAGGCAAATCGACTCTGTTTCGCGGCATCGTCGGCATCCTCAAGCCGCTCGCAGGGACCATCGGCCTCGGCGGCCTTCAGGCCCGCGACATCGCCTATCTGCCGCAGAGTGCCGACATCGACCGCAGCTTCCCGATTTCGGTGTTTGATTTCGTCGGCACCGGCCTGTGGCGCCACAAGGGCTTGTTCGGCGGCATCGGCCGGCGCGAACGCGAGCAGATCACGCAGGCGCTGGCGGCGGTGGGGCTGAATGGCTTCGAGAACCGCGCCATCGGCACGCTGTCAGGCGGCCAGATGCAGCGCATGCTGTTTGCCCGCGTGCTGTTACAGGACGCGCGCGTCATCGTGCTCGATGAACCGTTCAATGCCATCGATGCCAAGACCTCGGCCGATCTGATTGATCTGGTGCGGCGCTGGCACACCGAGCAGCGCACGGTGGTCGCCGCGCTGCATGACATGGAGTTGGTGCGCACCGAGTTTCCCGAAACGCTGCTGCTGGCGCGTTCGCCCGTGGCATGGGGCGCAACCGCCGACGTGCTGACGGCGGACAACCTGCGCGCCGCGCGACGGATGTGCGAGGCGTTCGACGATACGGCTGATCCGTGCGTCGAAGACGCGCCGTCACAGGCGGCTTGATGTGATGCTTTACGACACGCTGATCGCCCCCTTTCTCGACTTCGAGTTCATGCGCCGTGCTTTGGCCGGCGTGATCGCGCTTGCGCTCGGCGGTGCGCCGATCGGTGTGTTCCTGATGCTGCGGCGGATGAGCCTCGTCGGCGACGCGATGGCTCATGCCATCCTGCCGGGCGCTGCGATCGGCTTCCTGCTCTCGGGGCTCAATCTGTTTGCGATGACCTTCGGGGGTCTGATCGCCGGCTTCGCCGTTGCGATTCTCGCTGGCGTCGTCGCACGCGTCACCGAATTGAAAGAAGATGCGTCGCTGGCGACGTTCTATCTGGTGTCGCTGGCGCTCGGCGTCACCATCGTGTCGATTCGCGGCACCAATATCGACCTGCTGCACGTGCTGTTCGGCAACATCCTCGCGATGGACGACCAGACTTTGCTGGTGATCACGTTCAACGCCACGATCACGCTGGTGCTGCTCGCGATCATCTATCGTCCGCTGGTGATCGAGTGCGTCGACCCGGTCTTCCTGCGCACCGTGAGCCGCGCCGGCGCGCCCGCGCATCTGACATTTCTGGCGCTCGTAGTGATCAACCTGGTCAACGGCTTTCATGCCCTCGGCACGCTGCTGGCGGTGGGTCTGATGATTTTGCCTGCGGGCATCGCGCGGTTTTGGTCGCGCGATCTGACCGGCATGCTGGTGATCGCGGTTGCCGCGGCGATGCTGTCCGGCTATGCCGGACTGGTGTTGTCGTTTCACACCAAGGTGCCATCGGGGCCTGCAATCATCCTGATCGCCGCCGCGCTTTACATCGTGTCGTTGTTGTTCGGCAGCGTCAGCGGGCTGGTGCGGCAGTTGTTTCCCGGCCGCCATCTCGAAGCATGATCATGGCGCGGATTCGTCAATTGGTGGTCGCGGTGCTGGCGCTTGCCGTGGTGGCATGCCCGGCGATCGCACAGGAAAAACTCAACGTCGTCGCGACGTTTTCGATCCTTGGAGATTTCGCGCGCAATGTCGGTGGCGACCGGGTGAACGTGACGACGCTGGTCGGTCCCAATGGCGATACCCACGTCTATACGCCGTCGCCGGCCGATGCCCGCACCATTGCCAACGCGCAGGTGGTGATCGTCAACGGACTCGGGCTCGAGGGTTGGCTGCCACGCCTGATCGGCTCGGCCAGCCGCAAGGACAAGGTGCGGACGGTGGTCGCCACCAAGGGCATCAACCCGCTGACCGTCGCTGCTGACCATCACGGTCACAGCCATGATCATGACACCGATGCCGATCCCCACGCCTGGCAGTCTGTTGTCAACGCCAAGATCTATGTCGCCAATATCCGTGACGGCTTGATTGCAGCCGATCCTGCGGGGGCTGATGCCTACAAGACCAATGCCGATGCCTATCTCGCGCAGCTCGACGCGCTCGACCGTGAGGTCCGCGCCGCCATTGCCACGATCCCTCCCGAGCGTCGCAAGGTGATCTCAAGCCATAGCGCTTTCGGCTATTTCGCGGACGCTTACGGTGTCGCTTTCGTCGCGCCGCAGGGCGTCTCCACCGACACCGAGCCCAGCGCGCGGGACGTCGCGGCCATTATCACCCAGATCAAAAAGCAGAAAATTCCGGCGATTTTTCTGGAAAATATCAGCGATCCGCGGCTGATGCGCCGGATTGCCGCCGAGACCGGCGCGAAGATCGGAGAAACGCTCTATTCGGACAGCCTGACCGAGGAAAACGGCGCTGCCCCCACTTACATTGCCATGGTCAGGCACAATATAAAGGCCCTGACCAGCGCGCTGTCGAGTTAGGGCAGGGGCCACCCTGCTGCCGGGCGTGCTCGATGTGCTCGGAGTGTCCATGTCTGACGTCGCTACCAACAAAATCCCCGTGACTGTGCTGACCGGCTATCTCGGCGCAGGCAAGACCACGCTTCTCAACCGCATCCTGTCCGAAAACCACGGCAAGAAATACGCCGTGATCGTCAACGAGTTTGGCGAAATCGGCATCGACAACGACCTCATCATCGGTGCCGATGAGGAAGTGTTCGAAATGAACAATGGCTGCGTCTGTTGCACGGTGCGCGGCGACCTCGTGCGCATCCTCGAAGGGCTGATGAAGCGCAAGGGCAAGTTCGACGCGATCATCCTCGAGACCACGGGCCTCGCCGATCCGGCGCCGGTGGCGCAGACGTTCTTCGTCGATGACGACGTGCGCGAAAAGACCGCACTCGATGCAGTGGTGACAGTAGCCGACGCAAAGTGGCTGAGTGACCGCCTGAAGGACGCGCCGGAAGCGAAGAACCAGATCGCGTTTGCCGATGTCATCGTGCTCAACAAGATCGATCTCGTCAGCAAGCCTGAACTCGCCGAAGTCGAAGCCCGTATCCGTGCGATCAATCCTTATGCGAAGCTGCATCGCACGGAACGCGCGCAGGTGAAGCTGTCCGACGTGCTTGAGCGTGGCGCGTTCGATCTCGACCGTATTCTGGAAATAGAGCCGGATTTCCTCGAGGATGGCGGCCATGATCATGACCACGATCACGACCATCATCACCACCATGGCCACGACCATGATCACCACCATCACGATCATGACCACGCCCATCACGGGCTGAAGCACTATCACGACGAGGACATGCAGTCGCTGTCGTTGCATTCCGACAAGCCGCTCGACCCGACCAAGTTCATGCCGTGGCTGCAGAAGCTGGTTGCCGAAGACGGCGCGAACATCCTCCGCTCCAAGGGCATCCTTGCGTTCGAGGGTGACGATGATCGTTATGTCTTCCAGGGTGTCCACATGATGCTGGAGGGCGACCATCAGCGCAAATGGAAGGATGGCGAGAAGCGCGAAAGCCGCCTCGTCTTTATCGGCCGCGAACTGCCAGAGCAGAAGATCCGCGACGGCTTCGCTCAGTGCATCGTTGCGTGATGACCGACTTCAATCCTGCCGAGGGTTCGGCCTCCATCGTTTCCGTCACTGATCGCATCCGGCCGGTGGCGCTCACTGCGCCGGCGACTGCCGTTCATTTCCTTGGCGATGTCGCTGTCTTCGTCGGCGCCGAGGAGGCGGTTTGGCTGGCCGACGGAACGGACGTGACGCCCGTCCCTGCACTTGGCGGCGGCATCCTGTGCTCGACGTCGGATGGCAAGCGGGTGGTGACGGGCGGTGACGATGGCAAGGTCGTTGCCATCGATGCGAAGGGCTCGGTTGATACCATCGCGACCGATGCGAAGCGCCGCTGGATCGACAATGTCGCGCTTCATCCCGATGGTGCGGTGGCATGGTCGGTCGGCAAGACCGCGTTCGTGCGCCCGCCGAAGGGCGAAGAGAAATCGCTCGATGTGCCGTCGACTGTTGGCGGGCTGGCGTTCGCGCCGAAGGGATTGCGGCTGGCGGTCGCGCACTACAACGGCGTGACGCTGTGGTTTCCCAACATGGCGGCCAAGCCCGAATTCCTCGAATGGAAAGGCTCGCATCTCGCGGTCTCTTTCAGCGAGGACAATCGCTTTCTCGTCACCGCGATGCATGAGTCGGCATTGCACGGCTGGCGGCTGGCAGATTCGCGGCACATGCGGATGACGGGCTATCCGTCCCGCGTCCGCTCGATGTCGTGGAGTGCCGGCGGTAAGTTCCTTGCGACCTCCGGTTCGGACACCGTGATCCTGTGGCCGTTCGGCAGCAAGGACGGGCCGATGGGCAAGGAGCCCGCGATGCTCGCGCCGCTGCAGGCCAAGGTCACCGTGGTAGCGTGTCATCCGCGCGATGACATTCTTCTCGCAGGCTACAGCGACGGCACCATCCTGATGGCGCGGATTGAGGATGGCGCGGAGATTCTCGTTCGAAGGAATGGCAGCGAGCCCGTGTCGGCGCTGGCATGGAATGCCAAGGGAACGATCCTTGCCTTCGCGACCGAAGATGGCGATGCCGGCCTGATGACGCTGTAGCAAGACATCATGCGCTTTCTCGCCACGTTTCAGCTTCTCGATTTCGCCGACACGCTGGCGAGTCTGACGGCAGCCTTTGTCTTCGGCACGCTGATCGGCGCGGAGCGGCAATATCGCCTGCGCACCGCAGGACTTCGCACCAACGTGCTGGTCGCGGTCAGCGCCGCCGCTTTCGTCGATCTGGCGATGCACCTCGCTGGTGCGGATGGCGGTGTGCGGGTCATTGCCTATGTCGTCTCGGGCATCGGCTTCCTTGGTGCTGGCGTCATTATGAAAGACGGTCTCAATGTGCGCGGTCTCAACACAGCGGCAACGCTGTGGGGATCGGCGGCAGTTGGCTGTTGTGCCGGCGCCGACATGATTGCGCAGGCGGCGACGCTGACGGTTTTCGTTCTTGCCGGCAACACGCTGCTACGGCCGCTGGTCAATGCGATCAACCGCAGTCCGCTTGATGAACGGAAATCCGAAGGTACCTGTGAATTCGTGGTCACGGTAGATGCGGATGCCGCCGCGAGCTTGCGCGACGTGATCGTGGAGCAACTCGAGGCTGCGAGCTATCCGGTCGGCAATGTCGAACTCATCTCCCGTGGTGAGGACACCATCGAGATTCTTGCGACACTGGTCAGCACCTCGGTGGAAGCAGCCGAGCTCGATGCCGTCGCCGCCGATCTCGCGCGTCGGCCCGGCGTGCAGCATGCGACATGGGACGTCAGCACCAAGGATTGAGGTGCAAGTGCATATGCGAGCATGATGTTCCTGTCGGAACCTTCCTGTTTCTCGCTTGTTGGTCGTGTTCAACATGAACGATAGGCAGAGTGATGGGACACTCCGCGAACAAGACGTCCGCTACGCAGAGCTACATCCTTGCAGCGATGCTGATTATTGCCGGGGTGGCTGTCGCAGCGACGGCTGGCTGGCAGCTTGAGGCGCGCCTGGCACAGACCGCACAGGCTCAGCCTCAGCCTCAGCCTCCATCGACGAACGAGCCGGCGAAGCCCGCCGAGTCGAAACCCGGCGGAACGCGGCCGACAACGCCGCCGCCTGAGCCCGCGCGTCCGGATGCCGATGCACAGAAGAAGGGCGTTAAACCCGCGTTGCCGCCAGCGCCGGCGGAGAAGATGGGCGAGCCGGTCAAAAAGTAGCTGATCCTGAATCGAAATGGCCGGGACAAGCCCGGCCATGACGGTCTCCAAATGTTGCAGGTGCCTTATCGCACCAGAACGTTCCGGAACTGCCACGGATCGCTGGTGTCGATGTCCTCCGGGAATAGTCCGGGGCGATCGGTGAGCGGCGTCCAGTCGGTGTAGTAACCTTTCACGGGACCGAGATAGGGCTTCTGGATTTCCAGCAGGCGCTCGAAATCCATCTCGTCGGTTTCGACGATGCCTTCGTTCGGGTTTTCCAGCGCCCACACCATGCCCGCGAGCATCGCTGACGTCACCTGCAGGCCGGTGGCGTTCTGATAGGGTGCGAGTTTTCTCGTCTCCTCGATGGAGAGTTGCGAGCCGTACCAATAGGCATTGTTGTCATGGCCGTAGAGCAGTACGCCGAGTTCGTCGATGCCGTCGACGATCTCGTTCTCGTCGAGGATGTGATGCTTCTCCTGCATCTTGGCGGCGCGGCCGAACATTTCGTGCAAAGAGAGCACTGCGTCATCCGCGGGGTGATAGGCATAGTGGCAGGTCGGCCGAAAGATGGTCGTGCCCGACGCATCGCGAACCGTGAAATAGTCGGCGATCGAGATCGCTTCATTGTGGGTGATGAGGAAGCCGTATTGCGCGCCGCGGGTCGGGCACCAGGTGCGTACGCGCGTATTGGCGCCGGGCTGCATCAGATAGATCGCTGCGCCGCATCCGGTTGCGTGGGTGTGCGCGTTTTCGGGCATCCACTTTTCGTGCGTGCCCCAGCCGAGTTCGGCCGGCTGCACGGCTTCCGACATGAAGCCTTCCACCGACCATGTGTTGACGAAGACGTCTGGCTCTCTCGGCTTCAACGAACGCTGGGTGTCGCGTTCGGCGATGTGGATGCCCTTGATACCGGCCTGGCGCATCAGGTCCGCCCATTCGGCCTTGCTCTTCGGCTTCGGCGCATTGAGTTTGAGGTCGGTAGCGATATTCATCAGGGCCTGCTTGACGAAGAACGAGACCATGCCGGGGTTGGCGCCGCAGCAGGAAACCGCCGTCGTGGAGCCTGCGGGGCGGGCCTTCTTGGCGGCCAGCGTGGCCTCGCGCAGGGCGTAGTTGGAGCGCGCTTCCGGGCCCTTCGATTCATCGAAATAGAAGCCGAGCCAGGGCTCGTTGACCGCATCGATATAAAGCGCGCCGAGTTCGTTGCAGAGTTCCATGATGTCGGTGGAGCCGGTATCGACCGAGAGATTGACGCAGAAACCCTGGCCATCGCCTTCGGTGAGCAGCGGCGTCAGCAATTCGCGGTAATTATCCCTGGTCACCGCCTGCTGAATGAAGCGCACATTGTGCTTCTCGCAATGTGCCTTGCGGCCTTCGTCCTTGGGGTCGATCACCGTGACGCGTGACTTGTCGTAATCGAGATGCCGCTCAATCAGCGGCAGCGTGCCTTTTCCGATCGAGCCGAAACCGATCATGACAATGGGCCCCGAGATGCGGGCATGAATGGGCGACGACGGCATCGAATATCTCCAACTGACGGGGGACGGGAAGGCTCCGGCAGGAGCGGGAATTCTCGGCTTTGAAAACGACAAATAGCCGATGAAATCAAGGCTTATAGCGCGGCCGGCAGGATTGCGATGTCATGTCGGTGTCATACCACATGGTCGGCCTCGAGCGCGCAACGCACGGTGTCCGAGACTTCGATCTGCAGTGTGGCGTGGCCGATCCTGAAGCGATGCTCCAGTTCCGTGCAGGCCTTGACCAGGAAGCTGTCACCGGGATGCCCTGCAGGCATCACGAGATGCGCGGTGAGGGCGGTGTCGCTGGTGCCCATCGGCCAGATGTGCAGGTCGTGGATCGAGGTTACGCCGGGCAGGGCCGATAAATAGCTGCGCACGGCAACCGGATCGATGCCGGCAGGAACCGCCGCGAGCGACATCGCCATGCTTTCGCGCAGCAGGCCCCACGTGCCCCATACAATCACCATGACGATGATGATGCTTGTCACCGGGTCAACCCACAGCCAGCCGGTCTGCATCATGATCAGGCCAGCGACGACAACGCCGACAGACACGAGCGCGTCGGCGGCCATGTGGAGGTAAGCGCCGCGGATGTTGAGATCGTCGCGGCGGCCTGACGCGAACAGCCATGCGGTGAAGCCGTTGATCAGGATGCCGATGGTTGCGACCACAATCACGGTCATACTGGCGACAGGCTCGGGATCGAACAGTCGTTGCGCTGCTTCGAGCAGGATTGCGCCGGCGGCGACCAGCAGCAGCACGGCATTCGCCAGCGCCGCAAGTGTCGAGGAGTTGCGCAGGCCGTAAGTCAGGCGTTCTGTCGGCGGGCGCTTTGCGAGATGCGCGGCGACCCACGCCACCACCAGGCCGAGCACGTCGGAGAGATTGTGTCCGGCGTCGGCAAGCAACGCCGTCGAGTTCGACAATACGCCGTACGCCGCTTCGACGATCACGAACGCAGTGTTCAGCCCGATGCCGATAGCAAACGCACGGCCGAAGTCCGCCGGTGCATGTTGATGCCCAGCGTGACTGTGACCATGAGAATGATCGGAATGGGTGTCGCTCATGCGTCGCACGCTATCACCTGTCGTGATAGCAGGCGACCATGAGAATGCGCTGCTCATTCTTGTTGCTATTTTATAACGTTACGCCCTCGGCACGATTGTCGTGCCGTTCTGACCGTTGTCAGTTGCGATTGTGGACCTTGGTGACAGTGAGCGAACGCCAGCCGCCCGACGGCGTCTGGAACTCGATCGTGTGTCCGGCCGAAAGTCCGATCAACGCTGCACCGATCGGCGTCAATACCGAGATCTTGTTGGCATCGACATCCGCAGCATCGGGATAGACCAGCGTTACGGTGCGCGCGTGTCCACTGACGTCGTCGCGGAAGGTCACCTCAGAATCCATCGCCACGACATCGCGCATCGAGCGGTCTGCCGGGCAGATTTTCGCGCGGTCGAGTTCGCGAGCGAGGAACTCCGACGTCGCCGGATATTTTTCGGCAGCAGCATCGGCGAGATGGCGCAATTTCTCGGCGTCACGCGCGCTGATGGTGATGGGAGGCAGGCGGGTTTGCAGATCGTTATGCATGGTGCTCACCTTGGTTGATCGCGGCGCAATTGATGCGACGCGCGAGAAAACTGCAGCGACACTCACGACGACGTCGTCGGAGCTGGCTTATTGGGGGATGATTGAATTTGGGAAGTGCTGTCGAACGGAAATCGATCCCGGACGGCACGGACGCACGTCCGCCCGGGTCACCATCCTGCGATGAGGTGACCGGCGCGCAGCAATAGACGGTTTGTGCACACGTTCGACATCATCTTCCTAAGGTAGGTCAGCCCGCGCGGAAGTCAACGCGCGGGCTGCGACATCTTGGCGCGCGAGCCAATTGATGTGACGAAACAGTCACATCAGATGATTGGGCAACCAGGTCGCGAGGCCCGGAAATATGCAGATGATGACGATTGCGAGCATCATCAGCAGCATGAACGGAGTCACGCCCTTGAGGATCGTCGGCAGCCGCACGTCCGGGACAATGCCGTTGATCACAAACAGGTTGAGACCGACGGGCGGCGTGATCAACCCGAGTTCCATGTTGATGGTCAGGATGACGCCGAACCACACCGGGTCAAAACCGGCATTCTGTACGATCGGCGCCAGAATGGGCGTCGCCATCAGGATGATCGCGGCAGGAGGCAAAAAGCAGCCGGCAACCAGCAGCATGATGTTGATATAGAGCATCAACACCCAGCGGTTGATGTCCATCTCGGCTATCCAGTGCGCGACGGATTGAGTCACGTACAGGCTGGACATCATGTAGCCGAACAGGATGGATGTGCCGATGATGAACAGCAGCATGCCGGATTCGCGCATTCCGTCGCGCAGAATATGCCAGACCTGTTCGGGTCTCCATAATCTGTAGATCACCATGACCATCAGGACGCAAAGCACTGCCCCGACGCCTGCAGCTTCCGAAGGTGTCGCGATGCCGCCGTAGAGCGAATAAATCACGCCGATAATCACGAGGATCAGCGGCAGCAATTTCGGCATCAACTCGAGTTTTTCCTTCAGCGAGTAGATCCGGCCATGATCGATCAGTCGCGTTCCGCGTTTCCAGCTCAGGAAAATAGCCCAGCCGATAAACATCGCCGTCAACAGCAAGCCGGGAATGATGCCGGCAATGAACAGCTTTCCGATCGAGGTCTCCGACGCGATGCCATAGAGGATCATGGTGAGGCTGGGTGGAATCAGAATTCCCAGCGTGCCGCCGGCGGCGATCGATCCGGTGGCGAGATCGGCGTCGTAGCCGCGCCGCCGCATTTCGGGAATGCCCATCTTGCCAATGGCGGCGCAGGTTGCGGGCGAAGAGCCGGTCAGGGCTGCGAAGATCGCGCAGGCGCCGAGATTCGAAGCGACCAGCGAACCGGGGATTTTATGAGTCCAACGCGACAGCGCTTCATAAAGGTCGCTGCCCGCGCGTGACGAGGCAACAGCGGCGCCCATGATGATGAACATGGGAATCGAGACGAGCGTGAAATCGTCGAGGCCAGCGAACAGCGTTTCCGTCAGGAAGTCGATGCTGCGCAGGCCGTCGAAGAAAACCATGAAAAACAAGGCCACCGCGCCGATTCCGAACGCGATGGGAATACCGGTTGCGAGAACACAGAAGGTGACAACACAGATCAGCAGGCCGAGCAGGAGGGGACTCACAGGCGTTCCTCCGGTTTGAGGCCGAAGGGCATTTCACGGCCGGTTGCGAGGGCGAGAATGTCCACCACGTACTGGAGGCACAGCAGGGCCATCCCGATTGGCACCGGCAGATAGGCGATCCACAGACGCGCGCGCCAGAGCGTACTGGTATGCTTGTCGGTGATCCATGCTTCGTACCACCAGCTGACGCTGTTGACGAAAAGCACCAGGCAGAATGCGAGCGCCATCAATGAGGCGACGAACGCGAGGATCATACGCCAGCGGTGCGAAAGCATCAGCGGCAGAAGGTCGACGTTGACGTGCCCGCGCGTCATCAGAATGTATGGCGCGCCGATAAAGGTCGCCGCGATCAATGAGTAGGTGACGAATTCGGTCTGCCAGATTGACGACTCGTCAAGGACGGACCTGACGAAAATCATCTGGCATACAACGAGTGCCGAGATCAGGATCAGCAGGGTCGATACGACCCCGCTGATCTGGGACAGGCGTCGCACGCCTGCAATGAAGAGGTTCACTGACCGGTCTCACTTCACAGCAAGCGCTTTTTCGATCAGTTCCTTGCCGCCAGGGACCTTCTCGCCGAATGTTTTGAACGAGGTGGTGCCTGCGATCTTCAGCCATTCGTCGGCCTGCTGGGACGTCATGGTCACGACCTTGACGTTGGCCTTCTTGAAGGCGTCGATCATTTTTTCGTCGAGTTTCTTGGATTCGCCGGCGAAGTAATCTTCGGCTTTTTTCGCGGCATCCATGACCGCCTTCTTCTGCGCATCGTTCAGTTTGTCGAACGAGGCCTTTGACATCAGCAACGGTTCATACATGAACCAGAGAGCGTGATCGCCTGGGGCGGTGACGCAGGCGAGCTGCTCGTAAAGGCGGAACGAGTTGAAGCTGCCCGTCGACGTGTCGGTGCCGTTGGCGACCCCGGTTTGCAGGGCGTTATAGACTTCGTTTGAGGGAATGGAGACGATCGAGGCTCCTGCGCCTGCCCACATTTCCGAGAATGTCGCACCCGCCGAGCGGACCTTGAGTCCCTTGGCGTCATCCGGCTCGAGAATGCACTTCTCCTTGCCGCCAAAGGCGCCCGCAAGCCACGCGTCTGCGAGGACAATGATGCCGTGCTTGTTGATGAGAGCCTTGATGTCGTTCATGAACGGCGACTTGTTGATGCGCCGTGCGTGGTCATGGTTCTTGACCAGGCCAGGCATCAGCGTCGCTCCGAACTGCGGCACTGTTCCCGAGGCATAATCGAGCGGGAATGATGCGATATCGATCTGCCCGCGCTCGAGCGCGCGCCATTGTTCCTTGGCCTTCACAAGGCTCGCGCCCGGAAAGACCTTGACGTTGAGACCGACATTGGCGGCGTTGATTTCGCGGGCCAGAATCTGGACCATTTCATCGCGGGCATCGCCCTTGCCGCCAGGAAACTGGTGCGAAGCCTTGAGCTGAATTTCAGCCGAAGCGACCGGGGGTATGCTGATAAGCGCGAATGCGGCGACCAGCGCCGGAACGATTTTGGACATGTTTTCTCCCTCTATAATGTCGTGTCTTGATCCGGATGGCCTGAGCCATCCGGTGTCAGCCGACTTGACCCGAGTATGAAGCGTCCCGGGCCTGCTCACAAGGTCTGGTATTCCAGACCTTTGTCGCAGTTGGAGAGAGTGGCCCTGTGCTCAGGCCTTGGCGGAAGCGCGGCGCTTCGCGGTAACTTCGATCTCGATCTTCATTTCCGGCTTGTAGAGGCCCGAGACCGCGAGGATTGTTGCGGCCGGGCGGATGTCGCCGAGCGTTTCCCCACACACCTTGAAGACCGCGTCGAAATCCTTCGCGTCGGTGACGTAATACGTCGCGCGCACGATGTCGGCCATCTCGAATCCGCCATCCTTGAGCGCGCTGGCAATGACCGTGAAGCAGTTGCGGGTCTGCTCGGCGACGTCCTGCGGCATGGCCTTGGTGACGGGATCATAGCCAGTGGTGCCGGCGACGAAGCAGAAGTCGCCATCGACGACGGCGCGGCTGTAACCGGCGACTTTTTCGAAGGGCGAGCCGGATGAAATCAGGCGACGGGACATTGTGAAACCTCGTTGTTGGACGAAGCACGCAATGCCCTGTCCATTGCGTTTTATCAAGCGGCCGCGACGGCGATCCGGCCCACCTTCGTCGTACGGGGCCGGCGCGCCTTGGTGCCGGTCGCGATGATCATTCCGCGGACATTGTCGAGCGCGCCAGCGCGCAGTTCGACGGCCAGAAGCCGCTCGCGTTCGAACGGCCCAGGCAGTTCGAGTTCGCCGGTCTTCTCAGCGCTGAACCCAAAGCGGCTGTAGTAGGCAGCATCGCCGCGCAGGATGACGGCGCCGTGGCCCCGCGCTTTCGCGGCGGCGAGCGCGTGGATCATCAACGCCGCGCCGATGCCGAGCGAGCGGCAGGAGGCGTCCACGGCCAGCGGGCCGAGGACCAGCGCCGGGACGCCTCCCGCGCTGACGTGCCAAAGCCGCACGGTGCCAACCAGCTTGCCGTTACGCATCGCCGAAAAGGCAAGGCCTTCGGCGGGCGCGCGTCCGTCGCGTAGGCGCTGGCAGGTGCGCGCATGGCGGCTTTCGCCGAAGCTCGCATCGAGCAGCGTTTCACGCGCGGCGACGTCCGAGGCTCGTTCCGCACGGATCGCGAACGGAGCGGTGTCTCGGGTCAGGGCAGCGATCGACTTCCAAACACGGGTCATGGCACGTCAGTCCCCACTCCATCCGGACTTTGTCCGTGGAGTGTTGTCAGCAAATTCGGTTGTGACGGGAAGGGAGCCGGCGCACCGGCTCCCGGTTATTCAAGTGGCCGAGGGTGACCCTCGGGTCAAGCCCGAGGGCAAGCCTCAGATGTGATAGGTCTTCAGCGGGGGGATGCCGTTGAAAGCCACCGCCGAGTAGGTCGACGTATACGCGCCCGTGCCTTCGATCAGCACCTTGTCGCCGATCTCCAGCGTCACCGGCAGCGGATACGGCGCCTTTTCGTACAGCACGTCGGCCGAGTCGCAGGTCGGTCCGGCGAGGATGCACGGGGCCATCTCCGCGCCGTCATGCGGCGTGCGGATCGCGTAACGGATCGACTCGTCCATCGTCTCGGCGAGGCCGCCGAACTTGCCGATGTCGAGATAGACCCAGCGGTTCTCGTCGTCGTCGCTCTTCTTCGAGATCAGCACCACTTCCGTCTCGATGATCCCGGCGTTGCCGACCATGCCGCGGCCCGGCTCGATGATGGTTTCCGGGATGCGGTTGCCGAAGTGCTTGCGCAGCGCGCGGAAGATCGAGCGGCCGTACTGCACCACCGGCGGCACGTCCTTCAGGTAGCGCGTCGGGAAGCCGCCGCCCATGTTGACCATGGTGAGGCCGATGCCGCGCTCGGCGCAGTCGCGGAACACCTGCGAGGCCATCGCCAGCGCGCGGTCCCACGCCTTCACCTTGCGCTGCTGCGAGCCGACATGGAACGAGATGCCGACCGGCTCAAGGCCAAGACGCTTGGCATGGTCGAGCACGTCCACCGCCATCTCGGGGTCGCAGCCGAACTTCCGCGACAGCGGCCACTCGGCGCCGGCGCAGTCGTAAAGGATGCGGCAGAACACCTTGGCGCCGGGGGCGGCGCGGGCGATCTTCTCGACCTCGGCGGTGCAGTCCACGGCAAAGAGGCGGATCCCGAGCGCGTAGGCGCGCGCGATGTCACGCTCCTTCTTGATGGTGTTGCCATAGGAGATGCGGTCCGCGGTCGCACCGGCGGCCAGCGCCATCTCGATCTCCGCGACGGTCGCGGTATCGAAGCACGAACCCAGCGACGCCAGCAGCGACAACACTTCCGGCGCCGGGTTGGCCTTCACCGCGTAGAACACGCGGGAGTCCGGCAGCGCCTTGGCGAAGGTCTGGTAGTTGTCGCGCACGACCTCGAGGTCGACGACGAGACACGGCTCGGTGTCGAGGCCCTCGCTGCGGCGGTTGCGCAGGAATTCCTGGATGCGTTCGGTCATAGCACTTCTCCCCAACAGTCCAGCGACGGACTGCTAAAAAAAGTTGTTTTCGGATGTGAGTGCTGCGGCCTGTCGCACGATGGAGACGCGACGAAGCCTCGAACTCAGTACCGAACTGTGCTGCCGTGGATTGGTTGGGAATTTCCCGCCCGCACACCTGGCAATGAAGGACAAGCCTTTTCAGTAGCCCGCGCCGGCGTTGGACTGCCGGTAGAGACCAAAAAAGCCCGTTCCGTCGTTGCTTTAAGTCGCGTCCCCCGTTGAGAGCGGGGTGCGCCGGTTCGCCTCCGGCTGTCAGTCACGGTTGCAAGGAACAAGGCCGCTCTTCGGCGTCTTCATCCCTTGGCGGCTGTCCGGCCTCTTGTCCGGATACCCACCGACTGACACACGACCACAGGCACGTGCGAAATTGGGCAAGGCTGGAAATATGAGTTTTGAGTCTGCTTCGCAAGTGCTTTTTGGGTCTGGCGCGGGAATTCGCACAGACGTGTTCGCAGTGTTGCGCTGGCGCCGCGAAATCGCGCGCGGAGATGAACAGATGTTAAACTTGCTTAACGGAAATCACATTGTCGCCGCGGTTCGGCGCGCGCTGGCGTCGGACTCGGAGCTGTTGGATGGGACTTCTCAGAGAGGCGTCAGGCTCGGCGCGTGAACGGCTCGACGCGCTGCGCGCCCCGGATGAAGCTCACCATGATGGCGACTCCAATCAGGAACAGGATGACCTGGACGATGTGCGCGCCGGTCTCGCCGAGGTCGAACAGGATGGCGATGGCCCAGCCGCCGGCGAAGGCCGCGCCGAACACCTCGGCGCCGATCAGGATCGCGGCGCTGATGACCGTGATCACGCTCGGCCAGGCGATTTCCCGGGCATTGGCTTCAAGCTTCTTGGCGCTCATGGCGGTGTCCTGACGGTATCTCGACGCTCGGGTCTGTTGCGGGCCGCAATCTCTGCGAAATCGCCGCCCCGATCAAGGCTTCAGGGCGTAAAAAAGCCCCAACGGATGCTATATCAGGAAGCATCGGAATTCGTTGAAAACAGGGCCTCCATGTCAAACGCCTCCTCGTCCCCGGCGCCGAAATCCTCATCCGCGGCCGCCGCCAATCCGCTGCTGACCGCCTGGGACACACCGTTCGAGACGCCGCCGTTTGGCCAGATTCGGCCTGAGCATTTCCCCCCTGCCTATGAGCAGGCGTTTGCCGACCACGCCGCCGAAATCGCGGCGATCCGGGACAATTCGGCAGCGCCGACCTTTGAGAACACCATCGCAGCGCTGGAGCGCGCTGGAGCCCTGCTGACGCGGGTGTCGGCGGTATTCTCGAACCTGGTCTCAGCGCACTCGAACCCCGAATTGCTCGAGATCGAGAGCGATGTCGCCTTGCAGGAGGCGCGGCACTGGAATCCCATCATGATGGACGCCGCGCTGTTCGGTCGCATCACCGCCCTGCGCGACAATGCCGCCAGTCTCGGCCTGACGCCGGAGCAGGCCCGGCTGCTGGAGCGGATCTGGACCGATTTCCACCGCTCCGGCGCGGGGCTCGACGTCGCCGCCAAGGCCCGGATGGCGGAGATCAACGAGCAGCAGGCCCAGCTCGACACCACTTTCAGCCACCATCTGCTCGCTGACGAGCAGGACTGGACCCTTGAACTCGGCGAGAGTGACCTCGATGGTCTGTCGGACAGTTTCGTCGCAGGCGCCAAGGCCGCTGCCGAGGAGCGCAGCATGCCGGGCAAGATGGTGGTGACGCTGTCGCGTTCGTCGGTCGAGCCGTTCCTGCAAAGCTCGCCCCGCCGTGACCTGCGCGAAAAGGTCTTCAAGGCCTTCACTGCGCGGGGCGACAACCGGAATGCCAACGACAACAGCGCGACCATTCTTGAGATTCTCAAGCTGCGCGAGGAAGCGGCGAAGCTGCTCGGCTATCCGACCTATGCCGCGTACAGCCTCGAAGACTCGATGGCCAAGACGCCCGAAGCGGTGCGTGGCCTCCTGGAGCGGGTCTGGAAACCGGCGCGCGCCAAGGCGATGGCCGATCGTGACGCGTTGCAGGCACTGATCGCGGAAGAGGGCGGCAACTTCAAGCTTGCGGCCTGGGACTGGCGCTATTACGCCGAGAAGCTGCGCCAGCGCCGCGCCAATTTCGATGATGCTGCGATCAAACCCTATCTCTCGTTGGATGGCATGATCGCCGCGGCCTTCGAGGTGGCGCATCGCCTGTTCGGCCTGGCGTTCCACGAGCGCAACGACATTCCGGTCTGGCACCCGGATGTGCGCGTCTGGGAGGTGAAGGACTCGGCCGGTCGCCACAAGGCGCTGTTCTATGGCGACTACTTCGCTCGCGCTTCGAAGCGCTCCGGCGCCTGGATGACGTCGCTGCGCGATCAGGAGCGGATGGATGGTGAGGTCTACCCGCTGATCCTCAACATCATGAATTTCTCCAAGGGTGCGAACGGCGCACCGGCGCTGCTCTCGCCTGACGATGCGCGGACGCTGTTCCACGAATTTGGCCACGCGTTGCACGGCATGCTGTCCAACGTGACCTATCCGTCGCTGTCGGGCACCAGCGTGTTCACCGATTTCGTCGAGTTGCCCTCGCAGCTTTACGAGCATTGGCAGGAGCGCCCCGAGGTGCTGCGCAAGTTCGCCCGCCATTATCAGACCGGCGAACCGCTGCCCGACGATCTGCTCAAGCGCTTCCTCGCCGCGCGCAAGTTCAACCAGGGCTTTGCCACGGTCGAGTTCGTGTCGTCGGCGCTGATCGACATGGAATTTCACAGCCAGCCGGCGGCGAGTATCGCTGACGTTCGTGCCTTCGAGCAGCGCGAGCTGGAAAAAATCGGCATGCCGGCCGAGATTGCGCTGCGTCACCGGCCTCAGCAGTTCGGCCACATCTTCTCCGGCGACCACTATGCGGCGGGCTACTACAGCTACATGTGGTCCGAGGTGATGGACGCCGACGCGTTCGGCGCTTTCGAGGAAGCCGGCGACATCTTCGATCCCGCAACCGCCAAACGCCTGCATGATGACATCTATTCATCGGGTGGCTCGCGTGATCCCGAAGAGGCCTACATCGCCTTCCGCGGCCGCAAGCCACAGCCGGAAGCGCTGCTGCGTGGGCGCGGCCTGCTCGATGAATCCGAGGCTGCATAAGGAGCCGTGATGTGATGATACCCAGAATCGATCGCCTGTTTTGCGGCCTCGCGCTGATCGCAGCGGTGCTGTTCGGCGGCAGCCGTGCCGAGGCGCATCCACATGTCTGGATCACCGCGGTGAGCGAACTGGTTTATGCACCTGACGGCACGATCACGGGCGTGCGGCATGCATGGACCTTCGATGACATGTTCTCGGCCTATGCGGTGCAGGGATTGCCGAGCAAAACGCCGGGCACATTCACCCGGGAAGAGCTCACCGCGTTGGCGCAAACCAACGTGGAGTCGTTGAAGGAATACGCGTTCTTCACCTTCGCCAAGACGGGGGCAGTAGGCAGCCAGAAGAAAGAGAAATTCGGCGATCCGGTCGATTACTATCTCGATTACAAGGATTCGGTGCTGACCCTGCACTTTACGCTGCCGTTCAAGACACCGTTCAAGGCACAGCAATTGGCGGTCGAGGTGTTCGATCCGTCCTACTTCATCGATTTCAAAATGGCCGACAAGGATCCAATCAAGCTGGTCGGCGCACCGGCGAACTGCAAGATGAGCTTCGTCCGCCCGACGGACAGCACCCAGATGAAGCCGCTTGACGAGGCATCATTCCTCAACGGCGACAACTCCAACTATGGGGCGATGTTCGCCAACAAGATCAGCGTGGAATGCCCCTGATGATGTGTTCCCGGTGGACGGTCGCGCGCGTTGCGGCGATCGGCGTCGTGCTGCTTGCGACCGTTGGCGCGCTTGATTGTCTCGTTAATGTGGCGCACGCGCAGAATCCGTTCGGCGCGCCGCGTCCCGTAGCGGGTGGCGCAGAAGCCTCCGGCGGCATCATCGGCTGGCTGCTCGCCAAGCAGTCGGAATTCTACCGGCAGATTTCCTCGACGATCCGCGCGGCGAAAGCCGATGGATCGGCGGTGTGGTCGCTGCTCGCCATCTCGTTTGCTTACGGCATCTTTCATGCCGCGGGGCCGGGGCACGGCAAGATGGTGATCTCGTCGTATCTCGTTGCCAACGAAGAGACGGCCCGCCGCGGCATTGCGCTGTCGTTTGCGTCGGCGCTGGTGCAGGCGCTGGTCGCCATCGCGATTGTCGGTGTCGGCGCGTTGCTCCTCAACGCGACGGCACGGTCGATGTGCAGCGCCGAACGGGTGATCGAGATCGCGAGCTATGGCCTGATCGCCGCTTTCGGCGCGCGGCTGGTGTGGAGCAAGGGTGGTGGCCTGCTGCGTGCGCTGAAGGCATGGCGTGAAGAAAACACGCCGTCGCTGGTGCCGGCCTTGGCGGCAGGCCCAGATCATCATGCCCATGCCCATGCCCATGCCCATGCTCACGCGGCGCATGACGACCATGGCCATCATCGCCACGCGCATCATCACAGCCACGACGATCATGCTCACGTTCACGATGAGCATTGCGGCCATTCCCATGGTCCGCAGCCGAGCGAACTCGCCGGTCCCGGCGGATGGGCGCGGGGCTTGAGCGCGGTGCTGACGGTCGGCATCCGGCCGTGTTCGGGCGCCATCCTCGTGCTGGTGTTTGCACTTGCGCAGGGCCTGTTCTGGGCCGGCGTCGCGGCGACGCTGGTGATGGGGCTTGGCACCGCGATCACCGTCGCGGCGATTGCGATTGTCGCGGTGTCGGCCAAGGGAGTGGCGCAGCGTTTCGCTGGCAGTCGTGACGGCGGCGGCGCGGTGGTGATGCGCGGCATCGAGTTCGGCGCTGCCGCCCTCGTGCTGCTGTTCGGCGCTGGATTGTTGCTTGGCTATATTGCCGCCGAGCGCGTGACGTGCTTTTGACAGGCTGCGCGTCCACGCGCCGTTCCTGCTAAGATCGAGTTCATGACCGACACCACTTCATCCGATACGCTACAAGATGCCGCCGCACAGGGACGCGTCGGCGTGCTGCTGGTCAATCTCGGCACGCCCGATACGGCGGACGCCAGCGGCCTGCGGGTTTATCTCAAGGAATTCCTGTCCGACCCGCGGGTGATCGAGGATCAGGGCCTGGTCTGGAAGCTGGTGCTGAACGGCATCATTCTGCGCGTTCGTCCTGCCAAGAAGGCCAAGGACTACCTGAAGATCTGGAACAACGAGCAGAACGAGTCGCCGCTGAAGACCATCACCCGCGCGCAGTCCGACAAGCTCGCCGCCGCCATCGCCGATCACGATCACGTCGAGGTGGACTGGGCGATGCGCTACGGCAATCCCTCGATCAAGGCAGGCTTCGACTCGCTGATGGCCAAGGGCTGCGACCGGATTCTGGTGGTGCCGCTCTATCCGCAATATTCCGCCGCGACCACGGCGACGGTGTTCGACAAGGTCGGCGAAGTGCTGCTCGGGATGCGCGCGCAGCCCACCGTGCGCTTCACGCCGCCCTATTATGTCGAACAGACCTATATCGAGGCACTGGCCAGTTCGGTGGAAACGCAACTCGCCAGCCTGCCGTTCACGCCCGATGTCATCGTCGCCTCTTTTCACGGCATGCCGCAGAAGTACGTCGACAAGGGTGATCCCTACCAGTCGCATTGCGTTGCGACCGTCGATGCGCTGCGCAAGCGTCTCAATCTCGACGACAACCGCCTGATCCTGACCTTCCAGTCGCGTTTCGGTTACGATCCCTGGCTGCAGCCTTATACCGACAAGACCATGGAGCGGCTGGCCAAGGAGGGCGTGAAGCGGATTGCCGTCATCACCCCCGGTTTTTCGGCGGATTGCCTCGAAACGCTCGAGGAAATCGCGCAGGAAAACGCCGAAATCTTCCGCCGCGCCGGCGGCGAGCAGTTTTCCTTCATCCCGAGCCTCAACGATAGCGATGGCGGCATGGACGTGATCCGCCAGCTGGTGCTGCGCGAATTGCAGGGCTGGATCTAGAGCGGTTCTGATCGCTGCACGCGGTGCCGCAGGGCTGTCGACGAAAATTTATCGCCCGCGACACCGTGAACCTGCATGGTCTCTCGGCAGACAATGGTAGACTGCGGGCGCGTAATCGCGCAGCCTGCGTTTGAGCATTTGTTCTGGAGGGCTCATGTCCGGTTTTGATATTTTCGTCATCGCTTTTTTGCTGCTGGTCGTTTTCACCCTGTTCGCTGGCGTCAAGACGGTGGCGCAAGGTTATGACTGGACCGTCGAGCGGTTCGGAAAATACACCCGCACGCTGGAGCCCGGCCTCAATCTCATCATTCCCTATTTCGACCGCATCGGCCGCAAGGTGAACATGATGGAGCAGGTGATCGACATTCCGCAGCAGGAAGTGATCACCAAGGACAACGCCACCGTCACGGTGGACGGCGTCACCTTCTATCAGGTGTTCGACGCGGCGCGGGCAAGCTACGAGGTCGCCAATCTCAATCAGGCGATCGTGACGCTGACCATGACCAACATCCGTTCGGTGATGGGTGCGATGGACCTCGATCAGGTGCTGTCGCATCGTGATGAGATCAACGAGCGGCTGCTGCGCGTAGTCGATGCCGCGGTCTCGCCGTGGGGCGTCAAGGTCAACCGCATCGAGATCAAGGACATCGTGCCGCCGCACGATCTGGTCGAGGCGATGGGCCGTCAGATGAAGGCAGAGCGCGTCAAGCGCGCGGAAATCCTGCAAGCCGAAGGTCAGCGCCAATCGGAAATTCTTCGCGCCGAGGGCGCCAAGCAGTCGCAGATCCTGCAGGCCGAGGGCCGCCGCGAAGCCGCGTTCCGCGATGCCGAAGCGCGCGAGCGTTCTGCGGAGGCTGAAGCCAAGGCAACCCAGATGGTCAGCGAGGCAATCGCCAAGGGCGATATCGCGTCACTGAACTACTTCATCGCCGACAAATACATCAAGGCGTTTGGGCTACTCGCGGAGTCGCCCAATCAGAAGGTGATCATGCTGCCGATCGAGGCGAGCAGCATGCTGGCGTCGCTCGGCGGCATTGGTGAACTGGCCAAGGCGACGTTCGGTGACAGCGCGACCTCTGCCGCTGCCACGGCGCGCCGTCCCGCGACCGTGCCCAATGCCGGCACGCCGCCGAACCGCACCACCTGAGTGCTCCGATCATGATGGATATTGTTGTCAAGCTCGGGACCTGGAATTGGCTGATCCTCGCCGTTGTTCTGATGGGCATCGAGACGTTCGCGCCGGGCGTCTTCATGTTCTGGCTCGGTCTCGCCGCGCTGATCGTCGGTGTGCTGTCGTTCTTCATTCAATCGACATGGCAGAGCCAGTTGCTGGTGTTCGCGGTGCTGGCTGTGGCGATGGTGCCGCTGTGGCGTCATTTCGCGCGACGTAACGCGGCGCCGACCGACAGCCCGTTTCTCAATCGCCGCGCAGCGGGGCTGGTCGGCCGCGAGTTCACGCTCGACAAACCGATCGTCGATGGCATCGGCACGATCCGGATCGACGACACGGTGTGGCGGGTGTCGGGCGCCGATGCGCCGGCAGGCAGCAAGGTCAAGGTGGTGCAGGCCGATGGCGCAAGCCTGCGGGTCGGGCCGGTATAACGCTCAAGCGCTCTTCCGGCGCCTGCTCCACCGGTCTGCGAAATGATTGAGCGGCATGAACAGTTCGAACAGTTCGTGTCCGCTCGCCGTCAGGCGATAGCCGCCTTCCGCGCCTTTTTCCACCAGGCCGGCGTCGCGCAGGTCGGTCATCCGTTGCTGGATGATGGTGGGCGATGCGTCGTCGCAAGCGGCGCGCAGTTCGCGTGACGTCAGTGCACGGTCGCGCAACTCCCAGACAATCCGCAGAGTCCAGCGCCGGCCGAGCAAGTCGAGCAGCGCCATAATTGGTCGCCCCGACTGCGAGCCGCGCACCGGCTTTTCCGTTCTTGATGATCTCGATCCTGCTTTTGTCACGTTTTCCTTTCCAAAGGATTTGCTTGCTACAATAAATGTAGCAGCGCTACATTTATTGTAGCATCGGAGATCTGTCATGTCACGAATCGAGGCGGTGAACCCGCCATATCCGGCCGACGTCCAGGCCGATTTCGACCGGATCATGCCGCCGGGTGCTTCGCCGCTGGTGCTGTTTCGAACGATCGCGACGTCGACGCGGGCGTGGACGAAATTCCGTGGCGCCAGCCTGCTCGATCGGGGGCCGCTATCGCTGCGCCAGCGCGAAATCGTCATCAATCGGACCTGCGCGCTGACGGGCTGCGAATACGAGTGGGGCGTGCACGTCGCGATCTTTGCAGCAGCGGCGAAGCTCACCGATGAACAGGTGAGGGCGACGGTGCTTGAATCAGCCGAGGCGTCCTGCTGGCCGAAAAGCGAGCAGGCGCTGATCGCAGCGGTCGATGCGCTTCACCACCGCGCGACCTTGAGCGATCAGGAATTCGCCGCGCTTGCCGGCCATTTCGACGGTGCGCAGATTCTCGAAGTCATGCAGCTCTGCGGCTTTTATCGAACTGTCGCATACATTGCGAACGGGCTCGATCTGCCGTTCGAGCCGACAGCCGCGCGGTTTCCGAAAAACTGAGAGAGCGCTTTATGCGACGCCCGCGCGCAGGATGTCGTGCAGGTGGACGATGCCGACCGGGACCCGGTCGTCGGTGACGATCAGCGCGGTGATTTTTGACGAGTTGAGGATTTCCAGCGCCTCGCTCGCCAAAAGATCGGGGCCGATGGTTTTCGGATTCCGCGTCATCACCTCGTCGACCGTCGCGGTCATCAGGTCCGGCCGCATGTGACGGCGCAAATCGCCGTCGGTGACGATGCCCATGAGCACGCCGCCGGCATCGACGATGCCGACGCAGCCGAAGCCCTTTGAGGTCATTTCCACCAGCGCATCCGACATCCGCGTGCCAAGCGGCTTGAGCGGAATGGCGTTGTCGCGATGCATCAGGTCACGCACGAATTTCAGCATCGCGCCGAGCTTGCCGGAGGGATGCAGCACGCCGAAGTCGAGGGCGGTGAAGCCGCGGCCTTCAAGCAATGCGACAGCGAGCGCATCGCCGAGCGCGAGTTGCATCAGCGACGAAGTGGTCGGCGCAAGATTGTGCGGGCAGGCCTCGCGCGCTTTCGGCAGGGTCAGCGCGACATCGGAGGCGGCGCCGAGCGTTGAATCAGCTTCCGAGGTGATGCCGATCAGGCCGATGCGGAAGCGCCGCGAGTAGTTGATCAGGTTCTTCAGTTCGGCGGTCTCGCCCGACCACGACAGTGCGATGATCACATCGTCAGGAGTGATCATGCCGAGGTCGCCATGGCTCGCCTCGGCGGCATGAACGAAGAAGGCGGGGGTGCCGGTGGAGGCGAGGGTGGCCGCGATCTTGCGGCCGATGTGGCCGGACTTGCCAAGGCCGGTGACGATAACACGCCCCTTGGCACCGAGGATAAGGTCGATGGCGGCAACGAACGGCGCGCCGAGACCGTTCTGCAGCGCATCGGTAAGGGCGGTGATGCCGCCCGCCTCGGTGTCGAGGGTGCGCAGCGCCGAGGCGATCGCCGGGGGCGTTTCAACCGGCGCGGACGGGGTCGCTGTCCGCGATGTCGTGGGGGCCGTTTTCGGGGCCATGTCGTGCAGCTTTCAGGGGCTTCGGCGCCATCGAAGGCAGCCTACCGTTGGGGCTTTCCCTTAGCACGTTCAATCACATAAGGCGAAGCGGCCGGGGCGCCTTCAACCGCTCATTAACCATAATTGTTTTAACTCGATTAACCCTGTGCGCCCTGCGCCGGGGGCGGCGTGCCGTGCCGCAAGCATCTCAGTTTGCTGCGGTTTTCGGTCGGCCTGAAAGGGTGGTTGAGAGTGTGGTCTGGGCGGAAGCCCCTCCGGTCGCGTATCCGCGGCCGCCGTGCGCTGCCAGCGCGCGTGCGGACGGCGTGGGCGGCTGCGTGTCTCGCCCTGATCGCCACGCCGGCTGCCGCGCAATCGCTCACCGACATGCTCAATCCGACCCGCGGCGGCTTCGCCCGGCCGGACCAGTCGGCGCTGCGGCGGACGGCGGACAACACCGCGACCGACAGTACTGACAGCTCGACCGTCACTCCGCTGCGGGGCGCAGCCGCGCCGTCGCGCATCGCGCAGATCCCGACCTGGGATATCCCAGCGGCTTCCGGCGCGTCGGACTCCGGCTACGACTCGCTCAACCGCAAGCGCACCCGCCCAAAACCTTATCCCGGCACGCCAAGGCCGAGGACCGTCAGTTCGGGCGGCTCACCGATCCCGCCCGACACGCCGCTGCGCGGCTCGCGCCGCCCGCCGGTCTCCGCATCGGTTGCGGGCATCGCCGAAGGCCAGCCGCGCCGCCGCCCGCTGAGGGTGGACGAGGATTCGTTCGGCAATGTCGGCATCCGCACCGGCGCGTTCCTGACCAAAGCGGCGGTCGAGGTGATGGGCGGCTACGATACCAACCCGGGGCGGCTCGATACGCCGAAGGCGTCGCCGTTCTGGATGATCTCGCCTGAATTGCTGATCGCCTCGCAATGGAGCCGCCACTCGCTGATCGCCGATCTGCGCGGCTCGTTCACCGGCTACGGCACCACGTTTCCGTCTGACAACGGCGTGTCGTCGGTGCCGACCAACATCGACCGCCCCGACTTCACCGGCAGGATCGCCGGGCGCATCGACGTAGCACGCGACACGCGGATCAATTCCGAACTGCGGCTGCGCATCGCCACCGACAATCCCGGCAGCCCGAACATCCAGGCCGGTCTCACCAAATATCCGCTTGCCTTCACCACCGGCGCCACCGCCGGCATCGAGCACGATTTCAACCGCCTGCAGGTGTCGCTCGCCGCCACCGCCGATCACACCACCTATCAGTATTCGCACCTCACCGATGGCACCGCGACCTCCAATGCCGACCGCAACTACGATCAGTATGGCGGCATCGCGCGCGTGAGCTACGATCTGATGCCGGGGCTGAAGCCGTTCGCCGAGGTCGAGGCCGACAAGCGCGTGCACGAGACCGAATTCGATCGCTCCGGCTATCGCCGCAACTCCACAGGTGGTTACGCCAAGGCTGGCACCACCTTCGAATTCTCGCGGCTGCTGACCGGCGAGGTCGCCGTCGGCTATGCCATGCGCAATTACGAGGACCCGCGCCTCAACCGCCTCGAGGGCCTGCTCACCAGCGCCTCGCTGGTGTGGACCGCGACGGGACTGACCACCGTGCGCCTCAATGCCACCTCGTCGATCGACGAGACCACGCTGGCCGGCGTCTCCGGCTCGCAGTCGCGCGATTATTCGCTGACGGTGGAGCACGCTTTCCGCCGCTGGCTGATCGCCACCGGCAGCGTCGGTTTCGGCACCACCGATTACGACGAGGCGCGCTCCGACAAGCGCTACTTCGCGCAAGCCAATCTCGTCTACAAGCTGAGCCGCACTTTCCACATTAAGGGCAGCATCCGCCACGACTGGCTGGAAAGCTCGGTGCCCGGCGCGAGTTCGAACGCCACCGTCGTCATGCTCGGCATCCGCGTGCAGCGCTGAGGTTTGTTTCTGCTTTTGCGCGTGCAGCTTATCTTGGATCGGGCGATGCGGTGTGAGTGCTTCCTTTCCCTCCCCCTTGTGGGGAGGGTGGCGCATTGAGAGCGCAGCGAACAATGCGTCGGGTGGGGGTGATTGATCGCGAGACCTTGTCGTGATGCACCCCCACCCCGGCTCACTTTGTTCGCCGACCCTCCCCACAAGGGGGAGGGATGACATGCGGCGCGCCTTGCTACTCCACGTCGTCCCCGCCAAGGCGGGGATCCAGACTCCCTGATTGCGGCTGCTTTGCCGACAACTGCGTTTTTCGTTTCAGCAGACAATGCGGTGTTTATGGGTCCCCGCGTTCGCGGGGACGACATCGAATGTTGTCGCGCGTTTTCGTCTTCAATTGTCAACAGCGCGCGCGGGTTCTGAAATCATCGCGAGAAAAAAATCACGCCGCATCGTCCTCGCGGCGCGTGCGCCCGAGGCTTTACCGAAAACATCTCCCCGGCGCGTGAGGGGAGACGGAGCGCCGCAAGGCGCAAATGTCGTTGTCTCGCTTCCCCGTGCGAAGGAGGAAGCGCATCGCCTTGCGGCGCTCCATCGCGGCGATTTGGGGCGAGGGGACCGTGCTTCCGGGACAGGACGGGCGCCGTAGCGTCCCTGATCCGGCGGGCTTTCGCCCGCGTTCGTCCTGGCCTCGTCCAGCCGTCAGTGCGGCAGAGCCACGTAGTTGGCCCGGACGGTGACCCCAAGCCTCCCGGACGTAGCGGGTGCGAAACCGCTGCGCGCAGGCGCCGCCACCTCATCCCGCCTCGCGAACGCCTCCGGAGACGTCCCCTCGCGGATGAGGTGATAGGAATATAATCTTATAAATTGATTTCGTCAAGATGGTCGAGGTTATTTCAACGATCATTGAAATAATGCTTGCGCTCCGGCAAACATTTCCATAATCATTGAAATATGAAAAAGTCCCAGATTCTCGCGGCGCTGGCCGCGCTGTCGCAGGAAAACCGGCTCGATGCCTATCGTCTGCTGGTGCAGGCGGGCCCGGAGGGAAGGCCGGCCGGCGAAATCGCCGCGGCGCTGGGCCTGCCGCCCAACACGCTCACCTTCCATCTCGATCGTTTACGTGAAGCGGGCCTCGTCACCGTGAGGCGCGACGGCCGCTCGATGATCTACGCGGCGCAGTTCGACACCATGAACGGGCTGATCGCTTATCTCACCGAGAATTGCTGCGGCGGGGCGCAGGTTTGCGCGCCTGCCGTGGCTTGCAAGCCGGCGCGCGGCAAGCGCGACAAGGTTCCTGCCTGACAAGGAGTGTTGCCATGAAACGTTTGCATGTTCACGTCGCCGTCGCCGATCTGTCCAAATCGATCGGTTTTTATTCCGCGCTGTTCGCGGCGCAGCCCTCGGTGGTGAAGCCTGACTATGCGAAGTGGATGCTCGACGATCCGCGCGTCAATTTCGCGATCTCGACGCGCGGCCGCGAGCCCGGTCTCGATCATCTTGGTATCCAGGTCGAAAATTCCGACGAACTGAACGAAGTCTATGCGCGCCTGCGCAGCGCCGGCGGCAATATCATCGAGCAGGGCCAGACCGCGTGCTGTTACGCCAAGTCCGAGAAGTCGTGGATCGACGATCCCGCGGGCATTTCGTGGGAGACGTTCCTGACCACCGGCGAAAGCACGAATTACGGCGATGGCACCGGCGAGCGCGTTGCGCGCGTCGCGCACGACAAGGCGAGTGCGTGCGCGGTTCCGGATGCCAAGCCTGCCGCTGCGACCTCGGCATGTTGCCCGTAGGAACACGACCGATGCCGGATCATATCTACAACGTCCTGTTTCTTTGCACTGGCAATTCGGCCCGTTCGATTCTGGCCGAATCCATCCTGCGCAAGGACGATGCCGGACGCTTTCGCGCGTTCTCCGCGGGCAGCCAGCCGAAGGGACAGGTCAATCCCTTTGCGCTCCGGGCGCTTGAAAGTTTCGGTTACCCGGCGAACGACATGCGCTCGAAAAGCTGGATCGAGTTTGCCGCCGCGGACGCGCCGGTGATGGATTTCGTTTTCACCGTTTGCGACAACGCCGCGGGCGAGACGTGCCCGATCTGGCCGGGCCAGCCGATGACCGCGCATTGGGGAATTGAAGATCCCGCGGCTGTCATTGGCACGGATCTTGAGAAAGAAGCGGCGTTCGTTGCGGCGTTCCAGCATCTGAAAAATCGCATCTCGCTGTTCACCAGCCTGCCGCTAGCCAGCATCGACAAGTTGTCACTGGGCACCAAGCTGCGCGAAATCGGCCGCGGCGAGGGCGCGACGACGCCTCCCAAGAGCGTCGCGTAATGGGCGCGTTCGAGCGCTATCTGTCGCTGTGGGTGGCGCTGTGCATCCTCGCCGGTGTGGCTCTTGGGCATGTCATGCCGGGCGCGTTTGCAGCGGTGGCGGAACTTGAGGTGGCGCGGGTCAATCTTCCCGTCGCGGTTCTGATCTGGCTGATGATCATCCCGATGCTGCTCAAGATCGATTTTGCCGCGCTCGGCGGCGTGCGCGAGCACTGGCGCGGCATCGGCGTCACGCTCCTCGTCAACTGGGCCGTGAAGCCGTTCTCGATGGCGCTGCTCGGAACGGTGTTCATCGGCCACATCTTTGCGCCGTTGCTGCCGGCGGCACAGATATCGTCCTATATCGCCGGGTTGATCCTGCTTGCTGCCGCGCCATGCACGGCGATGGTGTTCGTGTGGTCGAACCTGTGCGACGGCGAGCCGCACTACACTCTCAGTCAGGTCGCGCTCAACGATGTGCTGATGGTGTTCCTGTTCGCGCCGCTGGTTGGTCTTCTTCTCGGGGTGGCGTCGATTACCGTGCCGTGGGCGACGCTTCTTCTGTCCGTCTTGCTCTACATCGTTGTCCCGGTGGTGATCGCTCAGTGCGCGAGGCGCATGCTGCTCGCCGGCGGACGGGACGTATTCGATCGCGTGTTGCGCTGGCTTCAGCCAGTTTCACTGGTGGCGTTGCTCGCGACTCTGGTTCTTTTGTTTGGATTTCAGGGCGATCAAATTCTCGCCCAACCGCTTGTTATCGCCCTGTTGGCGGTGCCGATCCTGATTCAGGTCTACCTGAACGCGGGAATTGCCTATCTTCTCAGTCGGAGGCTCGGCGTCGCGTGGTGCGTTGCCGGACCGGCCGCGTTGATTGGGGCCAGCAATTTCTTCGAGCTGGCCGTTGCGGCCGCCATCAGCCTGTTCGGTCTCAATTCCGGTGCCGCACTCGCCACGGTCGTGGGCGTGCTGGTCGAGGTTCCAGTGATGCTGTCGGTTGTCCGGCTCGTTCAGTTGACGCAAGGCTGGTACGAAGCCGGCGCGCAATCTGCCGGCGAGAATGCAACAGCAGCGCGCAGGATTTAACGCGAACCCATCCCTCCCTCCAGCGTTACCTTCTCGCATGCGCCGGGTGACAACCGGCCGTAACGGGGATGATGGACGCAGCTTCTTTTGCCGGTTTCTGGCTGCGGCACCAACGCATCGGTACGCGTTTGATCTAACCCGTTCCCTGCGTATGCGCTTCGCCTGATCTCTCCCGCATCCGCATTTGCCGCCACATCGCGCCGGTTTCGATGAAACCGTTGCTGCCTGCGTGCATTAGTCTTTCTTACAGGCTGCGCAACAATGGAGGTTCCGATGGGAGAGCCACCGACCGCCCTTGTCGTCGAAGATGATGTGAGGCAGCGCACGCTGGTCAGCGTGCTGCTCGAGGAAAGCGATCTGCGCGTGGTTCAGTGCGACAGCGCCGAGGCCGCGTTGGAGGCGATCGACCGGATCGGTTCGCATCTGACGATGATTTTCACCGAGGTCGAACTCGCCGGCGATATCGACGGCATCGAGCTTGCGCATCAGGCGCGCGAGCGCTTTCCCGGTCTGCGTATCGTCGTCACCTCCGGCGCGCCGCGCGTGCGCCGCCTGCCGGACGGCACCACCTTCATGGTCAAGCCGTGGGTGCCGCTCGATGTGCTGCGCGAGGTGCAGCACGCACTGACGCATTGATCGTTTGTCGCGAAGCGCTGTCACTTTCATCCCCTTGCGGGGAGGGTCGGGTGAGCGAAGCGAAACCGGGGTGGGGGTGACTTCCCCCACCCGTCGCATCGCTCGCTTTGCTCACGATGCGCCACCCTCCCCACAAGGGGGAGGGATAAGTAAAGAGACCGTCATGGCCGAACTTGTTCCGGCCATCCACGTTTTTCGCTGAGAACAAGACGTGGATCACCGGGACAAGCCCGGTGATGACTATGTGCAAGGAGTTGGCTTCTATGGCTCCCACAAGGGGAGAGGGGACGAGCGCGTTTTACTTCACGTACTTCTTCATTTCCTCGCGCAGGCCGTCGCGCAAATCGTCGCGGTCCATGGCGTAGGCGATGTTGGCGGCGAGGAAGCCGGACTTCGAGCCGCAGTCGTAGCTCTTGCCCTTGAACTTGAAGCCGTAGAACGGCTGCTTCTTGGCAAGGCCGAGCATCGCGTCGGTGAGCTGGATTTCGCCGCCGGCGCCGCGCTCCTGCGTTTCCAGCACCTTGAAGATTTCCGGCTGCAGGATGTAGCGCCCGGTGATCGACAGGTTCGACGGCGCCACTTCCTTCTTCGGCTTCTCGACCATACCGTCGAGTTCGAACAGATCGCCCTTGGTCTTGCCGACGCCGACCACGCCGTACATGTGGACCTGGTCCATCGGCACTTCTTCGACTGCGATGATGTTGGCCTTCTGCGCGCCCGCCGCGTTCGCGGCGTCGATCATCTGCTTGAGGCCGCTCGGCTTGTGCTTGACCAAGACGTCGGGCAGCAGCACCGCGAACGGCTCGTCGCCGACGATGTCGCGCGCGCACCACACCGCGTGGCCGAGGCCGAGCGGCGCCTGCTGGCGGGTGAACGAGGTCGCGCCCGCTTCCGGCTGGTCGCGCTCGAGGATGTCCATTTCCTTCAGCTTGTTGCGCTCTTTCAGCGTGTCTTCCAGCTCATAGGGGCGGTCGAAGTGATCCTCGATCACGCCCTTGTTGCGGCCGGTGACGAACACCAGGTGCTCGATCCCGGCTTCCAGCGCCTCGTCCACCACGTGCTGGATCAGCGGGCGATCGACCACGGTGAGCATCTCTTTCGGCATCGCCTTGGTGGCGGGCAGGAAGCGGGTGCCGAGACCGGCGACGGGGAACACAGCTTTGCGGATTTTCATGAGGCTCTTTGGGATTGGTGAGGATCAAAGGGCGGGCGGTCACTAAGCTTTCGGGAACAGCAATGGTTCCCTCGTAGCCTGTTTGCAGCCGGGAACAAAGGCGGATGTATGATCGCCAATGCTTGTCTTGATCTGTCATTGCCGGGCTTGACCCGGCAATCCATCTTTTCCGAGAAGGATGGATGCCCGGATCAAGTCCGGGCATGACACTCTAGTGCAAGCGGCCCGTCCTTTTCCCCTTTCCCACAAGGGGGAGGGAGAAGCAGCATCGAAGCTGGAACACCGGCCTGCGCCATTCGGTCGCCAAAAAAAGCCCGCTTGTTAAGCACATCGAAACCTTAAGACGGCCTCCTAGCGACCGGGGTTTTGTTGCGTATCGGGTGGGTTCTCATGCGTATGTCGGGGATGATCGGCGGCCGGCTCAGCCAGGCCGCAGCGGTGACCATGTTGGGCGCGGTGGCGCTGTCGGTCTCGGCCTGCGCGCAGAGTTCGTCCGGCGGTGGCCCGGTGATGTCGTCGTTCGCTGAATACACCGGCGCGATCCCGCAGCCCGCGCCGCGTCCCAATCCGGCGCCCGCGCCGAAGCGCCGCGTCGCGCAACTCGGCGCGTCGCCCGCCAAGGAATGGAGCGGCGAGGACGGCGCCTCCGGCCATCCGCTGATGACCGCGCAGGCGATCCGCGCCGCCGCCAACGATTTCGACAATTGCATCGCGCGGATGTGGCCGGAAGCCGCGCGCCGCGGCGTCACGCAGGCCAACTTCCGCCGTTTCACCGCGGGCCTGACGCCGGACCTGAAGATCATGGACTTCATGGACGCGCAGCCCGAGTTCACCAAGTCGGTGTGGGATTATCTCGACGTGCTGGTGAACGACACCCGCATCGCCAAGGGCCGCGAGGTGCTGGCGAAATACAAGCCGCAGTTCGATGCGGTGGAGCGCGCCTATGGCGTCGATCGCTACGTCATCGCCTCGATCTGGGGCATCGAGTCGAATTATTCGACGCAGGGCGGCGACCGCCCGGTGCTGCGCTCGACCGCGACGCTGGCCTGCGTCGGCCGCCGCCAGAAATACTTCAAGGATGAATTCCTTGCCGGGCTGGAGATCCTCAATCGCGGCGACCTGACGCCGGATGAAATGGTCGGCTCATGGGCCGGCGCGTTCGGCCCGACCCAGTTCATGCCGACAGCGTTCAAGCGCTATGCGGTCGATTTCGATGGCGACGGCCGCCGCGACGCGGTCGGCAATGTCGCCGACCTGATCGCTTCCACTGCCAACAAGCTCAATAAGGACGGCTGGCACGCCGGCGAGACCTGGGGCTACGAGGTCGCAGTGCCGCAGGGCTTCAACTACATGCTGGCCGATCGCGCAAAAACCTACACGCTGGCGCAGTGGCAGCATCTCGGCGTCCGCCGTCCCGACGGCAAGGCCTTTCCACGTCCGAGCGACAAGGCATTTCTGCTCGCCCCCGCCGGCGCCGACGGTCCGGGCTTCCTGATGCTGCAGAACTTCCGCGCCATCCTGCGCTACAACCCGGCGGAATCCTATGCGCTCGCCATCGGCCATTTCGCCGATCGCCTGCGCGGCGGTGCGCCGTTCGTGCAAGCCTGGCCGCGGCAGGAGCGGGTGCTGTCCCGCGCCGAGCGGCTCGAGCTGCAGCAACTGTTGGCGCGGCGCGGCTTCTATCGCGGCGAGGCCGATGGCCGGCTTGGCGGCGAAACCCGCAAGGCGCTGCGCTCGTTCCAGGCCTCGATCGGCGCCCCGGCCGATGGCTTTGCTTCGTCCAGCGCGCTGAACCAGTTGCGCGGTCGCTGAGCGCTTCAGCCTTTGATTTTCCGCCGGTTTTGACCCGGGCCGCCCTTGACGGCGGCCGGGCGAAGCCTGCTTATGGCGCCCGATCTGCCCCTTTCGGGCCTGAATCTGCTATTATTTTACCTCGGTATTTTCACCGATTGTGATCCGCATGCGCAGCCGCAGCCTTTTGCGACGTATCCTGACCGAAAGCGGCCCGCTGATCGCGCTGGCCGTGGCTGGCATGATGACATTGGGCATTGTCGCTCCGGCCTCGGCGCAGTTCTTCCTGTTCGGCGGCCCGCCCCAGCAGCGGCCGCTGCGCGGTCCACCGCCGCAGCATCGCGGCTTCTTCTCGCCGTTCGGCGACATGTTCCCTGGCCGCGCGCCGCCGGAGCGGGAAGCGCCGCGCCCGACGGATTTCTCGCATGCCCCGCCGCCGGCCAAGCGCGAGCAGCCGGCCGAGCGCAACGTGCTGGTGCTCGGCGACGCAATGGCCGATTGGCTGGCCTATGGTCTTGAAGACGCGCTGTCGGAAACGCCTGAACTCGGCGTGGTCCGCAAGCACAAGACCGTATCCGGTCTCATCAAGTATCAGCCGAAAGGCGAGCCGTCCGATTGGGCCGCTGCGGCGAAGGAAATTCTCGCGCACGAGAAGCCCGACGTCATCGTCGTGATGCTCGGCCTGCACGATCGCACCTCGATCCGCGAAGCCGAGAAGAAGGAAAAAGACGACAAGGCCGACAAGAAGGGCGCGAAGAAAGACGGCAAGGCGGCTGCGAAGAAGGACGCCAAGAAAGACGACAAGGCAGAGGACAAGAAGAACGAGGCCAAGGACGGCAAGCCTGCCGATGCGGCGAAGGCCGACAACGAGAAGGCTGATGCCGGGCAGGGCGCCGACAAGTCCACTGACGTTGCGTCCGAGGAGGATCCCGATCTCGCCATCGCCGCGCCGGAGAAGAGCCGCCGCGCGCCTGATGGCGTCGCCGATTTCCGCGACGATCGCTGGACCGAACTCTATGCGCGGAAGATCGAGGAGATGGTTGGCGTTCTGAAGAGCAAGAACGTGCCGATCCTGTGGGTCGGTCTGCCGGCGATCCGCGGCACCAAGTCGACCTCCGACATGATCTTCCTCGACTCGCTCTATCGCGATGTCGCGGGCAAGACCGGCATCACCTATGTCGATGTGTGGGATGGCTTCGTCGACGACAACGGCCGCTTCCTGACCCAGGGCCCGGACTTCGAAGGCCAGATTCGCCGCCTGCGTTCGGCGGACGGCGTGTTCTTCACCAAGGCCGGCGCGCGCAAGCTCGCGCATTATGTCGAGCGCGAAATCCGCCGCGTGCTGTCGGCGCGCCTGTCGCCGATGGCGATGCCGACCGATGAACCGCCCGCCGAAACCAAGCCCGGCGCCGCAGGTCCGCGTCCGCTCTATGGTCCGGTGATGCCGCTGGTGGCTTCATCGGTGCGCTCGGATGAATTGCTCGGCGGCAACGGCACGCGGCCTGCGGCCGTCGATGCGCTCGCCGCGCGCACCATGGTCAAAGGCGAAGCGCTCGATCCGCCCGCCGGCCGCGCCGACGATTTCGCCTGGCCGCGCCGCGATGTTGGCAAGCAGGAAGCGCCTGCCGGTGATCCGACAGTGGTGAGCCTGAAGCCCGACGAGTCGCCCGATGCGCCGAAGGTGAAGCGCAAGATGCCGGCGAGCTCCGGCTTCATCGAAGCGGAAGACCGCCCGCGTCCACCGCCACGCCCGCGCAATCGTTCCTATGACGATGCGCCGCCGCGTCCGCCGGCCTTCGCGGGGCCGGGCGCATTCTTCCGCAGTCTGTTCGGACAATAAGATCATAATCGCCGCGTTCG
This sequence comes from Afipia sp., assembly GCA_044464625.1. Classification (GTDB taxonomy): domain Bacteria; phylum Pseudomonadota; class Alphaproteobacteria; order Rhizobiales; family Xanthobacteraceae; genus Afipia. The sequence continues at coordinate 15,664 of JBIQLC010000025.1, read as the reverse complement.
TTGAGCCGTGACTTGCGCGACACGCCGCGCAATCTCGCGAGCGCTGCCTTGTTGTCGCCGTCGATATGGCAAAGGAACTTGTCCTGCGCTGCATTTTGTTCCGTTCGATAGCGGACAAAGCGGCGGAACGTCATCGCGTCTTTGTCGTTATCCGTGCTCTCATTGAAGAGTTGGAGGACGACATGAAGATTCATACAGCGATGACGGCTGCGGCTCTTGTTCTCGCGCCGAGCATCGCCTTCGCGCAAAGCACGACGGCGACCGGCGCAGCAGATGGCGCAGCGGCTGGCGGCACGGTAGCCGGCCCGCTCGGCGCGGTTGTTGGCGGCACGGTGGGTGCTGCTGTTGGCGCGGCTGTGGAGATTCCGAACGCCGTGCTCAACTCGGTGCGTGACGAGCCGGGTCCGTCGGTGGTGGTGCGCGAGGAAGTCGCGGTGGGCCGTCCGTTGCCGGACCGCGTGGTGCTGCGTCCGATCCAGCGTTATCCCGAATATCGCTATGCCATCGTCAATGACCGGCATGTGATTGTCGAACCGCGCACGCGTCGCGTGGTCAAGATCGTCGACTAACGTCGATGATTGATTGATACGAAGAAGCCTCGCCCGAGTTGTCGGCGGGGCTTTTTCTTTGTGGGGCAGAAAGCGAGAGCGACTGTGTGTCTCCTTTTCCCTCTCCCCTTGTGGGAGAGGGTGGCGAAATCGAGCGAAGCGAGATTGAGCCGGGTGAGGGGGAGCAGTCATTGAGGCGGGCATCGCATCGTGAGATGGCCCAGCCCCCTCACCCGCCTCGCTATCGCTCGGGCACCCTCTCCCACGAGGGGAGAGGGGAAGAAGGCATCGCGCCTCAATCAGATATAGAGACGAACCCGGTCGCAACGTGATGCGCTCCGAGTCAAAAAGGCCGGGCAATGGCCCGGCCTCATGACAATCCGAAAGAGCGAACGCTCAGCGCGGCAGTTCGGTTGAACCCATCAGGAATTGATCGATCGAGGCGGCGCACTGGCGGCCTTCGCGGATCGCCCACACCACCAGCGACTGGCCGCGACGCATGTCGCCCGACGAGAACACCTTGGCCACCGAGGTCTGGTAGTTGGTGGTCGCGGCGCGCACGTTGCCGCGCTGGTCGAGATCGACGCCGAGCGTCTTGAGCAGGCCCTCGTGCACCGGATGGACGAAGCCCATCGCCAGCAGCACCAGCTCGGCCTTGATCTGGAATTCGGTGCCGGGGATCGGCTGGAATTTCGCATCGACCTGCGCGCAGTGCAGGCCGGCGACCTTGCCATCCTTGCCTTCGAACTTCTGGGTCACCACCGCGTATTCGCGCTTGGCGCCTTCCGCCTGGCTCGACGAGATGCGCAGGCGCAGCGGCCAGTTCGGCCAGGTCAGCGCCTTGTTCTCGTGCTCGGGCGGCTCCGGCATGATTTCGAGTTGTGTCACCGAGGTCGCGCCCTGACGGATCGAGGTGCCGATGCAGTCGGAGCCGGTGTCGCCGCCGCCGATCACGACGACGTCCTTGCCGGTTGCGAGAATTTCGCGCGTGCCGTTCAGCGATTCCTTGCCGACGCGGCGGTTCTGCTGCGGCAGGAAGTCCATCGCGTAGTGAATGCCGTCGAGGTCGCGGCCCGGAATCGGCAGATCGCGCGGCGCTTCGGCGCCGCCGGTCAGCGCCACGGCGTCGTAGGCCTTGGCGAGATCCTGCGGGTTGACCGCGTCGGGCGAGGTGCCGCCGACCGGCGTGTTGGTGTGGAACACCACGCCTTCGGCTTCCATCTGCTTGACGCGGCGGTCGATGATGCCCTTCTCCATCTTGAAGTCGGGAATGCCGTAGCGCAGCAGGCCGCCGGCCTTGGCATGCTTCTCGAAGACATGGACTTCATGACCGGCGCGCGCGAGTTGCTGCGCGCAGGCGAGGCCCGCAGGGCCGGAGCCGACGACGGCGACCTTCTTGCCGGTCTTGTTGGTGGCGACCTGCGGTGGCAGCCAGCCATTGTCCCATGCGCGATCGACGATGGCGCATTCGATGGTCTTGATGGTCACCGGGCTGTCGATGATGTTCAGCGTGCACGACGCCTCGCACGGCGCTGGACAGATACGGCCGGTGAATTCCGGGAAGTTGTTGGTCGAGTGCAGATTGCGCGACGCTTCTTCCCAGTTGCCGTTGTAAACGAGGTCGTTGAAGTCCGGGATCTGGTTGTTGACCGGACAGCCGGGCGTGCCCGGCTGCACCGAACCGGTGCCGTGACAATAGGGGATGCCGCAGTTCATGCAGCGCGCCGCCTGATCGCGCGTTTCCTTTTCGCTGAGCGGAATCACGAACTCGTTGAAGTTCTTCACGCGCTCCGCGACCGGCTCGTACTTGCGGTCGTGACGCTCGATCTCGAGAAAACCTGTAATCTTGCCCATTAAACCAAAAGCCCCAAGCTCGTCATGCTGCTCATGCGCCGATAGCGATCTGCGGCTCGGAAGCCGCCTGCGATTTCATTTCCTTCAGCGCGCGGCGATACTCGACCGGCATCACCTTGCGGAACTTGGGCAGATAGGTCTTCCAGTTCTCAAGGATGTCGGCCGCGCGCTTCGAGCCGGTCAGTTTGGCGTGGCGCGAGATCAGCACGTGCAGACGCTCGACGTCGGCATTGAGCAGATCGGCGAACACGTCGACGCGGCCGTGAGCTTCGAGGTCGCCCTTGTGATGGTAGGCCTCGGAGTTGATCATCTCTTCCGAGAGGACCGGCTCGAGTTCGACCATCGCGAGGTTGCAGCGCTTGGCGAAGGTGTCGTCCTCGTCGAGGACGTAAGCCACGCCGCCCGACATGCCGGCCGCGAAGTTGCGCCCGGTCTTGCCGAGCACGACGACGATGCCGCCGGTCATGTATTCGCAGCAGTGATCGCCCGCGCCTTCGACCACCGCGACGGCGCCGGAGTTGCGCACGGCGAAACGCTCGCCGGCGACGCCCTGCAGATAGGCTTCGCCTTCGATCGCTCCGTACAGCACGGTGTTGCCGACGATGATCGACTCTTCAGGAACGATGCCGGAGTTCTTCGGCGGCCGGACGACGATGCGTCCACCCGACAGGCCCTTGCCGACATAGTCGTTGCCTTCGCCTTCGAGATCGAAGGTGACGCCCCGCGCGAGCCAGGCGCCGAAGGCCTGACCGGCGGTGCCCTTGAGGCTGACATGGATGGTGTCGAGCGGCAGGCCGTTGTGGCCGTAGTTCTTGGCCACCGCGCCCGACAACATCGCGCCCGCGCTGCGGTCGGTGTTGTTGATCTCCGCGTCGATCTTCACCGGCGCGCCGCGATCGAGCGCAGCCTGCGCCTTGGCGATCAGGGTGCGGTCGAGAACCTTCTCGAGGTGATGGTTCTGCGGCTCGGAGTGATAGATCTTCTGGCCCGGCTCCGCCTGCTGCTTGAAGAACAGCTTGGAGAAGTCGAGGCCCTTGGCCTTCCAGTGCGCCACGAGGCGGGTCTGGTCGAGCATCTGACTCTGGCCGATCATCTCGTCGAAGCTGCGGTAGCCCAGCGAGGCCATGATCTCGCGCACTTCCTCGGCGACGAAGAAGAAGAAGTTGATGACGTGCTCGGGCTGGCCGGTGAAGCGCTTGCGCAGCACCGGGTCCTGCGTCGCGACGCCGACCGGGCAGGTGTTGAGGTGGCACTTGCGCATCATGATGCAGCCGGCCGCGATCAGCGGTGCGGTGGCGAAGCCGAATTCATCAGCGCCCAGAAGTGCGCCGATGACGACGTCGCGTCCAGTGCGGAAGCCGCCGTCGACCTGCACGGTGATGCGGCTGCGCAGCCGCTCGCGCACCAGCGTCTGGTGGGTTTCGGCGATGCCGACTTCCCACGGCGAGCCGGCATGCTTGATCGAGGTCAGCGGCGACGCGCCGGTGCCGCCCTCGAAGCCGGAGATCGTCACGTGGTCGGCGCGCGCCTTGGCGACGCCGGCGGCGACGGTGCCGACACCGATTTCGGACACGAGCTTCACCGAGACCTGACCGTCGGGATTGACGTTCTTGAGGTCGTAGATGAGCTGCGCGAGGTCTTCGATCGAATAGATGTCATGGTGCGGCGGCGGCGAGATCAGGCCGACGCCCGGGGTCGAGTGACGCACCTTGGCGATGGTGGCGTCGACCTTGTGGCCCGGCAACTGGCCGCCTTCGCCGGGCTTTGCGCCCTGCGCCATCTTGATCTGCATCATGTCGGAGTTGACGAGGTATTCCGTCGTCACGCCGAAACGGCCCGAAGCGACCTGCTTGATCGCCGAGCGCATCGAATCGCCGTTCGGCATCGGCTTGAAGCGATCGGCTTCCTCGCCGCCTTCGCCGGTGTTCGACTTGCCGCCGATGCGGTTCATCGCGATCGCGAGCGTGGTGTGGGCCTCGCGCGAGATCGAACCGAACGACATCGCGCCGGTGGCGAAGCGCTTGACGATATCCTTGGCCGGCTCGACTTCATCGAGCGGCACAGCCTTGCGCTTGTCGTCCTCGGCGCTCTTGATGCGGAACAGGCCGCGCAGCGTCAGCAGGCGCTCGGCCTGCTCGTTGAGCGTCTTGGCGAAGGCGCGATAGCGCTCCTGCGAGTTGCCGCGCACGGCGTGCTGAAGCGCCGCCACCGATTCTGCGGTCCATGCGTGATCCTCACCGCGGGTGCGGAAGGCGTATTCGCCGCCGGCATCGAGCGCGTTCTTGTAGACCGGCGAGTCGCCGAACGCGTCGGTGTGACGGCGCACGGTTTCCTCGGCGATCTCGACAAGGCCGACGCCTTCGACGCGAGTATGGGTGCCGGCGAAATACTTGGCGACGAAATCGGCCTTGAGGCCGATGGCATCGAAGATCTGCGCGCCGCAATACGACTGATAGGTCGAGATGCCCATCTTCGACATGACCTTGAGCAGGCCCTTGCCGATCGCCTTGATGTAGCGCTTGACGACTTCCTTGTCGTCGAGCGCGCCGGGCAGCTTGTCCTTCATCGCGACGATGGTCTCGAACGCGAGATAAGGATTGATGGCTTCGGCGCCGTAACCGGCGAGACAGGCGAAGTGATGCACTTCGCGCGGCTCGCCCGACTCGACCACGAGGCCGACCGAGGTGCGCAGGCCGGTGCGGATCAGGTGATGGTGCACGGCGGCGCAGGCGAGCAGCGACGGGATCGGAATCCGGTCGGTGCCGGTGGCGCGGTCGGACAGGATGATGATGTTGTCGCCGCCGCGCACAGCGGCTTCGGCGCGGCCGCACAGTTCGTCGAGCACCTGATCCATGCCCGACGCGCCAAGACCGGCGTGGAAGGTGGTGTCGAGGGTGCACGAACGGAAATGATTGTCGGCGACCTCGGAGATCGAACGGATCTTTTCGAGATCGGCGTCGGTCAGGATCGGCTGGCGAACCTCCAGACGCTTGGTGTTCGACATGCCTTCGAGATCGAGCAGGTTCGGGCGCGGGCCGATGATCGAGACGAGGCTCATCACCAGTTCCTCGCGGATCGGATCGATCGGCGGGTTGGTGACCTGCGCGAAGTTCTGCTTGAAGTAGGTGAACAGCAGTTTCGAGCGGTCCGACAGCGCCGACAGCGGCGTGTCGGTGCCCATCGAGCCGGCCGCCTCCTCGCCGATGGTGGCCATCGGCGCCATCAGCATGGCGACGTCTTCCTGGGTGTAGCCGAACGCCTGCTGGCGGTCGAGCAGCGACAGGTTGGAGCGCGGGCCGCGCACCGGCGCGTCCTGCAGGTCTTCCAGCACGATCTGGGTGCGGTCGAGCCACTCGCGATAGGGATGGCTGCGGGCGAGCTGCGACTTGATCTCGTCGTCGGGAATGAGGCGGCCCTGTTCGAGATCGACCAGCAGCATCTTGCCCGGCTGCAGGCGCCACTTGGTGACGATCTGGTCTTCCGGAATCTTGATGGTGCCCATCTCCGACGCCATGACGATGCGATCGTCGCGGGTCACGAGATAGCGCGCGGGACGCAGGCCGTTGCGGTCGAGCGTCGCGCCGATCTGGCGGCCGTCGGTGAAGGCGAGCGCGGCGGGGCCGTCCCAAGGCTCCATCAGCGCGGCGTGATATTCGTAGAACGCGCGGCGCTCCTCATCCATCAGCGGATTGCCGGCCCACGCCTCGGGAACGAGCATCATCATGGCGTGCGACAGCGAGTAGCCGCCCTGCACCAGGAATTCGAGCGCGTTGTCGAAGCAGGCGGTGTCCGACTGGCCCTCATAGGAGATCGGCCACAGGCGGCTGATGTCCTTGCCGAACAGGTCGGACGAAACCGAAGCCTGACGCGCCGCCATCCAGTTGACGTTGCCGCGCAGCGTGTTGATTTCGCCGTTGTGCGCGATCATGCGGTAGGGATGCGCCAGCGACCACGCCGGGAAGGTGTTGGTCGAGAAGCGCTGGTGGACGAGGGCGAGCGCACTCGAAAAGTCCGCTTCGTGCAGATCCTGATAGTACTTGCCGAGCTGGTCGGCGAGGAACATGCCCTTGTAGACCACCGTGCGGCACGACAGCGACACCGGGTAATAGCCGGAGAGGCCGCGCTCGCGGCGCTCATAGATCGCCTGCGAGATCGACTTGCGCAGGATGTAGAGCTTGCGCTCGAAATCGTCGGCGTCCTTGATGTGCGCGCCGCGGCCGATGAACACCTGCATGTGCGTCGGCTCGGTCGGTTTCACGGTGACGCCGAGCGAGGAGTTGTCGGTCGGCACATCGCGCCAGCCGAGCAGCTTGAGGCCTTCGGCCTTGATCTGGTCGGCGATGATGCTCTGGATCACCTGACGCCACGCGGCGTCGCGCGGCAGGAACAGCGCGCCGACGGCGTAGTCGCCGGGCTTCGGCAAAGTGAAGCCAAGCTCCTTCGCCTTGCGCGCGAAGAACTCGTGCGGGATCTGCACCAGGATGCCCGCGCCGTCGCCGGCGCGCGGATCGGCGCCGACCGCGCCACGGTGTTCCAGATTGCACAGAATGCTCAGCGCATCGGAGACGATCTTGTGCGACTTGCGGCCCTTGATGTCGGCGATGAAACCGACGCCGCAGGAATCCTTTTCCAGCGACGGATCGTAGAGGCCTTCGGCGGCGGGGCGCCAAGTGTGTTCGCGAGTGTGCTCACGGTTATGTTCGCGGCTGTGCTCGCGGGCACGGGCCTGTTCGCCCGCTGCGGCATTCGCCGACATTTGCCCACCAGTCATCCCGCGCTCAAAACCTGAACCGCTCATATGTCCTCTATTCCTCAAACCCCGAAAAGGTCGTGCAACGACCTTTGACGGACCGCTCTGGTCACACCTTGGGCGGTCGCGGTCCGCTCAGGCCGCTTGCCCAAGAAATTTCCTCGTCGAAACGAGCCTCATTTAGAATGATGCAGCTCCGTGGCCGCCATTTCCGGCCAACCAACAGCCTGCGATGCGCAGCGCCCGAGCGCTGTGCCGGGTTTCCCCGGGGAAATTGGGACAATGGTACTGTCCTATCCCCGAGATTGCCAAGTTTTTTTCTAGCATACAAGCAAAGATGAGTCCCTGCCGCGATGGGCTCTCATGCACCGGAAATGCCCCATTGTGGCGCTTCGTTGCGGTCAAATCGCCCCCAAGCGGCCCCAGCCTCGCCGAATTCCCAAACGACCCTCCCGCCGGGGTCGGGCATGCCCGCCCGCAGGATCGCGGGCGGCCGACAGGAGCAGAATGCGATGAGGGTATCGGGCACCGGATGGGTATGGAAAACCGGGCTGGCTGCGGCCGGTCTGTTCGCGGGTATGGCTGTCCATGCGCAGGCCGTAAGGGCCGCCGACGAGATCGCCGTGGCGCCTTACGAGGAATCCTACGGGGAACCGCCGCCCGCGGTGGTCTATCGCGAGGAGGAAACCGAAACCTACGCCGAGGTTCCGGTGCGCCGCCCGCCGCCGGTCGAGGTGGAGGTGCTGCCGCCGCGCGAGGTGTTCGCGGTGGTTCGCGAGCGGGGCTTCGAGCCGATGGGGCCGGCCCGCCGCCATGGACCGGTCTATTCGATTTCGGTGCTCGACCCCAATGGCGACGATGGCCGGGTCATGGTCGATGCCCGCACCGGGCGGGTGGTGCGCTTCGTGCGGGCCTATGGACGGGGCGAAGAGATCGTGGTGCGCCGCCGTCCCGGCCGCTTCGGCCAGACCATCGAAGAGCCGCGCTATGCGCCGCGTCCGCCGGTTGGTGTGCCGTATAGCGGCTTGCGTGGGCCGGCTCCGCATATGGCGAGCCGCACGCCGCCGGCTGTGCCGGTGCCGCGTCCGCGTCATGTAACCAAGGCGGCAGTCGCAAAACCGGCAGTGGCGAAGGCCACCGACAAGCCCGCTGTCGATACTGCGAAGCCCGAGACCGCGACGGCAAAAGACAACGCCGCCGTGACCAAGCCCGCCGAGACCACGGCGACGCAGGCATCGGCGTCTGTCGAACCGGCAACCGTCGGCGCGGTCCAAGCCTCGGTGAAGCCGGAGGCCAAACCGGTCGAGGCCAAGTCTGCGCAGGTCGAGTTGAAGCCGACGCAGGACCTGCCGCCGGTGCAGCCGCTGGATTAATCCGGCTCGCGCACGTCGCGACGCGTCACCGCAACCCGCTCGATGGCGTGGCTGGCTTGCCGCGCCGTCATTCTTGCCGGTCTCTGAGGACTGTGGTCTCTTTTACCGAGACTGCAATCAGGGGCTGATTCTATGACATTCGTGCGTTTTGCCGCGCTGGCGATGGCCGGTGCGTTTCTTGTCGGCTGCGGCGAGGAAAAGGTCGGCTGCTCGGAGCCTGCGACCATCGACGCCCTTCAGAACATCGTCCGCAACCAGATCAAGAGCGGACAGACGGCGATCATGTTCGACAGCGAAAAAACCAAGATCAGTGTGGAAGCCGTGCGCACCCGGCAATCGACCGACCGTTCGGCAAGCTGCGCGGCCAAGCTGAACTACGATCTGGCTTTCAATGCCGAGGGCGGTCTGGATTTCATGAAAGCTCCCGCCGACAAGCTCAAGCTGATCCGCGAGGAGATGAACCGGCAGATGGCGACCGACATCACCTATGAGGTCGAGCGTCTCGACAAGGAAAAGGGCGTGTACGTCACCGCCAAGGGATTGCGGTCATTCTGAGCGCATAAAAAAGCGCCCCGGAAAGTGCCGGGGCGCAAGTCTTGGGGGAGAGATGTTCAGGGTGAGGGCGCGGATCAATCAGGCCGCGGCTTTCTCGTCCTGGCTTTCGATCGCCGGCGAAGCGCCGACGGTGATCGGAATGCTGCGCGGCTTCTTGGCTTCCGGAATCTCGCGGACGAGATCGACGTGAAGCAGGCCGTTCTCAAGCGTGGCGTTCTTCACTTGCACGAAGTCGGCGAGCTGGAACTGGCGCTCGAAGGCGCGCGAGGCGATGCCGCGATAAAGCACCTCGGATTTCGAGGACGAGTTCTCGTTGGCGACTTTCTCGCCCTTGATCGTCAGGGTGTTTTCCTTGGAGACGATCGAGATCTCGTTCTGCGAGAAGCCCGAGACGGCAACGCTGATGCGGAAGTTATTCTCGCCGGTGCGTTCGATGTTGTAGGGCGGATAGCCCGTCGCGCTCTCGCCGGGCGCCTGGTCCAGCAGCGAAAAGAGGCGGTCGAAACCGACGGTGGAACGATAAAACGGGGTGAGATCGAAAGTACGCATTGGCTTAGTCCTCCTGTTGAGCGACCAGCACGTTTCCCGCTGCGGACGAACCACAACACCTGCATAAAAAGCAGAAAACGCGCCACTCTTTGCGAAGAGCAGACAACCCGCCGGATCTGGCCGGGTTTTCGTTCTGCGTGCAGCCTTAACTGGCCTGCACGAAACTGATATGGAGAGGGCTCTCTGCCGTTCAAGAGGTTGCGGCGGCCATTCTTTGCAGCCTGTCACGTCCCAATTTCAACAAGTCCCGCCGTTCCATGACCCTCGTTTCGATCCCCGCCAATCCGGTGCCTGACGACGTCGTCTCCGGCATGATCAAGACCCGCGACGGCGTTGAATTGCGGTTCGCGCGCTGGGCGCCGCCCGCAGGGCGCAAGGGCACGGTGTGCGTGTTCACCGGGCGCGGCGAATCGATCGAGAAATATTTCGAGACCGTGCGCGACCTGCGCGACCGCGGTTTCGCGGTGGCGATGATCGACTGGCGCGGGCAGGGCCATTCCTCGCGGCGGCTGAGCGATCCGCACAAGGGCTACGTCCGCCACTTCTCCGATTTCGAGACCGACGTCGCCGCCTTTGTCGAACAGATCGTGCTGCCGGATTGTCCGCCGCCTTACTACGCGCTGGCGCATTCGATGGGCGGCGCGGTGATGCTGCGCGTCGCGCGCTCCGGCAAGCGCTGGTTCGACCGCATCGTGCTGTCGGCGCCGATGATCGATCTGCCGGGCTATGCCACCAGACTGCCGACGCGCATTCTGGTGCGTGCGCTGCGCCTCGCCGGCATGGGCGGCAATTACGTGCCCGGTGGCAACGGTGAACTCACCGGCGCGGCGTCGTTCGAAGGCAACCCGCTCACGTCCGATCCGGTGCGCTATGCGCGCAACGCGGCGATCATCGAGGAAGATTCGTCGCTTGGTCTCGCGTCGCCGACGGTGGCGTGGGCAGATGAGGCCTTCAAGGCGATGATGGGTTTTCGCGCGGTGGACTATCCGTCGAAGATCCGCCAGCCGATCCTGATGCTGGCGGCGAGCGCCGACACCATCGTTTCCACGGCGGCGATCGAGGAGTTCGCCTATCACCTGCCGGCGGGCTCACACCTGGTGATCGCCGGCTCGCGCCACGAAATCCTGCAGGAGCAGGATCGCTATCGCGCCCAGTTCTGGGCGGCGTTCGACGCCTTCGTGCCCGGCACGCCGCTGTATGGGTGACGGCTTCGAAGTTCTCACCCGTGCAGGCGAATGATCATCTCGCCGGCGAGATAGAAGCCCAGCAACATCATCGCGATCAGGAACCAGCGCCGGAAGGTGTTGGCATCCATGCGCGTGCGGACCGCCTGGCCGAGATACATGCCGGCGAACGCGGCGACCATCGCGATGGTGGTGGGAAGCGCGATCGACATGTTGATCAGCCCGGCGCCGGTGAGGTTGTAGGCCTGCGCCAGCGTCGCGGTGGTGAAGAACACGCCGAGCGCCTGGATCAGTTCGTCCTTCTCCATGCCGATGGCCTGCATGAACGGCATCGAGGGGATGGTCTGGACGCCGGTGGCGGCTGCGACCACGCCGGTGATGAGGCCGACGATGCCGCCGATCCATTTTTCATTCTGCTGCGCGACGCTGAAATGAACCTTGGACAGGCCGAGGATCGCGTAGATCACCAGCAGCACGCCGAGCACGATGGTGCAGTAGCTGGCGTACGGTCCGGTCATCAGGCTTCCCGCTGACCAGATGCCGATGCAGGTCGCGATCATCAGCGGCCACAGCCGGCGCGCGATGTCGCGCAGATAGGGGCCGACGAAGGTCTGCCAGATGTTGGTGATGATCGCCGGCAGGATGACGATGGCGAATGCGTGCGCCGGCGACATGCGCGTCGCCAGCAGCCCCATCGCCACCGTTGGCAGGCCCATGCCGATGGTGCCCTTGACGAAGCCGGCGAGCAGGAACACCGCGGCGATGATGATAATGAAGAGAATCGGTTCAGACATGCGCGCACATTGACCGAGGGCAAACTCGGGCACAATCTGGAGCTTACGGAGTTAGCCTTCGGAATAGCCGAAATTACCGGAGTGCATGGCTGTGCGGTTCGATCTGGTCGATTTGCAGGTGTTCGTCGCGGTCGCCGATGCCCGCAGCATCACGGGCGGGGCGGTCGCCGCCAACCTGGCGCTGGCCTCGGTCAGCGAGCGGATCCGCAAACTCGAGGCGGCGGCCGGCGTGGCGCTGCTCGAACGCGGCCGTCGCGGGGTGACGCTAACCGCGGCGGGCGACACCCTGCTCGATCATGCCCGCATCATTCTGCATCAGGTCGCGACGATGCAGGGCGAGCTTGCGACCTACGCGCGCGGCGTCAAGGCGCGCATCCGTTTGCTTGCTAACACGGCGGGTGCCGCCGAGCACTTGCCGCCGGCGCTGGCGTCGTTCCTCGCCGGCCATCCCGATCTTCAGCATCGATGTCGAGGAGCATGAAAGCCCCGAGATCGCCGACGCGCTGGCGTCGGGCGCCGCCGATATCGGGCTGGCGATCGAGCGGGCGCTGCCGGAAACGCTGACGCGGTTTCCGTTCTGCGAGGATCGGCTGGTGCTGGTGGTGCCGGCCAACGACGCGTGGGCGCGCCACCGGCAGGTCGCCTTTCACGAGGTGGCGGCGCGCGACTTCATCGGGCTCGCGGGCGAGAGCGCCTTGCAGGGCCACATCGCACACCATGCGGCGCAGCTCGGCGTGCGCCTGCGGCTGCGGGCGCGGCTGAAAAGTTTCGATGCGATCTGCCAGATGGTGGAGGAGGGCGTCGGGGTCGCGGTGGTGCCGAAGACCGCTGCGCAACGCAACGCCCGCGCCATGAAGATCAAGGCCATCAGGCTCAGCGACGCCTGGGCGACCCGCCGTCTTGCGATCGCGCTGCGCGGTGGCGCGAGCCTGTCACGCCCGGTGCGCGATCTCGCCGATCATTTGAAGGCGCGCGCGACGATTTGATCTGCGTGCGAGCGAACCCGACCGTGTCTCTGAGTGATCGACTGTCATGGCCGGGGCAAGCCCGGTGACGACAAAGATGCTTGGCTACCCGTGCGCCAGCGCTTTCAGCGCGGCCTCATGGGTGCGCTTGTCGCCGGCAGCGACGATGCGGCCGCCATGCTGTGCCGGGGCGCCTTCCCATGTGGTGATGATGCCGCCAGCGCCAGCAACAATCGGCACAAGGGCGGCGACGTCATATGGTTTGAGTTCGGTCTCGATAATGAGATCGAGATGCCCCGCCGCCAGCATGCAGTAGGCGTAGCAATCGCCGCCGTAGCGCGACAGCCGCACGTCGCTTTCGATGCGCTCGAAAATCGCGCGGTCCTCAGGCTTCATCAGCTTGGGGCTGGTGGTGAACAGCGTGGCGTCGGCGAGCGACGCGCAGCGCCGCGTGGCGAGCTTCCGTTTGCCCGATGGCCCCTGATACATCGCCGAGCCGTTGTCGCCGGAAAAGCGCTCGCCGATATAGGGCTGATGCATCATGCCGAACACCGGCATGCCCCGATGCAACAGCGCGATCAGCGTGCCCCAGATCGGCATGCCGGCGATGAAGGATTTGGTGCCGTCGATCGGATCGAGCACCCAGACATATTCGGCGTCTTCACTCTCGGAGCCGAATTCCTCGCCGACGATGCCATGCTGGGGAAAGCTCTGCTTGATCATCCGCCGCATCACGGCCTCGGCGGCGCGGTCGGCTTCGGTCACCGGATCGAGTTCGTGGCCGACATTCTTGTTCTCGACGCCCAGCGAGGTGCGGAAGAACGGCAGGATGGTCTCGCCCGCTGCGGTCGCCAGTCGTCCGATAAAGGCTGTGAAGTCGATGACCGTCACGGCGTCTCCCTTCAGCGCGGAGCGTGATCCGGCTGCAACCAAACGCCGTATAAGAATCCGGCGCGACGGGCAATCCATGGCGCTCGCCGCCGGGATAATCTTTCACTGGCGATTAGGAAATTGAGTTCATTTCTTGGCAGGCTGACTCATCGCTTGAATAGCGTAAGTGGACGGAAAATCACAAAGATTGATCAAATATTCATTCTTTCATGTTTGGCGATGCGATTCTGTGATATCCAGAATGGCACGTAGACACCTTAATGCATTGAGATACCTGTCGAATTTTGAAACGATGTCGCAGGTGGGCGCCAAATGTGACATGCGCGAAATGCATGGCAAAAACGCGAATAGGACTTGATTTAGGTGCGCTGCGGCTGCATATTGCTGCAGTGCGATGGCGCTTCGCGCTGTCGCTGCCCTCCTTGGGCGTTTCCTCCCTAGACTTGGGCCACTTGCCAACGCAGGTGGCCCTTTTTTCTTGCCCGGATTATTTCGCGATGCACAATTCGCGAAAGAATATATCGCATAGCTTCTGGGGTCAGCGCGACATGCGCTGCGGTTACTCGGCGGCGGCCTGGAAGGGACCGAAGTTCTCCAGCGGCACCGCAGTCAGGGCTTCAGCCAGCACGGTAAAATCCGCGGCGACCTTCTCGAACCGATCGTTACGCAGGCGCTGGCGCTCGTCCATGTAGATCGCGCGATTGAGCTCGATCTGGATGGTATGCAGTCCGCTCGCGGGATTGCCGTAGTGCTCGGTGATGAAGCCGCCGGCATAGGGCTTGTTGCGGCCGATCGAGTAGCCGAGGCTGGTAAAGGTCTCTTCGACCCTATCGGCAAGCACCGGCGCGCAGCTCGTGCCGTAACGATCGCCGATTACCACGTCGGGGCGGCGCGGCTCGTCGCGCGAAATGCCGACCGACGGCATCGAATGGCAATCCACCATGACCACCGAACCGAACGCCTGATGCGCCTTGCCGATCAGGCGGCGCAGCGCGCGGTGATAAGGCTTGTAGAGCGTATCGATGCGTCTCAGTGCGTCCTCGACATCGAGGCGCTCGCGGTAGATTTCCTGACCATCGCCGACGACGCGCGGAATCGTGCCAAGTCCGCCGGCCACCCGCATCGAGCGGGTGTTGGCGAAGCTCGGCAAGCGGCCGTTGAACATGCGCGGATCGAGTTCGTAGGGCTCGCGATTGACGTCGACATACGAGCGCGGGAAATTCACCCGCACCACCGGAAATCCCTTGGCGACGAGATGGGCGATCATCTCGTCCATGAACGAATCTTCCGAGCGCTGCAGCGCTGCGAGGTCGATCCGTGACTGACTCACGAAATCGCGCGGGTATGTCGATCCGGAGTGCGGCGAGTTGAAGATGATCGGCGCGCGCCAGACGGTCGGCTCCATGATCTCGAAGGGTGGCGACAGTTCGTCGTCAAAATCGGCCATCGTTATGTCTTTTCGCCTTCGAGTCAGGGTCTTTGCGTCGGGATCTAGAAGCCAGAGTCCTGGAGTCAGGTTCTTGCAGCAACATCGTGCGCCGGAGAAAGTGCCAGCATTCGCGAAATTATCATTGTTCGGCGCTCTTTCCGATGTGCCAATAAGAAACTGCCTTTCACCCCAAATTTACCAAATCTCTGGCACAACTGACGTGAATTACTTCCCAGAACCGGATTTGATGACCGCCTGCCATGCAACACAAGATTCTCCTCGCTGAAGACGACAACGACATGCGCCGGTTCCTGGTCAAGGCACTGGAAAACGCCGGCTTTGAAGTGTCGTCCTATGACAACGGCTTGTCAGCCTATCAGAGGTTGCGCGAGGAGCCGTTTGAAATGCTTCTAACGGACATTGTGATGCCGGAAATGGACGGGATCGAGCTCGCGCGCCGGGCCTCGGAACTCGATCCGGACATCAAGATCATGTTCATCACCGGGTTTGCCGCCGTGGCGCTGAATTCCGATTCGGACGCGCCGAAAAACGCCAAGGTGCTGTCCAAGCCGGTCCACCTGCGGGAATTGGTCAGCGAAGTGAACAAGATGCTCGCCGCCTGAAATCGGCGGATTTCGCACAAAACAGGTCCTTTGCGTCCTTGCCTGGGCTCGCCCGAGCCGATATAGGGACGCTTCCCGAACTTCCTTGGTTGAAGGGCGCGTAGCTCAGCGGGAGAGCACTACCTTGACATGGTAGGGGTCACAGGTTC
>JBIQLC010000024.1:0-60916 GCA_044464625.1 Afipia sp. | reverse complement strand
CCGAATCCAAGATCGCCGCCATGGAAGCCGCCGGCGTCATCGTCTCCCCGTCCCCAGCAAGGCTCGGAACGACACTTCTCGACATCCTCCAAGGAGGAAGCGCCAAGCGGCTCCGCGCCTGAAATTAACAACTATCCCAGGGCCTTACCGGCCCTGGGACCCAAATAATCGATCGTCAGGGATGCAATCCACCCTCGACAGATGGGCTCTGGTGGATCAAATAACATATACAAGACCGCGATTGGTTTTCGACAGATTGACCAGAAAAGAGAGATTGCCCCGTGAAACCACGTACCCCGCGGGCTGCGGCCGCCAAAGCTAGTCCTGAACTTGTCGTGGAACGGTTTGCTCCTGAGCAGACCTTCAAGACGCGGGCGTACGAAGCGCTGAAGCAGGCCATCCTCAGCATGGAAATCTACGCCTCGCCCGAACCGACATGGATCGACGAGCGCCAACTCTCCGAACAACTCGGCGTCAGCCGTACGCCGGTGCGCGAAGCTATCGTGATGCTCGAGCACGAGGGCCTCGTGAAGTCGGTGCCGCGCAAGGGCGTGATGGTTCTCAAGAAGACCAAGCGCGAAGTGATCGACATGATCCACGCGTGGGCGGCGCTGGAGAGCATGGCGGCGCGTCTTGCGACGCTGAACGCCAGCGATGCCGATATCGCCGCGCTGCGCACCCTGTTCCAGGGTTTCAACGAAGGCCACCGGCCTTCCGATCATCTCAGCGAATATTCATCCGCCAACCTGCAGTTTCACCAAACCATCGTGAAACTGTCGGGCTCGCAGGTGCTGGTCGACATGACCGAGCAGATCCTGCTGCATGTGCGCGGCATCCGGCAGATCACCATCGGCCGCGACGACCGCGCCACCCGCTCGATGATCGATCACCTCGCGATCATCGACGCCATCGAGAAGCGCGACACCGAGCGCGCGATGAAGCTGTCACGCGACCACACCCTCGGCCTTGCCGAATACGTCGAGGCGCACAGCGAAGGCATCCTCGAGTAACGACTGTTCTGCGCAACGCCCCCTATTGCGTGAACTCATTGCGCAATGTGCCAATGCCGTCGATCGCGACTTCGATGGTGTTCGACGCATCCTTCATCGTGCCGACGCCCAGCGACGTCCCGCAGCAGATCAAATCGCCCGGCAACAACGTCATGTCGTGCGAGATGCGGCTGACCAGTTGCGCGCTTGAGAAGATCATGTCGGCGATCGGATAGTTCTGCCGCTCCTGCCCATTCAGAATCGTCCGCACGACCAGCTTCGAGGAATCCAGACCGGTGGCGATCACCGGCCCGAATGGGCCGAAGCTGTCGAAGCTCTTGGCCCTCACCCACTGCGGGAATGTCGGATCCTTGGCGATGATGTCGGCGGCGGTGATATCGTTGACGCAGGTGTAACCGAAGATCGCATTGGCCGCTTCCTGTTCGGAGGCATTGGTGCAGCGCTTGCCGATGACGATGCCAAGTTCGCCTTCATAGACAACCTTGCCGGCATAGGCCGCAGGCCGCGGCACCGTCGCGCCCGGCGCAGCGATGCTGGTGTTGGCCTTCATCAGATACAGCGGCTCCGGCGGCTCGGCGACGTTGAGCTTGGCAGCGAGCGCATGGAAATTGTTCCACAGCGCGATCACCTTGGTCGGCTCTGACGGCGGCAACACTGTGACATCGGACAGTTTGAGCGTGCGCCCGGTCGGCTTCGGTGTATCGTACATATCGCCAGTGTGTTCGGTGATGGTCTCACCGTCCAGCGTGCCAAATCCGGTCGCGCCACCTGCGCTGTATCGCATCCAATGTGTCATGATCTCTCTCGTGGAATCGGTCGCGGTCGATCAGACGGTGATGACGCGCAGATTGTTGGTCGACCCCGACATGCCGAAGGGAACGCCGGCGACCACCACAATGTTCTCGCCAGGCTGAGCGAGGCCGCTCTCACGCGCATGATGCGCCGCCTGCTCAACCATCTCGTCATAGGTGGAAATGTCATCGGAGCGAATGCTGCGCGAGCCCCACACCAGCGCCAGCCGCCGCGCGATCGATTCGTTCGGCGTCACGCTGAGGATCGGCGTGCGCGAGCGCTGCCGCGCGATCCGGCAGGCCGTCGTGCCGCTGAAAGTGAACGCGACGATACAGGCCGCGCCGATGTCACTGGCGACCGTCGCCGCTGCGGCCGCGATGGCGTGCTGCGGCAAGGGATCGGCTTCCGGATGAAGCGCAGCGATGATCTGCTCGTAGGCCTTGTGACGCTCGGTTCGCGCGATGATCCGGTTCATCGTCGCCACCGCCGCGACCGGATATTGCCCGGACGCGGATTCCGCCGACAGCATCACGGCGTCGGCGCCGTCATAGATCGCGGTCGCGACGTCGGAAGCCTCAGCGCGGGTCGGCGTCGGCGTCGTGATCATCGACTCCAGCATTTGCGTCGCGATGATCACCGGCTTGCCGGCCAGGCGACACATACGAACAAGATCCTTCTGCGCGCCGGGCACATCCTCCGGCGGAATCTCGACACCGAGATCACCACGCGCCACCATGATCGAATCCGACAGCGAGACGATATCGTCGATCGCGTTCAGCGCCGCCGGCTTTTCGATCTTGGCCATGACGCCGGCACGGCCGCCGACGAGCTGATGGGCCTCGATCATGTCGGACGCGCGCTGCACGAACGAGAACGCGACCCAGTCGACGCCAAGGTTCAACCCGAATTCGAGATCGCGGCGATCCTTGTCGGTGATCGGCGACAGCGCCAGCACCGTATCCGGCAGGTTGACGCCCTTGCGATCGCTCACCACTCCGCCCGCGACCACCTTGGCCTCGATGAGCTTGTCGCCGACGCCGCTGACGGACAAACGCACCTTGCCGTCGTCGATCAGCAGTTGCTGACCCGGCATGATCGCTTCGAACACTTCCTTGTGCGGCAACGGCAGGCTCTCGCCGTCAGGCGATGTCGGCGCCAGCGCGAATGTCACGCTGCTACCCATCTCCAGCATGCGTTTGCCGCCCTCGACCGCGCCGAGACGAATCTTCGGTCCCTGCAAATCCTGCAACACCGCAATTGGCGTTCCGACATCGCGCTCGACAGCACGGATCGCTTCATAGCGCGCGCGATGGTCGTCGTGACTGCCGTGGCTAAAATTCAGCCGAAACATATCGACGCCGGCATCGTAAAGCTGCCGGATCACGTCGGGGGAAGAACTGGCCGGGCCGAGCGTCGCAACAATTTTCGCGCGTCGATTGCGGCCCATATCCACTCCTTCATTGCCCTTGCGACAAGTTGATGAAACCACAGACCGGAACTGCAGTCCGAATCCTGATCTGTACTGTTTCATAACTTTATGACGCCTTGGCCTGAAGCTCCAGTGCAGGCTGTTGCGGGAACGTCGGATAGACGCTTTTGACACGCGCCATCTGCTGCACCAGTGCCAACACGCTATCGATATACGGCGTCTGCACGTTGGCGAGCCGGCCCATCTCCTGCACGGCGGTGAGCAGCGCATCGATCTCCAGCGGCCGCCCCTTGTCGAGATCCTGCAGCATCGAGGTGCGATGCGCGCCGACACCCGCCGCACCGTTGATGCGGCGCTCGACATCGACACGGAAACGCGCACCGAAATGTTCGCCGATCCGTTGCGCCTCGACCATCATGTTGCGCGCGACTTCGCGCGTGCCTGGATCGGTCGCGATCACGTCGAGCGTGGCGTGGGTCAGCGCCGACAGCGGATTGAAGCAGAGGTTACCCCATAGCTTGATCCAGATGTCGTCACGAATGTCCTCATAGACGCGCGCCTTCAAACCGCCCCTGGTCAGCGCATCGGCAAGCTCGGTTAAACGATCGCTCGGCGTGCGGTTCGGCTCGCCGAGACCGAAGGTGTCACCATAGATATGCTTGATGACGCCCGGCTCAGTGATTTCCGTAGCGGGATATACGGTCGCGCCGATCACGCGCTGCGGCCCGATCGCATTCCACTGCCGGTTTCCCGGATCGACGCTCTGCAAACGCAGCGACGCGAACTTGTCGTCGAGACCGTAGAAATACCACCACGGCACGCCGTTCTGCGCGGTGACCACCACCGTGTCCGGCCCGAGCAGCGGTTTCATCTGTTCGGCAGATTCCCACGCCTGATGGGCCTTCAGCGCGACGATGACGTAGTCCTGCGGCCCGAGATCGTTCGGATCGTTCGACGCCGGCATGTCCACCACCCGCTCCTGATCACCGATCAGGAGCTTGAGACCATTCTTTTTGATTGCTGCGAGATGCGCGCCGCGCGCCACCAGCGACACGTCAACGCCGCCCTGCTTGAGCTGAACCGCCATGTAGCCGCCAATCGCGCCGGCGCCGAAAATACAAACCTTCATGTTGGTCCCCTCACAGCAAGAAGTTGACTTCGGAGGGGCATCGCCCGGAATAACCCGGACGATGCCCCACTATTCACTTCGGATCGGGCGCAACCTTGTGGTTGGCCATCAGTTCCAGCGCGCGCACCATGCCGGAATGGTCCCAGGCCTTGCCGCCATTGGCAGCGCAGGCGTTGAACAGCTCCTGTGCGGTTGCGGTGTTGGGCAGCGACACGCCGAGCGACTTGGCACCCTGAAGCGCGAGATTGAGATCCTTCTGGTGCAGTTCGATCCGAAAGCCTGGATTGAAGGTGCGCTTGATCATGCGCTCGCCGTGCAATTCGAGAATGCGCGACGTCGCAAGGCCACCCATCAATGCCTGCCTCACCTTGACCGGATCGGCACCCGCCTTCGATGCGAACAGCAGACCTTCCGCCACCGCCTCGATGGTCAGCGCCACGATGATCTGGTTGGCGACCTTGGTGGTCTGGCCGTCGCCATTGCCCCCGACGAGCGTGACGTTCTTGCCCATCAGATCGAACACCGGCTTGGCTTTGTTGAACGTCGCTTCCGAGCCGCCGACCATGATGGTGAGGCTCGCCGCCTTGGCGCCGACTTCACCACCGGACACCGGCGCATCGAGATATTCGCAGCCTAGCTTGTTGATCTTCGCCGCGAACTCCTTCGTTGCGATCGGCGAGATCGAACTCATGTCGATGACGATCTTGCCCTTCGACAAACCTTTGGCGACGCCGTTGTCGGCGAACAGCACTTCCTCGACCTGCGGTGTATCCGGCACCATGATGATGACGATGTCGGACGCTTCCGCGACCTCCTTCGGCGAGCCTTTCGACTCCAGTCCCTTCGACACCAGCTCTGACGGCGCGGGCTTGCGATGGGTCGAGGTGAAGACCTTGTTGCCACCGGCGATCAGATGGCCCGCCATCGGCGCGCCCATGATCCCCAAACCAATGAATCCGATATTTGCCACGGGTTACTCCCTATGTTTTTGAGTTTGCCACGTACCTATTTCACAGGAGCGGCATAGGGTGCAAACCACCCGAGGCCTTCGGGTGTTGTTTTCGCCGGCTTGTATTCGCAGCCGATCCAACCGCCGTATCCGATCTTGTCGAGATACTGGAAAAGGAACGGATAGTTGATCTCGCCGGTGCCCGGCTCGTGACGTCCCGGGTTATCAGCAAGCTGGATGTGCGCGATGCGAGACAGGTTCGCTTCGATGGTCGGCGCGAGATCGCCTTCCATGATCTGCATGTGATAGATGTCGTATTGGATAAACAGATTGTTCGATCCCACCGCGTCGATGATCGACACCGCCTGCGCGGTGTTGGTGAGATAGAACTTCGGAATGTCGCGGGTGTTGATCGGCTCGATCAGCAACTTGATGCCTTCGGCCTTCAGCGCGCTCGCCGCGAATTTCAGATTATCGACGAATGTCTCTTTCAGAACCTTGGCGTCGACGCCGTCCGGCACCAGGCCCGCCAGGCAATTCACCTGCGGGCAGTTGAGCGCCTTGGCATAGCTGATCGCCGTCTTAACGCCGGCGCGGAATTCATCGACGCGATCGGGCAGGATCGCGATGCCGCGCTCACCCTTGTCCCAATTGCCCGCCGGCAGGTTGTGCAGAACCTGCGTCAGCTTGTGTGCCTTGAGCTGCTTCGCCAGTTCATCCGCGGAGAAGGCATAAGGAAACAGATACTCGACACCGGAGAAACCGGCGCGCGCCGCGGCCTCGAAGCGGGCAAGAAAATCCACTTCGTTGAAAAGCATCGTCAGATTGGCAGCAAAGCGCGGCACGGCATTCCTCTTTCGTTTTTTTGTATCGGGTCGTCTCAGCCGGTCTTGTCTCAGACCGGCTGCAGGGTACGCGGCGCAGGCGCCGTCGCGGGCGTGTCGTCGAGCGGAAGGTCGAGCACTTCCTCGAATTCGACGATGTTGTCGATCTCGGTGCCCATGGCGATGTTGGTGACGCGCTCGAGAATGAACTCGACCACCACCGGCACGCTGAATTCCTTCATCAGCTCGCGCGCCTTGGTGAAAGCCGCCTGCGAATCCTTCGGATCGGTAACGCGGATCGCCTTGCAGCCGAGGCCTTCGGCGACCGTGACGTGATCGACGCCGTAGACACCGATCTCCGGGGCGTTGACGTTCTCGAACGAGAGCTGGACGTGATAATCCATGTCGAAGCCGCGCTGCGCCTGGCGGATCAGGCCGAGATAGGAGTTGTTCACGACGACGTGGATGTAAGGCAGCTTGAACTGTGCGCCGACCGCCAACTCCTCGATCAGGAACTGGAAGTCGTAGTCGCCGGACAACGCGACGATCTCGCGCTGCGGATCGGCGGCACGCACACCGAGCGCGGCCGGCAGGGTCCAGCCGAGCGGCCCCGCCTGCCCCGCGTTGATCCAGTTGCGCGGCTTGTAGACGCCGAGGAATTGACCGCCTGCGATCTGCGACAGGCCGATCACGCTGACGTAACAGGTGTCGCGGCCGAACGCCCTGGTCATCTCCTCGTAGACGCGCTGCGGCTTGATCGGCACGTTGTCGAAGTGGCTCTTGCGCAGCATGGTGCGCTTGCGATCCTGACACGCCGCCGGCCAGGACTGACGCTCCTTGAGCTTGCCGGCCTTCTTCCATTCCTTGGCGACGGCGAAGAACAACTCCAGCGCGGCCTTGGCGTCGGACACGATGCCGAGATCAGGATTGAACACCCGCCCGATCTGGGTCGGCTCGATATCGACGTGAACGAACTTGCGGCCCTTGGTGTAGGTCTCGATCGAACCCGTATGCCGGTTGGCCCAGCGGTTGCCGATGCCGAGCACGAAATCGGACTCGAGCATCGTCGCGTTGCCGTAGCGGTGGCTGGTCTGCAGGCCGACCATGCCGGCCATCAGCGGATGATCATCCGGGATCGCGCCCCAGCCCATCAGCGTCGGCACCACCGGCACGTTGAGTGTTTCGGCGAACTGCACCAGCAAGTCCGACGCATCGGCATTGATGATGCCGCCGCCTGCGACGATCAACGGCTTGTCGGCCGCGTTGAGCATCTCGAGCGCCTTCTCGACCTGCTTGCGGTTGGCGGCCGGCTTGTAGACCGGCAGGGACTCGTAGGTGTCGACGTCGAACTCGATCTCCGCGACCTGCACATCGATCGGCAGATCAATCAGCACCGGGCCCGGACGACCGGAACGCATGAGATGGAACGCTTGCTGGAAAACGCGCGGCACCAGGGCTGGCTCGCGCACGGTCACCGCCCACTTGGTGACCGGCTTGGCGATCGCCTCGATATCGACCGCCTGGAAATCTTCCTTGTAGATGCGCGCGCGCGGCGCCTGCCCGGTGATGCACAGGATCGGGATCGAATCCGCGATCGCCGAATACAGTCCGGTGATCATGTCGGTGCCCGCGGGCCCCGAGGTGCCGATGCACATGCCGATGTTGCCGGCTTTCGCGCGCGTATAACCCTCGGCCATATGCGAGGCGCCTTCGACGTGGCGCGCAAGGATGTGGCCGATGGTGCCGCGCTTCTTGAGTGCCGAGTACAGCGGGTTGATCGCAGCACCGGGGACGCCGAAGGCCTGCGTCACACCCTCTTTTTCGAGAACGAGAACGGCGGCATCGATTGCTCTCATGCGGGCCATAGGCACCTCCCTACCATTGGACTGGCATACAAGATGCCAAATTGACAGGGAGGTCAATTTATTCCAGAATATTTTTCCATTTTCTATTTCTGACGATTTTTTACGCAAATACAGAAGTTTGTAATTTTCTAGAGTCGCCAATGGAATAAATATCGGAAAAATATTCTGGATATAGATCGAAGGGAGGCCTGACACATGTCGATTGTTGAGCAAAGCCGAAAGCGCGGGCGCCCCCGCGCGTTCAAACCGCAAAGCAAGGTTGGCGCGATTCAGGCGCTGGATCGTGGCCTCGCGCTGCTGCGCATCGTCGCCGAAGCGGACGGTCTCACGCTCACCGATCTTGCGCAACGCTCGGGCCTTGCTCCCTCCACTGTTCATCGCCTGCTGTTCACGCTCGAAGCGCACCGCTTCGTGGTTCACGACGACGAGCGTGGGCTGTGGCAGGTCGGGGTCGATGCTTTCCAGATCGGCACTGCATTCCTGCGCAATCGCCGACTCGCCGGCATCGGCCGCGACGCGATGCGCCTGTTGATGGAGCAGACCGGCGAAACGGTGAACCTCGGCATCGAAGACGGCGGCGAAGTGGTGTTCATCTCGCAGATGGAAAGCCACAACACGCTACGTGCCTTTTTCCGCGCCGGCTCGCGCAGCGTGATGCACGCGTCCGGTGTCGGCAAGGCGTTGCTGTCGGGCATGAGCGAACAGCGCGTGCGGCAGATTGCGTCGGTGAAAGGACTGCCCCGCTTCACCGACAGGACGTTCATCGATCCCACAGCGCTGCTGGTCGAGCTTGCCGAAAGCAAGCGGCGTGGTTGGGCGGTAGACGATGAAGAACGCACACTAGGCATGCGCTGCGTCGGCGCACCGATTTTCAACGAACATGGTGAAACCATCGCAGCGGTATCGATGTCGGGACCGTCAGTGCGGATCACGCCACAGCGGCTCAGCGAACTCGGCCCGCTGGTGATGCGTGCCGCCGACCAGATCACCCTCTCGATCGGCGGCAAGCGGCCAAGCTAAATCCGCCGACATCCAACGAGACTCGTCATTGCGGCATATCTATTGGCCGCAAGCGCATGAGGTCTGCTCCTGCCCGATCGGAAAACGGAGCGTGCTTGCCCAGACCAGCAAGGCGAAGGCGCTGAACGTCGCTCCGAGCATCGCCACACCGGGCCATCCTGCCTGAGCATAGGCCATTGTGGAGCTGATAGCTCCAATCGCACTGCCAATCGAATAGAAGACCATATAGCCACCGACCAGACGACTGCGTGCTGCGGGGTGACGGGCGAAGATGATGCTTTGGTTGGTGACATGAACGGCCTGCACCGCGAGATCGAGCATTACGATGCCAATCAGCAGAAGAGGCAGCGAGGTGGGCAGCATCGCGATCAGGCCCCAGGACGCCAGCAAAAGCGCGAGCGAAACTCCCGTGGTCCACTGTCCTAGACCACGATCGGCGAACCGACCTGCGCCTGTTGCAGCAATCGCCCCTGCCATGCCGACCAGGCCGAACAATCCGATCTGACTATGGGAATAGGAAAACGGCGAGGTGCTGAGCGGCAGAACCAGGGCCGTCCAAAACGCGCTGAACGTCGCGAAGATCAAGAGGGCCAGAAAGCCGCGCACCAGCAATATCCGGTCACGCAGGAACAGAACGGGGATGGAGCGAATCGTAGCAGCGTAGCTATCGGTGCTGTCAGGCGGGAGCCGAGATGGCAGCACGCGCACGAGCAGACCGAGCAATGCGGCCGTCAGAACAGCCGACGTCAGATAGACCGCGCGCCAGCCACCAAGATCGGCCAGCAATCCGGCGATGAAGCGAGCGGCAAGGATGCCGATCACGACACCGCTCGTCACCATGCCCACCGCCTTGCCGCGCTCGGCCGGCGTCGCCAATGTCGCGGCAAAGGCGACCAGCACTTGCACCACAACGGCAAGCAGGCCCATCGCGGCAAGGCTCGCGAACAGAATTGCTTCGGTGCGTGCGGTCGCAACGGCGACCAGTGCAACGATTGACAAGATGCCCTGACCGACGATGAGACGGCGGCGGTCGACCAGATCGCCGAGCGGGACGATGAATATCAGCCCCAGCGCATAGCCGACCTGGGTCAGCGTCACGACGAGACCGATCGCGGACGGCGAAATCCCGAAATCCTGCGCCATCGAATCGAGCAACGGCTGAGCGTAGTAGACGTTTGCGACGCTAAGGCCCGCGGCGACAGCGAAGATCAGCGTGATGATCCGCGACAGTCCCCTGCCCGTTTTGTGCTGCGTCCTTTTTTCGTCTCCGTTGCGCATGGCGGTCCCTTTCGTGAAACCTGATCTAGTTTCATGTTGAGACCACTTGCGGAGATCGAATGCTAGTTCTATTTTAGGACCAGAATAAACGAACGAGGTTCGAACGTCATGGTCAAGCGGGTCAGCCTATGGGATGCAGGGTGTCCGGTCGCCCGCGCGCTCGATGTCATCGGCGATTGGTGGTCGCTGCTGATTATTCGCGACGCCTTCGATGGCGTGCGGCGTTTCACCGAGTTTCAGACGGGGCTCGGCATCGCCAAGGGGATGCTGGCGACACGGCTGCGGGACCTGACCGAACGCGGCATCCTGGAGACTGCGCCGGCCTCCGACGGCACCGCTTACCGGGAGTATGTCCTGACCGAGAAAGGACGCGGCCTTTTCCTCGTCATCGTCGCACTGCGTCAATGGGGCGAGGATCATCTTTATCGCCCGGGCCAGCCGAAGTCCTCTCTGCTGGACATCAAAACGAGCACTCCGGTCGCGCGGCTGGAGTTGCGTGCGCAGGATGGGCGACGGCTGAACTGGAGCGAAACCCGAGTCAAAAAGCCTCGGGGTCGCTAAACAAAGGTCGATCCAGCGCCCGCCCTCACAGGCAGCAACGCGGATCAGACGCTAATGCGTCGGGACGAGCGCCTGACGCATGGTCGCGCCGACAAGGTGAGCACTGCGCGCGATCCGCACACCGACCTTTTCCAGCGCCGTGATCTTGCCGGTCGCGTCCCCTCGCCCGTAAAGCGTCAGCGTTCCGGCATGGCCCATCCGTCGCTCCGGCGGCGCGTGCTGGCCGGCGACGAGAGCGACGATCGGCTTCGTCACCTTGCGACCCTGCAGATACTCGGCGACATCCTGCTCTTCGCTGCCGCCGATCTCGCCGATCAGGATGATGCCGTCGGTGTCGGGATCGGCCAGGAACAGTTCGAGGCAATCCACCATGCCGATGCCGTGGATCGGATCGCCGCCAACGCCAACTGTCGTCGACTGCCCGAGCTTCTCGGCAGTGACCTGCGCCACCACTTCGCTGGTGAGCGAAGCCGAACGCGACACGATGCCGATCGAGCCTTCGCGCGCGCTGCCGGTTGCCATCACGCCGATCATGCATTTCCCGGGGGCGAGGATGCCTTGCGAGTTTGGCCCGACCAGCCGCGTCTTCGATCCGTTGAGCGCCTGGCGCACCCGCACCATGTCCATGGCCGGCACGCGCTCGGTGACCGCAACCACCAGCGGGATCTCCGCTTCGATCGCCTCGATCATCGCGCCCGCAGCCTGCGCCGGCGGCACGAACACCATGCTGGCATTGGCGCCTGTGGCTTCCGCGGCCTTCCGCACCGTGTCGAACACCGGCAGGTTGAGATGCGAGCGTCCACCCTTGCCCGGCGTGACGCCGGCGACCACCGACGTGCCGTATTCCATCATGCGCGAGGTGTGATGCGTTCCGGCCCAGCCAGTCATGCCCTGACACAGCACGCGGGTATTCCTGTCAACGAGGATCGCCATGACTCAAGCTCCGTTGCGTGCGATTTCGACGGCGCGGGTCGCGGCCGTCCACATGTCGGGACATTCGATGATCGGGCAGCCGAAGTTCACAAAGCGCGAACGCGCGAACTCCGCATTATTGCCGGCGAGCCGCGCGATGACCGGCAGTGACCGGCCGGTGCGGCGCATCGCGATGCCGAGCCCTTCGGCGATGGTGTCGCAAGGCTGCATGCCGCCGCCATGGACGTTGACGAGGATTGCCTTGGTCGCAGGATTATCCAGCAACAGGCCGAAACCATAGGCAACATCGCGCGTGGTCGCGGTGGTGCGGATATCCATGAAGTTGGCGGGCTTGCCCTTGGCTTCGCAAACCATATCGACGGTCGCAAGACCAAGGCCCGCGCCGTTGGCGACAAGGCCGATATCGCCATCCATGCTCACATAGTTGAGCTGATGAAGTTGCGCCTCGTGCTCGCGACGATCGACTTCGTCCTCATCGCGCAGTGCGGCCAGTTCGGGATGACGGAACAGCGCGTTATCGTCGAGCACCATCTTGACGTCGAGCGCCTCGAAGCCGTCGCGCGTGATCGCCAGCGGGTTGATCTCGATCAGGCTGGCGTCGTGTTCGACGAACGCGCGCCGCAGTCCGTCGACAATGGTTTCGAACGCCGGGATCAGATGATTATCGATGCGGATACGATGCGCGAACGCCGACACGTCATCGGTCTTGCGCAGGGTACCGTCACCGAGCTTGAGTTTTTCGAGATGCAGTTCACCGCGCGCAACGCGTTCCTCGATGTCGTCTCCACCCCGCGCGCTGCCGATCAACATCAACTGACCGGACTTGTTGTCGATCAGGAGCGCAATGTGTACTTCGCGCAGGCTCGCGACACCGACTTCGAGGTACACGCGACGAACGATGCGCCCGCCCGCCCCGGTCTGCGCCGTGACCAGTTTCTTGCCGAGCAGCTTGGCGGCGACCGCCTTGGCCTCGGCCGGAGAATTGACGATCTGAATGCCGCCGGCCCGCGCCCGTCCGCCGGCGTGGACCTGCGCCTTCACGACAATGGCGGATGGCCCAAGCTCGGCGGCGATGGCCTCGGCCTGCTCGGGAGTGATGGCGACGCGCCCGCCCGGCGACGGCACTCCGTAACCAGCGAGCAGTTCCTTGGCCTGAAATTCATGCAAGTTCATCTGGCACCTCCCGGTCGACACTCTTTGAGCCGAATCCGCGTGTTCTGACCGACACTGGTCCCGTTTGGGTGGTCGGATTCGGAGATACTGCGACTTGGTATACTATATACCAGAAAGCTTGATTGAGCGCAATGGCCGAAATCGTCTGCCCGCGATCCTCCGCCCGGTCATAGGGCCATTCGGCGGACGCGGATTTACTCCCCGCCGACAATCTTCTTAGGTGGAGCCAGCATGGTCAGCGCAAGCGGCCCGCATAACAACCAATGGAAACGCAGAGGTCCTCAATGATCAAGACACGGTTCACGGAGCTGGTGGGTGTCGAGCATCCGATCGTCCAGGGCGGGATGCAGTGGGTCGGCCGCGCCGAGCTGGTCGCCGCTGTCGCCAATGCCGGCGCGCTCGGCTTCATTACCGCGCTGACCCAGCCGACGCCCGAGGACCTGCGCAAGGAAATCGCGCGTTGTCGCGACATGACCGACAAGCCGTTCGGCGTGAACCTCACCATCTTGCCGACGATCAAGCCGCCTCCCTACGCCGAATATCGGCAGGCAATCATCGAAAGCGGAATCAAGGTCGTCGAGACCGCCGGTAACAAGCCGCAGGAGCATGTCACCGAATTCAAGAAACACGACATTGTGGTCGTGCATAAGTGCACCAGCGTGCGCCACGCCCTGTCCGCCGAACGCATGGGTGTCGATGCCATCTCGATCGATGGTTTTGAATGCGCCGGTCATCCGGGCGAGGACGACACGCCCGGGCTCATCCTTATCCCCTGCGCTGCCGACAGGGTGAAGATTCCGATGATCGCATCGGGCGGGTTCGGCGACGGCCGCGGCCTCGTCGCGGCGCTGGCGCTTGGCGCAGAAGGCATCAACATGGGGACGCGTTTCATGTGCACCAAGGAAAGCCCGATCCATCAGCGCGTGAAGGAGCAGATCGTCGCCAACGACGAGCGCGCCACCGAGCTGATCTTCCGCACCATGCGCAACACCTCGCGCGTCGCGAAAAACAGCGTCAGCACCAAAGTGGTGGAACTAGAAAAGGAAGGCGCGACCTTCGATCAGGTTCGCGATCTGGTGGCGGGCGCGCGTGGGCGCGGCGTTTATGACAATGGCGATCCGGAGGCCGGCGTATGGTCGGCCGGCCAGATCCAGGGCCTGATCCACGACATTCCGACGTGCGCCGAACTGGTTGCGCGGATCGTTCGCGAGGCAGAGGATATCATCGCGGCACGACTCGATCGCATGATGGCGAGCCGGCGCATGGCCGCGGAATAAACCTCAAAAACACCGATCGAGAGAAACGCCCGATGAAAGCCTATGTCTACGGCGCCAATGGCGCTGCCATCGCCGATATCGCCAAGCCTGAGCCGAAAGGCAGCCAGGTGCTGGTGAAGGTCCACACCTGCGGCATGAACCGCGCCGATCTCGGCATGATCAAAGGACATGCCCATGGCGCAGCGGGCGGCGCCGGCACCGTTCTCGGCATGGAGTTCGCGGGGGAAATTGCGGCGCTTGGCCCGGATGCCAAGGGCCTGAAGGTGGGCGACCGCGTAATGGGCTCAGGCGGCGGCGCCTACGCGGAATATGCGGTGACCGACTACGGCCGTGTGCTGCCGATCCCGGCATCGGTCGACTACGAGACCGCCGCGACCCTCACTCTCGCGCTGACTACGATGCACAACGCCGTCGTCACCGTGGGCGGGCTTCAGCCCGGCCAGAGCGTTCTGGTGCAGGGCGCGAGCGCCGGCGTCGGCCTGATGGCGATGCAGATCGCCAAGCTCAAGGGCGCCAAACTCGTTATCGGCTCATCGACCGATGCCGCCCGGCGTGCACGACTCAAGGAATGCGGCGCCGATCTCGCCATCGATTCCAGCGATCCGAAATGGGTCGATGAGGTTCTGAAAGCGACCGACGGCAAGGGCGTCGATTTCATCATCGATCAGGTGTCCGGCAAGACCGCCAACCAGAACCTCGCGGCGACCAGGGTGCTCGGCCGCATCGTCAATGTCGGCCGTCTCGGCGGCACCCATGGCGATTTTGATTTCGATCTCCATGCCGCGCGCCGCATCAGCTACATCGGCGTCACCTTCCGTACCCGCTCGATCGAAGAGATCCGCGACATCTTCGCGAAGGTCCAAGCCGACCTATGGCCAGCGGTCGAAAGCGGCAAGCTGCGGCTGCCGATCGACAAGGTGTTCGCGTTCGGTGACATCGCGCAGGCCGTCGAGCACATGACGGCCAACAAGCATTTCGGGAAAATTGTCCTGAAACTGTAATCGCCATCGTCGACAAAAAAGCCTGCTGCGAATGAGACGCAATGTAGGCGTCACGCGGTCAATTGACGCCGGTGCCTTGGTCATGACATGAGGCCGGGGCAACCCGGACCCGTCATGAGCGCCAAGCAAAAAGTCGCTGCCATCTCGATCGCCGCCAGCGGCAGCATGGCGGCAGCCAAGTTCGCCGTCGGCATTGCCATCGGCAGCGTGGCGATGATCTCCGAGGCACTGCACAGCACGGTCGACCTGATCGCCACCGTTATTACGTGGATCGTGGTCCGGGTCGCGGACAAGCCCGCCGACGCCGAACATCATTACGGCCATGGCAAGCTGGAAAGCCTGTCGGCGCTCGGCATTATCGCCCTGCTCTACATCCTTGCGGGCGGCATTGTCGTGGAAGCTTATGGCCGGCTGCAGGAAGGTGCGGTCCCGCCTACCTTGTCGGCAGTTCCTTTCGTCGTTCTTATCGTCGACATCTTCGTCAATGTGTGGCGCGCTCGCGCGCTGCACAGCACTGCCCGGGAGACCAACAGCCAGGCGCTTGCAGCGGATGCGCTGCACTTTGCATCCGACGTGCTTGGCTCGAGCGCAGTCATCATCGGCCTGATCCTGATCTGGCTCGGTTACGACTGGGGCGATGCTGCAGCGGCAATTGCCGTGGCGGTGCTGATCTCCCTGCTCGGCGTGCGTCTTGGCCGCGAAACTATCGAGACCCTGCTCGATCAAGCCCCCAGAGGCGTTCCGGAAATCGCGGAAAAAGCCATTCGCTCGGTCGATGGCGTGATCGATGTCGAACGGCTGCGGATGCGCATGGTCGGGCCGACCCATTTCATCGACGCCACCGTCCATGTTCCCCGCACCTATCCGATCGACCGCATCGACGAGATCAAGCGCAAGGCGCAAGCGGCGATCACCAAAGTGCTGCGCGACGCCGACCTGACCTTCACCGCGATCCCGGTTGCCCGCGACAACGAGAGTGTGCGCGAGCGGATCATGGTGATCGCGCGCAACCGCGGTCTCGCGATCCATCACGTCACGGTTCACGATCTCGGCGACAAGCTGATCGTGTCGATCGACCTCGAGGTCGATGCGGACATGCCGCTGGCGGACGCGCACGAAGTGACGCGCGAACTTGAACACGCCATCCGGGAGGAATTCGGTAGCGATGTCGAAGTCGACACCCATATCGAGCCGCTCGAACCTGAACTGCCGCATGGCACCGATGCCGATCCTGCCCGCGTCGCGGAGATTCAGCGGGCGCTGACCGAGCTTGCTGCGAAAGGCGGCGCGATCCACGACGTTCACAACGTCCGGGTACGCAACACCGAGGCGGGAGAAATCGTCAACTTCCACTGCCGCGCGACGCCATCCATGACGGTGAGCGCCGTGCACGAGAATGTCGACGAGATCGAACGCGCGTTGCGGCGCGCCTACCCGACCGTCAAGCGGGTTATCAGCCACGCCGAACCGGAGCGCTGACAGCGGCGGGGTCTATCCGCCTGTGCGTCAACTCACTTTAAGCGTGATGCCGCCATCCACCACCAACTCGATGCCGGTGACGTAGCGCGATTCATCCGAGGCCAGGAACAGCGCGGCGTTGGCGACGTCCCAGGCTTCGCCCATGTGTCCCATCGGCACCTGCGCATCGCGCGCCCGCCACATCGCCTCGATATCGCCTTTGGCATAGCTCGCCGCCAGCCCGGCCGAATGCTCGACCATCGGGGTTTTCATCAGGCCCGGCAGCACGGCGTTCACGCGGACGTTTTGCGGCGCGTACTGAACTGCGGTCGAGCGCGTCATCTGGTTCATCGCCGCCTTTGTAGTGGCGTAGGTGATGTAGGACACGCCGAGGTGACGGATCGAGGCAATCGACGAGATGTTGATGATCGAACCGCCGCCCTGCTTCTCCATCACCGGAATGACGTGCTTCATGGCGAGGTAGGCGCTCTTCAGATTGATCGCGAACACCCGATCCCAATCCGCCTCCGAGACTTCCACGACGCTGCCGACTTCTGCGATGCCGACATTGTTGTCCAGGATATCGATGCGACCGAACGTTTTGAGGCACGCGGCGACCATCGCCTGAATGTCGCTCTCCTTCGCTGCATCCGCCGCAAAAGCTTCAGCCTTGCCGCCTTCCTTGACGATGATCCCCGCCGTTTCCTCGGCGGCCTTGCCGTTGCGATCGACACAGAACACCTGCGCGCCTTCGCGGGCGAAGGTCACGGCCGTCGCCTTGCCGTTGCCCCAGCCCGGCCCGATCGAACCGGCACCGACAACGATTGCGGTTTTTCCCTTCAGGCGCGCCATGTCAGTTCCTCCCGGCGATTATTTGTCTGTGTTCGTGATAGGAAGGCTGGCCGGCTCCGGCAAGCGCATTCGTGACTAGCTGCCGTGTCGATTCGCATCCCGCTGCGATGAGGCATCAAGTGATCGCCACAGCCTCGGTCTACATTTTGTATCGCCGTCGCACTTAACGACGCAGCGCGTTCGCGTTTCGGACTCAAATTCGCAACACCGCGGCGATGAAATCTCCTTTGGACAACATTTATTTCACTTTAACGATTCGTTGACTCTCGACAGGACGCCGAATCTGGATTCAAATCGCTCTCGATTCGGAGCGAGCTCATTGCCTCCGAACGGGGTGCGGAAAATACGACCAAGGGGGCGACGGTATGGCGCGTGCGCACACAGCGAGCACGTGTACCCAATCCGATTCAATCAAGGGATTGGCCGAGTCGATCGCAAAGCCTGCGTATCATCGCCTGCTGATCGCCGAACCTGCACTGCGCCGCGCGGTGCCGATTCTCATCATCGCCTTCCTCATCACCATCTGCATCGGCGCTTTCGTGCAGGTGCTCGACCAGACCCGGCACAAGCAGGCTTCACTCAAGCGCGATCTCTCCGCGCTCGCCGACGTCCTTGCCGAGCGCATCAATCGCAGCGGCACCATCCGTCACGATCGCACAGCAACTGCGGAGAAATTGCAGGAGCTGCTCCCCGACATGATTCCGGCATGGGGCCACGCCCCGGGCCGTCACATCATGATCGGCGGGATCGAGCAGCGCGTCCTCGCCCATTTGCCGGCTACCGAACAGGGCGATGCCAAGCCTCTGGTCGATCTGCTCGGCACGGTACAGGCCGTCAGCGCGCGGGCTGCGGAGAATGCCGTCGTCGAACTAACCCTGCCGAACGGCAATACGGCGCTGACCACCCAGCGTCCGGTCAAATGGCTCCCCGGCCAGATTGTCGTGGTTCAGGAGCAGGCTGAATCGCCGTGGCGCTCGGACACCGCGCTCCAGATCACCCTGTCCGCAACTACCGGCTTCGTGGTGCTGATTCTCGGCTTCGCCTTCCACTGGCAGTCCGCCCGTGCCCGCGAGGGCGACCTGATCAATGACGCAGTGCGCGGCCGCATCGACACGGCGCTCAATCGCGGCCGCTGCGGCCTGTGGGACTGGGACCTGTCGCGTGGCCGGATTTTCTGGTCGCAGTCGATGTTTACGCTGCTCGGACTTGAGAATCGTAACGACTTGCTCGCGTTCGGCGAGGTCAACGCCCTCGTCCACCCCGAGGACATTGCCCTGCTCGATATCGCCGAACAGCTGATGTCCGGCTCGATGAGCCAGATTGATCAGACCTTCCGGATGCGGCATGCGCAAGGCCACTGGATTTGGCTGCGCGTGCGCTGCGAACTCAGCCACGGCACAAGCGGCGACAACGGCATCCACCTGATTGGCATCGCGGTGGACATGACCGAGCAGAAAAACCTCGCCGAGAAAACCATTGAGGCCGACCTGCGGCTGCGCGACGCCATCGAAACCGTCCCCGAGGCTTTCGTGCTGTGGGACGTGAACAACCGCCTCGTGCTGTGCAACTCACACTTCCAGCGCCTGCACAAGCTGCCTGACTCCGCCGTGCAGCCTGGCACGTCCTATGAGACCATGAGCGAGGTCGGCCGGATGCCGGAAATCCGCGCCCGTCTGCCCGAAGCCGTCTCTCGCGCGCCGGGCACCCGCACCTTCGAAGCCCAGCTCGACGACGGCAGCTGGCTTCATATCAGTGAACGCCGCACCAAGGATGGCGGCTACGTGTCGGTCGGCACCGATATCACCCAGATCAAGCTGCACGAGCAGAAGCTGGTCGAGAACGACATGCGGCTGACTGCGAACGTCATCGACCTGAAACGCTCGCAGGCCGAACTTGAGCGTCAAGCCAGCGAACTCGCCGACCTCGCGCAGAAGTACGCCGACGAAAAGCAGCGTGCCGAGGAAGCTAACCAGACCAAGTCGAAATTCCTCGCCAACATGAGCCATGAGCTGCGCACGCCGCTCAATGCCATCATCGGTTTCTCTGAGGTCATGAGCAGCGGCATGTTCGGCGCGCTAGGCTCGGAGAAATATCAGGAATACTGCCACGACATCCTGACCAGCGGGAACTATCTGCTGGAGGTGATCAACGACATCCTCGACATGTCGAAGATCGAGGCCGGCCGAATGAAATTCGATCTCGAATACCTCGACCTGTCGCAGACGCTGATCGAATCCGTCCGTGTCGTTTCAGGCCGCGCCGAGAACAAGAACCTCAGCCTCGAAACCGATATTGACGACACCATTCCGGTTGTCGCCGATCGCCGCGCAATGAAGCAGATCGCAGTCAACCTGCTGTCGAATGCGGTGAAGTTCACGCCCGACAACGGCCGCGTCATTGTCCGCAGCCGCATCGTCGATGATACCATCCGGCTGATGATTGCGGACACCGGCATCGGCATCGAAAAACAGGCACTGACCCGTCTGGGTCGCCCGTTCGAGCAAGTCGAAAGCCAGTTGACCAAGAGCTACCATGGCTCGGGGCTGGGCCTTGCGATCGCGAAGTCGCTGGTCAACCTGCATGGCGGGTCGATGAAGCTGCGCTCGAAGCTTGACGTCGGAACCGTGGTCTATGTGACACTGCCGTGCGATGCGCGCGACGACACCACAGCCACGGTCATCCCAGCTCCTACGGCCGTGCCTCGAGTGTCTTCAAGAAAATCGCGCGAACTTCGGCTTGTGTCTCCCGAACCTGCGCCTCAAGCGCGGAAAAATCCGGCGCGTCGCCGGCTCGCGTCATCACGCGCAGCAGATCCTCTCCCGCCGTTTCCGGCTTGAAGCCGGAACTGACGCACAGCCGCAGAATCTGCGTCAGGTCGTGATAGAGCCGCGCTGCGGGGCGCAGAACGTCCGCATCGGATGACGGCAAAATCCCGAGCTTCACGGCATTCTCGATAACCCGGACCGTCGAGACACTGAGGATGTCCGGCTTGTCCGCCGCATGGATGAGCTGGAGATACTGCGCCAGGAATTCGATGTCGATCATGCCACCGGCGGCGTACTTCAGATCCCAGATGTCGCCGTCGCCCTTCTCGTCGGCGATCGCCTGCCGCATCTCGAGGACATCGTTGGCGATGATGTTGATGTCACGTCGCCGGATCAGCACCTCGCGAATGGCATGCTCGATCTTCTCCTTGAATGCAGGCGACGACGAAATCACCCGCGCCCGGGTCAGCGCCATATGCTCCCAGGTCCAGGCCTCGTGCTCCTGATATTCGGCGAAGGAATCGATGCGCGTCGCCACCGGGCCCGCGCGACCTGACGGCCGAAGCCGCATATCGACTTCGTAGAGAACGCCATAGTTCGTGCGGGTGGTGAAAGCGCTGATCAGGCGCTGGGTGTAACGGGCGAAATACTGCGCGCCGTGCAACGGCCGCGGACCATCGGAATCCGGCTGCTCGTGATCGAAATCGTAAATCAGGATGAGATCGAGGTCGGACGATGCCGTCATCTCGCGGCTGCCGAGCTTGCCCATCGCGAGGATGGCGGTTTCCTGCGCAGGGATAAGGCCATGCTGCGCGGCGAACTGATCGCCGACCAGGCCATGCACCGTGCGCACGATGCCCTCGGCGACATCGGCAAACGCGACACTGGCGTGGCGGGCCGACACGGTGCCGGAAAGAATCCGGGTGCCGATCAGGAACAGGCTTTCCTGGCCGAACAGGCGCAGACGATCGAGAAATTCCTCGTAAGAGTCCGCATCCGCCAGCGTCGCCGCCAAACGCACTGACAGTTCGTTCTGGTCGGGCATCGCGCCGAAGAAGCGCGGATCAACCAGACCGTCCATGATCTGCGGATGACGCGCGAGCATATCGCCCAGACGCGGCGCAGCCCCAAGGATGAGCGCGACCAGCGCAACGATGTCCTTGTTCTGACTAAGCAGCGAGACCAGCCGCCCGCCACGGGTCAGGGCCTGAAGGAAACGGTCGAATGCATTGACGGCTGCATCAGGCTCTTCGGCGCGCGCCAGCCCGCGGATCAGATCCGGTACGAAATGCTGGAACGCCTCGCGCGTCGCGTCCACACGGAACACGCGATAATCGCCTGTCAGCCAGGCCTTCAAGGTCTCAGCCACCATCTTCGGCGCCTTGAACCCGAGCTTGAGCAGATGGTCCTGTAGCCGTAGATCGTCGGGACCAGCGGCATAGTCGATATCGGGAAGCTTTTCGGTGCCGGTCGGATCGCCCTCGAACAGCCGCTCGTAATGGCTCTGGACGCAATTGAGATGCGCGAGCAAATCGACCGCGAAAGCATCGCGGTTGTCATAGCCGAAAAACCGCGCGAAGCGCTCGACGTCCTCGCGGTGTTCGGGAAGGCTGTGGGTCTGCTCGTCGGCGATCATCTGCACGCGATGCTCGACGCGCCGCAGGAATTCGTAGGCCGTGGTGAGCTGGTCGCGCGCTTCAGCCGTGATCCAGTTGTGCTCGGCCAGAACCGCGAGCGTCTCCAGCGTCGGACGAACGCGTAATTCCGGGTGTCGACCACCGGCGATGAGCTGCTGGGTCTGGGCGAAGAATTCGATCTCGCGGATGCCGCCGCGGCCAACCTTGACGTTGTGGCCCTCGACCGAGATTTCGCTCTGCCCGCGAAACGTCTGCATCTGACGCTTCATGTCATGGATGTCGGTGAGCGCGGCGAAATCGAGATGCTTGCGCCAGACGAACGGCGCGATCTCTCCGAGCAGCGCGTTGCCGGCCTCAATGTCACCGGCGCAGGGCAGCGCCTTGATCATCGCCGCGCGTTCCCAGGTCCGCCCTTCCCGCTCGTAATAGTTCAACGCGGCATCGGTGGAGATCGCCACCGGCGTCGAAGCCGGATCGGGACGCAGCCGCAGGTCGACACGGAACACGTAGCCGTCGCCGGTGCGCTGGGACAACAGGCGCGACATACTTTGCGCGACCTTGACGTAGAACGGTGTCGGCTCGATGTCTTCGCCAAGCGCCGCGGTCTCCCGGTCGTAGAATACGATCAGGTCGATGTCGCTGGAGTAGTTCAGTTCGCCCGCGCCCATCTTGCCCATGGCGAAGATGATCAACCCGCTGCCGATATCCGGCTTGGCTGGATCGCGTGGCTTGAAGCGCCCACGCCCCGCTTCCTGAGTCAGGAGATAGCGCACGGCGCTTTGCACCGACGACACCGCGAGATCGGTGAGCGCCTTGGTCACGCGCATCACCGGCCAGACGCCGCCGATGTCGCATAGCGCGATCATCAAAGCCGCCTCGGATTTGAGCCGGCGCAGCAACTGCATCACCTCGGCGTCATCATCCGCCGCCGCAACTGCCGCGACAGTCCGCTCGATCAACACATCGAGATGACTGTCGGGATCGGAGGTCAGAAGGCGCACGCTGCGCTCGGGATCGGTGCGGATCAGGTCGAACAGATAGGGAGAAGCCTCGGTGATCCCCTCGAATATCGCCCTCGCCATGGGACGCTGAGCGAGAATTGCCCTGAGCGCATCGGCCTGCGCCGGCTCGATATCGGCCAGCCAGCCAGCGAGGCGCTCCTGCGCCTCTGCGGGATTCGTCAGTTGCGGTCCGGTCACAAAGCGCGCGGCCAGAGTGGATCGGTCCGCGTCGCCGTTCGCGGGTAATGTCATGCGGTCTTTTGTTCCACGTCCCGCCTTGGGATGGCAAGGGTCGCGCGCAGCCCCGGATGGGCATCGCTGAGTCTCAGGTCGCCACCATGCAACGTGGCGACGGCGGACGCCAGACTCAAACCCAGTCCCGAGCCCGGCTTGGTCCGGCTCGCTTCGAGGCGGACGAAACGTTCCACCGCCCGCTGGCGGTCGGCGTCGGGAATGCCCGGCCCGCGATCGGTGACACTGAATTCGATGCCATTCTCCGCGCGCCGCGCCTCGATCAGAATGTCCGGCGGCCGGTTGCCGGATTGCTCTTGTGCCTCATTGGAGACATCCACACTCCCGCCGACAGGCTCGCCATATTTGATAGCGTTCTCGACCAGATTGGCCAACGCCTGGCTGATCAACTCGCGATTGCCATGAACCGTCGCCGCGTCAGCCTCGACACCCAGCGTCAGCCCCTTGTCCTCGGCCAGCGGTTCGTAAAGCTCGTGGATGCTGTGAGCCACCTCGGACGCATCGAAGTCGACCATGTTGTCCCGCGCCTGCCCGGATTCAGCACGCGCGATCATCAACAGCGCGTTGAAGGTGCGGATCAGGCCGTCGGATTCCTCGATCGTGCCTTCGAGCGCCGTGCGGTAATCGGTCTCGTTGTGAGCCATCGCCAGCGCCTCCTCCGCCCGATTGCGCAAGCGGGTGAGTGGCGTCTTGAGGTCATGGGCGATGTTGTCGGAGACTTCCTTCAGCCCCACCATCAGCGCCTCGATGCGCTCAAGCATGGCGTTGAGATTTCCGGCAAGCCGGTCCAGTTCGTCGCCGCTGCGTCCTACCGGCAGGCGCTCGCTAAGGTCGCCGGCCATGATCCGCTGCGTCGTTCCGGTCATGGCGTCGATCCGGTGCAGCACGCGGCGGGCGACGAAAATGCCGCCGGCGAGCCCGAGGACCACCACGATCAGCACCGACCATTGCGCGGCCTTGGCGACGATACCGAACAGCCGGCGCCGTTCGTCGAGATCGCGCCCGATCAGCAACCGAAATCCGCCGGAGAGTTGAGCGACCCGCACCAACGCGAAATGCGTCCGCGCATCGTTTTCGTCAAGGCGCCGATAGGACGCCTCCGCCCAACCGGGCTTGTCCATGATCCCGGGCCCGAGCGAGCCGACATTGCCAGCCACCGCCTGCCCTTGCGGCGTGGTGACGAGATAGAGATTGGCGCCCGGGCGCAGCGCGCGATTTTCGACGGCATACACCAGACTGCGAATGCCGCCGCGTTGATACTGGTTCTGAAGATCGACCAGTTCGCCGTTCACCGTATCGGTGATCTGCTCGGTGATCATCCGCCGGGTGTTCCAGGCGAAGTAACCGAGCAGCGACGCCGAGAACAACGCGAACAGCAGCAGATACGCCAGCGTCAGACGGAACGCCGTGGTGCGGATCAGTTTGCCGAACGCGGTCACCGGAAGATTTACCGGATCCCGTCGCGGATCATGTATCCAGCGCCACGGATCGTGTGCAGCAAGGGCTGATCATAGCCCTTGTCGATCTTGGAGCGCAGACGGGAAATGTGGACGTCGATCACGTTGGTCTGCGGATCGAAATGATAGTCCCAGACGTTTTCGAGCAGCATGGTGCGGGTCACCACCTGCCCTGCATGCTTCATGAGATATTCCAGCAGACGGAATTCGCGTGGCTGAAGCGTAATCTCGTTGTTGCCGCGCGCGACGCGATGAGACAGCCGGTCGAGTTCGAGATCGCCGACCTTGTAGCTGGTTTCCTCGGACGGTCCGCCATGGCGGCGCGACAGCACCTCGACCCGCGCCAGCAGCTCAGCGAAGGCATAGGGCTTCGGCAGATAATCGTCGCCGCCGGCACGCAATCCCTTGATGCGGTCGTCGACCTGACCGAGCGCGGACAGGATGAGAACAGGCGTGCGGTCGCCCTTGTCGCGCAGCGTCCCGATCAGGGACAGGCCGTCGCGTTTCGGCAGCATGCGATCGACGACCAGGACGTCGTAATCGCCGGATTCCGCCAGCGACAGGCCCTCCTCGCCGTCGCCGGCCAGATCGGCGACATGGCCGACCTCGCGAAACGCCTTGACGAGGTAGTCAGCGGATTCGCGGTCGTCTTCAACGATGAGCAGTCGCATTTGTGATTCGTTCGGGACTGGAACAGCTTCGCTTTTCATAACCATGACGCCGTGACCATTTTCTTGCAAGGCGGTGAAATGCCTCTCAGGGACAGAAGCGGGCGGCGAGGTTGGGGAGACCTCACCGCCCGCCTGCGCACAATCCGCCGACGAACGAGCAATTGGGCGAACCATGCGCTCTTCGACGAAGGGGGGCGAATTCCGTCGAAGAGAAGAACTGGAGGGGACGGGCTTGCGACCCGTCCCCCGGGAAGGAGCCGTCGGCGGGGGCGATTGATACCGGCGACACTCCCCATCTCTAGCGCGATCAGCCCTTCGCGACCGGAACGGCCACGAAGCGCGACGAGTCGCCGGAGCGAACCCGGATCAGCACGCTGTTTTTCTTGTCGGCCTTGGCGCTCGCAATCGCCTCGCGCACCTGCGAAGGGCTGTTCACGGTTTTGCCAGCGACTTCGAGAATGACGTCGCCTTCCTTGAAGCCGCGATCAGCCGAGGCACTTTGCGGGTCGACCTGCATCACCACGACGCCGTCCTTGCCCGCACCGGCCACCGACTTCGACGGCGCCAGCGTCAGGCCGAGGTTCGGCACTTCGTCGCCCTGCCCCGACCCGCTGTTGCCGGAGTCGGAGTCAGCCTTGGCCTGCTGGGTGTTCGGCAATTCGCCAAGAGTCAGGCTCACGGTCTTGTCCTGGCCCTTGTGGAGCACGTCCAGCTTGATGGTGGTGCCCGGCGCCATGCCGCCGATGGTGCGCGCGAGTTCGCGGGCATCCTTCACCTGATCGCCGTTCACCTGCTTGATGACGTCACCCGACTCGATACCGGCCTTGGCTGCCGGGCTGCCGCTCTGCGGCTCGGCGACCAGTGCGCCTTCGGCCTTCTTCAGCCCGAGGCTATCGGCGATGTCCGGCGTGATCGACTGAATCTGCACGCCGATCCAGCCGCGGCTGACGCTGCCCTTGTCCTTGAGCTGCTGTACCACGGTCTTCACCGTCGAGGACGGGATCGAGAACGCGATGCCGACGCTGCCGCCGGACGGCGAATAGATCGCGGTGTTGACACCGACAACCTCGCCCTCAGTGCTGAAGGCCGGGCCACCGGAGTTACCCTTGTTCACCGGCGCGTCGATCTGAATGAAATCGTCATACGGACCGTTGCCGATGTCGCGGCCGCTCGCCGACACGATGCCGGCGGTCACGGTGCCACCAAGGCCGAACGGATTGCCGACCGCGAGCACCCAGTCACCGATGCGCGGCAGCTTGTCCGAAAGCTTGGCAAAAGCGAAATCGCTACGGCCGTCGACCTTGATCAGCGCGAGATCGGTGCGCTTGTCGGCGCCGATGACCTTGGCGTTGTAGGTCTTGCCATCGTCGGTGGTGACTTCGACCTTGTCGGCGCCGTCGACCACATGATTGTTGGTCACGGCATAGCCGTCAGCCGAGATGAAGAAGCCGGAGCCCTGCCCGGTGACCACCGGACCACCGTGGCGGCCATGGCCGCGCCGACCCGGGAAACCATCGGGACCGCCGAAGCGACGGAAGAAACGCTCCATCGGCGAACCGGGCGGGAACGGCATGTCGTCGAGGCTCTGGTTGTCGGACATCTTCTCGGGGATCTTGACGCGAACCGAGATCACCGAGGGCTTCACGCGCTCGACGATGTCGGCAAAGCCGACCGGCTGCTGGACCTGACGGACGTCCTTGTTGACCTGCGCATGGGCAGGCGTGCTCAGGAAGTCACCGCTGTTGAAGGTGGGAACGAGGCCGTAGGTCGCGGCGCCGAGACCGGCGACGACCGAAGCCATCAATGCGAATTTGCGTGCCGAGAAAACCCGGCGGGACGGTTGGGAGGAGTTGGGAAGATGATCGGCCATTGAAGTATCTCCGGGGGGCGTGAAGCTCGTTGGTGCATCACCATGCACCGTCAACGCCGAAGATGGAGATTGCGCCCTTACGGCGTGCTGGCCGGGGAATTAATGTTTGGTAATGTGATACAGTCCGGTGGACAGGCGTTATGCCCGCCGTTCCTCGCCGGAATCGGTGGACATCAGCCTGTCCACCCGCGCTTTTTCGTCGGGCGTGAGTTCGGTGTTCCCGGATGGCTGTTCGTTTCCGGCCTGGTTGCGACGGCGGTTGTACAACCACAGCCCAACACCGCCCCCGATCAACAGCAGCGGCGAAACCAGCCACAGAATCACCGTGTGGCCCTCGACACGCGGCTTGAGCAGAACAAACTCGCCGTAACGCGCGACGAGGAAATCCATCACCTGCTGATCGTTCTTGCCCGCTGCAATCTGCTCGCGCACCAGAAGGCGCAAATCACGCGCAAGTGGCGCGTCGGAGTCGTCGATCGACTGGTTCTGGCAGACCATGCAGCGCAGCTCACGCGACAGCGCCCTCGCCCGCGCCTCTTGCGCCGGGTCTTTCATGATCTCATCGGGCTGCACGGCAAGCGTCGCCATCGGCGCGAGCGCCAGCAAGGCAACGAAAACGGCGGCGACGAGATTTCGCATGGCGCTATTCCGCCGGCTGCAAGGCACGCGGCGATTTTGCCGGCTTCGGCGCGCCGACCCGCAAGCGGCGATCGGACAGCGACAGCACGCCGCCCAGCGCCATCAACACCGGCCCGAACCAGATCAGCAACACGAGCGGCTTGTAGTACATACGCACCGCGATCGATCCATCAGCGTGGGCATCGCCCAGCGAAATGTAAAGCTGGCTGAAACCACCGCGCGTCATCAGGGCCGCTTCCGTGGTCGAGGTGCCGCGCGTCGCGAATCCGCGCTTCGACGGCGCCATCACGCCGATCTGTTTCCCGTCGAGCGTAACCTTGAATTTGGCGATCTGCTCGCGGAAGTTTGGGCCCTGCTGCTGGGTGACGCCCTCGAGGGTTGCGGTGTAGGCGCCGATGCGCGCGCTATCTCCCACTGCCATATTGGCGATGGTCTCGCTGTTCCAGGTTGTCTCGCAGACGACGCCGATCAGCGCGACACCGAGGCCGAGATGCGCCAGCGCCGTGCCGTATGTCGAACGTGGCAGGCCGCGCGCGCGGCGCAGCGAGATCGACAACGGCGTGCGGAAAAGCTGAACGCGCTCGACCAGATCGGTCAACGCACCGAAGATGACGAACACCGCAAGCCCGATCATCAGCGGCGCCAGTGCACTGCCGCCGCGCATCCACGCCCACACCAGCGCCAGCACCGCCAGCGCAGCAATACCGGCCATGGTCAGGCGCTGCGCCGCGCCGAGCAGGTCGCCGCGCTTCCAGGCCAGCAGCGGACCGAACGGCACCGCCACCAGCAGCGGCAGGAACAGCGGCGCGAACGTCAGATTGAAAAACGGCGCACCGACTGAAATCTTGTCGCCTGTGACGACTTCAAGCGCGAGCGGATAAAGCGTGCCGACGAACACCGTGGCGCAGGCCGTGGTCAGCAGCAGATTGTTGAGCACCAGCGCGCCCTCACGCGAAATCGGCGCGAACAGGCCGCCCTGCTTCAGCGCCGAGGCGCGCCAGGCATAAAGCGACAGGCTGCCGCCGATGAAGATGCACAGGATCAGCAGAATGAACACGCCGCGCGTCGGATCGGTGGCGAAGGCATGAACCGAGGTCAACACGCCCGAACGCACCAGGAAGGTGCCGAGCAGCGACAGCGAGAAGGTCAGGATCGACAGCAGGATGGTCCAGACCTTGAGCGCGTCGCGCTTTTCCATCACCAGCGCGGAGTGCAAAAGCGCGGTGCCGGCGAGCCACGGCATCAGCGAGGCGTTTTCCACCGGGTCCCAGAACCACCAGCCGCCCCAGCCGAGTTCGTAATAGGCCCAGTACGAGCCCATCGCGATGCCCAGCGTCAGGAATATCCACGCCATCAGCGTCCACGGCCGCACCCAGCGCGCCCATGCCGGATCGATGCGGCCTTCGATCAGCGCCGCGACGGCGAACGAGAACGAAATCGAGAACCC
Source organism: Afipia sp. (assembly GCA_044464625.1). Taxonomy (GTDB): domain Bacteria; phylum Pseudomonadota; class Alphaproteobacteria; order Rhizobiales; family Xanthobacteraceae; genus Afipia. Next base: position 31,626 of record JBIQLC010000024.1, on the reverse strand, counting down.
GACATAGCCGAGATAGAGCATCGGCGGATGCACCGCGAGGCCGATATCCTGCAGTACCGGATTGAGATCACGCCCCTCGATCGGCGGATTGGCGATGCGCAGGAACGGGTTGGATGTCAGCAGGATGAACAGATAAAAGGCGGTGGCAACCCATGCCTGCACCGCCAATACATGCGCGCGCAACGACAACGGCAGATTGTTGCCGAAGGCCGCGACCAGCGCGCCGAACAGCGCGAGGATCAGCACCCACAACAGCATCGAGCCTTCGTGGTTTCCCCATACGCCGGTGATCTTGTAGAGCAGCGGCTTCAGCGAATGGGAATTCTCGTAGACGTTCGCCACCGAGAAATCGGAAGTGACGTGGAGCATCACCAGCGCCGCGAACGAGGCCGCAACGAAAACGAATTGCGCCAGCGCCGACGACCGCGCCACGTTCATCAACGCGGGATCGCGCATCCGCGCGCCGATGATCGGCACGAAAGCCTGAATCAGCGCAAGGCCGAGCGCGAGCACCAGTGCGTAGTGTCCGGCCTCCGCAATCATTTTGCGGCTCCCTTCAGCTCAGACTCTTTCTTGGCGTAATCGTCCTTCCAGTGGCCTTCCTTCTTCAGTTCGTCGGCCACCGCCTTCGGCATGTAGGTTTCGTCGTGCTTGGCAAGCACGGTGTCGGCGCGGAACACGCCGCCGGCATCGAGCGCGCCTTCGGAAATCACGCCCTGCCCCTCGCGAAACAGATCCGGCAGGATTCCCTGATAAGCCACTGGAACGGAGGCGTTTCCGTCGGTGACCTCAAACTTCACATGAAGCTTGTCGCCGCGCTCCAGCGTGCCGGGCTGCACCAAGCCGCCGAGCCGGAAGCGCTGTCCGGGCGCGATGTGCTTTTCAGCAATGCCCGCGGGGGTGGTGAAGAACACGATGGAATCGCGCAGGGCGTTGAGCACCAGCGCGGCGGCAATCGCCAGCACCGCCAGCGCGCCTCCGATCATCGTCAATCGCCGCTGCTTGCGAGTCATGCGCGTTCCGTATCCTTGCTCATCCATCCAGCCCGAGATTCTTGAGCCCGTCATTGAGCTGGCGCAAACGCTCGGGGTCCGTGATAGCCCGGCGGGCGTCGGCTAGCGCGGTCCTGGCCTTGTCGGTTTCGCCGAGGACCATATAGGCGCGCACCAGCTTCAGCCATCCCTCGACATCGTCGCCGTTGGCCTTGAGGCGCGTCGCCAGTCCTTCGACCATGCCACGGATCATGGCGTCACGGTCGCCGGCTTTCATGTCCTTGGCAGCCGCAACCGTTTCTTCGGAGAGTTGCGGCATCGCCGGCCCTCCGACACGGACCAGCGAGCCCTGCACCAGTTCACGCCACGGCGCATCCTGCGGCGCCTTGTCGAGCATCGCCCGCCAGATCTTGGCGGCTTCGTCCTTGCGGCCATCCTGTTCGGCGGCAAGACCGATGAAATAGTGCGCCTTGGCCTCATCGGGATCGAGCTTGAGCGCCCGCTCGAACTCGCTCTTGGCGTCGGCTGTCACCACCCCGCCTGCCGCTGCCGCGATCGCCTCGCCGAGATCGGCGTGCCGCACAGCTTTCTCGGGGTTGTAGGTCACCGCGTTCCGGTAGGCACGGACAGCATCGTCGAAGCGGCCGAGTTTCAGAAGCACCGGCGCGAGCACATCCCAGCCGCGACCGTCGGCGGGGTTCTTTTCGAGATGCGCCTCGACCTGCGCCACCAGCTTGTCGAGCCGGTCGGTGGCCGCCACCGAGCGGGTGCGCTCAGCCAGCGGAAAATCACCCAGCGTCGGCGAGCCGAGTTCCAGATAAAATCCGGCCGCCACCAGCGGCAGGCCAATAAGCGCGACCACCGCGACGACGCGACGGAACGGCAGACTGACCGATGTCGAGCCAGCCTCGGCCTCGGCAGCCGCCAGCAGTCGGCGGCTGATTTCGACGCGTGCGGCCTCCGCCTCCCGCGCGCCGATCAGGCCCGCAGCCTTGTCACGTTCGATCTCGGCGAGTTGATCCTTGTAAACCGTCGTCTCGCGACCCTCGCGGTCGATGCGCGATTTGCGACCCAGCGGCCACAACACCGCGAACACCGCCGCGGTCGTCATCAGCGCAAACACAAACCAGAGAGCCATTCACCCGAGTTCCAATGCGACGCGCGGCTCCATAAGCCGCGCCGTTTGGGCCGGTTTACACCATGCCGGGCCGGTTGGCGCAATTGACAAATGCGGCATAAAAACCAGCGCAAACCGCCGGAAAATCAGAGAAATCAGCTTGCGCGCGGCTGCTTGCGCTCGCCGGTGCGGGCCATTTCGGCCGACCGGCTCATCAGCGAGGCATAATCCGGCCCGAACAGCAGGTTGCAGAAGCGGACTGCCGCCTCGACCTGCATCTGGCGGAACGCGCGAACCCGGGCGTCGCCGGCACGCAGTGATTCCACCAGCGACTCGGTGGCTTTCTCGACGTAGTGCTGCAGGTCGCTGTAGGCCCGCAGCGTCACCTCATTGATGGCGAGCTCGCCAGCATAGGTGCGGCACACCGCAACGAAATCGATCAGCGACGCGGTCTCGTCGACTTCGGACGGATCGATGCGGGTGTTCGCGGTGATGTCCTTGTCGGGCCGCTGGCGCAGGATGCGCCGCACCCTGCCCGGCACGCTCTCGATCTCCGATTTCAACGAATCGGAAATCTCGACACGGATCGAGGCGATCTGGCGGCCCCAGGTGGAATCGCTGCGAATATCGAGTTCGGTCCGCAATCCGCGAACGCCGTCATGGAGTTTCTTGAGATAGTTCGACGTGTTGGTGAACTGGCCGCGCCGGATATCGACTCGCAATTCGGCTGCCGCATGCGACAGGTCCTGGATCGCCATGGTCACCGCGACGCCATAGGGCGTGGCGCCAACCCGGATTTCATCGTCCGAGCCGGCGACGCTGACGCCGAGCCGGATGATCTGCCATGGCGCGGCAAGCCGCTGCATCACCAGCGACAATGCGAACGGCAGCACCTGCGGCGTCTGAAGGGTGGGAACATTGAGGGAAGCGATCACTGACGCGATCTGCGACTCGCCGAACTGGCGAATCTGGCCGGATAGCCGGAGGCTGAGCGCGTCCAGCGCCTCGCGCGCCTGCAAGGCTGCGCCGATCGAGGCGATATCCTCGACGACGTTCGGGCCGCCGATCCGGCTCAACACCCGCTGACGATCATGACCGGCAGCCTGTCCTGCCGTTGCGACAATGGCCTCGCCGGCAGCTATCTGGACCGTGCGCACAAGACGATCGATCTCGGTGGACGTCGCCTGCTCGCCGACCTGCGCCAGAGCGGCCTCGAAAGCCTGAACCTGATCGGGAATCCCTTCCCGGCTCAGCCACACCCAGACCGGGGCCAGCGACGAGCGGCGGATCTGTCCTGGCCGCGCTGCCGGCGCGTTATCGATCAGAAAGGGCTCGAGGGGACGAAAAACCAGACGGGCGGGATCGTCGGTGCGCGGCGTGGCGTCGTCGGACTGGCGGACCACCTTGCGCAACTGCGCGAGCACGAAGGTCGCGACCGCCGTGTCCTCGCCGCGCTCAATGGCGCGTTCGAACTCGCGCATCAGCAACGCCTGCGCTTTCGGCGGCAGCTGCGCGAGATAGTCCCTCAATCGGTCGATCGACGCCTGATTCATGCGCCCAAAACGCTTTACACGGACAACCGCCGGCCGGGGTCCACCGGACTTGATAGCCCGGACGTCGTTAATTTCGGGTTGAGGGAGCCGTCGGGCGGCCAGCACTGAACTTAAGTCACCACTCCCGGCAGGATCAGTTCGGCTCGCAGGCCGCCGATCGGGGCGGTGCCGAGCCTCAGGCTGCCGCCATAGAGCGCGGCAAGATCGGAGACGATCGACAGGCCGAGGCCCGAGCCGGGCTTGGACTCATCGAGCCGCTGGCCGCGGCGCGCCACCTGCGCCCGCTCGGTCTCGGACAGCCCGCGCCCGTCGTCATCGACGACAATATGAAGTGTCGCGTCGAGGTCGGTATCGGCGTCGTGCTCGCCCGTCACCTCGATCTGGATGCGGTGATCGGTCCACTTGCAGGCGTTGTCGAGCAGGTTGCCCACCATCTCCTCGAGGTCCTGCCGCTCGCCGCGAAACCGCGGCGAGCCGCGCACCTCGACATCGATCACCAGATCGCGCTCGCGATGGATTTTCTCCATGGTGCGTGCGAGGGCCTCGATCACCGGCTTCACGTCGGTGACGGTCGCTACTACCGTCAGGCGCGCAGCAATGCGTGCGCGCTCCAGATGATGGGCGACCTGATCGCGCATCACCTCGGCCTGCTCCAGCACCTTTTTCACGAACGGGTCGGAGCCATGGGCCGCCGCCTCGTTGACGATCACCGACAGCGGCGTCTTGATGGCATGGGCAAGATTGCCGACATGGGTGCGCGAGCGTTCGACAATAGCGCGATTGGCATCGAGCAAGGCGTTGGTTTCGCGCGCCAGCGGCGCGATCTCGACCGGGAATTTACCTTCGAGCCGTTCGGCCTTGCCGGACCGGATGTCGGCGAGCGAACGCGTGATGCGCTTGAGCGGCGCGAGACCAAAACGGACCTGGAAAATCGTGGTCAGCAGCAGGCCGATGCTCAGCGCCGCGAACGTGCCGGCGAGATAGTAGTCGAAGGCGCGTGTTTCATCGCTGATTTCGGTGGCATCGCCGGCCACGGTGACGATGAACTTGCCGTCGGCGCCGAGATCGACAGGACGTTCCACCATGCGCAGGCGCTGGTTTTCGGGACCGGGGACATAACCGACACGGACGCCGAGCGGCGACAGTTCAATGCCCTTCCCCTCAAGATCGGGCAGCGCCGCATCCCACAGCGAGCGCGAGGTGCGGACTTCGGGCTTGGCCTTGTCGACGGTGGAGATGCGCCAGTACCAGCCTGACAGCGGCAGTTCGAACAGCGGCTCGCCGAGCGCCTGCGCCAATTTCTCGTCGGTCTTGTCGTCCGACTTGTCGTTGGGATCGTCGGGCGTGGTAACTTCGGCGATCAGCGTGCGCAGATAGAGATTGAGGCGGCGGTCGAACGCACGCTCGACCGACTTCTGATAGACCGACGACAGCACGATGCCGGTGATGAGAAGAATCGCCACCACCCACGCGGTCGCCGACAGGAAAAGGCGGGTTGCTAGCGAGCTAGCGCGCATCGGAGGGCGGCGGCGCGAGCAGATAGCCGAGGCCGCGCACAGTCTGGATGATGTCGACGTCGAGCTTCTTGCGGATGCGGCCGACGAACACCTCGATGGTGTTGGAGTCGCGGTCGAAATCCTGATCGTAAAGGTGCTCGACGAGTTCGGTGCGCGACACCACGCGGCCTGCATGGTGCATCAGATAGGCGAGCAGCCGATATTCGTGCGAGGTCATCTTCACCGGATTGCCGCCGACGCTGACGCGCCCGGTGCGGGTGTCGAGCATCACTGGACCGCACGACAATTCGGACTGGGCATGGCCCGCGCTCCGGCGCAGCAGCGCGCGGATCCGCGCCAGCACCTCCTCGAGATGAAAGGGCTTGGCGACATAATCATCCGCGCCGGCATCGAAGCCCTGTACCTTGTCGCTCCAGCGGTCACGCGCGGTCAGAATCAGCACCGGCATGCTGCGGCCATTGCGCCGCCAGGACTCGATCACCGAAATGCCGTCCATCTTCGGCAATCCGATGTCGAGCACGACTGCGTCATAAGGCTCGGTGTCGCCGAGGAAGTGCCCCTCCTCGCCGTCGAATGCGCGATCGACGACGTAGCCGGCATCGGACAGCGCCGTGGTGAGCTGACGGTTGAGATCGGGATCGTCTTCAACAACAAGAAGGCGCAAGATGGTCTCCGCAATTCCTGATCGGTGCGCCAAGATGAACCGGAAGCGGGTGAATACCGAATGAACGGCCGGTTCCGCCCAACCTTACTTTTTCGTCACCACGGCTTTGACCAGCCGATCCACCATTCCCGGCACATCCTGACCGGTCGCCTGGCAGACCTTTTCCCGGGTCCGGCCGCTAAAATAAACGCCTAACACGCCGAATCTCAAACCCCAATAGGTCACGAGCAGCGTGGCCGAATTCGCCATGGCGTCGACGGTTTTGAGGTCTCCGGTCCACAACTCGTGCACCAGCACAATGCACAGCGCCGCGCACTCGGCCGTCAGTTCCAGCGCATAGAGTGGCCGCCACGCGCGTTGCAGCAGGTCGCCATCCTTGAGTTCGGCGCGCATCGTCTTCTGGGCTTCGGCGGCGGCAAGCCCCTGCGCATCGGCCTCGGCCTTGATCGCTGCCATCCAGTTGGCTTCGGCCTGAGCGATGCGCTCGGTGGAGCACGACGGCAATGCTTTGCCGACGGCAGCGGGCGTGGCGCTGTCCGCACCCACGACGTCCGCGAGGATGCGCCCGGCCGCGCCGCCGAGCGGGCCACCGAGCGCGGTGCCGAGCAGAGGCGCACCGAGCGCGATCACCTGCTTGGCGAGATCACCCCAATCCATGCGACGTTCCTTTCGTGTCGGGATATGTGACCGCGGCTTCCTGCACGCGGCGATGACGCCAGCGCCAGATCAGCGCCCCGGCGGCGATGACGATGACGACGGCGGCACTCGCGACGAGCCAGACGGAAGGTCGATTGAACGACCAGCCGACCGCGACGCCCGTTGCGATCGTCGCAGTGACGCCGGCTTTCGCCTGTCCCTTTCCTGCCGGCACCACAGCCTTGGCGGTTGAGGCGTCGAGGGATGACGCTGGCGCAGTTCGGACCGGTTCACCGCGCGCCATCGCCAGCGCGGTGGCTTCGACCGATTTGACGCGTCGCGTCCAGCCGCGGCCGAACACTGGAAATGTCCTGAGATTTTTGAGGAACGCCATCCGCTCGGCGCAAATTGTCGAAACCATCCGCGGCGCATCGGCAGCGTTTGCAGCTTCGATCACGTCGTCGGTGACGGTGCTGGTGTTGTCGGGCAAATCGAGTACTCGCCGCAGCACCTTCCCGGCGCGGCCGATGCCGGAATTCACGCCGTAGTCGAACACGGCATAATCGACGCCCGCCGGCAGTTCGTCACAACGCAGCGCGTTCCAGTAGCGTTCGCGATAGATTTTGCGCGCCACGTTCTGCGGCATCTGCCGCACATCGTCGGCAGAGGCGTCGCCCTTCCAGTAACGCCGCGCATCGTTGAGCGTGATACCCCAGTTGGTCGGCCCGCCGGGATCAGCAGGATGGTTGCTGTAGCCGCCTTCATGGATCAGCAGCGCGTCCAGCGCCTGTGCATAAGATACCATCATCTGGTCTCTCCGAAGGCGAAAGGCCCGCAAGGGCCATTGTGGATTCCATGTAGCCAGTGGGATAAGGTCCGCACTCACTCAACGCCCAAGGACTGTTTCAATGAGCACCGTGGATACGTCGGATCGTTTTGGCTTCGGCAAGAACTGGTCGCAGTTCGTCGAAAACAACCTGACCGACGAGCGCATCGAGAACGCGCGACAGAAGCTGCTTGGCTTCCTTGGCGTTGACTCGCTTGCCGGAAAATCCATGATCGACGTTGGATGCGGTTCCGGCATCCATTCGCTGGCGGCGAATAGGTCCGGCGTGTCGAAACTGGTCAGCTTCGACTACGACCCCTTGTCAGTCTCGGCCACGAACACGCTTCGCAAGCGCCAGGGGATGCCGGAAAACTGGCATCTCACGCAGGGATCGGTGCTGGACCCGGCTTTCCTCTCAACATTGGGCCAGTTCGACATCGTCTACTCGTGGGGTGTTCTGCATCACACCGGCAATCTTTGGGCCGCGCTCGAGAATGTCATCCCGCTGGTTGCGCCCGGCGGCACCCTGTTCATCGCCCTGTACGCCGCCGAGCCCCAGAAGCCCTCGCCGGAATTCTGGCTGAAGGTGAAGAAGCGCTACAACGATGGCGGCTGGGTAACGAAGCGCGCCATCGAAGGATGGTACATCGCCCGACATTTTGCGGGCATCGTGTTTCGATCGCACCAGAATCCGATCACTTTCATCCGCGACTATAAGGACAAGCGGGGCATGTCGTATCTGATCGACGTGCGCGATTGGGTTGGCGGATGGCCGATGGAATTCTCGACCACCAAGGAGGTGCGTGCGTTTTATGAAGAACGCGGATTCCGCCTCACCAAAATCAGCGAAGGCGAAGCGAATACCGAGTATCTCTTCTCGCGGGTCAGTCAGTCGTGACATCGAGGCTGATCGTGGGAGCGGCTACCCTCCACGAAAATGCTGCGCCAGCTCACGAAAGCCGCTGAAGAAGTTTCTCGTGGCAAAGCACATGATTCAACGCAGGTGCCGGCTTGCGTCCAACAGCCTTGGGTTCAGCAATCTTGCGTTCAGTGAACTGCCAGCGTCAGGCCGTGCAGCCCCGCCGTTTTGCCGTTAGCAACTGTAAGCCTGGCCCCGAACGATGTCCCTGGCGTGCAAGCTGTATCAGCCGTCTCGGCAACCTTTCGGCCGCCCTGGCTGCAGGACGTGACGGCCGACAACGTTGCCGTCGTCCAGTTTGAACCACCATCGCACGTCACCTCCACAACCAGATCGGTGTTCAGTGCCGGGCTTCCGATATCGTCAAACTCTATCAAAACCCGTGCGCTGCCCGCCGGCAGGTCCGTCGCTTGAGGAACCGTCACCAGCGTCATGTCATCCGGCACAGCAATATAGCCATTGAGACCACCGAGAGAGGCGGTGATGGTTGACCAGTTGATCGCCGCTGCCGCTACGGCGATGTATCTCGCGGTTACGTTGCCAGTGGCAGAAAACGTCGTCGCCGTCTGGTTCGTGGTGATCGATGATCCGAGCTGCGTCCAGTTGGTTCCATCTGTGGAATAAACGAGCTGGTGCCCGGCATTCGTGCCCGCGCCGTTGTCCTTGTAGCCCACCGCTTCGATCTTGCTGATGACCCGGCTGGAACCATAGTCGATCCTGGCGATGATCCGGGATGCGACCGAGGCTCCGGCGAGATTGCCGAGCCCCGAAGTCGTCGCTGTCGTTCCGGCGCTGCCGTCGTTGATATCCGCTGCCGTGCCGCCGAGCGGCATGGTTGCGGTGCCGCCGCTGAGGCGGCTTAATGTCGTCGCCGTGGCCGCAACGTATCCGCTTGCCAATGTCACAACGTAGTTGCTCGATGATCCGGCATCGATACCGTTCGCTGCGTCGGTCGTACCTTTGAATCCCGTGGCAAAAAGATTCACAAGACGGCGGCACTCGCCGAAGGATTTGGATTGATAGGCCAGCGCCAGCAACGCGTTCCGCCGCTCGGTGTCGGTTGCGCCCGCGCTGCCACCGCCGCCAGGCGTCGACTGACCGCCGAGCTGGCGCCAGCGCATGGCGTTGCCGTCATAGATCAGCAACGCGCCCTGCTTCGCGCCGAGTGTGAGATCGCTGCCGAAACCAAAACGGTTGATCGCGGATGAGCCCGCGTTTTCGTCCCTGAGGATAACGGCAAACGCGCCCGTATTGATCAGGCACATCACCCTGCCCTCGGAGCCATCTGCAAGGCCGGTGATGCCGCGCACCGCATCAGTCGAGAAACGGATCACCGATGCGGTCGCGCTTCCTGACGCTGCATAGTCGTCCTCGTCTCCGGTGAGTTGCGGCGGCGCGATCACGCCGGTCAACGCCAGGCTGCGCGGCAGCGTCGCGTTGCCCGTCGCCTGATCGATTGCCAGCGCCTCGACGAAACTTGCGCCGTCGTCCGAGACCTTCAGCTTGAACGCATTTGATTCAACGAGGCCGAACTCCGCGCGGCCGGAGAAATTGTCCGAAAACACCACCGAGGCGGTATCGGTCGAGCTCTCCTTGGCGATCTGCAATCGCGCATCGCCGCTGCCACCATCCGCCGCCGCGATAGCGTAAAACAGCGACGCGTTGGAATGAACGGTGAGCAGATTCGGATCGGACGCGGTGGCGTTGACGCCAACCCTCGACGTGCCCGCGAGCGTCACCGGCAGATCGCGCAGATCACGCCACGCCGCGCCGTCGAAAACAAAGATTACCTCGTCCACCGCCGACCATGCGCACCAGCCAAGCTTCGGCATCAGGAAACGCCAGGTGCTGTCCTCGAACGCCGCGATCGCGCTGTCATGATCGGCCCAGCCGCCGGTCGCACCCGCGGCCACGATGTAACGCGCGCCTTCAGCGGGAGACGATGGCGGCGCGGTCAATGCAGTATCGAGAACGCCGATCTGGACGGCGGCATCCAAAATGCGGAGCGCCTCATTGTGCGTGATGTGCTTCTGGGCCTGACTGCCTTCGATGAAAGGCATGCCAAGATTGGCTGTCTCTGTCATGGTCGCTCAAATGGTGAGAGTGAATTCGGCGGGATGGCCCCGCCCCACGGTGCTGGAAAGCTGGCAGATGCGAATGGTCAGGTTCGCTTGCGCTATGCCGAAATCGGCAAGCTCATCGGCGCTCGCATAAAGCGCGGATGGTGATGAGGCCGACAGCGTTCTGACCACGTCGCCGCTATCGAGAATATCGACCTCATAAGCTTCAACATCCTCGCCGAGCGGCACTTCAACGCCCCAGGCATCGCCATCGCGCCGGGTACGGCGAATCCATGTCAGATGAATGCCATCGCTGTCGCGGCTTGCCTTGGCATGAACCGGCGAAAGTGGCATCAGGGCCGTCGACTGCGGCGTAACCGTAAGCGCCAGCGCCGACGGATCGTCATGGCTATGTCCGCTCGCGACGATCCGCAGATCGATGGCGCGGTCGAGCGCGCCGAGCCCGCGTGCCAGCGCAATGACATGATCGTCCAGCAACACGAACGGCGAACCCGCCGGCAGCGGATTGGCAATGGCATGTTCGCTGCCCGCCTGCCCGCGCAGCAACTGCGACAATTCATAGGTACGCTCGCCGGTCAGCGTGGCATCGGCGAACTGAAGAATTTCCCAACCGCCGTTTGCGTTGAGCACCGCCGCCGCGTTGGCGCCGTTCAGCACATTGGCCTCGTTGAGCGAGACCAGCGCGCCGCCGTAAAGCTCGACGCGCACGCGGTTGCCGTGATCCCAGCGGCTCGACGGTCCCGCGGGCAATGGATCGAGCGTTTCTCCGATCACGCTTGGCGCAAGCGCGACGGCGGTTTTCTCGAAACTCAGGCCGTCGGCCGAACGCCAGATGGCGACAGAGCCTGGCCACGGATCGGCAAACACCGCGATCCGCGTCAGCACATCGGAAGCATCGACCGGAGACAGATCGAGCACCAGCGCCTGCACCGGGCCAAGCGCGGGTGGAATGAGCGGCGCCATCTGGCGCGGCTGGGCCATCGGCACCGAGAAAATGTCCGGGTCGATGCTGCGTGCCTTGACCTGGCGCTGCCCGGTATCGACCAGTTCACCGATCTCGAACAGGCGTCGCCGCCCGCCGAGCGTGAGGCTGACCACGTCGCCCGGCGCGAGATGCAAGTGCTCCATGCCGAGGCCGAAGGTCACGCCCTCGCGCCCGGCCCACAGATCCTGCAATCGGATATCGGCGCGGCGCGACGCCGCCGCATCGCTGGTGACAATCGCAAGATCGGTGTGCACCGTGCGGTTGGACCCGCCAAACAGACGGCGCGAAGTCACCGCCGAACGGCGATAGTCCGCAGCACCGTCCGTGAATCCAAACGAGATTTCGCGCGGCAGTTCGGTTTCCTGCCCGCGGGTTAGCGTCGCTGGCGCGCCCTCGTAGGGCATCACCAGATCGTCTTCGGTCATCTCGCCAACCGGCGCGCCGCCGCGCGGCACGAACGACAATCGTCCGTCGATCGGCGCGGCATCGAAGGCATAGGCCAATGCCAACGGCTCGATCATCGCGCGCGGCGTCATCGGCCGGTCGACCACATAGCCGTCGCAGCCCTCGCGCAGCGCGCCCGTCTCGACGTCCATGATGTTCGAGTCTTCCAGCAGCGCGCCGACCAGCGCATCGAGCGGCGCGCCGCCGAGGCGACCGGTCAGCCAGTGCCCGGTCTGCCAGTTCGGCGCATCGCTCCACACATCGTCTGCTGCCGGAAACACCGGATAAGGCCGCGCGTCCCACGTCCACAAATGGACACCTGACACATCGATCATTCGACCGCTGTAGACCGTCGAGACGGGATTGAGCGCTTCGCTCGCACCGAACGCCGGATCGAACGCTCCGATCACCGCCTCGAGATAGCGGCGCTGGATCAGGTCGTCGCGCTGGCCATTGGAAAAATACGGCCGGTTGGCCGCTGATGATTTGCTGTCGGGAAATACGCTCGGCTGGTTGGCGCCCTTGTCCACGGCGGGACAGCCGAGTTCGGTCAACCAGATCGGTTTGCTTTGAGCCACCCAGGCGGTCGGGCTTGCCAGCTCCGCGCCTTCCGCGCGCTCATAGTGTGGATTCCCCCACCAGTTCCACAAATCCTTGGCGCGATAGATCCACGATTTGCCGAGGCCATCGGTGATATCGCTGCGCGATTGCGCCGCGCGCGCGGCGTCATCGGCATAGTACCAGGCGTAGGCCTCGCCTCCGGCAATGTTGCCGCGCAGATAATCGAGATCGTGGGGCGACGTCGCGGCGGCACTGTCGAGGTGCCCGGCCTGGTCGCGCCAATCCGACAGCGGCGCATAGTAGTCGATGCCGACGACATCGATGGCCTCGCTCGCCCACAGCGTATCGAGCGGAAAGCGCACCTCACTCCCGCCATCGATCACATCGCTGCCATACTCGGTCCAGTCCGCCCCATAGGTGACGACAGTCGAAGCTCCGACGATAGCCTTCACGTCCGTCGCGAGCGTTGCGAGCGCTGTCACTGCCGGATAGCTGTCATCATCGGCGCGCACGCGTGTCAAAGCTTTCAGTTCGGAGCCGATCAGGAACGCATCGACGCCACCCGCCGAGGCGGCGAGATCGGCGTAATGCAAAATCATGCGGCGATAATTCCAGCCGCTTGCCCCGCCACCGGAAAAGAACTGCGCGACCTGCGCCGCCGCCGTCACGGTCCCCTGCACCGAACCTTCGACGCCGGGCGCGGGATCGCAGGTGATCTGCCCGCGCCAGGGATAAGCCGATTGCGACGCCGCGCCGGTCCATGGATCGGGCAGCGTGTTGCCTTCCGCAATATCCATCGCGAGAAACGGATACAGCGTGACCTTGATGCCGCGCGCTTTCAGCTCCGCAATCAAATGGCGCAGGCTGTCGTCCGATGGCGAGCCGCCGAAGGCCGGACGATCATCGACAGTGGACACCACATAAGCCGAAGGCCGCGTGACGCCGGCCACCGACCACGTCGCACCCGAGGTCACCTTGATCGCGCTATCAACACCCGGCCGCACAATGCAGTGTCCGGCGCGCAGGTCCGAGCCGAACCACGCCGTGACGATGGCGACGCGTTCGAGATTTGGGCACACCGCCTGCAGATCGTCGAGCGCCGCGACGACATCCGAACCCGCGGTGGTGACGTGACGGTTTTCCGGCGCGGAGCGTCCCGGACCCAGCACGCGCACCACGGCCGAAGTCTCATAACCAAACTCGGTCGTGCCCGGGATCAGCGTCACCGCGCGGGTCATACGCTCGAGCGCGCCGATCGGGCGCACGATCTCGAATGACAATTGCGGAATCCGGTTGCCGAAGCCCGCGAGCGGCAAGCGCTCGAACACCACATAAGCCAGCCCGCGATAGGCCGGCGCGTTGTCGGTCCCCTCCTTCGCAACAATGAGATCATCCGGCAACTGATCTTCGCCGCCGCGATGAACCCGGATGTTGAGGCCCGAGACATCGAGCGGCTTGCCGTCCGCCCAGATGCGGCCGACATGGCCGATCTCGCCCTCGCACAAGCCGACCGCGAAGTTTGCGAAATAGGAATAGGTCGTCGTGGTCGTGGTGACGGCGGCCGATCCGCCACCTCCGCCGCCGCCAAGTCCCTTGCCGCCAGCACCTCCGCCGCCGGCAGTCTCGGTGCGCGTAGTCACGACTTCGAGCAGGCGCGTCGCCCAGATCACCTGGCCCGACAACCGCGCGCGACCATAGACCCGCGCGACCGGCGCGCCTTCGGTCGAGGCCATGACATCGAGATCGGCAAGCCGCGGGCCTTCGACGGTTCGTGTCCTCGTCGATGGAAACAGCGAGCGATCGAGCATGTTGCCGAGCAGCGCGCCGCCGATGCGCCCGGCGATCGCACCGGCCGGGCCGAACGCCGCGCCTGCCGCACCACCTGCGACTGAAAGAACAAGGGCTGCCATCAGACCGTCACCCCCGGAAACCGGAACGCATAGGCCAGCCGCCGGCGCCACCAAGGCGACAGCGCGACCTCGCACACCGCAGCACCGTCATGGGCATGAATCATGGTGCCGTCGTTGGTTGCGATCGCGACATGCTTGGCGACAAAGCCAGCGCGCCAGCGGAACAGCAGCACGTCGCCACCGCCAATCCCCTCGCGCGGCACCCCGACGAGATGACGGAACGCGGCGGCCGCCAGCGTTTCCTCGCCGCGCGCTTCCGCCCAATCCGGCGCATAAGGCGGCGGCAGTTCGGGTTCGGTGCCGAGACAGGCGCGCCACACGCCGCGCACCAGGCCCAGGCAATCGCAGCCGACGTGCTTCACCGAGGCCTGATGGCGATACGGCGTGCCGATCCAGCTCCGCGCTTCCGCGACGATGGCGGCGGGAGTGAAATGGAGAGTCATGAATACACCGATTGGTTGGCGATCGTCGCCCGCAGACGTGGCGCCTAACTGGATTGTCATCACCGGGCATAGCCGTTCGAAGAACGGCGTCACTTCCGCTTGCCTATGTCCCGGTGATCTCGCTCAGACTGACACGGTGCGTCCATAAGCGGGATAGCCGGGACAAACCCGGCCATGACAACGAACAAGAACGCTCGTTACCTGGGCCTAAAAAGTTGAAGCATCACCGCCTGAACGACCCGCCATCATTCCCCGCGCCGGTGCTTGGCGCAGCGACGACGAAATCATTGCCGGGGATATGCGGGAAACCGCGGAAGTTGATGGTGTTGGCGAAGCGGTCGCGACAGGTTGCAAAGGCCTTGTCGCAACCAGCCGTGATCGCGAATGTGTCGCCGCTTGCAATCGGCTCCGGCACGCCTTGCCACAGCGATAGCCGCACCACGTCGTCCGCGACGCGATGCTCCTTGATCTCGACCGCTAGTCCGGCATTGGCCCCAATGATCCACGTCAACCGGCCAGCGGTGAAAAAGCCATCGGCAAACGAGGCAAGGCCCGACACCACAACGACCGATGCCGATTCCGGCGACACCACTGCGCCCTCGCCGCGCCAGGCCGATGACGCCAGGTCGACCTTGCAGCGCGCGTCGCCGAGATCGGTGCCACACCTCGCGGTGTAAAGCCGCCCGCTTTCCTGCGACAGCGCATCCGCCAGCCCGCGCAGCTCGGCGCTGAACGCCTGCCCCTCGCGCTTCACTTCGCCGAGCGTGCCGCAGGCGGTCATTACCTTCAGCGTGGTGTCGCTCCAGTCCACCAGCCAGGTCTCGATGCGCGCGGCATCGTAACGCCCGGCCGCGAGGTCGGCTTCAGTCAACGCATCATCCGCGAGCGCGCCGGCAATCTCCGAGCCATCGACCGCGAGATCGAACCGGCTGGTGGCTTCCGATGCGATGAAGCCCGTTCCTGCGCGACAGGTCAGGCCGTCGACAACGAGATCGGCATCATGATCGGTGAAGCCTTGAATGGTGCCGTCGCGCCGCGTCAGCTTCCAGCATCGCGCCAGCGTGGTGACGCCGCTGTCGAGCTTCGCCTGCAACGCGGATGGAATCGTCCTCATGGCTTGATCTCCACCAGCGGAATTTTCGGAATCGCCCCGGCAGCGAACGCCGACAGATCGACTTCGAGATAGTCGGTATCGAACCGCACCGGCACGTCGAACAAAAAGCCTGCCGTCACCGGCGCGCTGGCCGGCGGCACATGCCCGGGCAAAAACGTCACCTGCCCGACGGCATGATCGCAAGTGAAAGCCGTATCCGTCACCTCGACGCCGCCAACCGCGACACGCACCGAACCGAGCACCGGCTTGGCGATCGGGCGCGCATAGGGCGCATACGTCGAGCCATAAATCTTGGTCAGCGCAAATTGCGTCTGCGCGCCATCACCGGTGCCGATCAACTGATCGAGCGGCGTGATCGCCTCGCTCGGCGCGGCGGACGAATGATCGAGCCGGTCGCGCCAGCGAAAGCCGTAGAGTTGCCCCCGCCGCTCCTCGAAGAACGCCACCACGGCCTGCAACGCGTCGAGCGTCTTGACGCCATAGCCGGCGTCGTAGCGGCGGCGCGAATGGGCCCAGCGCGCGTTGCGCTGCTCGCGCCCGGAGCCGAAGGCGACGATCTCGGTGCGCCGTTCCGGCCCGCCGGCGCTTTTCAGCGCGATGTCGAGCGGGAACAGCACGTCGTGAAAGCTTGTCATTGCGAATTTTCATCCTGGTTCGGACCGGCAAGGAACCGATGCGCGCCGTGGCCATTGATCCATCGCAACCGCGACACAACCAATCGGAGACCGGCCATGGCCCAGTGCGAGACCTGCGGAAACGACTACGACAAGGCCTTTCAGGTGGTGGTGAACGGCCAGACGCACACCTATGACAGTTTCGAATGCGCGATCCACGCGCTGGCGCCGACCTGCGCCAATTGCGGCACCCGCATCGTCGGCCATGGGCTCGAGAACAGCGGCACCTATTATTGCTGCGAGCATTGTGCCGAGCACAAAGGCGTCAAGGGCCTGCGCGACCGGATGAACTAGAGGTTGCGCTGGCCGCGCGCGACCGCGCGGGCGATCTGACCCGTGACGTAACTCTCCGAGCGCCGGAAGCTGTCGGCGTCGGGCGTCGCGATATTGACGGTGATGCTGTTGCCGCCGCCCGGCGCGGCGACGCCGAGCTTGCCGTCCGGCCCGCGCTGCAAGGGCATGATCGCCTCCGGTCCCGCTTCGCCGGCGAGGCCGACCCCGCCCTGCATCAGCGGAAAGTATGTCGGCGTGCCGATCACGCCGCCCGATGCGAACGGCTTCACCGCGCCGGTGGCCGCCGTGACCGCGGCCGCCGTGCTTCCGCCAATGCCGCTAAGCCCGGACAGAAGGCTTTCGATGCCGCTCGAAATGCTGTTCTCCAGCGGCTTGAACGCCATCCGCACCGCGAGATCCGACATCCGCAGTGTCAGCGATTTCAGCACGTCGTCGAACTGCCGCCCGCCCACGACCGAGGCCGAGAATGCGCGGGTCATCGCCCGCGAAAAGCTGTCGGCGCCGCGTTCGAGATCGCGGGTCTTGATCGCCAGCGCATCGAGTGTGCGGGCCTGGTCGTCTGCTTCTGTGGTCATCGGTCATCCTTGTTTATCCGGAAACCGGGTCATCAGGTCATCGAGCGCCGTGCGGCTCATCGGCTCGTGCGATGGTCCGCGCACCGCGCGGATCGCGTGCGCCAGTTCGCGCGGTGTCATCGCCCAGAATGCCTGGGGCGATAGTTTCAGCACGCCGATGCCGAAGCCGATTGCCTCGCTCCACGGAAACGGTTTCATTGCGCTGCTTCACCGAAAGTCGCCGCGATCAGGTCGGCGGCGATGGTGACATAACCCGCCGCGCCACCGGCTACCGTCATCGCAGCGACTTCATCGTCGCTCACGCTGGCGCCCGCGCCGCGCAGGCCCGCCGCGATGATCCGCACCAGATCGCGCGCCGACAGGCGGCCAGAACCGAAGCGCTCGGCGAGCTGCATCAGATCGTCGGCGCCGAACGCGGCTTCCAGTTCGGCGAGCGCACCGAGGGTCAGCACCAGCGTGCGCCGCGCGCCGCCGAGTTCGGCCTTGATCTCGCCGCGATGAATGTTGGGCATGAATACCTTCCCAAGTGGTCATCACCCCACCCGGATGACCTTCGGTCATCCACCCTCCCCGTCGAGGGGAGGGATGGAGATCGACGTGCGGCCCCGGATTCCCTTCTCCCTCCTCCTTGTGGGGAGGGTCGGCGCGAAGCGCCGGGGTGGGGGTTACAGTTCTCACACCGCCGTAAACGTCAGCGCGCCAGCGGATTCCAGCGCAAGATCGAACGTCACCTCGCCATTGTGCTCGCCGGAAAACTCCAGGCTCGAAATCTGGAACGGTCCTTCGATGGTGCCAAAATCCGGCACCACCACCTGGCACGACCTGATCGCGCCATCGAAGAACGTCTGCCGCACCAGCGCGTCCGACGCGCCGTCCTTGAACAGGCCGCGGCCCGAGATCGACGCGCGGCGCACACCCGCGCCTTCGAGCAGCTCGCGCCAGCGATCCGCCGATTCCGCGTGGGTGATGTCCACGGTCTCGGCATTGAATGCGATCCTGCGGCTGCGCAGGCCGGCGACGGTGACGAATGCGCTGCCGTCACTCATTTTCAGCAGCAGGTCCTTGCCCTTTTGTGCGCCCATGCGGGTCTCCTTGAAAGAACTACGATGTCCTCATCCTGAGGAGCCTGCGCAGCAGGCGTCTCGAAGGGTGAGGAAATGGAGCCTCATGGTTCGAGACGGCGCTTCACGCCTCCTCACCATGAGGTCGTCACGCCACCGCCTCTGTCACCGCGCGGAAACGGACCAGCGCGTGGTAGGTGCGGCCGTCCTTCTCGCGGCGGATGTCGGCGACGGCGAAACGCAAATTCACCAGTCGCTGGCCGTCGAGCGCCAGCGGCGCGTCGTCGAGCGCCTGCAGCAGCGCGCCGGCGATGACATGGGCCTCGCGATGGCCGCCGTTGCGCGACCAGGCGTGCAGCGTGAGTTCGTGCTCGCGGGTCTCGCCATCGGACGCAGCATCCGTCAGCCGCGCCTCGCCCAGCGTGACATAGGGGAAATCCGCGCCGCGCGGCGGCTCGTCATAGACGCGGCTGCCGCCGAGCGCCATTGTCAACGCGCCGTCGTTCGACAGCGCATCATGGATCGCGGCGCGCAGCGCCACGCTGGCTGTGGTCATGAATGAAATCTCCGAAAACGACCCCCATGGCGAGGAGCGCCAATCCGGTGCGTCTCGAACCATCAGGCCATGATCCCCTCATCCTTCGAGACGCATCGCGGCGCGATGCTCCTCAGGATGAAGCGAGCGTTCAACCGATCCGCACCTCGGCGTCGATCTCGACAAAGCGCCGGTCGTCGCGCTCGCGGAGGCCGGTGATGCGATAGATTCGCACGCCTTCGACGAAGCGATGTTGCGTCGTCAGACTGAGCTGGCTGCGCAGCGTGATGCGATAGCGCTGCGTCGCGCCGGCGGCATCGGCCTCGACGCTGGCGCTCGCGCCGACCGGCACCACCTGCGCCCACACTGTGGCGAACGTGGTCCACGTGCGCGACACACCGCCCTGCCCGTCGGCGACCTCGACCGGCTGCTGCACGGCGAGGCGCGTTTTCAACTGCCCAGGATCGATCATAGCGACAGCACCCGATGCGAGGCGATCATGGCGTTAACGCTCGGCGGCATCATCGCAACGCTTTGGCCGATCGAAACCAGCCCGCGATTATCGTACCAGTGCGCGACCAGCATGCGGATCGCCTGCAGCAGAACCTGCGGCACATCGGCGGGCGTATCGCCGTAACCGATTTCGACATCGAGTTCGACGCCACTCACCGCACGCCCCGGCAGCGGCAGCGACCAGCCGGGCGCGGCGATCACGCCCGCGGCCTCGTCGATCACGAAGCGGTCAAGGTCGAGCGATGTCGCCACGCCGCTCTCATTATATATGCGCGCGGCGACAAGGCTGCGCAGCGGCCCGAGCTTGGGCTTGATCCACCCGGACTCCGGCCAGCGGTCGAGCATCAGCCGCCAGGTCTGCGTCAAAAGGCCGGTGCGGGTCAGCGCCTCGACATGATGGCGGGCGGAGGCGATCAGCGCGACGACGATGGCATCGTCATCATCGTGCGCGACCCGCAGATAGCTTTTGGCATCCGCCACCGATAGCGGCTCGCTGGCCGGCGGATCAAGAAGAATGGCCGACATGAATTGACATCGCTCCTGTTGACAAAATCCATTTGACAAAATTCATGGCGCACGGCTCAACGGGCGCATGACCCGCCTGCGCATTCCCCTCGCTCTCGCAATCGCTGTGTCCGCCGCCTCCACGGCGCACGCCATCACCGGCAGCCGTTCGGCGCCGTCCGACGCGGTGGCGCGCAGCATCGTCACCGTGGTCGGTGCCGGCGGCGGCGTCTGCACCGGCACGCTGATCGCGCCGACCATCGTGCTGACCGCCGCGCATTGCATCGTCCCCGGCAATGCCAATCGCGTCGTCGATTATTCGACCAAGCCTCCGCAGCTCATCGCACCACGCAGCATTGCGTCGCATCCGGCCTACAATGCGCAGGCGATGGCCGCGCATCGCGCCACGGCCGACGTCGCCTTGCTGCGCCTGCCCGCGCCGATGCCCGGCAAATCATCCGCGCCGCTCGGCGCGCCACGGGTGCCGATCACCTCAAATGCGTCGTTCACCGTCGTCGGCATCGGCGTCACTGCGGCAGGCAGCGGCGCCGGTGTCGGCATTGCCCGCGCCGCCGCGCTGACCGTCACCGGCCGCCCCGGCACGCTGCAGATTCGCTTGATGGATCCGGCGACGCGCAATGCGCGCCCCGGCATGGGCGGCTGCACCGGCGATTCCGGCGCGCCGGCGTTCGAGGATCAGGACGGGCGCAGCGTCGTCGTCGGCGTAGTGAGCTGGTCCACCGGGCCGAACATGAGCGCCGGGTGCGGTGGCCTTACCGGCGTTACCCCGCTGACATTATATAAAGACTGGATCGACAGGACCGCGCGCGGCTGGGGCGCGCCATGATTGCTCCGCTTTCGCGGGTGATAAAGAGCGACCACCCATCCAGGATCGTGACGATGGCTTTCACCGTGACGTCCGTTCGTTTTGTCGTTGCCATGGTCACGCTCGCGACCATGCTGCCGCACGCTGACGCGTTCGCCGCCCAGTCGCGCCGCAAACCGGCAGCGCAACACCCAACCGCCGACAGGCCCGCGAAACCCGTCACCCGCAGCAAGACAACGTCCTGCGCCGAATACGGCCCCGGCTTTGTTGCGGTCGAAAGCACCGGCACCTGCGTCAAGATCGGCGGCTCTATCGGCATCGATGCCGGCGGGCGAGTACGGTAATCGACACTGGTTACATTGGCTTGAACACACCACGATCGAGATGCCACGCGACATGCCGGCGTCGGAACCGGCAATGCCCACCGCCATGCGCGATCCTCAACTTGGAATATACCGTCCCTCATCGATCGCGCTAAGCATCTGAGATGCGTTCATCGCGATGGGGAATTCTTCCCGATCCTTGATCAGCTGCAAAACCTCCCTTGCCTCACGCGGTGCAAAAACAAGCGTCGCCATTGCAGCTTTGAATCGCACGGTCGGATTGGGATGGCTATAAAGCGGCAACAGCGCACGCCGCTGATCGCCATCTCGTGATTTCAGCTGCGCTTGGACTTTTTCCATCAATTTATACAGGCGGCTGTACTCAGCACTGCCGAAACTTTCCAATGCGGCATTCTGTTTGACCGCAATGCTTGCAAACAAATCTACAAGATCTTCGACGCTCGCCGTATCCAAGTTTGTTTGGCGGCTCATGGCTTCAGAACTCCCGCGTCAATCAAGTCGGTGTATATTCACCTCGGTCGATCGCGCGAAGCATGCCGAGCGCATCAGCCGTTTGCGGAAACCAGTTCATCTCCGCGATCAGCTCCAGCTGTTTCCTGGCCGCGGCGGGAGCCACTGCAAGTGTATGGATCGCTGCCTTCAGCCTCACATGAATGTTGGCAAAATCATACAGACCAACCAAACCGCGCCTTCCGTCGCCAGGACGACGCTTCAACTCATCCACGATTTCAACCATCTGACTGTAGAGACGATTGTACTTTGCATTGTTACCCGCCAGAATTGCCTCGTCCTGCTCTCGGGTCACAGATGCAAAGGCATCCACGAGCTGGGCATCGCTCATCTTTAACCAGCCAGCACTTGTCATCCTCCGCCCCCGGACCATGGAATGGTAAAATCATTCCGGCTTGTAGAAACCACTATCAAGGTTATCGATGCACATTCCCGCATCGCCAGCTTGCGGCATCCATTTTGATGCGACGATCGCTTCAAGTTGACTCCGCGCCTCCAGCGGAGCGACGGCCAATGTCAATTTGGCAGCCTGCAGACGCACTTGCATATTGGGATAGTCGAAAAGCGCGATCAGCTCACGCCGTTGATCGCCCGGCCTCGATTTTAACTCATCATGAATTTCCTTCATGCCCTGAAAGAGCCGGCGATATTTGGCCATATTGCCTTCTAGATCGGCTTTGTCCTGCTCAGCACAATTCCGGGCAAACAGGTCAACCAACTGCGCGACGGTCATGGCTGACAGCGGTATACGTTTCATGGCTTAAGTACCTTGAACAAGATAAGAGCCTTTCGCCCAACTCGCATCCGCTCTTCCCAACTTTTATCTGAAAGATATTCTCTTGGCGAAAGCCAGCCGTACTCCGGATTTGGTTTCGCGTACCACCCGGTTATCTGATAGTGTCTCAATCTCGGAATACTAACCAGATTGGATGCGTCGTTAATTTGGCTGCGGGTAAATCCGAAGTATTCTGCCCAGGTTTGCTCAGCAACATGGTGATCATCGTACCCCGCGCCAGATAGCGCGCGGCATCCGGGCGGACCCAGCGCGCCGCATCAGGCCGCAGCCATCGCGCTTGCTGATGGCGCGCGCAAGCATTTTCGCGTGGGGACATGCGAAGGGATCTCGTGTTGTCGATGAGAAAGTTGCGACGGCGGCGAAGCCGGCTACAGCAGACAAAGCCGTCATGGCCGAGCATAGTCGTTCGAAGAACGGCGTCGCTTACGCTTGCCTATGTTCCGGCGATCCCGATTGAGGAGGCATAGTGCATCCCTAAGCGAGATCGCCGGGACAAGCCCGGCGATGACAGTCTTTGTGAGAAAACTTACCCTCATGGTGAGGAGGCACGCAGTGCCGTCTCGAACCATGAGGTCACCTGCCCTCATCCTTCGAGACGTGCGCAAACGCGCACTCCTCAGGATGAGGAGGAGAAGTGAGCGCCCTCAGCTCGCCGAGAACTTCACCAGCTTGATGGCGTCGAAGTCCTGGATGCCGCCGCCGACGCGCTTGGTGGTGTAGAACAGCACGTAGGGCTTGGCGGAATACGGATCGCGCAGCACACGCACGCCGAGGCGATCGACCACGAGATAACCACGGCGGAAGTCGCCGAACGCGATCGACAGCGAATCCGCCGCGATGTCCGGCATGTCCTCCGCCTCCACCAGCGGGAATGTCATCAGCGACGCGCGACCACCCGCCTGCGCCGGCGGCTGCCACAGATAGGCACCGCCCGAGTCCTTGAACTTGCGGATCGTCGCCTGCGTCTTGCGGTTCATCACGAACGCGCCGTTCTGGCGATAGCCTGCCTTCAGCGCATAGATCGCATCGACCAGCACGTCGGACGGATCGCTCGACGGAAACGCCCCGGCCGCGCCGCTGGCGATGGTGCCGATCTTGCCCCAGGTCCACGAAGCATTGTCGACCGTGGTGTAATTGAGAAAGCCCTTCGGCTTGTTGCTGCCGTCGCCGCCGACGAACGCCGCGCCCTCCTGCACCGCGAAGGTCAACTCCACTTCGGAGGCGATCCATTCGTCGATGTTGACCGCGCTGTCGTCGAGCAGCGTCGCGGTCGCCGCCGGCATGGCGTAAAGCTCCATCGCCGGGAAACTCAATGCATCGAGCGTCGGCGATGTCGTCTGGCTACGCGTATCGGTCTCGCCGACCCAGCCGGTGGCGGGGCCCGCGGTCATGAACGGCTTCTTGTAAACGTTGCCGCTGATCTCGCGCACGCTGGCGATCGAACGGATCGGCGAGATCGCGGCCAGCCGCGCGCCGATGGCCTGCTCGAGTTCGGTCGGCACCAGATAGCCGCCATCGGCACTGGAGCCGGCGGACAGCGCCTTGGTCTCCAGCGCCTTGAGGCCCGCGCTGTCGCCGGCGCGGACGTAAGTCTCGAACGCGCTCTTGTGCTCACGCGACGATGCACTGGTGTGCGCACGGCCGGTTTCCAGCGCCGGGCGCGCCGATTTCAGCGCGAGGTCGTCGATGCGCTTCATCTGCGTGTCGAGCGCGGTGTTGATGCGATCGACCTTTTCCTCAAGCAGCACATCGGCGCGGCGGCCGAGCGAAGCCAGGCGCTCGTCGTTCACGGCCTTGAACTCCTCGAACATCTGCAGGATCTGGTCGTGCTCGCCGCACGGCGCGGACGCGATGCCGGATTTATGCTCCGGCGCGTGGTCGTGAACGGAATCGTGAATCTCGTAGTCCATGAGTTTCTCCTGAGGTGGATGAGGTGAAAGGCAAACGCGCATACGAAAACGCCGCCGGAAGCGGCGGCGGATTTGGGATGATGATCTTCGAGAGAAAAGCGCTAACCGAACATGGTATCGATACGAGCAGGCTCGGTGAGATGATCGGCCCAGATCCGTATCCGGGTTCGCGGACCAACAGGCTCCGGCATACCCAGTATGAATCCCTCAGGTGTCGAAACGGCGAGTGACTGACTCGGTGTAGCAATCACGCCGTCAAACTGAGCCGGCGCACTCAAAGTAGACGTCTCGGCCCGACCAAACACAAGTTCAGTCATGCCATCCATGAACGACATCAGGCCAACCGCCACACAATCACCCGTCGCCCATATGTTTGCATCAGGGCTAAGCCCGAGCGGCCCACGGCCGATCGACACGTCGGAAATGAACGTGATGCACCCTGGCTCCCAGCGCTCATGAGATTCCGGAATGCCGTTGGTAGCCACAAGATTCCTAACCCCTGCACCCTGGCACTTCTTGCAGAACAGACAATGCGGATAAATCCGTTGCTTCTGCGAGGCCCAGTTTAGTGCACCAGGCGGCTGGAAGTCGCCGATCCAGTTGCCGGAGCGCGTCCCGGGGTTCTTGGTCCCGCACGTATGACAGCCAGACCGCGCGCCGATCTCGTTGATCTGAAGCCGCTCCTCATCCGAAAAAATGGAAACGTGCTCGCACGGTGGAATGATCATGCATGCCCCCAAAGCCCTGCCGATCGAAAACTCCCTAGGCTAGCAGCACCTTCGTCCGACACGCAATTGGGTGAAGAAACCCAACCGTTTTCCGTTACCGTCGCGATCGGCGGCATTCATCATGGCCGCATCTCCGCGCCTGGCCGCGATAGTCCGCGCAGCGCATCCTTGCGGCCGGCGCGGGTCGAAAGCCGCATCGCAACCCCCGGCCCGCGCCGCGTGAGCGGCGCCGGTGCATCCGCGGCGCCGCTCAAACTCATCCACTCCGCTTCCGCGCGACGGCGCGGCGCCGACAGTCTCGGCGGTATCGTGCTCTTCACCGCACGCACCCGCGCGCTGTCGAGCAGCGGAAAGGTGACGATGGAGATTTCCCAGAGGTCGACCTGATAGAGCCGGCGGATGCGCGTCGCCGGATCGATGCGGCCGCGCACGGTGCGATAGCCGATCGACAGGCCATCGATCGCGCCTTGCTCCACCAGCGCCAGCAGCTCGCGCCCGCGTGCAACATCGGGAATGAGACGCCCGCGCGCCCACAGCCCGCGAAAATCCTCGCGCAGTTCGAGCCAGGCGCCGACCGGCTCAGATGGATCGTGCTGGAACAGCATCGGGATGCGGCGCAGCCCGCGCTGCTTCAGCGTCTGCGTGAACGCGCCCGGCATCACCATGTCGCGCGCCTGGTCGATCTCGCCGAACAGGCTGGCGTAGCCTTCGACAGTGCCGTCGCCCGTGAGCGACATGCGGGAGGCGGAAGGGATCGGCGCGTGCATGGGCATCCTCGCGAACGGCGCGTGGCTGGGTGGGCTTTGGTTGTTGTTGGCTCAATCGCGCAGCGCGCGATCCAAATTCGATGTCGTCCCGGCGAAAGCCGGGACCCATAACTACCGCATCGTCTGCTGGAACGAGAAACGTAGCTCCAGGCAAACCAAATTTGCTCAGGGAGTCTGGGTCCCCGCCTGCGCGGGGACGACCCGGAGAGTCACTTCACCCGCTTCGAGGCCTTGCGCCGCGACGGCGGTTTGCTGCGCGAGCGCGCAGGCTTGACCGGCGCCTTGCGCTGGATCTGATCGAGATGGGCGAGGAATTCGCGAAACACGGTAAGATGGCGATGATCGGATTTAGTCTCGCTGCTGATGGTGTGCAGCATGGTGTGCAGTTTGTCCATGAACCCCTCTAACGAAAATACTGATCGAAAAAATCTTTGTCGCGTAATGCGCTCAATCGGTGCGGCGCGACCGCGCGCGGCGGTTGAAGCGCGCCAGCGCGCGAATGAAATCGTCGAAGCGGCGCGTGGCGGCGGCGAGTTCGCGCAGTGTGAACAGCAGCGCGGCGCTCGCCCCGCTGGCCCACAGGAACAGCGCGAGATGGGCGAGATCGCCGCGCTCGGTGAAGATGCGGATCAAGTCGGGCATGATCGATAACTTCTTTGGTTCCTGCCCCCGGACGCGGCGCAGCACGCCTCTTCCCTCTCCCCTCGTGGGAGACGGTGGCGAAGTTGAGCGGAGCGAGACTGAGCCGGGTGAGGGGGAATATCCCGACGACGATCGATTCCCCTCACCCGCTTCGCGGCTTCGCCGCTCAGCACCCTCTCCCACAAGGGGAGAGGGGAAGACACCTCGCTTCATTCACTGCACGGAAAAGCTCACCCCAGCCGATCTCCGCCCTCCACCGGCGCGTAGCCGGTCGCTTCGCGCTTCTCGTTCAGCGTCAGGAACGGCGCGGCGGCGATGCGCTCCCAATGCGCGGCGCGATCCGCCGCCAGCGCATCGACGCGATCGGTGTCGATCACAAGCCGCACGCCGTCGCCGAACTGCGGCGACAACCATTGCACCAGCGCTGCGCCGACGCGCGCCGCCAGCGGCAACACGGTCTGGCGCCAGAACACGCGATTGGCTTCCTGGAAATTCGCGTAGGTGTTGTCGCCGGGAATGCCGAGCAGCATCGGCGGCACGCCGAACGCCAGCGCGATTTCGCGCGCGGATGCGTTGCGTGCTTCAAGAAAATCCATGTCCTTCGGCGTCAGCGACATCGCCTTCCAGTCAAGCCCGCCTTCGAGCAGCAGCGGCCGGCCGGCATTCACTGCGCCCTGATAGGTGTCGGTGAGTTCACGCTTGAGGCGATCGAACTGCGAGTCGGAGAGCACCGCGCCCTCGGGGCCGGAATAGACCAGCGCGCCGGACGGCCGCGCCGCATTATCGAGCAACGCCTTGTTCCAGGTGGACGATGCATTGTGTGTATCGACCGCAACCGCGGCCGCCTCGATTGGCGCGAGGCCATAATGATCGTCGAGCGGATGAAAGAATGTCAGATGCAGGATCGGCGGCACGGCCGTCGCCGCCTGGTCGAACCGCACGCTGCGCCCGCCGACGCTGTAGTCGTATGCCTCGGCCCAGCCGTCCGAACCGGGCACCACCTTCATGCGGTCGGGCCGCAGCGCGTAAAGCTCGCGCACCTCGCCATCGAGCGCAACGGCCTCGACATAGGCGTTGCCGGCGAGCAGCATGTGGGCATAGAGCGCCTCGAAGAAGCTCGCGCCGTCCTGCCGCGCGTTGGGCCGCGTCATCAAACGCAGCAACGGATGATCGTCGCGTTCCTGCGCGCCCTCATAGAGCAGGAACGCGCACGACGCCGCGTTCTCCGCGACAAGCCGCACCGAGCGATGGACGATGGCGTTGGCGAGATAGCCTTCGCGCGCCAGCGCGGCGTAATCGCGCGGCGACCACCGCGCCCGCCCGCCGCTCTCGAACGCCAGCACCTGCGCGGTGCGGCTTGTTTTGGTTTCGGGAGGACGAAACAGGTTTTTCAGATTGAGCATGAATGTGTCTCTTCACAAGTAACGAGGCAAATCATCACCCCACCCGGCGCCTCGGCGCCACCTTCCCCATTCAGGGGAGGGATTGACGTGGCAAATATCGCGACCCTCTTCTCCCTCCGCCTTGTGGGGAGGGTCGACGCGAAGCGTCGGGGTGGGGGTAAATTTTTCACAATCCCCTCACCCTTGGCTGCCCGCGCGCGCCGAAGGTCAGCGCCGCCACCGCCCACACCATGGCGTCGAGGCGATCCGGCGAGCGGCCAGAGGTCAAACCCGACGGCCCGAAGTCGCACATCTCGTCTTCCAGCGCGGTGAAATGGCCGGCGTGCTTCACCTTGCCCTGTTCGTAGAGCGCGGCGACCGGTTCGGCGCGCAGCCACTTGCCGCGCGAGGCGCGCACCGCGATCACCGGCACCTGTGAATCCACTTCCGCGATCACCGCGCGCACCATCTCACCGCCCTGGTTGACTTCGGCGACCAGCGCATCGGCTTCCAGCCTGCGCCACAGCGCAATCGCCTTCATCGCCCACGTCGTCGGCGTCGCGCCGGACACCGTGTCGTCGGCGAGCACATAGATCGCACCCTCGCCAGTGATCCCCGCGGCGACGATGCCGCAACTGTCAGCGCGCTTGCCGGACGACACCGGCGGGTCGACCGCGACCACGATGCGCGTCAGCGGCGGCGCGTCATCGACACGGCATTGCTCGATCAGCGCGCGCGACCACAGCGCATCGGGCCGATCGTCGATGATCTCGCCGTCAAGCTCCTGCCGCCCCAGCCGCGTGCCGGCATAACGCCCCATCACGTTCTGCAGGAACGTCGGCGCAAGGTTGAGGGCGTTGGCGCAGGTCGAGGCCCGCGTCACCACGCAACTCGGATCGCTCATCAGTTTCTTGATCAGCGCGATCGGCCGTGGCGTGGTGGTGACAAGCTGGCGCGGCTGCGAGCCGAGCCGCAAGCCGAACTGCAGCATATCGAACGTCGCCTGCGCGTAGCGCCACTTCGCCAGTTCATCGGACCACGCGCAGCCGAACTGCGGGCCGCGCAAACTTTCCGGGTCTTCCGCCGAGAATGCGTAAGCCACCGCGCCGTTATTCCATTCGACCCGGCGGCGCGACGGCGACCACACCGGCCGCTCGTGGCGGCAATGCACCGCGAGCAATCCGGACAATCCTTCGATCATCACTTCACGCACATCGTGCTCGGTTTCGCCGACAAGGGCGATGCTGCCGACGGCGCTGTGCGCCAGTGGCGGCAGGCCCAACGCCTGGGCGCGAATCCATTCGGCGCCTGCGCGCGTCTTGCCCGCGCCGCGCCCGCCGATCAAAAGCCATGTCAGCCACGGCTCGCCATTAGCGGTGAGCGGCGGTGAAATCTGGTGCGGCTGCGCGAACAGCGCCCAGTCGGTGCCGATGAATTCAGCTTCAATCTCCGTGATCCGTTCTAGGATGTGCTGCCTTTGCTTCGGCAGCAAGCTGTTCCAGGCGTCGCGCGAGCTGGCGTCGAAACTCGCTGATGTCGCGAGGCACGGCATCGTCATCCTGCTTCTTCTCCTCCCCGGCGCGCAGTTGCATCACCTCGCGCAAGGTGCGCGCCAATGACGCCAGCGTGCGGGCGCGACGTTCGGCCTCGGTGCGCTCTGCGGGCTTCGTGCGAATACCGCCGACGATGCGTTCGATCTGGGTCAATTCGCGCTCGATGGCGAGGCTGACGCGGCCGAGCATCACCGCGACCGGCGCCGGCGGCGGATCGTCGAGCCGCTCCACCGCGCTGCGCTTGTGGTTGGTCGGCGTAATCAGGCTGTGGCGCGGTCTGGTTTCGCGCGCCTTGGCCTTCGCGATCTTCTCTTTGGCGACCTCGTCATTGTCATCGGCGACAGCCTGTGTCGCCTTGGCGCTGATCCGCGTGACCGGTTTGGCGCCAAACGCCACTGCCTTCTTGAAACGCGCTTCGACCGGGAGAGCTTTGGGCTTCGCGGAAGCTTTCTTTTTAGCGACCTTCTTCGCTGCCGCTTTCTTCACCACCCGCTTTGCCGCTGTCTTGCGAACTGGCGTCTTCTTAACTGTTCCGGTTGCGCGCACGCGCGTGCGGCCTGCCGCAGGTTTACTGCGGCTGACAGGTGACTTGGCGATCATGATGTCAGACGTCCCCCGTCGGCGGCCGCGGCTGCGCGGCCGGTCACCGCATCAGGTGCGGAAGAACAGGAACCAGACGATGGCGAACACGAAGATCAGCGCAATCGTGCTCACGGTGAGAACCGCCAGCATCGACGGACCGGGCTCGGCCTGCCGCGCTTCGGTCGGCGTTTCGACGATCTGTCCGTGCTGTTTGGTCGGCATCATGCCCTCCGGAACTGCGGCGCGATTCGTCGCGCGATCATTCACGAAGGCAACGCGGCAGCACCGCCGCCGTTCCGCCAGACCCAATTGTGGAGCATGTCGCAAACGTAACGGAGCAGCGTCACGCTGTCAAGGCTTTTATTCCTAGGAATATGATCTCTCGAAACTCGTCAATCAGGTCCGTAAGGCTTCTTGATTTCCGTAGAAATAATCATATTATTTTATTTCAAAGGAAACACGATGGCTCTACGCACGAAAACCGACAGCGCTTCCGTCAACGAAGGCGCGGTGCTGACCAAGGCGCTGATCCGCTCTGCCGATCGGCTCGGCGTGTCGCAGAAGATCCTCGCCGCGGTGATCGGCGTGTCCGAGCCGGTGGTGTCGCGGATGCGCAAGGGCACCTTCACCATCGAGCGCGGCAGCGGCAAGCCGTTCGAACTCGCCGCCCTCTTCATCCGCCTCTATCGCTCGCTCGACGCCATCGTCGATGGCGACGAGCGCGTCGCCCGCGCGTGGCTCAAGAACGACAACACGGCGCTGCAGAGCCGTCCCATCGACCTGATCCAGAAGGTCCAGGGTTTGCTTCATGTCATCCAGTACCTGGACGCCCGACGCGCTCCGATCTAGCGCCACGGCGCTGGACGGCCGGTGCTGGCGCGTGGTCGAAGCCCAGCATCAGGTGTCGACGATGAAAATCACCGACACGCTGGCGGAGCAGACCTTGCTCGAGGATCTGCTCGAGGACACCAAGCCGCCGGTGCCGCGCGATTGCGTGCATCTGCATTTCCTGCTGATGACGCCGTTCCGCTACAGCGCCACCAATCCGTTCGGCTCGCGCTTCCGAAAGCCGTTCGCCGAGCACGGCGTGTTCTACGCCGCCGAGCATCCGGCCACCGCGATGGCCGAGACCGCGTTCCATCGCACGCTGTTCTACGCCGAGTCGCCGGCAACGCCGTGGCCCGCCAACCCCGGCGAGTATTCCGCTTTCGCCTGCGCGTTCCGTACGGCGCAGGCCAGCGACATCACGCGCGAGCCGTTCGCGCGCGACGCCGGCCTCACCGCCCTCTTCGATTACAGCACGACGCAGGCGTTTGCCGAAGCCGCGCGCGCGGCGGGATACGAGGCGATCCGCTACGCCTCGCTGCGCGATCCGCTGCATGGCCCGAACATCGCGCTGCTGACCCCGGCCGCCTTTACCGCGAGCGAACCGGTGGCGCGGCAAAGCTGGAAGCTGCACCTCGGCGCTTACGGCGCCCGCGCGATCTGCGATGCCCCGCGCCTGTCGATCGAATACGCCCGCGCGACGTTTGCGGACGATCCGCGGCTTAAAGGGATGATGTGGGAGCGGTGACGCCGTTGCTGCGCAACGTCACAGCTTTCGATTTTTATGATCGTCATGGCCGGACATAGCCGTTCGAAGAACGGCGTCGCTTCCGCTCGCCTATG
>JBIQLC010000023.1:0-62167 GCA_044464625.1 Afipia sp. | reverse complement strand
GCTGATCGAAGGTCACGAAGCCGCGCTTCTTGGCCTGCTTGATCATCTTCTTGACGGCGGCATCGGAGAGGTCGAGCAGCGGCGAAGGCGCCTCGGGCGCATCCTTCTCGGGAGTCTCGACAGCCTTCGGATCCTTCTCCTTGTCCTTGACCTGTACTGCCGTCTTCACCTTGCTGGCCATTCATCGCTCCTGAAACGCGCTCACGCCGGGGCGTCGCCGCCCCTCACAGTCAATTTGTCCCGGGTCCGCATCGATGCGGAAAGGGCGGCGCACACCTCTCGCCACCCCGAATCTCGTCGCCCACTTCAGCGCCACTCTGGCCCACAGGCCGTTAAGCAGCAATTAACCCTGTTTTTGCGGCTAAATCCTCGTTTTGGCGAGTCTTTATTGATGCCCGGCGCGGCTGGCCCACGCCCGTTGGCCCGGTTTTCATTCGTCGTCGCGGCGGAACCGGCCTGAGGATTCACCGAACCCTTCAATCAGCGCCTCCAGCCCGTCGACTTCAGCCAACCGGGCTTTGACATCCCTGAGCCACGTCTCGTTCGCCTCGCTGGATTCCTGCCCCAGGGCCAGCTCAGCGTCTTTCAATTCCCTAAGTAAGGAGTGCCCCTGCCGATGCAAGGCAACGAGCTGGTGCCACGTATAAAGAACATCGTCGTCCGCCGCATCCGGCCTCACGCCCCACACTGCGCCGGTCGTGATGGCCTTCTCAACCATTTGAATCCGCTTGGTATTTTCGCCAGTCTCGAGACTGGCGCGGAATTGCACGCGCTGCGCGGCGCGATCGTCGTTGTGGCCGTGATGGGCAAAGGCCTGGATGATCGCGGCCCGCAGCTTGTGGGCTTCGGGATGGGCCAATTCCAGCGCCGCCACTTCCTCGAGGTGATCGTCGAGCAGCCAGGGGTGGTTGATCAGTGATTGCAGGATCAGCGCCTCGCGCCGCGACAGCGCGGTGCGCTGGCCGCGCATGATCGGTGAGTTGGCGAGGTCGGGACTGACCACCTGATAGGGCTGGCGGCCGAGGGCTCGCGGACCTGTGGATAGCCCGCCGCGCGGATCGCCGTGCCCCATGGAACCGGCGCCAAAGCCGCCGCGACGGCCGAACCCACGGCCCGATTCGCTACCAAAACCACCGAACCCGCCGCCACGCGGGCCGCCGGAGCGGTAGCCGCCGGAGCGATAATTTTGCGGCGCGTTGTCGGGCGCGAAGGCGCGGCGCAGGCGCTCGCCGAAATCCTGCCGGTAGTAGCGCCGCACGGTCTCGTCGCGGATGGCATTGGTGAGTTCGCCGACGCGCGCTTCCAGCGCGGCGCGCCGTTCGGGCGTGGCGAAACTGCCGCCCTCGACCTCGCGCGACCACACCATGTCGGCGAGCGGCTTTGCGGCAGCAATCACATCCTCCACCGCGCCGCGACCGCCGGTCCGTGCGAGATCGTCAGGGTCCTGCCCTTCAGGCAACAACGCAAAGCGCAGGCTTTTGCCGGGCTTGAGATGCGGAAGCGCGAGATCCGCTGCACGCAACGCCGCGCGCTGGCCCGCGCTGTCGCCGTCGAAACACAGGATCGGCTCGTCGGCCATCTTCCACAGCAGCGCGAGTTGATCATCGGTCAGCGCGGTGCCGAGCGGCGCGACGGCGCCGGGAAAACCGGCGGTGACCAGCGCGATGACGTCGACATAGCCTTCGGCGACAATCAGCGACGCGCCGTCATGCGCGGCCTGCCGCGCGGCGAAGATGTTGTAGAGATTGTGCCCCTTGTGAAACAGCGGCGTTTCCGGCGAGTTGAGATACTTCGCCGGAACGTCCTTCTCCAGCGCACGGCCGCCGAAGGCGATGATGCGGTTGCGCGCATCGGTGATCGGAAACATCACGCGATCGCGGAAGCGATCGTAGGGCACCGGAATGTCCTCGCCCGCGATCAACAGCCCGGTCTCGATCATGTCCTCGACCGAAACGCCAAGGCCGCCGAGATGCTCCTTCAGCGCAAAGCGTTCGCCGGGCGCATAGCCCATGCGGAATTGCAGTTGTGTCGCCGGCTGGATCGAACGGTCCGCGAGATAGCCGCGTGCCTTGGCGCCGAGACGCGACGCCAGCGTGTCCGAAAAGAATTTCGCCGCGAGATCCATCACGTCATACAGCGTGCGGCGGCGCTGTTCCTGTCGCGCGGCGTCGGGCGACGCTGCCGGGATCGGCATGCCGGCCTGCGAGGCCGCGGCCTCCACCGCCTCGATGAAGCCGAGGCCTTCGGTTTCCATGATGAAGTCGAAGATGTTGCCGTGCTTGCCGCTGGCGAAACAGTGATAAAAGCCCTTCTGGTCGTTGACCGTGAACGAGGGCGTCTTCTCCTGCTTGAACGGCGACAGCCCCTTCCACTCCTTGCCCGCGCGCTTCAGCTTGACGCGGCGGCCCACGACTTCTGAAACCGGAAGCCGGGCACGTAGTTCTTCGAGAAACTGGGGCGTGAAGCGCATGGAATCGGGCAGCCTTTGCAACCGATCATCCATATAGGGTTGCGAGCCGTATCCCCCAATGTCGAGAAGTTGTCCCTGCAATTCACAGGGCTAATGCGGCCGCCCGGCCAGAATCCGGCGCTCCCGCCTGAACAACGCGACCAGATAGTCCGCTACGACGCGAACGCGCGGCACGCGGGCGATATCTTGCCGCAGCAACAGCCACAATTCGCGATCCGGGGGCTTTTTCCCGAGTCTGACCGGAACGAGGTTTGGATCGGATGCCGCGACATAAAGCGGCAACTGCGCCACCCCCAGTCCGGCGCGGGCCGCGGCAGCCTGCGATGTCTGGCTGTTGCTGCGAACCGCAAAGCGGCTATCGGAGAATTCGCGCTCCAGCCATGCCGCGTCGGCGATGAAAAGACTTTCGGCATCGAAACCGATCATCGCGGGCGGCGTATCCTTCGCGATCTTCTTCGCAACCTGCCGCGAGGCGTAGAAATCAAACGCCACGGTCGCGAGCCGCCGCGCCAGCAGATCGCTGTCCTTCGGTTGGCCGAACCGTAGCGCGATGTCGGCCTCCCGCCGCGACAGGCTCATGACCCGCGAGTCTGTCACGATTTCCAGATCAATCGACGGATGCTGCCTGCGCAACTCGCCAAGGCGGTCGATCACGAATGCATCGGCAAGCGAGCGTCCCATCGTCAGCCGTACCAGCCCGGTCAACCCGCCCGCCGCTTCAGCCTGATCGGCAACCGCGATCGCGGCGTCTTCCATGGCGCGCGCGATCTCCGCAATCTGCCGGCCTCTGACTGTCAAGGCATAACCGTCGACGCGGCGATCAAACAGCGACGCGCTCAATGCTGTCTCAAGGCTGGTGATCCGGCGCGCCACCGTTGCATGACTGACTTTAAGCACACGTGCTGCCGCCGACAGGCTGCCGTGACGAACCAGCGCCAGGAAATAGCGCAGGTCTTCCCAGTCAGGCACCTCTGTCCGTTTTTGAACAGCCATGGTGTAATTATATACAATTTCGCACAGCCATCCAGTTCGGTAAGGTTGCCCATCAACTGGTTCACTCAACGAAAGCAAAGAAAATGGCCTCAGCTCCCAAATCGCTGCTCCAGATCGCCGGCGCGCCGCTGCATCCCAGTGCGCTCGACAAATCCGCCCTCGTCATCATCGACGCGCAGGTCGAATACACCAAGGGCAGCCTGCCGCTTGCCGGCGTGGATGCCGCGATCGCCGAGGCATCGAAACTTCTCGAACTGGCCCGCCATGCCGGCGTGCCGGTGTTTCACATCGTCCAGCACGCGCCCGCGGGCCGGCCGCTGTTCGCCGAGGACTCACCGAACGCCGCGATCGTGCCGCAGCTCAATCCACAGGGCGCGGAAGTCGTTGTGCGCAAGAGCCTGCCCAATGCATTCGCCGGCACCGATCTCGATGCGCTGATCAAGAGCACCGGGCGTACCGAAGTGATCCTCGCCGGCTTCATGACCCATATGTGCGTCAGCGCCACCGCGCGCGCCGCGCTTGATCTCAAATATCGCGCCACCGTCGTCGCCAACGCCACCGCGACCCGCGACCTGCCTGACCCGCTTGGCGGCACCATTCCGGCCAGCGTGGTTCATCGCGTGGCCCTGAGCGAACTCGCCGATCGCTTCGCTATCGTGGTGAAGGACACCGCCGCGCTGATCCCCGCCAAGGCGACGGCGTAAGCAGATGGTGATCGACCTCTCCCCGCCGCCGGGGAGAGGCCGCACAACACGCGAACAGTTTAGACTCGCAGGCCCGCGCGCTACGGCTTCGCGCTGGTGTCCTGATTGCGGAATGCAGCTTCGCCGGCGTCAGATATTTCGACCCATTTCTTGTCCGGCGCTGCCCCTTCGACGTAGCTGTCGTGCCAGTTCCACCACTTGTAGGTCGGGGTCTGGGGATAGCCTTGAGGTGAGTTCTCCCAGACCTCCTGCCGGCCGAGCGGCGTGATGTCGAGGTAGCTCCAGGTGCCTCCCATCTGCTCATCGCCGCGGTTGTTGATGAAGTAGGTGCGGAAGACGCGATCGCCGTCGCGATAGAACACGTTGGTGCCGTGCCACTCGTCGACGCCGAAATCGGCATCGAAGCTGTCCGTCACCGTGACCCACGGAATCTCCCAGCCCATCCGAGCCTTCAGCCGTGCGATATCCGCCTGCGGCGCACGCGATGCAAAGACGAGGGTGGTGTCGCGAGCATTAAGATGGGCGACATGCGCAACCTGATCGGCCACCATGGAGCAGCCCCGGCAGGCATGATCCGGCCAGCCGAACACGCCCGGCTCGTAAAACGCGCGATAGACGATCAGCTGACGCCGACCATCGAACAGATCGAGCAGGCTCACTTTGCCGGCGGGCCCCTCGAAAGCATAAGTTTTCTCGACGGCCATCCATGGCATCCGCCGCCGCTCGGCGGCGAGAGCATCGCCCGCGCGGGTGTGCGCCTTTTCCTTCACCAGCATCTGCCGGCGTGCTTCTTCCCAGGCCTGCGGCGACACGACCGGCGGTGTCTGCATGGCGACTTCTCCCGTTGTCCGTTCGCTGTTGGTCGATGTGGTCATGGCTTCTGAAACCTCCGAGTTCGAGCCGGGTTCCGGTGCTTGACGGCCGGAACCCACGCTGGTCATTGCTCGCGGAAAGTCTGGCACCACGCGCCGGAGGGCGGGAGTAACAAGTGTGTCGGCATTCGCCGAAGTGCGGCTCTATCCGGATCGGTTGAGCCATCATTTCGTCTTTTCCAGTGAGCATGAAAGACTGTTTCCGCGATTCTCCCGAACGGCCCCGCCTTACTGCCCATGACCCTGCAAGACGACCTCGCTCCGCCCCTGCTCGCGCCTGACGAACCGCCGCCGGTGATCGAGAAAAACAGCGGCAGCACATCGCCGTTTGTCTTCACCTGCGATCACTACGGCCGCGCGATCCCGCGCGCGCTCGGCGATCTCGGTGTGGCGACGAGCGAACTGACGCGGCATATCGCCTGGGACATCGGCATCGCCGGCGTCGCCGAGCGGCTGGCGGCGGACCTCGACGTGCACCTGATTGCGCAGCGCTATTCGCGCCTCGTCATCGACTGCAACCGGCCGTTTGCCGCCGCCTCCTCGATTCCGCAGCTCAGCGAGGCGACCGAAATTCCCGGCAATGGCGGATTGAATCGTGACGAAGTCGAGGCGCGGCAGGACGCAATCTTCGCGCCCTATCATGCGCGCATCGCGCAGGTGCTCGACGCCCGCAAGGCGCGCGGCCAGCCGACCATTCTGGTCTCGCTGCATTCGTTCACGCCGGTCTATGCCGGCGTGAAGCGGCCATGGCACATCGGCACGCTGTATCAGCACGACAGCCGCCTGCCACCGCTGCTGCTCGAACAGCTGCGTGCCGAGGGCGATCTCGTGGTCGGCAACAACGAGCCTTATGCGGTCAGCGATCAGACCGACTACACCATCCCGGTTCACGCCGAGCGGCGCGGCCTCATCAACTCGGGAATCGAAATCCGGCAGGACCTGATCGCAGACGAATCCGGCCAGAAGCAATGGGCCGAACGCCTTGGTCGCATCCTGCGCACCATCGAAGAACGGCTGCACGCCGGCAAGCTGCTCACCGCGTGACGCGTCTCACTTGGCGCGGATCAACGCCAGCCAGACGCCGCCGCCGATCATGAAGCCGCCCGACACCCGCGACAGCGTGCGCGCGCGTTTCGCCGACAGCATCGCGCGGGCACGCCCCGAGAGGACCGCGTAAACGCCGTCAGTGAGCGCCACGATCACCATGAAGGTCGCACCGAGCAGCACGATCTGCCAGACGTGATCGCGACTCATATCGACGAACTGCGGGATGAACGCGCCGAAGAAGATCAGCACTTTCGGATTGCTGAGCAGCACGATCACGCCCTGCAGGAAGAAGCCGCCGCGCGGCGGTTTCGGCGGCGCATCGGATGCGCCGATCATCGCGGGCTCGCGCACCAGCTTGATGCCGAGCCAGATAAGGTAAGCCGCGCCGGCAAAGCGTACCCAGTCGAACCAGTAGCCCATGGTCGCCATCAGCGAGGTGAGGCCCACCGCGACGATGCCGATCACGATCGCAAGCCCAACCTGCGCGCCGAGGATGTTGGTGAAGGCGGCGCGCGTGCCGTGTCGCAGACCGTTGGCGATCACCAGCGTGACGATCGGACCGGGCAAAATCGCCAGCGCGACGCAGGCGGCGACATAAGCGAGATAGACCTGAAGCGACATGACAAGACCTCGAGAGTGACGCGCCATCAAATGCAGACGCGGCACGATCGCGCAAGCCATCCCGCGCAACGCTGATGCTTGATTTCAGCGTCACTTGACATGCAACCATTTGGTTGCCTATTATCCAGGCCATGGATGAGGTCTTCAAGGCGCTGGCCGATGCTTCGCGACGCGCGCTGCTGGACCGGCTTCATGCCCGCAACGGCCAGACCTTGAACGAACTTTGCGACGGCCTCGCCATGACGCGGCAGGCCGTGACCAAGCACCTTGCGATTCTGGAGGCGGCCAACCTGGTGACGTCGATCCGCCACGGCCGCGAGAAGCTGCACTACCTCAACCCGGTGCCGATCCACGAGATCGGCGAACGGTGGATCAGGAAGTTCGAGCGCGGAAAGCTCGCCGCGCTCAGCGAACTGAAACGGCAACTGGAGAAGCGTGATGAGTAAGCCCGAGTTCGCCTACACCATCTACATCAAGACCACGCCGGAAAAACTCTGGCATGCCCTCACCGACACCGAATTCACGCGGTCGTACTGGTTCGGCTGCACGCTGTCGTCGGACTGGACCGTCGGCTCCCGCATGCACATGGACCGCTACGGCAAGGTGGTCAACGAGTGCGTCGTTCTCGAATCCGATCCGCCGCGCCGGCTGTCCTACAGCTGGCATTCGATCTTCGACGAGGACATGAAGAAAGAAAAGCCGTCGCGCGTCACATTCGTGCTCGAGCCCGACGGCAGCTCGGTCAAGCTCACCGTCACGCACGAGGATTTTGCCGAGGGCAGCAAGGTCCTGCCGGATATTTCCGATGGATGGCCGCTGGTGCTGTCCAGCCTCAAGAGCATTCTCGAAACCGGCCAACCGCTGGATTTCGACATCGCCGGTCAATAGAGGTCGCCATGGACATCAGCGCATTCAAGCCAACTGTCGTCTACGTCACCTATATCGCCTCGACACCCGAGAAGGTGTGGCAGGCGCTGACCTCGGCGGAGTTCAGCAGGCAGTACTTTTCTGCGTTCGGCGTCGAGATCGAACCGAAGGTCGGCGGCCATTTCGTCGTGCGCGCGCCGGACGGCTCCGAGCACATCACCGGCGAGGTGATCGTGTGGAATCCGCCGCACCAGCTGACGGTGACGTGGGACGTCAACTGGCCCGGTCTTGTCGAAGCGCTCGGCTCGACGCTTGTGACCTACGACATCGCGCAGGCTGGCGATGTGGTACGCCTGACCCTGACCCAGGCCAACGATCGCGAGCTCAGCGACGACATTCTCTCCGGCGGCCGCACGGGCTGGCCGGCGATCCTCTCCAGCCTCAAGAGCCTGCTGGAGACCGGTACTGCGCTGACCATCAAGATGGAGCCCCCGGTGAAGATGCTGGAGGCGTTGAAGAAGATGGGGATCAAACTGCCGGGCGGTTAGCGAACACTCCGGAACGAATGCGCGGCAGAGTCCTCCCTCCCCTTGATGGGGAGGGTGGCCGACCGCAGGTCGGTCGGGTGGGGTGAACAACTATCGCGAAACTGATCCCCCACCCCGGCTTCGCTTCGCTCAGCCGACCCTCCCCACAAGGGGGAGGGATAAGAAGGCGCGCCGGCCGGCGCGCCTCTTTCCGCTTGCGGGAGAGATGAAAACTATCCCAACCCTCGCAGCTCCCGCCGCAGCACCTTCCCGGTCGCGGTCATCGGCAGGCTATCCGCGAACTGCACGTGGCGCGGATATTCGTGCGCGGCGAGTTGCACCTTGACGTAGTCCTGAATGTCCTTCGCCAGCGCGTCACTGCCGGTGAAGCCTGGCCGCAGCACGATCCACGCTTTCACCGCCTCGGTGCGGATCGGATCGGGCACACCGACCACTGCGGCCATCGCCACCGCGGGATGCTTGAGCAGCGTATTCTCGATCTCCGACGGGCCGATGCGATAGCCGGCGCTGGTGATCACGTCGTCCTCGCGGCTGACGTACCAGAAGTAGCCATCGTCATCCTGCATGCCGAGATCGCCGGTGAGTAGGAAGCCGCCGGCATATTTTTTCTCGGTCGCGTCCGGGTTCTTCCAGTATTCGAGCATCATGCACGGGTTCGGCGCGCGCACGCCGATGATGCCCGTCTTGCCGCGCGGCACTTCCACGCCCTGCTCGGTGACGATGCGCACATCGAAGCCGGGGATCGCCTTGCCCATCGAACCAGGGCGGATCGGAAACAGCTTCGA
The DNA here is from genome assembly GCA_044464625.1 of Afipia sp. Lineage (GTDB taxonomy): Bacteria > Pseudomonadota > Alphaproteobacteria > Rhizobiales > Xanthobacteraceae > Afipia. Next base: position 53,260 of record JBIQLC010000023.1, on the reverse strand, counting down.
ATTGTTGCCGACCGACAGGTTGCATTCGGTCTGGCCGTAAATCTCATGGGCGTTGACGCCGAAGGTCGCACGCACCCAGTCGAGCAGCTCGGCGCCGAGCGACTCGCCGCCGGTGAAGATGCTGCGCAGTTTCACCCCATCATGCTTCACATTGGCCTGCCGCATCAGCTTCAGCGCGGTCGGCGGCAGGAACACGTTGCGGATGCTGTGATCGGCCATCAGTTGCATCGCCGCCTGCGGCTCGAACTTCTTGGCACGGTAACCGACAATTGGCACGCCGTGATACCACGCCGGAAACAGCGCATCGAACAGGCCGCCGATCCACGCCCAGTCCGCCGGCGTCCACATCACGTCGCCGGGCTTGGGGAAGAAATCGTGCGCCACCTCGATATTCGGCAGATGGCCGAGCAGCACGCGGTGAGCGTGCAGCGCGCCTTTCGGATTACCCGTCGTGCCGGAGGTGTAAATGATGATCGCCGGATCATCGGCGGTCGTATAGGTGTTGGTGAATTTCTCCGAAGCGTCCTCGATCGATTCCCAGAACGATTTCGCGCCGGCATGGATCGCGCCGTTGGTAACGTAGATGTCCTGCAGGTGCGGCAGGCGATCGCGGATCTTCGACAGCTTCTGCCAGCCGCCCTCGTCGGTAATCACCGCCTTGGCGTTGCTGTTGGAGAGGCGATATTCCAGCGCGTCCTCGCCGAACAGCGTGAACAGCGGCACCGACACCAGCCCCGAGCGGAACGCCGCAAGATGCGCGACGGGCAACTCAATCGATTGCGACAGGAACACCGCAACACGATCGCCGCGCTTGAGGCCATCGGCTTTCAGCACATTCGCAAAACGGCTCGACCAGTCGCGCAAGTCGTCGAACGATAACTGCCGCGTCTCGCCGTTCTCATCGACATCGATCAGCGCCAGCTTGCTCGAGCCATCGGCATGGCGATCGCAGCACACTTCGGCGATGTTGAAATGCGCCGGAACGTCCCAGCGGAAGTTGCGATAGAGTTCGTCGTAGTTGTCGGTTTCGCTGAGCATGATGCTCAGCCTACGACATCAGCTCCGTTGCGACAAACCTTGTCGCACGACGATTGTCGAAGACATATATCGCTCAACCAGATCATCCTATCGCCCTTTTCCCTCTCCCCTCGTGGGAGAGGGTGCCCGAGTGAAACGAGGGCGGGTGAGGGGGAATTCTTTCCAGCTTGCGCTGCCCCCTCACCCGGCTCAATCTCGCTTCGCTCGATTTCGCCACCCTCTCCCACGAGGGGAGAGGGAAGAGCGAACGCTCGCCTGCGAGGAGAGAAAATATCAACCCGTCAGCGCGGCCTTCACCAGACCGCTCGCCTTGCCGAAATCCATCTGGCCAGCGTACTTCGCTTTCAGCGCGCCGATCACCTTGCCCATGTCCTTCATGCCAGCGGCGCCGGTCTCGCTGATGGTTGCGGCGATCGCAGCTTTCACCTCATCCTCGGACATCTGCTTCGGCAGATAGGCGGTGATCACCGCGATCTCCTCACGCTCCTGCGCGGCGAGCTCGGCGCGGCCACCCTTGTCGTAAAGCTCGACCGATTCCTGGCGCTGCTTGATCATTTTCTGCAGCAGGCCGAGGATGTCGTCATCCGACAGCGGCTGCTTGCCCTGCCCGCGCGCGTCGATGTCGGCGTTCTTGATCGACGAATTGATCATGCGCAGCGTCGACAGCTTGCGCTCCTCCTTCGCCTTCATCGCCTCCTTGACGGCGGTGTTGATGTCATCGCGCAGCATCTCACATCTCCTTCGCGGCGCGTCTTTGCGCCTCAGTTCTTGCGCCTCTTGTTCGCTGCCCGTGATGTAGGGCGTTTCGCGCCCCGGCACAACAAATTGCCGTCACATCGCGAGCCAGTCGCGCATCGCTTTGGTCATCGCATCGGGCTTTTCGAGCTGCGGGAGGTGACCGCAATCGGCCAGTTCCACCAGCTTGGCGCCGGGAATGGCCGCCGCCATCTCATGCGAAAACTGTTTGGGCACCATGTTATCGGTGTCGCTGGTGAGGACCAGCGTCGGGCATGTGATGGTCGGCAGCAGCGGCCGCGAGTCGACCCGGCTCATGATCGCCTCGAGCTGATGGACGAAGCGTTCGGGCCCGACATCGTCGGCCATATCCCTGACGATCTGCCTCAAGGCCGCGTCGCTCTTCAGTTCGGGATGGACGAAATTCGCGAACAGCCGTTCCATCACCGTGTTGTAGCCGCCCTGCCGGACTTCCGCGATCCAGCCGCGACGCTTCTCGCTGACCTCCGGCAATTCCGGCCGCGCCGATGTCGAGAGCAGCCCGAGCCGCGCGACCCGTTCCGGCGCCTGCCGGACCACTTCAAGCGCGATGTAGCCGCCCATCGAATGTCCGGCGATGGCGAAACGCGGCGGCGCCTCGTCGAGAATCCGCTTCGCGATCCCCGCCATGGTGTTGTCGCGGATGTGGTTGGCGAGGATCACCGACCCCTGCTGCCATAACGCCGGAATCTGCGGCGCGTAAATGCGCGGCGAACACGCGAGACCAGGAACGAGGATGAGAGGAATCGCGCTACGCATTAGTCACCATCTTTCGAGCATCAGATACAGCCTATATCTTTGACCAATCAAGCAGCGCCGTGGTCACTGCTGCCGGCTGCTCAAGCGGCGAAAGATGACCACAATTCGCCACCATCACCAACTTCGCGTTTGCAACGTCACTGGCGATTTCAATCGACAGGTTGCTCGGAACGCTATTGTCCGTATCGCTAGTTACCACAAGCGTTGGGCATTTGATTGCAGCTAAAGCCGGCCGGCCGTCAGACCGCGTCATAATAGCTTCCACCTGTCCGATGAAACCATCCGGCCCAATTTCATCGGCCATTTGACGGACAGCTTCTTTCAGTTGCGTGTCACTCACCCGCGATTGATGCACAGCGCTGGCGAACATCCGATCTATGAGTCCGCGGTAGCCGCCCTGCTTCACGTCGGCAATCCAGCCGCGGCAGTAGGTAATAAATTCAGCTATCGCTGGGCTAGCATAACTGTTCAGAAGAGCCAGCCGCGCCACCCGTTCCGGCGCCTGCCGGATCACTTCAAGCGCGATGTAGCCGCCCATCGAATGTCCGGCGATGGCGAAGCGCGGCGGCGCCTCGTCGAGAATCCTCTTCGCGATCCCCGCCATGGTGTTGTCGCGGATGTGGTTGGCGAGGATCACCGGCCCCTGCTGCCATAACGCCGGAATCTGCGGCGCGTAAATGCGCGGCGAACACGCGAGACCAGGAACGAGGATGAGAGGGAGGGATGCGGACATTCGGGGCTCCGAAAATTCATTCGATGTCATGCCCGGCCATAGCCGGTCGAAGAACGGCGTCGCTTCACTTGCCTAGTGCCGGCATCCACGTTTTCCTTGCCGTTCATCAAGACGTGGATGGCCGGGTCAAGCCCGGCCATGACGACCGATGAACAATGACTCTCACGCCACGCCGCGCTTGCGGCCTTCCCAATACGGCGCGCGCAGCGCCTTACGGTCGATCTTGCCGAGCCCCGTCACCGGAATGGCGTCGATGAAATCGATGGTTTTGGGCGACCACGGCGCGCCGCGCTTGTCTTTCACATGGGCCTGCAATTCCGCCGCGCCGGCGTTGGCGCCGGGCTTGAGCACTACGAAGCCTTTCACCGCCTCGCCCCATTTGTCGTCGGGAATGCCAATCACCGCGGCGGAGGCAACGGACGAATGCGACATCAGCGCATCCTCGACCTCGCGCGGATAGATATTGAAACCGCCGGAGATGATCATGTCCTTGGTGCGATCAACGATATACAGAAAGCCCTCGGCGTCCTTCACCGCGACGTCGCCGGTGTGCAGCCAGCCGCCTTTCAGCGTTTCGGCATTGGCGTCGGGCCGTTTCCAGTAGCCGTCCATCACCAGCGGGCCGCGCACGCAGATCTCGCCCGGCTCGCCGACGCCGACCTCGTTCATGTCAGCGTCGAACAATTTGACGTCGACCATCGGACTCGGCCGTCCGCACGAGCCGAAGCGCTCGGGCCTCGCCTCGTCGTGGTCGATCTTGCGCATCGAGGTGATGCATTGCGGCGCTTCGGTCTGGCCGTAAAGCTGCACGAACACCTTGCCGAAGATCTTCATGCCTTCGAGGAGGCGATCGGGCGACATCGGCGCCGCGCCATAGACAATCATCTCCAGCGAAGACAGATCGTATTTCTTGCGCAGTTCGGCATTGTCGATCAGCGCGTAGATCAGCGTCGGCACCAGGAAGGTCGAATTGATCTTCTGCTCGGCGACGGTGCGCGCGTAGGTTTCCGGCTCGAAGCCCTGCACCAGTTGCATGAGGCCGCCGCGCATCATCACCGGAAACAGCGTGACGCCGGCGGCGTGGCTGATCGGCGTCGCGGCGAGGAAGCGGATGTCCTGCGGCCAGTCCCAGTCCGAGAACAGGATCAAGGTCATGGTGATCAGCGCACGGTGCGACAGCATCACGCCTTTGGAGCGTCCGGTGGTGCCGCCGGTATAGGCGAGGAACGCCAGTTCGTGCGCGGCGCTCTCATCCACCAGCGGCGCGGGCACCGCCTTGGCGACATCGGCGAGAATGTCGCGCACGCCATCCATCGGGCCGAACGACAACAGATGCTTGAGCTTCGGGGCGCGCGCCTTGAGGGCGAGGCCGCGCGGCCCGAACTTCGCGCCGTCGACGATCAACATGTCGATCTCGGCGTCATCGACAATAAAGGCGTGATCGTCCTCGGCGGCCATCGGATGCAGCGCGGTGTAGCGCATGCCCATCACCAGCGCGGCGCAGATCGCGGCCCACGACTCGGCGCGGTTGCCGGCGACGATCGACAGCGCATTGCCCTTTTTCATGCCGAGGGCGCGATAGACCGAAATGAAGAGCGCGACCTGCTCGCCGAACTCGCGATAGGTCCAGCGGATGGTGCCGTCGGCCATCGCCGGACGGTCTGCGAACCGGGCGATGGAATTGAGGATCAGGCTGCCGAGGGTGCCGCCGGAATGGAGCGCGCTGGTCTCCGGCACGCCGTGGATCGAACTCATGAAAGGTGTCTCCTGCCCGATTGCGGCTCTTGAGGCGGCCGCGTGGCGGGCAGGATGGTCGGGCGGACCGGGGCTGTCAAACGCACAGGCGCAATAGAATCGGGTGTCATCACCCACAATGGCTAGCGAGCGTATCGCTTCTTTTATCCCTCCCCCTTGTGGGGAGGGTGGCGCAAGTGAGCAAAGCGAACGATGCGCCGGGTGGGGTATCTGCACCCCCACCCCGACCTCGCTTCGCTCGGCCGACCCTCCCCACAAGGGGGAGGGACACAAACCGGCCAGACCTGTGAGGAATACAACGATTTTCGGCTGGTCCGCCTTTGACGCGCCGCAGCGTAGGGGCTATGTCATAGGCTTATGACAACATCCGACAATTCCGCAGCCTGGCCGGACCTCAAACCGACCGCGCTGCTCGTGCTCGCCGACGGCACCGTGCTGCAGGGCTTCGGCCTTGGCGCGGAAGGCCATGCGGTCGGCGAGGTTTGTTTCAACACCGCGATGACCGGCTATGAGGAAATCCTCACCGATCCGTCCTACGCCGGGCAGCTGATTACCTTTACCTTCCCGCACATCGGCAACGTCGGCACCAACGACGAGGACATCGAGACGGTCAACATGGCGGCGACGCCGGGCGCACGCGGAGTGATCCTGCGCGCTCCGATCACCGATCCGTCGAACTACCGCTCCGCCAGGCATCTCGACCAGTGGCTGAAGGCGCGCGGCATCATCGGCCTTTCGGGCATCGACACCCGCGCGCTGACCGCGCTGATCCGCACCAAAGGCATGCCCAACGCGGTGATCGCCCACGCCCACGACGGTAAGTTCGATCTCGACGCGCTCAAGAAGGAAGCGCGCGAGTGGCCTGGCCTCGAGGGCATGGATCTCGTGCCGATGGTGACCAGCGCCCAGCGTTATGACTGGGACGAGACGCCGTGGCAGTGGGACAAGGGTTTCGGCAAGCAGGACAAGCCGGAATTCAACGTCGTCGCCATCGATTACGGCGTCAAGCGCAACATCCTGCGCCTGCTCGCCGGCGAAGGCTGCAAGGTGACCGTGGTCACCGCGACCACGCCCGCCGAAGATATTCTCGCGATGAAGCCGGACGGCGTGTTCCTGTCGAACGGCCCCGGCGATCCGGCGGAAACCGGCAAGTATGCCGTGCCGGTGATCCAGAAGATCATCGAATCCGGCACGCCGACTTTCGGAATTTGTCTGGGTCACCAGATGCTCGGCCTCGCCGTCGGCGGCAAGACGGTGAAGATGCATCAGGGCCACCACGGCGCCAATCATCCGGTGAAGGACCTCACCACCGGCAAGGTCGAGATCACCTCGATGAACCACGGCTTTGCGGTGGACAAGACCACCCTGCCCGGCAACGTGACGCAGACTCATATCTCGCTGTTCGATGACAGCAATTGCGGCATCGCGCTCAAGGACAAGCCGGTGTTCTCGGTGCAGTACCATCCCGAGGCCTCACCGGGTCCGCAGGACTCGCACTATCTGTTCACGCGCTTCGCCGATCTGATGCGCGCCAAGAAGAGCGCGTAAACCTTCGCTGTCTGGCGTCCCGGCAACAGCGGGGATGCTTCATCACCGGCAGGATCGAGTTGGCCTCACGCACTCCCACCAAATTCGGCGTCATACCGATCGAGGTCATGGCCTCGATGAGCGGACTCGATTTCGTGCGCGCGATCTTCGCCGGCAATTTGCCCGAACCCCCGATCATGCAGACGGTCGATCCGTTCGACTGCACCGCCGAGCCGGGCGCGGTGGTCATCAACAGCATCCCGGGCTTGCAGCACTACAATCCGATCGGCTCGGTGCATGGTGGCTACGCTGCCATTCTGCTGGATTCGGCGATGGGCCTTGCCGTGCAGACCATGCTCCCGGCGGGATCGGGCTACACCACGCTGGAATTCAAGATCAGCTTCATCAAGGCGATTACCAAGGACACCGGCCCAATCCGCACCGAGGGCCGCGTCTTCAATGTCGGCCGCCGCGCCGCAACCGCCGAAGCACGCATTCTCGACGGGACCGGCCGCCTGCTCGCCCACGCGACCACGACGTGCCTGGTGTTCGAGATTCCGGCGGCGAAGAAGTAGGTAGACGCGCATACCCAGCAACACATTCGGTGTCATCACCGGGCATAGCCGTTCGAAGAACGGCGTCGCTTCCGCTTGCCTATCTCCCGGTGATCTCGCTTAGGGACGCACCGTGCCTATGAATCGAGATGGCCGGGACAAGCCCGGCCATGACAATCGGTTGGTCCGTTGGTTACCCACGACTCACGCTTCGTTGCCGCCCTCCTGGCGGCTGGCCTCGAACAGGAACCAGGTCCGCTTCTCGGCGGCATCGATGAAGTTCTCGAGGATGGAAGCGGTGGCGACATCACCGTACTTGTCGGCAACCTCATGCGCCTTGCGCATGTTGGCCGTCACCTTCTTGTTGTCGTTCATCAGCTCGCGCAGCATCTCGCGCGGCGGCACATACTTTTCGTCGTTGTCCTTGATGCTCTGCAGCTTGCCGATCTGGCCGATCGAGCGCAGCGTGGTGCCGCCGATCTTGCGCACCCGCTCGGCGATTTCGTCGGTCGAGCCGATGATTTCCGCCGACTGGTCGTCGAGCAGCAGGTGGTAGTCACGGAAGTGGCGACCGCTGACATGCCAGTGAAAATTCTTGGTCTTGAGGAACAGCGCGAAGGCATCCGCAAGCACGCCATTGAGCGCCGCCGAAATCTTTTCGACGCCGTCCTGCGGCAGATCAGTGGGGGTATCGAGGTCGGGAGAGACGGACGATTTGTTTTTGCTCACGATAAACCTTCCTGTTAGGTAGCCGACGAACGTCACGGCCATGGACATGAATTGCCGGACAGACTAACGCATCATCGACCCCGCCGGTTCCGCGCGGGGAACATCTCAGCCCGGACAGGCCGATGGACGACTGGATCGATTATTACGATTCCACCCACACGATTTATGTCAGCAAAGCCCACCAGGACGCACATTTCCGTGTGATCGCGCAGGATATTGCCGGCTACATTCCCGCCCCTGATGCGGTGGTGCTCGACTATTCCTGTGGTGAAGCCTTGTCGGCGGCCCAGGTGGCGACGGCCTGCCGCCAGCTGATCCTGATGGAGCCGGCACCCGGCGTGCGCGGCCGGCTGACCGCCCGGTTCACACCCAATCCCAGAATCCGAGTGGTCTCGCCGGACGATCTGCGCACGATGCCGGATGCTTCCCTCGACCTCGCGGTGATGATTTCGGTCGCGCAATATATGACCCCGGACGAACTCGACACCGCACTGGCCCTGATCCGCCGCCTGCTCAAACCAGGCGGCGTTTTCGTGCTTGGCGACATCCTCCATCCGGACATCGGCGCGGTGACCGACGTCAAGGCGCTGCTCTCGTTCGGCCTGAAAAACGGGTTCTTCAAGGACGCGCTGTGGGGCCTCGCCCGCACTGCCCTGTCCGATTACTGGCAATTGCGCCAGAAGATCGGCCTGCAGCGCTACGGCGAGCCCGAGATGATCGCGAAGCTCGCCGCCGCGGGCTTTTCGGCACGGCGAGCGACCCGGAATGTCGGCCACAACCCGGCGCGCATGACGTTCGTTGCGGGCCACGGTTCCTGATCGTTCAAATTTTATCGATCAATGGCACATTCTGTAATGTATCGTGTCACGATAGATTAACGTTAAAAGTGGCAGGACCTAGCCGGCCCAATGCAGGGTGCTATGGTGACGTCGGCCCGGTGGCGGAATCGTCGACGCGGGAGCTGTGCAAAGCTTTTTATCCTGGTTCAAATCCAGGCCGGGCCTCCAATTTCTCGCTCCGGTAAAATGCCGGAAAATCAGCCAAATTTGCCGTTGACGACGGCCTTAAAGGCCTTTCACCACAGCTGAATCTGGTCTAAAGACACCCCGCGCGCGAGGTTTGCCCAAGCGCCGGGTTCAGGGACGCGCGAATGCGCGCCCTTTTTTTGTGCCCTGTTTCCTGCCCGTGAGACTTAATGCCCAAACGTACAGACATCTCGACGATCCTCATCATCGGCGCTGGCCCCATCGTGATCGGCCAGGCCTGCGAATTCGACTATTCCGGAACCCAGGCGGTGAAGGCGTTGAGGGAGGAGGGCTACCGGGTCGTTCTGGTCAACTCCAATCCGGCGACCATCATGACCGACCCGGAACTGGCGGACGCGACCTATATCGAGCCGATCACCCCCGAGATCGTCGCCAAGATCATCGAGAAGGAACGGTACGTGAAGCCAGGCGGCTTCGCCCTGCTCCCGACCATGGGCGGACAGACCGCGCTGAACTGCGCGCTGTCGCTGCGCCGTCAGGGCACGCTTGAGAAATTCGATGTCGAGATGATCGGCGCCACCGCCGACGCCATCGACAAGGCGGAAGACCGCCAGCTGTTCCGCGAGGCGATGACCAAGATCGGGCTCGAGACGCCGAAATCGCGGCTCGCCAACGCCTCTGCGATGAAGAAGGCGGACCGCGACCAGTATCTCGCGGAGCGCGGCAAGCTCACCGGCGCTGCGCTCGCCGAACATGAGCGGCAATGGACGCTCGGCGAAAACGATCGCCGCAAGCGCTACCAGCAGCAGGCGATGGCCGAAGCGCTGATGGCGCTGTCCGAGATCGGGCTACCCGCGATCATCCGCCCGTCCTTCACCATGGGCGGCACCGGCGGCGGCATCGCCTACACTCGCGAAGAATTTCTCGACATCATCGAGCGTGGCCTCGACGCCTCGCCGACCAACGAAGTGCTGATCGAAGAGTCGGTACTCGGCTGGAAGGAATTCGAGATGGAGGTTGTCCGCGACAAGAAGGACAACTGCATCATCGTCTGCTCGATCGAAAACCTCGATCCGATGGGCGTGCATACCGGCGACTCGATCACCGTCGCGCCGGCACTGACGCTGACCGACAAGGAATACCAGATCATGCGCGACGCCTCGCTGGCGGTGCTGCGCGAGATCGGTGTCGAGACCGGCGGCTCGAACGTGCAGTTCGGCGTCAACCCGGCCGACGGCCGCATGGTCGTCATCGAAATGAATCCGCGCGTGTCGCGCTCCTCGGCGCTGGCCTCGAAAGCCACCGGCTTTCCGATCGCCAAGGTCGCCGCCAAGCTCGCGGTCGGCTACACCCTCGATGAAATCGCCAATGACATCACCGGCGGCGCGACGCCGGCCTCGTTCGAGCCGACGATCGACTACGTCGTCACCAAGATTCCACGCTTCGCCTTCGAGAAATTCCCCGGCGCCTCGACCACGCTGACCACCTCGATGAAGTCGGTCGGCGAAGTGATGGCGATCGGCCGCACCTTCCAGGAAAGCCTGCAGAAGGCGCTGCGTGGCCTCGAAACCGGGCTCACCGGCCTCGACGAGATCGAGATCGAAGGCCTCGGGCAGAGCGACGACAAGAACGCGATCCGCGCCGCGCTCGGCACACCGACGCCGAACCGCCTGCTACAGGTCGCGCAGGCGATGCGGCTGGGCTGGACCGACGACGAGATCTTCAACTCGTGCAAGATCGATCCGTGGTTCCTGGCACAGTTGCGCGGCATCATCGAAGCCGAGAACAAGGTGAAGACCCACGGCCTGCCGCAGAATGCCTTCGCGATGCGTTCGCTCAAGGCGATGGGCTTCTCCGACGCCCGCCTCGCGGTGCTCGCCAACACCGCCGAAGCCGAGGTGAAGGCCGCGCGGCGTGCGCTCGGCGTCCGCCCGGTGTTCAAGCGCATCGACACCTGCGCGGCCGAGTTCGCTTCGCCTACCGCCTATATGTACTCGACCTACGAGTCGCTGTTCGTGGGCTCCGTCGCTGACGAGAGCGCGCCTTCGGACAAGAAGAAGGTCATCATCCTTGGCGGCGGCCCGAACCGTATCGGCCAGGGCATCGAGTTCGACTACTGCTGCTGTCACGCCTGCTTCGCGCTGCATGACGCGGGTTACGAGACCATCATGGTCAACTGTAACCCGGAGACGGTGTCGACCGACTACGACACCGCCGACCGCCTGTATTTCGAACCGCTGACCGCCGAAGACGTGCTCGAGATCATCGAGACCGAACGCTCCAACGGCACCGTGCACGGCGCGATCGTTCAGTTCGGCGGCCAGACGCCGCTGAAACTTGCCCATGCGCTGCAAGCCGCCGATGTGCCGATCCTCGGCACTTCGCCCGACGCCATCGACCTGTCGGAAGATCGCGACCGCTTCAAGCGCGTGCTCGACAAGCTGCGCCTCAAGCAGCCGAAGAACGGCATTGCCTATTCGGTCGAGCAGGCGCGCCTTGTTGCCGCCGATCTCGGCCTGCCGCTGGTGGTGCGTCCGTCTTACGTGCTCGGCGGCCGCGCGATGCAGATCATCCGCGAAGAATCCCAGCTCGGCGACTATCTGCTCGGCACCCTGCCTGAACTGGTCCCCGCCGACGTCAAGGCGCGCTACCCGAACGATAAGACCGGCCAGATCAACACGGTGCTCGGCAAGAACCCGCTGCTGTTCGATCGCTATCTGTCGGACGCCACCGAAGTCGATGTCGATTGCCTATGCGACGGCACGGACACCTTCATCGCCGGCATCATGGAGCACATCGAGGAAGCCGGCATCCATTCCGGCGACTCGGCCTGCTCGCTGCCACCGCATTCGCTCGATGCCGAAACCCTCGCCGAACTCGAACGCCAGACCCGCGAGCTTGCGCTCGGTCTCGACGTCGTCGGCCTGATGAACGTGCAGTATGCGATCAAGGACGGCGAGATTTACGTCCTTGAAGTCAACCCGCGCGCCTCGCGCACGGTCCCGTTCGTCGCCAAGGTGGTCGGCCTGCCGGTCGCCAAGATCGCGGCCCGCATCATGGCCGGCGAAAAACTGGCCGACTTCAAATTGCGCCCGCGCAAACTCGGCCATGTCGGCGTCAAGGAAGCCGTCTTCCCGTTCGCGCGTTTCCCCGGCGTCGACACCGTGCTCGGCCCGGAAATGAAGTCGACCGGCGAGGTCATGGGCATCGACCGCTCGTTCGCGGTCGCCTTCGCCAAGAGTCAGCTCGGCGGCGGCACCCATGTGCCGCGCAAGGGCACTGTGTTCGTTTCCGTACGTGAAAGCGACAAGGAACGTATTCTGGCGCCGGCGAAAATCCTTGCAGAACTGGGCTTCAAGGTGATCGCAACCTCGGGCACTCAGCGCTTCCTCGCCGACAACGGGGTGCCGGCCGAAAAGATCAACAAGGTGTTGGAAGGCCGTCCCCATATCGTCGATGCCATTACCAATGGCGACGTGCAGCTGGTCTTCAACACCACCGAAGGCCCGCAGGCATTGGCCGACAGCCGCTCATTGCGACGTGCTGCCCTCTTGCATAAAGTCCCCTACTACACCACTCTCTCGGGGGCCGTGGCGGCGACACAGGGAATCCGGGCCTATCTGGGCGGAGATCTCGAGGTGAAAACCTTGCAAGGTTATTTTTCCGATCTCTAACATGTGAGCCGGCTGCAAGGCCGGCGTTGGTAAACAGGAACTGCGACGGGAACCGTCCGGTCGCAAAGCCTGTTCTTTTTCGTTGCAAGACGGCCGCCGCAAGACCGGCCCAACCCCAATGTTTCGTGCGATCGCAAGTCTGACGGCGCACGGCGAGACTTTGAAGGACGAAGACGAATGGTCGAAAAGATACCCATGACGCAGGCAGGACACGCAGCTTTGGCCGACGAGCTCAAGCAGCGTCAATCCGTCGAGCGTCCGCGCATCATCGAGCAGATTGCCGAGGCTCGGTCTCATGGCGATCTCTCGGAAAATGCGGAGTATCACGCGGCCAAGGAAGCGCAGTCGCACAACGAGGGCCGCATTGCGGAGATCGAGGACAAGCTTGCGCGCGCCGATGTCATCGACGTCTCCAAGCTGTCGGGCGACACCATCAAATTCGGCGCCACCGTCACGCTGATCGACGAGGACACCGAGAAGAAGGCGATCTATCAGATCGTCGGCGAGTCCGAGGCCGATGCCAAGAAGGGCCGCATCTCGATCACCTCGCCGCTGGCGCGTGCGCTGATCGGCAAGACCAAGGGCACGTCCGTCGAGGTGATGGCGCCCGGCGGCGCCAAGGCTTACGAGATCACCAAGGTCGACTGGAAATAGCTCGCGACCTGACGATCGATGCAATCACGACGGCCGGGACATTCCCGGCCGTTTTGCTTACGGCTCCTGCAGTCGGGCTTCGCTCTGATCCCGCTGCATGGACCGACAGAGTGAGACAGTGATACGGACGCGCAGCATGAGAGCAATCGCACTCGCCGCAACGATCGCCTGCGTCGCATCGCTCAACGCGGCGGCATCCGACCTCAATCTCACGCCGCCGCCAGAACCGGCGCAGGATCGTCCCCTGCGCATCGACCTGCCCAACTGCAGCCGCTGGACAGACGACTGCGTGACCTGCACGCGCGAGACAAAGGACGGCGCGCCGATCTGCGCGAACATCGGCATCGCCTGCCAGCCGAAGGCCGTGCGTTGCCTCGACGATGCAAGTCCGCCGAACGGGCAACAGGGCAAATAACGGACGGCTTGTCGCAGTAGTTTCGCTACGGAAACCTGATCACATCAAGAACGCCCGTCGCTCCTGGAACCGTTCGCTGGCCGCCCACGAAATCGTCATCTGATCACGCAGGCCGCCGCTTTCCGTCAATTGGCTCCCGCGCTATGGAATCGTGGTGTCAACCAAAGGGGGTCCTTCCATGAACGAGAGTTTTCTGGCGCCGTGGCGACCGCAGCTTCTCAGCGTGTTTCGCATCATCACCGGCCTGCTGCTGTTCCAGTACGGCATCGCGAAATTGTTCAAGTTTCCGGTCTTGCCGTACTTCGCCAACATTCCGCCGCTGATCGTCACCGCCGGCACGATCGAACTGATTCTCGGCGGCCTGCTGATGATCGGCCTGTTCAGCCGCCTCAGCGCCTTCGTCCTGTCCGGCCAGATGGCGGCTGCATATTTCATCGGCCACATGTTCAAGACCGGCGCGCCTGTGTGGCATCCGCTGAACAATGGCGGCACCGCCGCGATCCTGTTCTGCTTCGCCTGTCTCTATCTCGCCGCCGCAGGCCCCGGTCCGTGGAGCGTGGACGCGGCGATGCGCAAGAAGGCCTGATTTATTTCAGGAAGAAGATCACAGTCAGCACCGCGCCGACGGCCACCACCGCGGCGCGGATTGCTTTTTCCGGCACCCGGCGTGCAACGCCGACGCCGAGATAGCCTCCGGCCGACGATGCCAGCATGGTGATGATGGCGTGCGGCCAGTGCACCAGCCCGCCGGCGATCAGGATCGCCGCCGACACCACCTGGATCAGGAAGGCCATCAGCAGCTTGATCGAATTGGCCTTGTGATAGTCGCCGCTCTCGATGATCGAGAGCGCAGCAAGCATCATGATGCCGACGCCGGCGCCGAAGAAGCCACCGTAGATCGACATCACCGTCATCATGACATAGGCGCTGATCCTCGCGCCGCTGTTCTTGCTCTTTGCGAACGGCGCAGTGAACGAGCGAATCTGGGCGCTGAAGGCGAACAGCAGCGTCGCAAGCAACAGCAGCCATGGCACCAACGGCCGAAAGCCGCCATCGCCGATCCAGATCAGCAACAGCGCACCGACTCCGCCACCGACAAGGCCGATGGCGGCGAACGGCACCATCTCGCGGAAATGATCGCGCACCTCGTTGCGATAGGCGGCGGCGCTGGTGAGATTGGCGGGTGTGAGAGCCACCGCGCTGGTGGCGTTGGCATCGAGCGTATTGAGCCCAGTGAACACCAGCGCCGCGAATGACAGAAACGTCCCGCCACCGGCGATGGCATTGATCGTACCGGCGGCAAAACCGGCCACCGCCAGCACGGCGATTTCAAGCAAGGTCACGATGAGCCCTTCACGCGGAAAAAGGCGCGAGGGAAGCGCCCGGCGCTGGGGTTCTAGACCATCGCAATGGTGCGGAACATCAGGCCAAAGGTATGGCGGCTATGCCATGAGATTCATCGTGGCGCTTGAGCGCCGCACCGTCGTTTCGTTCGATGGTGTTCACGTAGGCGTCAGCCGCGCGGCGATTTCAGTTCGAGCGGCACCGCCGGCTCGTACTTGGAATTATGCAGCACCAGCGAGGTACGCACGTTGCGAACATGCGGCGCGGCGGTGAGATGGGAGACGAAATCCTGAAACGTCGCCATATCGGGCGCGACGCATTTGAGAATAAAGTCGACCTCGCCGGACAGCATCCAGCACTCGCGCACCAAGGGCTCCTTGCGAACGAAATCCTCGAACGCGCGCAGGTCGGCATCGGCTTGGCTCGACAGATGCACTGAGGCGAACACGGTGACGTCGAACCCGAGCAGGCCGGGATCGAGCAACCCACGATAACCCTGGATGTAGCCCTCTTCCTCAAGGGTCCGGACCCGCCGCAGGCACGGCGGTGGCGAAATGCCTACCCGCTTGGCCAATTCCACATTGGTGATTCGGCCGTCAGCCTGGATTTCACTCAGGATCTTCAGGTCGATTTCATCGAGATTCTTCAGCACGGCCGGTCAAATCCTAGGGCTCGCGGGGTGGCGGTGACTTTTCGCCATGGTTGTAGCCATCGCCGCGCGATTGCGCAATTTTATTGCGCGAGTGTTCCGTTTTTGCCGCTGCTGGGGAAAATTTCGAGATATGGGTTGCATATCTTGCATAGCTTCACAGATGACCTAAAGTTAATGCGACAGCATAGAAGTTCCAGCGATGACTTTGCGGGCATTTTCCGCCTTTTCGCTGATCACTCCACGTCCAGGAAGCCAAGGGTCAAGTTATGGCCGCGCCTATCCATGCCAAAGTTGTCATCATCGGCTCCGGTCCGGCCGGGTATACCGCCGCGATCTATGCCGCACGCGCGATGCTTGAGCCCGTCCTGATCCAGGGCATCCAGCCGGGCGGCCAGCTCACCATCACCACGGATGTGGAAAACTTTCCCGGATTTGCCGACGTTATCCAGGGTCCCTGGTTGATGGAGCAGATGGAAAAGCAGGCGACGCACGTCGGTACCAAGATCGTCACCGATCACGTCAACAAGCTCGAACTCGGCCAGCGGCCATTCCGGCTGACCTGTGACTCCGGCGACATCTATCTCGCCGAGACGGTGATCCTCGCCACCGGCGCCCAGGCACGCTGGCTCGGCCTGCCGTCCGAGGAAAAGTTCAAGGGCTTCGGCGTCTCCGCCTGCGCGACCTGTGACGGCTTCTTCTACCGCGACAAGAAGGTGATCGTGGTCGGCGGCGGCAACACCGCCGTCGAGGAGGCGCTGTTCCTGACCAACTTCGCTTCCGAGGTGACGCTGGTGCACCGGCGCGACAGCCTGCGCGCCGAGCGCATCCTGCAGGATCGCCTGTTCAAGCATCCCAAGATCAAGGTGGTTTGGGACAGCGAGATCGAGGAGATCAGGGGCGAGGAGAACCCGGCCAAGGTCACCCATGCGCGGCTGAAGAATCTGAAAAGCGGCGCGGTCACCGACGTCGCCGCCGACGGTGTGTTCATCGCCATCGGCCATGCGCCGGCGACCGAGCTCGTCACCGGACAACTCGCACTCAAGCCTTCGGGCTATGTACAGATCGCGCCGCACTCCACCGCGACCTCAGTGCCCGGCGTGTTCGCCGCCGGCGACGTGGCCGACGAAACCTATCGTCAGGCGGTGACTGCCGCCGGCCTAGGCTGCATGGCCGCACTGGAGGCCGAACGCTTCCTCGCCGCCCGCGCTAACGATCGTGCGGCAGCGGAATAAAACAAAATGCCACGAACACGGGACGGATTTAACGACATGGACTGGGACAAGCTCAAGGTGTTTCATGCTGCTGCGGAAGCGGGAAGCTTCACGCATGCCGGCGAGCAGCTTGGGCTCTCGCAATCGGCGGTCTCGCGGCAGGTCAGCGCACTGGAGCAGGAGCTCTCGGTGTCGCTGTTTCACCGCCATGCCCGCGGCCTGATCCTCACCGAACAGGGCGACCTCCTGTTCCGCACCGCGCATGACGTGTTCATGCAGCTGCAGGCGGCGCGCGCCAAGCTGACCGACAGCCGCGAGCGGCCAAGCGGCGATCTCAAAGTGACCACCACTCCGGGCGTCGGCATCAACTGGCTGATTCCGCGGCTGAACGAATTCACTTCGCTCTATCCTGAAATCCGCATTTCGCTGGTCGTCACCGACGAAGAGCTCGACCTGTCGATGCGCGAGGCCGATGTCGCGATCCGCACCCGCAAGCCGACGCAGCCGGACCTCATCCAGCGCAAGCTGTTCTCGATGGGCTTTCACGCCTATTGCTCGCCGGAGTACGTCAAGCGCTTCGGCACGCCGCGCACGCTGGAAGAACTCGATGGACATCGGCTGATCATCCTCAGTGACGCCAATGTTCCGCCGCATCTGCAGAACCGGACCTGGCTGCTCGAGTCCGGCCGCAACGGCTCCGGCCCGCGCGAGCCGTTCTTCAAGGTCAACAACATCCTCGGTCTGGTACAGGCCTGCCGGCAGGGCCTCGGCATCGCCGCGCTGCCCGACTACCTCATCGAAGAAAACAATCGTTTGGTTCAGCTTTTCGGTGAGTCTGATTCAATTCAGCTCGACACTTTCTTCGTCTATCCTGAAGAGCTGAAGACGGTGGCGCGCGTGCAGGTGTTTCGCGACTTCATCGTGAGCAAGGCGCAGCGCTGGCCGTCATAGGCCAGCGCTATACGCGATAAAACGCGCGGACAAAAAAAGCCACAATCTGCCCGCGTACGTTGCATGTCTGCTCCGCCTTCAATTCCCGCATGCCTGACATGAGAAACGGATGGTTGCTGCATACCGAGGGTGAGGCTCATACTGCTTGCACACTGAGAGTTCGCGGTTGCGCATTGTCCCCCTCCTCCAGCGGCTTCGAGCGCTCAGTTATCCCTCTTGGAAGGTGATTGTGTCGGCCTCACCAGGCCACAGACTACCCGCCGGGCTCTTTTGGAGCCCGGCTTTTTTTTGCATCGCGTTGACAACGCAGCGACCTCAAATCATTCTCGACTCATGATCATGGATTCGTGCGCAGTGTTGTCGAAAAAAGGTCCCCGCCCGGGGACTGGAGATCGACGTGTGCGATAGATAATTGTCTCGCTCAAGCTTGATCCCAACCCCGCCGCAAGGACGGGGTTTTTTGTTTGTCCCGTCTCCGGCTTTATCTGATGGAGATGGAATAATGACCGACCTTCGATCGCGCCTGCGGGGCCTGTGGCTACCGCTGATCACGCCGTTTCTTGATGGAGAGCTCGACGGCGCATCGCTGCGTCGCCTGGCGCAGCACTACGCCGCCTTGCCGGTCAGCGGCATGATCCTCGCCGCGACCACTGGCGAAGGTCTCACCCTTACACCGGAGGAAATCGCCCGGCTGGTCTCCATCGTGCACGACGAAGTCGGGATCAATAACAAGGGGCTTCCGGTTTGCCTCGGCCTGTCCGGCAGCGATACGCGGGCGATGCTGGACACGCTGCGAAGAACGGCTGCATGGCCGATCGATGGCTACCTGATCTCCTGTCCCTATTATTCGCGGCCAACGCAAAGCGGGATGATCCGACATTTCATCGAGCTTGCCGAACAGGCGGCGCATCCGGTGATGATCTACAACATTCCCTACCGGACCGGCGTCAATCTCGGCAACGAGGCGATGCTGCAGCTGGCGGATCATCCGAACATCGTCGGACTCAAGGATTGTTGTGCGAACCGCTCTCAATCCGTCGAGCTGTTGCGCAGGCGTCCGGCCCGTTTTGCGGTACTCACCGGCGAGGATGCACAGACCTACGATGCGCTGACCGATGGCGCGGACGGCGCTATTCTCGCATCGGCCCATATCGAAACTGACACATTTACGTCACTCATCGATCTGCTGGCGGCAGGCAGTCAGGACGCGGCACTCAACCGCTGGCGCACCGTCTCCGATTTAACGACACTGTTGTTTTCCGAGCCGAGCCCGGCGCCAATCAAGCACTGGCTGTGGCGTATCGGCCTGATCGACAGTCCGGAGCTGCGCCTGCCGATGACAGAAGTCAGCTCCGAACTGGCGGCGCGGCTCGACCGGGAAATCGCAATCCGCGCTAATCCAGCCGGACGCGCGACAGCCGCAGCGCGTTGCCGATCACGCTGACTGACGACAGCGCCATCGCGGCCGCGCCGACCATCGGTGACAGCAGCCATCCGAACACCGGATAGAGCACGCCTGCGGCAAGCGGAATGCCCGCGGCGTTATAGACAAACGCGAACACGAGGTTCTGGCGGATGTTGCGCATGGTCGCGATCGACAGATCGCGCGCCTGCACGAGGCCGTTGAGATCGCCGCGCAGCAGCGTGATGCCAGCACTCTCGATCGCAGCGTCGGTGCCGCCACCCATCGCGATGCCGACATCGGCAGCGGCGAGCGCAGGCGCATCGTTGACGCCATCGCCGACCATGGCGACGCGGCGACCTTCCTTCTGCAACTGCTGGACGACGTCGTTCTTATGCTCGGGCAGGACGTCCGCCTTCACATCCGCGATGCCGAGCGTTTTTGCCACCGCCTGCGCCGTCGTCGCGTTGTCGCCAGTCAGCATCACGACGCGCAGACCCGATGCCCGCAAGGCGTCGAGCGCGGCCCGCGCGCTGGGCTTCACCGGATCGGCAATCGCGATCACGCCGGCCGGCTTGCGATCGACCACGATATAGATCGCGGTCGCGCCCTGCGCCCGCTGCTGATCCGCGATGGCATCGAGGTCGCGCGTATCGGCCTTGAGGTCCGCCATCATCCTGGCGTTGCCGAGCGCCACGATCCGGCCCTCGACGGTTGCGACTGCACCCTTGCCCGAGGGCGAATCGAAATCGGTGGCATCGGCAAACGCCAGATCACGCTCTTTCGCGGCATTGACGATCGCGAACGCCAGCGGATGCTCGCTGGCCCGCTCGACGCTGGCCGCCAGCCGCAGCACCTCGCCTTCGTCGAAGCCCTTGGCCGGAACGACGGCGACCACTTTCGGCTTGCCTTCGGTCAGGGTGCCGGTCTTGTCGATCACCATGGTGTCGATGCGTTCCATCCGCTCCAGCGCTTCCGCATCGCGAACAAGAATGCCGGAACGCGCGCCTCGCCCGACGCCGACCATGATCGACATCGGCGTTGCGAGGCCGAGTGCGCACGGACACGCGATGATCAGCACCGTCACCGCCGCCACCATGGCGAAGGTGAAGCGCGGTTCGGGCCCGAATGTCATCCACGCGATGAAGGCCAGCACGGCGGCAGCGATCACCGCCGGCACGAACCAGCCCGCAACTTGATCGGCGAGCCGCTGCACCGGCGCCCGCGAGCGCTGCGCCTTGGCCACCAGATCGACGATGCGCGCCAGCATGGTGTCGCGGCCGACCTTGTCGGCGCGGATCACCAGTGCGCCGCTCTGGTTCAGGGTGCCGCCAATGACGCGAGCGTCCTTTGCCTTGGATACCGGCATCGATTCTCCGGTCACCATCGATTCATCGACCGACGATCGTCCTTCGGTGACGACGCCGTCGACCGGCACGCTTTCGCCCGGCCGCACCCGCAACAGATCGCCGACCGCGATGTCCTCGACCGGAACATCCTCGTCGCCGCTCTTGCCGATCCGTCGCGCCGTCTTCGGCGCAAGGCCGAGCAGCGAGCGGATCGCGCCCGAGGTTCGGGCGCGCGCCCGCAATTCGAGCACCTGCCCGAGCAGGACCAGAACGGTGATCACCGCCGCGGATTCGAAATAGACCGCAACCGCGCCATGCATGTCGCGGAAGGCGTCGGGAAACAGATCCGGCGCCACCGTCGCGACCACGCTGTAGACATAGGCCACGCCCGTGCCCATCGCGATCAGGGTGAACATGTTGAGGTTGCGCGTTACCAGCGAGCGCCAACCACGCTCGAAGAACGGCGCGCCGGCCCACAGCACCACCGGCGTCGCCAGCACCAGCGACACCCAGTTCGCCACCGTCGGCGACAACAGATGGATACCGAGAACATGCGACGTCATCTCGATGACGAATATCGGCAGCGTTAGCGCAAGACCGATCCAGAACCGCCGTGTCATGTCGATCAGTTCGGGATCGGGCTTGTCGTCGAGCGATACGGTTTCCGGCTCGAGCGCCATGCCGCAGATCGGGCAACTGCCCGGCCCTTCCTGCCGCACCTCGGGGTGCATCGGGCAGGTGTAGATGGTGCCGGGCGCGGCTTCGGGCTCGGGCTGCTTCGGCGCGAGGAATTTCTCCGGCTCGGCCTCGAAGCGGTCGTGGCAGCGCTGGGAACAGAAGAAATAGTCCTGCCCCTTATAGGCGAAGTGTCCGCCCTTGGCGGTTTTTGGATCGACCTTCATCCCGCACACGGGATCGGTCACCCGCCCATCATCCTGAGGCGTTGGGCCGTGATGGTGGTGATGTGAATGTCCTGCGTGATGATCGTGACCTGTCTGACAGCAACTCATTTTTTGCTCTACCGATGCTCTTGTCATTGATACCCTAGGGGGGTATATATCGACCATGAGAGACGAGATCAAGACATCCTGCCGAAAACGGCTGAAACGAATCGAAGGTCAGGTGCGCGGCCTCGCCGACATGATCGAGGCGGATCGCTATTGCATCGACGTGGTCACGCAGATCGCGGCGGCGCGCGCAGCGCTGCGCCGGGTCGAGGAGGAGATCCTCCGCGACCATGTCGCGCACTGCGTCGAGCACGCCATTGCTTCGGGCGACAAGGTCGATCAGCGCCGTAAGATCGCCGAGTTGATGGACGTGGTGAGCCGCGCCGATCGCTGAGCCACGCACGGCGCTCAAATGATCGGCCGCTCAATTATGATGCAGCCCGATCGTGCGATGGTTGACGGCCAGTTACAGCGTTGTTGCGACAACGCCCGCAATCTCGCGCGATCTGCGCGAAATGCCCCGTCTTTGCTGGATTCCGCTCGGCAACGAATTCGTAGCCTTAACAAACGTTGCATCCCGCCGCGCGCTTGGCGTTTACACGGCTTTACGCTTCGCTCCCTAGATTGCCGCGCAATAGCGTATTCCCGCCTGTGCAGAATGCCATGCTGAAAATCTATACTTGCATCGCGACCGCTCACGATTTGAAACTGGTCGTCCTCGCCGCGATTGTTTGCTCGCTGTCCTCTTTCGCCGCCATCCGGTTGCTGCGCCACGCTCGCGCCGCGCACGGCCAGATGCGCCACGCCTGGCTCGCGGTGTCCGCAGTCGCCACCGGCTTCGGAATCTGGGCGACGCATTTCATCGCAATGCTGGCGTTCACCCCCGGCATTCCCTCTGGCTACAACATCGGTCTCACATTCCTGTCGCTTGTCGCCGCGGTCCTCCTGACCGGCGTGGGGCTCGCGGTGTCGATGACTCCCGATCGGCGTTTCGGCCCGTGGCTCGGCGGCGCCATCGTCGGCGGCGGCATCGCCGCGATGCACTACATCGGCATGGCGGCATTCGAGATCGCCGGCGTGATTATCTGGGATCCGACACTGGTCGCAGTCTCGATCATTCTTGGCGGCGTGCTCGGCGCCATCGCACTACCTCTGGGCCTGCACGGCGAAGAGGAAAAGTGGAAGGCTGCCGGCGCGGTGATGCTGACGCTTGCGATCTGCAGCCATCACTTCACCGCCATGGCCGCGGCCGCCATCATTCCCGATCCCGGCAAGCACGTGTCGCTTGCTGCCCTGCCGGCCGCGCTGCTCGCCGTTCTGGTTTGCGGCGCCAGCCTCGCCATCATCCTGATCGCACTCACGGCGGTAGCGCTCGACGTCCGCGAACGGCGACGCGCCGAACTCGAAGCCGACCGCATGCATGGTCTCGCCAATGCCGCGGTCGAAGGTCTTCTGGTCTGCGATGGCGACACCGTGGTGACGGTCAACGACAGCTTCGCCAGCCTCGTCGGCATCGAACCGGCGGAACTGACCGGCGGCAAGCTTTCCGCCTCCATTCCGGACGACGACCTGCGCGACAAGCTGGTCGAGTCCTCGAACATGCCGATCGAGATTTCGCTTCGCCACCAGGACGGATCGATGATTCCGGTGGAAATGATCCGCCGCCCGATCGACTATGCCGGGCGCCCTCATCATGTCATCGCGGTGCGTGACCTGCGCGCACGCAAGCGGAGCGAGCAGCATATCCGCTACCTCGCCCATCACGATTCACTGACGACATTGCCGAACCGCAATCATTTCAACACCGAGATTGATCGCGCGATCGATGCACACACCGACAACCGCAAGCTTGCGGTACTCTGCCTCGATCTCGATCGCTTCAAGGAAGTCAACGATCTGTTCGGCCACGCCGCCGGCGACAAGGTGCTGCAGACGGTCGCGACCCGCGTCAGCGCGTTGCTCGGCGAAGGCCAGATCATGGCCCGCCTTGGTGGCGACGAGTTCGCGATCCTGCTGCCGAACGTCCCGGACGTGAATGGCGCACGGCGCTTCGCCGACCGCGTGCTCGGCGCGCTGCGCGTCAAGGGTGACACCGCGGAAACCGACAGCATTTCGTGCAGCGTCGGCATCGCGCTTTATCCGGACGATGCACTCGACCGCGAAACCCTTCTCACTCATGCCGACACGGCGCTCTATCGCGCCAAGACCGAGGGCCGGAACACCTATCGCGTGTTCGAGGCGCGGATGGGCGCCGAGGTTCGCGAGCGGAGGATGATCGAGCATGATCTGCGTCATGCGGTGGCGCGCGACGAATTGCGGCTGGTCTATCAGCCCCAGAAGGATCTCAGGACCGGCACCGTCAATGGCTTCGAGGCGCTGTTGCGCTGGAAGCACGCGACGCGCGGCAACATCGCGCCGTCGATGTTCATCCCGATCGCGGAAGAAGCCGGCGCCATCCTGCAGATCGGCGAATGGGTGCTGCGCACCGCCTGCCGCGAGGCGGCGTCATGGCCGAACCCGTTGACGATCGCAGTCAACGTCTCGACGCTGCAGATCTACGACGCGAACTTTGTCCAGACCGTGCACAGCATCCTGCTGGAAACCGGACTTGCGCCGTACCGGCTCGAGCTCGAAATCACCGAGACCGCGCTGGTGCGCGACCTCAACCGCGCGCTGCTGACGCTGCGCCAGATCAAGGCGCTCGGCGTTCACATTGCGATGGACGATTTCGGCACCGGCTATTCGTCGCTGTCCAACCTGCGCGCTTTCCCGTTCGACAAGATCAAGATCGACGGCTCGTTCATCAAATCGGTCGACCACAACGAGCAAGCGGCGACCATCGTGCGCACGGTGCTCGGCCTCGGGCGCGGCCTCGGCCTGCCGGTGCTCGCCGAAGGCGTGGAAACGCCCGGCGAGATGAAATTCCTGCGCGACCAACAATGCGACGAGATTCAAGGTTATCTGATCGGCCGGCCGGGGGCGATCGAGCATTTCCGCGACCTGACCCACGACGACAACGAGTGGTCGGCGGTCGGCATCGACGAAACCGTGATCGAGGTGAAGATCGCCTGAGCAACGAGATACGGGCTAAAGCCTGATTTGGGAGATGGTACAGTTGGGTGGGATCGAACCACCGACCTCCGGATCCACAATCCGGCGCTCTAACCAGCTGAGCTACAACTGCATCCTCACAGACGCCCGAAAACGGGCAGCCTGATTTCGCGGGAAACTAGGTGCAACGCCGCCCTTTGGCAAGTCCGCGACGGCCATTTGCGCCCAGGGATTCCACCATCATTTCGCGTTGGCGAAAATAAAAATCCGGGCCGCGCGGCCCGGATTTTCGGCATTCAGGGAGGGTGTTCAGGCGACGGTCTTGAACATCTTCTCCGCGCCGGCCTTGATTGGCTCGACAGTCTCGGCCGCAACCTTCTGGCCGAACTCGGCGAGATCGGCGGACTGCGCGCTCAAGGTCTCGAACTGCTTGCGGGCGTGAGTATTCATCAACTCGAACGCTTCCGGGATCGACGTCACGCCCAGCAGCGACTGGGCGAAATCGAATGCCGAGGTGGTGTTGATGCGGGCGATCTCCACCAGCTTGGCGGTCAGATCGGCGGCGCCTTTGGTGGCGGTGCTGCACACCGCTTCAATTGCTTCGTTGTTGCTTTCGGCCGCGGCCTTGAGCTTTTCGTAGCCGTCACGCGCCTGGCTCACGCCCTGCTCGGCGAAAGCGCGGACCTGTTCCGGAACCTGAAACGGGACCACGGTGGAAAATGCATCGGTGCTCATGTCTGGCTTCCTCTGAGACTTCAGATTGGGCTGGCCGGCGGAGCGCCCCGCCGGGGTGTCACGGCACCTCGGGCACCGTAGAAGGATTATAAATGCCAGCTTGTGCGACGCAATATTATTCTGCGGCGCAATAGCGCATGCCTCACCCGCAACGCGCGATGGAACTTTTTATATCCTCGCGCAAAACGGGTATCAGCAGAGCTCTATTTATTTGAGTTTGGTGGAATCCAGCGCTGCCTTGGTGACCGCCTGCCCCATCTCGCTGGCCTGCTCGGTTAAGGCCCGCATCTGGGCCTGCACATATTCGGTGTGGAGGCGCATGACCTCCGGCAGATCCTTGGCGTGGATCAATTGCTGGGCATAGGACAGCGACGCCTGCACATTCTTTTCGGCGAAGCCGATCGCCTTGGTGCTGATATCCCGCGCATTGGCGCGGGCCGCCTCGCCTGTGCCACCGAGCGACGACGCGGTCTGCTGCGCGCTGCCGATAAAGGTTTCGAATGCTTTGCGGGCCTGCTCGAAACTGGCCTCCGCCATGGAGCGCATTTCCTTGGGGATCTCGAAACGGTCATTGCCTTCAGCCATGTGAGCACTCCTGTTGCATTCCGGTGATGAGGCGGCTCGCCCGCCATCGTCAGGATGACTCGCCGCGATGACAGTTCCCCGGGCGATCATCGTGACGGTTTGATTTTCTTTTGCAACATGCCAACGCGGCCAGCCCTGTTAAGGTTCAGGCACGTCCAGTGAATTAAGGTTATCGCGGGTTTGGGCGGCGTGTTCGCCTGGCCCCGTGGACCGGCCTTCGGCCGCACCGTAATAATGATTTGTTAAGGCTGTCCGCCCTTATCGCCGCCGGTATCCGGTGCGATTGAAGGCGGACAATACGAGAACTGACACGGCATGACCGACCCCGACTTTCATCTGCTGGCGATCCGCGATCCGCGACTGGCGGTGCACGCGACGAGTCCGCTGCCGGCGTGGCTGTGGTCGGTCGATGGCGCGCGGATTCTGTGGGCCAATCCGGCCGGTGCCCGGGTGTTCGGGGCACGCAACGGCCGCGAACTGGCCGCGCGGCCGATCGGCCCGGCCGATCCGCACCGCCGTCAGGTCATGCGGCTGGCCGGGCGGCTGTCGCCCTCCGGCGCGACGCGGCTGGAGCGCCTCAGCGGTTTCGGTGCGACACTCGGCCGCCTGGTGACCTGCGCCTGCACCCGACTGACATTCGACGGCAACGCCAGCGTTCTCCTGGTCGCGGTCGATCACACCGGCCGGGCCATGGCACTGACCGAACGGCTCGCGCATCTCGTCGAGGCGCTCGACGTGCCCGGCATTGCGCTGACGGATGACGGTACTTTCGCGGGCGCCAGTGATAGCGCAAAAACACTGCCCGACATGTCCGCCATGACAGAGTTGGTCACCGAACCGGTCCGCCGCGAGGTGATGCGCGAAGGCCGCGCCGACATGCGCGCCGATCTTGCAAGGATAGCGCTTCACCGCGTCGGCGTCGGCACCGACGCCGCCATCGTTGCATTGATCTCGCCGGTCATCATCGCGCGCGCGGCACCGGTGCATGAGCCGAACGAGACCTCAGCAGAGCCACACGACATCGCACCGGCGACGGAGACCCAGGCGGATATCGCGGAAGCCAGCACAGAGACAGCGGAGACAATGGACTCGTCCTTCGATCAGCCCGAGCCGGACCAGACCATCGCGCTGCTCGACGAGGAAGAATCCGGCGACGAACCGTTGCCCGACATCAGCGCCGCTGATGTCGAAGACGAAACCGACGCTGAGGCAAACAACGAGATTCCAATCGCCCCGCATGTCGAAACGCAACAGCCGGACGAATCCGATACGGGGAAACATTCCGAACCGCGCGCCGCTGAAGCGCAGGATGAGTCGCCGTGGACTGCGGCAGCAGCCGAAAACCAGCCTGCGGACAACGATGCTGCGCCGATTGCAACAAGACCAGAAACAACTGCGCCCGAAACACCACTGCAATCCGTCGCGAAAACCTCGGCTGCACCCGCCACGTCCGAGTACGACTCGGCTGCCCATCTGCTCGCCAACGAGCCGCCGCTGTCGCCGCGCCGCCATCCGCTGCGCTTCATGTGGCAGATGGACGAGCACGGCCGCTTCTCGTTCGGCTCCGACGAATTCACTCGCCTGATCGGCATCCACACCGCCGCCGCGTTCGGGCGGCTGTGGAGCGAGATCACCGAAGCGCTCGACCTCGATCCCGAGGGCAAGGTGGCGAAGGCGATCGCCACCCGCGATACCTGGAGCGGCATCGTGCTGCAATGGCCGGTGGATGGTTCCGGCGCGCGACTGCCGGTCGAACTGTCTGGCCTGCCGATCCATGATCGCGACCGCCACTTCCGCGGCTATCGCGGCTTTGGTGTCTGCCGCGATGTCGAGGGCCTGGCGCGCCTCGCCGCCCAGCGCCGCGACGACCTCTTGTTCGGTACACAGCAATCCACAGAGCCGACCTATGTCGACGAGACAACGGCAGACAGCCATGCGACGCTCAATCCGGAAACCCAAGCCGTGACAGACCAGCCCTCACCGCCCAACGTCGAGCCCGAGCGTGACGTGGATCCGCCGATGAACGTCGTGCCGTTCCGCCCCGCAAGCGGCGATGCCAAGCCGCCGACGCTGACGCCGGTGGAGAACAATGCATTCGCCGAGATCGCGCGGCAGCTCTCCGCGCGCCTCGAAGGCAACGGCGCGGAAGCGGTTGCGCCTGAGCAAGAGAACACTGCCGCCGCCGAACTCGACGCAGCCACCGCGATCAACGCCGACGAAGCCCCCGTCTCGCTTCCAGAAACGCCGGAACATGTCGAAGCCGCCGCGCTGACATCGCTGCCACCCAGCTATCACGCATCGTCCGACGACGCGCTGCAGGCCGATGAGCTCGCCGCCATTCTCGATACCACCGCGGAAGGCATCCTGACTTTTGACGCCGCCGGGCTGATCCAGTCATGCAACCGCAGCGCTGAAGCCCTGTTCGGTCTAAACGACCACGAAATCGCGCGGCAGCCTTTGGCCGATCTGTTCGCGCCGGAAAGCCAGCGCGACATCATGAATTATCTGCAGGCGGTGAAAGACGCCGGTGTCGCCAGCCTGCTCGATCACGGCCGCGATGTGCTGGCGCGGGCGCGCGATGGCGGCACCATTCCGGTGTCGGTGACGATCGGCCGGACCCGTGCCGACGGTGCCCGTTATTTCGCCGTGTTCCGCGACCGGCCAGTGGTGCGGCCGGCAGACAACGACGCATTGCAGGCGAGGCGCGCAAATGAGCGCGTGGCCGTTGCCAAGTCCGATCTGTTGTCGCGCATCAGCCACGAGGTCCGCGTCCCGGTCAACGCCATCATCGGCTTCGCCGAGGTGATGATCGACGAACGTTTCGGCGCCCTCGGCAACGAGCGCTACGTCGAATACATGAAGGACATCCGCGCGTCCGGTGAACGCGTGATCGCGATCATCGACGACCTGCTCAACCTGTCGCGGATCGAATCCGGCAAGCTCGACCTCACCTTCGCCAGTCAGGATCTCAACGGCTTGCTCGAGCAATGCGTCGCCGCGATGCAGGCGCACGCCAACCGCGAGCGCATCATCATCCGTACCTCGCTGGCCCATGCGCTGCCCGCCGTCACCGCCGATGCCCGGGCCTTGCGCCAGATCGCGCTCAACCTGATCGGCAATTCGATCCATCTCGCCAATGCCGGTGGCCAGGTGATCGTCTCCACCGCCGTCACCGATCTTGGGGACGTGGTGATGCGGGTACGCGATACCGGCTACGGCCTTAACGACAACGAGATCGCGGCGGCGATGGCGCCGTTCCGCACCCCTGCCGCCACCGACAGCATCGGCGAAACCGGATCGAACCTGTCGCTGACCAAGGCGCTGGTCGAAGCCAACCGCGCCCAATTCCACATCAAGAGCGCGCCCAATTCCGGCACGCTGGTCGAGGTGGTGTTCGCGCCGGCCGCGGCCACCGCCTGATCGCGCAACGCGCAATTCTGGAATCGCTCTAAATCGGCCGCTTCGCGACAACGCGCCGCGCGAGCGCGTCACCTGGCTAGGCTACAGACACAACAGTCTTGTCTCGCCGGAGTACGCCGCATGTTCCGATTCCGCACTGCCGCCGCCGTCATCGCCGCCACGATCGTATTGCCTTCGCTCGCCTCCGCACAGTCCGGCGAGGTCAACGTCTATACCTACCGTGAGACAAAACTGGTGCAGCCGCTGTTCGAGGCCTTCACCAAGGACACCGGCATCAAGGTCAATATCGTGTCGGCCAGTTCCGGGCTCGAGCAGCGCATCAAGGCCGAAGGCGCCAACAGCCCGGCCGACGTGCTGCTGACGGTGGACATCGGCCGTATCGATGAAGCGGTACAGGCTGGTGTAACCCAGCCGATCAACTCCAAGGCGCTCGATGCCATCGTGCCCGCGCAATATCGCGACCCCGACGGCCACTGGGCCGGCATCTCGATGCGCGCGCGCGTGATCTACGCTTCGAAGGATCGGGTCAAGCAGGATGCGATCACCTATGAGGAGCTCGCCGATCCGAAATGGAAGGGCAAGATCTGCATCCGCTCCGGCCAGCACATCTACAACAACGCGCTGTTCGCCGCTTACGTCGCTCACCACGGCGAGGCCAAGGCGGGAGAATGGCTGCGCGGCGTGAAGGCCAATCTGGCACAGAAGCCATCCGGCGGCGACCGCGAGCAGGCGCGCGACGTCGCGGCCGGCAAGTGCGACATCGGCATCGGCAACACCTATTACTGGGCGCTGATGATGAACAACGATCCGTCCAAGAAGCCGTGGGCAGAAGCGACCAAGGTCATCCTGCCGACCTTTGCCGGCAGTGGCACCCACGTGAACCTGTCCGGCGTGCTGCTGGCGAAGCATGCGCCCAACAAGGTCAACGCCATCAAGCTGATCGAATGGCTCGCCGGCGAACACGCGCAGCAACTCTATGCCGATGCCAACTACGAATATCCGGTGCGCGCCGGCGTTGCCGTCAACCCGACCATTGCAGGTTACGGCAAGCTCAATGCCGATACGCTGCCGATCAGCAAGATCGCCGCAAGCCGCAAGACAGCCTCGACGCTGGTGGATAAGGTCGGGTTCGATCAGTGAGACTAAATTCGTGATGTCACCCCACCCGGCTGGTCTTCGACCAGCCACCCTCCCCATTCAGAGGAGGGAAACACTTGGCGCAACGTTCCGACCTATCCCTCCCCCTTGTGGGGAGGGTCGGCGCGTAGCGCCGGGGTGGGGGTACACT
Source organism: Afipia sp. (assembly GCA_044464625.1). GTDB lineage: Bacteria > Pseudomonadota > Alphaproteobacteria > Rhizobiales > Xanthobacteraceae > Afipia. The sequence continues at coordinate 22,727 of JBIQLC010000023.1, read as the reverse complement.
CCGGCGTCTACCACAGCCATTATTATTACATGACCCCTCTGCGCGGAGCGGAGCCGCTCGTCTCTGCGATAGCGGTTCTCACGGCACTCGCAGTCGCGCTGCCGGTGGTCGCCATTACGCTGCTGGCGCTGCAGCCGGTCCCTGATCTATGGCCGCATCTCGTCGCCTACGTGCTGCCGCAGGCGATGATCGACACGACGCTGCTGCTGGCCGGCGCAGGCGCCGTCACGCTGCTGCTCGGCGGTGGCGGTGCGTGGCTGATTTCGCGCTACGACTTTCCCGGTCGTGCCATGCTGGTGTGGCTGATGCCGCTGCCGCTGGCGATCCCGACCTATATCGCGGCTTACGTCTATGCCGACCTGTTCGAACCGCTCGGCCTCGCCCACCGCGCGCTCTCGCTTTTGCTCCCGCCGTCCGACGCGATGGCAGTGCTGCCACATCTGCGCTCACTGCCCGGCGCAATCTTCGTATTCGGCATCGTGCTGTATCCTTACGTTTATCTCTCGGCGCGCGCGATGTTCCAGTTGCAGAGCGCGGAGTTCATCGAGGCCGCGATGACGCTCGGTGCCAATCGCTGGGACCGGCTGCGGCGCATCTCGTTGCCGATGGCGCGCCCTGCGCTTGCTGTCGGCCTCGCGCTGGTGTCGCTCGAGACGTTGAACGACATCGGCGCCAGCGAATATCTCGGCGTCCAGACCATAACGCTGTCGATCTTCACCACCTGGCTCAATCGCGGCAGCCTCGCCGGCGCTGCGCAGATCTCCTGCTTCGTGCTGGCGATCGTCGCGGGCCTGATCGCGATCGAACGCTATGGCCGCCGCAACACCGCGACCGAATTCGCAGCCGAAAGTCCGCGGCTGCGGCCGCGCGTCATGCTGAAGGGCTCTCGTGGCTGGTACGCGCTCGCCGCCGGGCTCGTGCCGGTGATCCTCGGTTTCCTTATTCCGTTCGCATTCCTGATCCGGCAGAGCGTGCTGCGCGGCCTGTTCACACGCTTCGACATGACGCTGTGGCAGCACGCATGGCACTCGGTGATGTTCGCGAGCCTCGCCACGCTGATCGCACTGGCGCTGGGCTTCGCTACGACGCTGACCGCGCGCTGGCGCCCAGGAACATGGGCCTCGTTCGCCACCAATGTCGCGCAGACCGGATACGCCCTGCCGGGGCTGGTGCTTGCGCTCGGCCTGCTCGCGCCGGTGCTCGCTTTCGACAACGGCCTCAACGCGTTTGCGCGCATGTTTGCGCTTCCGCTGCCGGGCCTCGTGGTGATGGGATCGGGCGCGGCGCTGGTGATCGCTTACACCATCCGGTTTCTCGCCATCCCCACCGGCTTCATCAAGGCCGCCTTCGAGCGCATTCCGCGCGACTACGACGACAGCGCCCGCGCTGCCGGAGCGAGCCAGATGATGTCGGTGCGTCGCATCCATCTGCCGCTGCTGCGGCCGGCGCTGCTCGGCGCGGTGATCGTGGTGTTCGTCGATTGCCTCAAGGAATTGCCGGCGACGCTGCTACTGCGGCCGCTCAATGTCGAGACGCTGGCGACCTCGATCTATCAGCACGCCAGCCGCGGCAGCTTCGAGGATGGCGCGCTCGCTGCGCTGATGATCGTCGCCGCGAGCATCGGGCCGGTGGTGTGGCTGACGCGGTTCTCGGATATGCCGCAAGGACCGGCGTGAACTCAAGCCTCATGCGTATGAAATGAAAATGGCCGGGACACGATGCCCGGCCACTTCGTCAGTCGTTGTAGCAAGCTCAGGCGTTCTTCAGCGCGACGCGGAAGGTGGCTTCGGTCTTGCCCTTGATCTCATCGAGGGTGACGCCGTCGGCGAGCTCGATCAGCGCCATGCCGTCCTTGCCGTGCTTGTCGATGGTGAACACCCCGAGATCGGTGATGACCATGTCGACGACGCGTTCGCCGGTCAGCGGCAGCGTGCACTTGTGCAGCAGCTTCGGGCCGTCCTTGGCGGAGTGTTCCATCACCACCACGACGCGCTTAACGCCGGCGACGAGATCCATCGCGCCGCCCATGCCCTTCACCATCTTGCCGGGGATCATCCAGTTGGCGAGGTCGCCGTTCTCGGCCACCTGCATGGCGCCAAGGATCGACAGGTCGATATGGCCGCCGCGCACCATCGCGAACGAATCCGCGCTGGAGAAGTAGCTGGTGTCCGGCAACTCGGTGACGGTCTGCTTGCCGGCATTGATGAGGTCAGGATCTTCCTCGCCCTCATAGGGGAACGGGCCCATGCCAAGCATGCCGTTCTCACTCTGAAGGGAAACGTCGACACCCTCGGGAATGTAGTTGGAGACCAGCGTCGGAATGCCGATGCCGAGGTTGACGTAAAAGCCGTCGCGCAATTCCTTTGCAGCGCGGGCAGCCATCTGTTCACGGGTCCAGGCCATGATGTTCTCCTGTGGCTGTCGGTTAGGCGCGCTTGCGCAGGGTGCGCTGCTCGATCCGCTTCAACGCCGGATCGACCTGAATGATACGCTGGACGAAAATGCCCGGGGTGTGGATGTGATCGGGATCGATCTCGCCGGCCGGCACCAGATGCTCGACCTCGGCGACGGTGACCTTCGCGGCGGTCGCCATCATCGGATTAAAGTTGCGCGCGGTCTTGCGATAAACGAGGTTGCCGGCGGTGTCGCCCTTCCAGGCGTGCACGATGGCGAGGTCGCCGACGAGGCCGGTTTCCATCACATACTTCTCGCCGTTGAACTCGCGAACTTCCTTACCCTCGGCGATCAGCGTGCCAACGCCGGTCTTGGTGAAGAACGCCGGGATACCGGCGCCGCCGGCGCGAATGCGCTCGGCCAGCGTACCCTGCGGGTTGAATTCGAGTTCCAGTTCGCCGGCGAGGAACTGCTGGGCGAACAGCTTGTTCTCGCCGACATAGGACGAGATCATTTTCTTGATCTGGCGGGTTTCGAGCAAGCGGCTGAGGCCGATGCCATCGACGCCGGCGTTGTTCGATACCACCGTCAGGTTCTTCACGCCGGATTCGCGCAGCGCGTCCGACAGCGTCTCGGCAATACCGCACAGGCCGAAGCCGCCCGACATCACCATCATGCCGTCCTTGAGGACGCCTTCGAGCGCGGATTTCGCGTCGGGATAGACCTTGTTCATAGCGTGACAACCTGATGAGGAAGGTGAAGCGGACTGGGGCGTCCGCGTGAGGGAACGTCCGGAGTATTAGGCGAAATCGCGAAGAGCCGTCAATCGGACCATCGGCGGCGTTTGCGCCTTGCCGTCAAACCCTTGAGACCGCTCGCGGAACGGCAACGGCCTTGAAAGCGTCAAGAAAAACGATCAAGTTGCGGCAACGGCAGAAGCGGAACGCCCGCCTGCCCATCAGCCCTGTTGTGACCGGATAGCCATTTGACGATAGCCCAAGGAATAAAGCGCCTGGGGATGCCCATCGCGGCACTTCTCGCGATCCTGCTCGTCGGGCTGCTCGCGATGTCATGGCTGATTGATCGCGGCGCCGTGCGCCGGGCGGTCGAAGCGCAGATTCGCGCCGCCACCGGGCTCGACCTGGTGGTGAGTGGCGCCACCGAAATCTCGGTGTTTCCGGCGAGCTATGTCCGGCTGCATCAGGTGTCGCTGAAGGGCGCATCCGGCGATGCGCTGACGGTCGACGACCTCACCGCCAACCTGCGTCTCCTGCCGCTGCTGGTGCAACGGTTCCAGATCGCCGATCTCACCCTGACCAGCCCGCGCTTCAATGTGACACGCAGCGACAAAGGCGACAGCAACTGGGATCCGATTGTCGAGACGCTGGCGCGCACGCTGAAGCCCAGCCCCGACAGCCCGGTGTCGTTCTCGGAAATCCGCATCAAGGATGGCCTCCTGACCTATCGCGACGATGCGCAGCATGTCGACGAGACCGTCGACAGCATCGACCTGTCGCTGGCTTGGCCTTCGATCTCGCGTTCGTTCGCCGCCACCGGCCAGTTCGGCTGGCGCGGCGAGCGCGTCGACGGCAGCGTCAGCGTCGCGGATTTCGTGTCGGCGATTTCTGGCGAGCGTTCGGGCTTCAAGGTGCGTTTCTCCAGCGCGCCGATGAAATTCGCCTTCGATGGCGCGATCGCCAATCGCACCAGCCTGATGCTGGAAGGCACCGTGACTGCGGACAGCCCAGCGCTGCGCAACGCCATGCGATGGGCCGGACAACGGCCGCCCGGCAACACCGGCTTCGGACGTTTCGCACTGAAAGCGCGCGCCAACGTAGTCGGTGAATCGGTGGCGCTCACCAACGTCAATGTCGAGCTCGACGGCAACATCGCCGAAGGCGTTCTGACCTACGACAACAACGGCCGCCAGACCCTGCAAGGCACCCTCGCCGCCGACCAACTCGATCTCACACCTTACATCTCGACCGTCCGGCTGCTGGCGAGCGGCGCGCGCGAATGGAACCGGCAGTTATTCGATCTGCGCGGCCTTTCCTCCACCGATCTCGACATCCGGCTGTCGGCGGCGAAAGCAACGCTCGGCCAGTCGCGGCTCGGCCGCACCGCACTCGGCGCCAATCTTCGCAACGGCTCGCTCGCGCTGAGTGTCGGCGAGGCGCAGATCTATGGCGGCATTGTCAAAGGGACTTTCAACGTCGCTACCGCCAACTCGGTCGCCGATGTGCGAGCCCAGTTCCAGTTCAACGATGTCGATCTCGAAGCGGCGGCCTCCGAACTGTTCGGCTATCGCAAGCTGACGGGACGCGGCAACGTCAATGTCTCCCTCGAAGCCAGCGGCGGCAGTGCGTTTGCATTGGCGCAGTCGCTCGACGGCACCGCGACGCTCAACGCGCATAACGGTACCCTCGCCGGCTTTAACGTCGAACGCCTGCTCAAGCGGCTGGAGCGTCGCCCGCTGTCCGGCGCCGGCAGCCTGCGCAGCGGCTCGACCCCGTTCAATCGCATGAATGTTGCCGTGCGGATCAGCGACGGCGTTGCGACCGCCGAGAAAATCGAAATCAACGGCCCGGCCACGCACCTGACCCTGACCGGCACGGCATCGGTGCCGAACCGCGAATACGACCTTAAGGGCGTCGCGAGCCTCGTCTCGAATCCCGGCGAGCCGCCGTCGTTCGAGCTTCCGTTCGTGGTTCAGGGTCCGTGGGACGATCCGCTGATCTTCCCGGACTCGGACATCCTGATCCGCCGCTCGACCTTCACCGCACCGCTGCTCAATTCGCTGAAAGACCAGAAGACGCGCGACAAGGTGCAGTCGGTGATCGACCGCTTGACCGGCGCCAAGAAGCCAGCGGCTCCAGCGGACAACGGATCGCACCCTGCCGCCACCGAAACCCCGGCCGCGACACCACCGGCTTCGCCGCCTGCCGCTTCCGCGCAGGGTCAGAGTTCGTCGAGCTCAAATTAGAGCGGTGCGGCGCTTTCGCCTTGCGCGCGCGAGAGCTTCGAAGCCAGCGACGCCGCAACAATCACCATCGCCACCGCCGCGATTACCAGCGTACAGATCGCGTTGATCTCCGGCTTCACGCCGAGACGTACCTCGGCATAAATCCGGATCGGCAGTGTCGCCGATCCCGGCCCGGTGGTGAAGCTCGCGATCACCAGATCGTCCAGCGACAGTGTGAACGCCAGCAACCAACCCGCCGCAATCGCCGGCCAGATCAGCGGCAGCGTCACCGACACGAAGGCGCGCACCGGCCCGCAACCGAGATCCATCGCCGCTTCCTCAAGACTGCGGTCGAGACTGCCGAGCCGCGACTGCACCACCACGGTGACAAAACACATGGTCAGAGTGGTGTGGGCAATGGTGACGGTCCAGAAACCGCGCTCCGCCGCGGTGGCGACGAACAGCAGCAACAACGACAGGCCGGTGATGACTTCCGGCATCACCAGCGGGGCGTAAAGCATGCCGGAGAACAGCGTGCGCCCGGGGAAATTACGACCCCGCGTCAGCGCCACCGCCGCCAGCGTGCCGAGAAAGGCGGCTAACGTCGCCGACACCGCCGCAACCCGCAGGCTCATCCACGCCGCCGACAGCATGGCGCTGTCGTTGAAGAATTCTCGATACCAGCGCAACGACCAGCCGCCCCACACCGTCACGAGCTGCGAGGCGTTGAACGAATAGATCACCAGAATGAGGATCGGCACGTAAAGGAACGCGGCGCCGAACGCCAGCGACACGGCATTGAACGGCGACAGCCGGTTGATGGCGCGGCTGGTCATGCGCGTTCTCCGTCAAGCTGACGGCGCTGCAGCTTCTCGTAGACCAGGAGCGGCACCAGCAGCAGCACCAGCAACACCGCAGCGACAGCGGACGCCACCGGCCAGTCGCGGTTGGTGAAGAATTCGAGCCACAGGGTCTGGCCGATCATCATCCGGTCCGAGCCCGCAAGCAAATCGGGAATGACGAACTCGCCGACGATTGGGATGAAGCACAACAGCGCCCCCGCGCCCACGCCCGGCAGCGACAGCGGGAACGTCACCAGCCAGAACGCCTTGAATCGCGAGCAGCCGAGATCGGCGGCGGCCTCCAACAGTGCCGCATCGGTCTTTGCCAGCGTCGCATACAGCGGCAGGATCATGAACGGCAGATAGGAATAGACGATGCCGATATACATCGCTGTGTCGGTCGCAAGCCACACCAGCGGCTTGTCGACGATGCCAAGCGCGAGCAGCACGGTGTTGAGCAGGCCATCATGCTGCAGGATGTTGATCCAGGCATAGATGCGGATCAGAAACGACGTCCAGAACGGGATGATGACGAGCATCATCGCGATCGGCTGCCAGCGCTGCGGCAGGCGCGCCATGCCGTAAGCTATCGGATAACCAATGACGAGCAGCATCGCCGTCGACGCCAGCGCCACGGAGATGCTACGGATATACGACAGCAAATAAAGATCGTCTTCCGCCAGCAACTGGAAATTGCCAAGCGACAGTTGGGCGAGCGAACCCTTGACTGCCTCCCACCCGGCGCCGAGGTCGAACACCGGCACATAAGGCGGCTGCGCGATGGCGCTTTGCGACAGCGCGATCTTCAGCACGAAGCCGAATGGCACCAGAAAGAACAGCACCATCCACAGATAGGGCGCGAGCGCCGCAATCCGCGCCGGACGGGTGAACAGCCCGCGCGTGCTCATGATTCCAGCACCACGCAATCGTTTGGCGAAAAAGACGCAGTGACGCGCTGGCCTGCGGCGAAATCATCCGCCACGCTGCGGCTGGCATTGGGAACGGCGACCCGCAGGTCCGCGCCGGCATCGAGCGTGAGACGGATCATCGACACGCCGCCGAGATAACTCACGTCGCGCAGCGTTGCGCCAAACATGTTGGTCTTTCCCGGCATCACGCCGCCTGTGGCGTGGGCGAGCGCGATCTTCTCCGGCCGGATCGCGACGCAGACCGACGACGACGTCGTGCCACTTGCGGCCACGATTTGGCCGGCTGCGGGCGCAGCAACCGTCACGGAACCATTGGCCCGCGAGGTCACCTGCCCTTCGATCATGTTGATGTCGCCGACAAAGCCCGCGACCCAGCGCGAATTCGGCGCCTCGTAGAGCGTGCGCGGTGGCGCCACCTGCACCAGTTGACCCTGGTTCATCACGCCGATGCGATCGGCGACAGTCATCGCCTCATCCTGATCATGGGTGACGATAATGAAGGTCATGCCAAGGCGGCGCTGCACTTCAAGAAGTTCGGCCTGGGTGGATTCGCGCAGCTTCTTGTCGAGTGCCGCCAAAGGCTCGTCGAGCAGCAGCACCCGCGGCCGCCGCGCCAGCGAGCGCGCCAGCGCGACACGCTGGCGTTGCCCGCCGGACAATTGATCGGGACGCCGCGTCTCCATGCCCTGCAGGCGGGCGAGTGCGACCATCTCTTCGACCCGCGCGTCGATTTCCGCCTTGGGCAAGCCGGCACGCTTCAGACCGAACGCGATGTTGCCCGCGACGGTGAGATGCGGAAACAACGCGTAGCTCTGGAACATCATGTTGACCGGCCGGCGATGCGGCGGCACCTGCGCAATATCCTCGCCGTCGAGCAGGATCGCGCCGGAATCCGGAGTTTCGAAGCCGGCCAGCATCCGCAGCAGCGTGGTCTTGCCGCAACCGCTCGGGCCGAGCAGCGCAAAGAACTCGCCGGGCATGATGTCGAGCGCCAGATTGTTGACGGCGGTGAAGCCGCCGAATTGCTTGGTGACGCTCGCAACGCGCAGCAACGGCGCAGACGCGCCGTCCAAATTCCCCGAATTGTTCGTCATGTCCTCCCGCCCGAATTCGCGAGGCCCAGTATAGCCAACGCATCCGCCGGCGTCATGAACGGCGCCGGCGCGGCCCGGCGGCGGAGACGCCGAACGGGCGCGGTGATGAAGTCGGTTTTGGCATGAAATGCAAGGCCGGGTTTCGCGACCTTGCGTCGCGCGAGATCAGCCGTGCTTGCGGATTTGCGCGGTGCGGCCGACCCAGGCGGCATACTGGGCGATCGGCGCGGGCTTGCCGATAAAGAAACCCTGGGCCTGATCGCACGCTTCGACGGCCAGGAACGACAGATGCTCCTGGGTTTCGACGCCTTCAGCGACGATGGAAATATCGAGGCCGTGGCCGAGCCCGATCATGGCGCGGATAATGGCCGCGGATTGCGGATTGCGGCCGAGATTCATCACGAAGGCGCGGTCGATCTTGATCTTGTCGAACGGGAAGGCCTGCAGATAGGTCAGCGACGAGTACCCGCTGCCGAAATCATCCATCGCGATGCGCACGCCGAGCGCTTTCAGGCGGCGCAGCAGCGCCAGGCCGCGATCGAAGTCCTCGATCAGCACGCCCTCTGTGATTTCCAGTTCCAGGCGGCCCGGCGCCAGGCCGGTTTCGAGCAGGATCGAATGGACGAGACCGACGAGATCGCCATGCATGAACTGCGCCGGCGACAGGTTGACTGCGATCTGCAGCGGCCGCGGCCATGACGCCGCCTCGCGGCAGGCCTCGCGCAGAATCCATTCGCCCATCTCGACGATCATGCCGCTTTCCTCGGCGAGCGGAATGAAATCGCCCGGCGGCACGAAGCCGCGCACCGGATGAACCCACCGCGCCAGCGCCTCGAAGCCGATCACATTCTCGCCGGTGACAGCATGGCGGGCCTGGGTCTGTGGCTGATAGTGCAGCGACAGTTCACCGTTGCGGATGGCGTTGGAGAGATCCTGATGCAGCGCACGACGGTCGCGAATCTGCTGATCGGTCTCCGCGTCGAAGAAGTTGACCGAACCGCGCGATTTGTCCTTGGCACGGAACAACGCTGCGTCGGCATTGGACAACAGCGACGCGCCGTCCTTGCCGTTATGCGGGAAGATCGCGATGCCGATCGTCACTCCGACATGGATCGCCTTGCCGTCGATCGTGAACTCTTCACGCATCGCCTCGATCAGCCGCTGCGCCACGGTCTTTGCGGCATCGGGCTGGACGCCGTCGATGATCATGCCGTATTCGTCGCCGCTCAGGCGCGCCACCACGCCGCCCTGCGCCGCCTTCTCGATGCGCTTCGACACCTCGATCAAAAGCTTGTCGCCGACGGCGTGACCGAACACGTCGTTGATTTCCTTGAGGCGATCGAGATCGACCGACAGCACCGCGAATTCCTCATCGGTGCCGCCGCAAGCGTCGATCAACTGGGTCAGCGCCTGCAAAAAGGCCACACGGTTCGGCAATCCGGTCAGGGTGTCATGGTAGGCCATGTGTGCCATGCGCGATTCAGTCTCGCGCCGGTCGGTAATGTCCTCGTGGGTCTTGATCAGATACTGCGCGTTGCCGTGCTCGTCGTTCACAGTCACGCGGCGGGTCGTGAACAACCTCAGGCCGGCATCGGTCGGGATCGGATGTTCTTCGGTGACCAGTCCGCCCTTGACGATCGCTGCGTCGTCGCGCATCCGCACGAACTTCGCGAGCGTCTCGGGATGAACATCCTCGACGATCTGGCCGATAATGTCCTCGCGCCGGCGACGCAACAGGCTTTCGGCGGCGCGATTAGCGAGCACGTAGCGTCCGTCGCCGACCCGCTTGACCACCAGCGCGGACGGGATGTGGTCGACCACCAGTTCGAGAAACTTCTTGGTGTTCTGCAGTTCGCGCGACATTGCGCGGCGGCCGGTGACATCCTCGAACAGCGCAACCAGATATTCCGGTCTGCCGTTCTCGTTGCGCGCGATCACGCGATTGCTGGCGAGAACCCGCTCGCCACGCCCGACCTGAACCATGAATTCGTTGCGGATCTGGCCTTCCGGCGATTCCAGCGCGGCGCGGTCATTGACGTGAATCGTTTCCGCGGTTCCCGCCGCAAACAGATCGCCCGCCCGGCTTCCGACGATACGCTCGCGCGGAATATTGGCGAACTGCTCGAAGGCGCGGTTGGCGAGGATATAGCGGCCGTCCTCGATGCTCTTGACGGCGACACACACCGGGATGTTGTCGATGACGGATTCAAGGAACGTCTTGGCGCGTGCCAATTCGCGCGACATCTGGCGTTGCTCGGTACAATCCTCATGAGACGCGACAAGGCCGCCATTAGGCAGCCAGGTGTGCTTGACGTGGATCGATCGGCCGTCTTTCAACTCGTTGATGTAGCCTTGCGGCATCGCCGCATTCTTGAAGTGCTCATCGATCTCGCAGCCGAGCGTGCCGCGCGCGTAGCGCAACTCGGCCAATTCGCGGCCGGTCATGTCCCTGTGGATGTCGGCGCGCGTCAGCCCGTAGAGTTCGAGGTAACGATTGTTGCAATAGGTGACGCGCTGCTGCGCGTTCACCATCAGGATACCCTGTGAGAGGTTGTTGAGCGCGGACGTGACGAAGGACTCGCGACGCAGGCTGAGGCGGCGCGCCCGGCGCAGCGCCGCGGCAACCCACAGAATGATCGAGATCAGAAACGTGACGACGATAAAGCCACCGAGCAGCATCTGCCACATCATGGCTTTCTTTTCGATGGCGTATTGCGCGGCTTGAGCCACTCCCGGCGGACCATCGGTCAGGCCGATGCTCTGCGCGAACGCGGGAGTGCACTTCGCAGCGATGACCAGAAGACACACTGCGGCAATCACGCCGCGCGCGGTCATCTTCCCAGCCTGCTTCTGCCAGCCCGTCATCATTACCTGCGGAATTCTTCCCCGGTAATCTCTGGCTGGAGCGGTTTGAATCAGGTAAACGCCTACCCGGCCTTGACAGGATTGTGGTCAAAATGCGGGCAATTGGCTTCTCATGCTTAATGAAGCTCTAACAGAAACCTCCACGCCGGCCTCTGCTGGCTGTCGAATCCGCCCGTTGCCTCATCCCTTTACCGGAACGGAATATGGATCGCGTTGATTGCATCGTTGTCGGCGCTGGTGTTGTCGGCCTTGCGGTCGCGCGTAAACTCGCCATGGCAGGCCGCGAGGTCATCGTGCTGGAGAGCGCCGAGGACATCGGCACCGTCACATCGTCACGCAACAGCGAGGTCATCCATGCCGGCATCTATTATGCTGCCGGCAGCCTGATGGCGCGGATGTGCGTGGCCGGAAAAATGGCGCTGTACGATTACTGCGCCGACCATGGCGTCCCGCACAAACGCTGCGGCAAGCTGATCGTCGCAACCTCCGATGCCGAAAGCGAGAAGCTCGCTGCGATCAAGCAGCGTGCCGAAGCCAACGGCGTTCTCGACTTGCAGCCGCTGAGCGGCGCCGATGCGCGCGCGATGGAGCCGGCGCTGAATTGCGTTGCCGCGCTGCTGTCGCCATCGACCGGCATTATCGACAGTCACGCTTACATGCTGGCACTGCGCGGCGACGTCGAAAATGCAGGCGCTGCGTTCGCTTTCCACGCACCGATGCTGCAGGCGAAGGTGGCCGGCGATGGCATCGTTGTCGAAGTCGGCGGAGAAGCGCCGATGACGTTGGCGTGCTCTCTTCTCGTGAATGCCGCCGGGCTTGCTGCCCCTGACATCGCCCGCGCAATCGATGGCATGCCGAGCGATCGCGTGCCTACCACCTACTATGCAAAGGGCAATTATTTCAGCTGCAGCGCGCGCTCGCCGTTCTCACACCTGATTTATCCGGTGCCCGAACCCGGCGGGCTTGGCGTGCACCTCACGCTCGACATGGCCGGACAGGCGCGGTTCGGCCCCGACGTCGAGTGGATCGAAGGCATCGACTATGCGGTAGATCCGGCGCGAGCGCAGCGGTTCTATCCGGCGATCCGGCGCTATTGGCCGACGCTGCCGGATGGCGCGCTGCTGCCGAGTTATTCGGGCATTCGTCCCAAGATCGTGCCGCCTGCAATTGCAGTGCAGGACTTTCTGATCCAGGGGCCGCCGGACCACGGCATCGCCGGACTGATCAATCTGTTCGGAATCGAGTCTCCCGGCCTGACGTCATCGCTGGCCATTGCCGATCATGTCGCGACACTTGCCGCGACATGATCGATACGGCGACAACCGACACGCAACACGTCTCGCCGCGTCGCATGCGGTGCGCTGTGGCCGACGATCACTGACCATCCGTGGACGGATGGCTTCAGCCTGTGGTCAGTTCGGGATTGTCGTCAGTGAACGGTGGCGTGTGACGCCTGCTTGATCCGTTCGATTTCGTCCTTGAGAAGAAGTTTGCGGCGTTTCAGTTCGGTAATCTGCGCGTCGTCCGTAGACAGATGGAGCAGAGCCTCGTGCAATTCGTTTTCCAGGATGCGGTGTTTCCGTTCCAGTTCAACGAGATGCGCCTCAATCGCCATAATGAAGTCTCCTCTGTAAGTGGACCTCAGACCAGGATCAGGACGATTGAGTTTACACCAAGGGGACTTTCTGTCGATCATGTTCGGCAGTTGCCCGTTGAATTTTTGGTGTTAGATGAAACCAAACGTGAGGGCGCAAGGCCACGTTAACAGTGACCTTCGATGCCGATACGGTCGCTGGAACTGTCAGACAATTTCTGTAAAGAATGAAGCTGTGAACAGACAGAGCCGGGTCGACGGGGCTAACGTCTGGTAGCGATAAAGTCTCGGCGGTCATGACGGAACAGGACAACAACGAGTTCGCTCAAGAGCTTGCAAGACTGCAACAGGAGCACCGTGACCTCGATGCTGCGATCGATGCACTGCATCATTCGCCGGCTCCGGACCTCCTGCGATTGCAGCGCCTGAAGAAGCGCAAGTTGCAATTGCGCGACCGCATCTTCTTTCTCGAAGACCAGATCACGCCCGATATCATTGCCTGAGCGCAACAGCGGACGACTGCGCGTTCTTGCGGTGCAGCTTGCGCGTGTACATCGCCCGGTCGGCGGCTTCGAGAACGGCGGCGGGATCACTGTCCGCACCGAGCATCGCCACACCCGCCGATGCACCTGCGACAATCGACCGCCCACGAAAGACGAATGTGAGATGATCGATAGCGCTCTCCAGCGCCGCAGCCTTCGCCACCGCGTTGGCCTCATCGAGATTCCACAACAGCACGCCGAATTCGTCGCCACCAAGTCGCCCGACCACATCCGACGAACGGACATTCCGCATCAGCACCGCGACGATGCCTTTCAACACGGCGTCGCCTGCGGCATGACCGAAGGTATCGTTGATCGGCTTGAGGCGATCGACGTCGAGCACGATCAGCGCGCCGCTTCCGGAATAACGCCGGATGTAGGCGAGCGCTCGCGCAAGTTCTCGCTCGAAACCGCGACGGTTGAAAATGTCGAGCAGAAAATCGGTATCGGCCCAGGCCTGCAGCTCATCAATCCGGGCATGCGCTTCAGTCAGTTCGGCCTTCAGGGTACGGATGGTTGCCTTCGCCCGGCTGAGCGCGGGATCGATGCCGGGTTTACGTATTTTCGCGGCCTGCGTCCCTTGACCATCCGACGTCAGTTGGGCCCTGGAACCTGCCCCGGCTTTGGACCTGGTTCCGGTCTTGGTCCCAGTCTTGGGTTTGGCACCTGATGCGGCCTTCGCCCGGCCCCGCGCCGGCTGCTTTATCGGCAGCGACCGCTCGGCACTTTTCCTGTTCAAAACAATCTGTCCCCAGCCACCATTTTTAGACAAATTCGCTTGCGCTTCGCCGCATTGACCATGAAAGGTGAGCGTATTCACGGTCGGTTGCCAGCCAGTAGGCCACCCTTATAATCCGGCCTCTTTGCGCATGGTCCGAAACATATCATGAGTCCCCCCGTCGCTATCATCATGGGAAGCCAGTCCGACTGGGAGACCATGCGCCACGCCGCCGACACCCTGACGGCGCTCGGCGTCGGGCATGAAAAGCTCATCGTGTCGGCCCATCGCACCCCGGATCGGCTGTTTACCTTCGCCAAGGGCGCCAAGGCAGCCGGCTTTAAGGTGGTCATCGCGGGCGCCGGCGGCGCTGCCCATCTTCCGGGCATGACCGCCTCCCTCACGGAACTTCCGGTGTTCGGCGTGCCGGTCGAATCCAAGGCTCTGTCGGGCGTTGACTCGCTCTACTCGATCGTCCAGATGCCCGCGGGCATCCCGGTCGGGACTCTCGCGATCGGCAAGGCCGGCGCGACCAACGCGGCGCTGCTGGCCGCCAGTGTGCTGGCCCTGAGCGACGCCGCACTTGCCACCAGGCTTGCCGCATGGCGCAAGCAACAGACCGAGGCCGTCCGCGAGCGGCCGGAGGAAACGGCGTGACATCAAGACAGCAGGTGACGCTCAAACCCGGCGACACCATCGGAATTCTCGGCGGCGGCCAGTTGGGCCGGATGCTAGCGTTGGCGGCGGCGCGGCTCGGCCTCAGGGCCCAGGTCTTTTCGCCTGATCCGGATTCGCCCGCGTTCGACGTGGTGCAGAACGCCACCTGCGCCGAATATGCCGATGTCGAGGCGCTGGAGCTGTTCGCGTCCGACGTCGATGTCATCACTTACGAATTCGAGAACGTGCCCTCCGCCACGGCGATGATTCTGTCCGCGCGCCGTCCGGTGCTGCCAAATCCGAAAGTGCTCGAGACCACGCAGGACCGCCTCGCCGAGAAGGATTTCGTCAGCAAGCTCGGAATCCCGACCGCCCGTTATGCCGATGTGACTTCGGCTGCCTCGCTGGGCGCCGCGATCGCCAAGATCGGCCTGCCTGCAGTGATCAAGACCCGGCGCTTCGGCTATGACGGCAAGGGACAGGCAATCATCCGCGACGGCGACGATCCCGATGATATCTGGGCGGAGCTCGAGACCAAATCCGCCATCCTCGAAGCCTTCGTGCCGTTCGAGCGCGAAATCTCGGTGATCGCCGCACGCAGCGCCGGTGGGGAAGTGGTGAGCTACGACGTCACCGAGAACGAACACCGCGACCACATCCTGAAATTTTCCTACGCGCCCGCGCGGATTCCTGAATCGCTTGCGGTGCAGGCCCGCGACATCACCACCATGATCGCCACCGCTCTCGACTACGTCGGCGTGCTGGCGGTGGAGATGTTTGTGGTCCCCGGCGCTGACGGCCCGACCTTGCTGGTCAACGAGATCGCGCCCCGGGTGCACAATTCCGGCCACTGGACGCTGGACGGCGCCTCGGTGTCGCAGTTCGAACAGCATATCCGGGCAATCGCGGGCTGGCCGCTGGCGCATCCGGTGCGCCATGGCGCGGTGACCATGACCAACCTGATCGGCGACGATGTTCTCGAATACGACAAGTGGCTGGCCGTTCCCGGCGCCACCGTCCATCTCTACGGCAAGGGCGCAACCCGCCCGGGCCGGAAAATGGGCCACGTCACCGAAGTGAAGGCCCCTTGAGACAAAATGAAGGGCTGCCGCGGCGGCAGCCCTTCATCCGCACTTTTACTTGTTGCCCGCGACCACGCCTTCCGGCTCATCGCTCAACCAGCGATAGACCACGCCGCCGATGACGCCGCCGATCAAGGGCGCGACCCAGAACAGCCAGAGTTGCTGCAAGGCCCAGCCACCCACGAACAACGCCGGACCGGTGCTGCGCGCCGGGTTCACCGACGTGTTGGTGACCGGAATGCTGACGAGATGGATCATCACCAGTGCAAAGCCGATGGCGAGCGGAGCAAAACCGGCCGGGGCCTTGCCGTGGGTCGCGCCCATGATGATGAACAGGAACACTGCCGTCATGGTCACTTCCATCAGGAAGCCGGCCACCAGGCTGTATTGACCGGGCGAATGCGCGCCGTAGCCGTTGGACGCGAATCCCTTTGACACATCGAAACCGGCTGCCCCACTGGCAATCGTGTACAGCAGCGCCGCGGCGAGGATCGCGCCCACGACCTGGGCAATGATGTAAGGCAGGATCTGCGAACCCGGAAACCGGCCGCCGGCGGCAAGCCCGACGGTGACGGCCGGGTTGAGATGACACCCGGAGATATGCCCGATGGCATAGGCCATGGTGACGACGCTCAAGCCGAACGTGAACGCCACACCCAGGAGACCAATCCCAACCTGCGGAAAGGCAGCAGCAATGACGGCACTGCCGCAGCCAGCAAATGTGAGCCAGAAGGTGCCGATCAGCTCGGCGGCGTATTTTTTCGCATTCATACCATCTTCTCCCCTTGTTCCATGATATCCGCCATGACGGCGCCGCGGTCGGGAAACGGTGCTCCAGCACCGAATCACCTTCCGCAGCGTCAGCCATTTTGCCCCCGAGTTCCATCGCTGGGATGACTGGAAAAAGGACGTCCACAGGTGGACATTCCCGTTTTGATCTGTTACATCCGCGCCCCTGACGTCCGAGGAATTGGCCTCTGCCGGCCCTCGATGACGCCCGAATTTCAGTCCGATCAGACCAAACCGATCAGAAAAGAGGATGCCGCGTGCAGGTTCTCGTCCGCGATAACAATGTCGACCAGGCTCTCAAGGCGCTGAAGAAAAAGATGCAGCGCGAGGGCATTTTCCGCGAGATGAAGCTCCGCGGCCATTACGAAAAGCCGTCCGAGAAGAAGGCCCGCGAGAAGGCGGAAGCCGTTCGCCGCGCCCGCAAGCTGGCGCGCAAGAAGCTGCAGCGCGAAGGCCTGCTGCCGATGAAGCCGAAGCCGGCTTTCGGCGCTGATCGCCGTGGCGGTCCGGGTGCCGGTCCGCGCCCCGCGCGCTAAGTTACATTTTCAGTTTCTGACATCGAAAACGCGGGCCGCACGGCCCGCGTTTTTGTTTTGGCGCATGATTTCGAGCAAACCTCTCTCCCCGCACGCGGGGAGAGAAAGTCTCACACGTTCAAATTCAGCCAGACCGCCTTCGGCTCGGTGAAGTTTTCGATCGCGGCGGTGCCGTGCTCGCGGCCGAGACCTGAATCGCGCTCGCCGCCCCATGGCAGACGCACATCGGTGTAGCCGTAGGTGTTGATCCACACCGTGCCGGCGCGGACCTTCTTGGCGAAACGCTGCACGCGGCCGATGTCGCGGCTCCACACGCCGGCGGCAAGGCTGTAGGCGGTGCCGTTGGCGATGCGGATCGCGTCGGCTTCATCCTTGAACTTGATGATGCTGACGACGGGGCCGAAGATTTCTTCCTGCGAAATCCGCATCTCGTGCTTCACGTCGGCGAACACCGCCGGGCTGATGTAGTAACCGCGATCGCCGATGCGTTCGCCGCCGGTGGTGAGAGTCGCACCTTCCTTCACGCCGATATCGACGTAGTCGAGGATGCTCTTCATCTGCTTTTCGGAAATCACCGGACCGAGCGCGGTGGCGCGATCCGCAGTGTCACCGATGCGCAGCGCCTTCGCCCGCGCGGTCAGCCGTTCGACGACTTCGTCGTAGACCGCCTCGTGCGCCAGCACCCGCGAGCCTGCCGAGCACACCTGACCGGCGTTGAAGAAAATGCCCGAGGCTGCCGCCTTGGTCGCGGCATCGAGATCGGCGTCCTCGAAGATCACGTTGGCCGACTTGCCGCCGAGTTCGAGCGACACGCGTTTGAAGTTGCCGGCGGCACCGCGCATGATTCCGCGGCCGACGCCGGGCGAACCGGTGAAGGTGATCTTGTCGATATCCGGGTGATTGACCATGGCATCGCCGACGACCCGGCCGGGACCGGTGACGACGTTGAACACGCCCGGCGGCAGGCCGGCCTCGAGCGCGAGCTCGGCGATCAGCAGCGCCGACAGCGACGTGAGCTCGGCGGGCTTCATCACCACGGTGCAGCCGCAGGCCAGCGCTGGCGCCAGTTTCCACATCCCGATCATCAACGGGAAATTCCACGGCACGATGGCGCCGACCACGCCGACCGGCTCGCGCACCGTGTAGGTCAGCGCGTCACTGCGTGTGGACACGACCTCGCCGCCGATCTTGTCGGCCCAACCAGCATAATAGGTCAGCGTGTCGATCGCAGCCGGAAGATCCTGCCGCAGCACGCCGGCGATCGGCTTGCCGGCATCGCGGCTTTCCAGCTCGGCGATCTCGTCGGCATGGCGCTTCATCAGGTCGGCGAACTTGAACAGGATGTGGCCACGCTCGGCGGCGCGCATGGTCCGCCACGGCCCCTCGAAGGCGCGGCGCGCGGCCGCGACCGCCCGATCGACGTCGACCTCGTTGCCTTCGGCAACCGTGGCGATGACCTCGCCGGTCGCGGGGTTCAGCGTTTTGAAGAAACGGCCGGACGCGGGTTCGACATGGCGCCCGTCGATCAGGAGCAGTTTGTGCTCGACGATATCCCGGGCGGATGCGGTGGTTTGTTCGTTATCATATGCAATTGACATCATATATCCTCCGCTGTTTCTTCTAATTTGTGTATTGAATATGCCAGAGTAAATATGAAAAGATGTGCTGTAGTCCGCTCTATATATGAAAAGTATTTCATAAGGAGTGCCGATGCATATCGAGATCGAAACCATCTGGCGTTTCCATAAGGAGGGCAGTCCGCAGACGGCGATCGTCATGCTGGGCGTGCTCAACGAGATCCGGAAAACCGGAAAGCTCACCAGCGCCGCCGATCACGCCCACCTGTCCTATCGGCACGTCTGGAATCTGATCGAGCAGTGGTCGAATTTCTTCGGCGTACCGCTGGTCGAACGTCATCGCGGCAAGGGCACGACACTGACCGCCTTCGGCGAAAAACTGGTGTGGGCTGGACAGCGCCTCGAAGCGCGCCTCGGCCCGCAATTGCAGAACCTGTCGCAGGAGCTGGTCACCGAGATCAAACCGTTCCTGTATCAGCACCCGTCGGTGATCCGCGTGCACGCCAGCCACGGCTTCGCGGTGCCCAAGCTGCGCGAGCTGCTCGACCGCACGCCGGGCATCGGCGTCGACCTGCGATATGTCTCCAACCAGAACTCGCTGATCTCGCTGGCACAGGACGCCTGCGACTTGTCGGGCGTTCACCTGCCGCGCGGCAAGCTGCGCCACGAAGCGGTCACTGCCTGCAAGGAATGGCTCGACTTACGCGAGCATCGCGTCATCAGCTTCGTCACCCGCGAGATGGGGCTGATGGTCAAGCGCGACAACCCGCTCGGCATCACCTCGCTGAAGGAACTGGTCGAGCAGAAGGCCCGTTTCGTCAATCGCGATCCGGATTCCGGCACCCGCGAGCTGTTCAATCAGTTGCTGGACGACAGCGGGATCGATGAAAGCCAGATCAACGGCGCGCAGCGGATGGAATTCACTCACGCCGCGGTGGCAGCCTACGTCGCCAGCGACATGGCCGATGTCGCCTTCGGCGTCGAGGCTGCCGCGCGCATGTTCGGGCTCGATTTCGTGCGACTACTGACGGAGGATTATTTCTTCGTCTGCCGCCGCTCGTTCCTCGAAACCGAGGCGATGCAGCGCGTGCTCGACGTGATGAAGGGTGATGAATTCCACAATGCGGTCGCCGATCTGCCGGGTTATGTCCCGGTCAATATCGGCCAAGTGTTCACGGTGCGGGAATTCCTCGACAGCGTCGAGGTCGAAACCGATCCGGGACCGCAGAAAGCCGTTACGCGCAAGAGCTAACCGCGTCGCAAACACAACAGCTTTCGCTGCTAGCGCGGCACCACGGCCTCAAACACCGACTTCGCCGCCGAGACGACATCCTCGGCAACTGAGGTATGGCCGCGTTCATGCGCTGCCAGCGGAATATCGGCCGGCGGTGTCGGACGCGACGGATCATCCAGCCGCGCACCCTGGTCGCTGGCGTAGGACGGCAGTTGCGGTGGCGGCGTGATCGTCACCGGCGGCCCCATCGGCGGCACGGCAGCTTCCTGCCGCGCGGTGGGGATCTGGGGCTGCGCAGGCGCCGGATTGCTGGCCGGCGAATAGACTACCCTCACTGCGGGGCGCTCGCGTTGCGCCTGTTCCGGCCCCTGAACACGGGGGGTCTCGGGAGCCCGGGCGGCGTCAAGTTTCACCTCAGCCTTGGCCTGCTCGGGCTTCGGCTGTTCGGGTTTGGGCTGTTCAGTGTTGCCGCGCAGACGGGCCAGCGCATCGCGGGCAAGCTCGTTGGCGTCACGGTTCTCGGTCTCGCGTGACGCTTCGACCGGCGCCCGGATAGCCGCCTTCTCGCGGACTTCGTCCTTTGCCGCCTCGCGGGCCGGCTGACGATGGCGAATGGCCGCTTCCTCGGCCTTGTTGTCGGACGAGCGGCTCGCGGCTTTCGCGGCGGGCTTGGCAGGTTCGGATTTCGGTTCAGCCTTAGCGGTATCCTTGGCGGTATCCGCCTTCTTGGCGTCCGCCTTTACATCAGTGTTCTTGGCCTGCTCAGGCGTCGCGGCCGCCTTGGCCGGGGCAGAGATCGCCGCCGGCGGCTTTTCCGCTTCCGGCTTGCTGTTGATGTAGTGAGTGACAATGTAGGCGCCGACCACCGTCGCCACGATCGAGGGGATCACCTCAAAAAGATACTTCGATAGAAACTTCTGGATCATCGCTAAAGCTCTTCCCTGCCAGCGATGAGATGCTGGAACTTTAGGGCCGATTGAGGGATCAATCGCGACGGATCGGTGGCAAACGCGCCAGTCTGTTGCGATTCCAATCACACCAGCTTGAGCGGAAGGACGCAGGGAAGCCGGCGGCGCACCGCCCGGCCAACGGCAGATCATCCGGCCCTAAATGGCGTCAGGGCTTCAGCTCGATTTCAAGAAACACGATCTCGCTGGCCGTTTCGTTGAGCACGTCATGCTCGACGCCGGCCTTGCGGAAATAGGACTGCCCGGTGGTGATCGGCGCCTTCGAACGCGCGCCGTCGGGGCCGACGATGGTCATTTCGCCGGTGGTGATCGGGACGATGACGTAGTCCATCTCATGGATGTGATGGCCGGTGGCGGCACCCGGTACGAGACGCCACTCGGTGACGCGAACCTCCGGCGTATCCTGCTGAACGGTCGATCTCGCCGGAAGCATCGGCAGTCTCCTTACGGCACCAGTACCATGAACACGAACATCGCGAACACCACGAGATGCACAAGCCCGAACATCATGTTGGTGCGGCCATCACCATAGGTCACGATGCTGACGAGCATGGTCATCACCAGCAGCATGGTGTCGCGGGTCTCGAGGCCGAGCACCAGCGGCTTGTCGAGGATGTAGGTCGCGATCGCCACCGCCGGCACCGTCAGGCCGATGGTTGCGAGCGACGAGCCGAGCGCGAGGTTGAGGCTCTTCTGCAATTCGTTCTTGCGTGCCGCGCCGAGCGCCGCGACGCTTTCCGGCAGCAGGATCAGGAGCGCGACCACGAGACCGGCGAACGCCGGCGGCGCGCCGATCGCTGCCGCGCCGGCATCGACCACCAGTGAGAATTTTTTCGCCAGCAGCACGACGCCGACCAGCGAGACCAGCAGCAGGATGGCGCTCATCGCCAGCATCGTCCCGCTGGCCGCGCTGTGGCCGTTGTCGCCATCATCGCTGCCGGCGATGAAATAGTCGGTGTGGCGAATGGTCTGGATGTAGAGGAAGACGCCGTACAGGATCACCGTCAGCACGCTGACGAATACAAGCTGGCTCGACGAATAGACCGGGCCCGGCGTGGTCTGGGTGTAGTTCGGCAGGATTAGCGTGATGGTGGCAAGCACGATCAGCACGCTGAGATAGACGTTCGCGCCTGAGACCTGAAAATCCTGCTCGCGATAGCGTATCCCGCCGGAGAAGATACAGATACCGACGAGGCCGTTGCAGACGATCATCACCACGGCGAATACGGTGTCGCGCGCCAATGTCGGCACGCCGCTCTCGCCGAGCATGATGGTGGCGATCAGCGACACCTCGATGATCGTCACCGACAGCGTCAGCAGCAGGGTGCCGAACGGCTCGCCGATACGATGCGCGATCACCTCGGCATGGTGGACCGCTGCGAACACCGTGCCGAACAGGATAACCAGCAGCACCGCGGCGAAGACCAATCCCGCCAGCGACTGGGTGAAGCCGATCCCGAGCGAGGGGACGGAGATGGCGGCAAACAGCAAAACGGCCAGCGCGGGGAAGACCCACGCTGACCGCGGCATGTGCGAAGACTGGCTCATGCGCGCAGGTTAGCGCGCATTTCGCAAAAAGCTACATCGCCTTGACGATGTTTTCAGTCATCTTCTTGGCGTCACCCAGCAGCATCATGGTGTTGTCACGATAGAACAGCGGGTTGTCGACGCCGGCATAGCCGGAGGCGAGCGACCTCTTGATGAACATCACCGTGCCGGCCTTCCAGACCTGGAGGACGGGCATGCCGTAGATCGGCGACTTCGGATCTTCTTCCGCCGCCGGGTTGGTGACGTCGTTGGCGCCGATGACGAAGGCGACGTCGGCCTGCGCGAACTCCGAGTTGATGTCCTCGAGTTCGAACACCTCGTCGTAAGGCACGTTGGCTTCGGCCAGCAGCACGTTCATGTGGCCCGGCATGCGGCCCGCCACCGGATGGATGGCGT
>JBIQLC010000022.1:0-73206 GCA_044464625.1 Afipia sp. | reverse complement strand
TCCGCAAGCTGCTCGATCAGGGCCAGGCTGGCGACAACATCGGCGCGCTGCTGCGTGGCACCAAGCGCGAGGAAGTCGAGCGCGGCCAGGTGCTCTGCAAGCCGGGTTCGGTCAAGCCGCACACCAAGTTCAAGGCTGAGGCGTACATCCTCACCAAGGAAGAGGGCGGCCGTCACACCCCGTTCTTCACCAACTATCGTCCGCAGTTCTACTTCCGCACGACCGACGTGACGGGCGTGGTTCACCTGCCGGAAGGCACCGAGATGGTGATGCCGGGCGACAACATCGCGATGGAAGTGCACCTGATCGTGCCGATCGCGATGGAAGAGAAGCTCCGCTTCGCGATCCGTGAAGGTGGCCGCACCGTCGGCGCCGGCGTCGTCGCAAGCATCATCGAGTAAGAGACGAATAGCGAATTGGGAGTGGCGGGCAGCAACTGTTCGCAATCCGCCGCTCCCTGATCGCCAATTCAACTTTCGCTGTTTCGTTTAAGAAAGATCGTGGCAATGAACGGCCAGAATATTCGCATCCGTCTCAAGGCGTTCGACCATCGGATTCTCGATACGTCGACCCGCGAGATCGTGAATACGGCGAAGCGTACCGGTGCTCAGGTTCGTGGACCGATCCCGTTGCCGACGCGCATCGAGAAGTTCACCGTGAACCGTTCGCCGCACGTCGACAAGAAGAGCCGCGAGCAGTTCGAGATGCGCACCCACAAGCGTCTTCTCGACATCGTCGATCCGACCCCGCAGACCGTTGACGCGCTGATGAAGCTCGACCTCGCCGCCGGTGTCGACGTCGAGATCAAGCTCTAAGAGACCCCATGCGGGCGCCGGTTTCAAAACCTGCCCGCACCGAAGTTTAGTTAGTCCCTCGGGACAGAAAGACAGGAAGCACGCCGATGCGCTCCGGAGTGATCGCACAAAAGGTCGGGATGACGCGGGTCTTTACAGAGGCCGGCGAGCATATCCCTGTGACCGTGCTGAAGCTGGGCAACTGTCAGGTTGTCGGCCACCGCACCATGGACAAGAACGGGTACGTCGCGCTGCAGCTCGGCTCGGGCTCGCGCAAGTCCGTTTACATGCCCAAGGCCGAGCGTGGCCAGTTCGCCATCGCGAAGGTCGAGCCCAAGCGCAAGGTCGCGGAATTCCGCGTCAGCGAGGACTCGCTGATTCCGGTCGGCGCTGAAATCCAGGCGGATCACTTCGTCGTCGGCCAGTACGTTGACGTCACCGGCACTTCGGTCGGTAAGGGGTTCGCCGGCGGTATGAAGCGCTGGAACTTCGGCGGTCTGCGCGCCACGCACGGCGTGTCGATCTCGCACCGGTCGATCGGTTCGACCGGTGGCCGTCAGGATCCGGGCAAGACCTTCAAGAACAAGAAGATGCCCGGTCACATGGGTGTCGATCGCATCACCACGCTGAACCTGCGCGTCGTCCAGACCGACGTCGAGCGCGGCCTGCTGCTCGTCGAGGGCGCGGTGCCGGGTTCAAAGGGTGGCTGGATCACGGTTCGCGACGCCGTCAAGAAGTCGCTGCCGAAGGACGCGCCAAAGCCGGGCAAGTTCAAGCTTGCGGGCGAGGGCGAGGCTGCTCCGGCGGAAGCCGCAGCCGAGAAGGAGGGCGTGTGACATGGAATTGAACGTCACAACTCTTGAAGGCAAAGCCGCTGGTTCGGTTCAGCTCTCGGACGAGATCTTCGGTCTCGAGCCGCGCACCGACATCATCCAGCGTGTTATCAACTGGCAGCTCGCCAAGCGTCAGGCCGGCACCCACAAGACCAAGGGCCGAGCCGAAATTACACGCACCGGCAAGAAGATGTATCGCCAGAAGGGCACCGGCGGCGCTCGTCACGGTTCGGCTCGCGTTCCGCAGTTCCGCGGTGGTGGCCGCGCCTTCGGTCCGGTCGTGCGCAGCCATGCGCATGATCTGCCGAAGAAGGTTCGCGCTCTCGGCCTGCGCCACGCCCTGTCGGCGAAGGCGAAGGACGGCAGCCTGATCGTGATCGACAATGCCGAACTGAAGGACGCCAAGACCAAGTCGCTGCTGGGTCACTTCGCGGGCCTCGGCCTCACCAGCGCGCTGATCGTTGACGGCGCCGAGGTCAACAACGGTTTCGCGCTCGCCGCGCGCAACATTCCGCAGGTCGACGTGCTGCCGATCCAGGGCATCAACGTTTATGACATCCTGCGCCGTCAGAAGCTCGTTCTGACCAAGGCCGCTATCGATGCGTTGGAGGCGCGCTTCAAATGAAGACTCAGGATGCGCGTCATTACGACGTGATCGTGTCGCCGGTGATCACCGAGAAGGCGACGGTTGCGTCCGAGCACAACAAGGTTGTGTTCAAGGTCGCCACCAAGGCGACCAAGCCGCAGATCAAGGAAGCGGTTGAGAAGCTGTTCGACGTCAAGGTGAAGAGCGTCAACACGCTGGTTCGCAAGGGCAAGACGAAAGTCTTCCGCGGCCAGTTCGGCTCTCAGTCGGACACCAAGCGCGCTGTCGTGACCCTCGAAGAGGGCCACCGCATCGACGTGACCACCGGGCTGTAAGGCGAACGACGATGGCATTGAAAACATTCAACCCCACGACGCCGGGCCAGCGCCAGCTGGTGATGGTCGATCGTTCGGCCCTCTACAAGGGCAAGCCGGTCAAGGCGCTCACCGAGGGCAAGAACTCGAACGGCGGCCGCAACAACACCGGTCGCATCACCGTGCGTTTCCGCGGCGGCGGCCACAAGCAGGCCTACCGCAAGGTCGACTTCAAGCGCACCAAGGTCGATGTCGCGGCCACGGTCGAGCGTTTGGAATACGATCCGAACCGCACCGCGTTCATCGCGCTGATCAAGTACGCCGATGGCGAGCAGGCCTATATCCTGGCGCCGCAGCGTCTGGCGGTCGGCGACACCGTGATCGCCGGCAACTACGTCGACGTGAAGCCGGGCAACGTCATGCCGCTGGGCAACATGCCGGTCGGCACGATCGTCCACAACGTCGAGCTCAAGATCGGCAAGGGTGGTCAGATCGCGCGTTCGGCGGGTACCTACGCCCAGATCGTTGGTCGCGACCAGGACTACGTGATCCTGCGCTTGAATTCGGGCGAGCAGCGCCTGGTTCACGGCCGCTGCACCGCGACCATCGGTGCGGTGTCGAACCCGGATCACATGAACATCTCGATCGGCAAGGCCGGCCGCAAGCGCTGGCTGGGCCGTCGCCCGCACAACCGCGGCGTCGTCATGAACCCGATCGATCACCCGCACGGCGGCGGTGAAGGCCGCACCTCGGGCGGCCGTCATCCGGTCACTCCGTGGGGCAAGCCGACCAAGGGCAAGAAGACACGGTCGAACAAGTCGACCAACAAGTTCATTCTCATCAGCCGCCACAAGCGGAAGAAGTAAGGATCGCCGGACATGGTTCGTTCAGTCTGGAAAGGCCCGTTCGTCGAGGGTTCGCTGCTCAAGAAGGCAGATGCCGCCCGCGCGTCCGGCCGTCACGACGTCATCAAGATCTGGAGCCGTCGCTCGACGATTCTGCCGCAGTTCGTCGGCCTGACCTTCGGCGTCTACAACGGCCAGAAGTTCGTTCCGGTGTCGGTCAACGAGGAAATGGTCGGCCACAAGTTCGGTGAGTTCTCGCCGACCCGCACCTTCCACGGCCATGCGGGCGACAAGAAAGCCAAGAAGTAGGACTTAAGCCATGAGCAAGCCCAAGCGCGAACGGAGCCTCCCGGATAACGAGGCCAAGGCGGTTGCCCGGATGCTGCGCGTCAGCCCGCAGAAGCTCAATCTGGTCGCGCAGATGATCCGCGGCCGCAAGGCGTCGTCTGCGCTCGCCGACCTGCAATTCTCGCGCAAGCGGATCGCGGTCGACGTGAAGAAGTGCCTGGAATCGGCGATCGCCAACGCCGAGAACAATCACGATCTCGACGTCGACGATCTGATCGTGTCCGAGGCTCATGTCGGCAAGGGCATCGTGATGAAGCGTTTCGCGCCGCGCGGCCGTGGCCGCTCGGGCCGGATTTTCAAGCCATTCGCGCAACTGACGATCGTGGTTCGTCAGGTTGAAGCGGAAAAAGCCGCTTAAATAGCGCGCCGGAGAGAACGATGGGTCAGAAAATCAATCCGATCGGGCTTCGCCTGGGCATCAACCGGACCTGGGATTCCCGTTGGTACGCCGGCAAGAACGACTACGGCCGGCTGCTGCACGAGGACGTCAAGATCCGCGAGTTGCTGCACAAGGAACTGAAGCAGGCGGCGGTGGCGCGCATCGTCATCGAGCGGCCGCACAAGAAGTGCCGCGTCACCATCCACTCGGCGCGTCCGGGCGTGGTGATCGGCAAGAAGGGCGCCGACATCGACAAGCTGCGCAAGAAGGTGGCCGACATCACCGCCTCCGACGTGGTCATCAACATCGTCGAAATCCGCAAGCCGGAACTCGACGCGACGCTGGTGGCGGAATCGATCGCGCAGCAGCTTGAGCGCCGCGTCGCGTTCCGCCGCGCCATGAAGCGCGCCGTGCAGTCGGCGATGCGGCTCGGCGCCGAAGGCATCCGCATCAACTGCTCGGGTCGCCTGGGCGGCGCGGAGATCGCGCGCATGGAGTGGTATCGCGAAGGCCGCGTGCCGCTGCACACGCTGCGCGCCGACGTCGATTACGGCGTGGCGACGGCGTTCACCACCTTCGGCACCTGCGGCGTCAAGGTGTGGATCTTCAAGGGCGAAATCCTTGAGCACGATCCGATGGCGCAGGACAAGCGGCAGGCCGAGGGCGAGACATCGCGCCCGCGCCGCGACGCCGCTTGATTTGAATTGGCAGGTTTGAGGGCGTAAGCCATGATGCAACCTAAGAAAACCAAGTTCCGCAAGGCGCACAAGGGCCGTATCCACGGCACCGCGTCCTCGGGCGCGACGCTGGCCTTCGGCCAGTTCGGCCTGAAGGCGATGGCGCCGGAACGGATCACCGCGCGCCAGATCGAGGCCGCGCGCCGCGCGCTGACGCGCCACATGAAGCGCGCCGGCCGCGTCTGGATCCGCGTGTTCCCGGATGTGCCGGTGTCGTCGAAGCCGGCCGAGGTCCGCATGGGCTCCGGCAAGGGCTCGCCGGAATTCTGGGTGGTGCGGGTCAAGCCCGGCCGCATCATGTTCGAGATCGACGGCGTCAACCAGCAGACCGCGCGCGAAGCGCTGACGCTGGCGGCCGCCAAGCTGCCGATCAAGACGCGCTTCGTCGCGCGCATCGCGGAATAGGGGTGTCGTCATGGCCGAACTGAAAGTCGATGATATCCGCGCGATGAGCGAAGACCAGATGAACGACGCCATCGTCAAGCTGAAGAAGGAGCGCTTCAACCTGCGCTTCCAGCGCGCCACCGGGCAGCTCGAGAACACCTCGCGGCTGCGCGAGGCGCGGCGCGACATCGCCCGTATCAAGACCATCGCCGCGCAGAAGCGCGCCGCAAAGACCAAGCAAGGGGCTTAAGATGCCGAAACGTACGTTGCAGGGCGTGGTGGTCAGCGACAAGCAAGCCAAGACCGTGGTGGTGCGCGTCGATCGCCGCTTCACCCATCCGCTCTACAAGAAGACGATCCGCCGCTCGAAGAACTACCACGCCCATGACGAGAACAACGAGTTCAAGCCGGGCGACACGGTGTGGATCGAGGAGAGCAAGCCGATCTCGAAGTTGAAGCGCTGGACCGTGGTCCGGGGCGAGCAGAAGAAAACCGCCTGACGGCGACCGTTTCAGACGAGCCTTGATCCCGCGCCCCGTGAGGCGCGGACGGGATTTAAGGCTCAGGACGCGCGACAAGCGCAGCAGAAAGAGGACGAGGTGCATCAATGATTCAGATGCAGACCAACCTCGACGTGGCCGATAACTCCGGCGCGCGCCGTGTCATGTGCATCAAGGTTCTTGGCGGGTCCAAGCGCCGGTACGCGACGGTGGGCGACATCATTGTCGTCTCGATCAAGGAAGCTATCCCACGCGGTAAGGTGAAGAAGGGCGACGTCATGAAGGCGGTCGTCGTTCGTGTCAGCAAGGACATCCGTCGCGCCGACGGTTCGGTGATCCGTTTCGACCGCAACGCGGCCGTGCTGATCAACAACCAGTCGGAGCCGGTCGGCACCCGTATTTTCGGGCCGGTGCCGCGCGAGCTGCGCGCCAAGAACCACATGAAGATCATCTCGCTGGCGCCGGAGGTGCTGTAATGGCTGCCAAGATCCGCAAGGGTGACAAGGTCATCGTGCTGACCGGCCGTGACAAGGGCCGGACCGGCGAAGTGTTCGAGGTGCGCCCGGCCGAGGGCCGCGCGCTGGTGCGTGGCGTCAATCTCGTCAAGCGTCACCAGAAGCAGACGGCACAGCAGGAAGGCGGCATCATCTCCAAGGAGTCGTCGATCGACCTGTCGAACCTGGCGCTGCTGGCCAAGGACGGCAAGCCGACCCGCGTCGGTTTCAAGATTCAGGCAGACGGCACCAAGGTGCGTGTCGCCAAGCGTTCGGGAGCAGAGATCGATGGCTGAGACCGCATACACGCCGCGCCTGCGCACGGTCTATGATCGTGACATCCGCGCCAAGCTGACCGAGCAGTTCGGTCTGACCAATGTGATGCAGGTGCCGCGGCTCGACAAGGTCGTGCTCAACATGGGCATTGGCGAAGCCGTCAACGATCGCAAGAAGGTCGAACTCGCTGCGGGCGACCTCGCGCTGATCGCCGGCCAGAAGCCGATCGTCACGCATTCGCGCAAGGCGATCGCGACTTTCAAGCTGCGCGAAGGCCAGGCCATCGGCGCCAAGGTCACGCTGCGCAAGACCAAGATGTATGAGTTCATCGACCGTCTCATCAACGTCGCGTTGCCGCGCGTGCGAGACTTCCGTGGCCTCAACCCCAAGAGCTTCGACGGCCGCGGCAATTACTCCCTCGGCCTCAAGGAGCACATCGTGTTCCCGGAAATCGACTACGACAAGTCGGGCGAGACCTGGGGCATGGATATTACGGTTTGCACCACCGCGCCGAACGATGAGCAGGCGAGGGCATTGCTGACCGCACTCAATTTCCCGTTCCGGCAGTGAGGCGCTGACTTCAGCGTTTCAGACGCGGAAAGGTATGGAGACTACTCGTATGGCGAAGAAAAGTTCGATCGAGAAGAACAACCGGCGTCAGAAGATGACGAAGAACGCGGCGGCCAAGCGCGCGCGGCTGAAGGCGATTATCGGCGACAAGACCAAGCCGATGGAGGAGCGCTTCGCGGCGACCCTCAAGCTTGCCGAGATGCCGCGCAACTCGTCGGCGACGCGCATTCGCAACCGTTGCGAAGTCACCGGTCGTCCGCGCTCGGTCTATCGCAAGAACAAGCTCAGCCGCATCGCGCTGCGCGAACTCGGTTCCAAGGGCCTGATTCCGGGCCTTGTGAAGTCAAGCTGGTAAGGGAGGCTGCGCATGTCTACGCACGATCCGATCAGCGATCTCATCACCCGCATCCGCAACGCGCAGATGCGCAACAAGTCCAAGGTTTCGACCCCGGGCTCGAAGATGCGCGCCAACGTGCTCGAAGTGCTGAAGACCGAGGGCTACATCCGCGGTTACGCCACCGTCGAGCATGCTTCGGGCCAGAACGAGCTTGAGATCGAGCTGAAGTATTTCGACGGCGAGCCCGTGATCCGCGAGATCGAGCGGGTGTCGAAGCCAGGGCGCCGCGTTTACGCCTCGGTGAAGAACCTGCCGCGCGTCAAGAACGGTCTCGGCATTTCGGTGCTGTCGACGCCGAAGGGAATCATGGCTGACCACAGCGCGCGCGAAGCGAATGTGGGCGGCGAAGTTCTCTTCACGGTGTTCTAAGGAAGGAAAGAACGATGTCACGCGTAGGCAAAAGGCCCGTCGCGATCGCCTCCGGCGTCACCGCGAACGTCGAGGGCCAGACCGTGAAGGTGAAGGGTCCGAAGGGCGCCCTGCAGTTCACCGTGCATGACGACGTCTCGGTCGAGCTGAAGGACAACGTGATCCGCGTTGCGCCCCGCTTCGAGACCAAGCGTTCGCGTTCGCTGTATGGCACCGCCCGTGCGCAGATCGCCAACTTGGTCGAGGGCGTCACCAAGGGTTTCGAGAAGAAGCTCGAGATCACCGGCGTCGGCTACCGTGCCGCGCTGCAGGGCAAGAACCTGCAGCTCTCGCTCGGCTACAGCCACGACGTGATCTACCCGGTTCCGGAAGGCATCACCATCACGGTGCCGAAGCCGACCGAAATCACCGTCGTCGGCAACGATGCCCAGAAGGTTGGGCAGGTCGCCGCTGAGATCCGCGGCTATCGTCCGCCGGAGCCTTACAAGGGCAAGGGCGTGAAGTACGCCGACGAATTCATCTTCCGCAAGGAAGGCAAGAAGAAGTAACGGAGCCGGTCATGTCGAAACTCAAGATTACGAATGCCCGGCGCAAGCAGAGCGTGCGGCTTGCGCTGCGCCGCTCGGCCAACGGTCGTCCGCGCCTGTCGGTGTTCCGCTCGTCGAAGCACATCTACGCGCAGGTCATCGACGATCTGAAGGGCGAGACCTTGGCGTCGGCGTCCTCGCTCGAGAAGACCATGCGCGACGGCGGCAAGACCGGTGCGAACATCGATGCGGCCAAGGCCGTCGGCAAGCTGCTGGCGGAGCGCGCGGTGAAGAACGGCGTCAAGGAAGTCGTCTTCGATCGCGGCGGCTATCTCTATCACGGTCGCGTCAAGGCGCTGGCCGACGCAGCCCGCGAGAGCGGACTGAGCTTCTGATTTAACGGAACACAAGGACAGAGGCATCCGCCTCTCAAGGATTGGACAGAACATGGCAGCTGAACGCGAACGCGGTGGACGCGAACGGGGCGGTCGAGATCGGGAAGAGCGCGACAGCGAGTTCGTCGACAAGCTCGTCCACATCAATCGTGTGGCGAAGGTCGTGAAGGGCGGTAAGCGCTTCGGTTTCGCGGCGCTTGTCGTCATCGGCGATCAGAAGGGCCGCGTTGGCTTCGGTCATGGCAAGGCGCGCGAAGTGCCGGAAGCCATCCGCAAGGCGACTGACTCGGCGAAGCGCAACCTGACCCGCGTCGCGCTGCGCGAAGGCCGCACCCTGCATCACGACATCGCCGGCCGTCACGGCGCGGGCCGCGTCTATCTGCGCGCTGCGCCAGCTGGTACCGGCATCATCGCCGGCGGCCCGATGCGCGCGGTGTTCGAGACCCTCGGTATCCAGGACGTGGTGGCGAAGTCGATCGGTTCGTCGAACCCGTACAACATGATCCGCGCAACCTTCGACGCGCTGAAGCATCAGGATTCGCCGCGTTCGGTCGCTAACCGCCGCAACCTGAAAGTGTCCACATTGCAGTCCCGCCGTATCGGCGGTGACGCTGAAGCCGCCGCCGACTAAGGGCGCGGTCCGGAGGATTGAAGATGGCCAAAACCATCAAGGTCGAGCAGACCGGCAGCGCGATCCGCCGCCACAGCTCGCAGCGCGAGACCCTCGTCGGTCTGCGTCTCAACAAGATCGGCCGTGTGTCTGAATTGCAGGACACGCCTGAGGTGCGCGGCATGATCTACAAGGTCAGGCACATCGTCCGCGTCGTGGACGAGAAGTAAGGAACACGGCAATGAAGCTCAATGAAATCGCCGACAACGCCGGCTCGCGCAAGAAGCGCATCCGCGTCGGTCGCGGCATTGGCTCCGGCAAGGGCAAGCAGTCCGGCCGCGGCGGCAAGGGCCAGACCGCGCGTTCCGGCGTGCGCATCAAGGGTTTCGAAGGCGGCCAGATGCCGATGCATCGCCGTCTGCCGAAGCGCGGCTTCAACAACATCTTCCGGCTCGATCTGAGCGAGGTGAACCTCGATCGTATCCAGACCGCGATCGATGCCAAGAAGCTCGACGCCGGCAGCACGATCAATGCAGAGTCGCTGGTGAAGTCCGGTGTCCTGCGCCGTTCGAAGGACGGCGTTCGTCTGCTTGGCCGTGGCAAGATTACGGCGAAGGTCACTATCGAGGTCCACGGCGCGTCGAAGGCGGCGGTCGAGGCGGTCGAGAAGGCCGGCGGATCGGTCAAGATCCTGGCGCCGAAGAAGGCCGAAGGCGAGGCTGCTTGATTTCGTCGTTCCCGGCCTTGTGACGGGCATC
This sequence comes from Afipia sp., assembly GCA_044464625.1. GTDB lineage: Bacteria > Pseudomonadota > Alphaproteobacteria > Rhizobiales > Xanthobacteraceae > Afipia. Next base: position 63,090 of record JBIQLC010000022.1, on the reverse strand, counting down.
CGCGACGCTACTTCTGTAGGAAGTTTTGGAGCGCGGATGACCGGGCGGGCCCGCTCACGACGATCAAAAGAATGAGGAGCCTCGCATATGGTCTCTGCGGCTGAACAACTGGCGGCAAACCTCAACTTCTCGGCGCTCGCCAAGGCCGACGAACTGAAGAAGCGCATCTGGTTCACGCTGGGTGCGCTGCTTGTTTATCGGCTGGGGACATACATCCCGCTGCCCGGCATCGATCCCCAGATCTGGGAACAGACCTTCCGTTCGCAGGCGGGCGGTATTCTTGGCATGTTCAACATGTTCGCCGGCGGTGGCGTGCACCGCATGGCGATCTTCGCGCTGAACATCATGCCGTACATCTCGGCATCGATTATCATTCAGCTTTTGACCACGGTGTCGCCACAACTCGAAGCCTTGAAAAAGGAAGGCGAGGCGGGCCGTAAGGTCATCAACCAGTACACCCGTTACCTCACTGTGGTGCTGGCGGTGTTCCAGGCCTACGGCATTGCCATCGGTCTCGAAGGCGCCGGCAATGTGGTCTCCGACCCGGGCCTGTTCTTCCGCCTCTCGACCGTGATCACGCTGACCGGCGGCACCATGTTCCTGATGTGGGTTGGCGAGCAGATCACCTCGCGCGGCATCGGAAACGGTATTTCGCTGATCATCATGGCGGGCATCGTCGCCGAGCTTCCGTCGGCGATTGCCGGTACTCTCGAACTCGGCCGTCAGGGCGCGCTCTCGACCTTCCTGATCCTTGCCATCATCCTGATGGCAGTCGTGGTCATCGCCGTGATCGTGTTTATGGAGCGTGCGCAGCGCCGGCTGCTGATCCAGTATCCGAAGCGTCAGGTCGGCAACAAGATGTTCGAGGGCCAGTCCTCGCATCTGCCGCTCAAGCTCAACACCTCGGGCGTGATTCCGCCGATCTTCGCCTCGTCGCTGCTGCTGCTGCCGACGACGATCGCGAGCTTCAACGCGGGCAAGGGACCGGAGTGGTTTCAATGGCTGACGACGCAACTCAGCCACGGTCGTCCGTTGTTCCTGTTTCTCTATCTCGCGCTGATCGTGTTCTTCACGTTCTTCTACACCGCGATCGTGTTCAACCCGACCGAAACCGCGGACAACCTCAAGAAGCACGGCGGATTCATTCCCGGCATTCGCCCGGGTGAGCGCACCGCTGAATACATCGACTATGTGCTATCTCGAATCACTGTCGTCGGTGCTATCTACTTGGCAGTTGTCTGTCTGATTCCGGAAATCCTCATCTCCTATGCATCGGTACCGTTCTATCTTGGCGGTACGTCACTGCTGATCGTCGTCAGCGTGACCATGGATACCGTGGCGCAGGTGCAAGGCTATCTGCTCGCACATCAGTATGAAGGACTGATCCGGAAGTCGAAATTAAGGGGCCGTCGTAAATGAGGTTGATTCTTCTCGGGCCGCCGGGGGCGGGCAAGGGAACTCAGGCGCAGAGATTGGTTCAGAAGCACGGCATCGTGCAGCTTTCTACCGGTGATATGCTCCGCGCTGCTGTTGCAGCGGAAACGCCGATCGGCCTCAAGGCGAAGGACATCATGGCGAGCGGCGGGCTGGTGCCCGACGAGGTCGTCGTCGGCATCATCGCCGACCGCATCGAACAGCCTGACGCCGTGAACGGTTTCATCCTCGACGGCTTTCCGCGCACCGTGCCGCAGGCCGAGGCGCTTGACGAACTGCTGAAGGAAAAAGGTCTCCAGCTCGACGCCGTGATCGAGCTGCGCGTCAACGAAAGCGCGTTGCTCAATCGTGTCGAGGCTCGCGTGGCGCAGATGCGCGAGCGTGGCGAGGAAGTGCGGGCGGACGATACGCCGGAGGTGCTGTCGAAGCGTCTTTCGAGCTACCGCGCCCAGACCGAGCCGCTGGTCCATCACTATTCGGATAAGCGCAAGCTCATCACCATCGATGGCATGGCGAGCATCGAAGAGGTCAGCGACCAGATCGCTCACGTGCTCGCGGCGCTGGGGGCGACCGAGGCCGCCAAGCCGGCGAGGGCTCGCTCCAAGGCGAAGAAGGCCGCCCGGAAGACCGCCAAGCCGGCTGCCGCCAAGGCCAGCAAGGCGCCTGCCAAGGCCAAGAAGGCTGCCAAGGCGGTGAAGAAAGCCCGCAAGGCTCCGGCGAAGTCGGTGAAAAAGGCGGCCAAAAAGGCCCGGAAGGCTGCCAAATCGGCCTCGAAAACGACCCGGAAGGTCGCCGCCAAGGCCAAAAAGGGAACCCGGAAGGCCACCAAAGCCGCCCGGAACCCGGCTCGGAAAGTCGCCAAAAAGGTCACGAAAGGGCGAGCCAAGACCGCCAAAAGGTTGACGAAACGTCGTTGAGTCCTTTAATAAGCCCGCATCCAAGTCGGATGAATTCCAGACGATGCCGGGCCCCGAAGGACTTGTGGGGAGGGCGTCGTGTTTGCGTTTGTGAACTGACGCCCGACAAATAGAAAACATCAGCCGATCCAAACGGACGGCGACAGGAGTAAGACCCGTGGCCCGTATTGCAGGCGTCAATATCCCGACCAACAAGCGCGTCGTCATCGCGCTCCAGTACATCCATGGCATCGGCCAGAAGAACGCGGCCGACATCATGGACAAGGTCAAGATTCCGCTGGAGCGTCGTGTCAACCAGCTGACCGACCAGGAAGTCCTGCAGATTCGCGAAATCATCGACCGCGATTATCTCGTCGAGGGTGACCTTCGCCGTGAAGTCGGCATGAACATCAAGCGCCTGATGGACCTCGGCTGCTATCGCGGCCTGCGCCATCGTCGCGGCCTGCCGGTGCGCGGCCAGCGCACCCACACCAACGCCCGCACCCGCAAGGGGCCGGCGAAGGCGATCGCAGGCAAGAAGAAGTAGGCAGGCGCCCGGCGCTCGGGTTTTGGCGGGGCATGTCCCGGCCGTCCGCGCCGGCCCGTTGTCTGCATTGGTGGAGCCGCTGGCATAACGGCGGTGTCGAGATCGAAAGAAGGACCCTTTAATGGCCAAGGAAGTCGCCCGCGTCCGCCGTCGCGAACGCAAGAACATCGCCTCCGGCGTGGCGCATGTGAACTCGTCGTTCAACAACACGACCATCACCATCACCGACGCGCAGGGCAACGCTATCGCCTGGTCGTCGGCCGGCACGATGGGCTTCAAGGGCTCGCGCAAGTCCACGCCGTATGCGGCGCAGGTCGCCGCCGAAGACGTTGCCAAGAAGGCGCAGGAACACGGCATGCGCACGCTGGAGGTCGAGGTCGCCGGTCCCGGTTCGGGCCGCGAATCGGCGCTGCGGGCGCTGCAGGCGGCGGGCTTCACCGTCACCTCGATCCGCGACGTGACGGCGATCCCGCATAACGGCTGCCGGCCGCGCAAGCGCCGGCGCGTGTGAGGTAAGACCCGCCGTTGTCACAAGGGCTTCGGCGGTTTTTTGAATGCTCGGTGCGCGGTCCGATCCGCGCGCTCCAGCGCCGGGTGGTTGCGCGGCCGATCCGCAACGCGTCCGGCGAGGCAAGCCGGACAGACGGCCCCCTCCGGCGGCCTCTGACAAAGGGCTGGCACAAGAATGGGTGATACAGTGACGATCCAGAAAAATTGGCAGGAACTCATTCGTCCCAACAAGCTCCAGGTGACGCCCGGCAGCGACCCGAGCCGGCTCGCCACGCTGGTCGCCGAGCCGCTTGAGCGCGGTTTCGGCCAGACGCTCGGCAACGCGCTGCGCCGCATCCTGTTGTCGTCGCTGCAAGGCGCGGCGGTGCAGTCGGTGCATATCGACGGCGTGCTGCACGAATTCTCCTCGATCGCCGGCGTGCGCGAGGACGTGACCGACATCGTGCTTAACATCAAGGACATCGCGATCAAGATGCAGGGCGAAGGCCCCAAGCGCATGGTCGTGAAGAAGCAGGGACCGGGCGCGGTCACCGCCGGCGACATCCAGACCGTCGGCGACATCGCGATCCTCAACCCCGACCTGCAACTCTGCACGCTGGACGACGGCGCCGAGATCCGCATGGAGTTCACGGTCAACACCGGCAAGGGCTACGTCGCCGCCGAGCGCAACCGCCCCGAGGATGCGCCGATCGGCCTGATCCCGGTCGACAGCCTGTACTCGCCGGTGCGCCGCGTCTCCTACAAGGTCGAGAACACCCGCGAGGGCCAGATCCTCGACTACGACAAGCTGACCCTGACCATCGAGACCAACGGCGCGATTTCGCCGGAGGACGCGCTCGCTTACTCGGCGCGCATCCTGCAGGACCAGCTCAACGTGTTCGTCAACTTCGAGGAGCCCCGCAAGGAGGTTGCCGCCGAAGTCATTCCGGATCTCGCGTTCAACCCGGCCTTCCTCAAGAAGGTGGACGAGCTCGAGCTGTCGGTGCGTTCGGCGAACTGCCTGAAGAACGACAACATCGTCTACATCGGCGACCTCGTGCAGAAGTCGGAAGCGGAAATGCTCCGCACCCCGAACTTCGGCCGCAAGTCGCTGAACGAGATCAAAGAAGTGCTGGCCCAGATGGGTCTGCACCTCGGCATGGAAGTGCCGGGCTGGCCGCCGGAGAACATCGACGAGCTCGCCAAGCGCTTCGAGGATCACTACTGATTTGACTTCGCAATGGCCGGCGTCCGCTGGCGATTGTTTCACGGGCGAACGCAGGAAGCCCACCTGAGCAACTTGTCCGACGAGCCGTCGTGACACAGATTGAAGGATACATCACATGCGTCACGGCAAGGTTCATCGCAAGCTCAACCGCACTGCGGAGCATCGCAAGGCGATGTTCGCCAACATGGCGGCTGCGCTGATCAAGCACGAGCAGATCGTTACCACGCTGCCGAAGGCGAAGGAGCTTCGCCCGATCGTCGAGAAGCTGGTAACCCTTGGCAAGAAGGGCGGCCTCGCGCTGCGCCGTCAGGCGATCAGCGAACTGCGCGACCACGATCAGGTCAAGAAGCTCTTCGACGTGCTGGCGACCCGCTACAAGGATCGTCAGGGCGGCTACACCCGCATCATCAAGGCCGGCTTCCGCTACGGCGACAACGCCCCGATGGCGGTGATCGAGTTCGTCGATCGCGACGTCGATGCCAAGGGCCAGGATTCGGGCCCGGTGCAGGGCGGCACTGAGGAGTCCGAAGCGGCGTAACGCTTCCTCCCGAGACTGAATTCAAAGCGGCGCCTCCGGGCGCCGTTTTTATTTGCGCATCACATTTTTGCGTAAGCCGTTGAGACTGACACATCCGCGCACATATCCGGGTTTTGGGTATGGAGCACGCAATGCACATCGATCTGTCGGGCACCACAGCCCTTGTCACCGGTTCAACCTCCGGCATCGGCCACGCCATCGCCAGGGGCCTTGCGGAAGCGGGCGCGAAGGTCATCGTCAACGGCCGTTCGCAGCCCAAGGTCGATGAGGCGGTCGCGACCCTGAAGAAGGCGGTGAAGGGCGCGTCGGTCGAAGGCGTCGCAGCCGATGTCTCGACCGCCGAGGGCTGTGCCGCGCTGGTCAAGGCGGTGCCGAGTGTCGATATCCTCGTCAACAACACCGGCATCTTCGAGCCGAAAGAGTTTTTCGATATCCCCGACGAGGACTGGCATCGCTTCTTCGATGTCAACGTGATGTCGGGGATACGGTTGTCGCGCGCCTACATGCAGGGGATGCTCAAGCGCAACTGGGGCCGGATTATCTTCATCGCCTCCGAATCCGCGGTCATGATTCCGAAGGAGATGATCCACTACGGCATGACGAAAACGGCGCAGCTATCAGTGTCGCGCGGTCTTGCCGAATTGACGCGCGGCACTGGCGTGACCGTGAACGCCGTGATGCCGGGGCCGACCATGTCGGAGGGCGTCGAGACTTTCGTGAAGGATCTCGCCAAGCAGAACGGTCAGTCTGTCGATACCGCCGCGGCGAACTTCATCAAGCAGCACCGCCCGACATCATTGATCCAGCGCTTCGCTAGCGTGGACGAGATCGCCAACATGGTGGTCTATGTCGCGTCCCGTCAAGCGTCAGTGACCAACGGCGCAGCGCTGCGCGCCGAAGGCGGGCTGGTGCCGACGATTGCGTGATGGTTTCCCCAAGGTTGAGGGCCTCTCCACTTCAGATGTCGTCGCCGGGCTTATCCCGGTGACCCCGCTTAGGTGAGCACAGTGCCTCATGAATCGGGATGGCCGGGACAAGCCCGGCCATGACATTCGAGAGCGCGGAAATTACTCCACGCCGTATAGCCTCGTGAACCTCACCACCCCTCGAGCACGAGCTTGCCGGTAGAGCGGCCGCCTTCGATGGCGGCATGCGCGGCCTTCAGATTCGCCGCATTGATTGTGCCGACCACCTTGTCGAGCGTCGTGCGCAGCACGCCGTTGTCGATCAGATTGGCGACATCGTCGAGCAGGCGGTGCTGCGCCACCATATCGGCGGTCTGGAACGATGAGCGTGTGAACATCGATTCCCAAAGCAATGAGCCGGACTTGCCCTTAAGCAGGGCGGCGTTGAGAGTTGCCGGGTCATCGATCAAGGCGATCTTGCCCTGCGGCGCGAGAATCTCCGCCAGTGCCGGAAAATGCTGATCGGTGCCGGTCAGGCTCGCGATCAGGCTGACCGGCGGCAGCTTCAGCTTGTCGATCTGCTCTTTCATTGGCTTGGAATGGTCGATCACCGCATGCGCGCCGAGATCGAGGCACCATTTGGTGGATTCGGGGCGTGATGCGGTAGCGACCACCGCAAGGCCGGTGAGGCGTCGCGCCAACTGGATCATGATCGAACCGACGCCGCCGGCGCCGCCAGTGATCAGCAGTGTGCGCGACTCGATCTTCTTGCCGGGCGCGACGGCGAGGCGATCGAACAGCAGTTCCCATGCCGTGATTGAGGTGAGGGGCAGGGCGGCCGCTTGCGCGATGGAGAGCGACTTCGGCTTGTGACCGACGATGCGCTCATCGACCAGATGGAATTCGGAATTGGTGCCCTGACGCTGGATCGAGCCGGCGTAATAGACCTCGTCGCCCTTCTTGAACAGCGTCACATCGGGGCCGACCGCATCGACCACGCCGACCGCGTCGAAGCCGAGGATCTTGTATTCGCCAGCCGGCGGTTCGGCGCGTTTGCGCACCTTGGTATCGACCGGATTGACCGAGACGGCTTTCACCACGACGCGCAGGTCGCGCCCGCGCGGCTCGGGCACTTCGGCTTCAAAATCGATCAGCGACTCTGCCGCGTCGATCGGCAGGGACTTCTGGTATCCGACGGCTTTCATGGAACGGGTCTCCGGGCATTGCGAGCCAATAGTGTGGCGCGCTGTCGGTTCTGCCTTCGCGTTGCGTTCGTTGCAAGTACTGTCGTTTTTGTGATATAGGCCCCGTTTGTATACTAATGGACCAAACCCCATGAAACGCAAGGATTTCGGCTGCGGGCCGGGTTGCCCGGTCGAGGTGACGCTCGACCTGATCGACGGCAAGTGGAAGGGCGTGATCCTCTATCACCTGCAGGACGGGCGGTTGCGTTTCGGCGAGTTGCGCAAGCGGTTGCCTGGCATCACCCAGCGCATGCTGACCAAGCAGCTCCGCGCGCTGGAGCAGGACGACCTAATCATCCGCAAGGTCTATGCCGAGGTGCCGCCGCGCGTCGAATACGAGCTGTCCGAGACCGGTCTCCGCCTGCGGCCGGTGATCGATGCGCTGCGGGCCTGGGGCGAGGACCACCGGGCACGTCAGAGCGCTGTGGTCACCGCGAAAAGGCCCAAAACATCGCGGAAACAGGCCGCATGATCGGGGGGGGGCGGGCGTCCTGATTCTGCCCGCGCTATCGCTTCTCTTTGAACGGCAGGCCGACTATATCTCTGCCTTCGCATCCGGGATTTCATTCATGACCTTTGTTCGCACGCTTGCGGCCTTGCTGCTCTCCTCGATTGTCGTCGGACCAGCGCTGGCGCAGGACCGTATCGTTCCCTCGTCGCAGACCCAGTTGCGGCTGTCCTATGCGCCCATTGTGCAGCATGTGCAGCCGGCCGTGGTGAACGTCTATGCCGCCAAGGCGATCCAGAATCGCAACCCGCTGCTCGACGATCCGGTGTTCCGCCGTTTCTTCGGCGTGCCGGGCCAGCAGCGCGAGCAGGTGCAGCGTTCGCTCGGCTCCGGCGTTCTGGTCGATCCGTCGGGTCTCGTGGTCACCAACAATCACGTCATCGAGGGCGCCGATCAGGTCAAGGTGTCGCTCGCCGACAAGCGCGAGTTCGAGGCCGAACTGGTGCTGAAGGACAGCCGCACCGACCTCGCGGTGCTGCGGCTCAAGGGGGCGCACGAGAAGTTTCCGACGCTCGACTTCGCCAACTCCGATCAGTTGCAGGTCGGGGATGTCGTGCTCGCCATCGGCAATCCGTTCGGTGTCGGCCAGACCGTGACTCACGGCATCGTCTCGGCGCTGGCGCGCACCCAGGTCGGCATCACCGATTATCAGTTCTTCATCCAGACCGACGCGGCGATCAATCCGGGCAACTCCGGCGGCGCGCTGGTCGATATGACCGGCAAGCTGGTCGGCATCAACACCGCGATCTTCTCGCGCTCGGGCGGTTCGCAGGGCATTGGCTTCGCCATCCCTGCCAACATGGTGCGTGTTGTCGTGGCGTCGGCGAAGAGCGGTGGCAAGGACGTGAAGCGCCCCTGGCTCGGCGCGCGGCTGCAGGCGGTGACGCCGGAGATCGCAGAGACGCTCGGCCTGCCGCGTCCGGCCGGCGCACTGGTGACCAATGTCGCGCCAAACAGTCCCGCGGCGAAAGCCGGCATGAAAGTGTCGGATCTGATCGTCTCGATCGAAGGACAGGCGGTCGATGATCCGAACGGCTTCGACTATCGCTTCGCCACCCGGCCGCTTGGCGGCAGCGCGGAGATCGACGTGCGTCGCCAGAACACGGTCATCAAGCTTAAGGTGCCGCTCGAAGTCGCGCCGGACACCGGCCGCGACGAGATCATCATCAAGTCGCGCTCGCCGTTCCAGGGCGCGAAGGTTGCCAACATCTCACCGGCGTTGGCTGACGAACTGCGGATCGATTCCAATGTCGAGGGCGTGGTGGTGACGGCGTTGTCGGACGATGCATTGGCGGCCAATGTCGGTTTCAAGAAGGGCGACATCATCGTTGCGGTCAACGGCAAGAAGATCGCCAAGACTCGCGATCTTGCGGAGATCACCAACGAGCGGGCGCGGGTGTGGCGCATCACCATCCTGCGCGGCGGCCAGCAGTTGTCGGTGACGCTGGGGGGATAAGGCTCGGCATAGGTTGCCGTCATGCCCGGCCTTGTGCCGGGCATCCACGTCTTCGCGATGCTGAGATTTGCGTGGATGGTCGGGGCAAGCCCGGCCATGGCGAGTTCATGGTTCACTATGGCAGAGCGTCTTAAACAGTCGGGGCCAAATCTCTTTGCCGCTGCGGGGCTGGAGCAGGATGCGCCGCGTCCGCTGCCGGAAAAGCTGCGGCCGCGCACGCTCGCCGACGTGGTAGGGCAGGATCATATCCTCGGACCTGATGGCGCGCTGACACGCATGCTGGAAACGCGCACGCTCGGCTCGCTGATCTTCTGGGGCCCGCCGGGCACCGGCAAGACCACGGTGGCGCGGCTGCTGGCGGACGCCACCGAACTGCATTTCGAGCAGATTTCGGCGGTGTTTTCCGGCGTTGCCGATCTGAAGAAAGTATTCGATGCCGCGCGCGCCCGTCGCGAAACCGGCAAGGGCACGCTGTTGTTCGTCGACGAGGTCCATCGCTTCAACCGCGCGCAGCAGGATTCGTTTCTGCCGGTGATGGAAGACGGCACCGTGGTGCTGGTCGGCGCCACCACCGAGAATCCGTCGTTCGAACTCAACGCGGCGTTGCTCTCCCGCGCGCGTGTGCTGGTGTTCCAGTCGCTGGATGACGTGGCAATCGAAAAACTCTACGCGCGCGCTGAGGAAATCGATGGCAAAAAGTTGCCGCTCGATGGCGAAGCGCGCGCAGCGCTGGTGCGTATGGCCGATGGCGACGGTCGCGCAGCGCTGACGCTCGCGGAGGAAGTTTGGCGCTCGGCGCGCGCGAATGAAGTTTTCACCGCGGCCGAATTGCAGGACATCCTGCAGCGGCGCGCACCGATCTATGACAAGTCCGCCGATGGCCACTACAACCTGATCTCGGCTCTGCATAAGGCGGTGCGCGGCTCCGATCCCGATGCAGCGCTGTATTATCTCGCGCGCATGCTCGACGCCGGTGAGGATCCGCTGTTCCTCGCGCGCCGCGTGGTGCGCATGGCGGTGGAGGACATCGGCATGGCCGATCCGCAGGCGCTGGTGATCGCCAATGCCGCCAAGGATGCCTACGACTTTCTCGGCTCGCCGGAGGGCGAGCTGGCGATTGCGCAGGCGGTGATCTATGTCGCCACCGCGCCGAAGTCCAACGCCGGCTACATGGCCTACAAGGCGGCGATGCGCACGGCGAAGGAGGCGGGTTCGCTGCTGCCGCCCAAGCATATTCTCAACTCGCCGACCAAGCTGATGAAGTCAGAAGGTTACGGGGAGGGCTATCAGTACGATCACGATATGCCGGACGCATTTTCCGGGCAGGACTATTTCCCGGAAGCGCTGGGGCGGCAAACCTTCTACGATCCCCCGGAGCGCGGGTTTGAACGCGAGATTCGCAAACGCCTCGACTACTGGGCGAAACTGAGAAAAGACAAATCATCATGAGCCGCCGATTCCGAAAGCCGCTTGAGAAGAAATCGGTTCGTGACGCAAAACGCGCGGACAAGCGCGCGCCAGCCAAGTTCGGCGCGAAGACATCGTCCGGCAAACGTGGACCGGCGCAACGTGCATTCGACAAGCCCGCGCATGCGCGGGACGATGCGCCGCGACGCCTGGCCAAATCGCAGGTCGCGCCGCGCGAAGATGTGCGGCCAGAGAAGGTGGTGGCACCGCTCCCGACCAAGGTGCAGACCGTCGCCGTCACCGCCGACGAAAACAACATGCGGGTCGATCGCTTCCTCGAAGCACGGTTTCCCGGCCTCTCATTTTCCCATATCCAGCGTATCGTCCGCAAAGGCGAATTGCGCGTCAATGGCAAGCGTGCCGACAGCAAGGATCGCCTGAGCGAAGGCGATAGCGTGCGGATTCCGCCGCTCAAGCTCGATGCGCCGAAGGGAGCGGGAGCCCTGTCGGAAGCGGCGCAGAAGGTGCGCGACGAACTGCAGAAGATGATCCTGTTCGAGGACGCCGACGTCATGGTGCTGAACAAGCCGGCGGGCCTCGCCGTGCAGGGCGGCTCAGGCCTGTCGCGCCATGTCGATCAGATGCTGGAGACGATGCGTGACGCCAAGGGCCAGCGACCGCGTCTCGTGCATCGCCTCGACCGCGAAACCGCAGGCTGTCTTCTGATCGCCAAGACACGCTTCGCGGCAACCACGCTGACCGGCTCGTTCCGCCATCGCTCGGCGCGCAAGATTTATTGGGCGCTGGTTGCCGGCGTGCCGAAGCCGAAGCAGGGTCGCATCTCGACCTATCTTGCGAAAGAGGAGAGCGAGGAGGATTCAATCATGCGTGTCGCCGCCCATGGCGACGAGGGCGCGAGCCACGCGGTCACCTATTACGCGGTGGTCGAAACCTCGGCGCAGAAACTGGCATGGGTGTCGCTGAAACCGGTGACCGGCCGCACTCATCAGCTGCGCGCGCACATGGCGCACATCGACCACGCCATCGTCGGAGATCCGAAATATTTCAACAAGGAGAACTGGCAGTTGCCGGGCGGCATCCAGAACCGGCTGCATCTTCTGGCGCGCCGCATCGTCATCTCGCATCCGCGCGGCGGCGTGATCGACGTCACCGCGCCGCTGCCTCCGCACATGCTGCAATCGTGGAACCTGCTCGGGCTCGAGGCCGACCGCTTCGATCCAATCGAGAACGCGCCGGAGGAGTGATCTTGCGCGAATGGCTGGGCACTCCGACATAATGTCAATGCAGATGATCCGTCTCGCCATTGTAGCGGTTGCCCTCGCGCTTGTGCTCGCGCCTGCGATGGCAATCGCACAGATTCCGTTCCAGCAGCCGCCGTCGATACTGCCGCCGCCACCTCCACCGCCTCCACCGCCCAAGATTGAGATCCCGCAGGTGCCGAAGATGGATTCGCCGCCGCCATTCCAGTTGCAGAACACCACGCCGGGCCGGGTGCGGATTGATACAGTACCCAAGACGCCGGGGGTGCGCGGCTCGCGGCGCTCGTCGTTCAGCGATCGTGTCACGCGCTGCCTGGAAGAGGGGGCGGCGATGGGACTGGGGCCTAACGAACGCTCGGAATATTCGCGCGCCTGCGCCAACCAGTAACGAGTCAAATCGATGCGTGAATTGTTCGATGACGTTGCCGGCAAGTCGCCGCTCGATCCCCGCGAGGCCTCGCGCAAATCATCGCGCACGCCGCTGCGCCAGCGCTTCTACAAAGCCACCGGCGTGATCGAGGAGAACGGTGGATTCACCGTGGCGCTTGATGGCAAGCCGGTGCGCACGCCCGGCCGACGTCCGCTGGCCGCGCCGGTTCGCGCGCTCGCTGAGGCCATGGCTGCGGAATGGGATGCACAGACTGAACTGATCGACCCGATGACCATGCCGCTGACCCGCCTTGCCCACAGCGTGATCGATGGTGTCGCCGACAACATTCCAGCCGTCGCTGACGATGTCGCCAAATATTTCGGTTCGGACCTCTTGTTCTACCGCGCCGGTTTCCCCGATGGGCTGGTGGCGCGGCAGGGCGAGCACTGGGAACCGGTGCTGCGCTGGGCGGCGGACGACCACGGTGCGCATTTCATTCTGACCGAAGGCGTGATGCATGTGCAGCAGCCTGACGCCGCGATCGGTGCGATGCGTGCGTTGTTGCCGGAGGATGCCTGGCGGATCGCGGCGCTCCATGTGATCACCACCATCACCGGCTCGGCGCTGTTGGCTGTTGCCCTCAAAGAGAGTGTGCGGACACCAGAGCAGACCTGGATGGCCGCCCATGTCGATGAGGACTGGAACGCCGAAAAGTGGGGCGCGGACGAGGAAGTCGTCGAGCGCCGCGCGGTGCGCCAGCGCGACTTCGAGGCGGCGGTTCGGGTGCTGAAGGCGCTTTCCTGACACATTCGGTTAACGAGAGGTTTACGACGTCGGGCTAGCTTCCTGGGCGAAGGAGCGTCATGTCGATCGCAATCAATCCCGTTTTTCCGGTCATCGCCGCCCAGGGCGTCGCGGCCGATGCCGCGTTGCAGCCGGGCACGGTGATCGATGCCCGGGTGATGAAGGTGCTCGAGACCAATCTCGTGCGCATCGCCATTGCGTCGCTGTCCATCGAAGTTTTATCCGAAGTGCCGCTCAAGGTCGGCGACATGCTGCAACTCGCGGTGTCGCAGACCCCAGACGGCATCCGCCTGCAAGTGGTGCCGGGGCAGGGTAACACCGCGCAATTGCCCGCGCAGGTCGCGTCGCCTGCGACAATCGTGACCACGAGCGCGTCAACACTGGCGCAGGTGTCGTATGCGGCAATATCCGGCACGGCACAAGCGAACGCATCGGCCCCAACAGAAGAAGTCGCAAAGACAGCAGCTGTGTCGTCGCCGAGCGATACGCGCGCAGCGCGTCCGCTCACCAATCTCGAAGCGCTCGCGGTGTCGGCCGCGGTGCAGAGCGCGGCGGCGCGGCAGGGCAGCCTTGCGCCGCTGTTCGCCAATCTCGGCGTCGCGGTGTCGCTCGAGAGTCTGCCGCCCGAAGTGCAGAAAGCCGCGGCGCAGTTGCTGGCGTCGCGTCCGGGGCTGGATGAATCCTTCACCGGCGACGCGATGAAAACCGCGTTCCGCAATTCCGGCCTGTTTCTCGAGCGCACGCTGGCGTCGCCGCAGGCAGCATCGCTGCCGCCGCAGGGCGAGCCGATGCCCGATCTCAAGGCGGCACTGGTCGTATTCCGGCAGACGCTGTCGAACTGGCTCGGTATGCCGCAGGCGCTTCCCATCCCCGAGGTCGACCCGGCCACGCCGACATCGTTCGCACAGCAGGGGCAGGCACGGGCGCAGGTTGATATCGTCGCGTCGCCGTCGCTGGCGCCGTCAGGGCCGCAACTCGAATTCGACGAAGTCCTGCTGCCGCAGGCGTCGCTGCGTGTCGATGGCGATACGTTCGATCTTGACGCCAATGCACGGATTTTCTCGCCATCCCATGCCACGTCGCACGGTGTGCAGGCCAATCTTGACGCGTTGCAGGATGTGTTGCGCGCATTTCCCAAGGGCGTGCGTGACGCGGTGAAATCGCTGCTCGAAGCCGAGAATGCGGCATCTCCTCATGCCGCGACGCCTCGCGCCTTACCGGCGCGTACGGACGTCGACGAGATTGCGCTCAGCAATGTGCCGCCGCCGCCGTTCCGGGGCAGCGCGCCGTCGGCGCAGGCGGTAGCCATGCCGACGATGACCGAAGACATGACGGCGGGCGTCGCGGTGCATCGTCTGCTCGGCGACACAGATGCCGCACTGGCGCGGCAGACATTGCTGCAGGCAGCCTCGTTGCCGGATCGCGCCGATCTGCAGGCCCCGCGCGCCGAACAGACCGTGCCGCGCTGGAATTTCGAGGTTCCGTTCGCAACCCCGCTGGGCACGGCGGTTGCGCAGTTCGAAGTGTCGCGCGACGGTGTGGGCGCGGAGATCGAAGCGACCAAGCGGGTGTGGCGCGCGCGTTTCTCGCTCGATGTGGAGCCGGCTGGTCCGGTTCATGCGCTGATCTCGCTGAACGGCGAGCGCACATCGGTGCGAATGTGGGCCGAGCGGCCGCTGACCGCAGCTCATCTGCGCAGCAGCGCGCCTGACCTGTCGGAAGCGTTGCGCCGTGCCGAACTCGAACCGGGTGATATCGTGATCGGCGCGGGCCAGCCGCCGTCGCCGACACCACCGCGCGTGGGTCATTTCATGGATCGCGCGTCATGACATCGATCAAGGACAAGCTCGCCGTCGCGCTCCACTACGAGAAAGGGAAGGGCGCCCCGCTTGTTGTCGCCAAAGGGCGAGGCACCATTGGTGCAAAGATCATCGAGGTCGCCAAAGAGCACGACATCCCGATCGAGGAGAATGAGGTGCTGGCGGGCGCGCTCTCCAATGTCGAGCTCGGCGACGAGATTCCGGAAGAGCTCTACAAGGCCGTCGCTGAGGTGTTGATCTTCGTGATGCGGCTATCGGGCCGGATCCGCTGACATTTCGACGCGGCCGCGCGGCTATTCTCCTGCTTCGAACCACGCTAGGCTCCGCTCAACATCACAACAGGGAGCAAAGCCATGCCGCCGTCCGCATCCGCCGCAGTCGCATCAAGGGAGTCCTGGCGGGATCTCGCCACGCGCTACAACGCGGCGTGGAACGCGCATGATGTGCCGGCGATCATGGCGTTTCATGCTGACGACACGTCATATCAGCGCCATGGCAGCCCCAAGGTCTACAAGGGCAGGGAGGCGGTGGCCGAGCAGTTCGGCAAGGACATCTCCGGTCTGCCGGGAATTCATTTCGAGTCGGTCGCTCTCTATGGCAGCGACGATCACTTCGTCTCGGAATCGATCCTCACCGCGACCAGGCCGGACGGTACGCCAGTGACCATGGAATTGGTCGACGTCATCACGCTGCGCGACGGCAAGGTGGTGCACAAGTCGAGCTATTTCGTCGCCAGCCGCCCGGCGAAGTAGTTGCTGGTAAGAAGGCGCTTTATAGGATCCGATTGTCATCACCGGGCTTGTCCCGGTGATCCACGTCTTCCTTTAGTGTCTCAGTAAAAACGTGGATGGCCGGAACAAGTCCGGCCATGACGACAAATCAAAATTGTCCAAGGTCGCGCCCTTCACACCCGCGGAGCCCTGCCGATACGGCCGAGATGGGTGAAGGAAAAACCGGCGTCGTATTTCAGGCCGTAGCCCAGCGCCCGATCGATGCCGATATGGGCGCTCCAGATCAGCGCGAGGTGCATCGCCAGCGCCGAGGGTACCACCATGCCGACGATGCCGAGCAGCATCGGAATGATCGCGGCATGCGCGGTGTTGTAGACCGCCGCGCCCACGCGCGGGCCGCCGAGGTAGCCGAGGAAGCTGAGGTCCGGCGCCAGCAGCAGGATGGCGAACAGGACCCACGAGCCTTCGAAGTAGCTGTAGAACACCACCGAGGCCAGCGCGAGCGCCACGCCTTCCAGCCGCAACAGGGTGCGGACCCCGCCGCTGGCGGCGCCCGCCGTGCCTGTCTCGCCGTTGTCTGCCATCGTGCCGATTCCCCCGGAAGCCATTGTTTCATACGGGATTCTCGCGCCCGGGTCCGACGCCATTCGACCGTTTTCCACCGCCGAAACGCGTGCTAGACAAGCTTCCAATTCTCACCAACAGGCGGCTGCCCGGCCGCCATCCGGGGCGACAACGATCATGAAAGACATCCTCGAACGGCTCGATGAACGGCGCGCTGGCGCGAAACTCGGCGGCGGCGAAAAGCGCATCGAGGCGCAGCACGGCCGCGGCAAGCTGACCGCCCGCGAGCGCATCGAGCTATTGCTCGACAAGGGTTCGTTCGAGGAATTCGACATGTTCGTCGAGCATCGCTCGGTCGAGTTCGGCATGGAGAAGAACAAGGTGCCGGGCGACGGCGTCGTCACCGGTTGGGGCACCGTCAACGGCCGCACCGTGTTCGTGTTCGCCAAGGATTTCACCGTGTTCGGCGGCTCGCTGTCCGAGACCCACGCGCTGAAGATCACCAAGCTGCAGGACATGGCGCTGAAGGCGCGGGCGCCGATCATCGGCCTTTACGACGCCGGTGGCGCGCGCATCCAGGAGGGCGTCGCGGCGCTCGCGGGCTATTCTTATGTGTTCCGCCGCAACGTGCAGGCCTCGGGCGTGATCCCGCAGATCAGCGTCATCATGGGTCCGTGCGCCGGCGGCGACGTCTACTCGCCGGCGATGACCGATTTCATCTTCATGGTGAAGAACACCAGCTACATGTTCGTCACTGGGCCCGACGTGGTGAAGACCGTGACCAACGAAGTCGTTACCGCAGAAGAACTCGGCGGCGCGTCGGTCCACGCCACCCGTTCGTCGATCGCCGACGGCGCGTTCGAGAACGATGTCGAGACGCTGCTGCAGATGCGCCGGCTGATCGACTTCCTGCCGAGCAACAACACCGAGGGCGTGCCGGAGTGGCCGAGCTTTGACGACATCGAGCGCGTCGACAATTCGCTCGACACGCTGATCCCGGAAAATCCGAACCAGCCCTACGACATTAAAGAACTAATCCTGAAGGTGGTGGACGAGGGCGATTTCTTTGAACTCGCCGATACGTTCGCAAAAAACGTCGTCACCGGCTTCGGTCGCGTCGCCGGCAAGACGGTGGGCTTCGTCGCCAACCAGCCGATGGTGCTGGCGGGCGTGCTCGACAGTGACGCATCGCGCAAGGCGGCGCGCTTTGTCCGCTTTTGTGATGCCTTCAACATTCCGATCGTCACCTTCGTGGACGTGCCGGGCTTCCTGCCGGGCACCGCGCAGGAATACGGCGGCCTGATCAAACACGGCGCCAAGCTGCTGTTCGCTTATTCGCAGTGCACGGTGCCGCTCGTCACCGTCATCACCCGCAAGGCCTATGGCGGCGCGTTCGACGTCATGGCGTCGAAGGAGATCGGTGCCGACATGAACTACGCCTGGCCGACCGCGCAGATCGCGGTGATGGGCGCCAAGGGCGCGGTGGAGATCATCTTCCGTCAGGACATCGGCGATGCCGAGAAGATCGCCGCGCGCACCAGGGAATACGAGGATCGCTTCCTGTCACCGTTCGTCGCCGCCGAGCGCGGCTATATCGATGACGTGATCATGCCGCACTCGACCCGCAAGCGCATCGCCCGCGCGCTCGCCATGCTTAAGGACAAGCATGTCGATGTGCCGATGAAGAAGCACGACAACATTCCGTTGTGAGGGACTAAATTAGAATTGGGGCGGTGTTTCAATGTTATTTCGATTAGTTGTTCTGTGCTGCGCCGCATTTTTCGCGGTCACCATGAATTTAGGTTTTGCCGTCGCACTTGAAAATGAAAACCTGCTTGTAGCTCTCCCGAAGGGTTACAAGGTCGGTCATCAGGCAAAGAACGGTAAGGCCATCATTACGGAGTTGATTCCTGAAAAGGAGGTCATCACCAACTGGACCGAGTTGGTGACAGTGCAGATATTTTTCGGCCTCGGTCATGTCGCTCCCGACCAATTCCGGCAGGGGATGGAGAAAACGTGGGCCACTGCTTGTCCGGGGAGTCAATTCGGCGTCGTTAACAAGGGAACTGAGCGCGGTTATCCCACGCTGACTTGGCTTCAAAATTGTCCGCTGAATAAAGTAACTGGTAAGCCGGAGATCACCTGGTTGAAGGCCATCCAAGGTCGCGACAGCCTTTACGTGGTGCAGAAAGCATTCAAATTTTCCCCAACTCCTGACCAAGTTAAAACTTGGGTAGGTTTCCTTCAAAAAGTGTCGGTTTGCGATACGCGGTTGGCGGACCGGAAATGTCCTCTCAAATGACGAATCAAGCATAATCAGAGCTAACCATGCCCAATCACCTCTTCATCGTTCGTGCCGTCATCCCCGACGAATCGCAGCGCGCCGCGTTCGATCAATGGTATTCGCGCGAGCATCTGCCCGATGCGGTAAAGACGTTCGGCTGCAAGCGGGCATGGCGGACATGGAGCGCGGTCGATCCTTCTGTGCATCAGGCGTTCTACGAATTCAGCGACCGCGCTTCGCTCGATGCGGCGACCGGCGGCGACGAGATGAAGCGGCTGGTGCGCGATTTCGACCGCGACTGGCCGGAGGTCAAGCGCACGCGTGATATTCTTGTCGTGGCGGAGACTTGGCCGGCCTAATCGGCACTTGGGCTGATTGTTCTCACCCTCAGGGGCGCACTTTCTTTTCCCCCCCCCCCTTGATGGGGAGGGTGGACGGCGCAGCCGGCCGGGTGGGGTGACAGGGCGTGTTACGGCGGCTTGCCCGTTGCGTGACGCCATACCCCCACCCGACAGTTGTTCGCTGCGCTCTCAACATACCACCCTCCCCACAAGGAGGAGGGATGAAGAACGCTGTGAGTGTCATCCCTCATCCTGAGGGGCGATCCAAAGGATCGCGTCTCGAAGGACGAGGCCCCGATGCATCCGCTGCCTCATGGTTCGAGATGGCGTGGAGTTTATCATCAGGCCGCGCTTCGCGCGGACCCGATGGCGTCTCCTCACCATGAGGGGCAGGCGTGACGGCACGAATCATCAGCAGACTGTGCTACGTAGGGCGATGCTGCCCGCCGACTCGGTTCTTTTCGCTCTCGGACTGGTTGCCATGGTCGCCGAGGCGATGACCGCGGCGCTCGCGGCCGGCCGCCGCAAGATGGACTGGCTCGGCGTCGCCATGCTCGGAGCTATCACCGCGCTCGGTGGCGGCTCGGTGCGCGACATGCTGCTCGGCCACTATCCCCTGCTGTGGGTGAAGCATCCCATGCTGCTGGTGCTGACCGGCGTGTCTGCGTTGCTCACCATCGCGCTGGCGCAGGTGATCCATCGATTTCATTCGCTGTTTCTGGTGCTGGACGCCATCGGTCTCGTGGTTTTTTCCATCATCGGCTGCAATGTCGCGCTGGCGATGGGCCAGCCGCTCACCATCGTGGTGGTGGCAGGGATGATCACCGGCTGCGTCGGCGGCGTGCTGCGCGACATCCTGTGCACGGAGATTCCGCTACTGTTCCGTAGCGAACTGTATGCCACGGTGTCGCTGACCACCGGAGCGATCTATGTCGCGGCGACCCAATACGGCCTCAACCACGTGGCGGTGGTGATCGGGGCCTTTATCATCGGCTTGGCGTTCCGCCTGCTGGCGATCCGCTACAAGTGGGATATGCCGAAGTTCATCTACGAGCGCGAAACACCCCGGCACTGAGTCACCTTGTCCGAAAGATAACGAGATTGTTGCCGGTCAGGCCTCGGCTTCGGCTGGATGTCCATTGCGCCAGCGCGCGATGACGCCGGCGGCAATTTGCATGGCGACGCCGAGCATCCACCAGCCGGCGATGGTGAAAGTCCAGCCGGGGCCGACGACGGGATCGGTGACGATCATGTAGACTGAAGTAAAGGCGGCGAGAGAAGCGAGGAATGTGCCGGCCGCGCTGAGCAGTTCGACAATGTCGGTTTTCGGCAGATCGTCGCCGCGTCCCGCGCGGCGGCGGAAGACACGCGGAATGTCGATGCCGACATAGAAGCCGAGCGCGCCGGCGATGATCATGGCAAACACCATGCCGATTGAGCCGAACAGTTCGATCCGTGCATCCGACATATGCGTCGCGACGAACAGGCCGCACGACGCTCCCGCCATTGCGAGACCGAGGCGCTCGATCACATGCGCACATCGGCTGACGAAACTTCCGGTCATGGGCAGGCTGGTTTCGCTCATCGCTCGATTAAACACCCTGCAGATGACGCCGTCGCGTCAGGCGATGGCATTACATCATGCCCGCGGATCACATTGCGGGGAGGTTCCGATGCCGCAGCGCGGCGAACAGGCGGTGCCGCGTACGCGGGCATAGTGTTGAACCCAAGAAAAAACCCCGCCGAAGCGGGGTTTTCGCAGTGCTCGTTACCACCAGGTGCGGCAGACGCGGCGACCGGGACCCCAGTAGCGGCACTTGCGCACGGCGGGCGGACGAACCACGACGCGACCACGGTTAGCGCGGCAGCGGCCATAGGCGCCGCGATGGAAGCCGGGGCCGCAGCCGCCGGCAACATGGATCACGTCACCGCTGGCCGGCGCGACAGGCGCGGGCGACATGGCGTTGGCGGCGCCGAAGCCGGCAATGGTGGAAGCAAACAATGCCGCGACAAATAATTTTTTCATGAGTGTATTCCTTCTTCTTTGAGTCGGCCGAATAGCAAGCACTACTAGAGTGTTTCTGTTGCGTGGCAAGAGTAAGGAACGAAGATGAATGGCTGTTCAGACAGCGGCGAAAATTTCATGAAAAGTTTGTCGCTCGTGAATTGAATGGGGAACGTATCGCGCTGTTCGCGGGTTCAGTTTCAGTTCATGCCGGCGGCGCGATGATGCTGCGTCCCGATGATTGGAAGAGGAGACAGACATCATGGAGCGCCGGGATTTCTTGAAAGCAGCGTTCGGTTTCGGTCTGGGTGCCGTCGCGCTGGCGTCGGCCGCGAAAGCCGCGCCGCTTGCAGTTCAGCCTTTAACCAACGGACATGCGCCAGAGCCCGACGTGAAAGCGCAGCCTGCAGTGGCCGATGAAAAGGATGTCGCGCGGGTGAAGGCGGAGCAGGTGCATTGGCGTCGCCGCCACTGGCATCACCGTCATTGGGGCTGGCATCATCGCCATCGCCGCCGCCACTGGCGCCGTTGGCATCGTCGGCACTGGCGTCGCCACTACCGCCGTCGCTACTACTATTACTGAGTTTGCAGCGTAACGAATCCCCGTCGTTGGCCATGATCGTTGCGGCGGGGATTTCGTCGTCTTGTCGCCTTATAATTTCGGAGCGTTTCCTGACGATGCCTTGTTCAGCGCGGCATTCTTTTCCGCTGCGAAAGCTTCATCATCGATTTTCGCAGCGCTGATGATGCGCTTGAAGTCGATCAGCGTGAAGGTTGCCTTGCTCACGTGGTCGGATGCGCCGCCCACCGCCAGCGTCACGTCGAGCAGCGCGTCGCAATGCGCGGCCTTCGCTTCCGCCAGCAGGGCGTTGAGCGATTTGTCGGTTATCGCCTCGACGTGTTTGAGCACGGCGATGCAGCTTCCCCTGCCGTTGGCATCGTTGAGCGCAACCGCGGCCCTCGGGCTTACCGGCCCGTTGAGCGCTTCAAGCGCAGAGGCCGGCGTGTATTTCTGCTTCACCGAAACGATCTTGCCCTTGCGATAGAAATAATAGAGGTGGCCGTCGCCGATCACGGTGGGCTTGCCGTATTTGCCCGTGACATGTGCGATCATGTCGGCCTTGGTCGGTTGGCTCGCTTTGGTGAAACCGAGATCGCGCTTGATAAGGTAGGCAAAGTTGCCGCTGGCGGGCGAGGAGAAGTTGCTGGCGAGCGATTCTCCGGGATGATCCGCCGTCTTCGGCTTCTCAAACGTCATCGCGGTGACGTAGCTGATGTTGGTGCTGCCGAATTTCTGTTCCACGGCCTGCGGCTTCACGCCCGGCAGATCTTTCAGGTAGCTCTCATAGAGCGCGCGCGCCTTGTCGGCATCGACATGGCTCGAGAGCCCGACGATGTCCGGCACCAGTTTGGCGGAGAAAGCGGTCTCCGGCGTCTTCGGCTTGATCTCGTAGGCGAGGGCGGGGAAGGCGGCCGCAATCAGGGCCATTCCCGCAAGCAACGCGCGTCTCGACATGAATCACCTGTCTTAAAAGCGGATAACAAAAGCGGGGCGATTACGCCGATCTTTGCCTGAGACTGTCAACTGCACGGTCGCCGCACTGAGAGCGTTTTCGAGCGAATCCTCGGGCATCGACTCGAGGGTGGGCACCGGTTCGCGTGAAGAAAACGCGTCAAAACAGGAATCCAGAGCTTTGCTTCTGATTCATCAGAAGCAAAGCTCTAATCGAGCGGCCGGCCGAACAGGGCGGCGAACTGGCTTTCACCCTTGGGTGTGAAGGTGACGATCCGGTTGCCCGGATCGCGCCGCGCCCATTTCAGCTCGGTAAGCCGCGCCAGCATGGCAGCGCCCAAGGCCCCGGCGAGATGGCTGCGCCGCGCGCTCCAGTCGAGGCAGGTCTTGCACAGCGGCCGCCGTGTGTCCTGGAGTTCGGTGAGATCGATGCCGAATTTGGCGATGAACTGTTCGCCCTCGGGGGTCAGCGTGATCGTGCCCTTGTGCTGGCGGATGAGCTTCTTCTCGGTCATCGCATCCAGCATCCGCACGCCGAACGATCCGGCGAGATGGTCGTAGCAGACCCGGGCGCGGCGTAGCGCTGGGTCCTTCGGGCCGGTACGTACCCGCACCCCGGCGCGTGTCGCCAGCACCATCAGGCTTTCCAGCGCCGCCGCGACCTCGGGGCCGGCGATGCGATAATAGCGATGGCGCCCCTGCTTTTGCGGCGTGATGAGCTGGCCGCCTTCGAGCTTGGCGAGATGCGAACTTGCCGTCTGCGGCGTCACGCCGGCTTCCTGCGCGAGCTCGCTCGCGGTCAGCGCGCGACCGCTCATCAGCGCGGTCAGCATGTTGCAGCGGGCAGGATCGCCGACGAGAGCGGCGATCATCGCGATGTCCGGTCCTGTTTTCATGCTTCGATCATAGTCGAAGCATCCGCGCGCCGCAACGGCTAGGGTGACGGAACATCAATTCAGGAGATCGGCGTGACCGTCACCGTGTTCATCCGCTACCAGATCGATCCGTTCAAGCGGCATTTGTTCGAAGAGTACGCGCGGCGCTGGCTGACGATCATTCCCGCGTGCGGCGGCGATGTGCTCGGTTACTGGATGCCGCATGAAGGCACCAACAATATCGCTTTCGGCCTGATCTCGTTCGCAAATCTCGCGGATTACGAGGGCTATCGCGCACGGCTCCGCGTTGATGATGCGGGCAGGGCGAATTTCGAGTTCGCCGAGTCGAACCAGTTGATCCTCGCCGAGGAGCGGACGTTTTTGAGGAAAGTGGAATTGTAGAGGAAAAGATTCGAAGAAATTCGCTTGTGAAGTCGCACGCAGGACGATTTCATGGCGCCAATCCGTGCGGCGCGTTGCCGCGCCAAACAAGGAAACGATCATGGTTGCAAGTGTCGAGCAGAAGCGTGCCGATTTCTGGAAGCTGCACGAGAGTGGGTGTTTTGTGATTCCAAACCCATGGGACGTCGGCAGCGCCCGGCTGCTGGCGAATATGGGCTTCAAGGCATTGGCCTCGACCAGTTCCGGCTATGCGTGGTCCACCGGCCGCCAGGATAACCGAGTCACCTGCGACGACGTGCTGGAGCATCTCAAGCTTATCAACGACGCCACCGATCTCCCGCTTAACGCTGATTTTGAAGGCGGCTTCGCCGACGATCCCGCCGGCGTTGCCGCCAATGTCGCACGCGGTGTCGCGACTGGTGTTGCAGCGTTGTCGATCGAGGATTCCACCGGCAAGGCTGATGCACCGCTTTATGACAGCGCGCTTGCGGTGGAGCGTATCCGCGCCGCGCGACAGGCGATCGACGCCAGCAAGAGCCGGGTGATGCTGGTCGGCCGCTGCGAGGGCTTTCTGGTGGGTGAGACCGACATCGACAAGGTCATCACACGTCTTGTCGCTTATGCCGACGCCGGCTCGGATTGCCTTTATGCACCGGGTCTGCGCACCAAGGAGCACATCGCGGCGGTGGTGAAGGCGGTGGCGCCGAAGCCGGTCAACGTGCTGATGGGTGGGCCGGGCCTCAGCGTCGCGGAACTGGCCGATCTCGGCGTGCGGCGGATCAGCGTGGGCGGCGCGCTGGCGCGCTCGGCGTGGGCCGGCTTCCTGCGTGCCGTAAAGGATATTACCGACAACGGTTCATTCGCCGAATTCAAGAACGCGGTATCACACGCGGATATTAATGGAAGGTTCGGGAAGTGAGGCGTGCTGGATAACTTGCTTCGGATGCTGCGCAGCGCGTAGCGGTGCGCCGCTGATCCAGGCCGTTCCACATTCGGAGTTTGGAACGGTCCCGGTTCTGCGAAGCAGTGTTACACGCTGCATCGCGCCCGGGACACAGAAAGAAATCCAAACAAAAACGGCGGACCGTCAGGCCCGCCGTCATTGCATCAGATTTCACATCATCAGCGCGAGGGCGCGCCGCCGCCGGTGGCCGGAGTCTGGCCAACCTTCGGATCGGTGTTGGTGTTCGCCGGTCCGGGCTGCGCTGCGCCACCGGGCTTCGCCGAGCCGGTGGTCTGGCCCGGAGCCGTGTTGGGCGCATTCGCATCCTTCTGTGCCGGGTTAGCTGGCGCCGGGTTCGAGCCGGTGGTTGCCGGCGCGGTCTGCGATGCCGTAGTGCTGCCTTCCGGCGCGATGGCTGAATTGTTCAGGCCATAGAAGACGACGCCGAGAATGGCGACGATGGCAATGGCGAACAATGTGATACGACTGCCGCTCGCAGGCCCTTCCGCCAATTCGGGATCGGGCTGCAACTCGTTGTCGAGGCGCTCTGCGCGCTGGCGCAGCTCCTCATTGCTCGGATTGCGTTCATTCGGATCGCGTTCGAGTGCCATGTGTCAAATCCTCCATCCAGTGATGCGATAACAACCTCCCAGGCCGGAATGAGGTTCCGGCTGAGCGGGGTGGCGTTCGGTCACTGCGTCGATGCAGGCGGCGGGGCCGGACGAGCCGGCGCCTGGCCGGTGGTCTGGCCCGGCGCGCGATTGACGTCGGTGGTGATCGCGGTGCCCGGTTTGGTCGCCGCAGTATTTGACCGCTCAGGGTTCAAGCCCCACAGCGCCAAAACGATCGCGATCAGAATACCGACGCCGATCAGTGCTTTTAGCGGCTTGGCCCGCTGATGATATTCAAAGTCCTCGATCCGATGATGCGTCTTGTCGAGCGTCGCCATCGGATCCGGATCATTCCTGAAATGAGTGGTCATAAGTAATCCCTCCCATCTGCCAAAGCTCCGCAAGGCCAATGGCGGGCAGGGCAGGTTGTTCCCGGTTTCGTGATGCGAAGACGGGTGGCAGCAATGCGGAACCAAATGGCTATGGGCGGAATCGCGTTTCACGAGAGTCCGTTCGGCGGGGTTGCGGAGCACAATCGCTGAGAAGACGGAGCGGTAAGTTCGGTCGCAACGTCCTTTCGACAGCCGCACTTGTGGCGACATAAGGCGCAAGCGGCGCGCCCCTTCCAGGAACGAAATTTCGCTGCAAAATCGGGCAGATGGGCTGACTGATTTATGATGCGCGACGCAGGGAAATCGACATAGACTGATTCCAAAGAGACCTTATTTCACAACAAGAAGCCGGAACGTCCGACGGGAGAAGAGGCGGAAATGGGAATCAACCAGGGGCCGATCAGTCTCGACCAGAAGTACACCCAGGACTCGGGGCACGTTTTTCTCACAGGCATTCAGGCACTGGTGCGCCTGCCGATGGCGCAGATCCGGCGCGACCGTGCCGCCGGCCTGAACACCGCGGGCTTTGTCACCGGCTATCGCGGCTCGCCGCTCGGCGGCTACGACCAGCAGCTTCATGCCGCGCGGAAGCATCTCGAACAGTACAGCGTCAAATTCCAGCCCGGTGTGAACGAGGACCTCGCGGCCACCGCGATCTGGGGTTCGCAGCAGCTCAACCTGTCGCCCGGCGCGAACTACGACGGCGTGGTCGGTATCTGGTACGGCAAGGGCCCCGGCGTCGACCGCTGCGGCGACGTTTTCCGACACGGCAACGCGGCGGGCTCGGCGAAGAACGGCGGCGTGCTCTGTCTCGCTGGCGACGACCACGGCGCGAAATCGTCCACCGTGCCGCATCAGTCGGACCACGCCTTCATCTCCGCGCTGATGCCGTATCTTTATCCGTCGTCGGTCCACGAGATGATCGAGATGGGTCTGCTTGGTATCGCGATGTCGCGCTACTCCGGCTGCTGGGTCGGCATGAAGGTGATCACCGAGACGGTGGAGACCACCGCCGAGATCGATATCGCCGACGAGATGAAGCCGTTCGTCATCCCGACCGACTTCGAGATGCCGCCGGACGGCCTCAACCTGCGCTGGCCCGACGACCGCTATGCGCAGGACCGCCGCTTGCAGGACTACAAGGGTTTTGCGGCGATCGCCTTCGCCCGCGCCAACAAAATCAACCGCGTCACCATGGACTCGCCGAACGCGCGGTTCGGCATCATGGCCTCGGGCAAGAGCTACGAAGACACCCGGCAGGCGCTGCGCGAACTCGGCATCACCCCCGAGATCGCCGCGCGCATCGGCCTGCGCCTCTACAAGATCGGCATGCCGTGGCCGCTGGAGCCGCAGGGCGTGCGCGACTTCGCCGTCGGCCTCGAGGAAATTCTGGTGATCGAGGAACGGCGCGAGATCGTCGAGAACCAGGTCAAGCAGGAGCTGTTCAACTGGCGCGACGACGTGCGCCCGCGCATCGTCGGCAAGATGGATGATCACGACAAGCGCTTCCTGCCGTTCGCGGAAGAACTCGGCGTCGCCAGCATCGCCACCGCGATGGCCGACCGCCTGCTGGCGATGGAGATCGATCCGGAGATCGCGGCGCTGATCCGCAGCCGTGCCGACTGGTTCCACGGCCGCACCGCCTCGCAGGTGCAGCCGGCGGTGCCGATCGCGCGCACGCCGTATTTCTGCTCCGGCTGCCCGCACAACACCTCGACCAAGGTGCCGGACGGCAGCCGCGCCCTGGCCGGCATCGGCTGCCACTTCATGTCGCTGTGGATGGACCGCAACACCGAGACCTTCACCCACATGGGCGGCGAGGGCGTGCCGTGGACCGGCGTCGCACCGTTCACCAACGAGAAGCACGTGTTCGCCAATCTCGGCGACGGCACGTATTTCCATTCCGGCAGCCTTGCGATCCGTCAGGCGGTCGCCTCCAAAGCCAACATTACCTACAAGATTCTTTATAACGACGCGGTCGCGATGACCGGCGGCCAGCGCCACGACGGCGATCTGTCGCCGCAGCAGATCACCTTTCAGCTGCGCAGCGAGGGCGTCGGCGAAATCTATCTGGTGTCGGAAAACCCCGACGCCTATCCGGCCAACACCATCGCGCCGGGCACCAAGCTTGCCCACCGCGACGACCTCGACAAGGTGATGCGGACGCTGCGCGAAACGCCGGGCTGCACCGCCATCGTGTTCGTGCAGACCTGCGCGGCTGAAAAGCGCCGCCGCCGCAAGCGCGGTATCATGGAAGATCCGGCCAAGCGCGTCATGATCAACCCGGCGGTGTGCGAAGGCTGCGGCGATTGTTCAGTGCAGTCGAACTGCATCTCGGTCGAGCCGCTGGAAACCGAACTCGGGCGCAAGCGCACCATCAACCAGTCAAGCTGCAACAAGGATTATTCCTGCGTGAAGGGCTTCTGTCCGTCCTTCGTCACCATCGAAGGCGGCGCCTTGCGCAAGCGCGTCGCCGCCGATCTCGGCGACATCGGTGATCTTCCGCCGCCTCCCTCAATGCCTTCGCTCGACAAGCCGTACAACATCGCGGTCGGCGGCGTCGGCGGCACGGGCGTGCTGACTATCGGCGCGCTGCTCGGCATGGCCGCGCACATCGAAGGCAAGGCCAGCATGATCCTCGACATGTCCGGCCTCGCGCAGAAGGGTGGCGCGGTGCTCAGCCATGTCCGGCTGTCGCAGAACCCGGCGGACGTGACCTGTTCGCGTATCGTCACTGGTACCGCGGACCTTGTGATTGCCGCCGACGAAGTGGTGGCAATCGCCAAGGAAACCATCACGCTGTGCGAGTCCTCGCGCACTCACGGCATCATCAACACCCATCTGATCCCGATCTCGGATTTCATCCTCAATCGCGATTTCGATTTCCAGCGCCGCAAGGTCAACCATGTGCTTGAGGCGGCGCTGCGCAAGGATTCTTCGTTCCTCGATTTTACTCATGCGGCAGAGTTGCTGCTCGGAGATACCATTGCCACCAACATGATGATGATGGGTTTCGCCTATCAGAAGGGCCTGCTGCCGGTCGGCACCGAGGCCATCGAGCAGGCGATCGAGCTCAACGGCGTGTCGATCAAGATGAACACCCAGGCCTTCCGGCTCGGGCGTCTCGCGGCGGCCGATCCCGCGCGTCTCGCAGCGATGATGAAGGAGGAGACGGTAGCGCCGAAGACGCTCGCCGAAATGACCCTCGACGAAATCATCGAACACCGCACCAAACTGCTGACCGATTACCAGAGTGCGGCCTATGCGCGGCGCTATCGCAAGCTGGTCGATGAGGTCCGGCAGGCTGCGCGCAACGGCGGTTATGGTGAGGCGCTGCCGCGCGCGGTAGCGATCAACTATGCCAAGCTGCTCGCCTACAAGGACGAGTACGAGGTCGCGCGTCTCTATACCGACGGCGCGTTCGCCAAGGCCTTGCACGATCAGTTCGAGGGCGACTTCAAGATCAACTTCAATCTCGCGCCGCCGATCCTCAACACCGGCGTCGATTCCCAGGGGCGGCCGCGCAAGCGCGAATTCGGCCCGTGGATGATGAAGGTGTTCGGCCTGCTGGCGAAGCTGCGATTCCTGCGCGGCACGCCGCTCGATCCGTTCGGCTACAACAAGGATCGCAAGATGGAGCGCGATCTGATCACAGGTTACGAGCGCGATGTCACGACCGTGCTCAAGCTGCTGTCGCCGAAGACGCTCGACACCGCTATCGAGCTGCTGTCGCTGCCAGATCGCATCCGCGGCTACGGCCCGGTGAAAGAAAAGGCGATGGTGGACGCGAAAGCGCGATACGAGCAGTTGGCGAAGGACCTTGTCAATCCGCCGCCGCTGCCCGCGCCGCAGATCGCTGCGGAATAGAACGCTGCGAGCGGCATGGTTCGCCATGCGAAACTCAAGCCGCTTGCCATTCCGCTTCTGACGGGTGAGAAATTCCGCTGACAGGAAACGCCAGCGGAGTTTTTCGTTTGAATACCAGAGGAACAGCCTACATCGCCGGGATCTACGAGCATCCGACCCGGCACGCACCCGATAAATCCACGCCGCAACTCCATGCCGAAGTCGCCAAGGGCGCGCTGGAAGATGCGGGCCTGACCAAGGACGACGTGGATGGCTATTTCTGCGCCGGCGATGCGCCCGGCGGCGTGATGGCGATGGCTGATTATCTCGGCCTCAAGCTCAAGCATCTCGATTCGACCGAAACCGGCGGCTGTTCCTACATCATCGCGCTCGGCCATGCCGCGCAGGCGATCGCCGCGGGCAAATGCTCGGTGGCGCTGATTACGTTGGCGGGCAAGCCGCGCACCGGGCCGATGCCGCCGCGCGCTGTCGGCGCCGAAGTGGATTTCGAGGCGGCCTATAACGCCACAACCCACAACGCTTACGGCATGTGCGCCATGCGCCATATGCATGAGTTCGGAACCACCAGCGAGCAGCTCGCCTGGATCAAGGTCGCGGCGTCGCACCACGCGCAATACAACCCCCACGCGATGCTCAAGGACGTCGTCACCGTCGACGACGTGCTCAACTCGCCGATGATTTCCGATCCACTGCATCGCCTCGACTGCTGCGTGGTGTCGGACGGCGGTGGCGCGCTGATCGTCACCTCGGAAACTATCGCCAAGTCGCTGAAGAAGCCGTTGGTGCGGATGATCGGCCACGGTGAGGCATTGAAAGGCCCGCGCGGTGGCAAGGGACTCGATCTGACGTATTCCGCCGGTGTGTGGAGCGGCCCGCGCGCCTTCGAGGAAGCGCGCGTGACTCAGAAGGACATCAAGTATGCATCGATCTACGACAGCTTCACCATCACGGTGCTGATCGAGATCGAGGATCTTGGCTTCTGCAAGAAAGGCGAAGGCGGCAAGTTCGTTTCCGACGGCAACCTGATTTCCGGCGTCGGCAAGCTGCCGTGGAATACGGACGGCGGCGGCTTGTGCAGCAACCACCCGGTCAACCGCGGCGGCATGACCAAGATCATCGAAGCCGTGCGTCAGTTGCGCGGCGAGGCGCATCCCAAGGTGCAGGTGCCGAATTGCGATCTCGCGCTGGTGCATGGCACCGGCGGATTGCTCGGCGTTCGTCATGCGGCATCGACCGCGATTCTGGAGCGTGTCTGATGTCTGGCGCAGCGAAACTTCCAACCCCGATCGGCAACCCCGAAACCACGCAGTTCTGGGACGCGGCGAAAGAGGGCAAGTTCCTCATCAAGCGCTGCACCGCCTGCAACGAGCCGCATTACTTCCCGCGCGCGATCTGTCCGTTCTGCGGTTCGGACAAGACGGTGTGGGAGGAGAGCAAGGGCGAGGGCGAGATTTACTCGTACAGCCTGATGCGCAAATCCGCGAACGGGCCGTACGCGATCGGTTACGTCACGCTCGATGAGGGGCCGTCGCTGCTCACCAACTTCGCCGATTGCGACCTGGAGAGCCTGAAGATCGGCCAGCGGGTGAAGGTGGTGTTCAAGCCGACCGACGGCGCACCGCTGCCGTTCTTCACGCCGGTGAAGTAGGTGGTTCCTCATCCTGAGGAGTGCAGACTTGTGCGCGTCTCGAAGGATGAGGTCGAATAAACTAATCCTCATGGTTCGAGATGGCGCTTCGCGCTTCTTCACCATGAGGAGCAAACAAGAATCGAGAGGAAACAATCAATGCCGATCAAGTACGATGAAGTGATGGCGCTCAAGAACATCGGTCAGAAGTATTCATGGACCGATCGTGAAGTGATGCTTTACGCCGTCGGCATCGGCATGGGCGCCGATCCGATGGACGAAAAGGAACTGTCGTTCGTCAACGAGGGCTATTACACGCCGCGCGAGTTGAAAGTGGTGCCGACCTATGCCTCCGTCGCGGCATGGGGCTCGGGACCGGGCCATATCGATGTCAATCGGGTGATGGTGGTGGACGGCGAGCGCGACATCACCTTTCACAAGCCGATGCCGGTGAAGGCCAACATCACCGCCGACTCGCGCGTGCTCGGCGTGTTCGACAAGGGCAAGGACAAGGGCGCGGTGATCCGCCGCGAGACCGTGCTGCGCGACGAGGGCGGCCAGCCGCTGGCGACGCTGGTGGCTTCGCAGTTTGCGCGCGGCGACGGCGGCTTCGGTGGGCCGAGCGAGGGCCAGCCCGAGCCGCACAAGATTCCGGATCGCAAGCCGGACATGACCGTGGATATTACAACCCGGCCGGATCAGGCGCTGCTGTATCGCCTGTGTGGCGATCGCAATCCGCTGCACTCCGATCCCGAATTCGCCAAGCGCGGCGGTTTCGATCGCCCGATCCTGCACGGCATGTGCACCTACGGCCTGAGTTGCCGCGCGGTGCTGCAGACCTATGCCGACTACGATCCGGCGGCGTTCAAGCGGCACGCCGTGCGCTTCTCGTCGCCGGTGTTCCCGGGCGAAACCGTGAGCTTCGATCTGTGGAAGGACGGCAACGTTATTTCGATCGAAGGCAAGGTGAAGGCGCGCAACGTCACCGTCATCCGGAACGGCATGACCGTTCTGGCCTGAGGATTATGCTTCTCGTCATGCCCGGCCTTGTGCCGGCCATCCACGTCTTCGGCCAAAGACGTGGATGGCCGGGCCGAGCCCGACCATGACAAGAGATGAATAAGAACAACAACAGGAGTTCGATATGGGTTTGCTCGACGGCAAGGTTGCGATCATCACCGGCGCGGGGGGTGGTCTCGGCGAGGCTTACGCTAGGCTGTTTGCGCGCGAAGGCGCCTCGGTGGTGGTCAACGATCTCGGCGGCCCTCGCGACGGCAGCGGCGCCGACAAGACCATGGCGCAGAATGTGGTCGATGCGATTAAGGCGGCGGGCGGCAAGGCAATCGCCAACGGCGCCGACATCTCGACCATCGCCGGCGGGCAATCGGTGTTCGATGATGCGATCAAGAATTTCGGCCGTGCTGATATCCTGGTGAACAACGCCGGCATCCTGCGCGACGTCACCTTCGCCAAGCTCGACGAGGAGAACTGGGACAAGGTGATCAAGGTGCACCTCAAAGGCACCTTCTGCGTCACGTTGCCGGTGTTCAAATGGATGAAGGAGAACGGCGGCGGCGTCATCGTCAACACATCGTCGACCTCCGGCCTGATCGGCAATTTCGGCCAGAGCAATTACGGCGCGGCCAAGGGCGGCATCTGGGGCCTCAGCAACGTGCTCGCCATCGAAGGCCGCAAGTACAACATCCGGCTGTGGACACTGGCGCCCGGCGCGCTCACCCGCATGACCGCCGACCTGCCGCGCTACAAGGAGAATCCTGGCGCGGCGATGGGGCCGGATGAGATCGCGCCCGCGGTGCTCTACATGGTGTCGGAATTGTCGGGCGATCAGACCGGCAAGGTGCTCGGCGTCTCCGGCCCACGCGGCGTGCGTGAGATGAAGATGCTGGAGATGGAAGGCTGGAAGCCCGGCGGGCCGTGGAAGGCGCAGGACATCGTCACCCACGCCAAGGACATTTTTTTCGACGACAACGACAAGATGGCAGCAAGAAGGTTTTAGGTAATTGATGCTGGCGAATTGAAGTCGGCCTTTCCTCAAACCTCGATGTCATGGCCGGGCTTGTTCCGGCCATCCCGCTTAGGGTCGCTCAGTGCCAGCCTCATCGGGATCACCGGGACAAGCCCGGTGATGACATCGAGAACAAGGCCGCACTGTTTTGCCCCCGCTTGAAACGTCACTTCCCCTGCCAAATCCGCCCCTTTGACCGCCCCGGCCATGGGGGTATGATCGCCCCTGCGCGCGGCGGGACCGTCCCGGTGCGCGGTCCAACGAAAGAACAATCCGGATATGAAACTGACCCCTGAGGCGAGCGGCACGTTCGCCATCGCGCCGACGCCGTTTTTCGACGATGGCCGCATTGATTTCGATTCCATCGACCGTCTGACCGATTTCTACGCCGAGGTCGGCTGCAACGGCATCACTGTGCTCGGCATTCTTGGCGAGGCGCCGAAGATGGAGGCGCAGGAATCGCTTGACGTCGCCGTCCGCTTCATCAAGCGCGCCACGAACAAGCAGATCATCGTCGGTGTGTCCGCGCCGGGCTTTGCCTCGATGCGCGCGCTGGCGCTGGCCTCGATGGATGCCGGCGCCGCCGCGGTGATGATCGCGCCGCCATCGCATCTGCGTACCGACGACCAAATCACGACGTATTTCAAACAGGCGACCGAGGTGATCGGCGAGGATATTCCGTGGGTGCTGCAGGATTATCCGCTGACGCTCACGGTGGTCATGACGCCGGCGGTGATCCGCAAGATCGTGATGGACAGCAAGTCGTGCGTGATGCTCAAGCACGAGGACTGGCCCGGGCTTGAGAAGATTTCGACCCTGCGCGGCTTCCAGAAGGATGGTTCGTTGCGGCCGATGTCGATCCTCACCGGCAATGGCGGCACGTTCCTCGATTTCGAGATGGAGCGCGGCGCCGATGGCGCGATGACCGGTTATGCCTTCCCGGACATGCTGGTCGATGTCGTCAACCTGTCGAAGGCTGGCAAGCGCGATGAAGCGCATGATCTGTTCGACGCGCATCTGCCGCTGATCCGCTATGAGCAGCAGCCGGGTGTCGGCCTCGCGGTGCGTAAATATGTGCTGCATAAGCGCGGCAAGCTGACCTCCGCCGCGCAGCGCAAGCCGGGTTCGGCGATGAGCGCCACGGCGCGCGCCGAGGTCGATTACCTGTTGTCGCGCGTTGCGCGCACCGACAAGCGGGCGAACCTGAAATGAGCGACACCGTCACGCGCGATCCAGCCAAGGCGCTTCGTACAGCGTCCACCGTGCTGCTGCTGCGCGACAGCGCAGGCGGTGGCATGGAGATCTTCATGGTGCAGCGGCACCATCAGATCGAGTTCTCCTCTGGCGCGCTGGTGTTTCCCGGCGGCAGCATGGACCCCGGCGATCGCGAGATCGTCGCCGACAGCGCGCTCGTTCCCCACGCCGGCGGTCTCGATTTCGAAGCCGCGGCGATCCGGGTCGGCGGGATTCGCGAGACCTTCGAGGAAAGCGGCATCATGCTCGCGCGGCCGGTCGGCTCCGACGAACTGATCGCGGCGGCTCAGCTTGCGCCGCTCGCCCCGCAGCGCGCGGCGCTCGACGAAGGCAAGGTGAGCTTCGCGGACATCCTGCGCCAGCACGGCCTTATGCCTGCGATCGATTGCCTGGTGCCGTTCGCGCACTGGATCACGCCGGTGCAGTTGCCCAAGCGCTTCGACACGCACTTCCTGCTTGCCCTCGCGCCGCCAGACCAGATCGGCCGTCACGATGGCCATGAGTCGGTGGACTCGATCTGGTTGTCGCCCAAGGAGGCGCTGGCCGGGGCAGAGAGCGGGCGCTTCAAGCTGCCGTTCCCGACCATCCGCAACCTGCTCAAGCTCGACAAGCTCGGCAGTGCGCAAGCGGCGATGGACTTCGCGCGCAACACGCCGGTGGTGACGGTGCAGCCGGTCATGAGCAAGACCGACAGCGGCCTGACGCGGCTGCAGATTCCGGTTGAGGCCGGCTACGACGGCAGCGTGTTCGAGGTCGAGCGGCCGTGAGGGAAGGGGGCGTTTCGGTACGTGCGATCGATCGCGGTTTTATGCCGAACGCACCTCTCGCTCAGTTGTCATCACCGGGCTTGTCCCGGTGATCCCGCTTAGACAGGCACCGTGCGTCCCTGATCGGGATTGCCGGGACAGGCCCGGCAATGACAGCAGGAAAGGTACCGCGCAACACCGACCTTCGTGGTGAGGGGACGCATTCCCCCTCGAGCTATCCCGTCCCATTGAAGCCGGATTTGTCCGTCACCATAAATACAGGCGTATCTGATGCGCTTTGGATGACGTGATGAGACGGCTGAAAATGATCCTGATGTTTGTTCTCGTGCTCCTTCTGGTGCCCATCGGCGTTTCCGCTGCAAGCTACTTCCTTTCGAGCCGAGCCTCCGCCAACTGGTGGATGGCGGATCGCTCGAGCGCCGGCGTGCTGCCGCCGGCCGCGGCGAATCCCGCGGCGGTGGTGCGGATCTATGCCGCGCGCACGGTGCGCTGGCGCGGCATTGTCGCGGTCCACAGCTGGATCGTGTTCAAGGAGCAGGGCGCTGAGCGTTACAGCCGCTACGATTACACCGCGTGGGGTGAGCCGATCCGCGTCAACGGCTTTATTGCCGACGGGCGCTGGTTTGGTCAGATGCCGGAAACCGTATTCAGCGCCGATGGCGCGGACGCGGCGCAACTGATCCCGAGAATCCGCAGCGCCATCGCCGCCTACAAATATCGCAACCTCGGCGACTATCGGGCGTGGCCGGGGCCGAACTCGAATACGTTCGTGGCCGCGATCATCGACGCGGTGCCGGAGATGCAGGCGGTGCTGCCGCCGCTCGCCATCGGCAAGGACTATCCTTATGACGGCGACTGGCTCGGTCGTACCGCGTCGGGTACCGGCTGGCGCGCGACGCTTGGCGGTTATCTCGGCATCACCGTCGGCTGGCTCGAAGGCGTCGAGCTCAACATTCTCGGCGCGGTGCTCGGCGTCGACATCCGCCGCCCGGCGATCAAGATTCCCGGCATCGGACGCCTCGGCATGAGCGCGGCGGCAGGGTGAGCGGGCCGCGTATCTCCATCTGTCATTGCCGGGCTTGTCCCGGCAATCCCGATCAACGAGGCGCAGTGCCAGCCTAAGCGGGATCACCGGGACAAGCCCGGTGATGACAACAGAGCGAGACTTACGTTCGCCAGACCGCGCTCCTCAGGATGAGGGTTGAGGATGGCGAGGGCATTGATACCCCGCGTCTCTCCGCCCTATAACACCGCATGCTTAAATTCCCGCCGCGCCGGATCGTGTGCCTGACCGAAGAGACGGTGGAGACGCTGTATCTGCTCGGCGAGCAGGACCGCATCGTCGGAGTGTCGGGTTATGCGGTGCGGCCGCCGCAGGTGCGGCGCGACAAGCCGCGTGTGTCGGCCTTCATCTCGGCGGACATTCCAAAGATCCTCGCCCTCGAGCCCGATCTGGTGCTGACGTTCTCGGACCTGCAGGCCGATATCGTCGCCGGCCTGATCAAGGCCGGCGTCGCCGTCCATGCCTTCAACCAGCGCGACATTGCCGGCATCCTCGCGATGATCCGCACTCTCGGTGCGTTGGTCGGCGTGCCGGACAAAGCCGATGCGCTCGCGCACAGTTATGAGGACCGGCTGGCGCGGATTGCCACGCGGACCAACGGCGCTGCGCGCCCAAAAGTCTATTTCGAGGAATGGGACGATCCGCTGATCAGCGGCATCGGTTGGGTGTCCGAACTCATCCGCATCGCTGGGGGCGATGATGTGTTTCCGGAACTGGGTGTGAAAAAATCCGCCACCGAGCGGATCGTCACGCCCGAGGCGGTGATCGCCGCATCGCCCGATATCATCCTTGCGTCGTGGTGCGGCAGGAAGGTCGTGCCCGATAAAATCCGCCGCCGCGCGGGATGGGATGCGATCCCGGCGGTGCGCGACGAACGTATCGTCGAGATCAAGTCGACTATCATTCTGCAGCCCGGGCCGGCGGCGCTGACCGATGGTCTCGATGCAATTGTGGCGGCGTTACAGACAATCTAAAGCTCCTCGGGACAAGGACGCATCAAACGCTCCAGATGCAGTGCGCTTTGTGTTGCACTGCATCTGGATCACGCACTCGTTTGTCAACTTCAACCGCTACGCAGCGCGGCGCTCGGCGGCGGGCGTCACGTTCTGGTTCATGCGGAACAGGTTGGCTGGATCGTAGCGCCGCTTTGTATCGACGAGGCGTTGGTAGTTGGCACCATAAGCGGCCTCGACGCGGTCCGGCTCGTCACCCGGCATGAAGTTGACGTAGGCCGTGCCTGTTGCATGGGGTCTGGCCGCTTCGAACAGGGCGCGTGCCCACGCAATGCAGGCGTCGTCCATCTCCGGCTCGCGCCAGCGGGTGTGCACGTTAAGAACGAAATGCGACAGCCGCTGCGGAAATGCGGTGGCTTCGATGGGCACACGTCCGGCCGCGCCGCCAACATGACCAAGGACAAGTTCGCATTCCGGCCCGGGCAGATGCCATGCGGCATCGATCAGTAGCGCGACCAGCGGATCGGACAATTCCGCGACGTCGTGGCTCTTCCAGTAGTTGCGCGCGCCCGGCGCCAGCAGCGGATCGAGGGCGCGCTGCCATTCGGTAAGCGGCATCGGGCCGACGATATCGGCAATCGGGCTGCCGATCGCGCGCAGTCCCGCGGCTGCGGTTTGTCCCGCTTCGGGATCGCCGCAATAGCAGATGCCGAGCACCAGAACCTCCTTGCCATGCCACTCGGCAGGGATGAACGGTACCGGAGGCGCCTTGCGCATGATCGTCCAGCAGGTCAATTCGTCGGGGGCGGTTTCCAGCGCCGCGCGATACTCTTTCAGAATCGTCTCGGCATTCTCCAGCGGGTGAACGACGAGTCCCGCAAGAACTTGCGGGCCGACCTGGTGGAGCTTGAACTCGAATGCGGTGACCACGCCGAAATTGCCGCCGCCGCCACGGATGGCCCAGAACAGGTCGGGGTTTTCGGTCGCGCTGGCGCGCACCAGTTCGCCATTCGCAGTCACCACATCGGCCGACAGCAGGTTGTCGATGGTCAGGCCGAGTTTGCGCGTGGTCCAGCCGAAGCCGCCGCCGAGCGTCAGCCCAGCGATCCCGGTGGTTGAGTTGATTCCGGTCGGCACTGCCAGCCCGAACGCCTGTGTCTCCCGGTCGATGTCGCCGAGTGTTGCTCCCGGCTCGACGACCGCGCGTTGCGCCACCGGATCGACGCGGATGGATTTCATCTGCGACAGATCGATCATCATGCCACCGTCGCACACCGCGTTGCCGGCGATATTGTGCCCGCCGCCACGCACGGCGACGAGCAATCCGTTGTCGCGCGCAAAGCGCACCGCGTTGATGACATCGGCCGTTCCCGCGCAACGCACAATAACGCCGGGTCGCCGATCGATCATTGCATTCCAGATGGTCCGCGCCGTTTGATAGTCGGGATCGGTCGCGTAGAGCAGAGTGCCGCGCAACGTCGCGGCCAATGCGTCCAGTGCGGCGGCGCTGATTGTCGTTCGCCCACCGTCGAGAGTGGTCAGACTCAGATCGTTCATGACAGGCTCCTTTCTAGGGCCTTGCCTCCAGCACCATGTTGAACGGGGTTTCGGCCGCGCGGCGGAAATGGGAGAACCCGGCGTCGAACGCGACCTTGCGCAGCTTCATTTCACCGGCCTGCGCGCCGAGGCCAAGCCCCACGTCCTGCGACAGGGAGGCCGGCGTGCAGATCATGGTCGACGCGCCGTAGTAGATGCGGCCGACCGGATTGAGATTGTCCTTCAGGCAATCCTTGGCCATTGGCTCGACGATCATCCATGTGCCGTCCTTCGCCAGCGATTCCTTGACGTGCTTTCCGGCTCCGACGGGATCGCCCATGTCATGGAGGCAATCGAACATCGCCACCAGATCGTATTTGCGCTCGGGGAAGTCCGAGGCCGAGGCGCGTTCGAAGGTCACGCGGTCGGCGACACCGGCTTTCTCGGCGGCTTCCCTGGCACGTTCGATCGACGGGCCATGATAGTCGAAGCCGGTGAAATGCGAGCGCGGGAAGGCCTGCGCCATCAGGATGGTGGAGGTGCCGTGGCCGCAGCCGACATCGGCGACACTAGCGCCGCGCTCCAGCTTGTTCTTGACGCCATCGAGCGCGGGAATCCAGCTCGCGATCAGGTTGGTGTTGTAACCGGGGCGGAAGAAGCGCTCGGTGCCGCGGAACAGGCAGTTGCTGTGCTCGTGCCAGCCCAATCCCTTGCCGGTGCGGAAGGCATCCTCAATCTTGGCTTCGTCCATCCACATCGACTGGACGATCTCGAAACCGCCTGCGAAGAAGGCAGGGCTGTTTTCGTTGGCGAACACCATCGCCTGTTCGGGATTGAGGCTGAATTTCTCGGTCTCGTCGTCATAATCGATGAAACCGGAAGCGGCTTGTGCGGACAGCCATTCGCGCAAATAGCGTTCCTTGTAGCCGGTGGCCTTGGCGAGTTCCTCCGAAGTCATCCCGTCGCTGTCAGCCATCGTCTTATAAAGCCCGAGATGGTCACCGAGGACGACCAGCGCGCCGGTGACGCAGGCGCCGACATCGCCGAGCATGCGATTCACGAGAGCATCGAGTTTTTCGGGATTGAGTTCGCGCATGGCCGTACTCCTTGCGTTGCAAGTTTGTGCCCGGCCTCGGGGCCGAGCCCCACATTGCGGTTTGTCAAAAGGCTAGGGTGGCGCGGTCCGTTGTCAACGCGCTGCGGCGATGCGCACCGGTCAGTCTTTCGGGGGATAGCGCAGCCGTGCCGGAGGTCGCTTGCCGATCAGGTCAGGGCGGACTAATAGTCATTCAGCATTAGAAAAACTGATTGTCATGGTCTCGCTGAAACAGCTTCGTTACTTCGACGCGGTCGCGCGCTCCGGTCATTTCGGCCGGGCGGCGGAACAGTGCGCGGTGACCCAGCCGGCGCTGTCGATGCAGATCCAGGAACTGGAGAAAGCTCTCGGCCTTCAGCTTCTGGAACGCGGTCGCAACGGCGTGATGCTGACCGAAGGTGGCAAGGACATCGCCCAGCGCGCGGCGCGGGTGCTCGCCGATGTGCGCGATATCGTCGACGTCGCGCGGCGGCAGGGCGGCGCGTTGTCCGGCCCACTGAGCCTCGGCGTCATTCCCTCGGTCGCGCCCTATATTCTGCCGCAACTGCTGCCGGCAGTGCGCAGCGCGTTTCCCGATCTCGATCTTCATATCCGCGAGACTCAGACCCAGTTGCTCACTC
Source organism: Afipia sp. (assembly GCA_044464625.1). Lineage (GTDB taxonomy): Bacteria > Pseudomonadota > Alphaproteobacteria > Rhizobiales > Xanthobacteraceae > Afipia. The sequence continues at coordinate 22,694 of JBIQLC010000022.1, read as the reverse complement.
GCGAACTGCTCGACGGCCAGCTTGATCTGCTGCTGCTGGCGCTGCCGGTCGAGCATCCGGACATCGAGACTGTCCGCCTGTTCGAGGATCGCTTTCTGCTGGCGATGGCGAAGTCGCATCGCGTCCCAAAACGGGTGCGCGCGACGCCGGACCTGATCGAGGGCGGCCGCCTGCTACTGCTGGAGGAGGGGCATTGCATGCGCGATCAGGCGCTGGCCTTCTGCAGCCTGCAGCGGATCGGGAACATCAACACGTTCGGCGCGTCGTCGCTCTCGACGCTGGTGCAGATGGTGGCAAACGGCCTCGGCATGACTCTGTTGCCGGAGCTCGCCGTACCGCTGGAGGCGCAGCGCGGCGACATTCACTTGATGCGCTTCGCCGACCCCGAGCCGCAGCGTACCATCGGTCTCGCCTGGCGGCGCAGCTCGCCGCGAAAGCATCATTTCGTCGAACTCGGCAAGATGATTGAGGCTGCGAAGGAATCGACCGGGTCTTGAATCTCACCGGTTGCCCAAGAGGTCGATCGCGCCGTTCCGCGTTCACGTAGAAATGACATAGGCCGCGATACCGTTGAGCGCGTGCCGTCTCATGCAATTCGTTGTACAGTCGAGAAAGCGGGGGCTGTGCTGCATCCCATTCAGGTGTAGCGCTTCCAACTCCAGCAACGGAGGTCCGCCATGAAAGTCAAAGATGTGATGCATAAGGGCGTCGACTGGGTCAGCCCGAACACTCCCGTCAGCGAAATCGCAAAACTGATGCGCGGGCATGACGTCGGCTGTATTCCGATCGGCGACGACGACAAGCTGATCGGAATGGTGACGGACCGCGACATCGTCTGCAAGGGACTCGCGAGTAATGGCTTTGATGCCGGCCGTACGATAGCGCGTGATGTCATGACCGAAGGCATTCATTGCTGCCGTGAGGACGACGATCTCGCCAAGGCGATGGATCACATGGAGAAGCTGAAAGTCCGCCGCCTGCCGGTGATCAACAAGAGCAAACGGATGGTCGGCATGCTCAGTCTGGGCGACGTCGGCACCTTTGCACCCGCGGAGATGCTGTCAGACTGCGTCAAGAGCGTTTCAGCTCATCACGTTTGAAATACTCCCGCGATATGCGGCGATGGGCGACCCTCGGAATCGAAATCCGATGGTCGCTCAGAGATTCGCGAACATCAGCGAGCGATGCGCTGCGGCGCCGGCCATTACGCCGTCGCCGACCGCGAGCGCGACGTTGCCCGCCATGCGCGCGACATCGCCGCAGGCGAACACGCCTGGCACCGTGGTCTGTTTCATGGCGTCGGTTTTGACCACCGGCCCCATCGGACCGTGATCGAAGTCGCAGCCGAGCTGTTCGGCGAGCGAATCCTTGCCGCTGATCCGCGTGACCGTAAACAGGCCGTCGAGCGCAATCGCACGCCCGTCCCGTAGCTCAACTGTCGCGTGATCGCTGATCCGCGCGATCGGTGTGCGCTCGAGGGTGGCGCCGCGCTTACGCAGTTGTGCCAGTTGCTCGTCGTCGGGCACGAACGCGTCGTTGAGAAACAGCGTGGTCTCGCCCCAGTCCGGCAGCATCAGGGCGTGGTGCATCGACAGTTCGGAGGAGGCGACGACGCCGATGCGGCCACACCGCAACTCGTAGCCGTGACAATAGGGGCAATGGAACACGCTCTTGCCCCAGCGCTCGGCCAGCCCCGGCACATCCGGTAACTGATCGCCAATACCGGTGGCGAGGATCAGGCACTGCGCCTCATGGCTTTCGTTCGCGGCGTCGATTGCAAAACCCTTCGCGGTCTTGCGCGACGACGCGGCGCGGGCGTCGAGCCAGGTGACGCTCGGATAGGCCAGCAGTTGCGCGCGGCCATCGGCGGCGATTGCGTCGGGTGCGCGGCCGTCGTGGCCGAGGAAGCCATGCGAGCTTTCCGCAAAGCGGTTGCGCCGCAAGCCTTCGTCGATCACCAGCACGGAGCGGCGTGCGCGCGCCAGCTGTAGACCTGCGGAGAGGCCGGCATAGCTGCCGCCGACGATGATGGCGTCATAGATCATGCGCGTGCTTTCGGTTTGTGAGATGATCGGAATTGAGCCGCGCGGTGGCGATAATCGTCGGCGAGCGCGGCGAGGGTGACGTCGCCAAGCCGGCGGATCAGCAGTGCCTCGGCATCCTGAAATGCATCGGTGAGGGCGTGGTTGACGGCCTGCTCGACCAGGCAGGGCGGACCTTCGAGATGGATGCCGATGGCCAGCAGTTCCGGCGAGCCGAGTGCTTCATAGACATCCTTCAACGTCACCTTGGTGAGATCGGAGGCGATCTCCCAGCCGCCGCCATGGCCCTTCTCGGAGCGCACGAACCCGGCTTTGCGCAGGCCCGCCATGGTGCGGCGGACCACGACCGCATTGGTGTTCATGCAGGTCGCGAGTTCCGCCGACGTCATCGGCCGGTCCTGCTCGGCCATATGCAGCAGGGCGTGAAGGGTCGCGGAAAGTCTGCCGTCGCGTCTCATGTAACTTTACATGATACATGAAACGCGCGCCGTCAAGATGCACGGCAATCTGACGACTACGGTCTTTCGTTCTCTCGCTCGATGAGGCGGGTAAACGGCGCAGCCGACCGGGGTGAGGAAGGTTGCTTCAGGCTCATGTCCTGCGTGTGGTCACGCACCACCCGCGCGACCGCTTTGATGGGTAGTGTGGCTCAACCCTGCAGCAGCAATTGCGGCTGCTGGTCATCCGGCGGCGTCGTGCCATCGAGCCAGTCCTGCTCCTCGGCGAGTGCCAGCCAGGCGGTTTCCATGCGTTTGTAGCGCCGGGCCATCACATCGTCCTTGGCCTCTTCGGCGAGTTGCTGACAGTTGGCAGCATTACGCCGGAACTTCTCTGCATCTTTCACGGCAACGTCTCCGGCTTGTCGTCGGTGCGTTCAGACCTTTGTGGCGGGCTGGCCGTCGTCACTTGCGCTCCTTCGGCGGCATCGGACTGCGCTTGCCGCTGGGGCTGAGTTCCGCGCTGCGCCGGATCGAACGGAACATACCGAGTTGCGCAAGCCCGACCGCGCCGCGCTCACCGGTTTTCTCGATCACCACCCGCATAGCAACGCGCGACTCCGCGCTATCATATTTTGCTTTGGGAGGAGTTCCGGGATCGGCGCCGTTGCGAGAGTGTCGAGGGGTTTCTCCAATCCGCCCATTGGGCAGACCTTCCATCTTCCCGAACCAGCGATCCCACGACACGACGCAACTCCTTGCCACGCAACGCGAACATCCAACAGCGGACAAGGAAAATCGTTCCGGACAATCGCGCAGAAACGGTCAATTTCTATGGGATGATGAGCCGGTTGCGGATCGCGATGGCGACGGCATGGGTGCGGTTGGAGGCGCCGAGTTTCCGCGCCGCGGTCGCGAGATGCTCTTCCACCGTGCGTTGCCCGATATGGAGAATGGCGCCGATTTCGTAGGCGGTCTTGCCGAGCGATGCCCAGGTCAACGTCTCGCGTTCGCGCGGGGTCAACCTGACGTTGGCTTCGTTTGGCGGATCGACGAGGTTGCAGATCGCTTCGAAAACGTAGAGCGACATGAAGTGCAGGGCGCGCTTGCTGCGGGCATGGAGGTCGAGGTCCTGGCCGCCAAGTGAGATAGCGGCCCTGAATCCGTCGATGCCGTGGATCGGCGTGAGAAAGCCCTTGGACATTCGGAAATCAGTGGCCCGATGCATGACTTCTGCGGCGCGCGGTTCCTTGATTGGGTCATAAGGCGCATTCGCCCATTCGAATGGCGCGGCGGTTTGCCGGCAGTGGCGCACAACGGGATCAACGTGCTCGTAGTTGAGCTTGGTGTAGAGTTCGTACCATTTGGTGGGCCATCGCTTGGCAATCACCCGAGATGAAAAGTCCGCGCTGGAATTGAGGGGCAGGCCGGCGATGATAATTGTTTCAAAACCGAAACGATTAAAGGCGCGCTCTGCATCATCCATCACAGCGGAAACTGTCGTGCTCTTGTTCAGTCCTTCGACGAAATCGAAGGCATCCCGCCCGTAGTCTGCGGTCGTCACAATGACCACTCCTCAGCGCCCTGTACCGAGACAGAGTAGGTCATGATTCTCTGGATCGCGAGCAGTTTCCATAACTGTGTCAGCGTGGGCTTGTCGGCGCTCGCGAAATGAGAGTCGAAATGCGTGGGTTCGACGAGGCGCGGTGCCATGATGCCGTGCTGCGGGTTCCAGGAACTCGTAAGTCTCTGTCCTCATGGTCAATTTCAGCACGGTACAGCCGCTCATCAACGGTTGAAACCGAAGGTATTTTCATGGATAACCGGGCGACGCGCTCCTAGCTCAGCTGGATAGAGCATCGGATTTCGATTCCGAGGGTCGGGAGTTCGAATCTCTCGGAGCGCGCCAATCGTTTCGCAAACTGCGAACCGGGCTGCGGGACCCTCTTTGCCTATGAGGATCTGTTCAGCTGCGCCATGTCGCCGACCCTGGCTGCGCATTTGCGGTCTGCCGGGAGCCGATAAACACTACACATCCGGCAGTCGTAAAGGCAGGCTGAGCACCAGCTCGGCCCCGCATTCCATCTTTGTCAGGGACACGCCGCCGCCGAGTTGTTTTGCGCGTCGTTGCATGTTGGCAAGACCGTAGCCCTGGCCGGATGATGGCGATGATCGGCCGTCATTGGTGACCGTCACGATGGCGGTCTTGCCGGGACCTGACGTTCCCTTGATTGCGATGTCGCGCGCGCGGGCGTGCTTGAGGGCGTTGGTGACGGCTTCCTGCAGGATTCTCAGGACCGACAGTGCGTTGCCTGGTGTCACGCCGTAAACTTCCGGCAGCTGCTCCATCGACCATGTCAGTTCCACGCCAAGCCTGCGAAGCTGAGGCGCCAGTCGCTCGCGGAAACCAGCCAACGCCAGGGGGAGGTCGGTGTCTCTCAGGTCAAGCGAGTGGATGACGAGCCTCAGGTCGTCGAGCGCTTCGCGAGCGGCGCGCTCGATTTTCCCGCCGCCCGGCTCACACTCCGCGAGCGCGATGATCGACACGAGATGGCCGCTCAAGCCGTCGTGCAGATCATACATGAGACGCTGCCGCTCCTGTTCCCGGACAGCATGGCCCGTCAGCACTTTCTCCTTCTCATGGAGCGCAGACAGCTCAGCCTGTTGTTCCGCCAGTCGATGGCGCAAAACGTCGTTGGTCCGGTCGAGCCTGTTCAGGCTCGCGGCCAGCCGGTACATCAGAAGAACGAGCAGGGTCAGAAACGTCAGAGGTCGCACGAAGGTCGACAGCAGGAATCCGCCGGGCACGAGGCCGGTTACCACGGCGATGTCGCGCAGACCGAACCATGCGGTGAGAAGAAACGGAACGGCGAGCAGGCCATATTCCCACTGGCGCCGGACGAAAAAAGCGCGGCCAAGAATGATGCTCGCAGTCACGTGGCCTGCGATGGCGATGATGGCTCCGGACACGGCCGTGGCGAAATAGGGGGCCAGGCCGGTTGCCACCGTGGCGATGAAAACGATTGGTATGCCGATGATGGCGTAAATGAGCCACGCGGGTCTCGGAATCTCGCAGATCGCGAGCGCCACGGCGACCACCATGAGGCCGAATGACGACAGCAGCATGATCAGGTAGGGCCGCACCGCCTGCACGATATCGGGCAGCATTCGCAGCTCTGCAGCCACCATCGCCAGACTCGCGATGCCGATGATTGCAAGCCAGCGGAAAATGGCATCGCTCGGCCGGGCCGCCCACACGGTCAGCAGTCCGATCACAATAAAGACATGGAGGGCAAAGGTGATGGTGCGCGACTGCGCGCTCAGGAGCATCGCAAGGTAAGGTTTTCCGACAACCTTTCCGGCATCGTCGAGGTAGAGTTTTGACAGATAGCCCGGCACGAAGCCGTCACTGCGGGTGAGTGTCAGGATCAGTTCGTTCTTTCCGGCAAACAAAAGACCTGGCGGAATGCGCACGACCATCACGTAGCCGCGCGACAGGTTGGCCCACGGAGTTTCCTTGAAACTATAAAGGGGTATTCCGTTGAGGCTTGCGGTCAGGCTCTGCCGAACCGTTGGGATGAACAGGTCCTGGGCAATTGCCGGCCGGTTCTCGAGCACGAAATCCAGAACGTATTCGGCGCTTGCATCGTCGGATGGAAGCGACGGCCAGACATGCGGCAGCGTTGCGTCCGCGGATGGTCCGTCGTTGATCGACACGCGGGCGTGGTCGAGCGTCAACCCGCCCGTCGGATCAGGCACCTGGACGAAAAAGGGCAGCGCGGCGATAACGACCGTCAGGGCGATCAGGAGGATCGAGGGAAAAATCAGGGAGCGGCCAGCGCCAATGGCAGCGTTCATAACCGGATCAACCCGAGCCGGGTCGCTTCATAGACAGCCTCCGAGCGGTTCGAGGCCTGAAGCTTGCGGTAGATGTTGCGGATATGAACCGGCACGGTCTGCCGGGAGATGCCGAGTCTGTCAGCCAATTCGCTATAGGTGAACCCCTTCGCGATTCCCCACAGCACGTCCATTTCGCGCGGTGTGAGGCTCGGCGTCTGGCCTTTCTCCTGCTGCGTCTTTCCGTCGTCCGAAAGCTGGCGTACGAGCACTCTTGCGATGCCGGACGAGATCGGGGAGCGCCCCGCCATCAGATCGATAATCGCGCTGATGAGGTCAGGAGAATCGACATCCTTCAGCAGGTAGCCGGTTGCTCCGGCCTCGATTGCGTCCAGCACGGTCTTTTCATCGGCGAGCACAGAGATGACCATCGCCTGCGCGTCGGGTCGCCGTCTGGCGAGAAAGCGGATGGCCTCGATGCCGTTGCCGTCCGGGAGTTTGAGGTCGGTAATCAGCAGGTCGACCGGGTGCGCACCGATTGCCGCGATCGTCTCGGCGAGCGTTGCGCAGGTCGCGACCAGCGTTCCTCCCGCCCATCGCTCGATGATCTGGGCCAGCCGCTGGCGCACCGGACCGTCGTCCTCGGCAAGGACGATATGTACCGGGCCTTCGACCTGATCCTGAACGTCGCTCATGAACTCCCCATTCGCGCCGGATTGCGCGCTGCGAAACCGTCGAGGTCTACTCTTGCCCGGGTCGAAAATCCCTACCCGGATTGTGGTATCCCGGCGCGGTTCGCCGGACCTCCGCGATCGCGGCGCAATGCTGTCTGCTCGTCCCCAAAAACGCGCGATGCAACATTCTTATCATCCGTTTCTGACCCATACCCATTTCAGGGTATCCACAAATTTCCAACGATTGCCCTATGCCGTGACGCATCGTCTCGACACAGAGGACTGCGGCTGAATTGGCGCACTGGGGAAGATCACTCGCGGAATCGTTGGACATAGGTTCGCGACTTCCTCGCAGCACAGCGACGACGCCGAAGCCCGTCCACGCTCATCCGTTGGCTATTTTAGCAATGATAGCACCCGCGCTGCACCTCCGCCAACTCGCGCGGCGAAGGTGGCGTTCGGGCTGCTTCGCACCGGAATCGCGCATCGCACCTCTCCACAGATCAGCGCTCAACCCATCAACGTGGATAAAGACATGACGTTCTTGTCGCCTGACGTGGCCATTCCATTCCTGCTGCTGACTGTCGCATGTAGCATGGCGGGCAGTGTCGTCCTGCGCCGGCCATGGACAGCTCCCTTTGCCGCGCTGTTCTACCGCGACGTGAAAGAGACGCCGCTGTTTCAGACCATCAACATGGCAATGTCCGCGCTTTGGGCTGCATTGATGCTGTGGCTCTCGCTTGCATGGACGATGCGATGGCCGATGCTGGCTCAGTGGCTCCCGCTGGCTGTCGGCGGTATCGTCTCGGCGGTCCTCCCGCCGGTCTGGATTCGTCTGGACCTCAAGCATCGGGCTGCCGGCGACAAGCGCAATGCCTGGCCGCGGCCGGATTTTTCACGCCGCGATTCCGATGCCTACGACGTGGCGGTGATAGGGGCCGGCATCGGCGGCCTGACCGCTGCCGCGTTGCTCGCGGATCGCGGTCTGCGGGTGATCGTGCTGGAGCAGCACGACAGGCCGGGCGGCTTCTGCCATCACTGGCTGCGGCGCGCGCGCGATGAAAAGACGCGCGAGCGATTGCTGTTCCGCTTCGATTCGGGCGTGCATGACTTCTCCGGCTGGTGGCCCGATGGCACACTCGACGTGCTGCTCAAGCGGCTGGGCGTTGCCGATGCGGTGTCGTGGCTGCGTCTCGATCATCGCTTCGTTTACGACGGCCGCCGTCTCGACGTGCCGCGCGACTGGCGCGCCCTTGTCACGCGGCTGGGCGAGCAGTTTCCGCACGATGCCGCGGGTATTGCCGCCCTGTTCGAAGAGATTCACCAGGTCTATGTCGCGATGTATTCGACCGCGCGCTATCACAACGGCTTTCCGGGCGCGCCGCAGACGCCGGCCGACGCCATGGCCTTTGCGAGGGAATACCCGCTCGCGGCGGCCTGGGTGGCACGGCCGTGGCGGATGCTGGCGACGCGCCATGTGAAAGACAAGGCGGCTCTCGATCTGATCGAGGGGATCGCCGCGTACCGGACCCACGACGCATCGCTGATTACGGTCGGCGCGATGGTCCCGCTGTTCGCTTACTATTTTCTCGGCGGGGCCTATCCGGCGGGAGGATCCGGGCGCTTCGCGCAGGTTTTGGCCGAGGCGATTGAAGCGCGCGGCGGCGAAGTGCGCCTGCGTACCGGCGTGCGGAAGGTATTGCAGGAGGATGGCGTCGTTCGCGGCGTCGTCGCGCGTGACTACAAGGGCGGGGAGACGACGATTCGCGCCACCGCGGTGGTCTGCAATGCTGATCCGGGCGTGCTGGCCCGTGACCTTCTCGACGACAGTCCGCAACGGCGGCTGATGTTGCGACAGTTCGGGGAGATCGTTCCGTCGTGCTCGGCCGTCGGCATGCACCTCGGCTTGCGGGGTTCGGTCGATCTGCCGCCCATCGTTCACCTGAAGCAGGGCGCGCTGCACACGGAGATGATTTGTACGACCGCGATTGATCCTTCATGCGCGCCGTCGGGCTACGCCACCATTGATCTGTTCCAGCTGACGCCGCCAGATGAATCAGAGACGTGGTTTCCGGCGGAAGTGGCAAGCAACCTCAAGTCGTTTCGGCGTTCGCAGAGCTACCTCGATCGTAAGAGCGAGGCCGCGGTGAGCATGCTGGACGCAGCGCGGCAATTCATCCCCGATCTCGACGATCGCATCGTCTACCAGAGCGAAGCGAGCCCAGTGACCTTTCATCGCTACGGTTGGACGCGTGGGGGTGCGATCTATGGCCTGAAGGATCCGGGAGGCGGGCTGCCGGTCCGCACGCCGGTGCGCAATCTCGTTCTGGCAGGGGCGATGACGCTGGGCGGTGGAATCGAACCGACCGCTCTGTCCGGCGCTTTCGCGGCGCAGGCGCTCCTGGCCGACGCGTTGAAGCCATCCGGGCAAACAGGCGAAGCGACGGCGCACCGAAAGGCGGGCATTGAGGAAGGCAGCGTTCATGCCGCTTGATCTCGAATTCGTCTACAGCCTGACCGGTCTTCTCATCATCATTTGCTGGGGACTTCTTGTGTTTGTCCCCAATCGCGCTTCGCGCCTGATTGTTTTTCCCAAATTCGGCATCCCCGTCCTGTTCGGCCTGATCTATGCGGGTATCATGATGTCGAAGTTCTTCGACTCCGGCGGCGGCTATGGCTCGATCGCCGCGGTGCGTGCCTTGTTTGCCCATGACGACATCCTGCTCGCCGGCTGGCTGCACTATCTCGCCTACGACTTTTTCATCGGCGTCTGGATCGCCGAGCAGTCGGACCGCATCGGCCTGTCGAGGCAGATTCAGGCAGTCATCCTGGTTGTCGCGTTCATGTTTCCGCCAATGGGCCTTGTGCTGTTCCTCACGACGCGCGCCGCAATGTCCACCCTGCGGAGGGTGACGGCGTGACGAATCTTCTTCTGCTCGATAAGGACGACACGACGCGCACCTGGCTTGCGACCACATGCTTCATGGTCGCAATTATGATTGTCCTCGCGCCCGCCGCGCTTATCGATACACGCGTGCTGGACGGCGTCAGCGTCTGGTCGAAGCCGCTGAAATTCGCATTCGCTCTTGCGATTCATTTCGTGACGCTTGCCGTTCTGGCCCAACTTCTGTCACCGGAAAGCAGGGGCGGGCGGCCCCTGTCGCGATTCGTCCGGATTTCCGTCGCGGCGGCCCTTTTCGAGATCGTCTATATCGTCTTTCAGGCTGCGCGTGGGCGTCATTCGCATTTCAATTTCACCACGTCCTTCGAGACTGGGATGTATGCGCTGATGGGTATCGGCGCGGTGCTTCTCGTGGTCACTGCCTTCGTTCTGGGGCTGCTGTTGTTCCGGCAGCACGATAGCGATCGCTCCGCGTTGCGGCTTGGCGCTGTGATCGGACTGCTGCTCGCTCCGTTCCTTACGTTGATCGTGACCGGCTACATGTCGGGCGTGGTCTACAGCCACTGGATCGGAAATTCCGTGAGCGACGCCACCGGCATGTCTCTGCTCGGCTGGTCACGCGAGGTTGGCGATCTGCGCCCATCCCATTTCGTCGCCCTGCATGCGATGCAGATTCTGCCGTTGATTGGATATGCCGGCGACCGTTTTATGCCCGCTCGTGCGCGCGGCATCGTCTGGGCGATGACGTTTCTCATTGTCGTGGCGACGGCGGCGCTTTTTATCCAGGCGCTGGCGGGCCAGCCCTTGTGGCCGCGATAGTCGTCGCGTTGCTGGCGCATACTCTTTTCTTGGTATTCCCGCTGATCGCGGCAATCACATACAGACACACAGACGTTCTCTTCAACGATTCATCGACATTGGGCTGTGTCAGATCTATCGCTCACATATCTCGCGCAGGAGAGCCAGGTCTCATCGCCCCCAGCCAGTGACACTGTGCACGGGGCGTCGCGATGAGCAGCATCATGGCCGGAATCAGGAACACGACATGGGCGCGTCCCTTCGTGTATGTCGATCAAATCGTCCACATGAGCCGCGATGCAGCGGTTGCCGTGACGGTCTTCAACGGCGAGGAAGACCGGTTCAGCTACGGCGCCTATACCAGCCCGTCTCTTCTAATCGAGTGCATGGCGCAACTGTCGCTGGCTCTGATTCGCTTTTCCGATCCGGCCGTCGAGATCGGAATCATCCCGTCGCTCCGCGACATCGTCATGACGTCGCCTCCTGAAGGCTGCTTTCAGGCTGTGATCTGCGTTCGATGGACCGATGGAGAGTATCCGCGATACGTCTTTACCGGCACGGCCCATGTCATGAGCCGGATGGTGTGCCGCTCGACGCTCGATATCCTCGCAACGCGGGGAGGCGGATAATGGCCGCCTTCGACAGGACCCGTCTTTCGCAAATCTTCGGCAGCGCTATTCGCCACGACGAGGAAGGATCCGCGACCTCGCTGACCCACAGCTTCGGTGATGAGGCTTTCCTCAAGGGGCACTTTCCGGGATTTCCGGTCGTTCCCGGCGTGATCCTGCTTGACGGCATGATTCTGGCGACGCTTCACCGTTTCGACCATCTCCGCAGCGTCGCCAGCGACGACATCCGTTCGATCGCGATCGAATCCGTCGCGTTCTATCGTCCGGTCCTTCCGGGCATGACGGCCAGCTTTACGTCGCGCGTCGAATCCTTTCGCGAAGCCGAAGGTCAGTTCGTCGCCAAGTGCTCCGTTATGGTCGACGGCGCCCGGCACGCGCGCGCTGCGCTGACGCTCCAGACCTCTCACGACGACACACCAAACAATTGAACAGGGGGAAACATGACCGTGCTTGATATTCCGAGGATCGAGGAAATCATCATCGACGATATTCTTCTCGAAGGGCTCGATCTCGCCGAGCTCGGCTACAAGAAAGAGCAGATCAGTGGCGCGACGCCGCTGTTCGACGAAGTCGATGGGCTTGGTCTCGACTCTCTGGCCGCGCTGGAAGTCGCGGTCGCGGTTCAGCAGAAGTTCGGATTCAAGATCGAGGCGCTCGACCGGACCTTCTTTGAGACGAACTGCATCACGGTCAACACGCTGGCGCAGTACGTTCAGGGCCAGTTGCCGTGAGCCCTTGCCGGGCCGAACACTCCGGAGGACAGGACGAGGCCACATTCATTGTCGGCTTGGGCTCCTATCTGCCCGGCGAGCCGGTGACGAATGCGGCGATCGCGGAGCGCCTTCCGCATGTTCCGGTGCTTGATCTCATGCGCTACTTCGGCGTCGAGCAGCGGCATTTCGTCGTTGCGCCGGACACCGGCGCCCGTCTTGAGAAAGATCTCGGCACGGCTGAAATGGCGCTGCGTGCGGCGCGAGCCGCGATCTCCGACGCGGAACTGCGGCCCGAGGACATCGACCTGATCATCACGACGACGGCCACACCGGACGTCATCATGCCGCCGCTCGCCCGCCAGCTTCAACGCCGGCTGGGCATTGAGCGGGCGCAATTGTGCGATCTGAGGGGAGGGTGCGCTGCCGCCATTCAAGGACTCATTCTGGCGCAGACCATGATTCGTTCCGGCCGGGCGACCATGGCGCTGATCTGCGGCGCCGAATGCATGTCGCCCTACTACTACGCGGAACGGCTGCTGGAGAACGCCTCGCCGAACTCATCTGACATGATCAACGGTCTCATTTTCGCAGACGGCGCAGCTGCGATGGTGGTCGCCGATCGCAAGGCCCTGCGGGACCGTAAGCACGCCATCGAGATCGGCTATTGCAACGCGATTTCGACCCATCCGCACGAACAGGAAGGGCTCCTGATCGGCCCCGACGAGAAGAAGCTGATCCCGGTGCAGACGACGCACAATCACAAGGTGATCAGCAGGCTATTGCCCGAGATCGTCAGCAATGCGGTGACGGATCTTGTGCAGAACGGCGGGCGCAATGCCGAGGACTACGGCACCATCATCGTACCACAGGCCAATCAGTCTCTGATGTCGATGATCGTTCCCGAACTGGTCATGGGCCTCGACGGCCTGATGTATTACATCGGCGACCGCACCGCGAACATTCCGGGCGCGGCGATGGTGATGGCGCTCGATTTCGCGGTTCATTCCGGCAGGATCGCGGCGGGAGGACAGCCCGTCGGCGTCGTCGCCGCCGAGACCGCCTCGTGGACATATGCCGTCGTCGACCTTGCTGCCGTCGGTTAAGGAGCGAGGGGCACGATGACGACTGGGTCTGATCTTACTCGAACGATCATGATCGTCGACGCGGGGCATGGCGTTGGCCCGGCCCTAACGTCGCTGCTGGCCGATCGCGGGTTTGAGGTGATCGCCTGGACACGCGATGGCAATGCACCACCTCCGTCGAAGACGACGGGATCAATCCGGCATATTCACGCTCCAGGCATCGCGGCCATGGATGCAGGCCTGCTGAGTTCGACCAGCGCGGTGATCTTCAATGCCTCCGCCCTTGATGAAGCCGGCTTGATCGCGGGCGGACGTCTCGCCGATGCCATCGCGGCAGACGCTGCGTTTTTTCTTCAGAGCCTGCAGACGATTTCGCGCATCATGATTGAGAACGGGCGTGGGCAGGTCTGGATCTTGGCGCCGGACGATAGCTTCGCCTATTACCTGCCGCTTCCCAGCGCGCCCATCACGCACCATACCCGGATCGGAGCAATTCGCGCTCTTGCCAAGGAGCTTGCCCGGTTCGGTGTGTGCGCCAACGCGGCGATCTTGCAGCCCTGCAGGGAGACGGTGGAAGCGTCCGCTTGGCAGGAAGCGCGTGCCGGCGTCGGCTCCTATGCGCAGAAGTTCAAGCCGGTCCCGCTTGCCGATGTCGCCGATACGCTGGCGTTCTGGCTCGCCCGCGACACGCTGCCGATGAACGGCTCGGTCGTTCATTTTGGCAACGGCGTCTATGACGGCAACCACTGACGGGAGCGGCGACGTGGAGCAAAACAAAGTCGTTCTGGTCACGGGAGGAAGCCGCGGCATCGGCCGCGCTATTGTTTTGCGCATGGCGCAGCTCGGCGCACGGATCGCCTTCACCTATGCGACGCGCGGCGATGCGGCGCGCGACACCGCATCCGAGGCGCTTCGCGCCGGTGCCGCGGATGTCGCGGTTTTTCCGTGCGACTTGGCGAATGCCGTAGCGGTGGCGGAATTGCCCGCGCATGTTCACGGGCGCTGGGGTCGCCTCGATAGTCTGATCAACAACGCAGGACTGACACGCGACGGACCATTCGCGCTCCTGCCGCCGGAGCAATGGCACGAGGTTCTGACCGTCAACCTGATCAATACGATCCGCCTCACGCAGGCAGCGCTGCCCTTCCTCGAACAGGCGCAGGGCGTGGTCGTCAATGTCGCCAGTCTTGCCGGCCGGGCCGGGAAGGAGGGACAGGTGCCTTATTCGGCGACCAAATCCGGCCTTGTCGGCATGACCCGTCTGATCGCCCGTGCCTGCCGCGAGCGGCGTGTCCGCGCTGCCGCTGTGCTTCCCGGATTCATTCGCACCGACATGATCGAGGGCCTCGGGCCGAAAGCCATGGAGCCGACGCTGCGCGGCAGCGTTCAGTCCCGTCCCGGCGAACCCGAGGAGGTTGCGCACCTCTGCGCCTTCCTGACCAGCGCGGACGCAAGCTATCTCGACGGTGCCATCGTTCCGGTCGATGGAGGATTCAGAAAATGAGCGAGGTCACGCGCGCGGTCATTACTGGCATGGGCGTTTGCCTTCCCATGGCCCAGACGCTCGATGAATTGAAGGGCGCGATTCTGGCCGGGCAAAAGAGCATGATCGAAGTCGATCGCTTCGACGCTTCGCAGTTCAAGGGACGCATCGCCTCCGTTTTTCCTTCCGCCGCGCCCGATACCGCACCGGCGGCGTTGCGTCCGTGGGCGGAGCGGACGGCCGGCTATGCCCTGCACGCTCTTCGGCAGGCCAAGGCAGCCAGCGGGATCGCATGGGGGGACCATGCGCCGGAGCGCATCGCCGTGATTGTCGGCACGTCCAATAGCGGCATCGAGCGCCTTGAGGAAGTCGCCCGGGCGGGAACGATCGCCGAGATCGACCGGCGCAAGTTGGCCGCGACCTCGATCGCCCATGTCACTAGCGTTGTTGCAGCGTGCGTCGCGGCCAAGGGGCCACGCATCAGCTTCTCCTCGGCTTGTGCGTCGAGCACGGCGGCGGTCGGCCATGCGATGGATCTCATCCGCGACGATCGCGCCGACCTCGTGGTCGTAGTCGGTGCCGATGACGTGTCCCATGGCATCATGGCTGGGTTCAACAGCCTGAGTGCGCTGTCCGCAAGCCATACCGCGCCTTTCAGCGAGCCGATCGGCATCACGCTCGGCGAAGGCGCGGGCGTGTTTGTCATCGAGAATGCCGCGCTGGCGGCACGGCGCGGCGCTTCCGCCATCGCCGAAGTGACCGGCTATGCGTTGTCGGGAGATGCCTACCACGCGACCTCTCCAGATCGCGACGGCCGGGGCATCGAAACCGCCGTGCGCATGGCGCTGGCGGATGCCGGTCTCGAACCGCGTGATATTGACTATGTCTCCGCGCACGGCACCGGCACCGAGGCCAATGACGCGGCTGAATCGCAGGCCATGGCGCGGCTGTTCGGTTCGAGTGTTCCGGTCAGTTCGTCGAAATCTTTTCTCGGACATACGCTCGGTGCGAGCGGCATCATCGAGATGATCGCGACGCTAGTCGTCGCACGTGAGGGCCACATCCCGCCCACCGTCAATTTCAAAGGCCTTCGCCCGGGTTGCGCGGATCTCGACTACGTCCCCAACGCACCGCGAAAACAGGCTGTGCGCCGGTTCGTATGCAACAACTACGCGTTCGGCGGCAACAATGCGTCCACCATCCTCGACCTGCAGCCGGGGGAGACGCCCGTGCGCGCAGCGTCCGTGCAGTCCGTCGCCATCACCGGCGTGGGTGTGGTCAGCGCACTCGGCATCGGCCTTTCGCGCTTCGCCGAAGGATTTGTTGCAGGAGAAAGTTTTCAGGTTGCGGATTCGGATATCGCGCGCCCGGTGGCAAGGGTTCCGAACTTCGCATTCTCCGATCCGCGCCTGAAAGTATTCACGCGCACCTCGCCCATGGTTCGCTTTGCCATCGAGGCGACGCATGAGGCGAAAGCAGGTCTTGATGGCGGGCAGAGCGCGCCATGCGGTCTTATCATGGGGATCGTCAATGCGGCTCAACGCAATATGGAACGCTTCCTCGAAAGCGTCAGCGGTGGAACGCCCGAACTCGCGAGCCCGCAGCACTTCTCGATGACGACGATGAATGCGATCGGCGGGCAGGTGTCCATCGCCCATGGCTTGAAAGGATATAACACCTCGCTCGCCGGCTCATTGGCAGCGGCGGCTTATGGTTACATGCTGGTCAATCGCGGTCGGCAGGAGCGGGTGATTGTCGCGGGTTGCGATGAGGTGACGCCGAAGCTGCTTGATTTCTACGCAGCGATGAATGGTCTTGTCCGCCCCTCGCGCGCCACACCCTTCGACGGAGCAGGCGGCTTCAATCACGGCGAAGGCGCGGCTGCTCTGATGTTAGAACGGCTCGATACGGCGCGGGCACGCAACGCGGACGTCCTCGCGCTGCTGTCCTCTGTCGTCGAGACGCAGGATCCCAAGCTTGCGGGCGGCCGGCGCGATGGCGAGGGACTGGCCCGCGCGGTGCGGCTTTGCTTGCAACGCGCTGGGCTCCATGCCGATGACATCGGCGCCGTTATCGCGACGGGATCGTGGACAGCCGCAGCCCAGGCCGCAGAACTCGCGGCGCTACGTGTTGTTTTTGGTGAGAACACGCCGCCAGTGCATTCCGTTGTCGGGCAGGTTGGCCTGCTGCCCGCCGCCGGCGCGCTATTCAATATCGCTGCGGCGATTCAGCTTCTGAAGCATGGTCACCCTGTTCGCCCGCCAGCAGTTGCGGGCACGAACTGCAAAGAGCAAGGCGCCGTCGGCCATGTCCTGGTGATGGGGAGCGACATCACAGGTCCTCATGCCGCGATGATCGTATCGCGCCCGCCCGATGGGCGGGGTTAACCGGAGGAAAGCCATGGTCGATATCCCAGCAACAGGATCATCCGGGTGCCGCGGCAGCGTGCGGTTTCCGCTGCGCGCCTACGTTGTCATCGTCTTTGCTGTCAGCATGTGGATTCACGCCTCGGAGAACTTCCGCTACTTTCTCTTCGTCAGGCCGATGCTGCGGGACTCTTTATCCATGGTACCCGATGTGGCGCCGATGAACCTTCCCGTTTTCATCAGCTGGGGCGTGTGGGACACCATGCTCGCCGCGATGACCGTGTTGTACTACTGGCTCTATTCGCAAGTGTTCGGAGCGAGCCTGCGATCCGCGATCATCGCGGGAACGTTGAGCTGGCTATCGTCTTTCGTGTTCTTCTGGCACGCCTTCGCAAATCTCAATCTCGCGACATTCGCCGACCTTCTGGTCGAGCCACCGCTGTCGTGGATCGAACTCGTGGTCGCGAGCGTTATCGCCAGATACTGTTTTTCGTTACGGTTTCTCGACCTCAGGTGAGGGCTCCGATGTCTGTGAAAATGTCGGACATCGAAACGGCCGATGCGTCCGCGGATACATTGCTCTACGATGTGGCTTATGCTGACACGGATGCCGGCGGCATCGTCTATCATGCACGGTACGTGGAGATGGCGGAGCGGAGCAGAAACTGCGCCCTCAAGGCGTTGGGTGTGCCGGTGGTCGGGATGAGGGCCCGATTTGGCGTTCTGTTCGTGATCAGGGATATCCGGGCCACCTATCATTGTCCTTCTTTTGTCGGCGACACGCTCGCATTGTCGAGCGGCATCGTGACCGCCACGCCGGTGCGCGTGATCTGGCGCACGGCGATCGGTCGCGGTGCTGATCTTGTTTGTGATGTCGAAGCGCAGATCGCAGCGTTCGACCCGGTTTTGCGCCAACCTTGCCTGCTGCCGGCGGACCTGATGATGCTTTTGGGTCAGGCTCCGAGATCGCAGCCGATGCGACGAATCCCGATGATGAAGGCGGATGCCGGATGAAGGATATTCGCGAGGCTTTCGAACGGGCGCGCCTCGATCCGGGCGAGATCGATCGGGCGCTGGCGATCGCCGACGGCTTTCTGTCTGCGAACAGGGAACATTTGGTCGCCACGGCCTATCTGGGCAGCCTCCACGGCATGAAGGCCGGTGCGGCGATCCTGCCCTGGATCAAGCTCAAATACGCCAAGGCCGCTTCGGAGTTGCTGGACAATGCCTATGAGCGGCGCTTCGGCGTCGCAAAGTCCGCGTGCGACGGGGACGAGGTGCCGGGCGATCTGGAAATCCTGCTGTTGCGCGGCATTGCCTACGCCAATTTCCCGTCATTTCTCGGCCGAGGCAATGCGGCTCGGGGCAGCCTCGAGGAAGCTATCGGGCATCCGGATTTCTCGCGCGTTCCCACGACATATCGGGCGATTGCCTATGCCCATCTGGCGGCATTGTGCAGAGGCTGCTCAGAGGAGCGCGCCGCGCATCGATTTCTGCAGCGCGCGCGTGAAACAGACCGCGTCACAGCCGAACTGATTTGGAATGCGCAGGGGTTCGAATGATCGATCCGTGATCATTCCGGTTGTTCATGACGCTCCCATTGCCCGTGCCCGACAGTAACCGAAACGTGCGCAGCCTGAAAAATATATAGCTCGTTCTGGAATTGAGGGGTTCGCAGTCTCATTCTGAATGGCGCGCCAAATTTCCGTCAACCGGAACAGATTTGCAGGCTGCTCGATCTGTTGCTGATGTGCTGCTCGCTGACTGGCCAAATCAGTGACGTCATACAGGCTGCGAACCACTGCGCTCAGGTCATATTTTTCGGCATCGTGATGCCGTATCGCACGATCTGGCGGTGAATGGTGGAGCGATCGACGCCGCGCTCGCGCGCCACGCGTGACACGTTCCAGCGATTGTTGCGCAGCGCTTTCAGCAGTTCCTCGGCATGGCGAGCCGCGGCAGTCGGCGGCTCGCCGTTTTTGACGGACGCGCGTGCGGCATGGGCGATGCCATCCGGCAGATCGGTGAGATCGATGGTGCCATCGGTGGACAGGGCGCAGCCATGATCGAGTGCATTGATCAATTCGCGAATGTTACCTGGCCATTGATATTTCAACAGCGCGGCGCGTGCGCTGCCGGTGAGGGCGTAACGGGTTTTGTGGGTCGCCGAAAGCCGGTCCAGCAATTGATCGATCAACCATTCGAGGTCGGTACGCTGGCGCAGCGGCGGCAGCGCAAGCACCGCGCCATTGAGCCGGAAATAGAGGTCCTCGCGAAATTGCCCGGACTTCACTAGCGCGACCAGATCGCGGTGGGTCGCCGCGATGACGCGGATGTTCAGCGCCACCGGTCGGGTGCGCCCAACCGGTGTCACCTCGCGTTCCGCCAGAACCCGCAGCAGTCGTGTCTGCGAGGAGATCGGCATGTCGCCGATTTCGTCGAGGAACAAGGTGCCGCTATCGGCTTCCAGCACCAGCCCGCGCTTGCCGTGGGCTTTCGCGCCGGTGAAGGCGCCGGGTTCATAGCCGAACAGTTCGCTTTCGATCAGGCTTTCCGGCAGGGCGGCGCAGTTCACGGCAACGAACGGCTTGCCGGCCCGCGCGCTGACGGCGTGCAGCGCCTTGGTGAAATGCTCCTTGCCGGTGCCGGTCTCGCCGGTGACGAGCAGGCCCATCTGGGTGTTGATGAGCTTGGCGGCGCGCGTCACCATGTGATGCATCGCCTGATCGCCGCGGAACAGGTTGCGCAGCGGCGCTGGCAACGCGGACTCGCTGCGCGAAGCAGCGGGCGAGGCCAGCTTGTTCGGCGGCGGCAGGGTCTGCGCGAACAGCGTCGCGCCGCTGTTTGCCAGCCGCAGCGTGCGCTGCCCGGTCGGCCGCGAATGGGCAAAGCGCGGCAGATCGTCGACGGTGCAATCGAAAATATCGGACACGCCGAAGCCATCGGCGCGCAGGCGAATGTCGGGTCGCTTGCTCAGTTCGCGCGCCAGGAGCTGCCGCGCGCGATTGTTGAAGCCGATGATCCGGCCGTCGCTGTCGACGGCCATCACGTAATCCGGATCGACATCGGCGAACTCCGCCGAGCCGGACAGTTTGATGATCCATTCGTGCCGGAAGCGGTTCAGCAGGTTTGCGTTCTCGATCTTGTGGGCGAACGATTTCACCAGCTGCAGCGCGAGGAACTGGCTGGCCTTTGGCTCGGGCGAACGCAAGGCGGAGATATCCAGCACCGCGGCAAGCTTGCCGCTGGGATCGAACACCGGTGCGGCGGTGCAGGTCAGGGGAATATGGGTCGCATCGAAATGGTCGGATTGATGCACCGTCAGCGCTTCTTCGGTGGCGATGCAGGTGCCGACCGCGCACGTTCCCGCGTGCGGCTCGTTCCAGTCGGCGCCGAGATAAAGTCCGGCTTTGCGCAGGGTGTTGTTGAACGTCGGATCGCCGATGAAATCCACCGTGATGCCCTTGGCATCGGTGAGCAGCAGGACGTAGCCAAGTCCCGCGATCTGGCGATAGAGCATCTCCACACCGAACCGTGCGGTGTGGAGAAATTCGTCCATGGCGTCGCGATGTTCGCGCAGCCGTCCCGAGGTCACGATGCAGGCGTCGCGCAGCACCACCGGATCGAGCTTGTGCTCGGACACACAACGCACCCACGACTGATGGATGATTGTATCGCGCGCGCTGGTCTGGCCGACCGCGACACGCACGAGTTCGTCGATGTGGGCAGCTTGCTCCGCGCTCACGGCAGCAATCTCCTCGTGTTTCCCCCGGATTTTCTGCGTTTCTGATTAAGGAAAGTGTCGCCCGGATTTCGTCGCCGATCAAGTTTGTTGCGTGCAACACCTGTTGCATCACGCCACAGTGTTCGCGATCCAGCGCTCACCCTAACGTGAGGAAAAGCAAGACGATTCCGTAAAACGCCGCCGTGGCACGAGGCTTGCTCCCAAGTTGGCAGAGGCGAACTCGACCTCGCAATCAGCACGCCGGAACCGGAGCGTAAGCCCGGACCGGCTCAGGGAGGATACAATCATGCTGACCAAGGCTCCGGACGGAACGGTTACGGCGGTGCTCGGTGAACTCGATGCCGCGTTGTCGGCAGGCGATATCGAACGTGCGCTCGCATTGTTCCAGGCCGACTGTTACTGGCGCGATCTCGTCACCTTCACGTGGAACATCAAGACGCTGGAAGGCAAGGATCAGGTTCGCGCCATGCTCAAGGCGCGCCTGGCCGACACGAGGCCATCGAAGTGGCGCATCGCCGATGGCGAGGCGGCCACTGAGACCGGCGGCATCGTCGAGAGCTGGATCCAGTTCGAGACCAATGTCGCGCGGGGATATGGTCATTTGCGGTTGAAGGAGGGACGCATCTGGACCTTGCTCACGACCATGAGTGAACTCAAGGGACATGAAGAGAAGTCAGGATTCACCCGCCCGCTCGGCGCCAAACACGGCCATGGCAAGGATCGCAAAACCTGGCGCGATGAGCGCGATCACGAACTCACCGAGCTCGGCTATTCGCAGCAGCCCTATGCGCTGATCGTCGGCGGCGGGCAGGGCGGCATCGCGCTCGGCGCACGTTTGCGGCAGCTCGGCGTGCCGACGATCATCATCGAGAAGAACGAGCGCGCCGGCGATTCCTGGCGCAAGCGCTACAAGTCACTCTGTCTGCATGACCCGGTCTGGTACGATCACTTGCCCTATATCGATTTTCCGAAGAACTGGCCGGTGTTCGCGCCGAAGGACAAGATCGGCGACTGGCTGGAAATGTACACCAAGGTGATGGAGCTCAATTACTGGAACTCCACCACGGCGAAGTCGGCCAGGTACGACGACAAGGCCAAGGAATGGACCGTTGTCGTCGAGCGCGAGGGCAAGGAGATCACCCTCAAGCCGAAGCAGCTTGTGCTGGCGACCGGCATGTCTGGCAAGGCGAACTGGCCGACCTACAAGGGGCAGGATATCTTCAAGGGCGAACAGCAGCATTCCTCGACTCACCCGGGACCGGAAAAATATCGCGGCAAGAAGGTGGTGGTGATCGGCTCCAACAACTCCGCGCACGACATCTGCGCGGCGCTGTGGGAAGGCGGTGCGGACGTCACCATGGTGCAGCGCTCGTCCACGCACATCGTCAAGTCGGATACCCTGATGGATATCGGTCTTGGCGCGCTCTATTCAGAGCAGGCGGTGGAAAGCGGCATGACCACGCGCAAGGCGGACCTGATCTTCGCTTCGCTGCCCTACAAGATCATGCATGAGTTCCAGATTCCCCTCTACGCGCAGATGCGCGAAAGGGACAAGGATTTCTATGATGCCCTGGAGAAGGTCGGGTTCATGCACGACTGGGGCGACGATAATTCTGGCTTGTTCATGAAGTATCTGCGCCGCGGCTCCGGCTATTACATCGACGTCGGCGCCTGCGATCTCGTCATCGACGGTTCGATCAAGCTGAAAAGCGGCAAGGGCGCGGCGGTGCAGGAACTGACCGAGACCGGCGTGAAGTTCGTGGACGGCACCGAACTGCCCGCGGATCTCGTGGTCTATGCCACCGGCTATGGCTCGATGAACGGTTGGGCCGCCGATCTCATTTCGAAGGAGGTCGCGGACAAGGTCGGCAAGGTCTGGGGGCTTGGATCGAGCACCACCAAGGACCCCGGCCCGTGGGAAGGCGAACAACGCAACATGTGGAAGCCGACCCAGCAGGAAGCGCTGTGGTTCCATGGCGGCAACCT
>JBIQLC010000021.1:0-75661 GCA_044464625.1 Afipia sp. | reverse complement strand
GCATAAACCGGCGCCGGAGCCTTGGTGTAGGTGCGCGCCGGCAGGTCGGCAGCGAATGAAGAGGTGGCCGCCAGCATGGCAGCAGCGAAAGACAGTCCGGCAACACGAATACGCATGGAAAACTCCCCAAGTTGATGACGTGAGTCCTAAAGCCCGTAAGTGAATCAGAAATAAACAACTCGGCCTCCGGTTTCCCTTCATATACCCGGTGACGCTCTTTCCTTTTTGGCGTTGTAATTCGGACACACTCTTGGACGGTCAGGTCCTGCCGAAAGGGATTTCCGTCTGGCTGGGCCGACGTTGCCAAAAGGCATGATTAAGAAATGGTTATTCAGGTCGGCGGGAGCCCGATACCGGCGCCAAACCGAGGTCTGCCCGCTAGCGGGGGGATCGATTGGCCGGCTCCCCGCCCGAGACCAGAACCACAGAGACCTCAGACCTTTGCAGGATCGCGGAAGTCACTCCGCCGAAATTTAACGTATCGCTTCGGATGCGATCGGCCCCCATCACCACAAGATTTGAACGAGACCGCAGAATCTCGCGCAGGATCGCCTCTTCCGGAACGATATTGGCCTGGATCGAGGTGACGACATCGACGCCGTAACGGCTGGCGAGCGATACGATGTCCTTGAGAATGCTTTCCTCCTGGAACAGGGCTGCGCCGGTGGCGCTGCGATAGCCGCCGCTGTCCCGGGTGGTCGAGACATAAAGGGCATGGACCGACCAGCCGCTGGCGCGCGCCAGCGCAATCGCGACCTCGGCACCGCGCCGCGACACCGCGCTCCCCGACACCGGCACGAGAATGCGGAACGCATTGCTCTGGGGACGATCAAGATGCTCCGCCTTGGCCTCCACCAGCGCCAGGGGTCCCTCAAAACCGGCGGCGGCTTCGTTGACCTCACGACTGAACTCACCGTTGCCGTTCATGGTCGATGCCAGCCCAACCAGAAGCAGATCAAAGCCTTTTCGCGCTTCATCGGCGACCGCCACGCGCGCTTCTTTCCGGCTGTCGTAAGTGGTGACATCGACCTTGCGGGTATCGGTTTCCGGATCGGCGTCGGACGCGGCCTTGGCCGCTTTCTTGACTGCGGCCTCGTGGGTCTCTTCCTTGTCGACTTCGTTCTCCGGCGTGGTACCGAGGTTGAGCACGGTGATCGGGACACCACGCGCGCCCGCCAGCAACCCGGCGATCGTCGCGGCAAACTTGGCATTGGCGCTGCCATCGACCGCGAGGAGCATGCGCTCCAGATTGGCGACGAAGCCGTTCTCCTCGGTCTCCTCTCGTTCGAGGCGGGCTTTCTCTTTCTCGTCGAAGGGCAGCCGCGCCAGCGCGGCGCGCAGCATCGGCGGCATCGCCATGGTTGTGACCACCGCCATGGTCACAATCATCGAGAACATGTCCTGGCTGAGAACGCCCATCGACAGGCCGATGGTAGCGATCACCACTTCGGTCGAGCCCCGTGCATTCATGCCGCTGGCAAGCGCCAACGATTCACGCCCGCTCAACCCACCGATCGTACCGCCAATCAGCGCACCGCCGAATTTGCCGACGCTGGCGATCAGAATCAGCCCTCCGGTAAGGACGAGCAGATATGGATCCTTCAATACCGTGAGATCGGCGCTCAAGCCGGCGAGACCAAAAAATACCGGCATGAACAGACTCGTGATGAGTCCGCGTAGCCGCTCATCAATCTGACGGGTCAGAATCGGTGATTGCCCGACCAGCACACCGGCAACGAATGCACCAAGCACGGTATGCACGCCGATCAAATGGGTGATGGCGGCCATCGCGCTCATCAACAGCAGGATCACGGTAATCACTGCGCCGGAGCTAACCAGTGTATCGTTCGCCCAACGGATGATCTGAAAAACGAAGCGCCGGCCGATGGTGAAGCTGATCGCAAGAAACAGCAGCGTGCCGAGGATAGCCTTGGTGATCGAGGGGATATCAACCGTCCCCTGGGACGCAAGACTGAAGATCACGGCGATCATGATCCAGCCAAGCGTATCGTCGATAATGGCGGTCGCGACGATGATCTGACCGACATCGCGGCGCATGAAATTCATTTCACGAACGACGACGGCAACGATCTTCACGGACGAAATCGACAGCGCCGTACCAAGGAACAGCGACGCCACGAACCTCGCTTCGGGATGCGGCAGCAATCGCTCGGGCAGGAATTCACCGAGCGTGAAGCCACATGCGAACGGAACAACGATACCCGCGACCGAGACTACCGCAGCGGCGCGTCCGACCTTGCGCACCAATTTGAGATCGGTCTCCATGCCGGTCAGCAGCAGAAGAAGCAAAATGCCAAACTGCGCGATGCCGCCGATCATCGCCTTTTGTTCCGGCGTACCGGGAAACACGAAGCTGTGCGCCTCAGGCCAGACCCAGCCAAGCAACGACGGGCCGAGGATCAGGCCACCAAGCAGCTCTCCGATCACGGAGGGTTGACCGATGCGTTGCATGATCTCGCCGAGTCCGCGCCCGACCACTACCAGCAGCGCAATCTGGATCAGCAGAATGTATTCCGACGCGGCATGAGCGGAACCGCCCTCCGCAGCGCGCGCAGCCGATGACGTCAGTAGCAAAACTGCAAGCGCGTACAGCGCAGGAACTGCCATCCACAGTCCGTTGCGCGATTGAGGCGCAGGCTGTTGATCTGCGTATTTGAACCCCATGCAGAGACCTTATTAGCCGTTGCCGTCACGAACAGAAAGTACTCTGCACCCGGATTGATCCACAGCCCCGCAGCGCGATGCAAGCCAATGCAATTTGTTTCGCAATGTTCGATGCCATGTAGGCTGGCTGGTGGTTCCGTCACTAGTCCGTAATGACCATCGCCCAGAACATCTGATAGGGCGAACCCGGATTTTTCACCGAAGCGACGCCAACCTTGCGCGCGCCCGGCATCAGGAGGTTCTCGCGATGGCCCGGGCTGTCTTCCCACTGTTTCAATGTTTCGCGAAAGGTGAGGGATCCGGCCGCGAGATTTTCCGCTGCCTTGCCGTCGCGCAACTTGCCAATGCGAGACACGAAACTGCCGGCGACAAAGTGGCTGATCTTGCCGGCTGCTGACATCGCCTTCGCCTGATGCAGCGCAATGGCAGCGAGATGCGCGTCCGCCTTCACGGTGGACTGGCCATGGGCGCGACGATAGCGACTGATCTGGCTGGCGTAATCATCCGCCGATGCGGACGCCACAAGACCGAGCAGGCAAGTTGCGATCAGAGCGAGGCGGATCATCGTTCGTTCCCCATCATTGATGAAACGGGCTCGGACGCCCTGCGCAAAAATGCGAGTAACAGATCGCTGACTTGTTCAGGCTGTTCCTGCTGCACCCAATGCCCGGCGCCATCGACCAGATGGCAACCGATCATGCGCATACAGGCGCGCGTCTGCATCGCTTCGAATGCTCCCGGAACTTGATAGACTCCCCAGTCGCTGCGACCCGCGATGAAACATGATGGCACATCGATGGTGCGGCCCGAGAACAGTTGAAGCTCCGCTTGAAAGGCAAGATCGGTGGCGCAGCGATACCACTGCAACCCGCCCTGAAACCCGGTGCGGCCATACTCGGTGCTGTAGATGCGAAGCTCGTCATCCGGTAGCCAGCGGCAGGCGGCAATCTGTTCGGCTGACGGCATGTCGAGCGCGACGGTTTCCGCCATGCCCTTGTCGCGATCCATCACATAGTATTCAGGCAGCTTCGCCAGTTCGTCTGCCGACCATGCGGCGAGCCGATAAGGCTTGTTATTGGGCCAGTCGGCGCTCTTCACATGATAATAGGCACGCAGAAAATTATGCACGCCTTGCGGCGCATGCCACATATCGTCATTGGCCTCGCGGGTCGAGTAGAACCATTGATAGTGCTTGCGCGGCCGCGCCAGCGCCGCGAGATCGGCGTGGATCGAATCTGTCGCGGCAGGTTTGTCGCCGTTCTTCACTGTATCGAAAGGCAGCGCCGGCGGACCTCCGAACGGCGCACTCATCAATGCGACTGCGCGAAACACATCCGGTCGCACCAACGCGCACCACGCCGCGACCGGCGAGCCGAAATCATGACCAACGACGGCGGCCACTGATCGAATGCCGAGTGCAGACACAAGTCCCAGCGCATCGCGCACCAGATTCAGCATCCGGAACGAGCCGAGATCGCCGTCATAGTTGGCGTCCCACCCCATTGTGCGCCCGTAACCGCGCTGATCGGGCGCGACGACGTAATATCCGGCTTGCGCCAGCGGCAGCATCACCTTGCGCCAGCTATAGGCGAGCTCGGGAAACCCATGCAGCAACAGGACGCAAGGCTGGCTTGCATCGCCCGCTTCGAGCATATGCATCGTCAGGCCATTGATCCCCGCGACCATCCGCGTGCGGATGCCCGCAGGCAATGGAAGATCGTGTATGACTTGCCCCATGCGCCCCTGACGATATGTCCGAGAATGAAATCGCAACCAATAATTTCACATACAGGAGCGAGCGTGTCGACCCAATCAGCTACGACCGAACCATGGAGCCGAAATGAAAATGCCGGCCGCGAGAAACGCGACCGGCATGAAATATAATGGTCGGATGCGGGCTAGTGCCCGGATCCGGGCTCAACCTTGCCGTCGAATATCTCAGTGTTCGGTGGCCCTTCGACATGAAGGATGCCGACCAATCCGCGCTCGGCCCGCGCCAGCGCATGATCGACAAGTGTGTAGTTGCCTGGAACGTCGACCTTGAACTCGGTGATCACCGCGCCGCCGGCCGGCACCGTCACGGTCTGGATGCCGTGCAGCGGTTCGCTGGTCACGCCGCCGAGATTGTAGACCTTGTCGAAGATTTCCCCGATGACATGGAATGACGAGGTGAAGTTCGGGCCTCCGACACCGAAATAAATGCGGACAGTCTCGCCCACCTTCGCCTCCATCGGATGGAACTTGGATAATGCGCCAACCGAACCGTTGAAGACGAAGTATTCCGGGCGCTCGTTCAGCAGCTTCTCGACATTGAACTCCTGACTGCCGTGCTGACCGAACGCGCCGTCGGTATAGATCTCGCCCTGCATCACGTAGTACTCGCGATTAACCGGCGGCAGGCCACCCTCGGGCTCCACTAGAATGAGTCCGTACATGCCATTGGCAATGTGATGGGCAACCATCGGCGTAGCGCAGTGATAGACAAACAGGCCAGGCGTCAGCGCCTTGAACTTGAAGCTTTTCTCCTCGCCAGGATTGGTCTGGGTCGATGCAGCGCCGCCGCCGGGGCCGGTGGCTGCATGGAAATCGACCGAGTGCAGCATGGAACTGCCGTCGGCGTTCTTCAGATGCACATCCACCGTATCACCGACACGGACACGTAGCATCGGACCCGGTACTTTGCCGTTGAAGGTCCAGTAACCGAACGTCGTGCCTTCTGCGAGTCGCGCTTCAAGCTCGACAGTGACGAGATCGACCCGCACCGTCTGCGGTCCACGCTTGCCGATCGGCGCAGGCACATCGGTGGGTTTCTGCGAAATATCGGCCTCGACCACGGTCTGCGGCGGCGGCTGCGGCGTGATCAGGAACTTGCCTTCCATGCCGGCAAGCCGGTGTCCCGGCACGCTGCAATAATAAAGATAGTCGCCGGCTTTGGAGGCGACGAACGCGATGCTCGTGCTCGCGCCCTTGCCGACGATGTGCGACGAGGTGCCCGCCGGTCCCTGATCAGCAAAGACGATGTCGTGCTCTGCGCCTTCGCCGTTGATCAGTGTGACCTGCACAACCTGTCCTTCGGCAGCCGACAGCAGCGGATTGACCTGACCGTCGATCGAACCGCCGACGCCGATGAACACCATGCGGCCTTCGGCGATGCCGGAGCGCAACGTATAGCGCAACCCCGGAACATAGTTCGATCCCGGCACGGCGGATGCCGGTGGTGTCGCCTGCGCTGGTACGGGCGTCAGAGCCGGTGCAGCGCCCGGAGCTTGTTGCGCGGCTGTTGCTGCGGGCGCGGCAGTGGATGCACCACCGGGCTTGGAATTGGCCGCGAGGAAAGCGATCACCGCGCTACGTTCGCGCTCGGTCTTGAGGCCGGGGAACGGCATCTTGTTGCCGGGCACCACCTTCTGCGGATCGGCGAGATAGGCGTCGAGTGTCGCCTCATCCCAGGTCAGATTGCTCGCCTTCATCGCGGACGAAAAATTGTATCCCGGAACAGCAGCAGCCTTTTCGCCGACAATTCCCGCGAGCGATGGCCCTAATCCATTCTTGCCGGCATCAAGCGAATGGCAGGCCTGGCATTTGCGGAAGACCTGACGGCCAGCCGCAGCGTCGCCAGTCAGCGCGGCGGGGGTCGCTGCAGGTGGAGCGGATTGTCCGGTGGTCGGGGCGGCGGCCGCATGATTGTGAGTCATCGGTGGCGCCGCCTGCGTTACCTGGCTTGCGGGTGCGGCATTGCCGGCCTTGGCATTGATATCGGCAGGCGGCTTGGAATCCGCCCTGGCCATTGCCTTGCTGCTGTCACTGGGTGCAACCTTGCTAACAGGCGCAGTCGTTGCTGCTTTGCTGTCGGATGCTGTCTTCGGCGCCGCATTGGTCTGCGGCGATGGCGCGGAAGTGGGTGCTGCAGCTGGCGGTGCTGCCGACGACTTGGCCGCATCACCCTGCGCAGCGACAACCTCGACGGGCTGGGTCGGGCCGGGAGCGGACTGGAACATTGCGCCAATCGCAATGCTACCGCCGATCACCACCACGCCCAGCACAAGAATCAGCCATTGCTGAAGCTTCTCTGCAATCCATCGCCCCATGACTATCATCCCCGATTTCGAGTTTGATCAGACGCTCACGCCTTAGCAGCATAGTCGTCTCGGGCCATTATCATGCGTGCGTCGGCGGCCCGGATCCCTAACACCTGCCGATGGTCGCCGGTTATCCTGCCGCTGTCATTGCGTCAGATCAATTTGCACGTGCACCGACGTCGCATCATCGCACTGCGGCATCGGCACATCTCGCGTCACTCAACTGTCACTCTGTCTGCACTGTCTCTTTTCGAAACAACACATAGAGCGCAGGCAGGACCAGAAGCGTCAGCACTGTTGACGAAATAATGCCCCCGATGACTACGGTCGCGAGCGGCCGCTGCACTTCGGCGCCTGCGCCAGTGGCAAGCGCCATCGGCACAAATCCGAGCGACGCCACCAAAGCCGTCATCAGCACCGGCCGCAGTCGCGTCAACGCACCATCATGCACCGCCTTGAGCAACGGCTTGCCTTCCGCGCGCAGCCGCTCGATGAAGGCGATGATGACAAGACCATTGAGCACTGCGACGCCCGAGAGAGCGATGAAGCCGACGCCTGCGCTGATCGACAACGGCAGCCCGCGCAGCAGCAACGCAGCAATGCCGCCGGTCAGTGCCAATGGCACGCCACTGAACACTAACAGTGCATCGGGCACCGAGCCCAGACTCATGAACAGCAGCATGAACACCAGGAGCAGCGCCACCGGCACCACGATTGTGAGCCGCTCAGTTGCCGACACGAGTTGCTCGAACTGACCGCCCCAGCCGATCCAGTAGCCCGCCGGCAGTTTCACTTTGTCGACGACAGCCTGCTGCGCTTCAGCCACAAACGAACCAAGATCGCGCTCGCGCACATTGGCGGTAACAACGATGCGGCGCTTGCCGTTCTCACGGCTGATCTGATTTGGCCCCGGTGTCGCATCAACCACCGCGACGGACGACAACGGAACGTAACGCATCGGCGCCGAGGAATCCGCGCGCAAAGATGTTCGTATCGCGCTGACGCTTGCATCGTCCACCGGCGGCAATGGAATCGGCGTCGCGCGTATCGCATCCAGATTCTCGCGCAGATTCTCAGGGAGGCGGACGACAATATCGAAGCGACGATCGCCCTCAAACAATTTGCCAGCGCTCTTACCGCCCACCGCGATTTCAACGACGTTCTGCACATCGGCCACGCTCAAGCCATAACGCGACAGCGCCTGACGATCGAGCTTGACGGTGAGGATCGGCAGTCCCGCGACCTGCTCGGTCTTGACGTCGGTTGCACCGCGAATGCCGGAGATGGCGGACTGCACCTGACGTGCCGTTTCCAGCAGCAGATCCAGATCATCGCCGAAGATCTTGACGCCGACATCGCTGCGCACACCCGAGATCAATTCATTGACGCGCAACTGAATCGGCTGGGAGATTTCATAATTGCTACCGGGAATCTCCTTCGCCGCGTGCTCGATGTCTTCCACCACGTCGATCTTCGACCGCGATGGGTCCGGCCACTCGGCGCGCGGCTTCAGCATCACATAACCATCAGAGATCGACGGCGGCATCGGATCGGTCGCGACCTCCGCGGTGCCTGTGCGCGCAAAGAAATCCTTCACTTCGGGAATTTGCTTTACTCGCCGCTCCAGTGCCTTCTGCATGTCGAGCGACTGCGAAAGGCTCGTTCCGGGAATCCGGATCGCAGCGACGGCCACATCGCCCTCGTCGAGGCTCGGAATGAACTCACCGCCCATCCGCGTGGCGGCAAGACAACTTACAATCACCACGGCGACAGCGATGAGCGCCACGGATCGGCGGTAGCGAATGGCACCGGCGAGCAGCGGAGCGTAGATTCGCCGCGCGCCCCGCATGATAAAATTCTCATGCTCCGAAACCTTGCCAGTCACGAACAACGCGACCGCTGCCGGAACGAGCGTGATCGAGCACAGCGACGCACCGGCCAGCGCCATCAACACTGTCAGCGCCATCGGTGTGAACATCTTTCCCTCGACGCCGGTCAGCGTCAGCACCGGCAGATAGACCACCGCGATGATGAGTGTACCGAATAGGCTCGGCCGGATCACCTCGCGCGCGCCATTCAGGATGGTTTCAGATCGTTCCTGCAAGGTCAGCAATCGTCCGCGCCGCGCTTGCTCCTGCGCGAGCAACCGCAGGCAGTTCTCGACGATGATGACGGCGCCATCAATGATGATCCCAAAATCGATCGCGCCGAGACTCATCAGGTTGGCGCTGACTTTCGTTTCCACCATGCCGGTGATGGTGATCAGCATAGCCAGCGGGATCACCAGCGCAGTGATGATCGCCGCGCGGATGTTGCCGAGGATCAGGAACAGCACCGCAATCACCAGCAGCGCGCCCTCGATCAGGTTCTTCTGCACGGTGGCGATGGTGGCCTCTACCAGCGTCGTGCGGTCATAAATCGTGCGGGTGACAACGCCTTCGGGAAGCGACTTGGCGACCTCACCAAGTTTGGCCGCAACGCGCTGCGCCACGGTGCGGCTATTCTCGCCGATCAGAAGCATCGCGGTACCGAGCACAGCTTCCTCGCCATCCATGGTGGCGGCGCCGGTACGCAAGTCACGACCCTCCTTCACCGTTGCCACGTCGCGAATCCGCACTGGCACACCGCCGCGCGATCCGATCACGATGTCGCGGATCTCATCGAGGGTTTTCACCTGCCCCGGCGTGCGCACCAGATACTGCTCGCCGTTGCGCTCGATATAGCCGGCGCCGACATTGGCATTGTTGGCGGCCAGCGCAGTCATCACGTCCCGGAAACCCAGCCGATAAGCCATCAGGCGACCGGGATCCGGCAACACATGAAACTGGCGCTCATAACCGCCAATCGAATTGACCTCGATGATACCCGGCACGGTGCGCAATTGCGGCTTGATGATCCAGTCCTGAATGGTGCGCAGGTCGCTCGGCGAGAACTCCTTACCGTCCGTGTTCTTTGCGCCGGCTTTGGCCTCGACGGTGTACATGAAGATTTCACCAAGGCCGGTGGAGACTGGCCCCATCGCGGTCTCGACACCGGGCGGCAACTGATCCTTGACCTGCTGGATACGTTCGTTGACGAGCTGGCGCGCAAAATAGATGTCAGTACCATCGTTGAACACGACGGTAACCTGGCTCAGGCCGTAGCGCGACAGCGAGCGGGTGTAATCGAGCTTGGGCAGGCCGCCCATTGCGGTTTCTACCGGGAAAGTAATGCGCTGCTCGACTTCAAGCGGTGAATATCCTCGCGCGATGGTGTTGATCTGAACCTGGACGTTGGTGATGTCCGGCACGGCGTCGATCGGCAGACGCGTGAAATTCCATGCGCCGAACGCAGCAATACCGAGCGCGGCCAGAATCACCAGCCAGCGCTGGCGGATCGAGAAGGACAGAATCGCGTCGATCATGGCAGGCACCTCGCGCGAGTGGCTTCCGATTCAGTGCCCATGTTCGGCCTCGCCCTTGCCGATCTCGGCCTTGACCACGAAACTGTTCTCGGCGGCATAACTCTCGCCGACCTCGAGCCCGGCCTTCACCTCGGCATGGCGCGAGTCCATTTCGCCGATCTCGACCGGACGCGCCTCGATTTTGTCGCCCTCGCGCACGAACACGACGGTACGGTTCTCCAGTGTCTGGATGGCCTCGACGTGCACCGCGACCGGAACCTCACGCTTGGCCAGCACCAGCCGCGCGGTGACGAACAGGCCGGGCCGCAACCGCCCATCGGCGTTCGACAGCACCACGCGCGCCAGCGCGGTCTGGGTCTCGCGCGCACCGATCGGCGACAGATAGGATACGGTCGCCTTGATCTCGCCGCCACCGTCGTCGGGGTCGATCAGCACTTCGTCGCCGATCCGCACCCGCTTGATGTCCTGCCGATAGACTGAAAGGTCGATCCAAATGGTCGAAAGATCGGCAACCACGAAAGCCGGCTTCTGCTCGGAAACGTATTCGCCGAGCGAAACCTGACGATCGATGATCGTTCCGCTGATCGGTGCTTTCAGTTCATAGGCCGTGAGACTTTGATTGCTCTCGATCGACGCGAGACGATCATCTTTCGCAACCATATCGCCGATCCGTTTGCGAATGTCGCGCACGATACCGGGAAAGCGCGGCGTCACCTGCACTACGGTTTCCTGATTGGCGCGCAGTTCGCCATTGAGCTGCAATGTATCGCTGAGCACTGCGCTAGCCGCTTCGCGCATTACCACGCCGGCGGCCGCCAGCTTCACGTCGGTGATGACGATGCGGTCACCGCCATGCTCGTCTTGGGGCGCGCGGCTTTCGGATGCTTCATCGGTGTGACCTGACGATTCGTTTTTCGCCTGCGGCGTCACGAACATCTTAAAGGCCACGCCAGCAATAACCGCCAGCACCAGCGCTGCGACAATGAACTTGAAAGAGGTCTTCATCGACCGCTCCTCTGCGCCAGCGAAAACGGATGGCCAACCAGTCCTTCGATGGTCGCTACCGCAACGTGGAAATTCTGCAGTGCTTCCTGCTCGCGCAGCCGCGCCTGAGTGAGGCTGGCATGGGCATCGAGCACCTCGAGCAGGCTGTAGCGGCCCTGTCCGTAGCCTTCAAAGATCGCGCGTGATGCATCGCGTGCTTTCGGAATTGCAGAGTCGCGCAGGATCGCCAGTTCGCGCAGCGAGCCCTGCAAGGAGTCATAGGCGCGCCCCGCCACCACGATCAGAGCAGCACGGCTGGCAGCGCGCTCGGCGCGCACCTTGGCAAGGTTTTCCTGCGCTGAAAGGATGTTACCCTGGTTCTGGTCGAGCACCGGAATCGGAATCGAGATGCCGAGACGCACCGCGTCATCGCCCGTGTCATTATAATGACGCCAGCCGGCGCTGAGCCGAACATCGGGATAGGGCTTCAGGCGGGCCAGCAACAACTCGGCGTTACGCTGGGCGTAGATCGCCGTCCACTTCATGAGTTGCGGGTTGGCGTCGATCGCTGAGATCACCGATGCGAAAGCGGGCGGACGGCCAGTGCTGTCGAAGCGTCCGGCGACCGTCGAAAACCTTGGCGATGTGTCGCCCATCAGCACGGCAAGGTCACGCCGTGCGCTAGCCAGTGAGGCGCGGGTACGTTCACGATCCGCCTTGACCAGATCGGACGCCACCTGCGTGCGCCCGGTTTCTGCCACCGACGACGCACCGGCCTCGACCCGTCGCTGTAGCAGCGGCGTCAGTTCATCGATCGCCTTGACCTGTTCGTCGAGAATCTGGATGCGACGCTGGGCGCCAAGCACGCCGATGAAAGCGATCGCAGTTTCCGACAGCACCTCGAGCCGCACCGCCTTCCTCTGGATCGTCGAGGCATCGAGCGCGGCCTGCCCCGCGGCGATGCGAGCATCGCGCTTGCCGAACAATTCAAAAAGCTGGCTGATCTGCAGTGTGCTCTCTGCCGACCGCGTGCCGCGATAGGGACCGGAGCCAAACGAATTGTCCTGCTCGAACGACAATTCGGGATTGGGCAGCGCGCCAGCCTGAATGCGCTGGCCCGACGCGATGCCGACATCGCGTTCCGCCGCCGTCAGGCGCGGATTGGCGGCCAGCGCACGCTGCAGTGCGCTGTGCAGCGATAGGGTTTGTGAGTAAGAGAATCCGGCCAGCCACGGGCTAACCAACCAGACCGACGCGCATGCGATGCGCGCGGCGATGCCTTTGACGGACATGAGAACAACCTGACAGACGATGACATGGGCGCACTGCGCCCGGCGATCATGTTCAGGTCAGCTGTTTGGGCGGCGGCGTGTCGATGCTGCGCGCAAGGCTCGCAACATGCGATTGCGGCTGCGACGGCTCGCTCACCACCGGCTCGGCGCGGGCAGCGAGCATTACTGGCGCGGGAACCGCGACCGAGAAGCAGCCATGGCAATGGTGATCTGCCGCCAGCGTCTTGCCAGAATCATGACTGTCCGCCGTCACCGGCATGGAGATCACCGTTGCGCCTGGCGTTGGCGTGGTGACGTCAAGATGACAAAAGCCGTGCAATGCACCCGCCAGCAGATAGACCAGCAAAACGCACAGCGCTGCGACCCCGCGCGATGTGCGCAGGCGGCTGGTTCCTGGCTGATTCGGCGTAGCGAACACGAAATCTCCGCAAGCGATGAAGCGGCTGCCTAACACGCATTGAACTTGAAGTCGATGTTACAACGTAACGTCGGTGCAGGCGTCATGACGCAGGACAGCATGGCACGGTGTTCAAGGCATAAATGTGAGGTCCCGGCGCGTCTGGATCACCACTGATACCGCAGCACGCCCTTTCCGGCATAGCTCGCGGTCGTGCCGGAAAATTCACCATCGAAGGTGGCGGCGACCGACATGCCGTTGAGCCACGCAAGTTCGGCGGAAACGCCCGTCAGCACAGCATCGCGCGATGGCATGGCGCCGTTGACGATGAAACTCGCGCCGGGCAGCGTCTGGAATGTCGCGGCAATGCTGCGGTCGGAAT
Organism: Afipia sp.; assembly: GCA_044464625.1. Taxonomy (GTDB): domain Bacteria; phylum Pseudomonadota; class Alphaproteobacteria; order Rhizobiales; family Xanthobacteraceae; genus Afipia. The sequence continues at coordinate 62,439 of JBIQLC010000021.1, read as the reverse complement.
TGAAGTCGTGCGCCCAGGCGGCACGGCCACGCAGCGTGAGAATGGAGCCGTCAAGCGCGAGCGACCTGTCGACGCGCGCGCCAAACTCGGTGCGTGCCATGGTGGCATGCTTGGCGCCATAGGTCAGGGCGAATGTATTCGACCCCGAGATTGCCTGCTCGGCATAGGACGGTAACGCGACATGGACGACCTGGCCCGCGGCATAGGGTGTAAGTCCCATAGCGGGCGTGACGATGCGATAACCTCCCTCGACGCGGCCCGAGAAAGTGCTGGCATTGAAGCTCGCGCGCAGGTGATCAGTCCCTGCAAGCGTCAGCGTGCGGTCGCTGGTGATATCCTGCCAGCCGTAGGCCAGTGCGCCCGACAGATAGGCTGACCCAATCGAATGGCGAAGGAATGCGCCAGCCTGGAACAGATCGGAACGTCCGCTGCCAACTGCATCCGTCACCTTGAAACTGGTGCCGCCACCCGCCATCGCGAAGCCGGCCAGTGTGTCGGGCGAGACGCGGTAGTCAGCGCCGACAACCGCGCCATAAATATTGCTGGTCGCGGTGCCCGACCCCACAACCGCATTGCCGCTGGTGGTTTGCGTGCCGCCGAATCCCGATGCCCATATGCTCCAACGCTGATCGAACGACATCGCAGGGCGCACCACAGACTTGCGGTCCATCGATGCAAAGGCATCGCCTGCGGATGTTCGCCTGTTGTCGACCGGCGCATACGCGTTGGCATTGCTGGCAGGGGACTGTGGCAACGCGCCCTCGCGGCCGGCGAGGAACGGGTCAGTCATCATGCCAAGAAAAAGATTCGCGGTATTGACCGACGTTTGCTGTGCACCGGTCGCGAGTTCACCGGATACCTGCGTCAAATCGGCCGGGCTCAAGCCGGCAAAGACCTGCGGAATCCCGCCATCGCTGTTGAAGACATTGACCAGCGCGCTGGAAACGTTCCGCTGATTGATATTGAGGCCATCCGGCGTTGCCATCGTGAGCTGTAGATACGCGTTGCTGGCGTCGTAGCTCAGATTCGAGGTGAAATTGGCTGGCAGACCGGCGACAGAAGAATGGCTGAACCTACTGCCGCCAAGCCCGCCATCCGCTGTAAGAATTGTATAGCGTTGCTTGACATAAGCGCCCTGCAAAAACGTCGCATTCACCGCGGCGCTGCCAAGGCTGGCAGTTCCAGTGACATGGACAAGATCGTTGGCGAGCGATACCTGCATCATGTAGGTCGACGCCGCTGTCATGGTCAGGCTGCCCTGAACGGTCAACCGGCCAACCGGGTCACCCGGCGCGAGGACGCCACCATTGATTGCTGTCGAATCGACCACCCCGGTGCCGGTGAGCCACGCGCCCGCGTTGACGGTCGTCAGTGATGACGACGCCAGCGAGCCGTTCACGGTCAAGGTGCCGTTGTTTACATTGGTTGCGCCTGCGAAGCTGCTGGTGCCAGTCAGCACCAGCGTGCCGCCGCCATCCTTGACCAGGGTGCCGGAGCCGGTGATTGCGTTCATCGCGGTCAGCGTGTTGCCGGACCAGACATCGATCGTTCCCGAAGAACTGACATCGATCGAGCGATGAGTGGTGATGTCACCAAACGTCGTCAGCGTGCCGCCAAGGAAGTCGATCGCGCCGCTGGCATCACCGAGATTGGCATCAGATGTGATCGCAAGCGCTCCATCTTTGATCGTGGTGCCTCCGCGATAGGTATTATTGCCGCTGAGCAGCAACGTGCCCGCGCCATCCTTGGTCAGGCCGCCTGCTCCGGAAATCGTTCCGGCAAAGAACGAGTCGCTCGCTTGATCGACGGTGAGTTGAGCGGAGCCGAGAGCGATGGCCCCACCCGTGCCCCACAGCGAGCGCATTGTTAGGTTGAAACCGTTGAGATCGAGCGCACCACCGGTGATGATATAGTCGGTATTATCGGACAACGAACCTGTCGCATCGCTGCGCAGTGTGCCCGCCGTCAATAACGTTCCACCGAGCCAGCCGTTGCTGCCTGACAAGGCAAGAGTGCCCTCACCTGTTTTAATCAGGGCACCTGCGCCGGTGATGGCGCCCGACGCATTGAAGGTGGTGCCAGCCACTGTGTCGAACGTCGCGCTTTCCAGCAGGTTGATCGTTCGCGCGGAATTCATGGTCTGTGTGGTGCGCAGCGTGCCGATGCCGGTGTCGAACGTGAGTGCGCCGCTGGCGTTACCAAGATTGGCATCGGATGAAATCTGCAGCGTGCCGCCGCTGATGATGGTGCCACCTGAATAAGTGTTGGCGCCTGACAGGATCAGCGTGCCGTCGCCGGATTTGCGCAGGCCATCCACGCCCTCGATCGTGGCGCTGATCGTTGCGGTGATGTTCGGTAGAACACGAAGCTCCGGCACCGCGATGGTGAAATCGGGACTGTCATAGCGATGCAGCAACAACGAGCCACTGGCACCAGCAGCCAGCGTGTAGTCGCCGTTGGTGAATTCGAGTCCGACCGACGGCTGCTGGCCTTCGATCGTTACCGTGCCACCGGGGCCGCCGAACGTACCGTAACCAGAACCCCACGTTGTCGGAACGAAGCCGCCGATCGGATCAAGCCAGTTCGTATTAGCGTTGTTCCATGTGCCGCTGCCCTTGCCAGTGCCGTCCGTGCCGCCACCCCAGGTCTGGAAGATATTGATGCCATTCGGAATAGCGACGAGATTGACCGAGTCCGGCGTCAGCGTATCGATCGCATAAACATACGCCAGCGGACTCGTTATCGGCTTGCTGCCGATCGACAACATATCGTTGGTCAATGCGCCGCTATACGTGATCAGGCTGTACGTCCCGAAGAACGACGTGCCGTTGCTAGCGATGTTGAGCGTCGCTCCGTTCAAGGTGAGATCGCCACTGACCTTGATTGCCGACGCCGCGAATGTGTAATCGAAATTCGACGCCGCATTCAGCGTCATGTCGCCGCCAACCTGAAGCGTGCCCTTGTCGGACACGACAGTGCCGCCGCCATTGACGGTCAGATTGCCGTTGACTATCAATGGCAGCGCACCACTTGGCGCGAGCGAGCCACCGCTGTTCACGGTTGTGGCACCGATAGTACCGTAGCCCTCCAGCCGTCCGCCGTTGTTGATCGCGAGCGTGCCACCGAGCGAACCGTTGTTGGCCAATCTCAGCGTGCTGTCCGAAACGATGGTCGAGCCACTGAAACCAGAACTGTTGCCGGTCAGAATGGTGGTTCCAGCGAGGAAGTTGATCGCACCGGCGCCGGACATCGCTGCGCTGAAGGTGTAATCCGTCGCGGTGTGATTGAAGTTGAGTGCTCCACCGCTACTGAACTGGATCGTGTCGGTTTTCAGCGTGCCCGGCGCCACTGCCGTATCCCCCGCCGCCGCGCCGATGTTCAGCTTTGATCCCGAACCCTCGATCTGCGTCGGGGCTCCGCCGGTATTGACCATGGCGCCATCGGCGATCGTAAGCGTCGTGCTGGGAAGACTCGCATCCGAATGAAGTTGGAGTGACGGCAGGCCGCCGTAACTCGAGGTGTTCAGAACCGAATTGCTTCCGGTCACCACCACGTCGGCGTTGGCGAAAGATGTCGTGCCGCTGTCGATCCTGCCGCCGGCGGAGATGGTCAGGCGGCCTCCGCCAACCCCTCCCACGCCCAGCATGTTGTCCGGCGAATTCTCCGGGATGAGATGCGTGTTCCAGTACGATCCCGCTCCGGTCACAGTAACAGAGCCACTCGCGCCCGGCTCTACTCCGCCGACACCCACGAGGCTGTAAGAGTCGAGCCGGCCGCCATTAGAGATGGTCAGGCTGCCGGTCCCCTTGTTGCCGATCATCAGCGCGGAATAGTTGCTCCATGACGAGCCGGGATCGGTGATGACGACGCTGCCGTGAGAACCCGGCGCGTTGCCGATCATCGAGCCGAAAACGGGGATGATATCGAGCGTGCCGGCGAAGGTGCCGCCGTTCGAGATCGTCAGCGAGCCAGCGCCCTGACCGCCGATCTTGATCGGGTACCAGTTGTACCACCGCCCGCCATCAATGGTGACAGCGCCGTTCGATCCGGCCGTGCTGCCAATCACAGCATTGGTGCTTTTCAGCGTGGTGCTGCCGCCGGTCAGCGCCAGCGTGCCGCCATCCACTCGCACACTATCGAGCGTCGTCGCGTTGGCGCCGGTGATCGACCAGACATTGGTTCCGACTTTCTCGAGTTGACTGAAGCCCTGATACTGGCCGCCGAGCGACGACAGATCGAAGCTGTCATTCAAATTGCCACCAAGCGCCAGTGTGTTGGGCCCACCATTGGCGAGCACACTGCCCACGATGTTCGAGCCGCCTTGAATCTCGAGCCGGTTGCCACCGCCGGTGAAGATGATCGCGGCCGCTGTCGATCCTCCGGGACCGCTACCTCCTGTTATCGTGCCCGCGTTGATGATGTTCGCGCCCGGCGCGAGACTGAGGATGCCGACGCCACCATTACCGGCTTTGCCGGCAACCCCCGCAGGCGAGCCAGACGAAGCGGCTCCACCATTGCCGCCCTGACCGCCGGTGATAAAGCCCGTGGCGGTATTGATGATCGTTCCTCCGCCGACCAGGGCAATGCCGACGCCACCATTGCCACCGTTTCCGCCGTTGCCTCCTTGCGTCCAGGCATTGCCGGCGGCGCCAGCGTTGCCGCCATTACCACCATTGCCGCCGCGAACGGTGCCGTCTGTGGTGACGACACCGCCATTGGTCACAATGCCGACACCACCGGCACCGCCATTGCCGCCATTGCCGCCAAAACCACCTTCACTGTTGTAGGTGCCGCCCGTGCCACCACTGCCGCCCTCACCGCCATTGCCGCCGTTGCCGCCTGCGACCACCGCAGTCGCCGCCACTGACACGCTTCCGCCCGCGGAAAGGAAGATTCCGGCACCAGCCGAGCCGCCATCACCGCCGCTGCCACCCATGCCATCCCATCGGGGGATGGCCGGAAGCCTGGGCGCGCCAACACCGACGCCCGACCCACCGTAACTGCCGTTGCCGCCATCGCCGCCGTTACCGCCGGTGACAAAACTGGACGCTGCCGCTGAAACGGTGCCGCCATCGGTCGACACGATCGCGATGCCGCCGCCGCCACCGCCGCCACCACCGCCGCCGCTGCCACCGGGGCCGGCCGTCGGGATCGCGACGAACGGAGGAATAAGTAGGAGACCGGCGTGTCCCTCGCCGCCATGACCACTGTCACCACCGCGGCCACCGTTGCCACCGCGCATCGTCTGGCCAACGCCAACCGCGTAATCTTTTCCAATGAAGCCGGCAACGCCGCCGCCACCACCGCCACCGCTGCCGCCGTCATGACCGCCGCCAGCATAAGGCACGACCGGAATGCCGTTCGCACCGATGTCGCCATTGCCACCCGGACAGCCATCGATGGTGATCACGCCGCCGAGGCACGTCGATCGGTTGCCGGGAAAACCGCCAACCCCGCCGCCTTCGGCGTGTTTGCCGCTGCCGCCATGGCCACCCGAACCGTTCTGTCCATCGGTGCGGTTTTTCCCGCCGCCGCCGCCACCGCCACCGCCACTCCAGTAGTCATTGGTGGAGCCTGCTCCACCAGCAGTGGGGCTGCTGTCGCCGTGCGCACCGCCGTTCCCGCCTCTTCCGGACGCCAGCGATGCTCCAGCGGTTTGTGCGAGCGCGGATCCGCTTGCAGACATCGCTGCAGCAAAAGTCACCGGGCCGGTCAGGGCCAGCAACACCCGCGCCATTGCGGTAGACGATTTAAGTACGCTCGAGGAAGAACCGACCGCGCGATGTGGGACATGCTTTTCACCAGGATGCAGGCTGCGCTGCACATCTCCCATCATTGTGTGCGCGCGAGCCATCACGGTCCTGCCGGCGCGAGTTCAGCAGCAAGTTCGCGCACCGCCGTGCGCAAACCTTCGAACATGGCGAAGTTGACGCGGCTGGCCACCACGAAAATACCGAGCTTGCGATTGGGCGAGAGCACCACATAGGTCATGAAACCGCCGATGCCGCCGCTCTTGCCGAGCAGCAGAGGCACGCCATTTTTCGGCGGTGAGACGATCCAGCCGAGGCCCATGCCGATCGAGCCCGTCACCTCGGCGCCGACCACACGCTGCAATCCATCATGCGGCCGCCACAACGCATGCACCAGCGCCAGCGTGGTTGCCGACTTGCCGTCACCATTCAGATGCCAACGCATCCAGCGCACCATGTCGTTCGCCGTCGAGTAGACGCCGGCGCTCGCAAGCATGATGTCGGGCACTTCCCAGTTGGGATCCGGTTCATTGAATGGGTCGAGCCCAACCATGAGGCGCGGCTTCTGCTTGTCGGAAAGGCGCGTGGTAGTGTCGGCAAGCGCAAGCGGCGCGACAACCTGTTCCTGCAGCAGATCGCGGTACGGCTTGCCTGCCGCCTTGCTCAAAGCTTCACCGAGCAGACCATAGCCGTAGTTCGAATACATGGCTGTCGTGCCCGGCGCGTAGGCCGGCGAATGCTCGGATATCCACTTCCAGTAGTAATCCGTCTTGAAAGCAAGGAAGGGATTTCCGTCGCCCTCTTTGACCGACGGATCACGCAACTCGCGCGGCAACCCGGCGGAGTGCGTGGCGAGATCGAGCAGTGTGAACGGCTTATCTGCGAACGATTTGACCACAGCGCCATCCGGCGCGTAGCGAGACAATGGGTCGGTCAGGCCGACACAGCCTTGGGCGACGAGCTTCGCAAGCACATCCGTCGCGAAGACTTTCGACACCGAGCCGAGACGAAAGATCGATTGGCCATCCGGTTCGGTCTTGTTGCCAAGAGCCGTCTCACCGAACCCTGCGACAAAGGAGTCGTCGCCGCGAACCACCGCGATGATGAGGCCCGGCGCGCCGGAATTAAGAAACATCGCCGTGCCCGTCATCGACGCTGCGTCACGCAGCGCCAGATCATCCGCGCGGACGGGCGTGAGGACAATGAGCGAAGTCAGCGCCAGTGAAACGCAACAGGCCTTCGCTACTCTGAACAGGTTGAGGACACGACAGACCGAATGCCTGATCAACGCCACGCAAGACCTGCCACCAATAGGAATGCGGTGCTGGTCCGGTCGCCTCATGGATCGTCTCACGGTGGTCGAATTTGAGATTAAATCAAATCGATGATCCGCGAGGCACCGATCGCTTTCAATCACGCATCGACGAAACGACATGTAGGTTCGACCAACATCACGAGCAAGTCGATCGAGCCTTTGCGTAGCAGACGCATTCCTTAACAGATCATGAAGTTAACGAAATTTTAATCTCACCGCCCGGGAGCGGCCATCGCTCAAAGCCCGAGCCGCGCGCGCAGTTCGGCACGACCTGCGCGCGATACGGGCCACACTTCATCGACGCGCTGCAGGCGCAGCTGCCAGGCCCCGCTGGCGCGCCGGTCGATATCGCGAATATGCTGCAGGTTCACGATCGCGGTACGATGGATGCGCAGAAACTTCGCACGCGGCGTCAGCCCCATCCATTGGACCAGCGGACGCTTGTCGAGCACCATGGTTCCGTCGGCCAGCCACGCCTCCGTGTAATCGCCGGATGAACGCAAGCCGACGATCATCGCCAGCGGCACACCGCGCACGCCGCCCGCCTTGCGCAGATAGATCAACGCGGCAAGGCGTTCCGCCGTTTCGATGGTCGCGGTGGATTCGTTGCGATAGCGCGCAGCGGCTATGAGATCCGCACATTGAAAGAGAGCTTTGATCTCAGACTTGCTCCATCGGCGCCTGGCGTGCACGGCGTCGAAACCGATACATGCGCGCAAACGGCCCTGATGAAATATCGGCACGCTGAGAACGCTCTTGTCGCCCTGACGCAGCATCTCGGCCTGAAGAGCGCGCGCGGTTCGTGACAAGGCTCGCACATCGCTGATCATGACCGCCTTGCGTGCGACCAGATGACGATGCAGCCAACCGATCATGGTCACCGGCGCGTTCTGCAAATCCTGAATGAAGCCGGTGGTGCCATCGCGACACCATTCATGCGTGTTGCGAAACCTGAGCAATTCGGCGTCATATTCGAACATCCAGGCGCGATCCGCAGCACCCAGCGTGCCGACGGTAGCCAGAATCGAAAAGATCGCAGCCTCGACCGGTTGTTTCAAGAGCAGCAGAGCCGCTGCATAGGCCCAATCGAGCGCGGGCGCGCCGTCACAATCGGCGCGGGAGAAAATTTCGTTCGTCGCAGGCTGTGAACGAGGCAATGGCGGCCTTATGCTGTCGCGCTGTACCGTATTTATGACTGTAAATGAAATTAGCGATTCGCGTCAGGGGCTGCTGAAACGGTAGTCCATCGTAAGTCAGCAGGGACCCTCTCAAATATCGCATCGGGTCTTCCAGAGCATTCAATTTTGACGAACGTCGCATCTGAGCGCGTACTAATCTCTAGCCTGCTGTCGCAAAAACATCGGTGCGTTGCGATGTCAGAATCTTCTGCCCCGCCGCCGACTCAAGATCGCATGCGGCATCTACCTGAACAAAGTGCCGATGCTGCTTGACGAGCGTCAGGCGTGCACGGAGACGAAACGTATCGCCCGGATGGACCGTCCGGCGAAATCGGACTGCGCGGATCGCCGCCACCTGGCCCTGTGCGCCACCCGTCACCGCATACATCTCTTGAATCAGCTTCGGGACAAGTGCCAGTAGCAACTGGCCCGGCACGATTGTCTTTCCAGCAGGCAATTCACGCGCGGCACGCGCGGCATCGGTATGAATCCAGTTTTGATCGCCCGTCAGCGCGACGAAACGATCGATCTCATCCTGAGTCAGTTTAAGCCATCGGCTCGGCGCGAACTCGCGGCTGACATAGGCAGCAAGTTCGATCGCGTTTGCGACACGCAACGGCGTATTCGCGATCGGCGATGCACACTCATGCTCGGCTTCGCTCATCTCGGCATGTCTTCCGTCATATCATCACGAGCAGCGCGCTGCCGAGTCCGCCGGCAGCTGCAATCGCCGCCAGCCCCAGCGCTCCCGAGGCTTCCCTCTGCATTTCGTGCCACAACCGCACCGCAAGAATTGCTCCGGATGCGCCTATCGGATGACCTCGCGCCAATCCGCCACCACTTCGATTGAGCGCCGCTAGCGTCACGCCGATCCCCTCCGCACAGGCGATGGCCTGCGCCGCGAAGGCTTCCATGATTTCTGCGACCGCGATCGTCTCGGGCGCGATCCGCTGCGCCGTAAGCAGCTTTCTGGTCGCGGCGATCGGCGCTGCTCCGGGCATCGCCGGATCGTCACCGCATCGAGTTGCCGTCACGATCCGCAGGGGCCGTTCGACGTTGAGGCGCGGCAACATCGCTTCGGATACCACCAGCACAGCGGCTGCGGCGTCGGCTTCCACCGCCACTGTGGCACGAGTCACACCGAAGGTCTGATCGCCGGCGATCGGCGGCAGACGTGCGCACAATGACTCGGTCAGTGCACGGGGGAAAGCATCGCGCGACAATCCCGCCAGCGTCACGATCTCACGAACATCAGGAGGATTCGCGATTGCCTTGCGATGGCTCGCGATCGCGAAGGCATCCTGCCTTTCGCGCGGGATGTCGAACGCTTTCGCCAGCACTGCGGCGGCGGCGATCATGTCCGGATCACGCTCCGGCCATGGCGCGAAAGGCGGCCTGTCGTAAGGTTGCGGCGCCTCGTCGGCATGGCGCGGCCGTCGCGTCCGTAGCGGCGCCCGGCTGAAGCTTTCGACCCCACCGGCGATGACGGCATCGGCGCCGCCGCTTGCAACGCGGTCGGCCGCGATCATGATCGCGTCAAGTCCACCGCAGCACTGGCTATCGAGGGTCAGCGCCGGAATGTGATCCGGCACCCCCGCGCGCAATGCGGCGAGCCGCGTCGGATTGCCGCCGGCATACAGCGCATTGCCGAAGATCACATCGTCGATCGCTAATGGCGCAATGCCGGTATCGGACAGGATGGCGCGGATCGGCGCTGCACCAAGCTCGTCGGCTTCCACCGCCTTGAATGCCCCGTTGCGCGGGGCGACAGCGGTGCGGCGTGCGGCGACGAGATAGGCAGCGCTCAAGGGAGCACCTCGTACGGTTCGCTTTCCCACAAGCGGCGCAACGCCTGAAAATCATTCTTGCCAGACGACGTCAGCGGCCACTGCTGCGGCAGTACGAAACGCCGCGGGATCTTGTAGAGCGGCAGATGGTCACGAGCATGGGCGATCAGGTCGGCCGCTGCGACCGGAGCTTGCGACTGGAGTTTAAGCAGCGCCACAAGCCGCTCGCCCCTGCGGTCGTCATCGGCGCCCAGCACCGCTGCAGCCATCACCGCTGGATGACCCTCGAGCACACGTTCGATCTCTTCCGGATGCACATTCTTGCCAGACGTAATGATCATCCGGCTGGCGCGGCCAACCAGCCGCAGATAACCACGCGTGTCGAGAACGCCAACGTCACCGACCGACACCGCATCACCGTCGCGCAGCAGCGCCGTTGCATCTCCGCAGGCGTAGTCGATGAAAACGAAGGGGCTGGCCACGAACACCTGCCCGGCCTCACCCGGCGGCAAGCGCCGCCCGCGGTGATCGCGAATCGAAAGATCGACACCGGCAAACGCGCGCCCGACCGAATCCGGCGGCACATCCTCGTCGTCTTTCGCAACCGTGATGAAACTGAGTTCAGAGGCGCCGTAGAATTCCACAAAACGCGCGCCCGGGAAATACTCGCGCAATTCTTCCATCGCGCGGCCCTGCCATTTCGCACCAGACGACAGGATCCAGCGCATGGTTGCAACCGCAGGCGCGCGGGCGCGCGCGGCCGTTTCGATGATCATCTCAAGCTGGGTCGGCACGCCGTAGAGAACGCTTGCCTTGTGTGTCGCGATCAGCCGGCAAACGAGACTCGGGCGAAACTGCCGGCACAGGATCACGGTCGCGCCGACGTACAGTCCATGCGCGAGCCCGTAAAGAAACAGCGAGTGCGTCAGCGCGCCGGGTGCGAGAACGACATCTTTTGCGTTTATGTCGAACTCGCGATCACCCGCCCGAAAGCTCTCAACCCATGACAGGTGATGACGTCGATATCCTTTCGGCAGACCGGTCGAGCCCGACGTGAAGCCGACATAGAATGGCGTCAGCGGATCAGGCTCCGCCACGGCCTGGAATGAGGTACTTGCACCGATTGCATCCGCAACAGCCTCGAACGGTCCGCGGGGATCGACCACGGTCACCATCTCCGCCTGATCGGCCAGCTCCGAATCCTGACTGACGACAAGGCCCGGCGAGAGCTCGCTGATTGCAAGCCGCACCGTGTTGGTCGGCCAGTTTGGATCAAGAATCTGCGTCTCGCGCCCGGCGCGCGCGGCCGCGAGAAACATCAACACCAACGCGGGTCCGTTGGACAGATGCAGCGCAACGCCGCGTCCTGCCGGGACCACGTCCGCAACATGAGCCGCAAGGCGATCCACGGCTTGATCGAGATCACGCCAGACGATCGCGTGACCGTCACAGACCACGGCGATACGGTTGGGATGTGCACGCGCGTGTCGCGGCAGCGTCGCCGTGATGGTCTGGTGATTGATCACGCCCGGCTCGCGATTGCCGCCGGATAACCACGGTACGAAGCTTCAGCGATGAAGGCCGTCGCCAGCGCTTTGAGCAGATCGCCCGGCACAAAGACGGCGATCGCAACGAGCGATTGCAGCAGATTCATCCGCGCCATCACCATCAAGCCGACGACACCACAGGCGTATTCCACCGCGATGCCGCCGACGGCCGCCGCAACAAACGCGGCCGCAAACACCGGCAATGTTTTGAGTCGCTCCATCACGAATCCCGACACGAATGCGGCAGGAACAAAGCCGAGCAGGAAACCGACCGACGGCCCGAACAGCACACCGAGCCCGCCGCGGCCACCCGACAGCAATGGCGCACCCAGCAAGACCACGAACAGGAACAGCAGCACCGCGAGCCCGCCATGACGCGGGCCGAGGATGATTCCAGCCAGCATGACGCCGAGGGTCTGGGCCGTGATTGGCACGCCCATGGCAATCGGCAGCACGACACCGGGAAGCATTCCCAGCACGCCGATGACGGCCGCCATCAGGGCAATGCGGACAATGGCTCGGGATTCCACGTGGTTTCTCCTACGATAGCTTGCGTTGACGATCGGCGACGGCTGTATCGAAGCCCCGTGCATCGAGCGACTCGGCAACCCGATCGGCAAGTTGCAGAATATCGGCCAGGAAAACAGCCAGCAGCCGCACCGGAACACGACGGTGGGTCCGCGCCTTCCAAGCCTCCTCGCGCGCGCGCCAGCGCGTCAGCAAGACCGGGACAAAGCGCAAGACGAGCGCGACCGCAAGCGCCATCTTGCGTGGATTGGCGCCGAACGGACGAAGCAGGTTGAAGACCGGCGCAAGCACATCCATCAACGCGCTCATCGTCGTGGTCATGCTGACGAGATCCGCGAGCAGAAGCATCACTATCAACCGCAAGCTGACGACAACCCCTGCATGCCAGCCGCTCGAGAGCGCCTGCACGCCACCGACGATGATGAGCAGCGGCACCAGGGGCCGCAACAACGTCAGCCGCGCAACCCCCGGGCGTCCGAAGCCGGCATAGACCGCCAGCACAACCGTCAACACACCGGCCAGTATCCGCCAGTCATCGACCGGCAGCAGCAACAGGCTGAACAGCGCCAGGCTTCCGAGCTTGATGCCGGCGGGGATGCGGTGCAGCCAGGTCTTGGGCGCAAGGCCGTCGGTCATCATGCTATGATGAGGTCTACTTCAGCAGCCATTGCCGCATGCGCGCGATACGCCGATAGCACATCGGCGGGTGAACCATCCTGGCGAATGCGGCCCGCATCGAGCCAGATCACCCGATCGAACTGCGCCAGCAGTTCAAGATCATGAGATGCCATCACGATCTGTTGCGGCAGATTCATGATCTTGCGGGACAACGCGAGTCGGGTCGGAAGATCGAGGCTCGAGAACGGTTCATCCATCAGCAGGATCGATGGCTCCGTGGCAAGCACCGCCAGAATGCAGACAAGCTGCTTCTGGCCTCCGGACAATTCGTTGACATTGCGATCGATCCATCCGGTGCAACCGTGCTGTTCCAGCAGCGCCAACGCCTGATGCCGCGCCTGCCGCGCAGGCATTCCTCGCTCGGTCAATCCGAACGCGATCTCCTCGCCAACCGTCGGGAAAATCAATTGATGGTCTGGATTCTGAAAGACGAAGCCGACATGTGTCGGCAATTCCTTGCGGTGACGCGCCGTCTCGAATCCGGCCACGACAATCCGTCCGCTGGTCGGCAGCAACAGGCCGTTGATCAGGCGAAGCAGGGTGCTTTTGCCGGAGCCATTATCACCGATTACCCCGATGCGTTGCGCGTCAAGGCCCAGCGCTGGGATCGACAGAAGGTGGCGGTTTGCACGCCGGACCTCCACGCCCTGAAAGGCAATTCTGCTCGCAGCAACCGCGCCATTGCTTCGACCCATGGCGGGACGTTCTCGTAAAACACTCGGCATGCATCTGACCATCAAGAGGTTCCATATCCCTTTCCTGGAACCAGGGCGGGATAGTCAGCGCAATATAGACTCTGGAAACGATCGTCACTACCACTCCGCAAGGAGCATTCCTGCAGTCACATCTCTGCACATCATACCTATCCGACCAGCCTTTTCCGGCTTACGGACTGGAATGCGAGACGTGGACACACCTAACCGCCAGAGCGCTGTCTCCACGAAAGCGCCGGCAACTGCCGCTTGCGACATCAGCTGCGAGCCGCTTAAACTCCAGTTCCCGATCGACCGGAGCTTCCCTCCTAAAATTCTTCAGCTGTCTCGAACCATCTGGCGGCGCACGCACAAAACCGGATTTTGAGCTGCGCGACACGCGAAGTTTCCATGCCAGGACTTCGCCAGAAGCATGCGCTCCCTGCAAGGTAAGTCGACAACAATGACCGCACCCCATGTACCGCAAATCACCCTGTATCGCCGATGGCTTCAGGAGCAGCGCGGGTTGAGCTTTTCCAGCTATGAAGACCTGTGGCGATGGTCGGTGCGTGATCTCGACGCCTTCTGGCGGAGCATCTGGGACTATTTCGACCTGAAATCGTCGACGCCGTTTCAGGCCGTTCTGACCGAGCGCAAGATGCCGGGCGCGGTGTGGTTTCCCGGCGCATCGGTGAACTACGCTCACCAGGTATTCCGCCACGTCGAGGCGGCGGATGCTGCCGGCCTGCCGGCGATCGTGAGCTGCGGCGAAGACGGCGTCCTCACCGAGACGAGCTGGCCGGAGCTGCGGCGGAAGGCAGCGGCGCTGGCCCTGCATTTGACGGACAAGGGCGTTCGTCCCGGAGATCGCGTTGCAGCGTACCTGCCGAACATCCCTGAAACCATCGTTGCATTCCTCGCGACAGCAAGCATCGGTGCGGTGTGGAGCGTCTGCGCGCCGGACATGGCCGCACCCGCGGTGATCGATCGCTTCAAGCAGATCGAGCCGAAGGTTCTGATCGCCTGCGATGCCGTCACCTATGCCGGTCGTCGCCACGATCGCCGTTCAGTGATCGACGAACTCAGGCGATCCCTGCCGAGCGTCGAACATTTCATTCTGCACAGCGACCAAGAAGCCGCACCGGCCGCGCCTGACGCGCTGCTGTCGTCGATCCTTGCAGGGGCAAGCGCGGCGATCGATGCGTTCGAGCCGATCTGGCTGCCATTCGACCATCCGCTCTGGATCGTCTACTCGAGCGGAACGACCGGCCTGCCAAAGCCGATCGTTCACAGCCATGGCGGCGTCGTCATCGTGGCGCTGCCGCTTCTCGCGCTGCATAACGATCTCGGTTGCTCCTACCAGCCCAATGCGCTCGGCGAGCGCTATCACTGGTATAGTTCGACCGGCTGGATCATGTGGAATTGCCAGGCTAACGGCCTGTTGAACGGAACGACCTGCTGCATTTTCGATGGCAGCCCCGCCGGATCGAAAGACAATCCGGACTGGACAACGCTGTGGCGCTTCGTCGCCAGTTCGAAGTCAACCTTCTTCGGCGCAGGTGCAGCGTTCTTTGCGAGTTGCGCAAAGGCCGAGATCGATCTCGCTTCGGTCGGCGACCTTTCTCATCTGCGCGCCCTTGGCTCGACCGGTTCACCGCTCAGCGCCGACATCCAAGCCTGGTTCAACGAGCGCTTTGCGGCACTCGCCAAAACAAACGGCAACAACGCTCAAGCGAACATGTGGTGGGCGAACATCTCCGGCGGCACCGATTTCGCCGGAGCGTTCATCGGTGGAAACCGCGAATTGCCGCAAGTTCCAGGCACCATGCAGTGCCGGTTGCTCGGAGCGGCCGTGGAAGCCTTCAACGAACAGGGCTGCCCGGTCATCGACGAAGTCGGCGAACTGGTCTGCACCGAGCCGCTGCCGTCGATGCCGTTGCGGTTCTGGAACGACACAGGCGACGCGCGCTACCGCGCCAGCTATTTCGAGACCTATCCCGACAATTTCGACGGCAGCGGGCGGGGACCGGTCTGGCGCCATGGCGACTGGCTCAAGGTGAACCCGGACGGTTCCTGCATCATCTATGGCCGCAGCGATACGACGATCAACCGGCATGGACTGCGCATGGGAACGAGCGAGCTATACTCAGCCATCGAAGCCCTGCCGGAGATCGTGGACTCGATGGTCGTCGACCTCGAATATCTTGGGCGCGAAAGCTACATGCCGCTGTTCGTCGTGTTACGCGAAGGCACCGCGCTGGACGGGCCGATGCAAGGCAGGATCAACAAGGCAATCGAATCCGGTCTGTCCCGCCGGTTTCTCCCGAACCAAATCATCGCGGTCTCCGAGATTCCACGAACGCTCTCCGGCAAGAAGCAGGAATTGCCGATCAAGAAACTCCTGCTCGGCCACCCGATGGAGAAGGTCATCAACAAGGATGCCATGGCCAATCCGGGCTGCCTCGATTGGTATCTGGCGTTCGCGCGAAGCTATTTGAAGAAAAGCGCTGATCAACGGTGAGGGCGCTGAACGTCGCCTTCCTTTCACTGCCGGCCAAAAACTTGCCGGCCAATGACCGATAGGGCGGCGCACCCTAAGCCGCGCGAAATCTCATCGCATAGTGGCGGCGGGGAACTGCCGGAGCGCGCCTGACGCCCGGCAATCGACAATGCACAAGATGCATGCCGTTCGAGCAATTGCCAACAAATCGGGCTGCCCCGCAACCGCGCTTGCGATCGCAAGGCAACCTTCCGGCCGACCTTGCCGTAAAGACTAGCGATTTTCGCTCAGGCTAAAACTGGCACGGTTTCTGCTTTTCTTCCTGCAGGCCCCTCGGCTGCAATCACAACGGTGCACTTCAGCAGAGGCGCAGATCAGGCTTGCTCAACGTCCGCTTGCGCAGCGGTGACGGACGAACGTGCGCCTCTATCTTTGGAGCTAATCCATGACAACAGCTTCTTTGCATGAATCATCGGCCGCGCAACGTACGCTTTGGCTATCGACCATCGCCTTCACCGTCTGCTTCGCAGTGTGGACGATTTTCTCGATCATCGGCATCCGTATCAAACAGCAGCTTGGGCTCAGCGAGACGGAGTTCGGCCTTCTGATCGGCACTCCGATCCTCATCGGTTCGCTCGTCCGCGTTCCCTTTGGCATCTGGACATCGCGCTACGGCGGGCGCGTTGTCTACACGCTGACCATGTTGGCATCGGCGCTGGCGACCTTTTTGCTTACCTACGCCACGACCTATTCGCAATTTCTGGTGGCAGCGCTCGGAGTCGGTCTAGCCGGCGGCTCATTCTCGGTCGGGGTCGCCTATGTCTCGCCATTCTTTCCAGCGGAAAAGCAGGGCACAGCGCTCGGCATCTTTGGAGCCGGCAATGTCGGAGCAGCGGTGACCAAGTTTCTCGCACCGTTCGTGCTGCTCGCATACGGCTGGCAGGCTGTAGCCGAAATCTGGGCAGCGGGACTTGTCCTGATGGGCATCGCCTTCTGGTTCTTGTCGAAGGACGAACCGAACTTCGTCGCGCAGCGCGACGTGCCGATATCGCACAAAAGCTTCGCGGCCGAACTGACGCCGCTGAAGAACCCTCAGGCCTGGCGCTTTTCCCTCTACTACTTTTTCGCCTTCGGCGGCTTTGTTGCTCTGGCGCTCTGGCTCCCGCGCTACCTGATCGGCGTCTACGGTTTCGACATTGAGACGGCCGGCATGGTCGCGGCCGCCTACTCAATCCCTGGTAGTATCTTCCGTGCCTATGGCGGCGTTCTGTCCGACAGGAAGAGCGCGCGGTCGGTGATGTATTTCATGTTTGCCGTAGCCGCCGTGACAACCGGCATCTTGTCGTGCCCGACCAAACCGATCGTTTTCATCGTCGCCATCTTCGCTCTTGGCTTCGTCATGAGTCTTGGCAAGGCCGCGGTCTACAAGCACATCCCGATGTACTATCCCGGCAGTGTCGGCCCAGTCGGTGGCATGGTCGGCATGGTCGGCGGACTAGGCGGCTTTGTCCTTCCGATCGCCTTCGGCGCCCTGAAGGACGCGACCGGATACTGGCCAAGCTGCTTCATATTGATGTTCGCGATCGTCATCCTCTTGCTTGGCTGGATGCACGTCTCGATCCGCGAACTGCAGCGGCGCATGGCATCGTCCGCGCCCACCACGGCACTGGCAGCTTCTTGAACTCGCGGAATTCGGGAATGACCAGGAAACTCGTCATCATCGGTAACGGCATGGCACCCGGACGTATGCTCGACCATCTGCTCGAGCACGCTCCCGGCCAATATGACATCACGATCTTCAACGCCGAGCCGCGGGTCAATTACGACCGTATCATGCTCTCGCCCGTTCTCTCGGGCGAGAAAGACTACGAACAAACCATCATCCACGGCGACGGCTGGTACATCAAGAACGGCATCGTTCTCTATAAAGGTCACAAGATCACCGCGATCAGTCGCGCGACCAGGACGATCGTGTCGGATCGCGGCGTGACCGCGACCTACGACAAGCTCGTGATTGCGACCGGTTCGGTGCCGTTCATCCTGCCGGTCCCGGGCAACGACTTAGCCGGCGTCCTGACCTATCGCGACCTCGACGACGTCAACGCGATGCTGCTCGCAGCGCAGTCCCGAGCGAAGGCTGTCGTCATCGGCGGTGGCTTGCTTGGGCTGGAAGCGGCCGCCGGATTGCAGGCACGCGGGATGGACGTCACGGTCCTCCATCTGATGCCGACCCTGATGGAGCGTCAGCTTGATGCCGCCGCCGGCCGGCTGCTCGAGAATGCTCTCAAGGAACGGGGCATCAAGGTCATGACCAATGCCAACACGAAAGTCATTCGCGGCGCAAAAAAGGTCGAAGGCGTCGAGTTGGCGGATGGCACCATCGTTCCGGCGACCCTTGTGGTCATGGCGGCGGGCATCCGTCCGAATGCCGCGCTTGGCAGGGCGGCGAGCCTGACCGTCAATCGCGGCATCGTCGTCGACGCCATGATGCGGACGTCCGATCCCGACATCCTCGCGCTCGGCGAATGTGCGGAGATCGATGGACATGTTTACGGACTTGTCGCACCGCTTTACGAGATGGCCAGAGTGGCAGCAGCGACGCTTGCCGGCAGGGAGACGAGCGGCTTCGTCCACAGCGACACGCCGACCAGACTCAAGGTCACGGGCATCGAACTCTTCTCGATCGGCGATTTCGCCGACCATGACGACCGGGAGGACATCCTGCTGCACGACACGGCGGCTGGTGTTTACAAGCGCATCATTATTAAGAACGATCGTGTCATCGGGACGGTCCTATTCGGCGAAACATCGGATGGCGCCTGGTTCAACGACCTCCTGAAGAAGGCGGTGAGCATCACCGCCATCCGCGACACGCTGATCTTCGGTCAAGGGTACCAAGACGCCCTCCAATACTCCGTGGCGGTGCAAGCCGCCGATCCACAGGATCCTGTCACGGACAATGCCGATGGCGACATGGCCGCCTGATATGAGCGCGGCCACAGGCAGCAACCCCGTGCGCACAACCTGCCCCTATTGCGGCGTGGGATGCGGCGTGCTCGCCGAGACGACATCGGATGGCGTTGTCAGCGTGCGCGGCGATCCCGAGCATCCAGCGAATTACGGCCGGCTCTGCTCAAAGGGATCCGCGCTTGCCGAAACCATCGATCTTGAAGGCCGGCTGCTCTCCCCGAAAATTGGCGATTGCGATGCGGGGTGGGACACCGCGCTCGATCTCGTCGCTACCACATTCTTGCGGACCATCGCAGAGCACGGGCGGGATTCGATTGCTTTTTACGTCTCCGGCCAGTTGCTGACGGAAGACTACTACGTCGCCAACAAGCTGATGAAAGGCTTCATCGGCACGGCGAATATCGACACCAATTCACGGCTCTGTATGGCGTCGTCGGTGGCGGGGCATCGCAGGGCATTCGGCTCCGACACAGTGCCAGGCAGCTATGCAGACCTCGAACTTGCGGATCTCGTCGTGCTGGTCGGCTCCAACCTCGCCTGGTGCCATCCGGTCCTCTACCAGCGGCTCGTTGCGGCCAAAGAGACCCGACCGCAGATGCGCATTGTCGTTATCGACCCGCGCCGCACCATGACGAGCGATATCGCCGATCTGCATCTGCCGATCCGCGCCGACGGGGACGCTGCCCTGTTCACCGGACTGCTGGCGTGGCTTGCCGATCACCGTGCGCTCGACCACGGCTATATTTCGGCCCACACTTCCGGCTTCGCGGACGCGCTGGCATCCGCGCATGCGGTCGGACTCGACGAGGTCGCACAACAGACCGGCCTCGCCTTCGAAACGATCCGTCAATTCTATGCGCTGTTCAAAGCAAACCCGAAAGTCGTGACAGTCTACAGCCAGGGCGTCAATCAATCGTCCTGCGGCACGGACAAGGTCAACGCCATCCTCAATTGCCATCTTGCGACGGGACGCATCGGGAAGCCCGGCGCAGGGCCGTTTTCGGTCACGGGACAACCGAATGCGATGGGCGGCCGCGAAGTTGGCGGGCTCGCCAACATGCTGGCCGCACACATGGACATCGAGAACCCGACGCATCGCGATCGCGTGCAGCGGTTCTGGCGATCGCCTGCTGTGCCAGACAAACCGGGCCTCAAGGCGATCGAGATGTTTCGCGCTGTCGCTGACGGGCGCATCAAGGCGCTGTGGATCATGGCGACCAATCCCGCCGACACCATGCCCGACGCGAGCGCCGTCGAGGCAGCGATCAAGAAGTGCCCTTTTGTTGTGGTCTCCGACATCATTGCCGAAACCGATACGATGCGCCATGCGCACGTCGCTCTGCCTGCGGTCGGCTGGGGCGAGAAGGACGGCACCGTGACCAATTCGGAACGCCGCGTTTCCCGCCAGCGGCCATTCCTTGCCCGTCCCGGCAAAGCTCGCCCCGATTGGTGGATCATCTCGCAGGTCGCCCAACGCATGGGATTTTCCGACGCGTTCGCTTATGCATCACCCGCAGAGATTTTCGCCGAGCACGCGGCCTTATCATCATTCGAGAACGCCGGTTCGCGAGACTTCGATATTGGCGCCTATGGCAATATCGATGGCACAGCCTTCGAGGACCTACCACCGTTCCAGTGGCCGCGCTCCCGACAAGACGCGCCCGCCGAAACGCGCTTCTTTGGTGAAGGACAATTTTTCACGCCCGACGGCAAAGCGCGATTTATTGCCGTCGCGCCCGCTGTCGCACAGCGAACCAGCGCAGCTTTCCCGTTGATCCTCAACACCGGACGAATCCGCGATCATTGGCACACCATGACCCGCAGCGGCAAAAGCCCTCGCCTGTCGCAACACATGGCTGAGCCCTTCTGCGAGCTGCACCCCGCAGACGCGGCCGCGAGAGGCGTAGGCCACGCCGACCTTATTCGTGTCACGACATCCCTCGGCGCAATCACGGTCAGGGCCCATCTTTCCCCGCAGCAGACGTGCGGTTCGATTTTCGTTCCGATGCATTGGAACGATCAGTTCGCCGCGCAGGCACGTGTCGATAGCCTGGTTCCGGCAACCACCGATCCGGTATCCGGTCAGCCTGCCTCAAAACATGTCGCAGCGCAGGTCGCATCTTTTGACGCCAAAAGTTTCGGCTTTGCCGTTTTGCGTCACCGACCTCCCACGCTCGAAGCCGACTATTGGGCGATCGCCCGATGCAATGGCGGCTGGCGGATCGAGCTTGCCTTCCATGATCGCCATCGCGATTGGGCAGAATTCGCTACGATGTTGTTCGGCTCCGCGCGCGAGATTGAGCTGCTGACCTATCATGATGTCGCAGCCGCCCAACGACGTTTCGCCGCATTCGATGGCAATCGCCTCGTCGGCGCCCTGTTCCTTGCTGAAAAGCCCGTTGCCATATCGCGCGATTGGGCAACGGAGCAACTCGAAACAACCTACGCTGATCGGCAAAGACGTTTTGCGGTGATCGCGGGCCGCCCCGGCGATGGCGCCCCAGACCGCGGCGCGATCGTCTGCTCCTGTTTCGGAGTCGGTGCGATGCAGATCACCGTCGCGGCGAAATCAGGCTGCCGCACCGTTGAATCAATCGGAGCTATGCTTCAGGCTGGCACCAACTGCGGCTCGTGCAGATCGGAGATCAAGGCCATCATAGATGCGCTCAATCTCCAGCCCGTCGAATAGCGGGCCGTTCCCGTCACATCTTCTAGTTTTGTGATGAACTCGCCCGAGCGACGATCAGCTCTCACCGTATAGCGGGGGAGCAATCGTCGCTGCCTTGAATCATGGTCTAATCGCGATGCGTCCTGCACGAGCGCTTCCAGCGCGACTGATCGAGCCGACGCCGAAAGGCGGGGCAAACGCAAGGAGAGCTCAAGGGGGTACTCGATTCAACCGACGGCCTCTACGGCGACCTCCGGGCATCGCCGGTCCCGCCATACACGCCGCTCGCTCAAACCCATCGACGCTTCATATTTCAACAATGTCATCTTTCGAACCTGCGACCGGACTGTGTCCTTCAAGATGACGATCAATAACAACACAGAGCTCGGGCTTGGGTATCGCACTCCCCTGCCCCATAAGATCATCTGTCTGGAAGGCGCCGTCCGCGCTGATATTGTGATGCGAAGCGATAATTTGGGTCACTAAACCATCGACGAAAAATGGCATTAGCAAGCGTTCATAAGATACCGGCCTTTGAAACGCGTCCTCAATCATAAAGACCGTATAAACGGGGCGAGCGCGGGAAACACATTCGAGATAGGCCGGGACGATCATCGGAGCCAACCGGGGTCCGAGATACTCATCGAGAGGCTGTCCGGTGCTGGCATGGCCATAAACCGTCGCCATGTGAGTGCTTTCTCGCTCGAAAAATAGCCGCAACGATGCGGTCTGCCGATCGACCGCAAATAACGCAAGATTGGGCAGCTCGTCACCAATCCGGTCCGGTTGATAGTTAGCGATTCGCGGCTTTTGCTCCTCCTTCGCGAATAACCGAAGCCAAATGTTTAGCAAATCGCGCTGCTTGATCGACCTTACGACAGATGGTGTTGCGCTTTCGAACTCCACCGCTCCACCTCTCCATTGGTTCGTATTTGAGCAGACCGAGTGTTCTGGACTTCAGCCAAAAAGAAACCCCGCGCTGGCGCGCAAGACCTATATAAATCTCCGCTGGCAAACAGACTTCGAAAAAGGTAGCAGATATATCTTACATTCGCGCCAAAAGATTATCATGATCGAAGATCAATCGCTCCCCAGAGCCAGCCTCCGCGGCTTCTCCATGTCGCTACCGATGTCTCTGCTCCGCGCGCGAGAATCGGTCATGCAACATTTCCGGGCCATGCTTCGTTCATTCGGAATCACGGAGCAGCAGTGGCGTGTTTTGCGAGCCCTGACGGCAAAGGACCTCGTCGAGTTTTCTGAGCTTGTCGAGATGACATTTCTACTCGCCCCAAGCATGTCCCGTATCCTCAAGGAGCTTGAGAGTCGCAAGCTCATTGCTCGCGGAACATCCAATGAAGACCAGCGGCGCGTTGTCGTTTCTATTACTCCCTCGGGGTTACGCCTGATAGAAAAAGTTGGTGCACATTCTGAGTCCATTTATGCGCAAATATCCAATCAGTATGGCGCGAAAAAACTACAGACCTTGCAAATCATGCTGCGAGAACTCGAAGTCGCAATGTCCCACGAGGTTTTCCGACCGCTTTCTGCGGCCGGAAAAAAGCAACCCGGTCGCGCAAACGGAAGGACAAAAGCAAACCGCCGGGCGTCTGGCTAATACGCTTGCGCTAACGCGCCAACCCTCCCATGCAGACATATTTGATCTCGAGATAGCTATCGATTCCGTATCGCGACCCTTCCCTGCCGATGCCGGATTGCTTCACGCCGCCGAAGGGCGCTTCCGTCGTCGAAACTGCGCTCTCATTGATTCCGACAATTCCGACATCGAGGCTGCGGGCGAGCCGCCACGCCCGCCCGAGATCCTGAGTATAAACGTATGAAGCCAGCCCGAACTCGCTGTCGTTGACGTAATCGACAACCTCACTTTCGTGTTCGAAACCGACCAGTGCTGCAACGGGCCCGAATATCTCTTCGTGCAACAGCCTCGCCGTGAGAGGAACGTCGACCAGCACCGTAGGTTCATAGAACAAGCCACCGCGCGCGTGAGGCTGCCCGCCAATGACGGTCCGAGCACCCTTCCGAAGCGCGTCGTCCACCAGCATTTGCACCTTTCGAAGCGCCCTTTCGCTGATCAGCGGACCTTGTTGAACATCCGCTTCAAAACCCGAGCCGACCTTCAGTTTGCTTACGGCAAGCGCCAGCTTTTCAGCAAATGTGTCGTAAACTCCAGTCTGGACATAGAAGCGGTTAGCGCAAACGCAAGTCTGTCCCGAATTCCGATACTTCGACGCAATCGCGCCGCTCACGGCCTGATCCAGATCGGCGTCATCAAACACAATGAACGGCGCATTTCCTCCTAGCTCGAGCGATGCTTTTTTGATCGTATCCGAGCATTGCCGCATGATCAGTCGACCGATCTCGGTTGATCCGGTGAATGATATTTTCCTCACACGAGGATCGCTTGTTAGAAGATCGCCAATTGCGCTAGTGCGCGACGTCGTCAGGACGTTGAGAACGCCGGGAGGAATTCCCGCCTCGTCCGCGAGCACGGCGAGCGCGAGCGCAGAAAGCGGCGTTTCGGCCGCTGGCTTCACAATCGCGGTACACCCCACCGCCAGAGCTGGCGCAATCTTGCGAGTGATCATGGCGTTCGGAAAATTCCACGGTGTGATCGACGCCGTGACACCGACCGGCTCCTTCAGGACGACGATCTCGCGGCCGGGTTTCGGCGCAGACACGACATCGCCGTAGACGCGGCGCGCCTCTTCGGCGAACCACTCGATAAACGATGCGCCGTAGATGATTTCGTCCCGCGCTTCCGAAAAGGGCTTCCCTTGCTCACGAGAGAGGATGGCTGCGAGCTCGTCGGCGCGCGCCATGACAAGATCGAACCATCGGCGCAGCAGGCGCGAGCGCTCTTTCGCCGAGGTTGTCCGCCATGCAGGGAACGCCGCATGCGCTGCAACGATCGCCCGCTCCGCATCGGCGCGCGACAAATCTGCCACCGTCGCAACGACGGAGGCGTCGGCTGGATCTGTGACAGCAAAACTGCTGCCGTCCGCAGCATCAACCCATTCGCCGCCAATATATGCCCTGTTGCGCAACAGCCCCCGATCCAAGCTGGGCATCATGGCGCCACGATCGGCGTTGCCGTCAACTTAGGCTTCCTCGGCGCCGTGCCGACAAATGCGCTGCCCTCCTCGAACCATGAACGAGGTGCCGGCGCACCCCACAGCGTCTGCCGCTGTGGGTCCTTGAGATCCCATCGGATCGGCTCGTGATCCGGATCGACCGTCTGATAGTCCGAGCAATAGATTTCGATGCGATGACCGTCCGGATCGCGGATATAGAGGAAGAAGGCGTTCGAGATGCCGTGACGCCCGGGCCCACGCTCGATATTGGCCACGTAACCCGAGGTCGACATCACGTCCAACAGGTCGATGATATTCAAAGGCGTCGGCACCCAGAATGCCACGTGATGCAGACGCGGGCCCATGCCGTTGGTGAAGGCGATGTCATGGACACCGCCCTTGCGATGCATCCACGCAGCCCAAAGTTCACCAGTGCCCTCTGTATCGGTGTATTCGGTCAGCCGGAAGCCAATCGAATTGTAGAAGTTCACTGCCTCGGCAACATTTGGACTAAAACAGTTGAAATGGTCGATCCGCAGCGGTTTCACACCACGATAAAGCGCATACTTCTGGTGTATCGCCGGCAACCGATCCATCCGAGCATAGAACTCGAGCGGGATGCCTTGCGGATCACGTGTTCTGAACGTGCGCCCCTGAAACGGAGTCTGGACCCAGGAGGTCGCAAGCCCCTGCGATTCGAAGAAAGCTTTCGCTCGATCAAGATGCTCATCATCCTGGACCTTGAAGCCAAGCTCATTGGCAACCGCAACGCTGCCCTTCTCGAGGACGATGCAGTGATGACCGCGCTCCTCCATCGCCCGCAGATAGATGCGATTTTCTGTTTCATCTGACACCTGCAAGCCGAGGGTGTCGACGTAGAACCGGCGCGACGCGCTCAAATCCGTCACCGTCAGGACAATGTGGCTGAGACGGACGATGTTGAATGGCGGATTCAGCACACAGACCGGGATCGTCATGGATTTCCTCACCTCGATAATCGTTGTTGTCGTTGATAGCCGTGCTTGGGTTGATCAGGTTGTCCCGCTGCCGCTTAGTTGATGGCCCGGTATGACTCTCTCATCGATGACACCATTGCAGAGCGTTCCGATGTTCTCGGCGGCAACCTCGACGACATCGCCGGGCTGCAGGAAACGCGGCGGGTCGAACCGCGCGCCAGCTCCAGTCGGCGTTCCTGTTACAATCAGGTCACCCGGAGCTAACGTGGTGAATGTTGAGACGTAATTGATCAGATACCTGAAATCGAAAAGCATCCGGCTGGTGCGATCATCCTGACGCAACTCGCCATTGACCCGTGCTGTCAGCCGGATATCGGCAATCTGGGCCTCATCAACGTACGGGACAAGCCACGGCCCTATGCTTCCCGTTGAATCGAAATTCTTGCCCTGCGTCACATTGAACTTCGCATGCCGGACCCAGTCCCGGACGGTCCCCTCGTTGCAGAGCGTCACCGCGGCCACATGGTCGAGCGCCGATTGCTGCGGGATATGTCGTCCGGTCTTTCCGATGACGAGCACAAGTTCGGCCTCATAATCGAGTTGATGCGACGCTTGGGGGCGGACCAGCGGCACACGATGGCCGACAAACGAGCGCGCGGTGCGCAGGAAAAGGCTCGGATACTTTTTTGCAGCCTGCCCATCCTTGTATTCCTCGTTACGATCGGGATAATTCACGCCCACACAGATGATCTTTTCCGGCGAGGGAACCGGCGGCAGCAACGTGACAGCGTCGAATCCATGATCCGCACCGCGCGCCAGAGCCTTGTCCGCAAGACGGGATAGCCCACCGGCTGCAATGACATCGCGCAACGTTGGATAAGTGTTTCCAAACAGCGCAAAGAGATCGACAATTCCCTCCTCCGTGACACACCCATATCGAGCGAAGCCGCTGGCGAAGTAAGACACAAAGCGCGCGGCCCCCCCTTCCCCATCATCGCGACGACCTATTTTGCACGACTGCTCGAACTCAATATCCATGATGCTCTCGCTCCCCGCTCGACGCTGTGTGCTTGAACTTCTGCAGCAGGCCTTGCGTCCCCTTGACCAGAACGCCAACATCGGTCCCGACGGCCACGAAAGTTGCGCCGAGATCCAGATAGCGCCGAGCCGCGGCCTCATTGGAGGTGAGAATTCCCGGCGCTTTTCCAGCGCGGAGAATCCGACCAATCGCGTGTTCGATGGCCGCCCTGACCTCTGGATGATCCGGATTGCCAAGATGGCCTAGCGCGGCAGCAAGATCGGACGGACCGATGAAAACGCCATCGACGCCCTCGGTGGCAGCAATCTCGTCGAGATGGTTCAGACCTGCACGCGACTCGACCTGCAGCAGCAGGCATATATGCTCTGCCGCCAACCGCAGATAATCCGGAATCAGATTGAAATGCGATGCACGCGCCAACGCGCTGCCGACACCGCGAACACCCGCGGGCGGATAGCGCACCGCTGCAACCAGTTGCCGTGCCTGGGCGGCGCTTTCGACCATCGGCACGAGCAGGTTCTGTGCGCTAATATCGAGCAACTGTTTGATCAGCGTCACATCCCCCGCCGCCGGCCTGACGACGGGATGGGATGCTGTGGACGCAATCGCCTGCAACTGCGCGAGTATCGATCGCAGGTCGTTCGGTGCGTGCTCGCCATCGACAAGCAGCCAGTCATAACCGACACGACCACACAATTCGGAGGTGTAGGGGCTGGCAAGCCCGAGCCACAGTCCAATCTGTGGTTCGCCTTGCGCAAGCGCCATCTTGAATGAATTGGCAAGCGGGTTCATGACGCTTCAGCCGAAATGGCAGGTGACGCTGCCGAACGCGCCGAAATCGGCATGGATCGTGTCGCCTCTCCTGGCCTCAATTGGACGAATGAAAGACCCGGACAGAATCACCTGCCCGACTTCCAGCGAGTGTCCTTGTTCGGCAACTTTGTTCGCGAGCCAGGCTACACCAGTGGCAGGATGATTCAGGACTCCCGCAGCAATTCCTGTCTCCTCGATCTGCCCATTCTTGTGGACCAGCGCGCCGACCCACCGCAGATCGGTCTCGACCGGTCTAAACGGACGTCCACCGAGCACAACGCCAGCATTGGCTGCATTATCCGCAATGGTGTCGACTATTTTACGGGTCGATCCGGTTTCCGCATCCACACGTTCGATACGTGTGTCGAGAATCTCAAGAGCAGGCACAACAAAGTCGGTGGCATTGAGCACATCGAACAGAGAGCAATCCGGCCCCTTGAGCCGATACTTCAACACGAATGCCAGTTCAGCCTCGATCCGCGTGGCAATGAAGCGATCGGACGGCACCACCGTGCCGTTCTCGAAGAACATATCATCGAGCAGGACCCCTGAATCAGGCTCGTCGATCGCAAGCGCGCGTTGCATAGCCTTGGAAGTCAAACCGATTTTGTGACCGCGCATGGTGCGGCCATTCGCAATCTTCATACCCACCCAGGTTTGCTGGATGGCGTACGCGTCCTTGATCGTGATGTCCGGATAATGCAGCGAAAGCTGCCGAATCTGCACGCGGCTCTGCTCCGCTCTACTCAGTTGAACCGCCGCGTCACGTATCAAGTCTGGCTTCAAAGACATAAAATAATCCAACGATTCTGACGATTCGTACTAGTGGCTGGCAAGATGTTGAATGTCATGCGCATGGGTCGCGAACGCCACGTTCTTCGTCTCCATGTAGAAATCGAACGACCAATCGCCGCCGTCCCGACCGATTCCTGAGTTCTTCACACCGCCGAACGGTGTCGGTAAATGACGGACGTTTTCGGAATTGACCCAGATCATGCCCGCCTCGAGTCGCTCGGTGAGGCGAAAGGCCCGACCGATGTCGGACGTCCACAGATAAGCCGTGAGGCCATATTGCGTGTCATTGGCCAACCTAAGGGCTTCGTCTTCGGTATCAAACGGAATGGCCGCCAGGACCGGACCGAAAATTTCCTCCTGGGCGATCCGCATCGTATTTCTCACATCCGTGAACAGCGTGGGCGCCACATAGCATCCGCCTCCGGGACCTTCGATCGCTGTTCCGCCAACACACAGTTGAGCGCCTTCGGCCTGTCCGAGAGAAATATATGAGAGCACTTTCTCCTGATGCTCGGGATGAATGAGCGGCCCGATGACGGTCCCAGGGTCAAGCGGGTGACCTACCTTGATGCTTTTGACCTTCTCGGCAACTTTCGCGGCGAACTCAGGATAGATCGATGCCTCGACAAGCAACCGCGACGATGAGGTGCATCGCTCACCATTCAACGAATAGATCATGAACACGACGGCATCGGCCGCACGATCCAGATCGGCATCAGCGAACACGATGACCGGATTCTTGCCACCCAGTTCAAAGTGTACCCGCTTCAGGGTATCAGCGCCCTGTTTGAGAATGATCGAACCGGTTCGGCTTTCTCCGACGAAGCCGATGGCCTTGATATCCGGATGCATGGTGAGCGCCCGCCCTGCTTCCTCACCCAGCCCGTTAACCAGATTCCATACACCGGCCGGAATCCCCACGTCCGCAGCGATCTCCGCAAGCAGGCGCGCCGTCAGTGGAGAGAATTCCGCCGGCTTGTGAACGATGGTGCAACCGGCTGCCAGCGCTGGCGCGATCTTCCACGTCGACAGCATGAATGGCGTATTCCAGGGTGTGATGATGCCAACTGGCCCGATCGGCACCCGCGACGTCATGTTGATTTGACCCGGCGCACGCAACGCCTTGCCATCCCTCGCTTCCGGAGCACGATCGGCGAAGAATCGAAAATTCTCCGCGCCGCGCAGCGCCGCCTTTGCCATAAACCGCAGCGATTGCCCCGTATCCATGCATTCGACAAGGGCGATTTCATCCGCCCTGTCTTCGATGGCGTCGGCAAACTTGTGGAGCAGCTTCTTGCGCTTCTCTCCCGGCATCGCCGACCATTCAGGGAAAGCGGTCTTCGCCGCCCTTGCCGCTTGATCAATGTCATCAGCCTTACCGGCTGCGATTTTGGCGAGCGGCTTCAGATTGATCGGCGAAAGGGTTTCGAAATAGCCCCCGTCAACTGACGGCACGCTCTCCCCGCGGATATGATGAAGCACCGGGGCATTCCGGAACCTTTCGAGATATCGCTCAGCTCTTCTGAGGTTCTCGTTCAAATCCGACATCCAGCCTCCGATACTCTCATCTTGAGTTGCTTGGACGACCTCGATCACCGGCGCCCATTTGATTAACATGTTAAATAATTAAAGACACCTGTCAATCGCAATTGACGCTCTACCCGGTTTTGAAAAAATATCGGTCGCACGGCACATCCATACGACCGACCAGTTTGGGAGGACCGTCATCACAACGGAAACGTTGTTTCCGCTGCAAATTCGTTCAGGACAGTCGCGACAACGATCAGGTCACGCTCGACTTGAATTCGCTGTCCTTCATGGAGCTGAGAAATTCACGTATCTGAGCGACCAGCACATCGAACTTCTGCTTGAGGAAATCGACGTCAGCCAACGCACCGCCAGTTGCTCGCTCCGCTGCGGCCACGTCCCCCGTCACCAGAACGAGAATATCCGCGACAGCCTGTGTGGTTCGACCTGCTTCGGCAACGTTCGTGCTGATCTCGCGCGCAGTCAGACTTTGGCGCTCAACCGCAACGGCTATCTCCGCGGTCGCATCCTGCGATCTCGCCGCTAGTTGCGAAATGCGCTTGACGCTTTCAACGCTGGTGACCGTCGCACTCTGAACGCTGGTGATCTTCCTTTCGATACCTTCGATTTCCTTCGCGGTCTGCCCTGCAAGATTCTTGACTTCTTCGGCAACGATCGCAAATCCACGGCCACTGTCGCCGGCGCGCGCCGCTTCGATTGTCGCGTTGAGCGCTAGTAGATTGGTCTGCTCCGCGATCTCCCGAATCACATTGACGATGCTGCTGATCTCTAGACATTGCGTCGCGAGGTTCTCGATCGCTGCACAGGCCTCTCCGGCAGCAGTCGAAGTATTGGCGCAAAAATCGGCGCTCTGGGAGGTCTGTTCCGAGATACGCTCGACAGAGCGCGACATCTCACCGATGGCTGCCGAGACGGCATTGGCATTGCTGAGGGTCTGCTCGGTTGCCGACTGCACTTTTTCGGCATGCCTCGCGACGTCATCGATACGGGTTTTCATTTCGCCAACACACATCGTGACACGGTCGGTTGCGTGCGATGCCTCGTCGAGAAGATGAGCGACCGAGTTCTCGAACTGATGAGCGGTAGTGATCAGAAGCTGTCGCCGCTCTCCATCGAGTTTCTGGCGAGCGTCCTCCTGCTCCAGCGTCAGGCGGCTCACATCCTCGGCGTTTCGCTTGAATACCTCGACCGTTCTCGCCATGGAGCCGATCTCATTCCGAAGCGTAGCGCCCGGAACATCGATTCCAGTTTCTCCACCGGCGATCCGCTCCATCGCCAGCGTCAACCTCTGCAACGGGGCGCTGATGCCCTGACCGATAAGCCAACTCAACAACAGGCCGACGACTGCGGTGGCAATCCCGATTCCGATAACTGCCACCCTTGCCACCGCTTGCGACGCTTTCTGCGCCTCCGTTGCCTTTTTTGCATGTTCCCGCGCCACGGCGATGAGGTCGCCCGCTTGCGGGAGCATCAACTGGATATCAGAATTGATTCCAGTCAACAGCGGCACAACTGCTGCGGCATTCTTTAACCAAGCATCGAAAGCCTGTGCATATCCAGTGATTGCAGCATCGATCTCTCCGGCCTGGCCGGCATTCAGGCCAGCGCTTTGAAGCAACGACCGAGACTTCTCGATCTCAGCGCGAAACAGCTGGGGAACGAAGCCGACTCGATCGATACGATACTCGAAATCCAGGCGACGCGCCGCCATCAGCGACATAATGAAGGCTTTGTCGACGGGACTTGCGGCCACGTCTCCAGTGACAACCCGATCGATCGCCGCCCCCGCCGCCTGGAGTTGGCCCCTGATGCCGTCGCGCGGCGTCAAGCCGAATGCTTTCTGCTCTTCGGTCAGAGCTGAAAACTTCGACTGCACCCCGGCGAGCAAGCCATCCAACCCGGCAATCAATCCGCGGCTGTTGACGGACGCACGAGCGCCGAGAGCATTGATGTCAACTTTCGCAAGTTGATATGTCGCATCGAACGCCTCCACCAGTTGCGGATTGGGCTGCGCCGAGAACTCCCGGGCGATCCCCTGCAGCGTCGTCAACGCTCCCTTCAATTCGAGGCCCGCTTCGATCATCTGCCGGGAATTCGCCGAATTGGCGAAAGCATGGTCGACTTGCTTTTCGTTGAGATCGAAACTTATCCCGTTGGCAATGAAGCCAAACACCGGGATCACAGCGAGCGCGACAATCCGTGCGCGCACAGAGCTAATCCACGGGTGCCTCGTCGGCGACGCCGGTCGCTGGCGGTCCGCCGTTTTAGGAGCATCATAGGAACGATCAACTTGCAACACGTCGCTCATAAGCGACTCCACTGTTGTCCCGAATCCAAGCAAACCATCGCCGCTACCCCATCATGCGTTGCGGGAGCCAGATGGCGAGCAGCGGGAAGGTGATCAGCAGCACCAGACGGATCAGGTCGGTGACGACGAACGGCAGCACGCCGGCGAAGATCGTGGACATGTTGACGTCCTTGATCACGCTCTTGATCACGAACACGTTCATTCCAACCGGTGGGTGGATGAGGCCAAGCTCCACCGTCATCACGATGATGACGCCGAACCAGATCGGATCGAAGCCGAGCGCGGTGACCACGGGGAACACGATCGGCACGGTGAGGATCACCATCGCCATGGCGTCCATCAGACAGCCGAGCACGAGATACATCATCAGGATCAGCGCCAGCACGCCGTATTTGCCGATGCCAAGTCCGGTCAGGAATTCGGTGACGTGCTGCGGGGTCTGGGTGATGGTCAGGAAATAGCCGAAGCACAGCGCACCGATCAGGATAGTGAACACCGCGGCGGCGGTGCGCGTCGCCTGCAGCAACGATTGCAGGATGCCGTCTTTGGTCAGCTTGCCGCGCATCACGCCGATGATGAAGGCGCCGACCGCGCCGACCGCACCGGCCTCGGTCGGAATGAAGAAGCCGCCATAGAGCCCGCCGATCACGAACACGAACAGCGCCAGCGGCGACCACACATCGCGCAGCGCATACGTGCGATCCTTCCACGAACTCTTCGGACCTGCGGGCAGGAAGCCCGGCCGGAGGGCGCCGATGATCGCAATCGTGATCATGTGCATCGCGATCGCGAGCAGGCCCGGGATGACGCCGGCGATGAACAGCTTGCCGATATCCTGCTGGGTGATGATGCCGTAGACCGCGAGCACGGTGGACGGCGGCAGCATGGCGCCGAGGGTGCCGCCGACCGCGATCACGCCGGTGGCGAACGACTGCGGATAGCCGAAACGCCGCATCTCGGGATAGGCCACCGCCGAGAACGTCGCCGCGGTCGCGACCGACGAACCCGAGATCGCGGCGAAGCCACCGCAGGCGGCAATCGTGGCGATGCCGAGCCCGCCCTTCCAATGGCCAACGAAGGTGTTGGCGGCGCGGAACAGTTCGCGGCTAATGCCGGATACCGAGACGAACGCGCCCATCAGGAGGAACATCGGGATCACACCGAAGGTGTAGTCGGTCACCGTGCGCATCACGGTCTGGCCGACCAGCTTCAGCGCCGGCTCGAAGCCGGTCAGATAGCCGAAGCCGGTGACGCCGACGAGGCCCATCGCCATGCCGACCGGCACGCGCAGCAGCATCATCGCGAACAGACTAACGAAGCCGATCACGGCAACCGCTTCATTGCTCAGCATCACTTCACTCCGCGGTCTTGATCTTCGGTTCGTGCATCAGTTCGGGATTGAAGATCAGCCGCCAGGTACGGATGGCGATCAGGATCACCGCGGAGACGTCCCCGACCCAGGCCACCGCGAAGAACGGCCAGTTTGGCAGGCGCAGATCGTAGGTCAGGACGTGGTCGTGATAGGTCGAGACCACCTTGTCGAACAGGGTGTAGGTCTGCACCGTGACCACGAACAGCAGCACCAGGGTGGCGAAGATGTCGATCCAGCGCTGGTACTTCGGCGTCGCGTTGGCCCACACGAGGTCGACGGTAATGTGGGTGCCGCGATAGCTCGTCGCCGCGATGCCCCAGAAGATCAGGATGCCGAGCAGGAGGCGCCCGAAATCATAATAGTCCGGGATCGAGATCGCGAAGAACTTGCGCAGGAACACCGCGATGAAGGTATTCAGCGCCACGATCCCGACAAACGCTGCCGCCACCCATTCGATCGAATCGATGAAGCGGTCCATGGGACTCTTGTTCGCCGAGCCGTTCGGCGGCTTCCCATTAACGTCAACATCATCAGTAATACTGGACCCGACCACTGCCGTCGTCATTTATTCCCCCACACCCAAAAGCAGCCGCGACGGCGATGCCGCCGCGGCTCAGTGCCCCCACACAACAACGCTAAAGACCAGCGTCGTACTTCTTCAATGCGGCCTGGAGATCTGCTTCGACCTTGTCTGGGTCGCCACCTGCCTTCTTCACGCCTTCGGCCCAGCTCGCCTTCAAGGGCTCGGTCGCCGTCTTCCACTGCGCCAACTGATCTGCGGTGAGCGGATAGACCTCGTGATCCTTGAGCGCCTTCATCTTGGCTCGGCCTGCAAACTCGAACTCACTCCACGGATCGGTCACCTTGGCCGCCCATTCCGGCGAGCAATGATCGTCGATCACCTTCTTCTGCGCAGGTGACATCGTGTCGTAGGTCTTGAGATTGATGTTGTAGGTGAACACGGTCGTGTAGAGCGGCACGTCCATGTGATACTTGGTCACCTTGTCGATCCCGAACAGAAACATCGAGCCCCATGGGAAGGTGATGGCATCAGCGACGCCGCGCTCGATGGCATCACGTGCCTCCGGCGCCGAGGCCTGGACGTTGGTGCCGCCCAGCATCTTCACCATCTCGCCGATGGTGCTCTGCGCCGGGCGAACCTTGACGCCCTGCAGATCGCTTGGCACCACGATCTTCTTCCTGCTGTGAAGCGCACCCGGATCGTGGATAAATGCAAAGCACAGCTTGGTGTCCTTCATCTCGGTCTTCGCGTACTTCTGATACCACTCGTTGAGCGCCAGCGTGCCCTTCTTGCCGTCATTGAACGTGAACGGAAGCTGCCCCGCCGCGATGATCGGGAAGCGGCCCGGCTGGTAGCCCGGATTGACGTAGGTCACGTCGGCGATGCCGTCTCGCGCCATATCGTAGTGGTCGAACGCCTTGCCGAGCTGTTCGGACGGGAAGACCACGGCTTTGATGGTCCCACCGGAAGCCTTCTCGATGTCCCTGGCCCAGGCCTGTGTCGCTGGCACCAGCGGGTGCGCCGGCGGCACCCACAGCGAAATCTTCAAAGTGACCGTCTTGTCTTGAGCCTGTACCGGCGATGCAAGCGCACCCGCCATCAAAATCAAAGCAATCAAAATCCGTTGCATCGGCATTTCTCCCTCGAATGCAATGAGCGCCGTGGGCTTCTATCGACCCATATTACTTAACGCATTAACATTTAACACGTTATCTATTTTTGGGAAAAGCGCAATGCCTTTTCGGTCGCATCCTGAAAGTATGGTTTGACCGCGGAGGGCAGGCTCAATGGCAAGGTGGGCATACGGCTGAAGAGATCGTCGCGAAGCTGCGGCAAATCGATGTGAAGTGGGCCCAAACCGTGACTGAACACTCGCGCCGCCGCTGCAACACGGTTTGCCACACTTAATCACCGGGATATCGACAGCCAGAACGCCACCTGCGCTGTAGCAGGTCGGTCACCTCACGCTGGGCACGCGACTGTACCTCCGCCATCCGCCGACTAAGGTCAAACGTGAGAAAGCGATGACGGATACCCGCCGCATCCTCGATACAACCGAAGCGATTGCCTTCGCCAACCGTCATTAAAGTCCGCATCGGGTCAACGGCATACGTTGGCGCATCTTCTCAAGCATTGCTCCTTTGAATCAACAAAAATGCAACGTCGAGCACTTCCGGAGCAATCAGCGATTGGTACGCGCGTCTGCTCGCACATCGCCCCCAGCAACCTGCTTATGCGGCTCAAGAGCCGTCATCGACGTCGACGACTGACTAAAAACATCGAAGTTTTCGATGATGGCATCGCTCACGGAAACAGCGCTATACGATCCACGCCGGCTCGGTATCGATCTTGTCCGATAACAACTCGCAACCTGTCGGCGTCACCAGTACAAGGTCCTGGATATGAAATGACCCGATGTAGGGCTCAAGAGCGAGCACCATATTATTCTCAAGACGGAACTTCGATCCCATGCGGATAATCGGCTCTTGCTGATGAAACCATGGTCCCACACTATGGCCGATTAACAGGGATGAGTAAGACAAGCCACGCTGTGAACAGGCTTCGAGAACCGAGTTGTAAAGGAAATCCACCTCGACATTCGGGCGAATGCTCTGCATGAGACTCCCGTAAACCTCCCGAAGCTTCTTGTAGGTGTCCAAAATCTCGCTGGACGGCTGACCAATGAATACGTTGCGTGACTGATGTCCCGGATATCCATCGAGATACGCGACATAGTCCGTCCGGATCATATCGCCGGCCTCGATCACGAAATCGCTTTCGCCGTTGTACATGACCTCATTTCGGTGCGAGTTCAGGATACCGTGGACGAATCCAAAACCTCGCGAGATGCACGACTCCATCATCCGGCCATGAACATCGCGCTCACGATCGCCCGGCCGGATAGTCGGCAGGACGTCTAGATAAGCTTCGTCCAGCAGATCGGCGGCCTTCTTGATGAGTGCGATTTCCTGGGGTGTCTTGCTCCACCGCGTGCGATCCATCAGATCCCCGACCTCCACGAACTTGGCCTTCGTTTTGGTGCGAAGAATGTCGTAGTCGCCCTTGGTGCAGGTTTGAAATTCGAGGCCTACTCGTTTCAGGCCGAGCGCGTTGATCCGCTCGCTCACCTTGTCGTAAGGCCGCTCGCGATAGCCAAGGTACGTCGTGATATTGAAGTCGGATACCAGCCGCGTGTACTCGAGAGCAAAGTCATTGAGGATGATCTCCGGCGGGCCGTTCCGAGGCCAGATAAGAACCGGGGAGCGAACCGAACCGATCAGATCGAGATGGCGGCCCAGCGTTCCCGGATAAATGACTCCCGTCAAATAAGAGAAGTTCTCCGCGGAGCGAATGACGAGACCGTCCAGTTCTTCAAGATCCATGAAGATCTCGAGCCGTTCTATATTTGCGTACCGAGACATTCAGTGGCCTTTTGCGTAGATTAGTTCTTTGATTTCCTTGACGATGCGCATCATGTTGGCGCTGTCCTCGACCCGCCCTTGCCGGGGATGGGACTCGTCGACGCTGAAAACCGAAACGATGCGGCCCGGTCGCGGAGACATCACGAAAATACGGTCGGACAACAAAACGGCTTCCTGGATGCTGTGGGTTACGAACAGGGTTGTCGTCGACGTCGCGCGCGTGAGGCTGCTCAACTCGATGGCCATTTCATCGCGCGTGAGCATGTCGAGTGCCGCAAAGGGCTCATCAAGGAACAGAACCTTTGGATTGGTCACAAGAGACCGACAGATCCCGACCCGCTGCTGCATCCCGCCGGATAACTGGTTCGGGTAATGCTTCTCGAACCCCTGCAAGCCGGCCATCTGAAGCACGTCTCGCGCACGCTTTTCCTGATCCGGCGCGTTGACACCGGCAAGTTCAAATGGAAGCAGCACGTTCTGCAGAACCGTGCGCCACGGTAGCAATGTCGGCTGCTGAAAGGCCATTCCCATGCTCGGCACCGGACCTTTCAGGTCCTTCCCATCGAACGTGATGCGGCCTTGCGTCGGATCATCCAACCCGCTGAGAAGGCGTAGCAACGTGGATTTGCCGCAGCCGGAATGACCAACGAACGAAACAAACTCGCCCTCCTCGATATCGAGCGAGACTCCATTGAGAGCGATCGTTGGACTGTCGGACTTTCCGTAGATTTTCGTGAGGCTCTGTGCGTCGATCAACACGTCACTTCTCCTTCACCGCATAGCGCCCGAAAGTGGCCTCGACCGCCGCCACCAGCCCATAAAGCACCACCGTCAAAAGACCGAGGAGGAGCATGGCGGCGAAAGCGAGCGGCGTATTGAATTGCTGAACGCCATTAAGGATGAGATATCCAAGACCTTCCTTGGAGGCGACGAATTCGCCCACGACGGCGCCAGTCACTGCCAGCGTGACCGACACCTTTAAGCCCATGAAAAAGTACGGCAGCGAATAGGGTATCCGTATCTTCAGGTAGACGCGCCACCAAGGCGTCGAGAACGATCGCGCGATGTCGAGAAGCGGCTGAGGAACAGCATCCAGCCCGCTGATGGCAGCAAGGATGATCGGAAAGAAGCACACGAGAAAAACGATAATGATCTTCGATTCAGCGCCGAATCCGACCCACATCAAAAGAAGCGGGGCGATTGCCACTTTAGGCATCGATTGCAGCACCATCAGGAACGGATAGACGGTCTTCTTAAAGAAAGGCCAGGCCGTCAGCGGCAGCGCCATCACGAACCCGAAGACCGCCGCGGCGATAAAGCCCGCAAGTGTAACGATAGTGGTCGCCAGCGTGTGATACGGCAGGACGCCAAGGAAATCGCGACCTGCATAGAAAATGTCGGCCGGCGACGGAATCAGCCAAGACGGAATCTTGTAGACGGCGGACACTGCCTGCCACGTCACCAGAAGACAGATCAGGGCGATGAAGGGAGCGGTGTTCCGCCTCAGCATTGGGATAACGGACTGCATGAGCTTTCCCCTCACATCAGAAATCAAGGAACGCTGCTACGTCGTCTGCTTTCGGGCCGTCTTTCAGATCGAAATTCTCCGTCATCAGCTGTATCGTCTTCTCCACGCCTTTGCGCTCGAGCGTGAGCAATGGGACCTCGGCGCGATCCGGCGGGTTGGCGAGCGCAGCAACACTCTTGGTCTCGGACTCGATGACATCGAGATCGAGCAGAGGCATATACTTTCTTTGAATGGACGCAGCTTCCTTTGGATTGGCGAACGCGTCGGCCATGCCCTTCCGCGTTGCTCTTAGAAACGCCTTCACAAGAGCAGGATCCTCCTGAATTGTCTTGTCACTGGCGATGATCGCGTTTGAATAGAATTGCATTCCGGCATCCGCGTACGACAGAAAGGTGATTGGCTGACGGGCACGTTTCTCCAGAACGACCCTTCCCATTTCAAACTGTCCGATCGCATCGATCTGCTTGGTCGTCAGCAATCCCGGAAGCGAGTTGAAATCCGTGAACACCCATTCGACGGCGTTCGGATCCAGCCCGACCTTCTTGGCGTAAGCCTTGAACAGGATGTAGTTCGACGACGCCGAGCTATCGGCAAGGCGTTTGCCGCGAAGGTCGGCGGGCTTTTTGATTCCCGAAGACGAAAGAGCCATCAGACCATGTGGCGCTTTGGCGTAGACGATTCCGACCAGCTTGATCGGAAGTTTTTCGTTGGCTCGCGCCAGAATCACTGTTCCGGAATCGGCCAAGCCGAATTGCGCCGCGGATGCAGCCACCTCACGCGCCGTCGATGCCGATCCCCGGCCGCCGAGAATTTCAACATCAAGCCCTTCCTGCTTGTAGTATCCCTTGTCGAGCGCAACGTAGAAGAGCGAGTGCCGCCCGAGCGGACCGGCGTCCGTGATGAATGTCACCTTCTTGGACGCCGCATCGCAAATCACGGGATTGGCCAGAATGGCGACCAGCCCCAATATCAGTACGCAACCCAACCGCCTCATCGTTCCCTCCTCCACTTTTTTATTTGGATTTTACGGCTGCAACGGCTTCGATTTCGACAAGCCAGTCAGGCTTCAGCAGCTTCGCGATAACAGTCGACCTTGGCGGCGGGTCGGATGAGAAGAACGTCTGGTACGCTTCATTCATCCCCTGAAAGTGCTCGGCGTCGGCAAGGAATATCGTCGTCTTGACGATCGAGGCCATCGACGTGCCGGCTTCCTCCAGGATGTCGGAGATCGCCGACAAAATATTGATCGTTTGCTCGTGAGCCGTTCCTCCCACGACCTTCCCCGATTGATCGAGAGAGACCATTCCCGCCGTAAACACAAAGCCATTGGAATGCGCAGCGAGCGAATAGGGTGACGTCGGCTTGAACAGATTCGCTGGCTGGATAATCGCCTTATTCGACATGCTGTTTTGACTTTCCTGATTGAGCACGGATGTTGCCTGACTGAGATCGATGGTATTGGATGAGTGTCGCCAGCGCGCGCGCCTGCGTTTGCAGAAGCGGAAGATATTGCAGCAGGCTGGTGCCTTGGATGGCGCGGTACGTTGGCATTGAAATGCACAATGCGCCGAGGAACGTGCCGGTCTGGCTGTTCGACAGTGGAACGCCGAGTGCGCTAACGTCCTCAGACAATTCGGCGTCGATAATCGAATAGCCGGCTTTCTGCGCAGCCCGTATGTCGTCGAGAATGTCCGATCGATCAGTCTTGGTTGAGCCGGTCAGCGCGGACAGATCAAGATCCTTGAGCGCGGCCATCAGGTCGAAGTCATTCATCGACGCAAGCCACAGTTTTCCAGCCGTGCTTGCGTGCGGCACTGCCTGGG
The DNA here is from genome assembly GCA_044464625.1 of Afipia sp. Lineage (GTDB taxonomy): Bacteria > Pseudomonadota > Alphaproteobacteria > Rhizobiales > Xanthobacteraceae > Afipia. The sequence goes on along the minus strand of JBIQLC010000021.1, from coordinate 22,111 downwards.
TGCCGATCAGTGGAAGCGCCTGAATGCGATTGCGACCGGCAGCCTTCGCAAGATAGATCGGCGGCCCACCCTCCGAGATCGCGAGCTGCACCAGTTCTCCGGTTTGATCCGCGATGTCTTGAAGCACCGGCGCCGCTGCTTGCAGCAATTCGGTCTTCTCCAGAAATTGGAGTGCTGCCGCCGGATATCGGATTGTGAGACAGATCAGATCGTTCTTCGGATCGCGGCGAACATACTTTTCCGCCTCGAGCGTGCTCACAATTCGGGAAAGAACACTTTTTTCGATCTGGGTCAGTCGCTGAACATCACCTGAGGAAAGCCCTGCGGGCTCGGCTCCAAGCGCTTCAAGAACCCGCATTGCGGCACTGACGGAGGAGATAGCTGACATATAATTTCCAACACTGTTGCTTTAGCAACATTGTTGTCAAGTAATGGACGACTTGTCAATTGCCCTACCCGCTGGGGGTGACAAAGCAATAATCTGTTTTGAATCAATTTGTTACGGTCGCAGAGGCGGCGCCCTCACAATTTTTGGGGCGATCCGCCTGCGGCTTAACTTGGAGGAATCCGGAGGCGCCAGACCAGGGGACAGCTCAGAAACCCGATTTGGCGGTGGCGGAGGGAGAATGAGATTCCGACGGCACACCCTCGCGAGACATCTCGCACAATGACGTTGGTAGAGACTTGCCAGTCTCGCTCAGCCTCGTGCGCCCCTGTTGCCAGGCATGACGCGCAATTGTTGCCGCCAATCCACCGTCGATATTGAGGAGCACCAAGAGTCGCTTAGGTCGAAAACCAGGCTCGATAGACCCGTTCGGCGGTGGATACCCTCTTGCAATCTATAAAGTTCACTGTCGCATCGTGAGGAGGACGAAGCGGACCCCAAGGCCGGCTCCATTTCCTTCGTATCCCGGTCGCAAAACTCCTGTTGGGTAAGGCTGCTGAGGACGAAGTCCCCCTCGGATCAAAACCTTGAGATCATTTCGATCTCGTAGCGCGTCCCACATTATAAAGGCCGGAGTTTAGCATCGGCCCCCTGCCGGCAAGCAGCGCACGACCGCCGTCCCGCACGATGGCGATGAACCATCTAACTCCCATCGATCAAGTTCCGTGAAGGTCCAGTTCCACTGCCTCACACTTTCCACCGTGCTGCCTTGCTCCGGTCAAAGCGCGATGTGTCCATCTTTGCGCATGCGGATAGCTGGAACCTTCGCTACACGTCGCTCTCCGCGCGATCACGGAACACTTATGCAACCTGCAGACCCGCACGACACCATAGCCGCGCAGCTCCGCGTCTTGGCAGCGCGCCGCGCACACGATCTGCCTGAACACAACAACACGCCTGCGGCGTTGCCGGAGCCAGCAGGCGAACAGCCCGTTCGTACCACGCCATTGAACGACAACACCGGCGACATCCGCACTCCGATGCCACGCGTGCGGTCCGGTCGAGGCACAGTTGTCCTGGCCGTCTGCGTAGGTGTTGCCGCAACGATGGCCTGGCAGTCCTATGGTGACGAAGCGAAGCAGAGGTTCTCGTACCTTGTGTCGCGGTTTCATGCAGATGCGCCGGCGTCAACGCAAAGCGCTAATGCCACCGCGTCTCCGGACGTGACCTCCCAAACCACCGCACCTCAAGCAGCCGCCGCACCAGCGCCTGCGGAAGAGAGCAGCGACGCTGCATCCGCGACGCCAGCACCGCCCGCGCCGACTCCTGCCACGCCTGCGGCGAAGACTCCTCCGACGCAGGCGACGCTTCCGCCCGAACTTGCGCAGTTGCTGGAAACAATGGCGCGAGAAATCAGTTCATTGAAGCAAACAATAGAGCAGTTGCAGGCTAGTCAGCAGCAACTGAGCGGCGATGTCGCGAAAGTCAGCGAGTACCAGACGCGTCGCAAGCTCGCCGATCAAGCATCAAAGCCAGCGTCACGACAACGACCGCGGCATACGTCAACGCCGGCCGTGGCTTCGCGTACCGTTGTACCCTATTCGCCCCCGCAAACGCATTCGCAACGGCAGACCTATCCGCAAGGTACTACGCAACGCGAAGCTTACATCCCGCCGCCCGCGCCCGCACAACTTCCGCCACGGCCCGGCGACAGCAGCACCCCTCGGCCACCAATGCCGCTGCAGTAATTACTCATTGCAGCGAAGTAAGCATCTACCCGCCACGGCTTTTCGGCCAGCGTCGGCATAAACGTGCTCTGACCAATCAAGTTGATCAGCATCGCGCCACCAACGGACGCCATGGATCTTATTTTGCGAGCCTGACATCGGACCCAAGCAACTCAGCCCCTTTTCAACGTTGAGCGAGGGCTGCAGTTCCCGGGCGTCTCACGAGGCGTGAATGGTCGCGTGTAGCCACGCGCTTCACCTTCTTCACGCGCGATGCCGTCTGTTTGATGCCGCGGTTGTGCTTCGCATATTCCTCGCCGTCGATGGGCGCAACATGCGGCGGGTCCTTGCCGAGATACGGGCGGCCGATTCCGAACTCTTTCCCATGCGCATCAACCCATTTCCAAAGCTTTGCCGAGGAAGCAAATCGCTGGTCGCGCGTCGCGCCCTCGACACTCACCACATCCGCTGCCAGCCCATGCCCATAGCCGCCGCGCAAGCTGCCGCCGTGATATGATCTGTTGCTCGCCGCCTTAAGCCCGCTTGCGATCGACTGACGGTAGTCGTCACGAAATCCGCTGGTGATGCCAGGCGAAAGGCCTGCTGCCTCCGCCGCGTGAAGCATATAAAACAATTTCAGCTTGAACCTCCGATCCATGCCACCGATCACATAATCCATCGTCGACAGATGGACACGTTCCGCCGCCTTTGGATCCTTCCAGCCAAAATCTTGATCGACAAGCTTGATGAAGGTTCTGGCGACCGTCACCATCTTGCCCTTCCGTTTGACAGAGACCTTCCTCCGTTCGGACACCTTAATCGTGTCCTCTTTGGGCGTCCGTTGATAAAGCGCCCACAGATATCGATCGACGCAGATGTCCATGACCAGGCATTCGTCGACAGTCTCGATGGGCTTCGTGGTTTTGTCGGTATCGGCAGGCTCAACGTCCGACGGATTCACGCTTGCAATTTGCACAGACCCGGGTTGGGCTGACGGCGAATCCGGCGCATGACTCGAAGCCGCTTCAATAGCCGGCTCCGGCATATGCAGCGCGATCGGCGAGTCACCGATATCTCCCGCAAGCGACAGTTCGGTCATCGCCACATGGGATTTCAAATGGGTTTGACCCAGATCGTCACTGGACATTGAGCTTGGCTGAGACGCTGTGCCAAGCTCCTGTGTGGTGGAGGAAGAAGGAGCGCCGAGGTCAGTGTGCGACGGCACGCTAGCGGTCTGGTGTCCCTCTGACCCCACCGCGAGCAGGCCGACAATCCCTGTCGCAACAACGACGGATCGCAACACAGGCGCTGGTACGATTGAAAGTCGCCGCAGGTTCATCATTCCAGCCTCATCGGAACCGGATTGGACAGCCAAGCATGCGAACGCGATGATTGTTCTGACAAGGAAATGACCACGCAATAGCGCAATCGGACAGGCGGCATCCTTTTCCCGGAAGTGTTGCCTGTGCGCAACGGCGGATGACAAGCCGGCTCACGCTCGCTGTCCGTTTTGTGCCAATCTCAGCTGCAAGCATGCTCGTTCCTGACGATTCGGATATGTGAGGTTTGGTCACGACAGCGGACACGAGCCGAAGGGAATGGAATGGTGGATCAATTAGCGTTGGCGAAATCCACTGAAGCGATACGTCATTGGAGATATCCGGCCCTTGTGACGTTCGCGGCGATAGTCGCGCTCACAACGCCGATCGCCGATGCAACGGCAAAACAGACGCGCCGCGCACAACCTGTCGAAACGACCGCGCAGCGCGAGGCAGGTGAGCCGATCATGGCAATCGTGTCGATCAAAAGCCAACAGGTCACGTTCTATGACGCCGAGGGCTGGATCCTGCGCGCACCGGTGTCGACCGGCGTCAAAGGGCGCGAGACGCCAGCCGGTGTCTTCGCCATCATCGAGAAAGACAAGGACCATCACTCGACCATGTATGACGATGCCTGGATGCCGAACATGCAGCGCATCACCTGGAATGGTCTCGCGTTGCATGGCGGGCCATTGCCCGGCTATGCGGCTTCACACGGCTGCATACGAATGCCTTACGGGTTTGCGGAGAAGCTGTTTGACAAGACACGGATCGGAATGCGCGTGATCGTCTCTCCGGACGATGCAGCTCCCCTCGCCTTCTCTCATCCGACGCTATCGCTTTTCGCCCCCAATGCGGCCGTCCTCGCAACTGCGCCGGCGAAAGCCGAGACGCTCTTACGCGAGGCTGCGGACGCTGCGACGAGGGCCAACGAAGCTAAAAAGACTGCTGCGACAGCGGCCCGCGAGTCGGCGCCACTTGCAGCGTCCCTGCGCAAGCTGGAGCGGCTCAAGGCCCGCGCCGACGCCGAGCTCGCATCCGCCGACAAGGCCGTGGCCACTGCCAAGACTGACCAAGCCAGGGCGAAAGCCGAGGATCGAAAGCAAAAATCCGCTGCCAAAGCGGCGGAACTGAGCACCCGATTCGATACCGCCAAGACTGACGCGTCATTAAAGCTCGACGCGGCCAGCGCCGCGAAAGAAGTGAAAAAGACAGCCCAGACAAAAAAAGCCGACACCGCCAAGGCGGCGCTCGACGCGAAGCTCGCACTCGAGCCATTCTCGATCTATATCAGCCGCGCGACACGGACATTGTACGTTCGACGCAACACGCATAAGCCGGCGCCGGACGGCGGCGGCGAGGTGTTCGATGCATCCATCGAAGTCCCGGTCACGATCCGCGACCCCGGCAAACCACTCGGCACCCACGTGTTTACGGCGGTTGCGCGCAACGACGCCGGCCTGCGCTGGACCGCCGTCACGGTCGAGCATGGGGAAGATGCCAAAAGCGCACTCGACCGCATCATCATCCCGCAGGAAGTCGTCAATCGCATCGCGCCGACCGCATTGCCGCGATCTTCAATCGTCGTCTCCGACGAGCCGCTGAGCGAGGAGACCAACTATCGCACAGAGTTTGTTGCGGTGCTGAGCGACCAGCCCCAGGGCGGCTTCATCACGCGCAAGCCGAGCGAGGTTCTGATGGTTGACGACAACGGCTGGGGCAACGGCAGCTGGCAGGACGACGACGGTTTCGGCTTCTTTTTCCAGCGCAGTCCAAATCCCCGACCGAGCAGTACACGCCGGGGCGGCGGCCAGTTCTTTCCTCCCGTGCAACCTGGCTGGTGATAAGGTCTGGCGCGCCGAGCGTTAATCCGGCTGTCCCGCTTCGGGGTTTTCCGGACTCTCGGGCGACCTCTTACGCTCATCGATCAACGAAGTCGCTTTGGCGCGCCAAATCTGAAAGCGCGAGCCGGAGGTATCGCCGGTAAGATATCGTGGCGGCCTAGCCGCACGGCCGGCGTTGCCGGTTGCCGAACAGGCCGGTACTTTTGCCGGTACAAGCAAGACGTTCGCGTCGGTTGAGGCGTCGCAAACAGCGAAAAACGACCTTTTTCCGGGGCTTTGTCTGCGAATTAGGTCTGATTTGAATTGGCGGAGAGGGAGGGATTCGAACCCCCGATAGACTTGCGCCTATGCCGCATTTCGAGTGCGGTGCATTCAACCACTCTGCCACCTCTCCAGGCGCCAAGACGGTGGGTCGCCCCGCCGGGTTGCGGCCGTGTTCTAAGCGAGGTTTGCCGGAGAAACAAGCACCGGCGCCACAGCGCAGAATCCACCCAAAAGGATGGTCAATCGCGGCAAATCAGGCGGTTGCAGCCACAAACATAGCCTCAACCCGGTGTCGAACCCGCGAATCGACCGGCCGCGCCTAACTGCCGCACGAAAACGACCGCAAATCGAAGAAGATTCCCTAGTACAGCCCTGCACTACGACTGCTCAGGGTACCAGACAAAAGGAGCCTCAGATCGCGATCACAGACCATGTCACACTCCACTACGCCTTCTCTTTCTTCTTCTCTTTTTCTTTTTCCTTGTCCTTGTCTTTCTTCTGCGCGCGCATGGTGAAGCGCGCGTTGCCAAGCCCGGTGCCGATGGTGAGGATGCCCCAGCGCTTACGATCCTGCATGAAGGGGATTTCGCTCAGGCCCTGCACGACGCCGTCATTGTGCATCAACACGACGGTGTCGTGATCGCCGATCGAGGGGATCGCATCGATCAGGCTCGCAGGCAGATTGAATTTGCTGCTTTCCCAGTTGCCGGGAAGATTCTGCGCGCCCTTCTCGATTGAGCCATCCGCATCGATCACGCCGGGGCACGACACGCCGATGAACGGCGCGAGTTTGAGGCCCTCGGCTTCCGCTTCCTTGATAAAATCCTTCAGCATCGACGCGAGTTTTTTCACCGCACCCTCACGTGTTGGCTCGTCATCGGCATGCCGCCACAGGTTCGACTTCCAGACTTGGGCCTTCGACAGATCCGAAGCCTTTTTCTGGCGGGTTTCCACCACGCCACAGCGGATATTGGTGCCGCCGATATCGACCGCGAGCAGGCTGTCATGCGCTTCGAAGATCCACGACGGCGCAAGATGCGCACAGCCGATCAGCCCTGCCTCATCGGGATGAAAACGGATCGGCACCATGTCGATCTTGAAGCCCTCGACCTTGAGGATGATGTCGGCGCGCGCGATCGCAAGCTCGCCGATCCGGCTCTGGCGAAAGCCGCCACCGACCACGATCGCCTCGGTCTTGTCCCAGGCCTTGGTCTTGAGAAAGCGCCGGGTGACATAGGCTAATTCTTGGGCGAATTCCTCGATGGCGCTGTGCACCACCGCCGACGCTTCGATATCGTCGCCGACCAGCATCTCGTCGAGGGTCTTCTTGCTAATATCTTCGGTCGCCTGACCGCCGAACGGATCCTCGCCGGTCTTGCGCAACGGCTTGCGCCATTTGTCGAGAATGGCCTGAAAAGCCCCCTTGCTGGCGCGATCGCCGAGAAAACCGTCCTCGTCCTTGATCTCGATGTTGTAGGTGTCGATGTCGACCGACGGCAGCCGGGATGCCCCATGGTTCCCGATGCCCGCGGTCGTCACTGTCTCTTCGGCCATGTATGAAAGACCCCTTGCCTGGACATCGGTGATTGTCGGGCAGACAACGGCGGGGGAACCCGATGGTTGCATGGCCCGCGACAAGAACAGGCCGACAAAGGGCCAAAAAGGCCGATTTTTGCGCGATTTGGCCGCGATTTCAGGCCTGTTTGCCTTGACTCGGAGCGGAGCGCGGCTATAAGTCCTGCACCCGGCGCGGGGACTATCTCGCGCCGTTTGTTTTTGCGCGGCCATGGCCCGCAATTGAACCCATAGCGACTGAACAAGAAGCCGGCCCGAACCTGATGGTGCGAGAGCCGGAATCGAACACGAAGGAATAAAACGATGTTCGCAGTCATCAAAACCGGCGGCCGGCAGTTCCGCGTCGTTCCGGATGATGTACTTGAGATTGGCAAGATCGCCGGCGATGTCGGCACGATCGTGCAGCTTGGTGAAGTTTTGGTGGTGGGCGGCGATGCGCCGGTCCTCGGTGCGCCGTTCGTTGCTGGCGCGTCGGTGGCGGCCGAAGTGCTCGACCACAAGCGCGGCCCGAAGGTCATCGCCTTCAAGAAGCGCCGCCGCAAGAATTCGAAGCGCAAGCGCGGCTATCGTGACGAGATCACGGTGATCCGCGTGACCGAGATCCTGACCGACGGCAAGTCGCCGACCGTGGGACCGCGGCCAAAGAAGGAGAAGAAGGTCGAGGCAGCGCCTGCAGAAGGTGACGCGCCCGCCAAGAAGGCTCCAGCCAAGAAGCCCGCTGCGAAGAAGGCGGCGACGGCCAAGGCAACCGACAAGGCTCCTGCTGCCAAGAAGGCGCCCGCGAAAAAAGCGGCACCGAAGGCAAAGAGTGACAAAAAGTGAAATGATTCCGTCAGGGAATCGGGTTAGAGATTAGGCGAAGACTGGAGACGAGCCATGGCTCACAAAAAAGCAGGCGGTTCATCGCGCAACGGACGCGACTCGGCAGGCAAACGCCTTGGCATCAAGGCGTTCGGCGGCCAGCACGTGATTCCGGGCAACATCATTGCGCGTCAGCGCGGCACCACCTGGCATCCCGGCCTTAACGTCGGCATGGGCACGGACCATACCCTTTTTGCCAAGGTAGAAGGCCGCGTCGAATTCCGTGCGAAAGCCAACGGCCGCACCTTCATTTCCGTCATTCCGATGGCGGCAGCGGCTGAATAGACGGTAGACAAAACTCAAGTCTGCCGGTCCCTGTTGAACCGGCAGAGCGCGAGAAGGCTCTGGGGGGAGACGGGAAACCGGCCTCCCCTTTTCATTTGCGTGTCCGTTGCTTCGGGATGGATACGAGAAGGAGCCTTCGATGTTACAGGAAATCCCTAGCACCCAAGGCCCTCACGGCGGCAGTACCGTCGTCCTCGAGACCAAGCGGCTGACCCTGCGTGCGCCGACCCTCGCGGACGTAAAAGACATCGCCGCCATCGTCAGCGACAAGCGCGTGTCCATCAACCTGCGCCGGGTGCCGCACCCCTATTCGCTCGACGATGCCGTCAAGTTTGTCGCCACGTTCGCCAATGTCGGCCGCAGGGCCTCGTTCCTGGTCGAGCACGAGAGCTCGCCGATCGGCATGGCCAGCCTCGATTGGGAAGGCGATGGCGACGCGCCTGAGCTCGGCTATTGCTTCGGTGTCGATCACTGGGGCAAGGGCTTCGCGACCGAGACGGCGCGCGCGCTGATCGACTATGCGTTCGAGGAATTCGCCATCGACTGCATCCACTCAGGAGCACGGGTGCTGAACCCGGCGTCACGTCACGTGCTTGAAAAGTGCGGCTTCCAGTGGACCGGCGTCGAGTTGCATCGCTTCATGGCGCTCGGCTCGTCGACCCCGGTCGACTGCTTCAAGCTCGAGCGCGGCGTGTGGTCGTCGCTGAAGACCTGGAGCAACGTCACTCGCCGCGGCGCGTGACCACCACGCGAACCCGCCGGTCACACCACGGTCGGCGGGTTCGGTTCGGGTTCGCGCTTCATCACCCTGCGCTCGCGCAGAAAGATGTAAATGCCGGCAGCCGCCACGATCGCGGCACCCGCCATAGTGTTCACTGACGGCACATCGCCGAACACCAGAAACCCCAGCACGATCGCCCATACGATCATCGTATATTGAAATGGCGCGACCACGCTGGCTGGCGCCAATGTCAGCGCGCGATTGAGGCACATCACGCCGCCGACATTCACGATGCCGCTGATCACCAGCAACACCGCAATCAGCCATGTCGGCGTCACGAAAACAAACGCGGAGAGAAATCCGCCGAACAGGAACGAGCCCGCGACCTGGGTGGTCGCCAGAAAGATGCCCGACGTGCCGCGCACATAGCGGGTGACGATCATGAACATCGACTGGCACAGGCAACCACACAACGCGATCAATGCCGGCCATGAGAACGACGCGCCGGTCGGCTGCAGTGCGATCAGCACGCCGATGAACCCGACCACCACCGCGCTCCAGCGCCGCCAGCCGACCTGCTCGCGCAGAACGATCGCGGAAAACGCCGTCACGAAAATCGGCGCGGCGAGATAACAGGTGGTGGCATCGGCCAGCGGGATGTACTTGATCGCGGTGAAGAACAGCATGCCGTCGGAGACCGACAGCGCCATCCGCAACGTCTGCAATCCAGGTCGGCGCGCGGTGCGTACAGCCGCGAAATCGTTCTGCGCCAGAAGCGGCAGCAGGATAGCCAATGCGCCGAAGCCGCGAATGAAGAACACTTGTGCCGGCAGATAGGTCGCGACCATCGCCTTGCTGAAGGCATTGGCGAGCGAAAAGATCGTCACACTGCCCAGCATAAACAGGATGCCCGCGAGCGCCGAGGACAGCGGTTGGGCGCCGATGAGGGAGCGAAGCTTCGATATCATCGGCGAAAGCCATGGCAGGCGCGAATCGCTCGCGCAGGATATCGTCGTTTCTAGAAAGCCTTCATCGCACGCACAACTACCAGGGATCGCACACCCTCAATTCAGGCCGGAGGCGGGACCACCGGCTGCTCGGCACGCTGGACCGCCCGTTCGCGCAGGAAAATGTAGAAGCCCGCGCCGATGATGATCGCTGCGCCAATGAGCGTCGCGAGAGACGGCACATCGCCGAACACCATGTAGCCGAACATCACCGCCCAGATAATCATCGAATACTGGTAGGGTACGACCACGCTCGCCGGCGCCAGGATCAGCGAGCGGTTGACGCTCAAAAGCGCCCCGATCGAGATGCAGCCGGCCAGCATGAACAGGCCGAAATCCTGCGGCGCCGGCGTCACCCAGCTGAACGGCGACAGCAGCGCACCGAGCACCAGCGTGCTGGCGAACTGGCTCGACGCCAGCACCACGTCAGGCGTGCGGCGAAGCGAGCGCGTGATCAGCATCAACGCCGCGAACGACGCGCTGCCGGTCAACGCGATCAAGGCCGGCCAGCTCAGCGATTGCGACGATGGCTGCAGGGCGATGAGGACGCCGCAAAACCCGATGCCGACGGCGGTCCAGCGCCGCCAGCCGACCTGCTCCTTCAGGAAGATTGCAGAGCCGGCGGTGACGAAAATCGGCGAGGCCAGATAAAAGGTGATGATGTCGGCAAGCGGCAGGTAGACCGAAGCCCAGAAGAACGCCGCAACCTCCATGCTCGACACGGTCACACGGACGAGCTGGAGCCATGGCCGCTCCAGTTGGCGGAACGAGGCGCGGTGGCGCCAGATCAGCGGCCCCATCAGGGTCAGCGAGGCGATCGAGCGCAGCAGCAAAAGCTGGCCGACCGCATAGGTCGCCACCAGATGCTTGCCGAGCGCATCGCCGAACGAGAACAGCCAGACGCCGAACAGCATCAACCCGATGCCCGCCAGCCGGGCCGAGCTGTTGTTCGCGTCGGCGGAGATTTTCGCAAACATGGTCAACCGCTGTCGCCGCGCCTGTCGCGAATTCGACGAAATCGGCGATCAAGCCCCTTGATTAGGCGGTGCGGCGGGGTTCAGCAACCGCCGCAAATGCGGCCTGTCCTCGCTTCCGGCGCATGAATCGGTTGCCGCACAGACCCCCCTACGATACGGATAACCCATGAAATTCCTCGATGAAGCAAAGGTCTATGTCCGTTCCGGCGACGGCGGAAACGGCTGCGTGGCATTTCGCCGCGAGAAATTCATCGAGTTCGGTGGGCCGAACGGCGGCAATGGCGGCCGCGGCGGCGATGTCATCGTAGAGGCCGTCGATGGCCTCAACACCCTGATCGACTATCGCTACCAGCAGCACTTCAAGGCGCCCAAGGGCGTCCACGGCATGGGTAGCGACCGCCACGGCGCCAGCGGCAAGGACATCGTGCTCAAGGTGCCGGTCGGCACCCAGATCTTCGACGAGGATCGCGAGACCCTGCTCCACGACTTCACCAAGCTCGGCGAAAAGTTCGTGCTCGCGAAGGGCGGCAATGGCGGCTTCGGCAACGCCCACTTCAAGAGTTCGACCAATCGCGCGCCGCGCCATGCCAATCCCGGCCAGCCCGGCGAGGAGCGCTGGATCTGGCTGCGCATGAAGCTCATCGCCGACGCCGGCTTGGTGGGCCTTCCCAACGCCGGCAAATCCACCTTCCTGTCGGTGGTCAGCGCGGCCAAGCCAAAGATCGCGGACTATCCATTCACCACGCTGCATCCACAACTCGGCGTCGTCGCCGTCGACGGCCGCGAGTTCGTGCTGGCCGACATCCCCGGCCTGATCGAGGGCGCACACGAAGGCGCGGGCCTAGGCGACCGTTTCCTCGGCCATGTCGAGCGCTGCCGCGTGCTGCTGCATCTGGTCGATGCAACCTGCGAACATGCCGGCAAAGCCTACAAGACCGTGCGCCATGAACTCGAAGCCTACGAGCAAGATCTTACCGACAAGATCGAGATCGTCGCGCTCAACAAGATCGACGCGGTGTCGCTCGAGCATCTCAAGGATCAGAAGGCGCGGTTGAAGCGCGCGGCAAAGAAGACACCGCTGCTGCTCTCCGGCGTTACCGGTCAAGGCGTGCAGGACGCATTGCGCGCGTTGGTTGAGGTGATCGACGAAGCGCCGGTCTCTGATAAAGCCAAGAAAGCGTCGCCGGACGAGCCGGAGCCAGAACAGCAGCCAGTCAAGACGTGGTCGCCGCTCGGCAACTGACAGCCGCCCTTTCGAAGAATTTCCCTTTCAGTCTTTCACTGTCATGTCCCATCCCAAGCTCAACGACTTCCGCCGCATCGTCGTCAAGGTCGGCTCCGCGCTCCTGATCGACTCCGCCGCCGGTGAAGTGAAGGCCGCATGGCTCTCCGCGCTGGTCGATGACGTCGCCACGCTCCATAAGCAAGGCAAAGACGTCCTGATCGTTTCATCGGGGTCGATCGCGCTGGGCCGCAGTCGCCTCAAGCTGCCGCGCGGCGTCCTCAAACTCGAAGAAAGCCAGGCGGCGGCCGCCGTCGGCCAGATCGAGCTGGCACGCATCTGGTCGGAAGTGCTCGGTGCGCGCGGCATCGGCACCGGCCAGATTCTGGTGACGCTGCAGGACACCGAGGAACGCCGCCGCTACCTCAACGCGCGCTCGACCATCGGCAAGCTGCTCGAATGGCGCTCAGTGCCGGTGATCAACGAGAACGACACGGTCGCGACCAACGAAATCCGTTACGGCGACAACGATCGCCTCGCAGCGCGCGTCGCCACCATGACCAGCGCCGACCTGCTCGTCCTGCTCTCTGACATCGACGGCCTTTACACTGCCCCGCCCGGCGCGAACCCGAACGCCAAGCTGATCCCCGTGGTCGAGCGCGTCACCGCCGATATCGAGGCGATGGCGGGCGCGGCCGAGTCCGAACTGTCGCGTGGCGGCATGCGCACCAAGATCGAAGCGGCGAAGATCGCGACCTCCTCCGGCACGCACATGCTGATCGCCTCGGGCAAGGTCGAGCATCCGCTCAAGACCATTGCCGATGGCGGTCGCTGCACCTGGTTCCTGACGCCTGCCAATCCGGTGACCGCGCGCAAGCGCTGGATCGCCGGATCGCTCGAACCCAAGGGCACGCTGTTCATCGACGCCGGCGCGGTGAAGGCGCTGCGGGCAGGCAAGAGCCTGCTGCCGGCCGGCGTGGCACGGGTCGAAGGCCAGTTCGCGCGCGGCGATGCCGTGGTGGTGCGCGGTCCCGATGGCCACGAGATCGGCCGCGGCCTCGTCGCCTACGACGCCGACAACGCCGAAAAGATCAAAGGCCACTCCTCGTCGGACGCAGCGACCATTCTCGGCATCACCGGCCGCGCCGAAATGATCCATCGCGACGACCTCGTCGTCGGTGGCCCACGCGGCACCCCGAGCACCCCATAACCCTCGTCCGTTGGCCGACCGATCCCGCACTCGGCCAATGGCCGAGGCCAGCGCCGGACAGCCATGTTCCGCGAGCCTCGTCGCAGTGAAATTTCTGTGCTAGGGCATCGCTTTAGACACTCTGAACCACCAGATCAGACCCATGACCGCCCCTCTCAAGGCCGTGAACGCCACGCCGGACCTACCGGCTCTAATGACCGAACTGGCCGCCGGCGCCCGCCGCGCCGCGCGCGCGCTGGCGCTTGCCTCAACCGATCAGAAGAACGCCGCGCTTGCTGCCATGGCCGACGCCATCCGCACCTCGGTGCCGGCGATCCTCGCCGCAAACGCCGAAGACGTCACCGATGCCAAGGCCTCCGGCGCGACCGCCGCGTTCGTCGATCGTCTCGCGCTCAATGAGGCGCGCGTTGCCGCCATGGCCGACGGCATTGATGTTGTGCGCGAGATCGCCGATCCGGTCGGCAAGGTCACCGAAAAATGGCAGCGCCCCAATGGCATGACCATCGAGCGCGTGCGTGTGCCGCTTGGCGTCGTCGCCGTGATTTTTGAAAGCCGTCCCAACGTCCTGGCCGATGCCGGCGCACTGTGCCTGAAGTCGGGTAACGCGGTGATCCTGCGCGGCGGCTCCGACAGCTTCCGTTCGTGCCGCGCAATTCATGAGTGCCTCATCGAGGGTCTGCGCAAGGCAGGCCTGCCCGAGCAGGCCGTTACGCTAGTGCCGACGCGCGACCGCGAAGCGGTCGGCCTGTTGCTGACCGGCCTCAACGGTGGCGTCGATGTGATCGTGCCGCGCGGCGGCAAGAGTCTCGTCGCCCGTGTCGAAACCGAAGCGCGCGTGCCGGTGTTCGCCCATCTCGAAGGCGTCAATCACGTCTATGTCGACAAGGCCGCCAAGCCCGACATGGCAAAGACCATCGTGCTCAACGCCAAGATGCGTCGCCCCGGCGTCTGCGGTGCGGCCGAGACTCTCCTTGTCGACAAGAGCGCTGCTGACGCGCAGCTCAAGCCGCTGGTGACGATGCTGCTCGATGCCGGGTGCGAAGTCCGCGGCGACGCCGAGGTGCAACGCGCCGACGCGCGCGTGAAGCCAGCGAACGACGACGACTGGGCAACCGAATACGAAGACGCGATCATCGCCGCGCGCGTTGTCAACGGTGTTGATGATGCCATCGCGCATATCGAGAAATACGGCTCGCATCACACTGAAGCCGTGGTCACCGAAGATGAAAGCGTCGCGACAAAATTCCTCAACGAGGTCGATGCCGCGATCGTGCTGCACAACGCCTCGACACAGTTTGCCGATGGCGGCGAATTCGGCTTCGGTGCCGAGATCGGCATCGCCACCGGCAAGTTTCATGCGCGCGGGCCGGTTGGCGTCGATCAACTGACCAGCTTCAAGTATCGCGTCCATGGCACGGGGCAGACCCGTCCGTGACTCCCGACGCGGCGACGCTGCCTCCCGCCATTCCGTTTTACACCGATGGCATGCGCATCGGACTGCTTGGCGGATCGTTCAATCCACCTCACGAAGCGCATCGCGCAATCAGCTTGTTCGCGATGAAGCGCCTCAAGCTCGACCGCGTGTGGTGGCTGGTGACGCCCGGCAATCCGCTGAAGCAGGGACGCGCGCTGCAAACCCTCGACGAGCGCATCGCGGCTGCACGCACGGTTGCGAACCATCCGCGCATCGACGTGAGCTGTCTCGAAGCTGTCATCGGCACGCGTTACAGTTACGACACGATCGTTTACCTGCGTCGCCGTTGTGCCGGCGCGCGATTCGTGTGGATCATGGGCGCCGATAATCTTGCGCAGTTCCATCGCTGGAAAAACTGGCAGGGCATCACCTCGCTGCTGCCCATTGCCGTGATCGACCGTCCCCCGGACAGTTTTCGCAGCCTTGCCTCGCCTGCTGCACAGGCATTGGCTCGCAACCGTATCCCTGAGGCCGACGCCGAACGTCTCGCCACCCGGCACCCGCCGGCCTGGGCCTTCCTCACTGGCATGAAATCCGACCTGTCCTCGACCGGCCTGCGGAACCCGGACGGAAGCTGGAAAGCCTGAGGCACTGGAACATTGAAACGATTAACCCCACATGCGTATTATCTTGGCGGGCACCGGATTCGGTGCTCGCGATACAGTGAAAGGAGTGGTCCCTGACCGCATCTGTATTGTCCCGGGCCGGAGAAACCTCCACGCCCATCGCTGTCTTGAAGGCGCGGCCTGACGCCGACGAGACGCTGAACCTGATCCTCTCTCGCCTTGAAGACATGAAGGCGGAAGAAACGGTCACCATCGACCTTCGCGGCAAATCCTCGATCACCGACTACATGGTTGTCACCTCCGGGCGAGCGAACCGTCATGTCGGCGCGATCGCGGAGAACGTCGCCAAAGGTCTCAAGGAGAGCGGGATCGAAAGCCCACACATCGAGGGTCTGACCAACTGTGACTGGGTGCTGATCGACTCCGGCGACGTGGTCGTTCACGTGTTCAGACCCGAGGTGCGCGAGTTCTACAATCTCGAGAAGATGTGGACCTCGGAGAAACCCGCGGCGAAGAAACGCTGACCGGCTTCAACGCTATGGCCTGATAGCGGCGCGTATCGCAATGCGCGCCGGCATGATAGACGGTTTGTCATGATCGACAGCTCATCATGCGCCTGACCGTCATCGCTATCGGACGTTTGAAACAGGGCCCGGAGCGCGAGCTCGCCGAGCGCTATCGCGTGCGGTTTGATGACATCGGCCGCAAGCTTGGCTTTCGCGGCCTCGACGTTCACGACATTCCCGAAAGCCGCAGCCGTGACACGGCGACCCGGATCGCCGAGGAAGCTGCGGCGATCACCGCGCTGATCCCGGAAAAATCCATTCTGATTGCGCTCGATGAACGGGGCGAGAATATCGACAGCGCCGCCTTCGCGGGGCATCTTGGTCGCTGGCGCGACGGATCGATTCCCAGCACGGTGTTCGTCATCGGCGGCGCCGACGGACTTTCGCCAGATTTGCAACGTAGGGCCAAGCTGCGCATCGCCTTCGGCAAGGCAACCTGGCCGCATCAGATGGTCCGGGTCATGCTGCTCGAACAGATTTACCGCGCCGCGACCATCCTGTCCGGACACCCGTATCATCGTGTATAGAGTGCGTCGCCCACGCTCCGTATCCCGAGGCATAGAGCCGCCGTCACCGTGATTCGCGCGACACAGATATCCGGCGCCACCGCTCACAGCCTGAAACGGGCTGGCACGCTGACGCTCGCGTTGATGCTATCATGCGCCGGTGATTTGCAACGCGACGCCCGTGCACAGGCGCCGCCGCCGGCACCCCCACCGACGCAAGCCAGTGCGCCGGATCAGGACGCGATCAAGAAGCGTGAACGGGAACTGGACGAGATTCGCGTCCAGCAGCAGAAGGCCGTTGAGACGCAGAACCGGCTTAAGGCCGAGATCGCCGCAATCGGTCAGGATCGCACCAAGCTCAACCAGCAACTGATCGACAGCGCCACCCGCGTGCGCGACATCGAGGACCAGATCACCGACACTGAGGGACGGCTGCGACCGCTCGACGCCCGCGAAATGGAGATCCGTGTCTCGCTCGATTCGCGACGCGATGAAATTTCCGAAGTGCTTGCCGCGCTTCAGCGCGCCGGTCGGCGTGCACCTCCAGCCCTTCTGGTACGCCCCGAGGATGCACTGGAATCGCTGCGCACGGCGATGCTGCTCGGCGCCACAGTGCCGGAGATGCGATCGCGGGCGCGCAAGCTTGCCAGCGATCTCAACGAACTGATCACGCTGCGCAAGAACATCACCGAGCAGCGCAACCAGCTCGCGCTGGATCGCGACAAGCTCAATGAGGATCGCACCCGGCTCGCAGCGCTGATCGACGAACGGCAGAAGAACCAGAGCCAGGCTGAGAAGGACATGGAAGCCGAGCGGCAACGGGCAGTCAGCCTGTCGCGACAAGTCGACAATCTTCAGGAACTCATCGCCAAGATGGAAGCCGACCTCAAAAGCGCCGCAAAAGCAGCGGCAGCTGCGCAGGCGAAAGGCGCACCGGACGGCAAGCCCAACCTGCAGGCCCTCAAGGACCCTGGACGGCTCAGTCCCGCCATCGCCTTCGCCTCCGCGAAGCGGCTTTTACCGCTTCCGGTTAACGGCACGCGGATTCGGAATTTTGGCAATCCAGACGGCAACGGAGGCCAGGAAAAGGGCATTTCGATCGCCACCCGTCCCGGGGCTCAGGTCACAACCCCGTGTGACGGCTGGGTTGTGTATGCCGGACCGTTCCGCAGCTACGGTCAACTCTTGATCCTCAATGCGGGCGGCGGGTATCATGTGCTCATCGCCGGGATGGAACGTATTTCGGTCAATATTGGCCAGTTCGTTCTGACGGGAGAGCCGGTCGCGACAATGGGAACGCAGTCCCAGGTGGCCTCAATTCTGGCGGCACCTTCGAGCCAGCCCGTGCTGTATGTCGAGTTCCGGAAGGACGGAACTCCAATCGATCCAGGTCCATGGTGGGCCGCAGGTAAAGGCGAAAAGGTTCGCGGATGATGCGCAAGACTTCTCTTATCCTCCTCAGCGCCGCGGCAGGCGCTGCGGCGACGCTGTTCCTGACCCAGCCGCGCGCCACACTGATGGGATCGACCGCACGGGCCGCAGCCGCCGACACCTATCGCCAGCTCAATCTGTTCGGCGACGTTTTCGACCGGGTCCGCAGCGACTATGTCGAGAAACCCGACGACAAGAAGCTTGTCGAGTCCGCGATCAGCGGCATGCTGACCGGTCTCGATCCGCATTCAAGCTACATGGATGCGAAGAGCTTCAAGGACATGCAGGTACAGACCCGCGGTGAGTTCGGCGGGCTCGGTATCGAAGTCACCATGGAAGACGGCCTGATCAAGGTGGTGTCGCCGATCGACGACACACCGGCCTCACGGGCCGGCATCCTGGCCAATGACATCATCACCAATCTCGACGACGAGCCGGTCCAGGGCCTGACTCTCAATCAGGCCGTGGAGAAGATGCGCGGCCCGATCAACACCAAGATCAAGCTCAAGATCGTCCGCAAGGGTCAGGACAAGCCGATCGAGGTCACGCTCACCCGCGACAACATCCGCGTCCGCGCGGTGCGTGCGCGCGTCGAGAACGGCGACATCGCCTACATCCGCATCACCTCGTTCAACGAGCAGACCACCGAAGGCCTCAAGCGCGAGATGGCCAACCTCACGCAGCAGATCGGCCCCGACAAGATCAAGGGCTATATCCTCGACCTGCGCAACAATCCGGGCGGCCTGCTCGAAGAGGCGGTGTCGGTCTCCGATGCGTTCCTTGATCGCGGCGAGATCGTCTCGACCCGTGGCCGCAACGCCGAGGAAACCCAACGCCGCACCGCCAAGCCGGGCGACCTTGCCAAGGGCAAGCCGGTGATCGTGTTGATCAACGGCGGCTCCGCCTCGGCGTCGGAAATCGTCGCCGGCGCACTGCAGGATCACAAGCGCGCCACGCTGATCGGCACCCGCTCGTTCGGCAAGGGTTCTGTGCAAACCATTATCCCGCTCGGCTCGGGCAATGGCGCGCTGCGCCTGACAACGGCGCGCTACTTCACGCCGTCGGGCAAATCGATCCAGGCCAAGGGCATCACGCCGGACATCGAGGTCCTGCAGGACGTGCCCGAGGAGCTGAAGGCACGCACCGATACCAAGGGCGAGGCGTCGCTGCGCGGCCATCTCAAGGCCGAAGGCCAGGAAGAGACCGGCTCGCAGTCCTACGTGCCGCCGGATGCCAAGGACGACAAGGCGCTCAAGGCAGCCGATGACCTGCTGCACGGCATCAAACACAATGCCTCGAATACCACTCCGGCCCCTGCCGACAAGGACAAGGCCAAAGCGAACTAAGCAGGTTCAATCCTTCACGATCAGGGCGGTCCATCGGGCCGCCCTTTTTGCTGCACGCGTGCCCCGTCACACGTGCCTTTCGGGTCAAGACCCTTGACCCGTCGTGGTAGGATTCCCGTGATTGATTCGCGAGACTGGGGCCTTGACCACCGACGATCTCAGCGCACCGCTCGGACAGGACCGCCCGCGCAAGCGGCGGATGCGGCTGCCATTCACGGCGCCGCAGGCGATTGGGACCATTCTCGCCCTGTTCCTGCTGACATTTGCCGGCTTCGCCTTGTTCAATCGCGATCCGCTCGGCGGTGAGCCGATCGCCAAGGTCGCCTATGATCCGGCGACACTTGCAGCCGAAAAACCGGCCAAGCCTTCGACCGGCGAAACGCCTCCGGCACCATCGGCGGTGACCGACACCAGCCACGGCCAGCGCACCGTCACCATCATCGACGGATCCAGCGGCAAGCGTCACGACATGATCATCGGTGGCGACGGACCGCCGCAAGGCACGCCTGAATCTGCTGCCGCGCCGGCATCGCCATCTTCATCGGGAACCAATCCGAAGCTGCTCGAGAAATCGCGCTACGGGATGATTCCCGTCGTCGCCGGCGGACTCAAGCCGTACCAGGCTTACGCGACCACGACAGACCTGCAGCGCACGCAGGCCGCGACCATGCCGAGCATCGCCATCGTCATCACGGGTCTTGGCGTCGGCGCGGCCAAGACAACTGACGCGATCATGAAGCTGCCTGCGGCGGTCACGCTGGCCTTTACACCATACGGCTCTGAGCCAAGTACATTGGTTGAGCGTGCACGCACGCAGAAGCACGAGGTGCTGCTGCAGGTCCCGATGGAACCGTTCAACTATCCCGATAACGATCCGGGCCCACAGACACTGCTGACCAGCCAGACAGCCGAGCAGAACATCGATCGCCTGACGTGGCACATGAGCCGGTTCCAGGGTTATGTCGGCCTCGCCAATTTCATGGGCTCGCGTTTCGTCGTGACCGACGCCGCGATGCAGCCGATCATCAAGGAAGCTGCCAAGCGCGGGCTGGCCTGGCTCGATGACGGTTCGGCACCGCGCAGCGTCGCCGGCCCTCTGGCGGACGCGCAGACGGTGCCGTTCGCCAAGGCGGATTCCATCATCGACACCGTTCCGAACGCCGCGGAAATCGATAAGGCCCTCGCAAATCTCGAAAGCATTGCACGCGAACGTGGCAAGGCGGTCGGCGTTGCATCCGCCCTGCCGGTTTCGATCAGCCACATCGCGGCATGGGCGAAGAGCCTTGAAAGCCGCGGTCTGGTGCTGGTGCCGTTGACAACCGTGATGATGAAACCAAAATCGAGCTGAGCGCGACGCCCGCTCGCGCAGTCGCGTATCCGGCACTGCGGCGGGCAGATCCACATTTGTAGCGGCCGGACCGGGGTTAGAATGAAATGACGCGTTACGAAGACCTGCCCTATCGGACCTGCGTCGGAATGATGCTGATAAATCCCGAGGGATTGGTCTTCATTGGCCGGCGGGCTGGCGGCATCGAGCATGTCGACGAAACTCACGTCTGGCAGATGCCGCAGGGCGGCGTCGATAACGGCGAAGACACCTGGGAAGCCGCAAAGCGCGAGCTCTATGAAGAAACCAACGTTCGGTCGGTCGAAAGGCTCGCTGAAGTTTCCGACTGGCTAACCTACGATATTCCGCGCACCGTTGCCGGCCGCGCCTGGAAGGGCCGTTATCGCGGGCAGAAGCAGCGCTGGTATGCGATGCGTTTTACAGGGAAGGACAGCGAGATCGACGTTGCTTCTCCCGCCGGGCACAAGCCAGAGTTCGTTAAATGGCGCTGGGAGCCGATGCAGAATCTTCCCGAGCTGGTCGTGCCGTTCAAACGCCCCGTCTATGAGCGGGTGGTGGAAGAGTTCGCGCAGTTCGCGGCGAAGTAAGACGTCGAATTCATGCATAAAAAAAGCCCCGCCAAAGCGGGGCTTTCTGGTTCCTTCAAGTCAGAGATCAGTGCATTGCCGTCGAGGTGACGTATTGCTGGATCGCCTTGTAGTGGTCGAGCCGCGTGATGGCGCGATCGAGCGCGTTGCCGGGCTCCTCGTCCTTCAGCTTCTCTTCCATTTCCTCGATCTGCTTGGCGAACGCGACGCGATCGAGCTCGGCAATCGAGGTCGCGGTATCGGCCAGCACAGTGAGGCCCTTCTCGGAAACTTCAGCGAGGCCGCCGAGCACGATGATCTTCTCGTGCTTGCCGTTGGCGGTGACCGTCATGATGCCGGGGCGAACGCTCGCGACCAACGGCGAGTGACCTGCCAGCACGCCGAAGTCGCCCTCGACGCCGGGGACATCGACTTGCTCGACTTCACCCGAGAAGGCGATCTTTTCCGGCGACACAAGATCGAAGTGAAAGGTAGCCATGTGCTTTCTCTGTCTCTTCGTCGTTCCGGCCGAACGCTCCTCGCGCGAGAGCCGGAATCCATAATCACTGAGTTCGTTACGTCATGCGGTGGTTATGGGTCCCGGCTTGCGCCGGGACGACGTGGGGATGTTGCTTACGCCGCTTCCGCCGCGAGCTTCTTGCCCTTCTCGACGGCTTCTTCGATGGTGCCGACCATGTAGAACGCCGCTTCCGGCAGGTGGTCGTACTTGCCTTCGCAAAGGCCCTTGAAGCCCTTGATGGTGTCGGCGAGGTCGACGAACTTGCCCGGCGAGCCGGTGAAGATTTCCGCGACGTGGAACGGCTGCGACAGGAAGCGCTCGATCTTGCGGGCGCGCGCCACCGTCAGCTTGTCCTCTTCCGACAGTTCGTCCATGCCGAGAATGGCGATGA
>JBIQLC010000020.1:0-81193 GCA_044464625.1 Afipia sp. | reverse complement strand
ACGAGGACGGCGACCGCTTCATCGAGATCTGGAATCTCGTGTTCATGCAGTTCGAGCAGATTGCGCCGGGCAACCGCAACCCGCTGCCGCATCCCTCGATCGACACCGGTATGGGCCTTGAACGCATCGCGGCAGTGCTGCAGGGCAAGCACGACAATTACGAGATCGACCTGTTCGTCGCGTTGATCCGCGCCGCTGCCGAACTCACCGGCGCCGATCCGCACGGTCCGCAGAAGGCGTCGCTGCGCGTGATCGCCGACCACCTGCGCGCATCCGCTTTCCTGATCGCCGACGGCGTACTGCCGTCCAATGAAGGCCGCGGCTACGTGCTGCGCCGGATCATGCGCCGCGCGATGCGCCACGGCCAGTTGCTCGGCGCGCGCGAACCGCTGATGTATCGCCTGGTGTGGGCGCTGGTGCGCGAGATGGGGCAGGCCTATCCTGAACTGGTGCGGGCCGAACACCTGATTGAAGAAACGCTGCGGCTTGAGGAAACCCGTTTCCGCAAGACGCTGGAACGCGGCCTTTCGATTCTCGACGAGAAGAGTTCGTCGCTCAAGAAGGGCGACATGTTCGACGGCGAGACCGCATTCACGCTGTACGACACCTACGGCTTCCCGCTCGACCTGACGCAGGACGCGCTGCGCAATCGCGGCATCGGCGTCGATCTCGCTTCGTTCACCGACGCGATGGAGCGGCAGAAGGCCAAGGCGCGCGCCTCATGGGCAGGCTCGGGCGACACGTCCGCTGAGGCAATCTGGTTCCCGCTGCGCGAGAAGCTTGGGGCAACGGAATTCCTCGGCTACGAGACCGAAAGCGCCGAGGGCGTGGTTTCCGCGCTGGTCAAGGACGGCAAGGAGGCCGACGCGCTCAAGGCCGGCGACACCGGATCGGTCGTGCTCAACCAGACGCCGTTCTATGGCGAATCCGGCGGCCAGGTTGGCGATACTGGCCTTTTGACTGGCGACGGTGCGCGCTTCCGCGTCACCGACACCCAGAAGAAAGCGGGCGATCTGTTCGTGCATATCGGCACGGTCGAAGAGGGCACGCTGAAGCCCGGCACGGCGCTCGCGCTCGAAGTCGACCACACAAGGCGCACCGCGATCCGCGCCAATCACTCGGCGACGCATCTTCTGCACGAGGCATTGCGCCAGGTGCTCGGCGATCACATCGCCCAGCGCGGTTCGCTGGTCGCGCCCGATCGGCTGCGTTTCGACTTCGCCCACAACAAACCGATCTCGGCGGAGGAACTGAGCCGCATCGAGGACATCGCCAACGATGTCGTGACCGAGAATGGCGAAGTTACCACCCGCTCGATGGCGGTGGACGATGCCCGCGCGTCCGGCGCGCGCGCGCTGTTCGGCGAGAAGTACGGTGACGAGGTCCGCGTGGTGTCGATGGGCAAGGGCTCGGGCAATACGCTCGGCTGGTCGGTCGAACTGTGCGGCGGCACTCATGTGAAGCGCACCGGCGACATCGGCCTGATTTCCATCACCGGCGAAAGCGCGGTGGCATCCGGCGTCCGCCGTGTCGAGGCGCTGACCGGCCGCGCCGCGCGCCATGCCGCCAATGCCAGTATCCAGACCGCAAAGGCGGCGGCTGCAGAACTGCGCACCACGCTCGACGACATGCCGGCGCGCATTACGACGCTGCTGGAAGAACGCAAGAAGCTCGAGCGCGATCTGTCCGACGCCCGCAAGAAGCTGGCGATGGGCGGCGGCGCGTCTGCGGGCGGCGATGGCGGGGCGGACATCCGCACCGTGGCCGACGTGAAATTCCTCGGCCGCGCCGTGCAGGGCATCGAGATGAAGGATCTCAAGAGCCTCGCCGACGCCGGCAAGAAGCAGGTCGGGCAGGGCGTGGTCGCGATCGTTGGCGTCACCGAGGATGGCAAGGCGGGCGTCGTGGTCGGCGTCACGCCGGATTTGACCTCGCGCTTTTCCGCCGTCGATCTGGTGCGCGTCGCTTCTGAAGCGCTCGGCGGCAAGGGCGGCGGCGGCCGTCCCGACATGGCGCAGGCCGGCGGCCCGGATGGCGCGAAAGCCAACGATGCGCTGAAGGCGATCGAGCGGGCGATGGGAGCCTAATCCGAATCTGAAGCTCGCCCTGTTTCCAGCGTGCTTCGGAGCGAACCACATGAGCTGCCGGCGCATGAATGCGCCGGCGCTGTTTCGTTCAGTTCAGTGCGACATGAACACCGGCGCCGTCATCGAGCCGAGGATGGTGCGCGTCACGCCGCCGAGCACGAACTCGCGCAGCCGCGAGTGGCCATAACCGCCCATCACCACGACATCCGTTCCCTGTTCGGCGATGTACGACAGGATGGCGTTGGCGGCGTCGACGTCAGGCGCTTGCAGTATTTTCAGTCTGGCATCGATGCCGTGGCGGGCGAGATGGTTCACGATGCCTTCGCCGCTGGCCTGATGGCGTGAATCCTCGGTCTTCTCGTTGGCAACAATCAAAATCTCGACGCTCTTGGCCCGTTTCAGCAATGGCCGGGCATCGTTGACCGCGCGCGCGGCGGTCGGGCTGCCGTCCCAGCAGCACACCACCTGATCGAGTTTTAATCTGTCCTTCTGAATATATGGCACGATCATTACCGGCCGCCCGGAATCGAACAGGGCGCTTTCGATAATCGCGTCATTGTCGTCGCCGCTGTCCTCGGTCTGCTGGACGATGCTGAGGTCGGAGCGCCGTGCCTTCACCGCGAACTCTTCCGCCGCGCGTGGCAGGCGATGGGTCACGAGTTCGTGATCATATGACAGATTATGACCGCGCGCCGCCTCCTCAAAGCGTGCGATCGAGGCGCGGGCCTCGCGCTCTTTATGCATCACAATGTTCGAGATCACCGACGCGGGCATTGCCGGGACCGGATACTGCGGAAAACCGACCGGGTCGCAGAACGCCATGCCCGTCGTATGCGCGTCCCAGATCTTAGCTACCGAGATTGCATAGTCGAGAGAACGGTCGCGGGCGGGATCGGTCTCGAGCTTGAGGATGATATCCTTGATCATGATATGCCTCCAATCCACTCGTTGCTGCATTTCATGTCGTATCATCGCGCGGTTGGCGCAATGGCACATTGAGGCGCATCAAACATCTTCAAAATCGTGCGGCTGCCATGTCAGACTGCGGCGATGAGTAGCCGGACAACGCGCTGGCATCTCATTCGCAAATGCAACAAAATGCCACATGCATCACAATACCCCCCTGATTTCGACGGTCGTTGTCGGCCTAGTGCTCGCTTTTGTGCTCGGCGCGCTGGTTCAGCGTGTCCGGGTCTCCCCTCTCGTCGGCTATTTGCTGGCCGGCGTGGTCATGGGTCCATTCACACCCGGCTACGTCGCCGACCAGAACATTGCGAATGAACTCGCCGAGATCGGCATCATCCTGCTGATGTTCGGTGTCGGCCTGCATTTCTCCCTCAAGGATTTATGGTCGGTGCGCGCTATCGCCCTGCCGGGTGCGATCGTGCAGATCACGGCGGCGACCGTGATGGGATGGGCGCTCGGCTGGCTGCTCGGATGGAGTACTGGTAAGGGTATCATGTTCGGCATCGCGCTCTCCACCGCGTCCACGGTGGTGTTGCTCCGCGCGATGCAGGAGCGGCGGCTGATCGATACTGAGCGCGGCCGCATCGCGGTCGGCTGGCTGATCGTTGAGGATATTTTCTGCGTTCTGACGCTAGTGATGCTGCCACCACTGGCCGGGCTGATGAGCGATCATGCGACGGGTGGCATCGAACTGTCGACGCTCGCCTGGCCGCTGGCAGTGACGCTCGGCAAGGTCGCGGCTTTCGTGGTGCTGATGTTGGTAGTCGGCCGCCGCGTCATCCCGTGGCTTCTGCATTATGTCGCCCATACGGGGTCGCGCGAGCTATTCCGTCTTGCGGTGTTCGCCATCTCGCTCGGCGTCGCCTTCGGCGCAGCGGTCCTGTTCGATGTTTCGTTCGCGCTGGGAGCCTTCTTCGCCGGGATGATCCTCAGCGAATCCGAACTCAGCCAGCGCGCCGCAAGCGAAACCCTGCCACTGCGTGATGCGTTCGCGGTGCTGTTCTTCGTTTCCGTGGGTATGCTGTTCGATCCCTCGATCGTTTTGAAAGAGCCGCTGCCGCTCCTCGCGACATTGTTCATCATCCTATTTGGTAAGTCGCTCGCGGCCTACGCCATTGTGCGTGTGTTCGGCTATTCCAATTCGACCGCATTGACGATTTCAGCCAGCCTCGCGCAGATCGGCGAATTCTCATTCATCCTCGTTGGCCTTGGCGTCAGCCTGTCGCTGATGAGCGAGCGCGGCCGAGATCTGGTGCTGGCGGGCGCGATCATCACCATCATGCTTAACCCGCTGTGGTTTGCGTTGCTCGATCGCGTGCTGGCGGAGAAAAAGGACGCGGCCAAGTCGGAGGGTGAGGAACAGCCGGCGCCCCACGTGCCGCTGCCGGTTTCGACATTGACCGATCACGTGGTGCTGGTCGGTCATGGTCGCGTCGGCAGCGTGGTCAGCAACGCGCTGCGCCAGGCCAACACGCCGTTTCTGGTGATCGAGGACAATCCCGGCTCAATCGAGCGATTGCGTGAGGAGGGGATCGAGGTCATCACCGGCAATGCGGCCGCGCCCGACATGCTGCAGGCGGCCAATGTCGGGGCTGCGCGTGGTCTCCTGGTCGCGATTCCCGATGCATTCGAGGGCGGGCAAATTGTCGCCAAGGCGCGCGCGATCAGCGCCACGCTCCCGATCATCGCCCGCGCCCATTCCGAGGAAGAGATCGCTCACCTCAAGCATCACGGCGCGAATGTCGTGATCATGGGCGAGCAGGAAATCGCCAAGGCGATGATCGGGCAGATCACGCCGGGGCATTCCGCCACCCCGGCCCAGGCCCAGGTCCCGGGACTTGGTGGAGACTCCGCAGCCTGATCAGCCGTTCAGGTGAGTTTCGCGGGTTGCGATCAACTGGCGGATTTCGTCGGAGATTGCGGTTGGTCGATGGGTCCGCTGATCGGTATTGACCCAAACCACTTCGCCCGTGGCAAGCAGGTCGGTGCCGCCTTTCGGGAAGATGGCGAGTTCGAACACCAGGCTTGAATTGCCGATCCGCGCGACACGCGCGCCGACATCGAGTTCCTGATCGAAGCGGATCGGAGCCTTGTACTCGACCACCGCCTTGACGACGTGAAAGTCCACCCCGGTTTTCTTGGCGTCGGTATATTGGTCGTAGTCGAGCGCGCGGAAATACTCGGTGAGGGTGGTGTCGTAGTAGGTCAGGTAGTGGGCATTGAACAGCACGCCCTGGCCGTCGATCTCCGAGTAACGCACCCGGAAAGGGTGAAAGAAGTGAAACTGATCGCGAGTCATCGCGGTAAGCCTCCGACGTCTGTCCAGTCTTCAATAAGATCAATAAGAAAAGGG
Source organism: Afipia sp. (assembly GCA_044464625.1). Taxonomy (GTDB): domain Bacteria; phylum Pseudomonadota; class Alphaproteobacteria; order Rhizobiales; family Xanthobacteraceae; genus Afipia. The sequence continues at coordinate 75,787 of JBIQLC010000020.1, read as the reverse complement.
GGTGACACGGATTCCCGTATCACCCCTTCGTGTTTTTTCGGTGCGACAGTTACGCCGCCATCGCCTTGGTCAGGTTCTCCGCGACCTTGTCGAGGAAGCCGGTGGTCGACAACCAGCGCTGGTCGGCGCCGACGAGCAGCGCGAGGTCCTTGGTCATGTAGCCGGACTCGACGGTGTCGACGCAGACCTTTTCGAGCGTGGCGGCGAACTTCGCCAGCGCCTCGTTGTTGTCGAGCTTGGCGCGATGGCTGAGGCCGCGCGTCCAGGCGAAGATCGAAGCGATCGAGTTGGTCGAGGTCTCGCGGCCCTTCTGATGCTCGCGGAAGTGACGGGTCACGGTGCCGTGGGCGGCTTCCGCTTCCATCACCTTGCCATCCGGCGTCAGCAGCACCGAGGTCATCAGGCCGAGCGAGCCATAGCCCTGAGCCACAGTGTCGGATTGGACGTCGCCGTCGTAGTTCTTACAGGCCCAGACGTAGCCGCCGGACCACTTCAGCGCCGCGGCGACCATGTCGTCGATCAGGCGATGTTCGTAGGTCAGGCCCTTGGCCTCGAAGTCCTTCTTGAACTCCTTGTCGAACACTTCCTGGAAGATGTCCTTGAAGCGGCCGTCGTACTGCTTGAGAATCGTGTTCTTGGTCGAGAGATAGACCGGATAGCCGCGGGCAAGGCCGAGGTTCATCGAGGCGCGGGCGAAATCGCGGATCGATTCGTCGAGGTTGAACATGGCGAGTGTCACGCCCGGGCCCGGAGCATTGAACACCTCGCGCTCGATCACCTTGCCGTCGTCGCCGACGAACTTGAGGGTGATGGTGCCGGCGGTCGGGAACTTGAAATCGGTGGCGCGGTACTGGTCGCCGAAGGCGTGGCGGCCGATGATGATCGGCTTGCTCCAGCCGGGGACGAGGCGCGGCACGTTCTTGCAGATGATCGGCTCACGGAACACGACGCCGCCGAGGATGTTGCGGATGGTGCCGTTCGGTGACTTCCACATTTCCTTGAGGCCGAACTCCTTCACCCGGGCTTCATCCGGGGTGATGGTGGCGCACTTCACGCCGACGCCGACTTTCTTGATCGCGTTGGCGGCATCAATGGTGACCTGATCGTTGGTCTGGTCGCGGAATTCCATTCCGAGGTCGAAGTACATCAGGTCGATGTCGAGGAACGGGTGGATCAGCTTGTCCTTGATGTACTGCCAGATGATCCGGGTCATCTCGTCGCCGTCGAGTTCGACGACAGGGTTGGTCACCTTGATTTTTGCCATGTGTAATCGGGCCTTCTTGAGGGGGTTTTTGGCGGGGCGAGGACTGATTTGCGTGGGCTATAGCACCGCACGGGGGGCTATGAAAGACGGCCAAACGCATCAGACGCGGCGGTTTTCGCGAGGAAGGCACCGGTTACTTCGGCTTTTGCCGAAGATTCCATATGATTCTGTAACCTATTTATTTTATTGATGAATTCTGAGTATTGCGGTAGCGGTGCGCGAGCCGGCGTTCGGCCAAAGCTGAATCATCCTGTTAAGAGGTTGATTCAAACCCTTCGCTCGTTGAATCAACATCTTCAGAACCTGATTCAGATCCTTCGATTTTCGGGTCAGGCCCCTGAGCGACTGAACCGCTGAAGTTCAGTTTTTGAATCAGAAAGTGAACGTATGTCGGGGACCGACAAGACCAAGGCGGGGCACGACCTCGCCGGCCCGGCAGTGATCCTGGTCGAGCCGCAGCTTGGCGAGAATATCGGCATGGCGGCCCGCGCCATGGGCAATTTCGGGCTGACCCGGCTGCGTCTGGTCAAACCGCGCGACGGCTGGCCGAACGTGGCGGCACAGCGTGCGGCCGCGGGAGCCGACCATATCCTCGACAAGGTCGAATTGTTCGACACGGTTCAGGAGGCCGTGGCCGATTGCTCATTGCTGTTCGCCACCACCGCCCGCGCCCATGATCAGGCCAAGCCCGTGGTCGGCCCGGAGGAGGCCGCATGCCAGAGCGTCGCCGAGATCGCTTCAGGCGGCACCGCCGCGATCCTGTTCGGCCGTGAGCGTTGGGGGCTGACCAATGAGGAGGTGGCGCTCGCCAACCGGATTGTGACCTTTCCGGTCAATCCCGGTTTCGCGTCCCTCAACCTGGCCCAGGCCGTGCTGCTAATGGGCTACGAGTGGTTCAAGCTGGCGACCGCCAATGCGCTGCCGTTCGATATGCCCGAGCGCTCGGAGCGCGCCTCAAGTCACCAGATGCAGGCGTTCTTCGATAATCTGGTGAACGAGCTCGACAAGGTCGAATTCCTCCGCCCGGCGGAGAAGCGCGACACCATGCTGGTGAACCTGCGCAACATTTTCATGCGGATGGAGCCGACCAAGCAGGACATGCACACGCTGCACGGCGTGGTGATGGCGATCGCCGAAGGCCGCAAGGGGCCGGCCAAGGGCGGCGTGCTCGACGGCAAGGAAGCGACGCGGCTGCGCGCGCTGCTGGCCGAGCACAGCGAGGGCCGGGCGCCGTCGGAGAGCGGCACGGTGCGGGGACTGGCGCGTCTGTTGCGGCGGAATCCGACCGATGCGGAGCGGTTGTTATGGCAGGCGCTGACCACCGACCGGCGCTTCGCAGCGCAGTTCAAGCGTCAGACCCCGGTGGGGCGGCACATTCCGGATTTCGTGTCATTCTCGTGCCGGGTGGCGATCGAGATCGTGAATCCGGGCGAGAGCGATGTGGTGCGGAAGGATCGAGCAGCGCGTGGCGCGTGGTTGGCGGAGCGCGGCTATGCCGTCGTGGAAATGACAGCGGGCGAGATCGAGGTCGATCTCGCCCGGGTTCTTGAACGTGTGTCGGACCAGGTGGCGCGACAGCAGCCGTCCTGATCCTGAGGTCAGCGGAACGGTCAGGTCCCGGCCTTCACCTGCATCGCAGCGGTGCCGAGCAGTTCGTCCATCTTCTTGCGGATCTCGGCGTCGCTGGCCTTGCCGTTCAGGTCGGTCGCCACCTTGCGCAGCACGTCGTCATCGCCCGATTCCTCGAAATCCGCCGCAACCACCTCCTTGGCATAGGCGTCGGCATCGGCACCGGTTTTGCCGAGCTTTTCCGCTGCCCATAAACCGAGCAGCTTGTTCCTGCGGGCGAGAGCCTTGAATTTCTGCTCCTCGTCGAGAGCGAATTTCCTCTCGAAGTCTTCCTGGCGTTTGTCAAAGCTGGACATATATCTGTTCCATAAAGTGAATTGGCTGCGCCCGAACCGGCAGCGGTGGACCCTGCATATAGGTTCCGATCATGGCCGGGCAACGTCCGAAAGGTCGCAGGACGATGGTCAAACAGGCCTGTAAAACACGTCTCCTTGCGTTGTATCGGGGGGATCAATGGGTTAGGTTGCCCTCAGGTTCGGTTCGCTTTTTGTTTCGCGATTCCGGGCCTTGCGGCAGCTCCGCCGTGGGTCGCGTAATCATTCGGAGCACACCCATCTCATGGATTTCAACAACACTCGGTACATCCCTATGAGCCGTCGGCGTCGCATTTACGAAGGGAAGGCCAAGGTCCTGTATGAAGGACCTGAGCCCGGAACCTTGATTCAGCATTTCAAGGACGACGCGACCGCGTTCAATGCCAAGAAACATCAGGTGATCGAGGGCAAGGGTGTCCTCAATAACCGGATTTCGGAATACGTCTTCCAGCATCTGAACGACATCGGTGTGCCGACCCATTTCATCAAGCGGCTCAATATGCGCGAGCAGTTGATCCGTGAGGTCGAGATCGTGCCGCTCGAGGTGGTGGTGCGGAACGTCGCGGCGGGTTCGCTGTCGCAGCGTCTCGGCATCGAAGAGGGTACGCAGCTGCCGCGCTCGATCATCGAGTTCTATTACAAGAACGATCAGCTCGGCGATCCGATGGTGTCCGAAGAACACATCACCGCGTTCGGCTGGGCGACGCCGCAGGAGATCGACGACATCATGGCGCTCGCCATTCGCGTCAACGACTTCCTGTCGGGCCTGTTTCTCGGCATCGGTATCCGTCTCGTCGACTTCAAGATGGAGTGCGGCCGCCTGTTCGAAAACGACATGATGCGCATTGTCGTCGCCGACGAGATCTCGCCGGACTCGTGCCGGCTGTGGGACATCAAGTCGAACGAGAAGCTCGACAAGGATCGTTTCCGTCGCGATCTCGGTGGCCTGCTTGAGGCTTACACCGAAGTTGCCAAGCGTCTCGGCATCCTGATCGAGAACGAGCGTCCGGCGGGCTCCGGCCCGGTGCTGGTGAAGAGCTGATCGATCATGAAAGCTCGCGTCACTGTCACGCTAAAGAACGGCATCCTCGATCCGCAGGGCAAGGCCATTGAAGGCGCGCTGAAATCGCTCGGCGTCGATGGCATCGCCAGCGTTCGGCAAGGCAAGGTGTTCGACATTGAGCTCGGCGTCGTCGACAAGGCCAAGGCCGAAGCCGCGTTGAAGGCGGCCGCCGACAAGCTGCTGGCGAATACGGTGATCGAGAATTATCGCGTTGAGGTTCTGGGCTAGCCGTCGATGAAATCAGCCGTTCTCGTCTTCCCCGGCATCAACCGCGAGCGCGACATGGCGCGGGCGCTCAAGCTCATTTCCGGAGTCGAGCCTGCGATGGTCTGGCACGCCGAGACATCGTTGCCGAAAGGCACTGATCTCGTCGTGGTGCCGGGCGGCTTTTCCTACGGCGATTATCTGCGCTGCGGCGCTATTGCCGCGCGCTCGCCGGTGATGGACGCAGTCCGCGCCCATGCTGCTGCCGGCGGTCTGGTGCTCGGCGTTTGTAACGGCTTCCAGATCCTGTGCGAGTCCGGCCTGTTGCCGGGTGTGCTGATGCGCAATGCGCGGCTGAAATTCATCTGTCACGATGTGCATCTGCGCGTCGAGCGCTCCGATACGCCGTTCACCCGCGGCTACAATGCCGGGCAGGTGATCCGCGTGCCGGTCGCTCATGGCGAGGGCAACTACGCCGCCGACGAGGAAACCATCCGCCGGTTAGAAGGCGATGGCCGCGTGCTCTATCGTTATTGTTCGCCGACCGGCGAGGTTGGCGACACCCACAACATCAACGGCGCTGCTGCTTCGATCGCAGGCATTGTCAGCGACAAGGGCAACGTGCTCGGCATGATGCCGCACCCGGAAAACCATGTCGAAGACATCATGGGCTGCACCGACGGCCGCGGGCTGTTCGCGGGCCTCGCCGATCATCTGAAAAACGCGGCCTGAGGCCGCGTTTTTCGTTTCTGCCGCTTAGGCGGATCGCAGCGTTTTCAGGAAATTCGTCACTTCGGCGCGCAGTTGCTGGCTCTCGTTGCTGAGCGAGCGCGCCGAGACGTGAACTTCCGCGGCCGCGTGGCCGGTCTCTTCGGCGTCCTTGTTAACGCGCGCGATGTTCGTCGCCACTTCCGCCGATCCTGCGGCGGCGAGATTGATGTTGCGGGCGATTTCTTTGGTCGCTGCGTCCTGTTGATCGACGGCCTCGAAGATCGCGTTGGCGATCTTGGAAATCACGCCGATGGTAGCGCCGATCTCGGTGATGGCAGCCACGGTCTCGGTGGTGGAGGACTGCATCTCGCTGATCTGGGTGCTGATTTCTTCTGTCGCCTTCGCGGTCTGCGAGGCGAGGGCCTTCACTTCCTGCGCCACGACCGCAAAGCCTTTGCCGGCTTCGCCCGCCCGGGCCGCCTCGATGGTGGCGTTGAGCGCGAGCAGGTTGGTCTGCTCGGCGATGGCATTGATGATCTTGATGACGTCGCCGATGCGACTTGCGGCTTCGGTCAGTCCGGTCATCCGGCTGTTGGCGCTCTCAGCCTGACGGACGGCGTCATTGGCAACCTTGAGCGATTCCTGCACCTGCCGGGAAATCTCCGACACCGACGAGTCCATTTCCTCGGTCCCGGACGCCACCGACTGCACGTTGACGGAAGCATGTGCGGAGGCTTCGGCCACCGAAGTCGAGAGCGTGCGGGTATCCGCGGCGGTGTTCTTCAGCGTATCCGCGGAGGCATCGAGCTTTTCGGACATCGCGCCGACGCGGTGCACGATCTGGGCGATGGTTTGCTCGAAATGTCCGGCAAGGTTTTCCAGCGTTTCGGATTTGACGCGCTTTCCAGCCTCCAGATAGACGGCGATGGCGAAATCCATATCGAGCAGCGCCGCGCTGAGCACGGCGTCGATCAGCACCGCTTTTTTCCTGTAGAGCGCAGGCCCGGCGAACCGCGCGGTAATGTCGGTTTCGATACGGCCGATCAGACCGCTGATGAGCTGCTTGTAACCGCCGATGTACCAGCGCGGTTCGAGGCCAAGGCGATTGTGGGTTTCACCGATGCGGGTGACGGAGCGCACGTATTCGTCGTCGAATTTCGCCGACAGGATCACGTCCCAATGAGCCAGTTGCGCATCCCGGGCGTGGCCGACGATCTCCGGGCGCGGAAACAGCTTCTGGACCTCGGGGAATTTCATGATGGTCCGGTAGAAGTCATCGAGAATCCCCGGCAGGGCTTTCATCGCCAGCGGGCGGACCTCGCGAAGGGCTGCGCGCGACGTTTCGTTGATCCCGCTGAAGGCAAGACGGGACGCGAGGGATTCTGAGGAATTCATGAGAACAGACCTGTAGAGCGTCTGGGCACGCGTGCGCGTGTGACGGCCCGCTCAGGGCAGTCAGGGCATGCTGTCCGATGGGAGGGAATTGTCGGCGTCAGACGCGAAAAACGCTGACATAACAATGGTTACGACCGCGTGGTTAATGTTCGATAAACGGGTTCCACATCCCGCTCTCAGCCCATGGTGTAAGGGCTGCGGCATGCTGTCCCGGTCACGCGGACGGACCGTGGGATGGCGGGCGGGGTCAGGCCCTTTTCTTCACCCGCTTGATCGTGCCCGAGAACGAGAACAGCGGGCGTTCGCCGGTCTTGAGCAGCCCGCGCACGAAGATCAGCGAACCGCCGGCGCGGGTAACTTCACCGACCGTTTCGATCAGCTCGCCTTCATAAGCGGCATCAAGGAAGTCGGATGAGAATGACACGGTGACGGCCGGCCCCTGCAGTTCCCGCGCGGCCAGCGCGAACAGGCAATAATCCGCGAAGGTCATCAGGCAGCCGCCATGGACATGCCCCAGGCCATTGAGGTGCTTGGCTTCGGCGCGGAAGGCGCAGCGCACCCGGTCGTCCTCGATCTTGTGCCAGAACGGTCCGTTGTTGGATTCGAAGGTGTCACGGCTCCAGGTCCGCCAGCCGGCGAATTCACCTTCGGTGGCAATCAGGAGGTCGGGGCGGCGGGTGAAGGGGGTTTTGGTCAGGTCGTCCAAGCGTCTCAGCCTTGCTCGAATGGTGCACGGTGGGCTGTTAAATCCGATCCCGTTGCAGGGCGCAAATCAGCGCCGGGCAGGGCAGCCCTGCAAACCCGGGGATTGTTGAAAACGCTCGGAAAAAGGCCTTTTCTCGCCTCTTTGCACCCCCTAATAAGGGGCCTAACCCGCGCCCAGGTCGATTGATGCGAAACGAACCCAAGATCACGCCCGAACTCATCGCCAGCCACGGACTCAAGCCCGACGAGTACGAGCGCATTCTCAAGCTGATCGGACGCGAGCCGAGCTTCACCGAGCTCGGCATCTTCTCGGCGATGTGGAACGAGCACTGCTCGTACAAGTCGTCGCGCATCCATCTGCGCGGCCTGCCGACCAAGGCGCCGTGGGTGATCCAGGGGCCGGGCGAGAACGCCGGCGTCATCGACATCGGCGACGGGCTCGCTGTGGTTTTCAAGATGGAGAGCCACAACCACCCGAGCTACATCGAGCCGTATCAGGGCGCGACCACCGGCGTCGGCGGCATCCTGCGCGACGTCTTCACCATGGGCGCACGCCCGATCGCCTGCCTCAATGCGCTGTCGTTCGGCGATCCGTCGCATCCGAAAACCCGACACCTCGTGTCCGGTGTCGTTGCGGGTATCGGCGGTTACGGCAATTCGTTCGGCGTGCCGACCGTCGGCGGCCAGATGCGTTTCCACACCCGCTACGACGGCAACATTCTCGTCAACGCGATGGCGGTGGGCCTCGCCGAAACCGACAAGATTTTCTACGCAGCGGCGAGCGGCGTGAACATGCCGATCGTCTATCTCGGCTCCAAGACCGGACGCGACGGCATCCATGGCGCGACCATGGCGTCCGCCGAGTTCGATGATGCGAGCGAGGAAAAGCGCCCGACCGTGCAGGTCGGCGATCCGTTCGCGGAAAAACTTCTGCTCGAAGCCTGTCTCGAGATCATGGAAGCGGGCTGCGTGATCGCGATCCAGGACATGGGCGCAGCAGGCCTGACGTGCTCGGCCGTCGAGATGGGCGCCAAGGGCGACCTCGGCGTCGATCTCGATCTCGACTCGGTGCCGACGCGCGAAATCGGCATGAGCGCTTACGAGATGATGCTCTCGGAAAGCCAGGAGCGCATGCTCATGGTGCTCAAGCCCGAAAAGGAGCAGGAAGCCGAGGCGATCTTCAGGAAGTGGGGTCTCGACTTCGCAGTCGTCGGCACCACGACGCCGACCAAGCGGTTTGTCGTCAAGCATGCCGGCGACGTGATGGCAGACCTGCCGATCAAGGAACTGGGCGACGAAGCGCCGCTTTATGACCGCCCGCATGTGCCGTCGCCTCAACTGCCAATGATCCGCGCGCAGGACGTGAAGCCGCCAGTCGGCATTACGTCTGCGCTGGAAAAACTGATCGCGACGCCGGAACTGTGCTCCAAGCGCTGGGTGTGGGAGCAGTACGACCACGTCATTGGCGGCAACACGCTGCAGCGACCGGGCGGCGACGCCGCAGTCGTGCGTGTGCAGGATGGACCGAAAGGCCTTGCTCTCACTGTTGATGTGACGCCGCGCTATTGCGAGGCCGATCCGTTCGAGGGCGGCAAGCAGGCGGTGGCGGAAGCATGGCGCAACATCACCGCGGTTGGCGGCAAGCCGCTGGCGATCACTGACAACCTGAACTTCGGCAATCCCGAGCGTCCCGAGATCATGGGCCAGTTCGTCGGCTGCCTGAAGGGCATTTCCGAAGCCTGCCGTACGCTGGATTTCCCGGTCGTGTCGGGCAATGTCTCGCTCTACAACGAAACCAACGGCCGCGGCATCCTCCCGACTCCGTCGATCGGTGGCGTTGGTTTGCTCGATGACTTCACCAAGTCGGCGACGCTGGCCTTCAAGAAGGAAGGCGAGGCGATCCTGCTGATCGGCGATACCCATGGCTGGCTCGGCCAGTCGGTGTATCTGCGCGATATTTGCGGCCGCGAAGAAGGTGCGCCGCCGCCGGTCGATCTTCTTGTCGAAAAGCGCAACGGCGATGCTGTGCGCGGTATGATCCGCGGTGGGACCGTGACGGCAGTGCACGACATCTCCGATGGTGGCCTGCTCGTGGCGCTGACGGAAATGGCGATGGCCGGCAAGATCGGCGCGCAGCTCGATGCGGCGCCGGAGAACCTCGTGCCGCACGCCTGGTGGTTCGGCGAGGATCAGGCGCGTTACATCGTCACCGTGCCCGAGAGCGAGGCCCATGCGCTACTGATCAAGGCGCACGCCGTCAGCGTGCCGTGTGTTCGCATCGGCACCACCGGCGGTGATGCTATCGCCATTGCGGGCGAAAAGCCGGTCTCGGTCGAGGCGCTGCGCAAGGGATTTGAAAGCTGGCTGCCCGATTACATGGCGGGACGCGCCTGAACCTCACGGCGCGTCCGATTGCAGATCCTATCCATCCCGATCACGCCGTGGCGTGATACTCCTCGCTGATGTCGCGGCCGGTGTAATCGGTCATCATCGCCGTCGCGATCAGGCTGACCACCGCGCAACATGCGATGTAGATCGCAATGGCGTAGGGCGTCTGATATTTGCCGTATAGCCAGGTCGCGATCAGTGGCGCTGGGCCGCCTGCAATGACAGACGCAAGCTGGTAGCCCAACGAGGCGCCGCTGTAGCGTAGCCGTCCGGTGAAGCTTTCAGCGATCAGCGCGGCTTGCGGTCCGTACATCATATCGTGCGGGATCAGCGACAGCACGATGGCGAAGAAGATGATCCACATCACGCCCGTGTTCACCATACCGAAGTAGATGAACCCGAATATCCCGGTGACGAGCGCACCGATCATGTACATCGCCTTCCGTCCAATGTGATCGGAAAGATATCCGAAGAACGGAATCGAAAAGAATGACACGACCGATGCGGCGAGCACAGCGGTGAGCAGGAAGTCACGCGAGACGTGCAGCGAGCCGGTGCCGTAGGCGAAGATGAACGCGGTGAAGATATAGAACGGCGCCTGCTCGGCCATGCGCGCGAAGGCCGACAGCAGGATTTCCTTCGGCTGCCGTTTGATCACCTCGACAATCGGCGCGCGTTCGATGCGACGTTCGTTCACAAGTCGTGTGAAGACTGGCGTCTCGAGAATGCCGAGCCGGATGTAGAGGCCAATGGCGACAAGGATCAGGCCCAGGAAGAACGGGACACGCCAGCCCCAGGCCAGGAATTGCTCTCCCGACATCTGGCTGAACGCCAGGACCGCGAGGTTGGCGAGGAATAATCCGCACGGCACGCCGAATTGCGGCCACGATGCGATGAAGCCGCGGGAGTGATTGGTGCGGGCCCATTCCATCGACAGCAGCACCGAGCCGCCCCATTCGCCGCCGACGCCGACACCCTGAATGAAACGCAGAACCGTCAGGATCACTGCGCCCCAGATGCCGATGCTTGCATAGGTAGGCACCAGCGCGACCGCGAAAGTCGCCAGCCCCATCAGCAGCAGAGTTGCGATCAATGTCGATTTTCGGCCGATGCGATCGCCGTAGTGACCAAAGATTGCCGCTCCGATCGGACGCGCAATGAAGCCGACCGCATAGATGGCGAAGGCCTCGAGGGTGCCGACCCAGGGATCAGAGTGTGGGAAAAACAGCTTGGCGAATACGAGTCCAGTGACTGTGCTGTAGAGAAAGAAATCGTACCACTCGATGGCGGTGCCGACGGCTGATGCGATTACTGCCCGGCGAAGCTGAATTTGATGTTCGGCAGGGGACAGGCGTGCAGGATTGATCTCCGCGGAGGTCATGGCGATTACTCCGGATTTGATTGTTTGGTGGCGGCGTGAGGATCGTTATTGCCGCGACATCATTTGTGAAGGAACTCACAGTGCTGACCGGCGTTCCGGCTGCTTCGTTATGTCTCAATCACATTTGCACGATTACAGCACGCGGCGTGCGCCGGGGATTCGCAGCAGCGCTGCCGTCACCGCCCAGCTTGTAAACAGGGCGACGATAAACAGACTTGCTGCCTTGATGCCGGCTGGCAGGTTGAGATCGCGAAGCCAGAACTGCATCCACAGGATCGGCACGTAGTGGATGAGGAAGATGCCATAAGCAGATTCATGCATGGCGTCGAGGAAGCCGGTGCCCGGCCGGTCGAAGTGCAGATAAAAAGCAAGGAACGCGAAAGCGATCGCCGCGCTGAAGAACGGCAGGGCAAAACCGTAGGCGACATCGTACCAATAAGGCAGATGGTCGGGATTCGCCGCAAAGCCGCGCTTGTAGACGATCAGCAGAACAAGGCAGCTATAGGCGACGAGCGTGACAAATGCCCAGCGCGCCCAATGTCTGGCGAGTTGTCCGTCGGCTGAAAGCAAGCCCTTGTCCATGTTGGCGAGGCCGATGCCGACGCCGATCAGGAAGTAGCTGGCATAGAGCAACACGCGGCTTGCCTGCACCACAAGCGGGCCGCCGAAATCGAACCAGTAGTTGACGCCGAAATAAAGCCGCATCGGCAGATAGGCGAGCGTCGTCGTCACGAGGAAAAATATAAAGAACGGCACGGGCTGAACGAAGCCACGCAACGACAGTCGGTTGACAACGTCGAGGCAATGAGGGGCGACGCGATACAGCAGCGCGGCGGCGACATCGAATACGAACAGCACCCAGACGAACCACACCGGACCGCTTGGCCACGGGCCGACGGCCACGGTCTTCCACCAATAGACTGCAAAGCCCATGTCGCCTAGTCGCGGCTCGAAGGCGTAATAGGCAAGCGGCATCAGCGTCACGGCCGCAACCACGAACGGCAGGCCGAGGCGCAACAGCCTGTCGTAGAGGAAACTTGCCACCGATTTGCGTTGCAGGCTCGGCCAGACGAACAGTCCCGACAGCAGGAAAAACAGCGCCATGAAGAAGCTGTCGGTCGCCAGGATCACGCCGTCGAATCCCAACCATCTGTGGGCATCGGCGTAGCCGTAATAGGTGTAGGGGATCACCGCATGATGGATGACCACCAATACGGTGAGTCCCGTCCGGGCGCGGTCGAGGGCGGCGTTTCTCGCGGACATGGTTCCCGATACCAGTGGGGGAGATTCGCTGCAATCAGGTGGGCAATTCCTCGATGGTGACCTTGTTGGGATAGAATGCCAGATGCCCGGCGATCTCCTTCACTGCGTCGTAAGGGCTCTCGTAGCTCCAGATCGCGTTGTCGAGGGTCGGACCGCCGCCAGCATGGATGGTGAAATAGCTCGCGTCACCCTTGTAGGGGCAATGGGTCTGGTGGCTGCTGGCCGAAAGCAGGCTCATATCGGCGTCCGCGCGGGGGATGTATTGCACTGGCGGATAAGAGGCTTCCCGCAAGGTGAGCGCCCGGGAGGTTTCGGCAATGATCTTGCCTCCGGCGGTGACCCGAACCCGCTTCGGGTTCGGCGCGATAGTGATGGGATGGTTGGGGCCGGGAATTTTCATGGAGAATCTCCTGTGGGTGCCTCGCCATATAGGGAGCGGCTGCGGCGTTTGCCCGCGTGACCCCGCTGCTTGTCGGCGCTAGAATCGGGCATATCTGCTATGAACAACGGGCTTGGGGGCCCGAGACAGGAGAAACTGGAATGCCGATGGACGCGCGGGACATCGAAACCATGATCAAGGCGGCGATTCCCGATGCAACGGTCACGATTCGCGATCTCGCCGGCGACGGCGACCATTACGCAGCGACCGTGATTTCCGAATCGTTTCGCGGCAAATCGCGGGTCCAGCAACATCAGATCGTGTATCAATCCCTGAAGGGCCAGATGGGCGGCGTGCTTCATGCACTGGCACTGCAGACCGGAGTCCCGGACTGATCGCCCCTTAACGGAAAGCGCCGATGTCGCCGCAGCCGAACCCGAGCGCCAGCCTGCTGCGGCCTGCCAATCCTCACGGCCATCACCGCGTCACGTTCGTCGAACTTTTCTTCGACCTGGTGTTCGTGTTCGCGATCACCCAGATTTCCCACACCCTGCTGGCTCACTTCACCCTGCTGGGCGTGCTGCAGACCGCGATCCTGATGTTCGCGGTCTGGTGGGTCTGGGTGTTCACCTCCTGGATCACAAACTGGCTCGATCCGGAGCGTACGCCGGTGCGCGTGATGCTGTTCGGCCTGATGATCGCCGGGCTCTTGCTGTCCACATCGATTCCCAAGGCGTTCGAAAGCCGTGGCCTGTCGTTCGCGCTGGCGTTTGTCGCGATGCAGGTGGGGCGATCGCTTTTCTTCCTGTGGGCGGTGCCGAAATCGGAAACGGCTCATCGCGGCAATCTCGCGCGGATCACCGTGTGGCTGTCGGTCAGCGGCGTGTTCTGGATCGCGGGCGGCCTGTCTGATCCGCAGACGCGGCTTTGGCTGTGGCTGGTGGCGCTGGTGATCGAATACGCAGGGCCGGCAATGCGGTTCAGGACGCCCGGCCTCGGCGCATCTTCAATTCAGGACTGGGCGGTCGAAGGCGGCCATATGGCTGAGCGCGCGGCGCTGTTCATTATCATCGCGCTCGGCGAGTCGATCGTGGTGACGGGTGCGACCTTCGCCGAAGCAGTGTGGTCGGCGCCAGTGATCGTGTCGTTCCTGGTGGCGCTGCTCGGCAGCATCGCGATGTGGTGGATCTATTTCCATATCGGCGCGGAGGCCGGATCCGAACATATCTCTCATGCTGAGGACTCCGGGCGGCTGGCGCGACTGGCCTACACCTATATTCACCTGCCGATTGTCGCCGGCATCGTGGTTTCCGCGGTGGGCGACGAGATGCTGCTGGCCCATCCTGACGGGCATTCAGGCATGACGCAGGTGCTGAGCATTGTTGGCGGGCCGCTGCTGTATCTCGCCGGCGTCATCCTGTTCAAGCGCAGCATTCACGGGCGGCTGCAATTGTCGCATCTGGTCGGGATCGGAGCCCTTGTGATCATGATGCTTGTCGGGCAGACGCTGCCGCTGCTCCCGCTCGCGGCGGTGACGGCGGCGATCCTGCTCGTTGTCGCGGCCTGGGAAGCCATCTCGTTGCGCGCCGGCCGGCCGGTTCACTCCGACGCCACGACGGCGTGAACCGAGAACATTTTCTGCGGATCGGTCCAGCTCGCCTGAAGTTTCCAGCCGGCGCTGCGTGCCAGTTCCTGAAACCGATCGATGCTGTATTTGTAGCTCGACTCGGTATGAATGCTCTCACCTGCACCGAATGAGATGCTCTCGCCGAGAATGCGGACGGTCTGCGCCTTGAGGCTGATAAGATGCATCTCGATGCGATGGCGCTCGCGATTGTAGATCGCGCGATGGGTGAAGCCCGACAGATCAAAATTGCCGCCGAGTTCGCGGTTGATCCGCACCAGCACATTCTTGTTGAAATTTCCGGTGATACCGGCTGCGTCATTGTAGGCGTCGTGCAGGACCTTCTCGTCCTTTTCGAGATCGACGCCGATGATCATGGTGGCGCCATCGCCAAGGATGGCGCGGACGCTGCGCAGAAAGGCACAGGCCTCGTGCGGTTCGAAATTGCCGAGCGTCGAACCGGGGAAGAAGCCCACCTTCGGCATGGCCTTTACAGCATCGGGAAGCGTGAATGAGGCGGTGAAGTCGGCGACGACCGGGTGAACGGCGAGTTGCGGGAAATCCTTGCGCAACGCGTCAGCCTGTCCGTTCAGGAAAGCGCCGGAGATATCAACCGGCACGTAGGCGCTGAAGGCGCAGCGCTCGAGCAACAGCCGCACTTTGGTGGTCGCGCCGGCGCCGAACTCCACCAGCGCGGCGCCTTTCGGAATGATCGCGGCGATATCGGTGCCGTGATCGCGCAGAATGTCGAGCTCGGTGCGGGTCGGATAGTATTCGGGTAACTGCGTGATCTGCTCGAACAGCTCCGAACCGGCTTCGTCATAGAAATACTTCGGCGACAATTGCTTGGGCTGGCGCTTCAGGCCATCGATCACATCGCGGGCGAAGGCAGTGTCCTTTGGGGCGCGACCCTTGGCCAGCGCAGTGACGTGAACGTTCATCGCAGTCTCCTGTCGCGCGACCGATTCAAGCGAATGCAGTTCGTTTGATGCGATCGTGCGTGTTTTACCAAGACACAGATTTTTGGTGTGACCCGGTTCAGGTTGAATAATCGGCCAGCCGCAGTCCGGTGAACTGCCAGCGGTGGTGCGGATAAAAGA
The DNA here is from genome assembly GCA_044464625.1 of Afipia sp. GTDB lineage: Bacteria > Pseudomonadota > Alphaproteobacteria > Rhizobiales > Xanthobacteraceae > Afipia. The sequence goes on along the minus strand of JBIQLC010000020.1, from coordinate 60,367 downwards.
AATTACGATAGGTGACACGGCTATGACCTTCCGGTGTCGCCAGTGACGAACCACGCAGGACCAGCTGGTTGACCATGAACTTGCCGTTGTATTCGCCGAGCGCGCCTTCGATAGCGCGATAGCCGGGGTAGGGCGAATAGGCGCTGCGCGTCCACTGCCAGACGATGCCGAACGCGTCGTTCAGATGTCCGGCGCGCGCCGCCACTTCCCACTCCATTTCGGTCGGCAGATGTTTGCCGCGCCAGCGCGCGAAAGCATCGGCCTCGTAATAGCTGACGTGTGAGACCGGCGCGTTGGGATCGACCGGCTGTAGTCCGCCGAGCGTCATGATCTGCCACTGCCCATCTACATTGCGCCAGTGGCCCGGTGCATCCCATTCCTCGCGCTCGATGGTCGCAAAGCCGTCCATCAGCCACAGCGTCGCGGTGCGATAGCCGCCATCCTGCATGAAGGCGAGCCATTCGCGGTTGGTGACAAGGTTGCGGGCAAGTTTCACCGGGCCGACAAGGGCGCGATGCGGGGGCTTTTCGTTGTCGAAGTGGAATGTATCGCTGGCGTGCCCGACGGTATGGATGCCTTCGGTCAGCGTCACCCACTCTTCGCCCTCGCGATGCGAGGCCGGGAATGTCCACGCCGGATCATAGGCCGGCGGAATCGGGTTCTGAGCGAAAGCATGCAGGATATCGGTCAGCATCAATTCCTGATGCTGCTGCTCGTGATTGAGTCCGACTTCCATCAGCGGAGCGACATCGCGCAGGGTCTCGGCGTCTGCACTGCCGAGAAATTTTTCCATCTCCGCATCGACGTGTTGACGGTATGTCGTGACCGCCTCGGTGCCCGGCCGGGTGAGGTGGCCACGCTGGGCCCGCGCGTGGCGCGGTCCGGCGCTCACATAATACGAATTGAACAGATAGGCGTAGTCGGGATGGTAGGGCCTGTAGCCCGGCACATATTTTCCGAGCAGGAATTGCTCGAAGAACCATGTGGTGTGGGCACGGTGCCATTTTGCCGGGCTGGCGTCCGGCATCGACTGGACCAGTTGATCCTCTGGCGACAAGGGCGCGGCGCGGTGCTCGGTCTCGTCGCGGACGGTGCGATAGGCTTCGAGCAGGCGAGCGGCGTGCCCGGTCAGCGGTTTCGTGGAGGGCGAAGTGGTTCTCTCGACGCTGGCGGCCGGTACATCTGCTGCTTTTGTCACGAAAATCTCCGGTTTAGGAGAGAACAATGCTCGTGCGGATCGGTTCCGAGAAAGAAAGGTCCCCTTACATAGGGGGCGATGTCCAGAAAAAAAGATGCAGTCGCATCTGATTTGATACGCAGCAAAAGACCCGGAAGTTACCTGCGACCTGCCGGCAACGTCGAAATTGGCCTAAAGCATGGCACCTCCACGCCAATTTTATTGGGATGCAAGGTCGTTTCGGGCTACATATATCGTCGAAGTGGCGGATAGCGACGTATCGCGGCCGCACGGCAAGCGGGATGAGCCTCAGAGCAGGCTCCCAAAGGGACAGACAATGAGCATCGAGCAATTCATCGATTCCGAGGTTAAGTCGAATGACGTGGTTCTTTTCATGAAGGGCACGCCTCAGTTTCCGCAGTGCGGATTTTCGGGCCAGGTGGTCCAGATTCTCGACCACGTCGGCGTCGCCTACAAGGGCCTGAACGTTCTCGAGTCGTCCGACTTGCGCGACGGCATCAAGATCTATTCGAACTGGCCGACCATTCCGCAGCTCTACGTCAAGGGCGAATTCGTCGGCGGCTGCGACATCGTGCGCGAGATGTTCCAGGCCGGCGAGTTGCAGCAGTTGTTCGCTGACAAGGGCATTGTCGTTCATCAGCCTGCCGGCTGATCATCTGTCATCATGTTGCCCGGAACATGTGCGTCACCAAGCCATTGGTGACGCACAGGAGACAGGCGCATGATGAAATCCTCCATATTCGGAGCAGCGCTGCTTGCGCTTTCGACGGGTGTCGCCGTTGCCGATCAGCCTGGCCCCAACTGGCTGAGCATGGATGCCGTCATCAAGATCCTCAACAATGAGGGTTACTCGGTCGTTACCGAACTCGAAGCTGATGATGGCCATTGGGAAGCCGACGCGTCCAAGGACGGCAAGGTCTACGAAATCCATATCGAGCCCAAGACCGGCAAACTGATCAAGGTTGAGCCCAAGAAATAGTATTCGGGGTTTGCCGCATTATTGCCTTGTGCCATGCGGCCGATACACTTCCTCCCAAGTCCGGATCAAACACGGAATATCGGGAGGTTGGTTCATGCTCGCTTTGCGACGAATAACGGTGTCGACCGTTGTTGTATTCGCTGCACTCATGGCGGGCCATGCGTTCGCCGATAGCGTCGTCCAGACCCGCCCTTCCGAGGCGGGTTTTTCACGGGCGGGGCTTGCCCGCCTCAGCGCTTACATCAAGAACGAGATCGCGGATAAGAAAATTCCCGGCGCCGTGATGCTGATCAAGCGTCATGGCAAGGTTGCGTATTACGAGACCTTCGGTGTGCGCGATCCGGCCACCAACGCGCCGATGACGGCCAACTCGATTTTCCGGATTTATTCGATGTCCAAGCCGGTCACGACAGTGGCGGCGATGATGCTGGTAGAAGAAGGCAAGCTCGCACTCAACGATCCGGTTGCGAAATACATTCCTGCATTCAAGGACGTGAAGGTTGGTGTTGAGCGCAAGCGTGAGGATGGCGGTGTTACGCTTGAGTTCGAGGCACAAAAACGTCCGATGACGGTTCAAGACCTGATGCGCCACACCTCCGGCATCACCTACGGCTTCTTCGGTGAGGGGATGGTGAAGAAAATGTATGTCGATGCGCATGTCTTCAACGGCGACTTCGACAATGCAGAGTTCGCCAGTCGTATCGCCAACCTGCCACTCGCTTACCAGCCTGGCACCACATGGGACTATAGCCACTCGACCGATATCCTTGGCCGGGTGATCGAGGTGGTGTCGGGAAAATCGCTTTATGACTTTGAGAAAGAACGTCTGCTCGATCCGCTGGGCATGAAAGACACGAACTTCTATGTCACCGATAAGGCCAAGCAAGGGTTGATCGCCGAGCCGTTTCCCAACGACCGCAAGATCGGCAACGATGCCGAGATGAACGACCCCCGGATCGAGCGCAAATGGCAGTCGGGGGGCGGCGGCATGGTTTCCACCACCGGCGACTATGCGCGTTTCCTGCAGATGCTGGCGAATGGCGGAATCCTCGAGGGCAAGCGTTATCTCAGTCCAAAGACCATCGCTTACATGGGAGCGAACCACATCGGTCCTGGCTCCGGCGTGGTGCCGGGCCCGTACTATCTGCCCGGACCGGGCTTCGGGTTTGGGCTCGGATTTGCGGTACGCACCGACGCCGGCATTGCTCCCATGGAAGGCTCGGTCGGCGAGATGAACTGGTCCGGCGCAGGCGGGACCACGTTCTGGCTCGATCCGAAGGAAGACATGTATGTTGTCTTCATGGCCCAAACGGTGAAGGAGCGCGGACGAATCCGCGTTGCGCTCAAAAACCTCGTCTATGGCGCATTCGAGAAATGAGCGCGCGGGGAGCATCAGCGCGAACGTTTGTCCGATGATTGGCGCTGCCATGCGGTTGCGGATTGCGCGGGAATTGCTCTCGCGGGTTCTGTGCGTCGCGATGGTCTTGATGACGCCAATGTTGGCTCTGGCGCAGGACGCCGGCGGCATGCGCACATGGCCGCCGGATGCGCCGCTCGCGGCGCAAAAGCTCGAGCGTGTGACCGATTATTTCAACAAGGAGGTCAGTGGCGGTAAAATTCCCGGCGCGGTCGTGCTGATACAGCGCGCAGGCAAGCCAGTCTATCTGCACGCGTTCGGTAGCGTCGATCCGCGCTCGGGCCAGCCGATGACGCCGGACGCGATCTTCCGCATCTATTCCATGACCAAGCCAATCACCAGCGTCGCGGCGATGATGCTGGTGGATGACGGTAAACTCCACCTCGACGATCCGCTGTCGAAATACATTCCGTCGTTCGCCACGATGTTCGTCGGCGTCGAGAGTAAAAGCGCGGAAGGCGATGGCGTGCTGACGCTTGAACGCGCGACGCGGCCAATCACCATCAGGGACCTGCTGCGTCAGTCGGCGGGTATTCCTTACGGCTTCTACGGCGAGGGCCTCGTGCGCAAGGCGTATGGCAACGCCGATTTCCTCTCTCAGGATATCAACAACGCCTCGCTCGCCGAAAAGATCGCGCTGTTACCGCTCAACGAGCAGCCCGGCACAGTGTGGGACTATGGCTATGCGACGGATGTGCTCGGTCGGGTCATCGAGGTCGTGTCGGGACAATCGCTCTATCAGTTCGAGAAGCAGCGGCTGCTTGATCCACTCGGGATGACCGATACGGCGTTCTATGTCGCCGATCCGAAGAAGCAACGCCTGATCGCGGAGCCGTTGCCGTCGGACCGGACCTTCACGGTCGATCGGGAGAAGAATCCGCGCCTGCCGACGAAATGGGAGTCCGGGGGTGGCGGTATGGTGTCGACCGTCCACGATTTCGCGCGCTTCTGCCAGATGATCCTCAATGGCGGGAAACTCGACGGCCGGCGCTATCTCAATCCGGAGACGCTTGCGGCGATGACGGAGAACCAGATCGAGCCGGATGGCCCCATAAAGCGCGGCGATTATTATTTTCCCGGCGACGGGTTCGGCTTCGGGTTGGGGTTCGCGATCCGCGTTGCGCCCGGCGAGTATCGCGCGCCAGGAGCGCTCGGTGAACTGAAGTGGGATGGCGCCGGCGGCACTTACTTCTGGATCGATGCGGAGCACGACATGTTTGCGATCCTGATGATGCAGTCGCCGTCTGAGCGCGGGCGCATCCAGCGTGAGTTCAAGGCGCTGGTTTACGATGCGTTCGAATAGGGGGGCGCTTGCCGCAACAAAAAGGCCGCCCGGTGGGCGGCCTTTAGCGTCTCGCGATCGCGCAGAAGAAATCAGCGCGAATAGAATTCGATGATGAGGTGCGGTTCCATCTGAACCGGGAACGGCACTTCCGACAGGCTCGGCACGCGGGTGAACTTCGCGGTCTGCTTGTTGTGGTCGACTTCGATGAAGTCCGGAATGTCGCGCTCGGGAAGCTGGTTGGCTTCGAGCACCAGCGCGAGCTGCTTCGACGCGTCCTTCACTTCGATGACGTCGCCGACCTTCACCTTGTAGCTCGGGATGTTGACGCGCTTGCCGTTCACCTTGACGTGGCCGTGGTTGATGAACTGGCGCGAGGCGAACATGGTCGGCACGAATTTCGAGCGATACACGACGGTATCGAGACGGCGCTCGAGCAGGCCGATCAGGTTTTCGCCGGAGTCGCCCTTGAGGCGGGTCGCCTCGACGTACACGGCATAGAACTGGCGCTCGGAAATGTTGGCGTAGTAGCCCTTGAGCTTCTGCTTGGCGCGGAGCTGGGTGCCGAAGTCGGAGAGCTTGCCCTTGCGGCGCTGGCCGTGCTGGCCGGGGCCGTATTCACGCTTGTTGACGGGGCTCTTCGGGCGGCCCCAGATGTTTTCGCCCATACGGCGGTCGAGTTTATACTTCGCCTCACTACGCTTAGTCATCGCGTCCTCTTTCAGATCACAGGGTTTGAGGAAACGCGCCCTCCTGTGTACCGGGATTAATCCCGATACCGACAGGTCGTCTCCGTAAGCATGACGGAGAAAACCACGGGTCGCGAAACACAACGCGGGCCGAAAGCGGCCCGCGAGCAAGGGGTTTTTAGGGAGAAACCGCCGCCAAGTCAAACAGATCGACGGTTTTCCTGGCCGTCGCGTGGGCCCTGTTATTTGGCCGGCGAGGCCAGTGGTTTGGTTTTGTCGACGACGTAAATGCCTAATACTTTCAATGATTTGTCGCCGTGAACCTTGGCGTCATGCACGACCCCCGCCGGGATTGAATAGGATTCCCCCGCCTTCAGATGCAGAGGCGGCTTGCCGTCGATCAGGAGTTCAGCCTCGCCCTCGAGCACATAGCCGGTCTCGATTCCGGGGTGGGTATGGCGTCCGGCCGCTCCGCCCGGGCCGATTTCAGCGATGCCGGTAACGGTGGTGTAGCCTTCGGGAAACTCGATCTTCTGCAATGGGGTGCGCTTGATCCCCGCCGGTGGCTGCTGGGCCACTGCAGTGCCGATGCCGGCGAGCGCAACAATCGAGACGCAAAGCAAAGCTTTCCTGAACATGAGACGTCCTCCAAGCCGTTCTCTTCGCGGAACGGATCGGCATCAGGCTATCAGCGGCCGGAATTGGCGGGAAGGGAGTCGTGGATCAGGCGATCGAGCGGATCTTGCCGGACGCGGTGATCTCGTCGGCGACTTCACCATTCATGACCGCTTCCATCCGGTCCAGGATGCTGCCGACCGGCACGCCGTCATAGATACGATGATCCCAATGGAAGATGATCTCCATGGTGTTGTCCCGCACCAGGCCATAGCTCATCAGGCAGGGGCCGGGAAACAGCGCGGTCACCGTTTCGATGCCGAGCGAGGCGATCGAGGTAATCGCAAAGGTGCCGGCGTGGTTCGATCGCTGGCGGCCAATGTTGAGCGCAAACGCCCAGATCAAGCGACGCAGCGGCCGCGGCAGGCGCGACACCTGCATCAGCCGATTGAGCGAGGGGATTTCGCTCAAGGGTGCGTCCTTGCCGTGCCGGATCGCTTCATCGATCTCAGCCAGCGGGCGGTCGTCCGGTTCGCCGATCTTGAGAAAATGGACGGCCTGTTCGTCGAAATCGTTGCGGACGATTGCCACCATGGCGACGCTGCGCGGTACTTCATAAAAATGCGGCCACGGCCACTTCACATAGAGCGTGCGGAAGGTCGGATCGTTGCGTGCGGCAATCGCAAAGGCCTTGGCGATGATCGTGGACCAGCCGGGGCGCTGGACCTGCGCGGCGCGTGCTTTCACCAGCGGGCCGATGTTGAGCGTGCGCCGGACGGAAACGCGCGGCACGTCCATCGACGCGTGCATAAGATCGCCGATCAGTCGTCGCGGCAGTGATATTTTCTTGTATGTCCCGCGCATCCCGAAAGTTCTTTCCCCGGCTTGCCGCTACGTGCTGACAGCCTCCGCGATACGGCGGAGCGATATAGCATAAGCGGATCTATCCGGCAGTCTTTTTAAGGTCCGCGCGTCAGGCTGCGGGCAAAGTTGAGCCAAAAAATGGTTCAAGGGCCCGCGAAAGCGCAGGACCGGGTTGCTGCCCCGAGGTGAAGACGATGCTGGCGAGCAGCGCAGGCGCCGCACTCGTGGCCGGGCCGAGCAGGGCGGTGACGCGCCGGGCGATCGCGGGCGCCGGGTCGATCCAATCCACCGGCCATGGCGCAAGGCGGATCAGCTGGTCGATTAGCAACGGGTAGTGAGTGCAGGCGAGCACCACCGTGTCGGTCCGCGCGGCGCCATTGAGAAAGCACGGCGCGATTTCGGCAGCGATGCTGGCATCGCTCATGGTCTCGCCACGCAGCGCCGCTTCGGCCAGCGCGGCGAGGTTTTCAGCGCCCACCAGGGTGACGTCGCAGCCATGCGCGAAGTCGCGGATCAGCGCCTTGGTGTATTCGCGCTTCACAGTGCCTTTGGTGCCGAGCACCGAAACGCGCTTGGTTTTCGAAGTGGCGCAGGCCGGTTTGATCGCCGGCACGGTGCCGACGAACGGCACGCTATAGGCGGCGCGGAGATGGGCCATCACCAGCGTGGAAGCCGTGTTGCAGGCGATCACCACGAGGTCGGGAGCGTGTTCGGCGATCAGGTTGCCGATCAGCGGCACCACGCGGGCGACGATTTCGTCTTCGGTATGGTGTCCGTAGGGGAAGAAGGCGTCGTCGGCGACGTAGATATAAAGCGCGTCGGGCCGGGCCTTCACGATCTCGCGGAACACCGTGAGGCCGCCGAGGCCGGAATCGAACACCAGAATCGTCGGAATGTGGGACACGGGAGGCATGATAGCCGATCGGCGGTTACCATTCGGTTGTGATGCTAGACCGGCTTGAGAGGCTGGTGCGGTTCCGCAGGAAACTCGATCTTGATGGCATCACCGGGGCGGACGTCGCCGTCGGTGAGGACGATGGCCATGACGCCGGCCTTGCGGATCAGATTGCCATCGGCATCGCGGTCGAGGGTGGCTGCCAGGAGGCCCTGCTGGAAGCGGTCGATCTGAACGCAGGGATTGCGCAAGCCGGTCACCTCGACGATCGCGGTCCCTCCGAGGCGGAGCCGGGCGCCGGTGGGCAAGCCGAGCAGGTCGATGCCCCGTGTCGTGACGTTCTCACCCATCTCGCCGGGGCGGATGACGAAGTCCTTGGCCAGCAACTCGTCGAACAATTCCTCATGGAGGAGATGGACTTGACGCAGATTGGGCTGGGTCGGGTCTTTGGCCACCCGCGAGCGGTGCTTCACCGTCTCGCCCATATGCGCGTCACTATCGACGCCAAGGCCCTTCAGCAGCCGGATGCTCAGGCTGTTGGTCTTGCTGAAGTGATGGCCCTTGCGCAGGCTGACGGCGGTGACGACGCCCATGGACGTTATGAAGCTCCGAACACCCGCTTGAAGATCGTGTCGACGTGCTTGAGGTGATACCCGAGATCGAACTGCTCCTCGATCTCCGCGTCGGTGAGATATTTCTTCACGTCAGGGTCTTTCTTGAGCAGCGTCTGGAAGTCGCCTTCGCCGCGCCACACCGGCATCGCGTTGCGCTGAACCAGTCTGTATGCGTCCTCGCGCGCCGCGCCCTTTTGCGTCAGCGCGATCAGCACGCGCTGCGAATGAACGAGGCCGCCGAGGCGGTCGAGGTTCTTCTGCATGTTCTGCGGATAGACCAGCAGCTTGTCGACGACACCGGCGAGGCGGTTCAGCGCGAAGTCGAGGGTTACCGTCGCATCAGGCCCGATCATGCGCTCGGCGGAGGAGTGCGAGATATCGCGCTCGTGCCAGAGCGCCACGTTCTCCAGCGCCGGCGTCACGTATGCGCGCACCATGCGCGACAGGCCGGTGAGGTTTTCGGTCAGCACCGGATTGCGCTTGTGCGGCATCGCCGACGAGCCCTTTTGGCCTTCGGAGAAGAATTCCTCGGCCTCGAGCACTTCGGTGCGCTGCATGTGGCGGATTTCGATGGCGAGCCGCTCCATCGACGCGGCGATCACGCCGAGAGTGGCGAAGAACATCGCGTGGCGATCGCGCGGGATCACCTGAGTCGAGACTGGCTCAACCTCGAGGCCCATGGCCTTGGCGACGTGTTCTTCGACGCGCGGATCGATCTGCGCGAAAGTGCCGACCGCGCCGGAAATGGCGCAGGTCGCGACTTCCTTGCGCGCGGCGACAAGGCGAGCGCGGGCGCGGGTGAACTCGGCATAGGCGTAAGCGAGCTTGAGGCCGAAGGTGACAGGCTCGGCGTGGATGCCGTGCGAGCGGCCGATGGTCGGCGTCATCTTGTGCTCGAAGGCGCGGCGCTTGAGCGCGTCCAGCACCTTGTCGATGTCGGCGAGCAGGATGTCGGCGGCGCGGGTGAGCTGCACGTTGAGGCAGGTGTCGAGCACGTCCGACGACGTCATGCCCTGATGGACGAAGCGGGCTTCGGGGCCGACGATCTCCGCAAGGTGGGTGAGGAAGGCGATGACGTCGTGCTTGGTCTCGCGCTCGATCTCGTCGATGCGCTCGACATTGAAGGTCACGCCCTTGGCTTTGGCCCAGATGGTCTTGGCCGCTTCCTTCGGAATGATGCCGAGATCGGCCAGCGCATCGGCGGCATGGGCCTCGATCTCGAACCAGATCTGGAAACGGGTCTGCGGGTCCCAGATCGCAGTCATTTCGGGGCGGGAATAGCGGGGGATCATGGATCGCCTTTCATCGTGCTTGGTGCTTTGGCCTCATCCTGAGGAGCGCGCAGCGCGTCTCGAAGGATGGCCAAAGCCATATTAAAATCGGGCCTCATGGTTCGAGATGCCGGCTTTGCCGGCTCCTCACCATGAGGAAATTCAAATCGCCTCGCCGCGCGCTGAAGCTGCGGCATTGCGGATGGCGGAGATGTTTGCCTTGTAGCTCTCCATCGTGCCGCCCTTGAATACAGCCGAGCCGGCGACCAGCGCATTGGCGCCGGCAGCGGCGACCTGCGCCGCGGTCTCGGGCGAAACCCCGCCATCGACTTCGATGTCGATCGGCCGGCCGGCGCACATCGCGCGCACCTGATAAATCTTTTCCAGCGCCGCCGGGATAAACGACTGGCCGCCGAAGCCGGGATTGACCGACATCACCAGCACCAGATCGACCAGATCGAGCACGTGCTCGATGGTGTTCACCGGCGTCGCCGGATTGAGCGACACGCCGGCCTTCTTGCCCAGTGCCCGGATCGCCTGCAGCGAGCGATGCAGATGCGGCCCGGCTTCAACATGAACCGTGATGTGGTCGCAGCCGGCCTTGGCGAAGGCTTCGAGATAGGGATCGCACGGCGCAATCATCAGATGCGCATCGAAAATCTTCTTCGAATAGGGTCGCATCGCCTTGATGACGTCGGGGCCATACGAAATGTTCGGGACGAAGTGGCCGTCCATCACGTCGAGATGCAGCCAGTCGGCGCCGGCCTGATCGACCGCGCGGACCTCTTCGCCCAGCTTGGCGAAATCGGACGCCAGAATGGACGGCGCAATGACCAGAGGGCGCGGTGCAAACTGTTGAGCCATCAGCGTTTCTTGCCTGTCTGCGGGCGCGGCCCGGAACGGTTTCGGGATCGGCTTTCGCCTAACACGGCGGCAGGCCGGGCGCAAAACCGGAAATCGGCTTTTGCGCAGGGAAGTTGGCGGTTTGCCCGGCACTTTCTGCCGTTTTCGGCATGGTTTGCCGGCTTCCTGCTAGGGGCAAAGCCTCAAAAGCCTTTGTTTATGGGCATTTTCGCCGCGGCATGGGATTTGCTCCGTTTTTCCCCGGACGACCGCGCGTGCGCGGTGAACGAGGGAGTTACGCCATGTATTTTGGCTTGGGAGCAGCGGCCGTCGGTGCGGCAGCATCCACGGCGCTGGATCTGCTGTCGTCGCTGGGCTCGAAGCTGACGGGCTCGGCCGCGACCGGGGTCAAATCCGGCTCCTCCTTCACGGTCAACGGCCCAACCTCGCTCAACCCGGTCCCGGCGTCCGGCGGCGCCCCGAATCTGTCACCAGCAACGTTCAATGCGTTGCTGGCGGCGCAGGACGGATCGCAAACCCTGGCGACGACCAGCCCGAGCGATAGCCTCAAGGATCTGACGTCACTGCTCGACGGCAACGGCGACGGCAAGATCAGCAAAGCTGAATTTGAAGACAAACTCGGCGCCGGCGGCACCAACGCCAAGGCAGCGGATGACGTGTTCGCCAAACTCGATGCCAACAATGATGGCTCGGTGACCCTCGACGAAATGTCGTCCGCGTTGCGCAATCATCGCGCCGCAACGGCCGCGCACTCCTATAACCTCGTCGAGCAATTAGCAGAGACGCAGGCGAATGCACTGTCCACTGCGGCAAAGCGGTCGGTATCGCTCAACGTCTGATCCGCGGTAACGTCATCCCGCATCGCATCCGTTGCACTACGCATCGCGAGGCGATTTTCACTCCCTGCTAACGACGCTCCGAAGAAATCGACCTCGCGCATATCAATGCGGAGGTGGCTTTGGCGTGGTCGAAATCATTGTTGGGTGTCGGTGTCGTTCTGCTGTGCCACGGCATCGCGAAGGCGGACGATGATTTCGTCGCCTCGGTACGGTTGCGCGGTGGCTTCGATTCCAATCCGCAATTCCTGCCGGGACATTTTGCCGATTCCACCGGCTTTATCGGTACCGATACCGCATTGGCCGCGGGGACCAAACGCGACGGCTACAGCCTCGGCGTGGCGGCGGAGGCGGGGACGACGCAATATACCAGTCCCGACATGGTGCCGTCGCTGTCGGGCAAGGTGGTGCTGCGTGGGCTACTGGGCGACGACAATGCCAGCATCGCCTCGACCACGACCATCGGCGATACCAACAGCTACAATCTGCGTTCGTCCGAAATCGCGCAGTCGATCAAGGGTGAGGTGAAATTCGGGTCGATCAAGCTGTTCGCCTCAGCCGAGGGCGCGCGTTCGTCGTTGAACCAGACCAACGTGATCTTTCAGGACTTCCTGCCCAATCCGCACCGGTATCTGCGCGGCACGCTGATCCCCGGTGCCAGCTTCGTGGCCGACAAGTTTGAAATCGGAACGTCGATCAATCTCTCGGTGCGGCGCTATCTCGATGAACTGGATGACTTTGGCTATCGGCGCGACAACGAGCGTGTGCAACCGTTCCTGTTCGCGAAGTATACGTCGTCGGACATTTCGGCTTTTGGCGCGATCTCTTATCTGCGCGGCACTTGGCATGATGTCGATTTCACCAATGTCGGTGAAGTTCTGTTCGATACCAGCCTGACGTGGCGCGTCGCGCCGTTCACGATCGACCTCAAGGCGGCACGCAAGGCCAGCGAAACGACATTCCCGATCTCGCCGATCACCATCGACACGCTCTATTCAGGCAAGGTGGCGTGGCAGATTGATCCCGATTGGACGCTGACGGCAGCAGCGGGCTACGCGATCACACGTTATCTCGATTCGCCTTTCAAGGCGCAGACCGCGACCTATGGCGTCGGCGTGTCCCGCGATCTGGGTAACGGGTACGCGTTGGGCCTCGATCTGACGCGAGCGCAGGGAACACTGATTTCCGGCGACAGGGCGGAAGCGACGATCATTTCCTCGTCGATCACCAAGAAGTTCACGCCGTTTGCGACGGGCTCGGCTGAAAAGAAGTCCCTGGCAGATAAGGGTTGAGTGCGGACGGGAGTGGGGATGCTCCCGTCCGCGGCCGTGCAGTGGTTGTCAGTGACAGCCGCAGCCGCCACCGCCGAGCAGTCCGCCCAGCGCACCGCCGCGCCCGAGCAGAACACCGAGCACGCCGCGCTTGCCGGTGGCAACGCCGGCGTTGACCACGAGAGCGCCCTTGCCGTTGAGCAGGCCGACCACGCCGCCCCTGCCGGTGAGGACATTCGCCGCGACGTTGAGGCCATGGCCCTTTGCGTACGCCGGAGCGCCGGCGAGCGCGGTTGCGAGGGCGGCCAGACACAGCACTTTCTTCATGACGCTTTCTCCACTGTTGTGTGCGTGGGGTTACGCACGTCGCGGAGAATGATCGCGACAAACGATCGCGCAATCGAAACGCAAAGCTAACCTTAAACGGCCTGGGTTTTCGGGATTTTGATGCAGATGGATACGCGATCGCCTAGGTGCTTTCGCTTACACCTCAAACAGCGTGAAAAACTCACTCGGCGAATTTTGCTTTCCACGATGGCAGCGCGTCGGCGAAGGGCAGGGCGCGTGCTTCGTAAACACCGCGTGCGATGGCGCGCGATAACACGTTGGCCGCAACCATGCCGAGCTCGGTCAACCCATAGAGCGGATCGATCGGTTTTTCGCAGGTCGCGGCAGCGAACACCACATCGCCGTCTAGCGGCGCGTGCACCGGATAGATCGCGCGGGCGAATCCGGTCTGCCCGATCATCGCCAGCCGCTTGGCTTGTGGCTTAGTCAGGATCGCGTCGGTGACGACGACGGCTATTGTCGTATTCTCGACGGCGGTTGCGTCCTCGCCACCTTTGAGACGCGCGGCCAACATGTCGGGGGTGAACTCTGCGGGCAGGCCGCGTCCGCCGAATTCCTTGTTCTGCTCGAATGGCGCCGCCCAGAACCAGGGGCCGTCACCCACGGTGATGCTGCCGACAGCATTCACCACCGCGATGGCTGCGACGCGAATACCATTGGCCAGTTCGGCGGACGCCGATCCGACGCCGCCCTTGTAGTTGACCGTGGTTGCGCCGAGGCCTGCGCCGATGCTGCCGAGCGCGAACGTCGTGTCAGCCGCCGCGGCCGCCGCGTAACCGAGATCACGGTAGGGCGAGAAGCGGCCCCATTTCTTGTTGCCGCCGTTGAGCAGGTCGAACGTGATCGCGCCCGGCACGATCGGGATCACGGCATCGCGGATCGTAAATCCGCGCCCCTGCTCGGCGAGCCAGGCCTGGACGCCATCGCCGGCTTCGAGGCCGAAAGCGGAGCCGCCGGCGAGCGCGAACGCATCCACGGTCTCCACCGTGTTGGCAAGATCGAGCAGCGCGCCCTCGCGGATGCCGGGTCCGCCGCCACGCACATCCATCGCCGCCACGGCCGGACGATCGAACACAACTGCCGTCACGCCTGAAGCGACCTTGGCATCGTCGGCGTGACCGACACGAACATCGGCAATGTCGGTCAGAAGATTCTTCATGAATACACCTCCGCACTCGGATGATTGCATAGCGGTGCAGGGCACAAAAGGCCAATCGGCCAACGCGGCATTTGGCCTGTGTTCGCTGTCGATCCGCGATATTGCCGTGAAACATGCGACGTTCACAACAGCGTCAGGATGTGCCGCGCCTCTTGCATTTGGGCGTCAGGGCAGGGCATCTGGCGCAATGATCCAGAGTGTTTCGATCCCCGCCGCGCTGATTGCCGGTCTTGTCAGTTTTCTTTCGCCCTGCGTGCTGCCGCTGGTGCCGGCCTATCTGGTCTATCTGACCGGCGCGACCATCGAGCGCGTCGCCAATGACGAAGCGTCGTCGGTCTCGCGGCGCGCGGTGATGCTGTCGGCGCTGATGTTCGTGCTCGGCTTCTCCACGGTGTTCGTGGCGCTCGGCGCCAGCGCGAGTTTCGTCGGCGGGCTGATCCGTGCTTGGTCGGCAGAATTGTCGATCATCGCCGGCATCGTCATTATCATCATGGGGTTGCATTTTCTCGGGCTCACCCGCATCGGCTTTCTGATGCGCGAGGGGCGGTTGCCGATTCCAAAGCCGGTCGGCCTGTGGGGCGCCTATGTGATGGGTCTCGCTTTCGCCTTCGGCTGGACGCCGTGTATCGGTCCGATCCTTGCTGCGATTCTCTCGGTCGCGGCGTCAGAGGCGACGGTGACCAAGGGCGCTGGCCTGCTCGCGGTTTACTCGGCCGGCCTCGGCATTCCGTTCCTGATTGCGGCCTTCATGATCGAGCGGTTCTCGTCGGTGCTCGGGCGTATGAAGCAGCATCTGGCGACGGTCGAGCGGGTGATGGGTGTGCTGATGATCCTGGTCGGCATCGGCTTTTTGACCGGCATGGTCTCGAGCTTCAGCATCTGGCTGCTGGAAACGTTTCCGGCGCTGCAGAATTTCGGTTAGCTGCCATCGCAAGAAAAAAGCCTCATGGCGGACCATGAGGCTTTTTGATCAGGTTTGGTCCCGATCCTTCGCGACGCACCGCACGCGGTGCTCCTCAGGATGAGGGCAAATCACATTTCGGGGCTTATGATCCCTTCTCGGGATTGATCTCGGTGTAGTTGCCCTTGGCGTCCCACTTGTAGACGACGTAGTCGATCTGCTTGATGTCGCCCTTCTGGTCGAACGACAGCGTACCGAGCACGGTGTCCCACGAGCCGTCCTTGATGGTGGCGATGACCTTCTTCGGATCGGTGGTCTTCGCCTTGGTGACGGCCTGCGACCAGACCTGGAATGCAGCATAGGTGTAGAGCGTGTAGCCTTCCGGATCGATGTTCTTGGCCTTGAACTTCTCGACGATCGACTTCGCCGTCGGCTTGTTGCGCGGATCGGGACCGAAGGTGAAGAGCGTGCCTTCAGCGGCCGGGCCGGTGATTGAAGCAAACTCCTTGGCATTCATCGCGTCGCCCGCCATCAGGATCGTCTTCATGCCCTGATCGCGCATCTGGCGCAGGATCAGGCCAGCTTCCTGATGATAGCCTCCGACATAGACGAGATCGATGTTCTCACGCTTCAGACGCGACACGATGGAGTTAAAGTCCTTGTCGCCCTTGTTGTAGGATTCGAACAGCTTCTCCTTGAAGCCGGCCTTGTTCAGCGCCTTCTTGGTCTCGTCCGCGAGACCCTTGCCGTAGGTGGTCTTGTCGTTGAGGATCGCGACGTTCTTGCCCTTGAAGTTCTTCAGGATGTACTGGGCGGCGACGACGCCCTGCTGATCGTCACGACCGCAGATGCGCAGCACGTTCCACAGCTTGCGCTCGGTGAACACGGGGTTGGTCGAAGCGGGGGTGATCTGGAGCACGTTCCCTTCGGCGTAGGCTTCTGACGCCGGAATAGAAGACGACGAGCAGAAATGTCCGGCAACGAACGGAACACGGGAACCTGCGAGCTTTTCAGCCACTGAGCGCGCTTGCTTGGGATCGCAAGCATCGTCGCCGACCTGCAGTGCGAGTTTCTTGCCGAGCACGCCGCCGGCGGCGTTGAGATCGGCCACGGCCATTTCGGCGCCGTTCTTCATCTGATTGCCGAAGGCGGATTCGCCACCGGTCATCGGTCCCGCGACGGCGACCGGAATGTCCTGCGCTATTGCGGCGGTCGACAAGGCGAGGGACGCGCCAAGCGCCAGGCCGATGATACGAAACTTCTTCATAAGGTGATCCTCATGCTGATCCGAAAATGTCAGATGGCGTCCGGCGTCCGGAACGGAACCGGGACGGAGCGAGCCGGGTGCATTGTCCGCTGATTTGCCCGTGAAGTCATGGGCATTTTTCAGGCCTGTGAGGGGCGTGATGGTGCATCTTGCCGCAGTCGCCAGCCCAGCGGGCCATGCGGCTCGTAGAGCCAATAATACTGACGCACCATCTGCAGCGCACGGGTGCGCTGGAAAGACAGACACGAGAACACGATCAAAATAGCGATTTCGATGGCCAGTGTCCGCGGCGCCAGCAGCGTCTCATCGAACAGGGCGAAGTGAATGAAACGGACCGCGAGCCCCATCGGGATCATGGCGATCACCGCCGTCCAGATGCTGCGCCAGGTCAGCGCGATGGCGCGGCCGGTCAGGATGGCGCAGCCCCCGCCGAGTACCAGCGTGATGAGCGCGACCTGGATCAGGGATTCGTTGGAGTAATATTCGCTCATCAGTGCCGTCCGCCCTCGAGATAGGCCGCGCGGATTTCCGGCCGCTCCAGCAACTCGGTCCCGGTGCCACTGAGCGTGATCCGACCGTTGACCATGACGTAACCACGATGGGCGAGCTTGAGCGCGTGGTTGGCGTTCTGCTCGACGATCAGCACCGTCAATCCATCCTCGCGGTTGAGCTTGCGGATGGCATCGAAAATCTGCCGCGTGATCAGCGGCGCCAGCCCGAGCGAAGGCTCGTCCAGCATCAACAGGCGCGGGCGGCTCATCAATGCGCGGCCGATCGCCAGCATCTGCTGTTCGCCGCCGGACAACGTGCCGCCGCGCTGGGTCATGCGCTCCTTGAGGCGCGGAAACAGGGTCATAACGCGGTCGAAATCCGTGCGGCGCTCGCTTTCGCTGATGGCGCCATTGGCCGCGTCGGCCCCCATGCGCAGGTTCTCCGCAACGCTCATACGCGGGAAGATGCGCCGGCCCTCCGGCGATTGCGCGATACGCATGCGCGCGATGTGGTGAGTTGGGACATGAGTAATGTCCTGTCCGTCGAACTCGATCTGCCCTGCGAGCGCGCGCGGCTTACCGAATACCGACATCATCAGTGTCGATTTGCCGGCGCCATTGGCGCCGATCAGCGCGACGATCTCGCCCGGAGCGACATCAATATCGACACCCTTGAGGGCTTCGATGTTGCCGTAGGCGGCATGCAGGCCACGAACGGCAAGCAACGGCGTTGCGGAGCGAGTGGTCATGCGTCGCCCTCCATCACCGCGATCGCCGTCTCTTCGTCAGCGCCAAGATAGGCGGCGATCACCTTCGGATCGTCGCGGATCATCTGAGGCGTTCCTTCGGAAATCTTGACGCCGTAGTCGAGAACGACGATCCGGTCGGAAATTTCCATCACCACCGACATATCGTGCTCGATCAGGAGGATCGAGGTGTCGTGCTCCTTGCGGATCAGGCGCAGCAATTCGCTCAGCGCCTCGCCTTCGCGGGCGTTCAGGCCGGCAGCCGGCTCGTCGAGACAGAGCAGGGCCGGTTCGGAACACATCGCGCGGGCAATCTCGAGACGACGCTGATCACCATAGGGGAGGTTGCCGGCGGCCTCATCCGCACGAGAGAGCAAGTCGATCCGGTCAAGCCAGTAGCGTGCGCGGTCAATGGCGTCCCGTTCGGCAGAGCGGAAGCCAGGCGAGCCGATCAGGCCGAGAAAAGTATAGCCCGAGGCACGCATCAATCCGTTGTGCTGGGCAACCATCAGGTTTTCCAGCGCCGTCATGCCGGCGAACAGGCGGATGTTCTGGAAGGTGCGCGCGACCTTGGCGAGCTTGGAAATACGGAAATCGAACAGACGTTCGAGCAGAAATTCGCGGTCGTCGCGATGGATCATCCGCATCATGCCGGTGGTCGGCTTGTAGAAGCCGGTGATGCAGTTGAAGACGGTGGTCTTGCCGGCTCCGTTGGGGCCGATCAGCGCGGTGATGTCGCCGCGCTTGACGGTGAACGACAGATCGTTGACGGCCACGATGCCGCCGAAACGCATCGAGAGGTGATCGACCTCGAGTATGTTGTCGGCGGGGTTGCTCGTCATCCGTGGCCTTCCTTGACCATCGAGGATGAGATCGCGGTTTGTTTTTCGAGGAAGACGGATGGCGCGCGGTGGCCGACGAGGCCGCGCGGCCGCCAGATCATCAGCATCACCATCGCGCCGCCGAACACCAGCATGCGGAACTGTTCGAAGCCGCGGAACAGTTCAAAGCCGCCGATCATCGCAACCGCTGCCAACGCAACGCCAAGCTGCGATCCCATGCCGCCCAGCACGACGATCGCCAGCACCAGCGCGGATTCCTGGAACGAGAACGACTCGGGGCTAATGAAACCCTGGCGCGTAGCGAAGAAGGCGCCGGCAAAGCCGCCGAACATCGCGCCAGTGGCGAAGGCAGTTAGCTTCGTGGTGGTGGTGTTGATACCGAGCGAGCGGCAGGCGACTTCGTCCTCGCGCAACGCCTCCCAGGCGCGGCCGATCGGCAGGCGGCGCAGACGGATGGTGACCCAATTGGTCAGGAGCGCCAAAGCGAGGATCAGATAGAACAGGAACACCACGCGATGCGACGGCGAGAACTCGATGCCGAGCCGCGCGGCCAGCCCGTCGTCTGCGGGTGTGATCGGGATTCCGAAGAAGGATGGTCGCGGAACGCCGCTGATGCCGTTGGGGCCGCCGGTCAGGCTTTGCCAGTTGAGCAGCACGAGACGGATGATCTCGCCGAACGCCAGCGTGACGATAGCGAGATAGTCGCCCTTGAGGCGCAGCACGGGAAAGCCGAGCAGCATGCCCCAGAAGGCCGCGAGAATGCCCGAGATCGGCAGCAGCACCCAGAACGCCCATGGGCCAAGCTGGAGGTAGTCGATCGAAACATACGGATAGGCGTCAACGAAATTCAGGAAGGGCAGGCCATAATGCGCGAGCAAGGCGTACGAATATGCGCCCACTGCATAGAATGCGACGTAGCCGAGATCGAGCAGGCCCGCGAGGCCGACCACGATATTCAGACCCCAGCCGAGCATCACGTAGGTCAGCACCAGGATGCCGAGATCGAGGATGTAGCGTTGTTCGTAAAAGATTACCGGCACCAGAAGCGCGACGACGAGAAGCAAGGGACCAATGAATTTGCCAAGCGTGCCGAACGTCGCTCGCGTGCTGTCGCTGAGGAGGGGCGCGCCGCGTCGGGCCTCGATCCGCTGGCGGATCAGCTCCACAATGATGCTGCCAGCAAACACTGCGACGACGATCATCGCGAGATCGCCGAATCGGGTCCAGTAAACCAGTCCGCCGCTCTCACCGGCCTCGGTGCGGATGCCGATCATCAGCGAGAACAGAACTAGCGCCACGAGTGCGCTAAGGGCGGACTTTTTCAGGATGAACGCGACGCCATGGGTTGCCGGACGGGTTGCCGGACGGGCGGCGGGCGCTGGGGGTGACCGATCGGTGAGCGCCACGCCGATTTCTCAGACTTTTTCGACTTCCGGACGGCCGAGAAGACCGGTCGGAAGGAAGATGAGGACGATAATGAGGATCGAGAAGGCGGCGACGTCCTTGTATTCGGAAGAGAAGTAGGCGGCCCAGAACGTTTCGATCAGGCCGATGGCGAGGCCGCCGAGCATGGCGCCGGGGAGTGAGCCGATGCCGCCGAGCACGGCGGCGGTGAAGGCCTTGATGCCGGCGATGAAGCCCATGAAGAAATCGACCACGCCGTAATAGAGCAGGTACATCATGCCGGCGACGGCGGCGAGCGCTGCACCGATCACGAAGGTCATGGAGATGGTGCGATCGACATCGACGCCGAGCAGGGCTGCCATGGTCTGGTCCTGTTCGCAGGCGCGCATGTCACGGCCAAGCCGCGTGCGCGCCACCAGCCATGAGAAAATCGCGAGCAGCACGATTGTGGTGATGACGACGATGATTTGGATGTTCGATAGCCGGACGACGAAGCCGTCCTGCTCGAACAGGGTATAGCCGCCGGTGACGATCGGCGGCACCGGCTTGACCCGTGCGCCCTGCGCAACCTGCGCGAAGTTCGACAGCACGAACGACATGCCGATCGCCGACAGCATCGGCGCGAGGCGGAAGGATTGGCGGAGCGGCCGGTAGGCGATGCGCTCCACGGCCCATCCGTAAAGCGCGGTGATCGCCATCGAGACCAGCAGAACCAGCAGCAGGATGACAGGCACGGCTGTCATGCCCATCGAAACCAGCAGCAGGAACGAAATCAGCGCGATGAAGCCGCCGATCATGAAGATGTCGCCATGGGCGAAATTGATCATGCCGACGATGCCGTAGACCATCGTGTAGCCGATCGCGATCAGGCCGTAGATCGAGCCGAGCACCAGTCCGTTGATGAGTTGCTGGGCGAAATAATCCATGGGCTGCCGCGCGAGAGGATCACCGAAAATGTCACGTCGGAGGCTCCCGCAGCCAGGACGTTGCATTGCTGTTATGCGTAAATTTTTAACAGCGGGAATCGGGAGCGGCAACAGCACGAGGCGCGGCAACTCGCGCCCTGTGTATAGCGGTTTGCACTGCACGCGCGGTGGTTGGCCGGGCGGCGAGCGGTATCGGAGGGGACGGCCGGTTCCGCCGGAGGCAGCGGATTGGGGATAAGTGCCGGTTCCGGGCCGGGCCGTTAAGGTTAACAAATGGTTTACATTGTCTGTCGGACTTGGGCAAAGTTACCTCGCAAGGTCATTGCTGCGCCGTTGCGGACGCAGCCGAAGCGGGACACGACGCGATGTCCAAGGACTGGCGGCTCAGCACGTTCAACGGCGCCTTGCTGGCGTCCTACTTCATCCCGTCGTGGACCATCGCCGCGATGAAAATCTGGATCTCACCGGTCCACGGCATGTACGACCGCGCCAACATCGCGCCGGGCATCTTCATCAGCGATCATCTCAGCTATTCCGCACTGCAGACCGTGCGGCTCACATGGCTGCTCGCGCTTGGCAAGGTGATCGTCGCCGCGTTCTTCCTGGTGTTCCTGGTGATGATCGTGCGCGAGTCGGTGCGCCGGAGGGGCAGTTGCGACGAAGCGCTCGGCTTTGCGCTCTTGTTCGGTTCGTTGATCAGCATGGCGAGCCTGATTGCGGCATCGCAGGTCGGCGAGTTCGAGGCGATGCGCCTTCACGCCAGCGAAACGCTGGCGCTGATCGGCGCGGGTATTCTTCTTCTGATCGACATGCCGGAGCGGGTGGCGACGCCCGAGGCGAAGTCAGTGCACGCGCCGCATTGGTGGGGGCGTCACTTCAGCCCCAACTCCTGAAGCACGCCGGCCGCTTCCTTGAAAGCATGGTTGGCGGCAGGAACGCCGCAATAGATCGCCTGCTGCAGCAGGATCTCCTTGATATCGTCCGGAGTGAACCCGCCTTCGTTGAGAGCGGCGCGAACGTGCATCCGGAATTCATCCCATTGACCGAGCGCCATCATGGTGCCGATCACCAGCACGCGGCGGGTGCGCTCGTCGAAGTGCGGGCGGGTCCAGATCTCCCCCCATGCGTAGCGGGTAATGAGGTCGAGGAAGTCGGAATTGAACGCCGTCTTGTTCGCGGCGGACTTGTCGACCCACGCGTTGCCCAGCACCTCGCGGCGTTGGGCATCGCCGGCATTGCGACGTTCGCTCTCGTCCATCGCCAATCCTTTAGTGCTGGGTCAGGAATCCGACCACGGCTTCGGTGAAGTTGTGCGACTGCTCGATGTTGGAAATGTGCGCGGCATCGAGAATTGTCATACTCGCGCCGGGAATGCGGCCGCGAATGAATTCGCCGGCTTCGACCGGGGTCGCCGGATCGTTACGGCCGGCGATGACCAGCGTCCTGGCCTTGATCTTCGGCAGTATCTCGCGCTGGTCGAGCTTGCTCAGGGTCTCGCAGCAGGCGAGATAACCTTCCACCGGTGTCGCCTGCAGCATTGCCTTCATGCGCGCGACCACCTCGGGCTCGCGTTCACGGAAGTCGGCGGTGAACCAGCCGGTCATGACGCCATCGGCGATGGCGGCGAGGCCGCCTTCCTTCACGGCCTTGATGCGATTGTTCCAGTTGGTCGGGTCCGGATAGTAGCAAGAGGTGTTCGACAGGACCATGCGCTCGAAACGTTGCGGCGCATTGGCACCGAGCCACTGACCGACCATCCCGCCCATCGACAGGCCGCACCAATGCGTCTTCTCGATGTTCAGGTCGTCGAGAATCGCGAGCACGTCCTTGCCGAAACGCTCCATGGAATACGGCGTTGAGCCGACCTGGGATTTGCCATGGCCGCGCCGGTCGTAGCGGATCACGCGAAACAGCTTGGTGAGCGCCGGCATTTGCGGCTCCCACATCTGCATCGTCGTGCCGAGCGAGTTGGACAGCATCAGCGTCGGCCCGCCGTCGCGGCCTTCGACGGATACATTGAGCAGGCAACCGTCGGCGTCGATCATCGGCATGGGCGTTCTCCGTTTCTTATGGCTGCTCGAGCGAGGCGAGCAGGCGGTCGATCAGCGTTTGCGATACGCCCTGATAGCCCATCGGGTCGAACAAGCGTTTGAGGTCGTTGGCGCTCAGGTATTTCGTTACGCGGGTATCGCCTGCAAGGACGTCACGCAAGTGCGTTTTGCTTTCGATCGCCTTGCGCGACGCGGCCTCGATCAAATGGTGAGATTCGCTCTTGCCGATTGTTTCGGCCAGCGCCATCGCAACCGCTTCGGCCATGATCAGGCCATGGGTGCTGTCGAGATTGGCGCGCATCCGGTCGACGTCAACTTCCAGTCCTTCGGCGATATCGACGGTCGCGGCCAGCGCGCCGGAAGTCACCAGTTGCAGCGTCGGCAGGGTCGGCCATTCGGCGTGCCATGGTCCAGCGCTGCGCTCATGATCCTGCACCTGTGCCGCAAACAGCGTCGCGGCCAGATTGGGCGCCATGGTGGCCGCGGCGAGCGCGGCTGCGGACGCCACGGGATTGCGCTTGTGGGGCATGGTCGATGACCCGCCGCGTCCTGCACCTGCAGGCTCGAAGGCTTCACCGACATCGGTCTGCATCATCAGCGAAACGTCGCGGGCGATCTTGCCGCAGGTGCCGGTGAGAATCGCGAGCACCGACGCCGCGTCCGCGATGCGGTCACGGTGGGTGTGCCACGGCGCATCCGGCAGTCGCAGATTCAATTCTTTTGCGAGTTGCTCCGCTACCTTCAGGCCCTTATCGCCGAGCGCCGCCAGCGTGCCCGCCGCGCCGCCAAACTGCAGCGCGATCTCTTCGTCGCGCAGCCGCTTCAAGCGCGCACGCGAACGGTGAAGAGCGGCGGCGTACTCGGCGAGTTTCAGCCCGAACGGTATCGGCAGCGCGTGCTGCAGCCAGGTTCGCGCCACCATCGCGGTGTTGCGATGCTGGCGTGCGAGGCGTGCAAAACCTGCGATGGCCCGATCGAGATCGGGCAGGAGTGCATCGACCGCCGCGCGCAGGCCAAGCATGGTGGCTGTGTCGATCACGTCCTGGCTGGTCGCGCCCCAATGGACATAGCGCGCCGCCTCGGGGTCGGATTTGGCGACTTCGGCTGTCAGCGCCTTGACCAGCGGGATGGCGAGGTTGCCCGCACGCACCGCGTCTTCGGCAAGCCGCGTCTTGTCGAATCGTTCTGCCTGGCAGGCCGCTTCGATCGCGGCGACGGCGGTCTTGGGGATGACGCCGGTTGCAGCTTCGGCTCGCGCCAGTGCACTTTCAAAATCGAGCATACGCTGCAATTGCGCCGCATCGTCGCAGATCGCGCGCATGGCGGGACTGGACAGCATCGGCGCCAGCAAGGGCGGAAGGGACGTGCTCATGGACCGCGACCCTAGCCAACGCCTTTATATCTGCCAATGTCTTTAATGGTTCGGCCGTATTGCGGCGCCGCCTTTTGGTCGGCCCCCTTTTCTTTGGCGGCGGGGTAGCTTAACTGGTAAAAAATTGCGGCCCGGCCGCATCGGCTCAAGCGGGAGAATACGACAATGGCAATGACAATGACCGGTGAAGTTCAACTTCCGGCGTCCCGTCAGGTGGTTTGGGAAAAGCTCAACGATCCGGCCGTTCTGAAATCCTGCATTCCGGGCTGCGAAGAACTCGACAAGACTGGCGACAATGAATTCCAGGCTGTCGCCAAGATGAAGGTCGGCCCCGTCTCGGCGCGCTTCAAGGGGCGCGTCACGCTCAGCGATTTCGATCCGCCCAACAGCTACAAGATCACCGGCGAAGGCGAGGGCGGTGTTGCCGGATTCGCCAAGGGCGGCGCCACCGTCAACCTGCAAGACAAGGATGGCGGCACACTGCTCGTCTATAATGTCGAGGCCCAGATCGGCGGCAAGCTGGCGCAACTCGGTCAGCGTCTGATCAACGGCTCGGCCAAAAAGCTCGCCGATGAATTTTTTGCGAACTTTGCCGAGGCCGTCAAAGACGGTAATTGACGGGCATTTTGGGCATATCACGCCTGCGTTGCCTTTGAGCGCCCGAGGTTGCCGACCGGCGCTTTGGCACCTATGATGGTATTTGGAACGATTTTAAGCTGGCTGGTGCCGTGCAATGCGGCAGGTTGTGATGGCCGGCGACTAAGTTAACCCGCAAGAGAGTGCCGATGGCCAAGATTTCGCTGATCGTGAACGGCAACCCCGTGACAGCCAATGTCGATCCTCGGACGCTGCTGGTGCAGTTCCTGCGCGAGAACCTGAAGCTCACCGGGACCCATGTCGGCTGCGACACCTCGCAGTGCGGCGCCTGCGTCGTGCACCTCGACGGCAAGGCGGTGAAGTCCTGCACCACGCTCGCGGTCATGGCCGATGGCCACAACGTCACGACGATCGAAGGTCTCGCTGCCGACGGCGCGCCGCTGCACCCGATGCAGGAAGCGTTTCGCGAGCATCATGGTCTGCAGTGCGGCTTCTGCACGCCGGGCATGATCATGACCGCCGTCGATCTGGTCCATCGCAAGGGCCACGATCTCGACGATCACACCATCCGCGAAGAGCTTGAGGGCAATCTCTGCCGCTGCACCGGCTATCAGAACATCGTGCTGTCGATTGCCGCCGGCGCGAAGGCGATGGCGAAATCAGATCTGGCATAACGGCGACCGAACGGCGATTCCAAAGGACCGCTCATGTACGAATTCAAGTATCATCGTCCCGGCACCGTGCGGCAGGCCGCCAATCTTCTGACCAAGAACGAGGACGCAAAGCTGATCGCCGGCGGGCACACCCTTGTGCCGGTGATGAAGCAGCGGCTGGCTAGTCCGCCGCACCTCGTCGATCTGTCACACATCGAAGGCCTCAATGGCATCGAGATGAAGGGACGCAATCTGGTGATCGGCGCCACTGCGCGCCATGCCGACGTGGCGAATTCGGCCATTGTTGGTGAGGCGATCCCGGCGCTCGCCAATCTCGCCGGTCTGATCGGCGACCCAGCGGTACGTCACCGCGGCACCATTGGCGGTTCGCTCGCCAACAATGATCCGACAGCTGACTATCCGGCCGCCTGCATGGCACTGGGCGCGACCATCGTCACCAACAAGCGGCGCCTGAAGCCGGAAGAGTTCTTCCAGGGTCTGTTCACCACCGCGCTCGAACCGGATGAGATCATTACGCGCGTGATGTTTCCGCTGGCGAAGAAGGCGGCGTACCAGAAATTCCGCAACCAGGCGTCGCGCTATGCGCTGGTTGGCGTATTCGTGGCCAAGCGGCCGTCGGAAGTGCGCGTTGCAGTCACCGGCGCAGGTGGCGATGGCGTGTTCCGCGTGACGCAATTTGAAGAAGCGCTGAAGAAGCGCTTCTCGGCCAAGGCGCTCGACGGCCTGTCGGTGTCGCCGGACGGCCTCAATAGCGATATCCACGGCAGTGCCGAATATCGTGCGCACCTCATCCACGTGCTCGCGCGGCGCGCGGTCGAGGCCGCGAACGCAAAATCTTGAGCGAAAAGGCAAGCGTTATCATGAGTGCGACATCGGCGTTTCCTGATTCCGTCGATGCAACGCTCGCGCTGCTCACCAGCCGTGGTTATCTCGCGGAGCGCTCGCTTGCGACGGTCGTTTATCTGTCGCTGAAAATGGGCCGCCCCCTGTTCCTTGAAGGCGAGGCCGGCGTCGGCAAGACCGAGATCGCGAAGGTTCTGAGTGCCGTGCTGGGCCGCAAGCTCATCCGCCTGCAATGTTATGAAGGTCTCGACGTCGCGTCGGCGGTGTACGAGTGGAATAGCGCCGCGCAGATGGTTGCGATCCGGCTCGCGGAAGCGAGCGGCGAAACCGACCGCGAGCAGCTTGCCGCCGACATCTTCACCGAGAAGTACCTGATCAAGCGCCCGCTGCTGCAGGCCTTGGAGCCGGATGTCGCCGGTGCGCCGGTGCTGCTGATCGACGAACTCGATCGCGCCGACGAGGCGTTCGAAGCGTATCTTCTGGAAATCCTCAGCGACTTTCAGGTGACGATCCCGGAATTCGGCACGGTGCGCGCGCCGCAGCCGCCGATCGTCATTCTGACCTCCAACCGGACCCGCGAGATTCACGACGCGCTCAAGCGGCGCTGTCTCTATCACTGGGTTGATTATCCGTCCGCTGAGCGCGAGCTTGCCATCGTCAAGTCTCGGGTGCCGAACATCGGCGCCAAGTTGTCGCAGCAGGTGGTCGGTTTTGTGCAGGCGCTGCGCGATCAGGATCTTTTCAAAGTGCCGGGTGTCGCCGAGACGATCGACTGGGCGACGGCCCTGACCGAACTCGACGCACGCTCGCTGACGCCTGAAGTCGTCGGCGATACACTCGGCGCGCTCCTGAAGTATCAGGATGATATCGGCCGGATGCAGGGAGATGCCCTGACCAAGGTCATCAAGGAAGCGGTCAGCGATCCGTCGAATTGAGGGCATAAATGCCAGGCCATGACTCGCCAGCCAACGGTCTCATCGCAGACAACGTTGTCGGCTTCGCGCGCGCGCTGCGCGCAGCAGGATTGCCGATCGGTCCCGGTGCGGTGATCGATGCGCTCAAGGCGATCCGCCTGATCGACATCGGTAACCGCGCGGATGTCTTCACCACGCTCGAAGCGATCTTCGTCAAGCGCCACGAGCATGCGCTGATCTTCGCGCAGGCGTTCGATCTGTTCTTCCGCCGCTCCGAAGGCTTCGAGCATATGCTCGATTCCGTGCCGCTGCCGCCGGAGGCGAAAAAGCCGCCGCCACCCGCCGCGCGCCGTGTGCAGGAGGCGCTTGCGCCCAACCGTGAGACGACGACGCAGGAGATCGAGGAGAAGAACGTCCAGCTCTCAGTGTCCGATCGCGAGGTGCTGCAGACCAAGGATTTCGCCCAGATGACCGCGGCGGAAATCTCGGATGTCACGCGCGCCATCGCCAATATGAAGCTGCCGCAGGCCGAGCGGCTGACCCGGCGGTTCGCGCCCGATCCGCGCGGCCACAAGATCGATCTGCGCCGTACTTTGCGCGGCAGCCTGCGCACCGGCGGCGAGATCGTCAATTTTCAGCGTCTCGGTCGGATCGAGAAGCCGGCGCCGATCGTTGCATTGCTCGATATTTCCGGCTCGATGAGCGACTACACGCGGCTTTTCCTGCACTTCCTCCATGCCATCACCGATGCGCGCAAACGGGTTTCGGTTTTCCTGTTCGGCACGCGGCTCACCAACGTCACGCGCGCATTGCGGGCGCGTGATCCGGACGAGGCACTGGCGTCCGTTTCATCCAGCGTCGAGGATTGGGCCGGCGGCACCCGGATCGCGACGTCGCTGCACAAGTTCAACAACCTGTGGGGGCGCCGTGTGCTCGGGCAGGGTGCGATTGTACTGTTGATTTCGGATGGCCTGGAGCGCGAAGCTGACTCACGGCTGGAGTTTGAAATGGACCGGCTCCATCGCTCCTGCCGTAGATTGATCTGGCTCAACCCCCTGCTGCGTTTCGACGGCTTCGAAGCCAAGGCGCAAGGCATCAAAATGATGCTCCCGCACGTTGATGAATTTCGCCCAGTGCATAACTTGAAGTCGATGGAAGGCCTGATCGCCGCGCTGTCATCGCCTCTCCATGCACCACCGGCCTATGAGCGGCGCGCGGCCCCCAGACCAGCAGCTTGAGGACATCACCATGCTCAATCGAGACGAAGACATCCTGAAGGCAGCCGAAGAGTGGAAGAAGTCCGGGCACGGCGTGGCGCTCGCCACTGTAGTCGAGACCTGGGGCTCCGCGCCTCGACCGGCGGGGTCTAGCCTCGTCATCAACGACGAAGGCACGTTCCTTGGATCGGTGTCGGGCGGCTGTGTCGAGGGCGCTGTGGTGACCGAGGCGCTCGATGTGATCGCCAGTGGTCAGCCCAAGATGCTGGAATTCGGCGTCGCCGACGAAACTGCCTGGAACGTCGGCCTGTCGTGCGGCGGCACCATCCGCGTGTTCGTTGAGAAGGTCGGTCAATCGTGAAGGACGAGACGCTATCCGCATTGAATACCGAGCGCGCCGCGCGCCGCGCTGTCGTCGTCATCACCGATGTTGCCAATGGTGAGCAGCGCCTGGTGAAATCTGCCGACATCGCCGCCGATCCGCTCCATGTCGATCTCGACCGCCAGTTGCGCATGGGCAAGAGCGGTATGATCGAGATCGACGGCAAGAAGCTGTTTCTCAATGTCTACGCGCCGACCGCCCGGCTCGTTATCACCGGCGCGGTTCATATCAGCCAGGCGCTGGCGCCGATGGCGCAGTCGCTGGGCTACGACGTGTATGTGGTTGACCCGCGCACGGCCTTCGCGTCGCCGGAGCGGTTTCCCGATATTCCATTGTTTGCTGACTGGCCGGACGTTGCGTTGCCGCCGCTCAATATTGATCGCTACACAGCGTTTGTGGCGCTGACCCACGATCCGAAGATCGACGATCCGGCGCTGATTCATGCCATGGAGCGCGATTGCTTCTACATCGGCGCGCTTGGTTCGCGGAAAACTCACGGCAAGCGGATCGATCGCCTGAAAGCGCAGGGCGCAACCGAGCAGCAGCTCGCGCGAATTCATGCGCCGATCGGCCTGTCCATTGGCGCGGTGTCGCCGGCCGAGATCGCGGTGGCGATCATGGCGGAGATCACCGCCACCCTGAGACTCCCTTCCGAGAAAACCTCCAAAGACGTCGCTGTTGAGAAAGTCGCATGAAGTTCGGTCCTGTTGCGCCTGACGACGCCATTGGCGGCGTCACTGTCCATGCCATTCGTCAGAACGGATTTGTTTTGAAGAAAGGTACGCAGATCGGCGCGGCCGAAGCCGAGCAGTTGAAGAAGGCGGGCGTCGATCAGATCGTCGTCGCGCGGCTTGAGGACGGTGAGGTTTCCGAAGACGCAGCCGCCGCCAGTATCGCGGAAGCGGTGGCAGGCGAGGGAGTGACCGTCGAGCGCGCCTTTACCGGGCGATCCAATCTGTTTGCAGCGACGCCGGGTGTGCTGGTGGTCGATCGCGACGCGGTCGACCGCATCAATCGCGTCGGCGAGGCGATCACCTTTGCGACGCTGCAGGCGTATAAGCCGGTGGTCGAAGGCGAGATGATCGCCACCGTGAAACTGATCCCGTTCGGCGTTGAGAAGGATATCTGTGATGCCGCGGTTGCTGCTGCCAGGGCAGGCCGCCTGCGCGTCGCGCCGTTCAAGATCAAGCGCGTCGGCATCGTATCGACCATGCTGCCGGGACTGGCGCCCAAGGTGATCGACAAGACCTTGCGCGTGACCGCGGAACGGCTGGCGCCGGCTGGCGCCACCATCATCGCCGAGCGTCGCGTACCCCACAATCAGAATGCATTGACGCCAGCCATCAAGGAAATGCTGTCGCTTGGCGCCGAACTGGTGCTGGTTTTCGGCGCGTCCGCGATTGCCGACCGGCGCGACGTGATCCCGGCCGCGATTGAGAATGTCGGCGGTGTGGTCGAGCATTTCGGCATGCCGGTCGATCCCGGCAACCTGATGCTGATCGGCCATGCCAACAATGTCCCGGTGCTCGGCGCGCCGGGGTGCGCGCGTTCTCCCAAGGAGAACGGTTTCGACTGGGTGCTGATGCGTCTGCTCGCCGGCCTCGAAGTGACCCGGGCCGATGTCACCGGCATGGGCGTTGGCGGGCTGTTGATGGAAATTGTCACCCGGCCGCAGCCGCGTGTGCCGGTCGGCACCGATGGCAACCGCAACGTGGCGGCGATTGTCCTCGCCGCCGGCCGCTCGACGCGGATGGGCGGCCCGAACAAACTGCTCGCGGAGATCGGCGGCAAGCCGCTGGTGCGAATCGTGGCCGAGCAGGCGTTGGCGTCCAAGGCGTCGTCGGTCGTCGTCGTCACCGGCCATCAGCAGCCCGAGGTTGAGCAGGCGCTGCACGGCCTCAATGTCAGTTTCACCCACAATCCTGATTTCGCGGACGGTCTCGCGACTTCGGTCAAGGCCGGTATCGCGGCCGTGCCGAAGGATGCCGACGGCGCCCTTGTGTGCCTCGGCGATATGCCGTTGATCGATGCGCAACTGATCGACCGTCTGATCGAGGCATTCTCGCCCGACAAGGGCTCACTGATCGTTCTGCCGGTAGCTGGCGGGCGGCGCGGCAATCCGGTGCTGTGGTCGCGGCGGTTCTTCAGCGAACTGATGACTCTGGACGGCGACATTGGCGCACGTCACCTGATTACCCAGAACGGTGAGGCGGTGGCGGAAGTCGAGGTCGAAGGCAAGAGCGCCTTCCTCGACATCGACACGCCGGAGGCACTGGCAGACCTCACGCACGGTTAAAGTCGTCTCTCATCTTTCGCCGCCATCTGAATCCGCGAAGCCATCGCCTTGAAACGACTCACATTTCAGTGAGGCGAAGGCGACCATCGCCTGTGTCCATCTCGCGTTCACCAAGTTGAAACGCCCCGTGCTTACGGTGCCGCCGGGGTGACCAGAGGCACGATCTGCCATCACAGACCGTGCATTGGGGGAGGGGATTTTGACGTTGTTTGCCGTCGCGCGCCTCCGCGCGCTTTTTTTGTTCGCTTTCATTTTTGGTTTTGCTGCCGCCATGTTTTCCACGCCGTCCCAGGCCGCGGGTGCACTGGCGATCGGCAAGTGTGCGGCCTACGGTCAGGCGTTCGACTATCCGACCGAGGCCGCCGCGCGTAGGGCCGCAGCCGCGAAATGCGCCGGTCAATGCGAGATCGTCACCATGAAGCGTGCCTGCGCCGCGCTGGCAGTGGATATGTCCAATCCCTGCGGCGCGCATGGCTATGCGACCGCGCCGCGCATTTCCAGCGCGCTGAATTCGGCGATGCGCAAATGTTATTCCTTCGGCGGCAAGGAATGCGTTATCCGCGCCTGGGCTTGCGACGGACGCGGCTGATCCTAGAATGGCCTGAGTGGTCTCACCGTTCAGGCTTCCCGCATGCAATTCGACACCAAGATCGCTCTCGTGATCCGCTCGGATCTCGAAGGGTGGCAGAAGCTCAATGTCGCGGCCTTTCTTGCCAGTGGCATCACCGCTGCTTTTCCCGCGTCGGTCGGCGAGCCTTACGAGGATGGATCGGGCACACCGTATCTGTCGCTGATCGGCCAGCCGATCCTGATCTATGGCGGCGATGGCGCTCAGCTTGCTCGCGCCTTGGATCGGGCGCTGACCCGCGACGTTAAACCGGCGATCTATACTGAGGATATGTTCAAGACCACGCACGACGCCGCCAACCGCGAGGCGGTGAGGGCGGTGGCGCGGCCGGACCTCAATCTGGTCGGCCTCGGGTTCCGCGCCGATCGCAAGGTCGTCGACAAGGTATTGGACGGATTGAAGTTTCGCGCCTGACCGGCTGAGGTGGTGCGGTGCGACGGCTTTCACGTTGCCGCGACTGCTCATTTCCTGCCTTGAAAATGACTGACTGGTCAGTCATAAATATAGCCGTAAAGTCGAGCACTGCGGAGGGAAGGGTCAATGGCGAAGAGCGAGGCCCGCGGCAGGAGCGCCAGAGCCCCCAAAGGGAAAGCGTCAGGCGCCGGCAAGGTTGCAGCCCGTGCGCGTGATGATCAGAGCCATCACGGTGTTGGCAAAGGTGAGCGCGGCTCTGCCAAGCGTCCGTCCAGCCGCGAAGTGCGCGCCAGCGAGCGCCGCGCCGCGATTGTCGCCGCCGGCCTCGACGAATTCACGGCGCGAGGTTTTGCCGCCACGCGTCTCGACGATGTGGCCAAGCGGGCAGGCGTCGCCAAGGGCACGATCTATCTCCACTTCAAGGACAAGGAAGCGCTGTTCCAGGAGCTGGTGCGAACCGCATTGGTGCCGCTGATCGCGCGCATGGCCAATCCGCCGCTGGTCGAAGGCATTTCGGCGCGGGCGTTGATCGAGACGTTCGCCGAGATGTTCACGCGCGAGGTGATTGGTACGCGTCGCGGCGATATCCTGCGCATGATCATTTCTGAAGGCGCGCGGTTTCCGTCGCTCGCCGAGTTCTATCACCGCGAAGTCGTTTCGGTCGGGCTGGCCGGAATGCGACGGATCATCGAACACGGCATCGCACGTGGCGAGATTGCCAACCGAGCGATTGCCGACTTTCCGCAACTCGTGGTGGCGCCGGCCGTTGTCGCCGTGATCTGGCAAGGGCTGTTCGGGCAGTATGCGCCGCTCGATGCAATGGCGATGCTGCGTGTGCATCTCGATCTGATCTTCGGCAAGGGGCAAGCCGCATGAGTGCGTCAGGAGCAATGGTTCGTGCGGTTGCGGTGCTTGTGCTGGCCGCGTGTCTTGGCGGCTGCGACGGCGACAAGAATCCCGGCTTTCAGGGCTGGGTCGAGGCCGACATGATTTTCGTCAGTCCGGATGAATCGGGCCGCGTGGTTTCGTTGAACGTGCGCGAAGGCGATCACGTCAAGGAAGGCCAACCTCTGTACGCAGTGGACGATGACCTGCAGCAGGCCGATCTCAACCAGAACAAGGCGTCGCTCGCCAATGCCCAG
Organism: Afipia sp.; assembly: GCA_044464625.1. Classification (GTDB taxonomy): domain Bacteria; phylum Pseudomonadota; class Alphaproteobacteria; order Rhizobiales; family Xanthobacteraceae; genus Afipia. The sequence goes on along the minus strand of JBIQLC010000020.1, from coordinate 26,958 downwards.
CAGACCTACGATCGCGCGCTGTCCCTGAGCAAGACCGGATCAGGCACACAGGCGAGTCTGGATTCGGCGCTCGCAACGCTACGTGTTGCGCAGGCGCGCGTGAATACGTCGGAGACAAGACTCAACCGCCGCCGTATGGCCGCGCCGATCAGCGGCATGGTGCAGCAGATCTATTTCCGCGAAGGTGAGACCGTGCCTGCACAGCGGCCGGTGATTTCCATCCTGCCGCCGGGCAACATGAAGGTACGCTTCTTCGTGCCCGAAACGGAGCTCGCGAAGTTGAAGATCGGCCAGGAGGTACGCGTGACCTGCGATGGCTGCGCCGCCGATCTGACGGCGAAGATCTACTTCATCGCGACGCAGGCGGAATACACCCCGCCGGTGATCTACAGCCAGGATGAGCGCTCCAAGCTCGTGTATCTGGTCCAGGCGCGTCCGGCGAAACCGGAGAACCTGCGCGTTGGTCAGCCGGTCAGTGTCTATCTCAATGGAGCGTCGCCATGACTGCGACCCTCGCAAAACCTCCATCGGAAAATACTGATATTGCGATCGACGTGTCGGGACTGTCGAAGTCGTTCAATGGCCACGAGGTGGTCCACGACCTGTCGATGCAGGTGAAACGCGGCAGCATCTACGGTTTCCTCGGCCCCAACGGCTCCGGCAAGACCACCACGATCCGCATGCTGTGCGGCCTGCTGACGCCCGACAGCGGCGAGGGTACCTGCCTCGGCTTCGATATCCGGCGCGATGCCGACAAGATCAAGCGCCGCGTCGGCTATATGACCCAGCGCTTCAGTCTCTATCAGGATTTGTCCGTCCGGGAGAATCTGGAATTCGTCGCGCGGCTTTATGGCGTCAACAATCCGCGCAAAGCCGCCCGCGACATGATCGACCGCCTCGGTCTCAAGGGGCGCGAGGAGCAACTCGCCGGCGAATTGTCGGGCGGCTGGAAGCAGCGCCTTGCGCTCGGTGCCTGCACCCTGCCGAGCCCGCAACTGCTGCTGCTCGACGAGCCGACTGCCGGCGTCGATCCCAAGGCGCGGCGCGATTTCTGGAACGAGATTCACGCGCTCGCCGCCGACGGGCTGACCGTACTGGTCTCGACCCACTACATGGATGAAGCCGAGCGCTGTCACGAGATCGCGTATATCGCTTATGGCCATCTGCTGGTTCACGGCACCGTCGAGGAGGTGATCGCGGACTCGGCGTTGACCACCTACACGGTAAGCGCGGGGAACGGCAATGGCATCAACCGGCTGGCAATCGAACTCACCGACAAGCCGGGCATCGATATGGTGGCGCCGTTCGGCAATAACCTTCATGTCTCGGGTCGCGATGAAGCCGCGCTTGAACAGGCGATCGCGCCATATCGCGACAACGGCGATATGACCTGGCACAAGTCAGAGCCGTCGCTCGAGGACGTATTCATCGAGTTGATGAGTCGCTCGAAGGATAATTTCCAATGAGCGATCAAACCGTCATTCCATCCGAACGATCCGGATTCCTGCGCCGCACTTTCGCGATGCTGACCAAGGAATTCATCCAGTTGCGGCGCGATCGCGTGTCGTTCGCGATGATCGTGATGCTGCCGATCATGCAGCTTCTGTTGTTTGGTTACGCCATCAACACCACGCCGCGTCATCTGCCGACGGCGGTGCTGCTGCAGGAGAACAGCGATCTCGGGCGTTCGATCCTGAAGGCGTTGCAGAACACGTCCTATTTCAGGTTCGTCCGCGAAGTCCACACCGAGAAGGAGTTCGACGATCTGCTCGAATCCGGAACGGTGCTGTTCGGCGTCGAAATCCCACGCGGCTTCGAGCGCGCGGTGCGGCGCGGCGACAAGCCGTCGCTGCTCGTGGCCGCGGACGCCACCGATCCCGTGGCCGCGGGTTCGGCACTCGGCGCGCTGGGGCAATTGATCCAGAGCGCGCTGGCGCACGATCTGTTTGCCGGCGATCCGCCGTCGCCGCCGTTCGAAATCCGAGCCCACGCCCGCTACAATCCGGCGGCGGAATCGCGGCTCAATATTGTGCCGGGATTGGTCGGCACCATTCTCACCATGACCATGCTGATCTTCACCGCGCTGTCGGTGACGCGAGAGATCGAGCGCGGTACCATGGAAAACCTGCTCGCCATGCCGATCACGCCGATCGAAGTCATGCTGGGCAAGATCATTCCTTATATTCTCGTGGGCTTCCTGCAGGCGGCGATCATCATCGGCATCGGCTATTTCCTGTTCGGTGTCCCGATCCTCGGCAGCCTCACCATGCTTGCGGTGCTGTCGACGCTATTCATCGCGGCGAACCTGTCCATCGGCTATACATTTTCGACCATCGCGCAGAACCAGCTTCAGGCGATGCAGATGTCGATGATGTTCTTCCTGCCCAACATCTTGTTGTCCGGATTCATGTTTCCTTTCGCCGGGATGCCGGTGTGGGCGCAGTGGATCGGCGAAGCGCTGCCGCTGACGCACTATATCCGCATCGTCCGCGCGATCATGCTCAAGGGCGCGACGCTGGAAAATCTGCAATACGACGCCATCGCTTTGGCGGTTTTGATGCTGGTGGCGATGACCATCGCGGTGACCCGCTTCCGCCGAACGCTGGATTGAGCAGGCTGTCCGATCCTGTATGCTATTTGCAGTCGCATACAGGCGTGGTTGAAATAATGGGTGGGCCGCTTCAGGAGTCGGGAGACAAGAACCATTCGGGGCTTCCGGCTGGATTTCAACGCGCGCTGACCCGCGAAATCCTCAAGACCGAACTACTGCGAATTAAAGCCCTGATCGTCACCACCTCGGTTCTGACCGGTGTGCTATGGATTATCTACACGCTTGCGCCGGAGCAGTTGGAAAGGCTGTGGCAAGGCAATCTCAAGCCGGTCTACCTCTATTCCATCCTGATTCCGTTTATCCTGTTTGAGATGGCCATTCATGCCGTGGTCAAGCGGCATATCGCGCTCGACAGGGATTTGGCGCCATTCCGTCGCTACGTCGGCGCATTCATCGAGACCAGTATGCCAACGGTGGCGCTGGCGCTTCACATCGAGAACATGGGATCGATCACTGCGCTTGGTTTCGCGGTTCCCTTCACCTATTTCTTTTTCATCATTCTCTCGACTCTGCGGCTGGATTTCTGGCTCTCCACCTTCACTGGATTTGTTGCGGCGTCCGAGTTGTTCATGATGGCGATGTATTTCCATCCCGATCCGGCGTCCGACTTCACGTATCATTTCGCCCGCAGTCTGATCATTCTGATATGCGGCGTATTGGCGGGCGCGGTTGGGGTCCAGCTACGTCGGCAATTCGAGACCAGCATTGCCGCCGTCACCGCGCGCGACCGCGTCACCGATCTGTTTGGCCAGCACGTCTCGGCACAGGTCGTGGAGCGGTTGCTGGCTGAAGGCACCGGCGCAACCACTGAAATCCGCCGCGTAGCCGTGATGTTCGTGGATTTCCGCAGCTTCACGGCGGCCGCTCAGCTGCGCTCACCACAGGAAGTGGTGGACCGGCTCGATGGTGCATTTGCAGTGCTGGTGGATATTGTCGATCGTCATGATGGGATCGTGAACAAGTTTCTCGGCGACGGCTTCCTGGCGCTGTTCGGTGCTCCGATCGACGATCCGAACGCTGCGCATAATGCTGTTGCCGCCGCGCGCGAGATGCTCGTTGCGATGGCTCGCGATAATGAAGCCAATTCCTGGGCGCTGCGGATCGGCATCGGAATCCACGCCGGCGATGTCGTTGCAGGCAATATCGGTTCGCCGCGTCGCAAGGAGTATACGGTGATCGGCGACACCGTGAATCTGGCGTCGCGGATTGAGTCCCTCAACAAGGAGTTCGGTTCGCAGTGCCTGATCTCCGCCGCGGTGCGCGATGCGCTGGGTGAATCCTGCAAGGATGCCGTCCTGCTCGGAGAGACAACGATCCGGGGCTACGAGCAATCGATGGCGATCTGGCGTCTCGGCTGAGACTTTATCGTCGTGTCAGCAGGCTGAATCGCCCGTAGAGACCGGCGCGATGGTCACTGTCTTCGCTGTAGCCAGCGCCGAATGCCCATTCGAACGGCCCATATTTCAGTGATGTGAGATGCGCCCCGACGCGATACTGACGATAGATTTCATCACCCATGGTTTCGATCTCCGGTCCGATCCAGAAGCGGTCAAGGACCCGCCAGCCGACAGCAATCCGTGCGCCGAAATTGGTGCCGATGGTCGACCCCGACAGCGATGATGCAAGCATCATCTTCTGCGTGGGCTCCCACCACAGATCGGCGCCGACCCGCAGGCCAACGTGAGTGCCGCGCAGATTATTGGTCGGATCGACCGGCGACAGGATGTGATGCTGCAGGTCGAGGCCGGCGAAAAGCTTGGCTTCGAAGTTGCCGCGCTTGATGCGCCAGCCGGGCAGGGCGGCGGCAAGGAAGTTGGTGCCGGTGATCTCTGTGGCTCCGGCGGTGTAGCGATATTGCCCGCCGGCTAGCAGCAGCTTCAGCGTGAAGCCGTCGTTGTTCAGCCCGCCCGGCGACCATTGTAGCCCGCCATAGGACGACGCGCCCCCGCGCCACAGATCGAAACCGCTGAAGTAGAGAAATCGCTCCGGTGTCGCGCCACCCTTCAGGCTGCCGGTAAGGTCGAAAATACTTTGCAGCGGATTGGCAATAGAGGGAGACGTGCCGCTACTCAACAGGAGTACGGCCGCGCCAAACACGCGCAGAACTTCGACGCAACGCATGGAGCCCCCGTAGCCCCTGAGTACGCAGAAATACGTAAGTCAGGTTATTCGGGAGGCTTTCTCGTCGTCCATACCATGATGGAGAACAGGCGATGAACGCGACGAAAGTTTTTCGTGCGGGTGGTAATTCAGTGTTGGGGCGGTAGCAGATTTTCGATTTTTACGCCGTCACGCTTCTCGATGATCTCGGCGATGAAGGTGCGGTGGCAATTGGTGTGATCGCGCTCATAGCAGAGCAGGCAGACCGGGCCCGCCTTGAGTGTCAGTGCCGCAAGTTCATCCATCTCCTCTCGTGCTTCCGGCTTTTTGAGATGGGCGCTGTAGATTTTCTTCAGCGTCTGGATATCGCCGCTGCGTGCGGCGAGCCGCCCTTCCTTCGGCGTGCCAAGCGCCTGCAGATGCACATAGGCGATGCTGCGCTCGTCGAGCGCCGCCGCAAGCTGGTTTTTCGAGAAGCCCGGGCGCCGGGATGAAGTGACGGCGCGAACGTCGACCAGCAGTTTGACGCCGGCTTTCTCCAACGCGTCGTATACCGCGAAAGGCGGCGTCTGTTCGTATCCGACGGTGAAAAGCTTTTTTGCCCGCGCCATGTGATGCTCCGATGAAAGAAGTATCGGTTACTTGACCCGTGCGATCAACTCCATCGCACCGGCTGGCGCGCGAATCTTCCCTTCGTGGATGACATAGGCAAAGACATCGCGCGGCTGCTTCTTCGCCGGCTTGGCATCGACACGATTGAGATCGTCAGGCTCACCGCCTTTGGCCCACAGCTTGAAGCGTTCCGACCATTCGTCGAGCTCCTTGGGTGGGTAGGCGGTCTTGACGGTATCCTTGCCGGTCTGCAGGCGGACATAGACGAAGTCGCTGGTGAGGTCGGCGATCGCCGGATACTTGCCGTGCTCGGCATAGACCACCGGGACTTCGTGTTCGCGCAGCAGGGCGATGAAGGCGGGAGTCTGGAAACTGTCGTGGCGAACCTCGACAACATGGCGCAGCGTCCGGCCCTCGAGCTTGCGCGGCAACAGGTCGAGGAAGGCGCCGAAATCGGGTTCGTCGAACTTCTTGGTGGGTGCGAACTGCCATAGCACCGGGCCGAGCCGGTCACCCAGCTCCAGCACGCCGGAATCATAGAATCGCTTGATGGAATCCCCGGCCTCCGCCAGCACCCGGCGGTTGGTCGCGAACCGCGGCCCCTTGACCGAGAAGATGAAACCGTCCGGCACTTCGCTGGCCCATTTGCGGAAGCTTTCCGGCTTCTGCGAACCGTAATAGGTGCCGTTGATCTCGATCGAGGTCAGCTTGGAGGCGGCGTAGCCCAGTTCCTTGGATTGGGCGAGTTTCTCCGGATAGAACACTCCACGCCAGGGGGCGAACGTCCATCCGCCGATGCCGATATGGATTTTGCCTGCTTTTCCAGCCATTTTTGACCCCTTGCGGAACGTCTCTCGCATCCCCATGTAGCACATAACGGCGACGTCGATGCCCCCGCACCGTCGCCGGGACGACCACGAGATGACTTGGCGCTGTCATGAATGACACCGCCTCGGGCCTGCGCCGGATGTACGCGCTGCCCGTGTCGTTCGTGGTCGTTGGCATTTCTGGGCTCCTTTGCGGTCAGCTTCCCACCCGTTTCCCGATCTGCTCTCGTTTTTTGAACGGTCTAGGACGTAGGTTTTGCGGGGCGGGTCGCTTGGCAGCGCCGGAACCGCCGGATATATGCTGGCGCCATGAGCTCAGCCATCACTTTGCAGGCAGACGCCCGGCAGTTATGCGTGGTGGTGCCGACCTTCAACGAACACGACAACGTGCCCAAGCTGTTTGCCAAGCTGCAGGCGGCGCTCCAGGGTGTTGAGTGGGAGGTCGTATTCGTCGACGACAACTCTCCCGACGGCACCTGGGATGTGGTGCGGCAACTGGCGCAAACCGACACCCGCGTGCGCTGCATCCGCCGGATCGGCCGCCGCGGCCTGTCGGGCGCCTGTATCGAAGGCATCCTGTCGTCATCGACGCCCTATGTCGCGGTGATGGACGCTGACCTTCAGCATGACGAGACCCAGCTGCCGAACATGCTGGCGCTGCTCCAGGGCGGGAAAGCCGATCTCGTGGTCGGCAGCCGCTATGTCAGCGGCGGCAGTGCCGACAGTTTCGACAAGCAGCGGCTCGGCGGCAGCCTGTTCGCGACATCTATCGCCAAGCGCCTGTTGCATATCGATGTCGCCGATCCCATGAGCGGCTTTTTCATGATCCGGCGTGATTGCTTCGAGAAGCTCGCGCCGTCGCTCTCGGTGCAGGGTTTCAAGATCCTGCTCGACCTCGTTGCCACGGCGCAGGGCAGCCTGCGTATCGTCGAAGTACCTTATACGTTCGGTTCGCGCCTGCACGGGGAGAGTAAACTCGACTCGCTGGTGGTGATGGACTTCCTCGGTCTCGTGCTGGCGAAGCTGACCCATGACCTGGTGTCGCTGCGCTTCCTCCTGTTCGCGCTGATCGGCACGCTCGGTCTGGTGGTGCATCTTGTTGCGCTCTATGTCGTGATCTCGATTTCAGATATGCCGTTTGCGGAGGCGCAGGGGATTGCCGCGTTCGTCGCAATGACGTTCAACTTCCTGCTCAACAATCGCCTGACCTATCGCGACCAGCGGCTCAAGGGTGGTGCGTTGCTGCGTGGCCTCGTGATCTTCTATCTCGTGTGCAGCGTCGGACTGCTCGCCAATGTCGGCGTTGCATTCTCGCTCTATGGTCAGCACGCGGTATGGTGGCTGGCAGGGGCTGCGGGCGCACTGATGGGCGTAGTGTGGAACTACGCCGTCTCCAGCCTGTTCGTGTGGCGCGCGCGATGATCGATGCGGCCGCGATCGCCCGGCGGACGGAATGGATCGTCATCGCGCTGGTGGTGATGCGGCTCGCATTCGCCGCGGCTACGCCGCTGACCTTCGACGAAGCCTATTACTGGACGTGGTCCAAGCATCTCGCCGGCGGCTACTACGATCATCCGCCGATGGTTGCACTGATCATCCGGCTCGGCACGCTGATGTTCGGCGATACCGCCTTTGGCGTGCGTGTCGTCTCGATCCTGCTGGCTTTGCCGATGACGTTCGCGGTGTACCGCGCAGCGGAGATGCTGTTCCGCAACGCGCAGATCGCGGCGACCGCCGCGCTGCTGCTCAACGCGACTCTGATGGTTGCCGCGGGCACCATCATCGTCACGCCCGATGCGCCGCTGATGGTGACATCCGCCTTCGTGCTCTATGCGCTCGCCAAAGTCTATGACACCGGACGCGGGGTATGGTGGCTCGGCGTCGGCGTCGCCGTCGGCCTTGCGCTGCTGTCGAAATACACCGCGATGTTCTTCGGCGCCTCGATTCTGTTATGGCTCGTGATCGCGAAGGACATGCGGCGCTGGCTGGCGACACCGTGGCCCTATCTCGGCGGCATCATTGCATTCGCTTTGTTCATGCCAGTGATCCTGTGGAACGCCGATCACCACTGGGTGTCGTTCATCAAGCAGCTCGGCCGCGCCCGCGTTGACGGGCTGACGCTAAAATATTTCGGCGAACTGATCCCGACCCAGTTCGCGTTCGCAACTCCGTTTGTTTTCCTGCTCGGTGTCTCCGGCCTCTATCTGCTCGGCCGGCGCGGAGAGGGGACGCCCTCGGCGCGGGTGCTGATCAACGTCAGCTTCTGGGTGATCGTGCTCTATTTCTGCATCCACTCGCTGCACAGCCGTGTTGAGGCCAACTGGCTCGGGCCGGTGTATCCGGCGTTCGCGATTGCTGCCGCCGTGGCGGCGCATCACACCGGCTGGAATGCGTTCAACCAGCGCGCCATCAATTTCTATCGCCGCTGGGCGCTGCCGTCCGGCGTGGTGCTGTTGCTGCTGCTGATCGTGCAGGCCAACAGCGGCATCTTCACGCTCTACAAGCGCGACGCCACCGTGCGCAGCATCGGCGTCGGCTGGAGCGATCTCGCGAGACAAATCGGCGCCGTCGCCAAGGCCAATCACGCCACCTGCATCATGGCGCCGGACTACGGCACGACATCGTGGCTGATGTTCTACCTTCCGCCCGGCACCTGCGTGGTGCAGCGTGGCCAGCGCATCCGCTGGCTCAACATGCCGGAGCCGGACCGCGCCGCGCTCGACACCATTCTTTATGTCGATGAGCCGCGCGACGCCACGCGCGAACCGTTGCGCAAGGTTTATCGCCGCACCGAGAAAGTGGCGACGCTGCCGCGCAAGCGCAGCGGCGTGGCGATGGAGCAATACGAACTCGACATCTTCCAGGAAGCCACCGCAGATCCTCTGGATCGCACGCCGCCGCCGGAACTCGCGACCTCCCGCTGAGCCACACGATCCGCTGTTGCACAAGCGCCGCATCCGCACGCGCGAAGGCTGCATTGCACGATGTGATGACGGCGGGCCGGAACCTCCGCCGCGCGGCGCTGTTGGGTATCGGTCGTCACCCTGCGGAGAGGATCATGACGTCGAAGCGAGTTTGCGGCGCGATTGCGGCGGTCGTCATGCTGACGGCGAGCGGCGGCGCGGCGGTTGCGAGCAAGGGCACGCCCGAGCAGCGCGAAGCCTGCACGCCGGATGCGTTCCGCCTGTGCGGCCAGTTCATTCCCGATGAAGACCGCATCGAAGCCTGCCTGCGCGATGCCGGCCCGCGCCTCAGCCGCGCGTGCTATATCGTCTTCCATCCCGAGGAGACGGTGGGCCGTTCGCCGCAACGACCGGGCGCGCGCCGCCCGCTGCCGCCACCGGCACTGCCGCCGGTCCCTCAACGCGATGACGACGACTGGGATTGATCCACATGCGCAAGGAGCACAGCCATGGCCGCCAAGGTCAAGCCGATTCCGGATGGCTATCACACCGTCACGCCCTATTTCGTCGCCGACGATGCGAAGGCGGTGGTCGCCTTCATGCAGCAGGCGTTCGGCGCCACCTTCGATCATGAGCCGGTGAACCGCCCCGATGGCAAGCTGATGCACGCGGCGCTCACCGTCGGCACCTCGCGGGTGATGGTGGCGAATGCGTCCGAGCGCGCGCCGGCGATGAAGGCGATGCTCTATCTCTATGTGCCGAATGTCGACGAGGTTTATCAGTCGTCGCTCAAGGCCGGCGGCACCTCGATCATGGAGCCGATGGATATGTTCTATGGCGACCGCAGCGGCGGCGTCACCGATCCCGCCGGCAACCAGTGGTTCATCGGTACGCATGTCGAGGATGTCTCGCCCACCGAATTGCAGAACCGCGCGACGGCGATGTTCAAGCAGGGGTAGGGCCTCTTCCTCATGGTGAGGAGCGCGAAGCGCGTCTCGAACCATGAGACCGTATGTCGCTATGGTGGCCTCATCTTTCGAGACGCGCGTAAACGCGCTCCTCGGGATGAGGAACGTAGGTATGAGGCGCGATCTCTCCACGCGTCGTCCCCGCGCAGGCGGGGACCCATAAACACCGCATTGTCTGTTGAACGAGAAACGCTGTTCTCGGCAAACCCACCGCGCTCGGGGAGTCTGGGTCCCCGCCTGCGCGGGGACGACATCGAGTAAGACAATCTCCCATCGCCACACACCTTCTCCGATTCAATTGTCAAACAGCAAGCACACCTTCGCGATCCCGCGACGCTTTCGCGTCCGGGGTATGAGCTGAACGTTCCGCCCTCGCAACATGAGGGCGCGCGGAACGCCGGATGCGCGAACGCATCCGCAGCCTCGTGCGCAAAAGTAAAAAGCACACGAGCGTAGTCACCACGGTTACGCCGCAACATCCGGCGTTCCGCACGCGATGGGCTTCCGGCTTGCTTCGTGCTCTCCCCGGTGAACGATGCTATGTCACCGCATCCCTGCTGAGGGTTTCCGCCTCCGGTTGAAGGCGGCTCTCTGCCGGACTGGCGCCAGCTTCGGGCGCCGAGACCACACGACTTGGGCCGGACGCAACAGCGTGGGTCGTCAGCGTTTCATCGGCCACTCACGGAGCAATTTGGCTCCGCCCTGTCGCCTCATCCACGCCTGACGCTGCCGCGTCCACCGCATCCCGCCTCGCGTCCGTGACGATCGCGATCCGCCCTCAAGTTGAGACGGGATGACAGGAATATAGTCCTAATAAAGCCAAAGTCAAGGTCAAATTAAGTGGCGAGCGCGTCGAGTATCCATTGCTTCTCAAATTTTGTTAGATCGCTTCTAGGATTGCGTGCTTCTTGGATGAGGCGTGCGCGTAATATCTCGATTGTGTCGTTGCGCCGGAGGAAACGTTCAGAGATCTGCACTGGTACGCCTTGCTCATCGAGATTCTTGAGCACCTCGGCCCTGAACCACCGAGGCATTTCTACAATGAAGAGGTTGTAATTCGTCACAGCGTGAATGCGCTTCGCAAAGAGTTCTACGACGGAAAACAACTGAGGTAGGCCGTACTCACACGCGCGTAAGAAGCGGAAAACGTTATCTTGCTGGCGCGGCTCCCCTCGATAGGAGTTGCTGTGCCAGTGAAAGAAGCCGCGCAGAGTCCCGTGAGATCGGAGATTCGTGAGATACATCGCCAACTGTGCGGCGCTACGGATGCCGAACTCGCTGACTTTACGGACTTCACAGATGATTTTGCAGACAGCAAGTATCTCGGGATACTTTGGATGTCCGCTCCAATGGATCGCGGCGCCTTGTCGGGATGCGATCTGCACCCGCTGCTTGAGCGCAGCGGCATTCTCAAGCCCCACTGACGAAGCCAGCCGAAGTTCATCGGGCGTAAGTTCCATGGTGCGCGCGAGCTCGGCGACTCGGTCGCTTATCGCGGGCGAGCTATCCTCATCGGAGATATGCACGACCAATTCGTCTGGTGCCTCATCTAGGTCACCAAAGAGGGGCGGCTCGACTTCAACGCTCTGTTCATCAGGCGGCGCATGGAAAAGGTAGACGGAGCCAACGTGATGCTGGCCCAAACGTCCAGCCCGGCCGCGAATGTTTGAAAACGTGAAGAAGTCATAGTCTCGCCGGTTGATTTGCTTGTCATAAATCAGCACCGATTTCGCAGCGGTGTTGACACCTTCAATGAGAGTTGAGGTGCAAATCAAGATTGGTAGCGAGCCGTTGTTGAACATGCGGACGAATTGCGATGCCAAGGAGCGCGGAATGCGTCCATGATGAACAGCGACACCGGCAGCGACCGCATCGCTTAACTCCCATCCTTCTCCGAAATTTTCATTCATCCATTCCGACATATCGTTGACCCTCGAGAAGGTTCGGTCCTCCGTCAGTGTGGTTGCGAGCGAATTTGCTCGATCAGGCGATGAAATGAATACGAGCGCCGGCCAGTTAGGATCGCTTTTCAGCTCTTCTACGAGCCTATCTTCCTTATTCTTAATCCGAGTAAGGTCGAACGTGTCCACGGCGACCGTAGAAAAGCGCGTATGTAGAAACTCGAACTTCCAACGGTTGTCGGCCGAGTAGCGAACCGTCTCGATGTTCGGCCCGAGGAAGAAGAACTGCTTCGAGCGGCGGAGCAGTTGATAGACTGCGGCGTTCAGTGTTGAACTGCGGTCATCCTGCCGGGAGGGGTCGAGCTTGTAAAACTCGTCGACGACAGCCAGGTCGATACTTCCGAGATCCTTCCGGTTGATCAAACGCTCTTGCGTGCCTAGGAAGATCACGTTTTGTTCTGGCAGTGCTACTTGTGAGTGATACATGACAAGTGCGAAGCGATTTCCGAACCGCTTCTCGATCCGCCGTCGAAACTCGTCGAGCAGTGCGATGGTGGGGAGGACGATAGCAATGCGCTTGTAACGATCGGTCGCGAGAAGCGCGTCGATCAGCAAGCTCTTCCCAAAACTCGTAGGTGCGCTCAAGACGAGATTCCTACCGGCCAAGAGCGTGTTCAGCGCGGCAATTTGTTCTCGATGGAACGTGATGCCGTCCAGTTCTTCCGACGTAACAGCATCGGCTACCATCGCATCGCGATAGTCTGCCGTCTCTCTGTCGATATAGTTCCAAAGCCCGACCGACCGCGCGAGCGTGCTGAACACCTCGCGATACGATTCCAGTTCTGGATGAGTTTCAAGAAGCGTCGCAAGACGAGGGACGACGTTCAAAACATCGGGGTCGTCGATGTCGAGCGTCTGAATATCGCGTGCGGTCTCCTGCAGGATCGAGAAGACGCGGTTCTTTAGCACCGAGCCTTGCAGTCTTTCGATTTCATGCCACTGCTGCTGGGACACTGTCATTGGAGCCCCTTTAATTTGTTATCAAATGCCGTGACGAACCCATCTTTGTCTGCGAGCGGCACATACACGAGAACGACGCGAATTTGCTTCGTAAGCCCAGACTTCGCGAGCCGAGCGCTGATCGCGGCGAACTCCTTTTCGAGAGCCACCTTATATGCATTCGAAATCTCGGTCGCATCGCCGCACGCCTTACTGTTCGACAGGATGCCGATCACGAATACGCCGGACGCAATGAACTTGTCCAAGCTCGTTTGTGGCTCGAACAGTTCCATCAGCTCGTCGTACCGGGGCGTTGCCCTCGGGATTTGCGGGCCGAGCAGCAACTTCTGCTCCTTGAGAAAGCCCTGTTCCAGATGTTCGACTACTGACTTGAGCGCCTCGCCGATGGCATCTGCGGTGTCCCGGTAGAGCTTTGATTCGCCGAGCCAGAGTTCCACGCCGCCGCTTTTCGGGAAGCGGGCGTGCACCATGTCGAACGCCTTTACAACGTCGTTCGACGAACTTTTGTAGAAGACCCTGTTCGAAATTGGCAGAGTGTCGAAGTAATCACGACAAATTGCGTGAAGGGCGATCTCACCGGCCTCGCCGCGCTTCGCATATTTCTCGCTTGTGTAAACCCGTACTGCCGCTTTCTTAAGTTTGACGTACATGTTGGCATGCGTGACTGCCAGTTCGTCCTCGGGCAACGCATACTCCGGCAGCCATTCGATGAGGTGTTCGGCGAACGGAACGCAGCGCCACGCTTTCAGCTCGAAACCTGCGCAGCAAATCCCGTCGACAGGGTTGCCGCCGTCCTTGAAGTAGAGCCGTTCCAGGAAACGCTTTGGTTTGTGCGTGTAGGTCGACAAATTGATTCGCTCAAATTTGATCCGGCAGGATCACCGAAGGTTGTGCTGAATGCAATAAATCGCGCTATGAGGGAGGTATCTGAATGTGTGCGTTATGACCTAGCTTACACAATCTATTTCCGGGCAATTGAGGGTTTCGGCTCGTCTGGGAACAGTGACAGATTTGAAAGGACTTCCATAAAAAGAAACCCCGGCGTTTCCGCCGGGGTTTTGCATTTCGTAATCAGCTTGGAAGGCTGATGGACTTCCTTAGAAATCCATGCCGCCCATGCCGCCGCCCGGAGGCATCGCGGGGCCGCCGGCGTTCTTCTTCGGCAGTTCGGCGATCATCGCTTCGGTGGTGATGAGCAGCGAGGCGACCGAAGCCGCGTTCTGGATCGCGGTGCGCACCACCTTGGTCGGGTCGATGATGCCCTTGGAGACCAGGTTGCCGTACTCGTGCGACTGCGAGTCGTAGCCGTAGGCGTACTGATCCTTCTCCAGCACCTTGCCGACGATCACCGAGCCGTCCTCGCCGGCGTTGATGGCGATCTGGCGGGCCGGCGACGACAGCGCCTTGCGCACGATCTCGACGCCGGTCTTCTGGTCGTCGTTCTGGGTGCGGATGCGCTTGAGCTGCTCGGAGGCGCGCAGCAGGGCGACGCCGCCGCCCGGCACGATGCCTTCTTCAACAGCGGCGCGGGTTGCATGCATCGCGTCATCAACGCGATCCTTGCGCTCCTTCACCTCGACTTCGGTCGCGCCGCCGACGCGGATCACCGCGACGCCGCCCGCGAGCTTGGCCAGACGCTCCTGCAGCTTCTCGCGGTCGTAGTCCGAGGTGGTCTCCTCGATCTGCGCCTTGATCTGCTGCACGCGCGCCTCGATGTCGGCCTTCTTGCCGGCGCCGTTGACGATCGTGGTGTTCTCCTTGTCGATCATCACCTTCTTGGCGCGGCCGAGCATGTTGAGCGTCACGTTCTCGAGCTTGATGCCGAGGTCTTCCGAGATCGCCTGGCCGCCGGTCAGGATCGCGATGTCCTGCAGCATGGCCTTGCGGCGGTCGCCGAAGCCCGGCGCCTTGACGGCGGCAACCTTCAGGCCGCCACGCAGACGGTTGACGACGAGGGTGGCGAGCGCTTCGCCTTCGACGTCTTCCGCGACGATGACCAGCGGCTTGCCGGTCTGCACCACGGCCTCGAGCAGCGGCAGCAGTTCGTTGAGCGACGACAGCTTCTTCTCGTTGATCAGGATGTAGGCGTCGTCGAATTCAACGCGCATCTTGTCGGCGTTGGTGACGAAGTAGGGCGAGATGTAGCCGCGATCGAACTGCATGCCCTCGACGACGTCGAGTTCGGTGTCGAGCGACTTGGCTTCCTCAACGGTGATGACGCCTTCGTTGCCGACCTTGGCCATCGCCTTGGCGAGGAAGTCGCCGATTTCCTTGTCGCCGTTGGCCGAGATGGTGCCGACCTGGGCGATTTCGTCGTTCGAGGTGACCTTCTTGGAGTTCTTGGCGAGGTCCGCGACCACCGCTTCGACCGCGAGGTCGATGCCGCGCTTGAGATCCATCGGGTTCATGCCGGCGGCGACCGACTTGGCGCCTTCCTTCACGATCGCCTGGGCGAGCACGGTCGCGGTGGTGGTGCCGTCACCGGCGAGGTCCGCCGACTTCGAGGCGACTTCGCGCACCATCTGGGCGCCCATGTTCTCGAACTTGTCGTCGAGCTCGATGTCCTTGGCGACGGTGACGCCGTCCTTGGTGATGCGGGGCGCGCCGAACGACTTGTCGAGCACGACGTTGCGGCCCTTCGGGCCGAGCGTCACCTTGACGGCGTTGGCGAGGATGTCGACGCCGCGCAGCATCTTGTCGCGCGCGTCTACGCCGAATTTGACTTCTTTGGCTGACATAAGTTTCTCCGTTTACACGAACCTCATCCTGAGGAGCCCGCCCTTTCGCGGGCGTCTCGAAGAATGAGAGGTTGAAATCTGGGGCCTCATCCTTCGAGACGCCGGCTGCGCCGGCCCCTCAGGATGAGGTGGGATGGCGAGTTAGGCGGCCTTCTTCTTGGAGCCGGCGTCGGTGATGACGCCCATGATGTCGCTTTCCTTCATGATCAGGACTTCCTGACCGTCGATCTTCACTTCGGTGCCCGACCATTTGCCGAACAGCACGATGTCGCCGACCTTGAGGTCGATCGGGATCAGCTTGCCGGCCTCGTCGCGGCCGCCCGGACCCACCGACACGACTTCACCCTGCGACGGCTTTTCCTTGGCGCTGTCCGGAATGATGATGCCGCCAGCAGTCTTCTCTTCGGCGTCGATACGCTTGACCACGACGCGGTCGTGAAGCGGACGGAATTTCATGCAGTCCTCCTAAGAACTTGATGATGTTCGAGTTTTTGAACTTGGCAATCACGACTGGCGAGTGCCAGCGCAATTGCAACGGACATAGGCCGCCGCCAACGGGCAGGCAAGGGGCTGTAGCAAATTTTCTGGCACTCAAGAATGGCGATTGCCAAGGCCCGCGCCGTTTTCGGAAGGCATCGTTAACCGTGGCAGGGGGTTGGCCGGGGCGCGGCCGCCCGCCTATACAGGCGGCCGGTCGGGTCCGGGAGCGAGCGGACCCCGCAAGTCCCGGGGCTCTCTGTCCTCCCTCCGGGAGACCGTGATGATGCCCGCCCCTTGTCAGCAAACTTACAGGGGCGCTGCCAGCCCCTTGATAGTTAACAATTTATTCAATCTTTCGGCTTGTGATCAGGCTTCGTACGGCGTCAAATTTCATCTGAGCGCGTTGTCCCACCGAGCGGTTCGGACGTGTTCTGACTGATACCGCGGGTCGCGGCCGATGCGCTCCAGGCATGGAGGTTGGCAATGGCTACGCACTACCCGGCGTCCCCAGGGGGACAGGTCTCGCCGGATTTCCTCAAGCAGTTGGCAGGCTACGGACTGACCACGGCGGAGATCCTGTATCGCCGCCCCGATCATCGCTGGCTGCTGCAATCCTATGTCTGGCAGGATTACGACATCTTCCCGAACTTCCCGGCGCTGAAGGACTTTCTCGGCTTCTGGCAGGAGAAGCTGGAGGGGCCGCTGTTCTCGGTGACGGTCGCGCACTGCAAGCTGATCAAGCCGGCGGAGTTGAAAGCGGTGGATGGAGTGTTCCGGCTGCACTGAGAGGCATGTGCGTTTGACACAGGGTGGTGCCGGTCGTCGTTCGTGAGCTAGATACGGGCCATGTTCGATGACCATCTTCGCGCTTGGGATCTCGTTCCAGACGGCGCTCCCATCATCACCCACGCCTCGCGTCTGCTGCCGGTCCGGCAGCAGGGCGTGCCTGCGATGTTGAAGATTGCTGATCACGACGACGAGCGGATTGGCGGAGCGGTGATGCAATGGTGGGCCGGCGAGGGCGCCGCCCGCGTACTGGCCCGCGATGACATTGCGATCCTGCTCGAGCGCGCCAAGGGCATGGCATCGCTCGCCCTTATGGCGCGCACCGGCCGCGATGATGAGGCCTGCAAAATTTTGTGCGATGTCGCGGCGCAGCTTCATGCACCAAGGTCAAATCCGCCGCAGGATTTGCTGCCGCTGGCGCAATGGTTTCGCGATCTCGAACCGGCGGCGGCGAAATACGGAGGCATTCTCGTCGAAAGCGCCGAGGCCGCAAAAGCATTGCTGGCGGAGCCGCGCGATGTCGGTGTGCTGCACGGCGACCTGCATCATAACAACGTTCTGGATTTCGGCGCACGCGGATGGCTCGCGATCGATCCAAAGCATCTGATCGGAGAGCGCGCTTTCGACTACGCGAACATCTTCACCAATCCGGACCTCGATCATCCGCAATGGCCAGTCGCAACCGTTCCGGAACGGTTCGCGCAGCGGCTGACGACCGTGACAAATGCTGCGAAGATTGAGCGGACGCGGATGCTGCTCTGGATTCTGGCCTGGACCGGACTGTCCGCGGCCTGGTATCTCGGCGATGGCGATCCTGCCGAGGTCGATCTGCGTGTCGCGGAGTTGGCGTCAGCGGAATTGAGCCGCTGACGCCGTTGGGCGTTGTTATCCCCGCCCGACGAACGGCATCTTGGTCGCCATGATGTTGAGGAACAGCGCGTTGGCGTCGAGGGTGCGCGTCGCCATGAACACGATGGCTTCGGCGACGTTCTGCACATCCATGCGCGGCTCGACCATGCTGTCGCCGCGCGGCTGCAGCACGCCGCCGGTCATGCGCTCGGTCATTTCGGTCGCGGCGTTGCCGATGTCGATCTGGCCGCAGGCGATGTCATAGGCGCGGCCGTCGAGCGCGGTGGCGCGGGTGAGGCCGCTCACGGCGTGCTTGGTCGAGGTGTAGGGCGCGGAGAACGGCCGCGGCGCATAGGCCGAGATCGAGCCGTTGTTGATGATGCGGCCGCCGCGCGGCTTCTGATCCTTCATGATGCGGAAGGCGTGCTGGGTGCACAGGAACGGCGCGGTGAGATTGGTGGCGACGGTGGTCTGCCACTGCTCGAGGGTGAGATTTTCCAGCGGCACCGGCGGGGTGCCGACGCCGGCATTGTTGAACAGCAGATCGAGACGGCCGAACTCGCTCACCACCTTGGCGAACAGGGCGTCGATCGATTTCGGGTCGGTCATGTCGGCGGGGACGACGAGGCTTTTGCCGAATTCCTTGCCTTGCTTGGCGGTCTCTTCCAGCGCGTCCTTGCGCCGTCCGGTCAACACCAGCGTGAAGCCCGCCTTCATCAGCGCGAGCGAGCAGGCGCGTCCGATGCCGGAGCCTGCGCCGGTGACGAGTGCGACTTTGAGATCGGCCATGTTTCTTCCCTTTTTGTTGTCATGCGGCTGTTGCCGTCGCGCATGATGCCCCGACGCCATGGAGGCGACATCTTGCCCGACAAGATACGACGGGATTTCGGGCCGATGCAATTGGCGGACGCCCTCATGGAGGAGGGGCATGGGCAGGTGGCAACGCATGGCGGGGCGCGATAAGGATGTCAGCGGCCCCGGATTTGTGTCCGGAAAACGCGTGGACTGAACGGTCTGGTGTCATGAAAATGCGTGGACATTCATGCGCGGCCTGCGCGACAGTCGCCCAGGCGTGCTGAGGAGAATTGGAAATGAGCGAGATCGTCACCGCGGGAATTCTGGTGATCGGCGACGAGATCCTGTCCGGCCGGACCAAGGACAAGAACATCGGCTTCATCGCCGAGTACCTGACCAATATCGGCATCGACCTGAGAGAAGTGCGGGTGGTCGCCGACGACGAGGGCGCGATCATCGAGGCGCTCGACGCACTGCGCACCCGATACAACTATGTCTTCACAACCGGCGGCATCGGCCCGACCCACGATGACATCACCGCCGACAGCGTGGCGAAAGCGTTCCGTGTCGGCATCCATCACCACCCGGATGTGGTGGCGCGCTTTCAGGCGCGCTTCGGCGCAGACGCCAACGAGGCGCGGCTGCGCATGGCCCGCATTCCCGATGGCGCCGAACTGATCGACAGCGCGACCATCCTCGCGCCGGGCTTCAAGATCGACAACGTGATCGTCATGGCCGGCGTGCCGTCGATCATGCAGGCGATGATGGACATCGTTTCGCCGCGGCTGAAATCCGGCGTGCGGATGCTGTCGGATTCGGTGCGGGCCGATGCCCGTGAGGGCGATATCGGCGGGCCGCTGCGCGCCATTCAGGAAGCGCATCCCGAAACCAGCATCGGCAGCTATCCGTTCCTCGATGAGAACAGCAAGCCGAACACCAACGTGGTGGTGCGCTCGCGCGACGAAGCCAAGCTGAAAGCGGCGATGGACGAGGTCAAGGCGATGATCGCCGGTCTCAATATCGCGCGGTGAGATGTGCGGAACTGAGTGAATGACCGACGATACGCCAAGAAAACCGTTTCCCGTCTCGTGGGACCAGTTTCACCGCGATGCGCGGGCGCTGGCGTGGCGGCTCAATGGCGCGGGGCCGTTCAACGCGATGGTGGCGGTGACGCGCGGCGGCCTTGTGCCGGCGGCGATTGTTGCGCGCGAGATCGGCATCCGCGTCATCGATACGATCTGCGTATCGAGCTACAACCATACCTCGCAGGGCGAGCCGAGCGTGCTGAAAGGCATTTCGGATGCGGTGGCAAAACTCGGCGGCGGTGACGGCAAGGGCCTGCTGGTGGTCGAGGATCTTGTCGACACCGGCAAGACAGCGCGCATCGTACGCGATCTGGTGCCGAGGGCGCATATCGCAGCCGTCTACGCCAAGCCGATGGGCAAGCCGCTGGTCGATACCTTCATCACCGAAGTGTCGCAGGACACCTGGATTTTCTTTCCGTGGGACACCGGGCTGTCGTTCCAGCCGCCGATCCGCGACGGCGCAGCATAACGCCTTATCTCTTCTGTCTGTGAGGAGTATCCTCGACGTCCTACTCCGGAGCAAGGGAGGATCGGGACCATGGAGAGCAAGACCGGCGACAAGCACGTTCCGTTCGACTCCGCCGATATGACCGCGTTGTCGCATCTCTATCGCGGCGAGCTTTATCGCAGCACGGTCTGGCGCACCCGCCTCGACGCCACGACCAACTGGGCGGTCCTGACCACGGGCATCGCGTTGTCGCTGACATTCAGCAGCGAGCATGCTTCGCCGCTGCCGCTGGTGCTTGTCGGGCTGCTGGTCGTGACCTTCCTGATCATCGAGGCGCGACGTTATCGCTTTTTCGATTTCTGGCGCTTGCGCGCCCATATTCTCGAACTTTATTTCTTCGGGCCCATACTTCGCGGTCAGGGCGTTCAGGTCGAGAACGGCTGGAACGAAATTCTTTATCAGGATTACAAGGCGCCCAACCTGCACATCACTTTCGCTGAAGCGGTGGGCCGCAGGCTGCGCAGCAACTACTGCTGGATTTTCGCGATCCAGGTGACGGCCTATATCGGCAAGCTGCTGATCCATCCGGTGCCGGTCGCATCACTGCACGAATTCTGGATGCGGGCGGCGATCGGCCCCATTCCGGGTCAACTGGTTCTGCTGGCTGGTCTTCTCTTTCATGTCGCGTGGATCACCATAGCAATCGTCACCTATCGCAGCCGCAGAGGCGCGGGAAGGGCACGGCCCAAGCGGGCGGCGACAGACCGGCTGCTGGATCTTGCGCGGGGATAGAGTGGCTAGCCCTCATCCTGAGGAGCGATCCGCAGGATCGCGTCCCGAAGGATGAGGTCATGAAGCAATCGGGCCTCATGGTTCGAGACGCCTTGCTTTGCAAGGCTCTTCACCATGAGGAAGTTCACCGCAGCTTCGCCGGGTTGATGGTGAACAGCACCGGATAGTTGGTCTCCCACTTCGACCAGCGGATCGAGCCGGCTTCCGATACGGCCCAGATCAATCCGTTCGGATCGAGCGCGAGATCTTCGATGCCAGCCGGCATCGGGTAACTCGCAAGCACATGCCCATTACCGGGATCGAACTTGAGCAGCGCGCCGTCGCGCGAGCCGGAAATCGTCATCCAGCCATGCCCCTTGCCGTCGAACAGCAGACCCTGCACGCGCGGGGGAATGGTCAGCGTTTTCGTGGCATGGGTTTCGTCGATCTCTGGTCGCGAGAACACATCGGGCGGCAACTGCCACAATGCGCCGCCATTCTTATCGTAGGAGCCGATCCACAGGGCGTTGCCATCGGCATCGGCGAACGAGCCGCGCAGCTTGCCTTTGAGCTGAACCGTTGCGGTGACCTTGCGATCCTTGATCTCGTAGATCGCATGGGTATCGGCGACCACGATCCGGCCATCGGCGAGCACCGCGACGCCGCCGGCGTGGCCGCAGCTTTCCGGCAGGTCGATTTGGTCAGCGATCGCGCCCGTCGCGGCTGCGATGACAAACAGGCGGCAGGGGCCGCGGCCCTGTTTCGGATCGGTGCTGCGATAGGCCGACAACAACAGATGGCCACTCGCGAAGGAGAGACCCTGCGGCACGAAACCATCGTCGAGTTGCGGCGCCCAGATGCGCGCGGCAATTGCCTGGCTGTTCGGCACCTCCGACAGTTGCCGGGTGACGGAGGCGGGGCGGGTGCCCAGCAGTTCCGCGGCGTCGGCTGTGCCGCATGACAGCAGCGCAGCGGCAGCGAGCGCAATCGTCCGGCGCTTGTTAGCCATGCGAGCCTCCGTTTCCTTCGGCCGCCGGGTCGTTCAGGCGAACCGTTCCCGCGCGAGCCTTGCGCCGGCGCCGAGCGCCTGCAGCTTGGCTTCGGCGATCTCGCGGCGCATCGGCGCCATGCCGCAATTGGTGGTGGCGATGATGCGTTCCTTCGGCACGAATTTCATCACGTCGCTGATGGTCTTCACAACATCATCCGGCGTCTCGATGGCATCGTTGGCGACGTCGATTACGCCGGCTTGCACCGCGGTGTTCTTGAGCAGGCCGAGAATATCGAGCGGCACATGGGAATTGCGGCACTCGATGGCAACCTGCTGGATCGGGCTCTTGTCGATCGCCGGAAAGATCTTCTCGTACTGTCGCCATTCGGCGCCAAGCGAGTTCTTCCAGTCGATATTGGCTTTGATGCCGTAGCCGTAGCAGATGTGAACCGCGGTGGTGCAGGTGAGGCCGCGCGCGGCGCGGGTCAGTGCCTCGATGCCCCACTCATTCACTTCGTCCATGTAGACGTTGAAGGCGGGCTCGTCGAACTGGATCACATCGACGCCGTCGGCTTCCAGCGCACGCGCTTCCTGGTTGAGCAGATCGGCGAAGGCGAATGCCATCTTCACCCGGTCGCCATAGTGATTATCAGCGATGGTATCGATGATGGTCATCGGGCCGGGCATGGTGAACTTGAGCTTGTTTTTGGTGTGCGCGCGGGCTGCGCGGGCTTCGTCGGCATGGACGCGGCTCTTGAGGGTGAGGGGCGCGACCACCTGCGGCACCATCGCCTTGTAGCGATCGGCGCGGATGCCCATCTCGACCTTGTGGGCGAAGTCGATGCCATCGACGCGCTCAAGGAAGCCATGGACGAAATGTTGCCGCGCCTGTTCGCCCTCGGTGACGATATCGACGCCGGCGTCCTCCTGCATTTTGACCGCCAGCACCGTCGCGTCGCGCTTGGCGTTGACGAGTTCCGTGCCCTGCAGCTTCCACGGTGCCCATAACGTGTTGGGCTCGGCGAGCCATTCGGGTTTCGGCAGCGAGCCGGCAATGGTGGTTGGAAACAGCATGGGCGTGTCCTCTCCTGGTGCTTTTTGATTTTGCCGGAGTATGTGCCACGGCGAGGCGGCGGCATACAGGATAATCGGCTTATACTTTTTTCCGTCATGGCCGGACTGTTGGGCCTGCGCCCATCGCGGCGCGCCGTCAAGGATGGAATGTGCGGGATACCGCGGTTAGGATCGCGCCGCCGTCAGGCCTCGTCATATTCCAGCGGATGAATTCATGATCGACCTTCACTACGCGCCGACCCCGAACGGATGGAAGATTTCCATCATGCTCGAGGAGTTGGGCCTGCCTTACACCGTCCATCCCGTGAACATCCGCGCCGGCGATCAGTTCAAGCCGGAGTTTCTTGCGATCAGCCCGAACAACCGCATTCCGGCGATCGTCGATCAGGCACCGGCCGACGGCGGTGAGCCGATTGCGATTTTCGAGACCGGCGCGATTCTGATCTATCTCGCGGAGAAGACCGGGCGCCTCCTGCCGGCCGACACGCGCGGCCGCTTCAAGGTGCTGCAATGGCTGATGTGGCAGATGGGCGGCCTTGGGCCGATGCTCGGTCAGCACGGTCATTTCGCGCTCTATGCGCCGGAGAAGATTCCCTACGCCATCGAGCGCTACCGCAGCGAGGCGGCGCGGCTTTATGGCGTGCTCGATATCCAGCTCGGCAAGACCGGCGCCTATGTCGCCGGTGATGACTATACCATCGCCGACATCGCCTGCTTCCCGTGGACCATGACCCACAAGGCGCAGGGCTTCACCCTCGACGACTATCCCAACATCAAGCGCTGGTATGCGACCGTGCGCGCGCGGCCGGAGGTGCAGAAGGGGCTTGCGGTTGGCAAGTTCGTGAAGGAGCCGTTCACAGACGAGGAGCGGCGTCACATGTTCGGCCAGACCGCAACGACAATTCAGAAGGGACAACGCTCATGATCGAATTCTTCTTCGACTGCTCCAGCCCATGGACCTATCTCGCGTTCCACAACGTCCAGCCGCTGGCAAAGGAGCTTGGCGAGGACATCGAATGGCGCCCCATTCTGGTCGGCGGCATTTTCAACAGCGTCAACCCGACCATGTATGAGACCCGCGCCAAGCCGGTGCCGGCCAAGCAGGCCTACATGCTGAAGGACCTGGCCGATTGGGCGCGCGTGGCGGGGCTCAAGATCAAGATGCCGCCGACGGTGTTTCCGGTGAATGCGGTGAAGTCGATGCGCGGTTGCTGTTGGGTGCAGGAGCAAATGCCGGACAAGCTGCTGCCTTATGCGACCGCGGTATTCGAAGCCTACTGGGGCGACGATCAGGACGTGTCGCAGGATGGGGTGCTGACGAAAATTTGTGAGAAAGTTGGAATCGATCCGAAAGCATTCTTTGCCGGCATCGGCGAGCAGGCGATCAAGGACAGGCTCAAGTCGAACACCGACGAGGCGATCCGGCGCGGCGCGTTCGGTTCGCCGACGATGTATTTCGGCAAGACTGATATGTTTTTCGGCAACGACCGTCTGCCGCTGCTGCGCGCCGCGATCATGCGCAGCAAGGACGCAAAAGCGTGGGCGTGATTTTCACCTCTCCCCGTTGACGGGGAGAGGGAGTCTGGCCTGCACCTGACCAGCTCTCATAGGATGAAGAATGCCTCGTGCCATTGTCTGTCGTGAACTCGGTCCGCCCGAGATTCTGAAACTCGAAACCGTATCGTCAGCGGCGCTCGCGGCGGGACAGGCGCGTGTCGCGGTCCACGCCGCCGGCATCAATTTCCCCGACATCCTGATGGTGGCGGGCCAGTATCAGTTCAAGCCCGAGCCGCCATTCACGCCGGGCGTCGAGGCGGCGGGCGAGGTCATCGAGGTCAACGATGCGTCTGGTGTCAAGGTCGGCGATCGCGTCATCGTGAAAGCGCGGCTTGGCTGTTATGCCGATGAGATGGTGGTCGATGCCGGTCAACTGTCGCCGCTGCCGTCGGCGTTCGACTATGCGCAGGGTGCGACATTCCTCGCCGCCCACGGTACCGCGTATCATGCGCTGGTCGATCGCGCGCAGCTGCGCGGCGGCGAAACGCTGCTGGTGCATGGCGCGGGCGGCGGTGTCGGACTTGCCGCTGTCGAACTCGGCAAGGTGCTGGGTGCGACCGTGATCGCGGCGGCGTCGAGCGAAGAGAAGCTGGCGGTCGCCAGGCAGCGCGGCGCCGATCATACGATCCTTTACAAGAGCGAGCCGTTCCGCGACGCGGTCAAGCGCGTCACCGACGGCAAGGGCGCCGACGTGATCTTCGATCCGGTCGGCGGTGAAATCTTCGAGCAGAGCCTGCGCTGCATGGCGTGGGGCGCGCGGGTTCTCGTCATCGGCTTCACCGGCGGCATCGGTCTCGCGCGCACCAACCTCGTGCTGATCAAGGGCGCGAGCGTCCTTGGCGTTCGTGCCGGGGAAGCGGTGCGCAAGAATCCGGTGCTGGGCGTGGCGCGCATGGCGGCGCTTGAGAAACTGGCAATGGAAGGCAAAGTCAGCCCCAACATCTCGTATCGCATGCCGCTCGCCGATGTCGCGCCGGCGATGCGGCTGCTCACGGAACGCAAGGCGATCGGCCGCGTGGTGTTGCTGACGAGGTGATGACCCTCATGGTGAGGAGGCGCATCGCGCCGTCTCGAACCATGAGGCCGCCGCGATTTGGGCCTCATCCTTCGAGACGCCTGCTGCGCAGGCTGCTCAGGATGAGGGGATGTGCTTTTGGGCGTTGCGAGTACGGCGATGATCATCCCTCCCCACGAGGGGGAGGGATGATCGAGATCGCGGTGCCTTACTTATATTCCCGCTCGGTCCACCACGGGAAGTAGGACGGCATGTCCTTCGACACCGTCTGGGTGAAATTCGCCGGGCGCTTTTCGAGGAACGAAGTCACGCCCTCGCGCACGTCAGCTGACTGGCCGCGCGAATAGATGCCGCGGCTGTCGATCTTGTGCGCCTCCATCGGATCGTCGGCCCCAAGCATCCGCCACATCATCTGGCGGATCAGTGCGATCGACACCGGAGCGGTGTTGTCGACAATCTCGCGGGCGATCGCGCGCGCCATCGGCAGCAACTCTTCAGGCGCGACAACCTTGCGAATGAGGCCGCCTTCGAGCGCCTCCTGCGCCGGAAACACTTTCCCCGAATAGGTCCATTCCAGCGCCTGCGAGATGCCGACAATGCGCGGCAGGAACCAGCTTGAGCATGCTTCCGGCACGATGCCGCGCCGCGCGAACACGAAGCCGAAGCGCGCGTCGTTCGAGGCGATGCGAATGTCCATCGGCAGTTGCATGGTAACGCCGATACCGACCGCCGCGCCGTTGATCGCGCCGATCACCGGCTTGAGGCTCTTGAAGATGCGCAGGGTGACGCGGCCACCACCATCGCGCACCGCGTCGTCGCTCCATTCGACTTCGCCATTGGGGCGCAGCGGTGCGGTCTTGCGATCGGCGCGCGCCGCGCGGTCGAAGGTTGCGCCACCGGCGGAGAGATCGGCGCCGGCGCAGAAGGCGCGACCCGCGCCGGTGACAATGATCGCGCGCACGTCGTCGTCGGCGTCCGCCTTGTCGAAGGCGTCGATCAGTTCCGCCATCATGGTGTGCGTGAAGGCATTGAGCTTGTCCGGCCGGTTCAGGGTGATGGTGAGGATATTGTCCTGAACCTCGTACTTGATCTGCTCGTAAGCCATCGCGGCGCGTCTCCTGTGGGTTTGATTTTGGAACGGCGCAGCGTGGCATGTCGCATCGTGCGCGTAAATGCGGTGTCATGTCTGACAGCCATGCCGGCCGGGCAGCCTCGTTCGCGTGGCGAAATCACGAAAGCCAACAACACGGCGTGTTTTGAACGGCGTGAAACTGAACGCCTGCGTCATATGGCGCACCGAGAGGGCTTTGGGCTCCGGGGTTTTGACCTAAATTCTTATCGAAATGTCAATCTCGCCAGCGATACGGTGAAGGCAAGACGATGCCGCGAGCATTTGAATGAAGTGAAGAGTAGTGGAATTGGTTGGA
>JBIQLC010000019.1:0-85911 GCA_044464625.1 Afipia sp. | reverse complement strand
CAGCGCAAGGCGCGCGGCGAGAGCGAGTATTCGACGCCGGACTTCCTCAAGAAGGTGCGCGCGGTCGCCAGTACACTGAATATTCCGCAGGACATGCTGCGCCGTGGCGTCAACGTCGGCTTCTCCGGTGGCGAGAAGAAGCGCAACGAAGTTCTGCAGATGGCGCTGTTCGAACCCAGCCTGTGCATTCTCGACGAGATGGATTCCGGTCTCGACATCGACGCGCTGCGCATCGCGGCCGATGGCGTCAACGCCTTGCGGTCGAAGGATCGCGCGATGATCGTCATCACGCACTATCAGCGCCTGCTGAACTACATCGTGCCCGATTTCGTTCACGTGATGTCGAAGGGCCGCGTTGTCAAAAGCGGCGGCAAAGAGCTCGCGCTGGAGCTGGAGGAATCCGGCTACGCACAGTTTGAGGATGCGGCCGCTTAACGGGTTTGATGATGAATGTCGCTGTAGCAAAGACCAGTACCAGCCAGCCGCTCGACGAAGTGTTCGCCGTGGCGCGCGACCGGCTGCCCGGCTCGGGAGCGGTCGCCGATGTGAGGCAGGCCGCGTTCGACGATTTCACCAGTCGCGGCTTGCCGCACCGGCGCATCGAGGAATGGAAATACACCGATCTTCGGATGATGCTGCGGGAGATTGCCCCGCTGGCGCTGGCACCGGATCAGGCCGCGCTAGGCCGCGCGGCGGCCGCGGTGAAGAGCCTCGGCGTCGAGGGCGTGCAGACGTTCGTGCTGGTCAATGGCACGTTCGCTCCGCAACTGTCCGATGTCGGCGGGCTCGAGAAGGGCGTCAGCGTCCGCACGCTGCGCGAGATTCTTGAAGACAAGAGCAACGCCGCACGCGCTGACCTGCTTCTGACCAGCGTTGCATCCGATGCGATGATTTCGCTGAATGCCGCGCTTGCCACCGACGGCATGGTGATCGATGTTGCGGACGGCGTGGCGCTGAACAAGCCGCTTCATATCGTTCACGTTGCGACCCATTCGGAAACGTCCGTCGTCACCCGGTCCCTTGTGAAAGTCGGAAAGGACGCTCGCGTCACTCTGGTCGAGAGCTTTATCGCTGCTGATGGTGCGAAAGCCTATCAGTCGCACGACTCGGTCGTGGTATCGGTCGGCGACCGTGCCGATCTTCAGCACATCCGCCTGATGGAAGACGCGCTCGATGCTGCGAACATCACCACCGCGATTTTCACCCTTGGCACCAAGACCAGGCTGAACACGTTCAATCTGACCCACGGGGCCAAGGTGAGCCGCTATCAGGGCTTCATCAGGTTTGACGGAGAGGGCGCCGAACTGACGACCAACGGCGTCAACCTGCTTGGGGGCCAGCGCCACGGCGATACCACGTTGCTGGTCGACCATGCCGTTCCGGGCTGTATGAGCCGCGAGGTGTTTCGCTCGGTGCTCGACGGCCGCGGTCATTCAGTGTTTCAGGGCCGCATCATCGTGCGTCCGGATGCGCAGCAGACCGACGGCAAGATGATGACCCGCGCACTGCTGCTTTCGGATGAAGCCGAGATCGACAACAAACCCGAACTCGAGATTTTTGCCGACGACGTCAGTTGCGGTCATGGCGCGACCGCCGGTGCGCTCGACGAAAGCCTGCTGTTCTATCTCCGCGCGCGTGGCTTGCCGGAGAAGGAAGCGCAGGCGCTGCTCGTCGAGGCGTTCGTCGGAGAGGCCATCGAGTCGATCCAGAATGATGATCTGCGCGATATCGCCATCGCCGCAGCCCAGCGGTGGCTTGCCGCGCGGGAGTAGAGTGATGCATCCAGCAGTTGCCAACGGTTCGTATGACGTCGAGCGCGTGCGCGAAGACTTTCCCGCGCTGGCGATGAAGATCTACGGCAAGCCGCTGGTCTATCTCGACAATGCTGCATCGGCCCAGAAGCCGAATGCCGTGCTCGACCGGATGACGGAAGCGTACAAGACCGAATACGCCAACGTTCATCGCGGTCTGCATTATCTTGCGAATGCCGCGACCGATGCCTACGAAGGCGGCCGCGCCAAGGTCGCGCAGTTCCTCAACGCCCGGCGTAATGAGGAAATCGTCTTCACGCGCAATGCCACCGAAGCGATCAATCTGGTCGCATCGTCGTGGGGTGGGCCGAACATCAGGGATGGCGACGAGATCGTCATCTCGATCATGGAGCATCACTCCAACATCGTGCCGTGGCATTTCCTGCGCGAACGCCAAGGGGCGGTGATCAAGTGGGCGCCGGTCGATGACGAGGGCAACTTCCTGATCGACGAGTTCGAGAAGCTGCTGACGCCGAAGACCAAGCTGGTCGCGATCACGCAGATGTCCAATGCGCTCGGAACCATCGTTCCGGTCAAGGATGTCGTCCGCATTGCCCATGCGCGCGGCATTCCGGTGCTGGTCGATGGCAGCCAGGCGGCGGTGCATTTCCCTGTCGATGTGCAGGACATCGATTGCGACTTCTACGTTTTCACCGGACACAAGGTGTACGGCCCGACCGGCATCGGCGTGCTCTATGCCAAATACGATCACCTCGTGGCCATGCGCCCTTACACCGGCGGCGGAGAGATGATCCGCGAAGTCGCTAGGGACTGGGTGACTTACGGCGACCCGCCGCACAAGTTCGAGGCTGGAACGCCCGCAATCGTCGAGGCGATCGGACTCGGCGCCGCGATCGACTACGTCAATTCGATCGGCAAGGACCGCATCGCAAAACACGAGCACGATCTCCTGACCTACGCGACCGATCGCCTGCGCGAAATCAACTCACTGCGGATCATCGGCACCGCGCGCGACAAGGGGGCGGTGATCTCGTTCGAGATGAAGGGCGCACATCCGCACGACGTTGCCACCGTGATCGATCGCTCAGGGATCGCGGTCCGCGCCGGCACGCATTGCGTGATGCCGCTGTTGGAACGATTCAATGTGACGGCGACCTGCCGGGCGTCTTTTGGAATGTATAATACGCGCGGCGAAGTCGATCAGCTTGCACAGGCGCTTATCAAAGCGCGGGAGCTTTTCTCATGAACGATACCGTACAGGCCGAAGCTCAAACGGATACCGCACCGAACCGGGTGGACACTCATTCGTCGCTTCCGCCGGAAGAGACCGAGCGACTCGGCGCCGATATCGTCGCGGCGCTGAAGACGGTCTACGATCCCGAAATTCCCGCCGACATCTATGAACTCGGCCTGATCTACAAGGTCGACATCAAGGACGATCGCGCGGTCGATGTCGTGATGACCTTGACGACGCCGAACTGTCCGGCGGCCGGCGAACTGCCAACCATGGTGGAGAATGCCGTCGCGAGCGTGCCCGGCGTCGGCCCGGTCAATGTCGAGGTGGTCTGGGAGCCGAGCTGGACGCCGGACCGGATGTCGGACGAAGCCCGGCTCGTTCTCAATATGTGGTGACAGAGGTGCCGAAGCTCGGCAGCGTCATCGAAACCGCTCTTTATGTCGATGATCTGGCGCGCGCCAACGCCTTCTACCAGGATGTGCTTAAGCTTGAACCGCTGACGAGCGATTCGCGTTTCACGGCATTCAATGTCGGCGATCGGAATGTGCTGCTGTTGTTCAAGCGCGGGGCGACGCTCGAGACGGTGACGCTTCCGGGTGGAACCATCCCGCCGCATGACGGGGCGGGGCCCATTCATGTGGCGTTTTCAATTGGCGCAGACGAACTGCCTGTGTGGGAAAAGCGGCTGGAAGGCCACGGCATTGCCATCGAGGCCCGCACGGCGTGGCCGCGGGGCGGGCACAGCATCTATTTCCGCGATCCAGACAATCATCTGCTCGAACTTGTTACGCCCGGCGTCTGGGCAATCTACTGAACGGAGTGCGCGGCTAAAGCGATTCCAGGCGAAATCCGGAACAAGGGTCTTCACAGCACGGATTTCGTTGTTATTTTTGAGATATGATCCCGTCAGTTTCACTGACCGGGAAGGAGACAAAAGTCCGATGGCTACCGTTCAGACCTCAGCTCCGAAACCGCGTCCCCGGCCGCAGGTCATGCGGTTGACGGAGGCTGCTGCCACGCGGGTCAAGGAATTGTCGGCGCGGGCGGACTCCGAGATCGTCGGGCTTCGCGTCGGTGTCAAGAACGGCGGCTGCGCCGGTCAGTCATATACAGTCGAGTACGCCCACGAGGTGCGGCCGACCGATGAAGTGGTCGAAGACAAGGGCGTCAAGATCCTCATCGATCCCAAGGCCGTCCTGTTCCTGCTCGGCACCGAGATGGACTACAAGGCCGACAAGATGCAGGCCCAGTTCGTCTTCAACAATCCCAATGAGGTCAGCGCCTGTGGGTGCGGCGAGTCGGTGCAACTGACGCCAGCGAAGATCGACGGCTGATCCCCAATTGATCGATGGACCGCGACGATCTCATCGATCTCTTTTCCGAATTTGGTCCGATCGGTTTGCGCCGCATGTTCAGCGGCTATGGCATTGTGGCCGATGGCGTCAACTTCGCGATGTCTCTGCGCGTCGGTCTTATCTTCCGCGTCGATGACCTGACCGTCGGCCGTTACGATGCCGAGGGCCTCAAGCCTTTCCAGTATCAAACGCGAAACAAAACCGTCACCGTGAAGTCGTACCGGCATCTGCCGGAGCGACTTTATGATGATCCAGAAGAATTAGCGGTCTGGGCGAGGGAGGCTGTCGGCGCTGCGCAGCGTGCGAAGGCGACAAAAGGCGCACGGGCGGGGAAACGTAAAACTGCAACATCGCCATCGCGTGCAGCGGACAAGGCAGCGGCTGGCAAGCGAGCTGCCAAGAAGCCTGCAAAATCGGCTCCTGCAAAGTCAGCGCGTAAAGCTGTCAGGCGACCTGGATCTGGCCGTTCGGCGAGTACTCGGGGTCAGCTTCGCAAATGACGCGGTTGCGACCGTTGCGCTTGGCGGCATAAAGGCAGGCATCGGCGCGTTCGATCAGCGAATGCGCATCGTCGCCAGGCTGCAGCATTGAAACGCCAACCGACACGGTGACACGACCGAGGATTTCCCCGGTCGACTTCTTCTTGAGCTGCTTGGACATCACGGCACGGCGGATATTGTCGGCGACCGTCAATGCCTGGCGCAGCGTGGTGTTGGGTAAGATAACGGTGAACTCCTCGCCACCATAGCGGGCGGTGATGTCCTGACCTTTGATGGTTTGCTTCAAGGACATCCCGACCAGACGAAGAACCTGGTCGCCGGTCAGGTGACCGTAGTTGTCGTTGAACGATTTGAAGTAATCGATATCGAGCATCATCAGCGAGAGAGGCTCGTGATTTGCGAGAGCGTGTTCCACCGAAGTCTCGATGGCGCGATCGAAATATTTGCGGTTGCCAAGACCCGTGAGTGGATCGGTGAGGGTCTCGGCGCGGATTGCTTCGAGGTTCTGCTGCAGATTGCTGATCTCGAGTTTCGAGACAGCAAGTCGCGATTCCAGAGCGCTATTGGTTTCGTGCATTTCGCGCGTTGCAGCCACCAGCAGCTCGACGACAGCTCTGACCTGTTCGGCATCTCGTGCTCTGCCGAGGCTCGCAGTTGCGCCTTCGAGGTTCTTGCCGAAGCTGGTTGTCATTCCGAGCGCTTCGGTGATGAGGTTCATCACGTCGTCGATCTCGTTAATGACGCGAGCGCCGACTTTATCGATGCGGTCTGACGTACGGGTTTGTGAGAGATAGGTTTCGTAGATCTGGTCGAGATCAGACTCTGTCAGCTTGCCGTTGCGCGCCAGAGTTTCATTGATGATCTTGTTGAGAGCGGCGTTGTATCCCGTCGCGTAGACGTACCAAATCTCATAATTGCGGGGAACAGCAGTTTGCCGCAGTGACCTGATCTGGCCCAAAGCGACTTCAGCGAACGCCATGGTGCGTTCATGTTCTTCGAGCAATCCGATCACGTTCTCGACAGGCTTCTGCCTGCCCTCCACGCTAAATGCCTTAAATAATTATTGGAGGCACGCTAGGGCAGAGGAATGAACGAGGGGTAAACGGGGTTGGGGGAGATTCTGTTTTCCCGCAGGATTGCATGGACTTGGTGAGATTTGCCGGCCGGCCAACTCGATCCGAGTTGGCCGATCAAATGCGGGCAACTCAGCCGCGCGCCCGAATCGGGCGAAGCAGGAAGGCCGGCAAGTGCGAATGATCCCCAGGCTCGACATGCTGCTCGCGCGCAGGCCGTGGCGCGGGCATGCGGCCGATTGACGGCGGCTGAGCTGGGGCGGCATCCGTGGCGGCGACTTTGCTTCCACGCCTGCGACGCGAGCGCTGTCCGTTACGGGACTTGCGATGATCGTGGGATTTCGCCGATGCGTCCGCTGGTGCTTCGTCACCCGCGTCCTCGGAGATCGCGATTTGTCCGGTCTTGGGAATGGCCTGGCCGATCAGCTTTTCGATCGCCTGCATGGATTTCTGGTCAGCCGGGCTGACGATCGAAATCGCGGTGCCGAGACGACCGGCGCGGCCGGTGCGGCCAATGCGGTGGACGTAATCGTCGGAGTGATGCGGGACATCGAAATTGAAGACGTGGCTGACTTCGGGAATGTCGAGACCGCGAGCGGCCACATCGGATGCGACCAGGAGAGGAAGCTCACCCTTGCGGAATTGTTCGAGCGCCGCCATGCGCGCCGGCTGATCCATGTCGCCGTGGAGCGCCGCGACACTGAAGCCGTGCTTCTGGAGCGACTTGTGAAGGATGGCAACGTCCCGCTTGCGGTTGCAGAAGATAATCGCGTTCTTGAGGTCTTTGGCGTCGCGCAGAAGTTGCCGCAAAACCTCACGCTTCTGATGGGGCTCCTTGCCGACGCCAACCTGAGACTGAGTGACTGTGACGGCTGTCGAGGCTGGTTTGGAGACTTCGACCTTCTGCGGATTGTGCAGGAAGGTTTCGGTGATACGGCGGATTTCGGGCGGCATCGTTGCCGTGAAAAACAGGGTCTGACGGGTAAACGGCACCAGCTTGCAGATGCGCTCGATGTCCGGGATGAAACCCATATCGAGCATACGGTCCGCTTCGTCGATCACCAGCAATTCAACGCCGGTGAGCAGCAGGCCGCCACGCTCGGTGTGATCCAGCAGGCGGCCCGGGGTGGCGATCAATACATCGACGCCCCGCATCAGCTTGGCATCCTGGTCGCCGAACGAAACGCCACCGATCAGCAGGGCGACGTTGAGTTTCTGCCCGGCGCCATAGCGGTCGAAATTCTCCTTCACCTGCGCGGCGAGTTCGCGCGTCGGCTCAAGGATCAGCGTGCGCGGCATTCGGGCTCGCGCGCGGCCTTTCTCGAGCATGGTGAGCATGGGCAGCACAAAGGCTGCGGTCTTACCGGTGCCGGTCTGGGCGATGCCGAGGACGTCCTGGCGCGCCAGAACGTGGGGAATTGCCTGTTCCTGAATGGGGGTGGGTGACGTGTATCCAGTGGCCGCAACAGCAGCGAGGACCTTGTCGGACAAGCCGAGATTGGAAAAGGACATTGAGCCTCTACGCGAGATCGCCGTTCGGACTTCTCGGGAACAACTGCCGCGCTCAACCCCGGAACGGCACGCTTTCATGCACGGGGATGGTCAATTCGCTGGCAGGGCGGCTGACCAGACGGTCGCGTTTCGACTCTGGCCGCGTGCCCGGAACATAGGCTTCAAGCCGCTAAAGTCAATGATTTTGGGGCTAAAACAGCCGAAAACCTTAATCAGAGCTGTCATTTTAGCGTTATTTTTAGCGCCTGAAATCAGCCTGGCGCGGCACGACACGGAACAGGTCTGGAATGGACACCGCAGCTGCAAACCCGACCATGCGAACCCTTACCGTGCAATGCTGCATTGTCGGCGGCGGGCCGGCTGGCATGATGCTGGGCTACCTGCTCGGACGGGCCGGAATCAGGGTCGTCGTCCTCGAGAAACACGCCGATTTCTTTCGCGATTTCAGAGGCGATACGGTCCATCCTTCGACGATGAAAATCATGCAGGAACTCGGACTGTTAGACGAATTTCTGAAAGTTCCGCATCAGAAGATTTCTCATATCGAAGGGCTGTTTGGGACGACCCGAATTCGCCTTGCCGACGTGTCCCGACTCGCCACGCCATGCCCCTACATCGCGCTGATGCCGCAATGGGACTTCCTCAATTTCCTGGAAATGCAGGGCCGGTCCTTCCCGAACCTGATGATCATGAAAAATACCGAGGCGACCGGTCTGGTGATCGAGGCGGACAGGATCGCGGGAGTGCGGGCTAAAGGACAGGAGGGCGACATCGAGATCAAGGCTGACCTCACGGTGGCCTGCGACGGGCGTCATTCGCTGATGCGCGAACAGGCCGGTCTCAAAGTCGAGGACATCGGTGCGCCGATTGACGTGCTGTGGTTTCGCGTCGGCAAGGCAAGCGGCGCTACGGACGGCGTCTTCGCACGGTTGCGGCGCGGCCAGATGATGGTGACGCTTGATCGCGATACCTATTGGCAGTGCGCCTATGTCATCGCCAAAGGTGGGATCGATGCGGTGAAGGCTCGCGGGCTTGACGCTTTCCGCAGCAGCGTGGCGTCGATGGCGCCGATCCTCCGCGACCATATCGACGACGTCAAAAGCTGGGATGACGTCAAGCTTCTCACGGTCAAGATCGATCGGCTGACGCGATGGACGCGTCCGGGCATGTTGTGCATCGGCGACGCAGCGCATGCGATGTCACCGGTCGGCGGGGTCGGGGTCAATCTCGCGGTGCAGGATGCGGTCGCCGCGGCGAATCTGCTTTCCGACAAGTTCGATGGTCGTGGTCCGACGCCGGCGGATCTCGATCGCGTGCAGGCACGCCGATCCTTTCCTGCGCGCGTTACTCAGGCGATCCAGGTGCAGGTTCAGAATCGGGTTATCAACCGCGCGTTATCGGGCGACGAACTGACACCACCGTGGCCGTTTCGCATCGTCAACCATTGCCCTTGGCTGCAGGGGCTGACCGCGTACGCAATCGGCATCGGCGTCCGGCCCGAGCATGTGCAGTCGCGCGACGAGCGCGCGTGAGCACCTTCAGCCTTGCGCGGAGTATCCGCCATCCACGGGGATCGCCGTGCCGGTGACGAAATCCGATGCGGACGAACTGAGAAAGACTGCGGTGCCCGCCAGATCGTCGATATGTCCCCAGCGTTTTGCCGGGGTCCGGGCAAGGACACTTTCATGCAGAGCGTTGACCTGTTCACGCGCCTTCCGCGTCATGTCGGTATCGATCCATCCGGGCAGGATTGCATTGGCCTGGATATTGTCGGCCGCCCATGAAGCGGCCAAAGATTTGGTCAACTGAACGATGCCGCCTTTGCTTGCGGCATACGCAGGCGCATACGACGCGCCGAAGATCGACATCATCGATCCGGTATTGATGATCTTGCCGCGCCCCTGTCGTTTCATCGCGGGGTAGGCGGCCTGTGCGCACAGAAACGCACTGGTCAGGTTGGTGGCTATCACGCTGTTCCAGTCCTGAAGGGTCAATGACTGAACGGGATTGCGAATGTTGATTCCGGCGTTGTTGAGAAGAATGTCGAGCCTGCCGAACTTTTCCTCTGTCGTATGCACCATCTTCTCGACGGCAGACTTGTCCGCGACGTCGACAGCAATTGCGAATGCCTTGGCGCCTGACCGCTCAATCTCTGCGACTGCTGCTTTCGATTTTTCCTCGCTGCGCCCGGCAATGACCACGGCGGCACCGGCGTTCACCAGGCCTCGCGCCATGCCAAGGCCAATGCCGCCATTGCCGCCGGTGACGATTGCGACTTTGCCGGTCAGATCGAAAGGGGAGGTCGCCATGCTGAATTCTCCTGCGCGGTCTTGGCGCCGCTGCAGGGATCAAAACATAGCGTGATGATGAAGACCAGCGCCGCCAGCCTGCGATCAGACTAGACGTCCAGCAACTCCTCGTCGGCGAATTCGGCCTTGTCGGAGATAAACGCGAAGCGCGCCTCGGCTTTGGTGCCCATCAGCCGCTCGACGGAATCCGCAGTCCCCTCGCGATCATCTGGCAACAGCACGACGCGGAGCAGAGTGCGTCTGGCCGGATCCATTGTGGTTTCCTTGAGCTGCGATGGCATCATCTCGCCAAGGCCTTTGAAGCGGCCGACATCGACCTTGGCGTTGGCGTTGAATTCCTTCTTCAGAAGTTCATCGCGATGCGCGTCGTTCCGCGCGTAAACCGTCTTCGCGCCGTGGGTCAGCCGGTACAGCGGCGGAACGGCAAGGTAGAGGTGACCTTCGTCGATCAGGCGCGGCATCTGCCGATAAAAGAAGGTGATCAGGAGCGATGCAATGTGAGCACCATCGACGTCCGCGTCGGTCATGATGATGATGCGCGAATAGCGCAGATCCTCTTCGCGATATTGCGCGCCAGTGCCACTGCCGATCGCCTGAACAAGATCGGAGATCTGCGCGTTCGCCATCAGCTTGTCGCGGGTCGCCGACGCGACGTTGAGGATCTTGCCGCGCAGCGGCAGGATCGCCTGGGTCTTGCGATCGCGCGCCTGCTTGGCGCTGCCGCCCGCGGAGTCGCCCTCGACGATGAAGAGCTCGGAGCCTTCTGCCGCCGTGTTCGTGCAGTCCGCAAGCTTGCCGGGGAGGCGGAGTTTCTTGACCGCGGTTTTGCGGGAGACTTCCTTTTCGGCGCGGCGGCGTAGCCGCTCGTCGGCGCGCTCGCACACGAATTCGAGCAGCTTATTGGCTTGCACCGGGTTGCCCGAGAGCCAGTGATCGAACGGGTCCTTGATGGCCTGTTCGACGATCTTCTGGGCTTCGGCAGTCGCGAGGCGGTCCTTGGTCTGGCCCTGAAATTCCGGCTCGCGCACGAACACCGACAGCATCGCACCGGCGCCGACCATCACGTCTTCCGACGTCACCGAGGATGCCTTCTTGCCCTGGCCAATGCGCTCCGCGTGATCCTTCAGGCCACGAAGCAGGGCGCTACGGAAGCCCGCTTCATGGGTGCCGCCATCGGGCGTTGGCACAGTGTTGGTGTAGGACGACAGGAAGCCGTCGGCGTCCGCCGTCCATGCGACCGCCCATTCGCAGGCGCCATGGGCGCCGTTGCGGCCGGACTTGCCGGCAAAAATATCCGGATGGACCAGCGTGTCGGCGTGGATCGCCGCGCCGAGATAATCCTTCAGGCCGCCGGGAAAATGGAAAGTATCCTCGGCGGGAACATCCTCGAGGCCCTTGATCAGTGCCGGATCGCAGCGCCAGCGGATTTCGACGCCGCCGAACAAATACGCTTTCGACCGCGCCATCTTGAACAGGCGCTGCGGTTTGAACGCCGCCTTCGCGCCGAAAATCTCGGTGTCGGGCTTGAAGCGAACCCTGGTGCCGCGCCGATTATTGACCTTGCCGAGATCCTCCAGCTTGCCCTTCGGTTTGCCGCGCTCGAACGTCATCCGATAGAGCTTCTGACTGCGCGCGACCTCGACAACGAGTTCTGACGACAGCGCGTTCACGACCGAGACACCAACGCCGTGCAGGCCCCCCGAGGTTTCGTAAACCTTTGAATCGAATTTGCCGCCCGCGTGGAGCGTGCACATGATGACTTCGAGCGCCGATTTCTTGGGCATCTTCGGATGCGGGTCGACCGGAATACCACGCCCATTGTCGGTCACGGTGAGATAGCCGTCGGCTCCGAGTTCGACTTCGATGAAGGTCGCATGACCGGCGAGGGCCTCGTCCATCGAATTGTCGATAACCTCGGCAAACAGGTGGTGGAGGGCTTTTTCGTCCGTGCCGCCGATATACATGCCGGGGCGTCGGCGCACCGGCTCGAGCCCCTCAAGAACCTCGATGTCGCGTGCCGTGTAGCCGGATTCAGCGCCCGAGGAACGCGAACTGGCTTTATTGCCGCCGCGCGGAGCGCGATCACCGGAGCCGAACAGATCCGATGAGCTCTTCACGGCGGTTGACGATTTTGTGTTTGCTTTCAGTGGCTTCGACATGGTTCTTAGATCGAGATTTCGGTATCGTGCGGCGAATCGCCGGTTTTCACTATGCCACGGATGGCTTGGCAATGGGGCTCGGTCGGCCTTAGCGGGCAAGGCACGGTTCCATCGTGCTATTTGTGGGTAGGAGGCAATTGCGTCAGCACTTTGCCGGCAAAAAGGGACAGGTATGGGACTGGAAGAACTGGCTCGCGAAGTCGTCGGCTTCGTGAACGACCATCGGGCGTGGGCCGCTCCCATCGTGTTTCTGTTGGCGTTCGGCGAGTCTCTTGCCTTCGTCTCGTTGCTGATTCCGGCTTGGGGCGCGCTTGTCGGCATCGGAGCATTTATCGGACCGACCGAAATCAGTTTCTGGTCTCTCTGGCTGGCCGGCGCCTTGGGCGCTGGTCTCGGCGACTGGGTGTCCTACTGGATCGGATTTCGTTTCAAGGATCACGTCGCCAAGATGTGGCCATTGTCGCGCTACCCATCGGTTCTGCCACGGGCCGAGTCCTTCGTGACCGATTGGGGCGTGCCAAGCATTTTCATCGGACGGTTTTTTGGCCCGCTGCGTGCAGCCGTTCCATTGGCCGCCGGCATTTTTGAAATGCCGTACTGGCAATTCCAGGTCGCCAATTTTTCGTCAGCGCTGGTGTGGTCGGCAACCCTGCTGCTGTTCGGAGACGTCCTGTCCAAGGCTGCGGCGTGGTTCTGGACCCTGATCTGAGCGGGAATAGTTCACGTATGACGGTGTTGATGAACGGCCGCGTCGACCGGTCGCGTTGTCGTGATCCTCGGTTGCGCGAAACTCCGCTAGTAAAAGCACCACTCAAAAACTGAAGACGAACAATTCTCTGGGAGAGACGATCATGAAACTTTCACGACGCCGCGCTCTCATGGGCGCCGCTGCCGTTGCCGCTGCTCCGCTTCTGCCGCCGGTCGCGGCAAATGCCGCTGCCCCGGCAGCAGGCAAGCAAAATGCCAGCTTCTATCGCTACAAGGTCGGCGACATCGAGGTTACCGTGGTGTCGGACGGCGCCAATACATTTCCGCTCAACGATGGCTTTGTCCTGAACGTCAAGAAGGACGAGGTCGGCGCGGCGCTGGCAAAGGCATTCCGCCCCAATGACAAGATGACGATCCAGTTCGGGCCACTGGTGATCAACACTGGGGGCAAGCTCGTCGTCGTCGATACCGGAAATGGACCCGGTGCCTACGCCAACAGCAAGGGCGCTGTCGGCCAGTTCATGACCAATATGCAGGCGGCGGGAATCGACCCCAAGTCGGTGGACAAGGTGGTGATCTCGCATTTCCACGGTGACCACGTGAACGGCCTTTTGACGGCCGATAACCAGCTCGCATTTCCCAATGCCGAAGTACTGGTGCCGGCCGTCGAGTGGAAATACTGGATGGATGACGGCGAGATGAGCAGGGCTTCTACAGGCCGCATGGAAGGCCTGTTCAAGAACAACCGCCGTGTTTTCGATGCCGGCCTGAAGAAGAAAGTCACGCCTTACGAATGGGGCAAGGAAGTCGCGCCGGGCATGCTTGCCGTCGAAACCATCGGTCACACGCCGGGACATACATCCTACGTGCTGTCGTCAGGCGCGGATAAGGTATTCATTCAGTCGGACGTTACCAACGACCCGGACCTGTTCGCGCGCCATCCGGGTTGGCACCTGATGTACGATCAGGATCCGGCTGTCGCCGAAGCAACGCGCCGCAAGGTCTACGACATGATTGCGGCAGAGAAGCTCAAGGTGCAGGGCTTCCACTATCCGTTCCCCGGCCTCGCTCATGTCGCGAAGGAGGAGAACGGTTACCGCTGGAAGCCGGCGCCGTGGAATCCCGTTATCTGAGGGCTCTGCCGGCTTGACCAGTTCCGGGCGCGGATTTATATCCGCGCCCATGATCTTCGCCGCGACCATCACTGCTCTCGCTCGCCGCCGCCGCACCCTCGCGGTACGGGCGGCTGGTCGCGTTTAAGATCATCGTTCGTGCCGCCGGAAACGGTCCCGCGGCACGCCCTTCTACTTTCCAAACATCGCGGTTCGGTTTCTGGCGGCTCCTTACAGGCAGGAGTTTGCAGATGTACGTTCCACCAGCTTCACGAATAGATCGCGCCGCCAGCCTCGCGTTCGCCGCCGCGCGCGGCTTCGGGCTGGCGTGCGCACATGACAGCGACAAGCCAATCGCATCGCCTGTTCCGTTTCATGTCGAGTACGGATGCGACGGCACGCCGCTGGTCTGCTTCCATCTCGCCCGTCACAATCCGTTGATAGGTTTGGCTGATGGTGTCAGCCCATGGCTGTTCGCCGTCAGCGGCCCCGATGCCTACGTGTCGGCGGACTGGTATGTGTCGCCGGATCAGGTGCCGACCTGGCTGTATCAGGCGGTGCATCTGACCGGACCGGTCAGACCGATGACGGGTAATCAGCTTGCCGAACACCTCAGCCTCGTCAGTGCACGATTCGAAAATGAACTCGCGCCGAAACGGCCGTGGACCATGGCCAAGATGTCGGCGGGCCGCCGTGAAGCCATGATGAAAGGCATCGTCGGCCTTGTCATGTCGGTCGAGGAGGTTGAGGGCAGCTTCAAGCTGAACCAGCATAAATCGGATGCCGACCATGTTGCGGTCGCCGCCGCTTTAGCTTTACAGAAGTCCACGGATGCACGCGATTTGTCGGATGCGATGCATGCCATGCGTCCGCAGGCCTTTGCTGCTGCCGAAGGTGATACTGTTTTGGAAATGACGCCCGAAGGGATCGCGCCATGAGCTCGAAAAAGAAGATCGGTATTCTCGGTGCTTCCGGCTACACGGGGGCCGATGCGGTACGCCTTCTGGCTCGCCATCCTCACGTCGAGATCACAGCGCTGACCGCCAACACCCACGCCGGCAAGGCGATGGACGAGGTGTTTGCGCATTTCTTCATGCTCGACCTGCCGCGGTTGGTCGAATGGGAGAAGGTCGACTGGACAAAGCTCGACGCGGTGTTCTGTGGCCTGCCGCACGGCACGACGCAGGAAATCATCGCGGCCGTTCTCAAGGCCAATCCGAAGATCAAGATCCTCGACATGTCCGCCGACTTCCGGCTGCGCGACATGGACACTTACGCGAAATGGTACGGCCACGAGCATCGCGCGCCAAGTCTGCAGGGCGAAGCGGTTTACGGCCTGACTGAGTTCTATCGCGAGAAGATCGCGTCTGCGCGGCTTGTTGCGTGTCCCGGCTGCTATCCGACGGCGTCACTGCTTGCGCTGGTCCCGATCGCACGCGCCAAGCTGATCGACGTCAACGACATCATCATCGATGCGAAGTCAGGCGTCACCGGTGCGGGCCGCGGGCTGAAGCAGAACACGCTGTTTAGCGAAGCGGGCGAGGGCCTGTCGCCGTATTCGATCGGCACGCACCGGCATGCGCCGGAGATCGAGCAGGAGATCGGCGTTGCAGCGGGCGCAAGCGTGACGGTGAACTTCACCCCGCACCTCATTCCGATGAGCCGGGGCGAACTCTGCACCGCTTACGTCAAGCTCAATGGCGCAACGCCGGACGATCTGCGCGCGGCGCTTGAGGAAGCTTATCGCAATGAGCCGTTCGTTTATGTCGCGAAGAAGGGCGTCGTACCACAGACGCAGAACGTGCGCGGCTCGAACTATGTGCAGGTCGGCGTGTTCGCCGACCGCATCAAGGATCGCGCGATCGTTGTTTCGACGCTCGATAATCTGGTGAAGGGCTCGGCCGGCCAGGCGATCCAGAACATGAACCTGATGCTCGGCTTCCCCGAAACCACAGGTCTCGAACAGATCGCCCTGTTTCCGTAAAACAAAAGGGGCAGCACACGCTGCCCCTTTTTCATGACCGCAAACAAGCAGCGATCAAAGCGCCCTGAAGATCGCCAGCGCCAGAGTCGCCTGCGCGACGAAGCCGACCGAGAAGGCGAGGGTGCGCAAAATCGGCACGCCCATGGTGTAGACGATCACGTGCGCGAGCCGCGCCCAGAAATAAACCGCGCAAGCCAGCACGGTCGTGCTGCTCGAATAATCGATGGCGTTGAGGATCAACACCAGCGGCGCGAAGATGATCAGGTTTTCGACGGCATTATCGTGGGCAAACATCAGACGGTTGGCCCATTCGGCATGGGGTTTGTCGCCACGCGACGGGTTGGCCATCGCGCCGGTCAGCCCCCGAACCTGACAGCGATTCAATACGTAGGGAACCCACATCAGGCCGGTGAGAATGACGGTCAGAGTGAGCCAGAACAACTCGCGCGTCATCGGAATCTCCCTTTCAATCGTTCAGGTCCGCTCGCGCGGATGCAAAGAGCCTCTCATGCCGCGCCGCTTGATGCGACCGAGTCGGCATCGCCAGACTGCGTTTGAATCTAGACGATCGGCGATAGGAGGCAATGCGGATGAAAACCTTTTCCGCAGTGGCCATGACCCCGTCATGACAGGTCGGACCTGTCGGAGCGTCCGTCGGATGAGACTGACGTCAGGCGCGGACCCGAACGTAGCTGCCCGGCGCGTCCTCGATCGCTTCGAGTGCGCCAGTTCCCGGCGGCCTGGCCGAGGTCTTTTCTCCGTCAAGCTCCTCGATCCATGAGCGCCAGTCCG
Organism: Afipia sp.; assembly: GCA_044464625.1. Classification (GTDB taxonomy): domain Bacteria; phylum Pseudomonadota; class Alphaproteobacteria; order Rhizobiales; family Xanthobacteraceae; genus Afipia. The sequence continues at coordinate 69,398 of JBIQLC010000019.1, read as the reverse complement.
GCCACCATGACCCCTTGTGCTCCTGAGCACCCTTGATCCAGTCCGCGAGCGTCGTGTCGCGGATGTTGTCATTGGTCCAGTACTGATACTTGCCCGAGGCCGGTGGATTGACGACGCCGGCGATGTGGCCGGAGCCTGCCAGCACATAGCGGACCGTGCCGCCGAAGAACTGAGAGCCGTAGAGCACCGACTCAGCGGGAGCGATATGATCCTCACGGGTTGCCAGATTGTAGACCGGCACCTTGATCTTCCCGAGATCAAGCTGGGTGTTGTCGATCACCATCGTGCCCGACGACAGTCGGTTCTCGAGATAGCAGTTGCGCAGATAGTAGGAATGGTTGGCCGCCGGCATGCGGGTGGCGTCGGAATTCCAGTGCAACAGATCGAACGACGAGGGCTCCTGCCCCTTGAGATAGTTGCTGATGACGTAAGGCCAGATCAGGTCGTTCGATCGCAGCATGTTGAAGGCCATCGCCATTCTGCTGCCTTCGAGAATACCCGAGCGCTGCATATCGCGTTCCAGCGTCGAAATCTGATCCTCGTCCACGAACACCATCAGATCGCCGGCGTGGGTGAAGTCGACCTGCGCGGCGAGGAAAGTCGCCGAGGTGACGCGCTGGCGGCGCTTTTCAGCGAGCCACGCAAGCGTGGTCGCGAGCAGGGTGCCACCCACGCAATAGCCCATGGTGTGGACTTTCATCTCGCCGGTGACCTTTTCGATCACGTCCATGGCGGTCAGCGGTCCCTCGCGCATGTAGTCTTCGAACGACTTTGCGCCGAGGTCCTTGTCCGGATTGACCCACGAGATCACGAAAACGGTAATGCCCTGATCGACGCACCACTTGATGAAAGACTTTTCCGGCCTGAGGTCGAGAATGTAGAACTTGTTGATCCACGGCGGCACGATCAGCAACGGCGTGCGCAGAACCGTATCCGTTGTCGGCGTGTACTGGATGAGCTGCATCACATCGTTCTGGAAAATGACTTTGCCCGGCGTCACGGCCATGTCGCGTCCAACTTCCAGATCGGTCGCCGATTGCCGGATTTTCAGCATGCCGCCGCCAGCTTCGACGTCTTCAGCCAGCATCTTCATGCCGCGCGCGAGGTTCTCGCCATTGCTGGCGATCGTCTGACGCAATACTTCCGGATTCGTTAGCGCAAAATTCGATGGCGCAATCGCGTTGCAGATCTGCTGAACGTAGAACTGCGCCTTCTTCCGGACATGCGGATCGAGATCGTCAGCATTCTGCACCAGATCATTGGCCCACTGCGCAGTGAGCAGATAGGCCTGCATCAGGAAGCCGAAGAACTGGTTGGTCTTCCACTCCGCGTCCTGAAACCGCTTGTCGCGGGGATTCGGTTCGATCACGGGGTCGGATGACTCGCCCGTGAGGCGGCGCATCGAACTGCCCCACAGATCGAGATAGGCCTTACCGATCTTCATCTGCAAATCGGTGGACCGCTGCTGATCGGAGAGCCAGTGATTGGTGACGGCCGTGAAGGTCTTGATGACCTCTGTGAGTTCGCCCGGCGGTTGATCTTTCAACTGTCCGTTCTTGTCCGGCGCGAGATACGCCGACAACGCGCGACCACTGCTCTCAAGTGCGCGGGCGAGGTTCTGCGCAAATACATCGGGGTTGAATTCTTTGCCGTTGGTGGTCTGTGGCGTGCCGTCGTTCATGGCTTAAATACTACCGGCTGTTTCCAGGACCTCGACGCGGTGCTTTGTCGCGAGGTCTCCCCATGATGACACAGTTCGAATGATTGTGTTGATTTCGATGCGCTGCGATGCAGCAACACGTCTTGGTTTAGTCATATTGAAGCCGCAGGGCTGGATACTAATGTTGTCAGACGACATGCTTGAATTTTAACGACCAACACTGTTTTTGGTTTGACAGAAAAATCATCAAATTCGTCACGCGACGATTATTCGGCGCGCCAGTCTGTGAGGCACTTTGGGGTATCGGTTCGGTTCGCGTGTAAGGCGTCAGGACGCGGGGCGTAGATTTGCGCCCGTGCTGATGGTGTTGGCTGCCTGCACCCTTGGCGGCTGCTCGCTTCCGGTTGCCGATCTGCCCGTGGTCGGGCTCCCGGCCAACACCCCGCCGCGGCCTGAGACCCCGGCCGCCTACCTGCCAGTGCACGACGTCCCGCCACCTCGGGAGGACACCCTCCTGACCCCCGACCAGCAGAACCAGATGGAGAAGGACCTGGCGGCCGCCCGAGATCGCCAGAACGCCATTCAACGCCGAAATGACTGACTTTTTCGTGCTTTGGCTGGCGTGAACAAGGGTTCGTGTTAAAAAGGGTTCGATTCAGCTCAATGCGACGCGAATTCTCCCGGTTCGGTCACCGGAATAGTGCCTGAATTCGTGTTTATTGGCCGGAATACAGCGTTTTGCCGCTTGGTCGGGTTTTCCGCTTCTGGGGCAGGCGCTACCGATCACTCGTTGCCGGTTCCCGGAGCCTAGGACCCATGGAAGAGTTTTACCGCATTCGTCGTTTGCCGCCTTACGTTTTCGAGCAAGTCAACCGGGCCAAGGCGGCCGCACGCAATGCCGGCGCCGACATCATCGACATGGGCATGGGAAATCCCGACCTTTCGACGCCGCCCCACGTGATCGAAAAACTCAAGGAGACCCTCGGCAAGCCACGCACGGATCGTTACTCGGCGTCGCGCGGCATCCCCGGGCTGCGTAGGGCTCAGGCGGCCTATTACGAGCGCCGGTTTGGCGTGAAGCTCAACCCCGAAACCCAGATCGTCGCCACCCTTGGCTCGAAGGAGGGCTTCGCCAACGTCGCACAGGCTATCACCTCGCCGGGCGATGTCGTGCTGGTGCCGAACCCGAGCTACCCGATCCATGCCTTCGGATTCCTGATGGCGGGTGGCGTGGTTCGCTCCGTGCCGGCCGAGCCGACACCGCAACTGTTCTCCGCGCTTGAGCGTGCCATCGTCCATTCAATTCCCAAGCCGATCGCGATGATCGCCTGCTACCCGTCGAACCCGACGGCCTATGTGGCGAGTCTCGATTTCTATAAGGACCTCGTGGCCTTCGCGAAGAAGCACGAGATTTTCATCCTGTCCGATCTTGCCTATGCCGAACTGTATTTCGACGGCAATCCGCCGCCGTCTGTCTTGCAGGTGCCGGGCGCGATCGATGTCACGGTCGAGTTCACCTCGATGTCGAAGACCTTCTCGATGGCCGGTTGGCGCATGGGCTTTGCGGTCGGCAATGAGCGGATCATCGCGGCGCTGGCGCGTGTGAAGTCCTATCTCGACTACGGCGCGTTCACGCCGGTTCAGGTGGCGGCGACAGCTGCGCTCAACGGACCGCAGGATTGCATCAGCGAAATGCGCGAAACCTACCGCAAGCGTCGCGACACGCTGGTGGAGTCGTTCGGTCGCGCCGGCTGGGTGATCCCGCCGCCGTCGGCTTCGATGTTCGCATGGGCGCCGTTGCCGGAGAAATTCCGCGAGGTCGGCAGCATGCAGTTCGCCACCCTGATGGTCGAAAAATCCGGCGTCGTGGTGTCGCCCGGCGTCGCCTTCGGCGAGCACGGCGAGGGCTATGTCCGGATCGCGCTGGTCGAGAATGAGCAACGTATCCGGCAGGCTGCGCGCAATATCCGGCGCTTCCTTGATACCGGCATGGAAACGTTGCACAACGTGGTTCCTCTCGCCAACCGGCGATAAATCCTCCGGCAGGTCTGAAACGAAATGGTAGCTCCGCTCAAAGTGGGGATTGCGGGGCTCGGCACTGTGGGCGCCGAAGTCGTCAATCTCCTCGAACGGCAAAAACGAGTGTTGTCCGCACGCTGCGGTCGCGGTGTACGGGTTGTCGCTGTATCGGCGCGTTCAAAAATCAAGAAGCGCAAGCTTGATCTGCGCGGGATCGACTGGGCGAAGAGCCCGCTCGCGCTCGCCAACGATCCACGGATCGACTGCTTCGTCGAACTGATGGGTGGCTCGGGTGAGCCGGCATTGTCTGCCATCGAAGCCGCTTTGAAGAACGGCAAATCGGTCGTCACCGCCAACAAGGCGTTGATTGCCAAGCACGGCTCGCGGCTTGCAACACTTGCTGAAAAGCATGGCGGCGCTTTGAACTATGAAGCCGCTGTCGGCGCCGCGATCCCGGTCATCAAGACGCTGCGCGAAGGCCTGGCAGGTACGGATGTCAACCGGGTCTACGGCATCCTCAACGGCACCTGTAATTACATCCTCACCCGCATGGAGCGGGAAGGATTGTCGTTTGCAGAGTGCCTGAAGGATGCGCAGCGGCTCGGCTACGCTGAAGCCAATCCGTCCTTCGACGTAGACGGTCATGACACCGCGCAAAAGCTCGCCATTCTCGCGAGCCTCGCATTCGGTACCAAGGTCAACCAGAGCGCCGTCTACGTCGAGGGCATCTCGTCGATCGCGCCGGAAGATTTGCGCGCGGCCGAAGATCTCGGTTATCGCGTCAAGCTGCTTGGCGTTGCGGTTCGCACCGAAACCGGAATCGAGCAGCGCGTACACCCGACCATGGTGCCGAAATCGTCATCGATCGCACAGGTTATGGACGTCACTAACGCCGTCACAATCGACGGCGATGGTATTCCGCCCATCACTCTGGTCGGGCCGGGCGCCGGCGGAGGCGCCACGGCGTCCGCTGTCGTTGCCGACATCGCCGACGTGGCGCGGGGCATCAGGGCCCTGCCGTTCGGCCGACCTGTGGACCGGCTTAAAATCACCTCAAAGGCGCCGATGCGACGCCATGAGGGTGGCTACTATATCCGCCTGATGGCACGTGACCTCGCCGGAACGGCAGCCACCATCGCGACGCGGCTGGCCGAACAGAAAATTTCCATTGAATCCATCGTCCAACGTCATCCGGATGGCGCGTTCGATGGTGTAGGAGCAAGCGGCAAGTCGTCGCCCGTTCCCGTCATCCTGATCACCTATGCCACCACGGAAGATGCGGTCCGGCGAGCCCTGCAGGCTGTCCAGCAAGACCGGGTGATAACCGGTCGCCCGCAGGTGATCCGCATAGAGAAGAACTGATAGGGTTGGATCGCACTGTCGAACCGGCCCGATCGATAGCGAGTTTTAAGGAGTTGAGCTGATGTCCACGATTTCCGTCCCGCCGCAATTGTTGCTGGAGCGCATTCTGACACTGGAAATCGTCCGCGTGACCGAGCGTGCGGCGGTGTCGGCTGCGCGGCTGCGCGGACACGGCAACGAAAAGGCAGCCGACCAGGCGGCGGTCGACGCGATGCGGCGCGAGCTCAACAAGATTCCAATTCAGGGCACGATCGTGATCGGCGAGGGCGAGCGCGACGAAGCCCCGATGCTGTTCATTGGCGAGAAGGTCGGCGCCGAAGGTGGTCCGCAGGTGGACATTGCCGTGGATCCGCTCGAGGGCACGACCCTGTGCGCCAAGAACATGCCGGGCTCCATTGCAACCATGGCGATGGCTGAGGGCGGCACGCTGCTGAACGCGCCTGACGTCTACATGCAGAAGATCGCTGTCGGCCCCGGTTATCCGAAAAACGTTGTCGATCTTGACGCTCCGCCGGCCGAGAATATCCGCCGGCTGGCGCGCGCCAAGGACGTTCATCCATCCGCCATCACCGCGCTGGTGCTCGATCGCCCGCGTCACGCCGAGATCATCAATGCGGTTCGCAGCACCGGCGCTGCAGTCCGCCTGATCACGGACGGCGACGTCGCCGGCGTCATCCACACGGCCGATCCGGATAACACCGGCGTCGATATCTACATCGGCACCGGCGGTGCGCCGGAAGGCGTGCTTGCCGCGGCCGCGCTGCGCTGTATCGGCGGGCAGATGCAATGCCGCCTGATCCTCGACACTGAAGAGAAACGCGAACGCTCGGCCAAGATGGGGATCAAGGACCCCAACATGATCTACGGCATCGAGGACATGGTGAAGGGCGACTGCCTGTTTGCTGCGACCGGCGTGACCGACGGTTCGCTGCTCTCGGGCGTCAAGTTCCGCAAGAACACCATCGAGACCGAAACCGTGGTGATGCGTTCGGTGACCGGCACCGTCCGCTACATCAAGGCTGAACATCGTCAGTTCGAAAAATTCCACCTCGACTAAGGGGACCTCTCCATGTCTGAGCGCGTATCGATCCGTCCGGTTGGCGAAGATGAGCGCGCGGCATGGGAGCCGCTCTGGCAGGGTTATCTCGCCTTCTACAAAACCAAGCTACCGCCGGAAAACACCGACGTGGCGTGGAAGCGTTTCCACGACGCCAACGAGCCGATGTTTCTGCTTGGTGCCTATGTCGACGGCAAACTGACGGGTATCGTCCACTACATCTTTCATCGCTCGACGTGGACACCGGGCAACTACTGCTATCTGCAGGACCTGTTCGTCGCCGAGAGCGGGCGTGGCCATGGCCTCGGCCGCGCGCTGATAGAGGCCGTCTATGACAAGGCTCGACAGGCCGGCGCGAGCAGGGTGTACTGGCTGACCCAGACCACCAACGCGCAGGCGCGGATCCTGTACGATCAGGTCGCTGACGATTCCGGTTTCATGCAGTATCGCAAGGTTTTCTAGGATTTAAGAATGGTTCCGACCATCAAGGCATTGGTGTTCGATGTGTTCGGAACTGTCGTGGACTGGCGCGGCAGCCTGATTGCGGACTTCACCGCATGGGGCAAGGCCAGGGGTATCGACGCTGACTGGGCCGCCCTGGTCGATGCATGGCGCGGGGCCTACAGGCCGTCGATGGATGAAGTGCGGAAGCACCCAGAGCGCGGATTTGTCATTCTCGATACGTTGCAGCGACAATCGATCGAGCCGCTCACTGCGCGCCTCGGCATCACCAGCCTCACGGCTGCCGATTTCGATTATCTTACCAGCGGCTGGCATCGCCTCGATCCATGGTCGGACAGTGTGCCGGGACTGACGCGGCTCAAGACCAAATTCATGATCAGCCCACTGTCGAACGGCAACGTCGGGCTGCTGGCGAACATGGCGAAGCGCGCAGGTCTACCATGGGATCTGGTGCTGAGTGCCGAGGTGTTCGGTCACTACAAGCCGGACCGCGAAGCCTATGTCGGTGCAGCGCGCATTCTCGGCCTCGATCCGTCGGAAGTGATGATGGTTGCCGCCCACAATGACGATCTCGCAGCGGCCCAGTCGTTCGGACTAAAGACAGCGTTCATTCCACGCCCGACTGAGTACGGCCCTCACCAGAAGAAGGATTTCGCGCCGGACGGGAAGTGGAACTACGTGGCCAAGGGTATCGACGATCTCGCGGCGCAACTCGGCTGCTAGGTCACTGCTGCTCGGTCTTGAATTGCTCTGCACCGTATTTAACCGCGGATTTCCTCATGACTCCCCCTGCATCCGCATTGCCTGTTGAAGCGCCGCTCGCATTCCTGGGCGTCAACTATTCCGCGACCGGCAAACTGTGGCGCGATCGGTTGGATGCGCGCGGCGCCGCGCGTGCTCTTGCCATTGCCCAGCGTCACAACCTCCCTGAAATGCTGGCCCGCGTCATCGCGGGGCGTGGCATCGATATCGATGCTGTAGATGATTTCCTCGATCCGACCATCCGTAAATTGATGCCGGATCCGTTCACGGTGACGCAGATGGAAGCTGCAGCGCACCGCATCGCCGACGCGGTCGCGCGACGAGAGAAGATCGCGATCTTCGGCGATTACGACGTCGATGGCGCGACGTCGTCCGCCTTGCTCGCGTGGCACCTTCGCCATTGCGGTCTCGATCCGCTGATCCACATTCCTGATCGCATCTTTGAAGGCTATGGCCCCAACGTCGAGGCGATCCGGGGGCTTGCCGACAAGGGCGCGAAGCTGCTGATCACCGTCGATTGCGGCACCACCAGCATCGAACCGCTGGCGGAGGCCAAGCGGCTCGGCATGGATGTGGTGGTGATTGACCATCACCAATGCGGCGACGAGCTTCCTGTTGTCGATGCGCTGGTCAATCCCAACAGGCTCGACGATCTGTCGGGACTTGGCCACCTTGCGGCAGTCGGGCTGGTGTTCATCACGCTGGTTGCGGTCAATCGTGAATTGCGTGGGCGCGGGTTCTGGACGGCAGAGATGCCCGAGCCGGACCTGCTCGGTGTGCTGCATCATGTCGCTCTCGGCACCGTCGCCGACGTTGCGCCGCTGCTTGGTCTCAACCGCGCCTTCGTCGCCAAGGGCCTGATCGCAATGCGCCGCCGCGATCACGTCGGCCACACCGCGTTGATGGATATCGCCCGACTCAATGGCCCGCCGGAAGCATGGCATCTCGGTTTCATGCTCGGACCGCGCATCAATGCTGGGGGACGCATCGGCCGCGCCGATCTCGGCGTGCGGCTGCTACTCGAAGGTGACATTTCGGAAGCAGCTCGGATCGCAGCCGAACTCGATCGCCTCAATACCGAACGCCGCGTCATCGAGCAGATGGCCGAAGCGCAGGCCGAAGCGGAAGCGCTGGCATCGCTTGGCTCCGAGGACAAGGGCGCGGTCGTCGTCACCGCCTCCGAAGGCTGGCATCCCGGCGTGGTCGGGTTGGTGGCGTCGCGCCTAAAGGAGAAGTTCGGCCGGCCTGCGTTCGCTATCGCGCTGGAGCCGGGTGGGCTGGGCACCGGATCGGGGCGGTCGATCACCGGCGTCGATCTCGGCAAGGCGGTGCGGCAAGCCGTGCAGGATGGCATCTTGCTCAAGGGCGGCGGCCATGCGATGGCGGCAGGCGTCACCCTGAAGAAGGAACGCCTCGCTGAATTCCGCGCCTATATCGAAGCGGCATTGGCGTCGTCCGTGGCCGAAGCGCGGCATATCAATGAGTTGTACATCGATGGTGCCGTTAGCGCGCGTGCGGTGACGACCGAGTTTGTCAACACGCTCAATCGCGCCGGGCCATTCGGTGCCGCCAATCCCGAACCGCTGATTGCGCTGCCGGCGCATCAACTGGTCTATGCCGATGAGGTCGGGCAGGCGCATCTGCGCTTGCGCTTCAAATCGGGCGACGGTGCAATCGTGAATGGCATGGCATTTCGCGCAATCGGCCAGAAGCTCGGCAATGCGCTGCTGGAAAATCGCGGACAGCCGCTGCATATCGCAGGGTCGCTGGCGGTCGATCGCTGGCAAGGCGCGGAGCGCGTACAACTGCGCGTGACGGATGTCGCGGTGCCTGATCCCGGCCCGGCCGTGATCCGCTAGAGGCTACATTCCACGCAGCCGCGCCAGGACCTTCAATCCGCCGTAGCCATCGGCCGGCGAAAGTCCTGCCTTGACCTGAAAATCCTTCACCGCCTTCATGGTGTCGTTGCCGACACGGCCGTCGGTGCCGCCGGTGTCGAATCCAGCTTTCGTAAGGCGTGTCTGCATTTCCTGTACCTCGGCCAGCGTCAGCGCACGCTCGGAGCCGGGGAACGGATGGATGAACGGGCCATCACCGAGAATGCGATCGCCGAGATGGACGATGGCAAGGGCGTAGTTCATTGACGGGTTATAGCTGCGCACGGCGTAGAAGTTCTGGCCGAGCAGAAAGGACGGGCCACCTTGCACCGGCGTCCAGAGTTGCGCGTGATCGCCGGGGCGTGGAAACGGCTTGCCGTCAGCACGCCTGATACCGGATGCCGCCCAGTCGGCATAGGAATGCTTGCCGCCCCGCGCACCTCCCGCGACATTGACCTCATAGCCCCAATGCTCATTGCGACGATACTTGCCGCGATTGACGAGAAATCGCGCGCTCGATCCCAGCGCATCGGCCGGGCTGCCAAACGGCGACACGCGGCCATCGCCGTCATAGTCGAATCCGACATTGAGCCAGACTTCCGGCATCCATTGGGTGTGGCCCATAGCGCCGGCCCATGAGCCACGCATTTCCTCCGGCGTGCTCCAGCCCTTGTCGACGATACGGAGCGCGTTGATCAGTTCGGTTTCCCAATAGGCCTTGCGGCGCGGCTCGCGCCACGCCAAGGCGGCGAGCGATGGAAAGATCGGCCGCATATGGTTCTTCTGCACCAGCGGGTCGCCGTACGCGGTTTCGACGCCCCACAGCGCGAGCAAAGTGCCTCGCTCGACGCCAAAGTCCTTCTCAATCCGCGCAAACAGCGAGCCGTATTTCTTCAGCGCCACCTCGCCAGCCTGGATGCGCCAGTCGGATACTCGGCGATTGATATACTGCCAAAGTTGTTCATTGAATTCCGGCTGTTTCCGCATCTTCGCGAACACGCTCATGTCAGGCTCGATATGGCCCATCACGCGCGTATACGTGGCGTCGGAAACGCCTTTCGCTCTGGCCTTGGCGCGGAAAGCATCGCGCCATTGGTCGAAGCCTGCAGGCGCGGCCAGGGCCGCTGCACTCGTCAACGCGAGCGCACCCGTGCCGGCCGCACCCATCAGCACGGCGCGGCGGGTCATTGTCATCTGTTCAAATTGGGAATCGGCATCGGTCATGGCCGAAGTCTAGCGGCAGGGAAACGGTTCCCGCAAAGCCCAATCTGCCGCACGAGCGGCTTTACTGGCTCGATGGCTCTTTGGATTCGTTGCCTGGTTCCGCATGGGCGACGGCCGGAGCGTCGGGCGAGGGCGGAGCATATTCGCGACCATGGCCGCCGATCAGCCGTTCATAGGATGCGATCAGGGTGACGTAAGGATTGACCCAAAGCCAGCCGTCCCGCGTGAATACCTGAACGTCGAAATGGAGATGGTTGGTGGTGCCGCCAGCATAATCCTGGAAATTCGCCACCATCCCGATCTTTTCGCCTTCCATGACGCGGCGGCCGTGAAGGACATGATCCTCATCGAGATGCGCCGGGTTCATGTGCATGTAGCGAAAACGGATGTGCTCGTTGGGATTATTCACGGCCAGATGGACCGCCTGCTGTTTGGCGGCCCGAACGATTGTGCCTTCCCGCACAGCGACGGCGGCGAACTTTCCCGGCAGACATCGATCAGCGCCGTCGTTTTTCATCAGACATGACGGCGGGCGGATATCCTGACCCTGATGGCCATAACCATTGGCGCACTGGCCGACTTCGAAGTCGCGTGTCTCACAGAAATTGTCCTGCCACGGATAGCTGTAGTTCTCTTCGGCAGACTCATCGAACACCAGCTTTTTGTCGTTACGCTTACATCGATAGTCATCGCCCTTGACCGGTCGCCAACCAACCCGGCCGGTATGATAGCAGTCGCCCCAGTTCAGGAAGGATTGCGAATTGGCGTAAGCCGGCGCGTCTGCCAGCGGGAAGCGGATCTGCGCATACACCGTATCGTCGCGATGACCGGGCTGCTGTTTATAGCCGCTGTTGGCGATGATCTCGCCCGATCGACGATAGGTGAAATCAGGCGAGGCGGCGATCGGCCTTTCCACCTTGACGGATTCGACATTTCGGCGCGGCGTTGACGGCATGCCGCCGACGACACGCAGCGATTTCAGGAAATGCTCCGCGACGGCCGAGGCCTCTCGGCACGCCAGACGTTTTGTTCGCGGAACGCTATCGCGGCACTGAATGAACACGACGTAAGGGACGCCGAAACGCGTGAATGCGTAGCGAACCGATCCCTCGCGAATGACACGGCGCAGATCGGGGAACTGCGATGCAAGCGACTTGACCTGTATGCCCTGGCCGGCCCGCGGATCGTCGATATCGTAGAGCAGCAATGAGCCGGTGATCTGGATCTGTACCGGCTTCGCATAAACACGACGCGGCAAGTCACCGTCGCCAGGCTCGATGGTGAATACAGCGTCATAACCAGCAGGACCGGCGTCGAACATACTCGCCGGTCGAAAGCCGGCCTGATACCGAGCAGCCGAGATATCCGGCGTGCGGTCACCGAGAAACCTCGCAGTATCGAACGGGAGCAGCACCGGCACCGGGCTGCGATTGATCCCGGCAAAGAAATCGGCGGTGAGGGCGTTGAGTTGCCAAAGCGCGGGCGCGGCGCGGCGGACCTGCTTCCGGGAACGGGTTCCAACTGCGAACACGAGCCGGTTGATGCCGCTGGTCTCGACCTTGAGCTGGTTGACGGCTGCCTGCCAGTCGGGCTGAACGACGGAGATTGAGGGTGTCTTGAAGTCGCCCGCGCGGCTGTCGCGAAGGCCACCGGGTGCAAGGGTCGCTGCCATCGCACCAAGGAGACATCCGGCGACACGGCCGGATGTCATGCTTCCCAGATTTGCAGCGTACTTCCGCGTCAAATCATTTCCGTTCTGCGCTTAGTCCTTGGCGCGCTCGACGTAGGAGCCGTCTTCGGTCAGCACGACGATCCGCGTTCCAGTGCCAATATGGGGCGGCACGGCGGTGCGCACGCCGTTGGAAAGCACCGCTGGCTTGTAGGACGACGATGCGGTCTGGCCCTTGGTGACCGGCTCGGTCTCGACGACTTCAAGCGTGGCGCGCTGGGGCAGGGTGATGGCGACCGCTGTGCCCTCATGGATCGAGAGCTTCACGGTCATGTTTTCCTGCAGGTATGGCGCGGCATTGCCGACCACGTCCTTTGGAACGAGAAGCTGGTCGTAAGTCTCGTTGTTCATGAAGTGGAAGCCGTCGCCGTCTTCATAGAGATAGTTGAAGTCGCGATCCTCGACGAACGCGCGCTCGACCTGGTCCGTGGTCTTAAAGCGCTCGGAGATCTTCACACCGTCGCTGATTCGGCGCATTTCGATCTGGCTGACGGGGGTGCCCTTGCCGGGATGGATGTTTTCCGCCGTCAACACGACGTATAGCTTGCCGTCCTGCTCAATGATGTTGCCCTTGCGGATCGAACTGGCGATGACTCTCACAGATAAGTTCCCTGATGTTCGGAGCCGGGCGCCGAATGGGTACAGCACGGAGGCCGGCCGGGTTGTTTCGGGCCGCAACATACTGATTTGTCGCGTATACGCCAGCATTTTGCGCCAAAACCGGGCTTTCCGGCAATGAACGCCGTGGATGCGCCCTCACCATGGTGGATTCCTGAGCGTTATCAGGACCGCAGGCCGTTCCTGCAGGCCCGGACGGCGATTGTCAGGGCCGTCAGGAGCTGGTTCGAGGACCAAGGGTTCACGGAGGTCGAAACCGGCGTATTGCAGGTTTCTCCCGGCAACGAGACCCATCTCCACGCGCCGGTGACGGAACTGCGCTCATCCTCGGACGAGCGATCCCGGCGCTATCTGCGGACCTCGCCGGAGTTCGCCTGCAAGAAGCTGCTGGCGGCGGGGGAAAGTCGGATTTTTGAGCTCGCGCGCGTATTCCGGGATCGGGAAGGCGGCGCGCTGCATCTGACCGAATTCACCATGCTCGAGTGGTACCGCGCCAATGAGAGCTATGAGGCGGTCATCGCTGATTGTGTCACCATCATCGCGCGAGCCGCGCAGGCGACGGGCATTGGCCCGTTCTCTTTCCGCGGCAAAACCGTCGATCCGCTTGCCCAGCCGGAAATGCTTACGGTTGCGGACGCGTTCGCGCACTTTGCGAAGATCGATCTGCTCGCGACGATTTCGGTTCGCGGCACCGATCGCGACGCATTGGCGGCAGCGGCTTCAAAGATCGTTCGTATAACTGCAGACGACACATGGTCGGACATCTTCAGCAAGGTGTTGGTCGAACACGTCGAGCCGCATCTGGGACAAGGCCGTCTCACCGTGCTCTACGAATATCCCGCGCCCGAAGCAGCACTGGCGCGCGTGAAAGCATCCGATCCACGGGTGGCCGAGAGGTTCGAGGTCTATGCCTGCGGCGTCGAACTTGCGAACGGCTTTGGCGAACTGATCGATGCTGAAGAGCAGCGACGCCGGTTCGACGAGGCGATGGACGAGAAGCAACGCCGCTATGGCGAGCGTTATCCGCTGGATGATGACTTTCTGGCTGCGGTTGCGCACATGCCGCCGGCAAGCGGCGTGGCACTCGGTTTCGATCGTCTGGTGATGCTGGCAAGCGGCGCGACACGGGTTGATCAGGTGATCTGGCAGCTCCCGGTGGGGATGCCATGAAGATCACATCGACCCTCCGTCAGGCAGAAGAGATCGTCGCGCACAAGCTTGCGCCATACGAAGCATTGCCCGAGCTTGCCCGCGTTGCGGCGCGTTATGCGGTCGCGATCACGCCTGCTGTTGCCGAATTGATCGATGCGAACGATCCGAACGATCCTATCGCACGGCAGTATGTGCCCGATGCAGCCGAGCTCGCCACCGAGCCCGGTGAAATGGCGGACCCGATCGGCGACCATCCACATTCGCCGGTTGAAGGCATCGTCCATCGCTATCCCGATCGCGTGTTGTTCAAGCTCGTACACGTCTGCGCGGTCTACTGCCGGTTCTGCTTCCGCCGCGAGATGGTCGGTCCGGGTAAAGAAACGGCGCTATCAACCGACGCCTATCGCCGGGGTCTCGACTACATTCGCAATCACCCCCAAATCTGGGAAGTGATCCTCACCGGCGGCGACCCGCTGATGTTGTCGGCGCGACGTCTGCGCGAGATCATGGCTGATCTTGCGGCGATTCCTCATGTGAAGGTGATCCGCATCCACACCCGCGTGCCGGTCGCCGATCCGGCGCGGATCACCGATGAGGTTGTAGCGGGTTTGAAGGCACCCGGCGCGACCACATGGATGGCCATTCACGCCAACCATCCGCGCGAACTAAGCGAGATTGCGCGAGCCGCCATCGCGCGCATGGCAGATGCGGGAATCCCGCTGGTCAGCCAATCGGTGTTGTTACGTGGGGTCAATGACGACCCCGAAACTCTTGCCGCTTTGATGCGGAGCTTGGTCGAATGCCGGATCAAGCCCTACTATCTACATCATGGCGATCTCGCGCCGGGGACGGCGCATCTGCGAACATCCATCGAAGAAGGACAGGAATTGATGCGGGCGCTGCGCGGCCGCGTCTCCGGCCTGTGCCAGCCGGATTACGTGCTCGACATTCCGGGTGGTAAGGGAAAGGTGCCGATCGGCCCGGACTATCTTTCGCGACAACGTGAAAACCCCGACGCTGCGGCATATCGTATCGTCGATTACTGTGGCGACGTGCACCAGTATCCGCCGACGGACGTAACCTGATCCGATGAGCGATGACCAGCCACCGGAAGATGATGGCAACCGGGCGCTTGAGAATATTGTGATGCTCGGCTTTTTTATCGTGTTGGTTGTTGCGGGAATCTGGTTGCTTGGAGCAATGGCAGATGTGCGGAAAGCTCAGGACTGTACTGCACAAGGCCGTCGCAACTGCGGAACGATCGAAGTGCCGGGCCGTTTGTGAAAAGACATCGAAGGAGGCGTAAGATGCGAAAGCTGTTTATCATTGCCGTCGGGCTTGTCCTGGCCAGCACATCGCTGACATTCGCCCAAGCGTCGAGAAAGTCGGTCACGGTCCCGGAGGCTCCCGCCGCCGCAGGCGTGCCGGAGGCACCGGTAGGCCATCGGCAACCGCGCCGGGACGCGGTGCCGTCTTCCGACAACGGCGGCTATCAGGAGTCGGCAGAGGACAAGGAAGTTAACCGCAAGATCAAGAGCATCTGCCGCGGCTGCTGACCGTTACGCCTTTCGTGCGGCCAGCGCCATTCCGATCAGCGACGAACCGCCGAACACAAGGTTGATTCCAACCAGAAGACCGATCGCCCAGGCCGCCGAGCCGGGCAGGCCGGTAATGATCATCCCGGCGATGATGATATCCACCAGACCCGCGGCCATCAGCCAGCCCCAGCGGCCGATCAACTCGCGCCGGTGCTCGAGAGCGTACATGATCGTCGCAACGCCCTCGGCGACGAAATAAATGCCCAGGATGATGGTCAGGGTGAGGGTACCCTGCAGCGGTCGCCACAGCAGGATAACGCCGGCGGCGAGGGCTATGGCAGCTGAGATCAATGCCCACCAGAATCCCGGAGCCTCGCGTGCGGAAAAAGTCAGGAACAAGCCGACGACACCGCTGATGAGAAACATCCAGCCCAGGAAGATGGCAACGGCAACGCTGGCCAGCGGTGGCACGATGATGGCTGCGAGGCCAAGGATGACCAGAACGATCCCTTCGATCAGAAATCCCTTCCAATGGGATTTGACGGCTTGCTGCATCCGGGCGTGAAGGCGATCCATATCCTGTGGCGTTGTCATGGAATCTCTCCATTGCGCTGCTGCGCTGCGTGACATCAACCTTACCGCGAAACGCCTCGCGCGGAAATTGCCAGCGCGCGCCATGCCGTTGTTGCGCTTCAGTGGCGCTCGTCTTCGAACGTCAACGCGGGACAGATGCGATTGCGGCTTTCCAGCCGGGTGGCTACGACAACGAGGGCGCGGGTCACCATGCAATGAACGGTGTGAGGGTGCTTGCCGCTGTGCCCAAACGTCAGTATACGTTGCCGCGCGTTGGCCAGATTCTGGTCCGCCCGCTATCAATCAAAATCCAAGATATTGATTTGGTTGCGGATTTTTGCTGTTCAGTGCGAAATGACCAGGCACGGCCGGATTTCCTGCCATCGTCGGGTCAGCCTTTTCGCTCCCTTCGTCTATCGGTTAGGACGCCACCCTTTCACGGTGGAGAGAGCGGTTCGATTCCGCTAGGGAGCGCCAGCAAAATCAATGTCTTATCTCAATTTTTCACACTGACACACGAATATCGCCAGCCATCATGGTCCGGCGATTACGGTGCCTTGCACGGCGAATAGAAGATTCCATTGGCAGCCTCTGTGCGCTCGAGGCAGTGATCGGCGTCCTTGGGCGTGCCAGCGACCGTGAAATCGTACGGCTGCCGCTTCAGTGACAGCACATAGCGGCCCGGTGGAAGCGGGTCCGGGCTTTCCGGGCGAAGCAGAACCATCTCGGGATAGCCGGGCACGGGCGCAATCTTAAATTGATAGGCGATATTGCGGATCACCCAAAGATTGCCTTCTGCCGCAGTCGACGGCTTGTTGTCCGCCCCGAATTTCAGGGTTCGGGCAATCCGGGCCACCACGCGAGCCTCGACCCGATCCTGCGCCAGATTTGCCAGATCGCGACGAAAGATCACAAAGCTTGGCGAGCCGTCGGGAACTGTTGCGTGGCTCGGCGTCGTGATCGGCGCAGACATGGCGATCCGACGATCGGGCACCTGTCCCGGCAGCACTTCAAGTTCGATAAGCTTGCCACCGCTAATGGCATAGGTCCCGTATGTCGTCGGGACCGGAAAATCCGGGCGAGGTGGTTCGGCGGTCGCTGGAGCAACTGGCGCTGGCGTTACGGCAGGCGTGACTGAGGGATGCACCACTTTTGCTACAGCGGGCTCGTTCTTCACCGAGCGACTGAAACCAGCCCACAAGCCGGAATATCTCACCGCCGCTGCGCACAGGATCAGTGCCAAGACGCCAACACCGAGACCAACCCAGGCTTTTGATGAGGATGTCGCAGAGCGGTGTTTGGGCTGCTGCTTCGCGCTTCGTCGTGGCGTGGATTCTTCGACAACGCTCGCGTCGTATGTCCCCGCAGGTGTTCCCGCTGAGGATAGCGACCGGTCAATGTACGAAAGGGCAGCTTTCGAATGTGTGGCGGATGGGGCGATCGCCGGATTGGAGGTGAGGGTATAAGCCTGCGTATCCTGCTTTTGCGAAAAGGACTCGACGCCGACGATGGCAGTTTCGAGTGCCTGCTTGAGCCGGTCAGCTTCACGGGGATCGCCCTGAAGCAGATCCCGTCGCAGCTTCATCCGCGCCAGTTCATAGATGTTCTGCCGCAACTGGGCAGGATCCTGCTTCATCGTTTCGATGACGCGCGAAAGCACCAAAGCAAACTCGACCTCCGGCGTGGTCGCCGGGAGAGTTGGGTCCGATTCAGCTTTCTGTATTTCCGACATGAACTATCGACCGCCGTACGGTGGTCCGGTGAAGAGAGGTCACCTTATCGACAGAAATGTCGTGCGGGCAATGGTTTCTTGATCGAATACTTAAAGCACGCGCCAATCGTTAACCCGAAAAACAAAGGCCCCGCTCAGTGCGGGGCCTCGGCTACCGATAACCATGTGCTGCCTAGCGACCGAAGAACAGCCAAAGCAGAATGATGATCGGGATCGGCACACCCAACAACCACAACAGCAATCCTCTCGCCATTCTCATCTCCTCCAGCATTGTCTGACCCTCGCAGGAAGAACGTGTGGCGCGCATCAAAGTTCCTCAGAAGCAGACGAGGTGTAAGCCGGTCACCAATGTCCGGTATTTGGCATTGAGCTCCATGGCTCTTGCGGCGGCCGCGCATCGCCTTTCTGCAGCAGCTCAATCGAATGCAAATCGGGCGAACGTACAAACGCCATCTGACCATCGCGCGGCGGACGATTGATGGTGATGCCAAGCTTCATCAGTCGATCGCAGGTTGCGTAGATGTCGTCGACTTCGTAGGCGAGATGACCAAAATAGCGATCTTCACCGTATTTCTCTTCATCCCAGTTGTAGGTCAACTCAACCAGCGGGGCGCCGCGTCCCTTGGATTGTTTAAGCAGCGCTTCGTCCTCGGGCGCGCATAGAAACACAAGGGTGAAACGCCCCTTGTCATTGTCGACACGGCGGACTTCCTTCAGTCCCAAAGCATCGTCATAGAATTTCATTGCCGCGTCGAGATTACGCACGCGCAACATCGTATGCAGATAACGCATGTTTCTTATCCTTCGGAAGCGTATCCAGTTCGAATTTGACGCCGCCATCTTACCACGAACGAGTTCGGACAGCGACATGCGCGCGACCGCGCCTGCATCATCGTCGGGATCTCATGATCTCTTGGCGGATTTCGGCAAGACGACATCAGTCGCCGCGGGGTTGGATTTCTCGGGAGGGTCCTCAGCACACGGCCGGATCTCGTACTCGTTGTCGAGTATCCGCCGGGGCGTCGGATGTTCGGCGTCCGACGCAACATCCACCACCAACCCGTTTTCGGAGGCATGTTTCCAGACCTCTGCCTCCGTCCTGTAAGCCTTGCTGATTTTCGCGTCGTCACAAAAAAGGGCATACGGCATTACAGTCTCCACGTGAAAGGCCGGTCGAGCACGATCGGTCGGCCCGTCATCGGGCAACAACCAAGCCGAAGCCGGTTGGTTCCGGGCTTTGTTGCGCAGACAGAAAGATTGAAATCGAACTCGCTCATGCGCAAATATCACCGACGATAATCTCAGGGATTGTGCGAACTTCATGATTGTATCGGATATCGCCAGTGGGATTGAACGGCTTGGCGAGATGATCGCTACCGCGTCGATCATCGTGCCTTTCACCGGCGCCGGGATTTCAACGGAATGCGGCATTCCGGACTTTCGGTCTCCCGGCGGAATCTGGACGCGCTATCGGCCGATTCCGTTCGACGAATTCGTTGCCAGTCAGGAAGCGCGAGATGAATCCTGGCGCAGACGCCTTGCGATGCAGGAGAGTTTTTCTGCCGCCAAGCCGGGGCGAGGGCATCGCGCACTTGCGTCCCTCTACAGGGCTGGAAAGGTGCCGGCCATCATCACCCAAAACATCGACAATCTGCATCAGGCCTCTGGATTTGCGCCCGACAACGTGATCGAACTTCACGGCAACACCACCTACGCTGCCTGCATTGCATGCCAGACACGTTTCGAGATCGCGTGGGTCAAGGAACGTTTCGACCAAGCCGGCGAAGCACCGTTCTGCACAGCGTGCGGCGGGCCGGTGAAAAGCGCGACCATCTCATTCGGCCAGGCAATGCCGGAAGAGGAAATGCGCCGCGCAAAAGAGCTATCGGAAAATTGCGATCTGTTCCTGGCGATCGGATCATCACTCGTGGTTTGGCCGGCGGCCGGATTTCCGCTGCTTGCACGCAACAGTGGCGCCAGGCTGGTGATTATCAACAACGAACCAACCGAGCAGGACGACATTGCTGACCTCGTCATTCGCCACGATATCGGCGAGACACTCGGCCCATTCGTCGGAAATTGATTCGCGACAGCGCAAGGCTGTTCATAGCTCGCGTTAAACTGGTTTTTTGTCTTTGCCTCATGTGTCGGGGTGTTATCGTCGAATCGCAAGATTCGCGACGTTCCATCTTGAATCCTCAAGGATGGGCGCAACGAGATTGATGTTGTCACCGTGGTGGCAGACAGCAACGATGTGTGGGGTCCGGGGTCATGGGGTCGGACGGTTTTGAGTCCAAGAGGCCTGTCAGGCCGGAATTGAGCAGTACGGGCGAACGCCTTTCATCGACAGACTTTTCCGGTCCGCTGGACCGTAGTTCGGTCGATCCGTTCACCGGCGCGCCAGAAGGCGTTGCAGCCAATCTGGTTGAGCTTCGCGGCGTCATCAAATGGTTCGACGCCTCGAAGGGCTATGGATTCATTGTCCCGGATAACGGCTGGCCGGACATTCTGCTGCACGTCACCGTGTTGCGGCGCGACGGCTATCAGACCGCCTACGAAGGCGCACGGATCGTTTGCGAGTGCGTTCAGCGCAACAAGGGCTATCAGGCCTTCCGTGTGGTCTCGATGGACGAGTCGACAGCCATACACCCGGCGCAGATGCTCCCCCCGCGCACCCACGTGACAGTCACGCCGACGAGCGGACTGGAACGGGCGCAGGTGAAATGGTTCAACCGCTTGCGGGGATTTGGCTTCCTGACCCGGGGCGACGGCACGCCGGACATCTTCGTTCACATGGAGACGTTACGGCGCTACGGCATGACCGAACTGCGACCGGGACAGTATGTTCTGGTCCGTTACGGGCCGGGCTCCAAGGGCATGATGGCCGCCGAAATCCAGCCGGAGACCGGCGCCGGCGGTCTGGCTTCGCACTAAGCTTCCCGATCGAACCCCACGTGACGTGCGGGTTCGATCGGCATGCGGCCATTTCCCAATAACGCTATCTTGAAAGCCGAGATGTGCCGGCTTGCCCGCAGCGTTCTGGCTTTTTGTCACTGATCTGGTATCTGGCTCGAACCTCGATCAATGACGGATAACCGGCTTTCAATGACGGCCAACATTCTCAACTTCCGACCGTCGCTCCGTATCTCGCTCCTGCGTGTTGTCGCCGCGATGATCGCCACCGTCGGTTTTTTGACGGTGTACAGCATCTCGGCAAGCGCGGTTCAATTGGAGCCACTTGAGATCGTCACCAAATCGGGCGTGCACGTGTTCTCGGTTGAGGTCGCGAAAACCGAGGAGCAGCGCAGGACAGGCCTCATGTACCGCAAGGAGCTGCCCGATGGCCGGGGCATGCTGTTCGACTTCTCGCCAGAACAGAACGTGTCGATGTGGATGAAGAATACCTTCATCTCACTGGATATGATTTTTATCGGCTCCGATGGCCGCATCCTGCGGATCGCGGAGAACACCGTCCCGCAATCGGAGAAGATCATCCCATCCGGCGGTCCCGCGAAGGGTGTGCTCGAGGTGATCGCCGGAACAGCCCGGAAGTACGGGATCAAGCCGGGTGACAGGGTGGCGCACCCACTGTTCGGCACACGCTGAACTCCGAAAGGCCTCTGTTTTCGGGGCACTGCGGAAGCTTGGTTGTCAGCCTTTCGGCGCGACCTTGATGCGATAGTTCGCGGTTGCTCCCTCAGCACCGAAATAGGTGCGTGACAGGCGTATATCCGACCAGCCTCCCGGTCCCGTCAGCGCGTCGCCGGCGGCTTCACATGCCTTGTCGCCACTTGCGCAGATCACCGCCAATCCCTGCTGAACCCGCTCCTTGCTTGCGGGAAATGCTGAAACCGGTTTGACCAAGGGCAGATAGAAGGCCAGCCCTTCGATGATGCCGGGTGATGCAACTAAGTAGTGGATAGGTCCCCGCGATTCGGCTGTGGCTGCATTGGCGAGTTGCTGCCAATGCTGGCGATGGAAGTAGCTCGGGTCTGACAGGTGACGATAGGCGATCCACGGAGCCGCGATCACGGAGCCGACGGCAACAGCAACCGCAGTGGCAATCGCGCGCACGGCAGCCACTCGTTGAACGTTCAATAGCGGCGATCCGTAGAGGACGATCGGCAGGATCGCCCAGTTCGGAAAGGCCCACACCGACGTCAGCCGGTGAGGAAAAGCAACGTTGGCAAATGTCGGAACGACCAACGGCACCACGAGCAGGATCACCGATTGCTGGCGCAACTCATCCCTGGGCCAGATCGTGTCCATGATCGCCGCCCGGCTCGGAAGCAGAGCCGCGAAAAACACCAACGGCGCGACGATATAGGCGATGCAATCGGCAAGATAGCGGAGCGAGCGCTCGATATCGGCCAGTGGTGAACGTTGGGAAAAAACGCTCTGTGCGAGAAACACGTCAGTGTCGTGATCGCGTTGGGTAAGCAACCAATCGAGATGCGGCAGCGCTACGACAAGCGCGGCAATCGCCATGATATAGGGCGCTTTCGACGTCCAGAAGCGGCGCACTCCCGCTCCGACGACGGAGGCTGCAGCCATTCCCGCTAACAGGTAGACGCCCCAATATTTTCCGAGAAAGGTGAGGGCGGCGAAGATACCGGCAAGTGCAGCATCTTTGGTGCGAGCGTCACGACGAGCGCGCAAATAGTAGAGGAGCGCTCCGGCCCAGAACGGCATCTGGACAACGTTGGCGTTAAACTTGATCGCCAGAAACGAATAGAATGGAACGAGCGCAAGGGCGGCGAGCCCGAGTAAAGCGCGCTCAAAACTCAAATGATCGCGCAGCAGACACCACGTGATCGCCAAAGTCGCGGTGACAGTCGACGCGGCCAGAAGATGGGCGGCCCAGTTCTCGCGCGGAAAGACCGAGAACCACGCCGCGAATATCCATCCGCTGAGCGGGGGATGCTTGTAGCCGAATGCGAAATGCTCGACCCAGACCGACATCTCACTCAGATCGAAATGGACGTCGACGGAGGCCAGGGACAGGTCGGTGAACAGAAACCAGAGAATTCCAAACCCGACGATCAGCGCCCCAACGAGGATTCGTTCCTGCGACTGCGAACGCCCGGCTGCGCCCATATGCGCGTTCTCATAGCCGTTTCGCTCGGGTGTCGAACCGGGGGAGCAACGATCCCTGGTTAAAAATCAAGCATAATCAAATGCTTATTGGTCGGGGCAGGAGGATTCGAACCTCCGACCTGCAGTACCCAAAACTGCCGCGCTACCAGGCTACGCTATACCCCGACACGGGGGATGTGGTTACACCGTTCGCTGAGCGCCAGCAAGGTGAACCCCATTTATTCAGCCGGTTGCGGCGGCTTCGCAGGGGCAACCGTCGGCGCCGTCCGGGCCGAGGGTTTGTCCTGCTTCTTGGACCAGTTCCCGTAGTAGGCGACTGCCGTGAGGATGGCGAGGCCACCGATGCTGACGCCAAGTTGGGCCCAGATCGAGCCGTAGCTCATCGACAGAATGAAATGCGCAACGAAGGAGAGGAACACGCCGACACAGAACACCTGCAACGACTGCTGTCCACATTTCACCAGCGGATCGAAAATCTTCCACTCCAGCCCTCGCCAATCCTTGCGCACGAAGCGCGTGACGAAGAACGCGATCACCACGAAGTGGAGAACGCGATAGGGCGCGAGGTTGGTTTTGTCGTTGGGGTTGAAGGCATCGTAGAGCCACTTTGGAAACAACGCGCCGAAATCCTCAAACCGTCCGGCCATGGTCATCACCAGCGCGAAGACGAGGTAGGCCGTGCCCGCGATCAGCAGGTATCGCGACTGAATGACGGCGCGCGATTCCAGCGCGCCCCCCAGTGCAAACCACGCGCCGAACACGAACAGCAATTGCCAGCAGAACGGGTTGAAGTACCAGGTCCCGACCGGATAGGCGGACAGGTTCCAGCCATATTGCCGGGCCGCGAGATAGAGCAGGAGCGAGCCAAGCATCGTGAGATCGGGCTTGCGCAGCAGCAGCCATAGCACCGGCGGGAAAAGCCCCATCAGGACGATGTAGAGCGGCAGCACATCGAGGTTGACGGGCTTGAACCGAAGCAGCAGTCCCTGGGTCAGGGTCTGGATCGGATTGTCGATAAACCCGGCGAGGTTGAACTCGTTGATGATCTCGGCGTCGGAGTAGCGATAGGCGACCCAGCCGATCGCCGCGACATAAACGACGAACAGGATCACGTGCGCGACATAGAGCTGCCAGACCCGCTTCCACAGCCGGGTGGCGCCTACGATGAAGCCCCGTTCAATCATCATTTTTGCGTAGACGAACGACGCGGTGTAGCCCGAGATGAATACGAACAGGTCGGCGGCGTCGCTAAAGCCATAGTTCCGGGTCGTGACCCAGTTGATGACATTGTTCGGGATATGATCGAGGAAGATCGCCCAGTTGGCGATGCCGCGGAAAAAGTCCAACCGCAGGTCGCGGCCCTTGGCGGGGAGGGTGGCCTGAATTTCCATGGATCCGGTGTCGCCGTGCTGGGGCTAAAGGGAATAAACCACGTCTGCCTACCGTCCGGTCGAGATTGTTCTGCAAGCCCAGAAAGTCTATACCAACCTTAGGAATATAATACGTCAGCTGCAGAATCGCCCTGCCGGTGGCCGGCAGCCTGACTATATCAATTGCGCTGATTTCACCAATCGGTGCCGCCTGATCCAACGGAGTTCGCTGCCCCATGATCGCTCGAATTTTCAAGCCCGCCAAAAATGCGATGCAGTCGGGCAAGGCCGCCACCAAGGAATGGCGTCTGGATTACGAGCCCGAGCAGCCCCGCGTGGTCGAGCCACTGATGGGTTGGACCAGTTCGAGCGACATGAAGCAGCAACTCACCATCCGGTTCGATACCAGGGAAGAGGCGGTTGCCTACTGCGAGCGGCGGGGCATCCCCTATCAGGTGATCGAGCCGGGCGAGACCGTGCGCCGTCAGGTGGCCTACGCTGACAATTTCGCATTCCGCCGCAGCGAGCCCTGGACGCACTGAGTTTCCAGCCGATCTTGGTGAGGTTCTGGGCCGCTTGCACGACGATGTCTTGCGGATCGTGGACCAATAAAATTGCCTCGGTAAATGTCGGGGACATGACATTCCGAAACTTCGGTTTGCCTTATTGAGGGCACGTGACCCAGTGCAAGCCTCTTCAATGTCGTCGCGAAAGTTGTGGTTGCATTTCGCCGCCAAGCAGTGACACCTTGCGGGTCGCAGCCGTCTGAAGGGACGGAAGCAAGCAAGATCAAAACGTTACGCGGCGGGAGGCCATGACACTTCGCTCCAGTATCGACAAGTCCTCCGCTGATTTCACCCGCAATACGGAAGCGATGCGCGCGTTGGTCGCGGACCTGCGCGAGAAGCTGGCGACAGTCGCCGCCGGCGGCGGCCAGGCGTCACGGGCCAAGCACAAGGCGCGCGGCAAGATGCTGGCGCGTGAGCGCATCGATCTTTTGATCGACCCCGGCACGGCGTTTCTGGAATTGTCACCGATGGCCGCCTACGGCCTTTATGGCGGCGATGTCCATGCCGCCAGTATCGTGACCGGCATCGGACAGGTGTCGGGGCGCGCCTGCGTCATCATTGCCAACGACGCCACAATCACCGGCGGCACTTATTATCCGATGACGGTCAAAAAGCATCTACGTGCGCAGGACATTGCGCGCCAGAATAACCTGCCGTGCATCTACATGGTCGATTCCGGCGGCGCTTTCCTGCCGCAGCAGGACGATATTTTCCCCGACGAACGGCATTTCGGCCGCATCTTCTACAATCAGGCGCAGATGTCCGCGCAGGGCATTCCGCAGATCGCCATCGTCATGGGTTCCTGCACGGCAGGCGGCGCCTATGTGCCGGCGATGTCCGACGAGAGCATCATCGTCAGAAATCAGGGCACCATCTTCCTCGGTGGCCCCCCGCTGGTGAAAGCGGCGACCGGCGAAGTCGTCAGCGCGGAAGAACTCGGCGGCGCCGACGTGCACTCGCGCCAGTCGGGCGTGACTGATCACTACGCGCAAAGCGACAGCCATGCGATCGGGATCGCACGACGGATCGTCGGCAATCTCAATCCGGCACATAACGCAGCGACCGGCCTCCGCGCACCACGTGAGCCGCTCTATCCCACCGAGGACATCTACGGCGTGGTGCCGGCAGACGTGCGCAAGCCGTTCGACGTGCGCGAGATCATCACCCGCATCGTCGATGGCTCCGAGTTCGAGGAGTTCAAGAAGCTCTACGGCACGACGCTGGTGTGCGGCTTCGCCCATATCTGGGGCTATCCGGTCGGCATCATCGCCAACAACGGCATCCTGTTCAGCGAGAGTTCGCTGAAGGGCGCGCACTTCATTGAGCTGTGCTGCCAGCGCAATATTCCGCTGCTGTTCCTGCAGAACATCACGGGCTTCATGGTCGGCAAGAAGTACGAAGCCGGCGGCATCGCTCGTGACGGCGCCAAGCTCGTCACCGCGGTGGCGACGGCCTCGGTGCCAAAGTTCACGGTGGTGATCGGCGGCTCTTATGGCGCCGGCAACTACGGCATGTGCGGCCGCGCCTATAGCCCGCGTTTCCTGTGGATGTGGCCCAATGCGCGCATCTCGGTAATGGGTGGCGAGCAGGCATCGATGGTGCTCAGTCAGCTTCGTCGCGACAACATCGAGGCCAAGGGCGGCAAGTGGTCCGCCGAGGAGGAGCACGACTTCCGCGCTCCGATCCGCGCCCAGTACGAGACGCAGGGTCATCCGTATTACGCGACCGCGCGGCTGTGGGATGATGGCGTGATCGATCCCGCCGATACCCGCCTCGTTCTCGGTCTCGGTCTTTCGGCGGCGGCCAACACGCCTGCCGAGCAGACACGCTTTGGCATCTTCAGGATGTGACGATGAGCAATCTGGTTCAAGTTTTCGGCGAGAATGGCGTCGCGCGCATCGTGCTCAACCGACCCGAACTCAACAATGCGCTCAATCCGCAACTCATCGATGAGCTTCGCGCGGCTCTCGACGCTGTTGCAGCCGACGCGTCGGTTGCAACTGTCGTGTTGTCCGGTGAAGGCAAAAGCCTGTGCGCAGGTGCCGACATCAATCGGATGCGCGAGGCGGCGACATTCAGCCGCGCGGATAACATTCAGGACGCGTTGCCGCTGTCGCGAATGCTCGCAGCGCTCGATCGCTTGCCGCAAACAACGATCGGCCGCGTTCATGGCCCGATCTATGGTGGCGGGGTCGGGGTGGTTGCAGCGTGCGACATTGCCATTGCCTCGGAAGACGCAACCTTCTGCCTGTCCGAAGTGCGGCTCGGCATCGTCCCAGGTATGATCAGCCCCTATGTGGTGCGCGCTATCGGCGAGCGCACCGCGCGGCGCTATTTCCAGACCGCAGAGATTTTCGACGCGCATGAGGCGCGGCGGATCGGTTTGATTCACGAGGTCGTCGCACCAGATGCCCTCGACGACCGTATCGCCAAGCTGTTGAAGCAACTGCGATCGGCCGCACCAGGTGCACGCGCCGTGGCGAAGAAACTGGCAGGCGACATCGCTGGACGCACCATCGACGATGCGCTGATGCGCGAGACGTCGGAATTGATTGCCGACGTCCGGGCACGACCGGAAGCGCGTGAGGGCTTGAGCGCCTTTCTTGAGAAACGGAAGCCGTCATGGAGTTGAGCGTGAGCAGCGTGCGCGCAGGCAAACCTCTGTATCGGCGGTTCGATACCCTGCTGATCGCCAATCGCGGCGAGATCGCCTGCCGCGTCATCCGGACCGCGAGGGCGATGGGCATTCGCACCGTCGCGGTCTATTCCGAAGCCGACCGTGATGGGCTTCACGTCGCGCTGGCGGATGACGCCGTGCTGCTCGGCCCGGCGCGCGCGCGCGACAGCTATTTGAACATCGACCGGATCATCGAGGCGGCGCAGAAGACCGGGGCTGAAGCCGTCCACCCCGGATACGGATTCTTGTCCGAGAATGCCGACTTTGCGCGTCGTTGCGCAGACGCGGGGATCGTCTTTGTCGGCCCGACCGCGGACATGATGGAAGCGATGGGCTCGAAGTCCGGCTCCAAGGCGCTGATGGAGAAGGCGGGGGTCCCGCTGGTGCCGGGTTATCACGGGGAGGCTCAGGACGATGCAACCCTGACCAAGGCAGCCGACAAGATCGGCTTTCCCGTTCTGGTCAAAGCGTCCGCCGGTGGCGGCGGGCGCGGCATGCGCATCGTGCGTAGCGCTGAGGAGCTGCTGCCGGCCATCGTCAGCGCCAAGCGCGAAGCCAAGGCGGCATTCGGCGACGATCGGATGCTGATCGAAAAGTACGTCACCAATCCGCGCCATATCGAGGTGCAGATCATCGGCGACAGCCACGGCAATCTGGTGTCGCTGTTCGAGCGCGAATGCACGCTGCAGCGCCGCCATCAGAAGGTGATCGAGGAGGCGCCATCACCAACCCTCGATCCGAAACAGCGCGAAGCGATCTGCGCCGCGGCCCGCAAGGCGGCGGGCGCGGTGAACTATGTCGGCGCCGGCACCATCGAATTCGTCTCGGACGGCAAGGAGTCCTTCTTCATCGAGATGAACACCCGCCTTCAGGTCGAACATCCGGTGACTGAACTGATCGCCGGCGTCGATCTGGTCGAATGGCAGTTGCGCGTGGCTTTCGGCGAAACCCTCCCGATGGCGCAGGACCAGATCAGGCTTAACGGTCACGCCATCGAGGCGCGGGTGTACGCCGAGAATCCGGACAAGAACTTCATGCCCTCTGTCGGGCGGATCAAAACGTGGCGGACACCGCGCGAAACGGACGGCTTGCGGATCGATGCCGGTTACCGCGAAGGCGATACGGTGTCGCCAAACTATGACGCGATGCTCGCCAAGGTAATCGCATGGGCGCCGACGCGTGACGTTGCGATCGATCGCCTCAATCGTGGACTGGAAGAGACCGACGTTCGCGGCATCGTCACCAACGTCCCGTTCCTGTCAGCGCTGGTCACGCATCCGCAGGTCCGCGCCAATGCTATCGACACCGGATTTATCGAACGCGAACTGACCGGGCTGACTGCGCGACAGTCCCAGCTTTCCGATCTCGAACTGGCGGCATGCGTTGCCGCAATCGTGCAAGATGAACAAGCGGCGACGGCTGGGGAGCCGCGGTCGCCCTGGCAGGCAGCTGGCTGGATGATGGCTGGTGCCAGGCAGAGGTCGTTTCTGTTCCGTAGCGGCGGCGGTGAACACAAGGTGGCTCTGCGTTACGGTCCATCCTCAGCAACGCTGGTGGTTGATGACCGAGAAATCGCCTTTGGTCAGGCAACCGCGGAAGCGGGATCGCTTCATGTGACCCTCGATGGGGTTCAGTCACGTATCACCGGAGTGGTCGATGGCCATGAGGTCTACGTCCGCACCCGCAACGGGCGCTTCGAGGTTCATTGGGTCGACCCATTCGGCATGGAAGACGAGGAGCAGACTGGCGCAGATCGCGTTGTTGCACCGCTTCCCGGGACTGTGGTTGCCCTTCTAGTAGAGGAAGGTGCGACCGTCGAGAAGGGCGCGGCCGTCGTGACGCTCGAGGTGATGAAAATGGAGCAGACATTGCGGGCGCCATTCGCAGGCACCGTGATCAAGCTGAAATGCAAGGTTGGCGACATCGTCCAGGAGGGCGTCGAGCTCGCTGAAATCGAGCCTGCCAAGTCATGAACGATCAAGTCCGCATCGTCGAGGTCGGGCCGCGTGACGGCCTGCAGAACGAAAAAACGCCGATCACGGTCGAAGCACGAGTTGCTTTCGTCGAAAATCTGGTTGCCGCCGGACTGCACACTGTCGAAGTCGGCAGCTTCGTGTCGCCGAAAGCTGTCCCCCAGATGGCCAGTTCAGATCAGGTGCTTCGGGCGGTTGATCATTATCCTGATAGCGAATTCCATGTCCTCGTTCCTAACGAGAAAGGGTACGACGCAGCGCGTGCGGCCGGCGCCAAGGTCATCGCGGTGTTCGCCTCCGCCTCGGAAGGATTCTCGCGCGCCAACATCAATTGCTCAATCGCGGAATCGATCGAGCGCTTCAAACCGGTGATCGCGCGCGCCAGGGCCGATGGCATCAAGGTGCGTGGCTACATTTCCTGTGTGCTCGGTTGTCCCTATGACGGCGAGGTCAAACCTGCGCAGGTGGTGCCGGTCGCCGATCTGCTCTGGAAACTCGGCTGCTACGAAGTGTCGCTGGGCGACACCATCGGCGTCGGCACGCCCGTCAGGGCACGTCAGTTACTACGGGCCGTCGCAGGCTCAGTGCCGATGGCGAATATCGGCATGCATTTCCACGATACGTACGGGCAGGCGCTTGCCAATCTTTATGCAGGGCTGGAAGAGGGCGCACGCGTCATCGACTCTGCGGCGGGTGGTCTTGGCGGCTGCCCCTATGCGCCCGGTGCGACCGGGAATGTTGCCACCGAAGACGTGATCTATATGCTGGAGGGCATGGGCATTTCGACCGGCGTTGACATGGAGCGGCTCGTCGCAGCAACCAATGAGGTTTGCAATCTGATCGGCAAGCCCCCCGTCAGCCGCGTTGCGTCGGCGATCAATGCCGCATCGAGAAAAAAGAGTCAGTGAGGAAAATCCCACGATGAGCGAACTACCCGTTCTTGTGACCAAGCGCGATGGCATTCACACCATCACACTCAATCGTCCGGCGCAGCTCAATGCGTTCACCGAAGCGATGCATATCGCGCTTGCCGTTGCGTTCGATGATGCCGGCAAGGATCCGACTTGCCGCGCGATCATCGTCACCGGCAATGGCAAGGGCTTTTGCGCCGGCCAGGATCTCGCCGAGAATTTCACCGCCGCGCAGGCTGGCGGCAACGCCAAGCCAGATGCCGGCGCACGCCTCGACAAGTACTACAATCCCCTGATGCGCGCGATTCATCGCCTGCCGCAGCCGGTGATCTGTGCCGTCAATGGCGTCGCGGCCGGCGCAGGCGCGAATTTCGCCCTGCAGTGCGATTTCGTCGTGGCAGCCCGTTCCGCGAAATTCCTGCAAGCCTTTGCCAAGCTCGGGTTAGTCCCCGACGCCGGCGGCACGTGGCTGCTGCCGCGCCTCGTCGGCTCGGCGCGCGCCCGCGGTCTTGCCATGCTGGCTGAACCGCTCTCCGCCGAGGATGCGGAGCGTTGGGGTCTGATCTGGAAGTGCGTCGATGACGACAAGTTGATGGAGGAGGCTGAAAGCATTTGCCGCCGACTCGCGGCGCTGCCGGCGGATGGCCTGACCCGCATCAAGCGGATCATGGATGCATCGGAAACCAACTCTCACGACGCGCAACTCGATCTCGAGCGCGATACCCAGCGCGAAGCCGGTCACGATCCGGATTTCCGTGAAGCTGTTGCTGCATTCGTCGAGAAGCGGGCGCCGCAGTTCAAGCGCTAGCTACCCAGCACGCCCCTGAATGTAACGATGGCCGGGAGTGATCCTGGCCATTCGCTTTTTCGACAACCACGCCGTAATTCGGTGAGTGTGCAGCGCACAATGGACTGTGCGAAAAATCCCGACACCCAGGTAACAATTCCGCAGACGACCCGAACAGCTATCGAGCGACGTCAGTCGCTCTGGTCAAATTTCAGGGAAGGATACAATCATATGACTCGCTCCCATATCGCGCTCGGTTTTGCTGTGGCTGGCCTCTCGTTGAGCATTGCTTTTGCACCTGCCGCGTTTGCCCAGGACAAGATGTCAAAGGACGGCATGAAAAAGGAAAGCACGATGTCCAAGGATGGCATGCAGAAAGACGGCATGCACAAGGGCGGGATGATGAAAAAGGAAAGCAAGGATGGGATGAAGAAGTAATCCACTTCCTGCGCACACCAAGGCTCGCGCATCGTGCGCGGGCCTTTGCCCTTGCAAACCCGGCTCCGACAAGGCATCGCATGCGAGCGGATGAGCAGCTTCATCCGCGAGATGCAGCGTCAGATCCGGTGCCGGTGATGAGCAAGTACGATCCGCTACGAGACTATCTCAAGCAGCAGGCTCAATCCGAGCTCACTATGTCATTCGAGGAGATCGAGGACATTCTCGGGTTTGCGCTGTCACGCAGTTCACAGCGGGCTCGCTGGTGGGAGAAGGAGCGCGGCCCGCATGACGCCATGCCGCAGCGGAATGCGATCCGCGATGGTGGCTTCGAAGCCACCCGGTTGCCGGATGGCACAGGCGTACGCTTCAAGCGTATCGGCCTGAAACCGAAATGGCGCTGAAGGAATGGCAGGAGCGCCTCACTAATATCTGGCCTTCGCGGCAGCGCGATATGATAATCAAGCCGCCATTCGACATGCGAGATCATTCAGCAGCTCGCAAGCTGCACGCAGACCTGCAAGATCATTCAGCAGGTCGCAGGCTGCACGTGCCTCAGTCTCTGAAAGATTGACCAGCTGCTCATTTTCGATCCGGGCAACATCATCGCCCGCGATATCCCAAACCATCCAGTTATCGAGAGGATCCGGAAAACATTCAAAACGATCGTCGACAATGGTCATGCATGCCTCTTCTCGATTGGTGGACTGGAATACCATTGTCGGTCACGAAAAGGAGCAACACTGCGGCACACGCGAGGGTTATCCCCACGCGATTCATCAACTAGAAGGATTCCTGATCCCGACGTCCGATCGCAGCCAGACAATTGTCCAGGGAAACAGGCGGACCCGCAATGATGCGGCATAGGCGCGCGTTATGACCGGCTGCCAGAACCGGCCATTTCGCATTTATGAAGAATGTGAACGCTGTTATCCGAGGCGATGCAACACGCAGAGCTTGTTGCCGTCGGCATCGCGCAAATAAGCGAGATAGAGCTTCATCCCGTTCATCTCGCGCACGCCCGGCGGGTCTTCACAGGACACGGCTCCGTTTGCGACGCCCATCGCGTGCCAGGCGTCTGCTTCTTCCTGCGACTTGGCATGAAACCCGATTGTGCCGCCATTGGCTGGGGTCGCCGGCTCGCCGTTGATCGGCCGGGAAACCGAGAATGTGCCGGTTTTGGTGCGGTAGAATATGCGGTGACGATCGACCATGGCTGGAGGGATTCCGAGCGTACCGAGAAGCTTATCGTAAAACGCCTTTGCCCGGTCGAGGTCGTTGGTGCCAATCATCACGTGAGAAAACATCGCGCTTCCTTCCTTCATTTTCTGAAAGTTATCGCGACTAAAACGCCCAAAGGCAACGGGGACGGCAACCATGCTGGGGATTGTCCCATGCAGCAAAAGGCCGCCTCGCAGGGCGGCCTTGCCATCTCAGGGCCGCGGCACGGAACATGCCGCAATTCCTGTTACGCGGCCTTTTTTGCGAACAGCGTCAGGAGGCCGTTGTTGTCGATATTGATGGCCACGACCTGCGCCGAACTGAAGCCCTTGGCTTTCAGTGCCGATGAGATTTCGGGAGATGCATCAATGGATTCCCGCAACGACTTCAAATCTTGCTCCGTTGTGCGCTTCGTAAGCGCATCAACCTGCGTACGCACATCCTGCGGCAAACTTTCCACCTCAAGGACCTGTACGCTGCGTATGACCGGCTGACTTTGTTCCTGGGCTTGTGAATCGGGCTTCGATTGTGTTGATGTGCCTTGCGCGAAAGCAGGCGTGCCAATCGCGAGGCCGATCAGGATCGTTGAGACTGTAAGGGCGCGCATATCCACTCCTTTCCGAATATTCGAAGGAACGGAACTGCTACCGCTATAATGTGGTGTGCGTCCGGTTCTCATGTATCCATTCGATGGAGCTGGTGTGTCATCAATGTGCACATGCTCGACGTCGGATGGTTTGGCAGACGGAGTTACTTATCCCGGTGATTGATCGCGGTGGTGCTCCCGCCGATCAACGGAGCCAGAAATTGGCGATCCCGGCAGGATTCGAACCTGCAACCCGCGGAGTAGAAATCCGCTACTCTATCCAGTTGAGCTACGGGACCGTGAGCGCCTTCATACCATTGTAGTTATGAAGAACCAGCCTTTCTGGCTCCGCGCCTGAACCATTTCCCATGCCCGAGCGACAACCTCCACAAGCACCGTTGCCTTTGGTTTCGGTGCCCGTAAGCTTGCGGTGCGCGAGTGTGGATATTTTCGGCGATCAGCCGGTTTGCGGCACGGAGTTCCTGCCGCAAGCGGGCCAGTCTTGAGGATGTCACGATTCGCTTATTCCTTTGAGTTTGCGGCAACTTTCCATTGCCGGGCAGGGAGTTCGTCATGATCGGTCTGGTTCGCGCCGCCACCCTTTGCGCCGCGCTCATCGTTGGCCTTGTCTCGGCACAGGCAGCGGAAAAGGCGTTCAGACGCGATGACCTTGCGGACTCCGCCATCCGGCTCGAGGCCCAGATCAAGACCGAAGCCGGGGCGGTCGCAAAATCGGCCACAACGCTCAAGAACGATGCCGATGCAGCGTTCAGGAAAGGCGACTATCGCACCGGGCTTCAACTGCTCGGGCAGATCGCAACCGTTGCCCCCAACGACAGCGGCAACTGGCTGACGCTCGCCCGGACGATTTTCCGCATCAAGCCGGCCAACAGCCGGGAGCAGACCTTCCTGCGCGAGCGCGCTTCGACGGCGGCCTACATCGCCTATCAGCGGGCAGCGAGCCCCGATGCCGAGGCCGATGCACTGGCGGTGCTCGGTCGTTCATTCACCGAGCGCCGGCTATGGCGTCCTGCGCTCGACACGCTGCGGATGTCGCTCGATCTGAAGGAAGTCGCGGATGTCCGGGAGCAGTATGAAAAGGTTCGTGACGAGCACGGTTTCCGGCTGCTGGACTATACGATCGACTCGGATTCCGCGTCGCCGCGCGCGTGTTTCGTCTTTTCCGAGGACCTCGCCAAGCGGGCGGATTTCGCGCCGTTCGTTGCGCTCGCCGATACCGACAAACCGGCGCTCACCACCGAAGACAAGCAGCTCTGCATCGAAGGCCTGAAGCACGGCGAACGCTACAACATCCATCTGCGCGCCGGACTGCCGTCGACCGTCAAGGAAACCCTGGCGAAGTCGGCAGAGTTCAACATCTACGTCCGTGACCGCAAGCCACTGGTCCGTTTCACTGGCCGCGCTAATGTGCTGCCGCGGACCGGCCAGCGCGGCATTCCGCTTGTCAGCGTCAACACGCCAGCGGTGGCCGTCAGCATCTACCGGATCGGCGATCGCAACCTGATCAACACAGTGCTGGGCAGCGACTTCCAGCGCGGTCTGTCGCGCTACGAGTTGAGCGAACTTGGGGGAGAAAGAGGCGTCAAGGTCTGGAGCGGTGAGATCGCCACTGAGCAGACCCTCAATGCGGATGTGACGACCGCGTTCCCGGTCGATCAGGCCGTGGGCACCATGCAACCCGGCGTCTATGTGATGACCGCCGCGCCGAAGGGGCCAGGTTCGTCAGCCGACGATGACTCCGGCTCGCTCGCGACCCAGTGGTTCATCGTCTCGGATCTCGGTCTGACGGCATTCTCGGGCAATGACGGCATCCACGTTTTCGTCAATTCGCTGGCGACCACGGCAGCCGCTGCCAACGTCGAGGTGCGGCTGGTCGCCCGTAATAACGAAATCCTCGCTACCAAAAAGACCGACGCCGCCGGCCACGTCCTGTTCGAGGCGGGACTGGCGCGCGGACAGGGCGGGCAATCGCCGGCGTTGCTGTCGGTCTCGGCCGACAAGGGCGACTATGCTTTCCTTAATCTGAAATCGAGCGCCTTCGATCTCAGTGATCGCGGCGTGTCAGGTCGCCCGGTTCCGGCCGGGCCGGACGCCTTCGTCTATGCCGAGCGCGGGGTCTACCGGTCCGGCGAAACAGTCTATCTGACAGCACTGCTGCGCGACGGGCAGGGCAAAGCCATCACCGGCGCGCCGCTGACGCTGGTGGTTGAGCGTCCGGACGGTGTCGAGTTTCGGCGCGCCGTGATCGCGGATCAGGGCGCCGGTGGCCGCAGCCTGACGTTGCCATTGAATTCGGCAGTCCCGACAGGGACGTGGCGGGTGCGGGCGTTCACCGATCCGAAGGGCTCGGCCGTCGGCGAAACGACCTTCATGGTCGAGGACTATGTTCCGGATCGGATCGAATTCGATATTAAAACCAATGCAAAGCAGATTTCTGCCGAAGCTCCAGCAGAACTTCATGTGGACGGCCGCTTTCTCTATGGCGCTCCAGCATCAGGCCTGCAGCTTGAGGGCGATATGCTTGTCGCGCCCGCAACGGGGCGCCCGGGGTACGCCGGTTATCAGTTTGGCGTCGCCGATGACGAAACCGCCAGCAACGAACGGACGCCGCTGGAAGACCTTCCGGAGGCCGATGCCAATGGTAAGGCGACAGTGAAGGTTAGTCTGGCCAAACCGCCGTCCTCGACACGGCCGCAGGAAGCCCAGGTTTTCCTCCGCATGGTCGAGACCGGCGGACGCGCGGTGGAGCGCAAGCTGACCCTGCCGGTCGCGCCCAAGGACGCGATGATCGGCGTCAAGCCGCTGTTCGCCGATCGCAATGTGGCGGAGGGCAACCCGGCCAAGTTCGATGTGGTCTTCGTCTCGCCTGAAGGCACTTCGCTCGCCCGCAGCGGCCTACGATACGAACTGCTCAAACTGGAGTCGCGCTATCAGTGGTACCGCCAAGGCTCGTCGTGGGAATACGAGCCGGTCAAGTCCACCAAGCGTGTGGCTGACGGCGACATCACGATTGCGGCCGACAAGCCGGGGCGCATCGAAGTCGCACCGAAGCCCGGCCGCTATCGGCTGGACGTCAAATCGACCGAACTGGACGGCCCGCTGACCTCGGTGCAGTTCGACGTCGGCTGGTACTCAGACGGTAGCGTCGACACCCCAGACCTGCTCGAAACCTCGATCGACAAGCCGGAATACAAGTCCGGCGATACCATGACGGTATCCGTCAACGCGCGCACCGAAGGCCTGCTGACGGTCAACGTCGTCGGTGATCGCCTGCTGACAACGCAATCCGCCAACGTCAAGGCCGGGACCAACACGGTCAGCCTGACGGTCGGCAAGGATTGGGGCACGGGCGCCTATGTGGTGGCGACGCTGCGCCAGCCGCTCGATGAAGCCGCCAAGCGGATGCCCGGCCGCGCCATCGGCCTGAAATGGTTCAGCATCGACAAGGCAGAGCGAACCCTCAAAGTCAGTCTGACGCCGCCGGCTTTGATCCGGCCCGAAACCTCGCTCACATTGCCGGTGAAAATCGAAGGCATCAGCCGCGGTGAGGATGCCAAGATCGTGGTTGCGGCCGTCGATATCGGCATCCTCAACTTGACCAATTACAAGCCGCCAGCGCCTGATGACTACTATCTCGGCCAGCGCCGTCTCACCGCGGAAATCCGCGATCTCTACGGGCAACTGATCGACGGCATGCAGGGTACGCGCGGCGCGATCCGCACTGGCGGTGACAGCGCCGCCGCCGAACTGAACGGCAGCCCGCCGACGCAAAAGCCGCTCGCACTCTATTCGGGGATCGTCACAGTTGGCGCTGATGGCACGGCCAGCGTCACCTTCGACATCCCCGAGTTCGCCGGCACCGCGCGGCTGATGGCCGTGGCGTGGACAGCCACCAAGGTCGGCCGCGCCGATACCGATGTTACGGTGCGCGATCCCGTGGTGCTGACCGCAACGCTGCCGCGCTTCCTGCTCAATGGCGATCGCGGCACGATTAACCTCGATCTCGATAACGTCGAGGGTGCCGCCGGCGACTACGTCATCAACGTCAAGGCCACGGGACCGGTGAAAGTCACCGGCAATCCGGCGACCACGATGCGGCTGGCGCAGAAGCAGCGCAGTTCAACTGCACTGACCATTGATGCGGCGGGAGCAGGAACGGCCCAGATCGATATCGGCATTTCCGGACCGAACGGTCTGACGCTGGCGCGGCACTATGCACTCGACGTCAAGCCGGCGACGCAAATCCTGGCGCGGCGTTCGGTTCGCACCCTTGCAAAGGGCGAGAGCCTCACTCTGACGTCGGACATGTTCTCCGATCTCGTGCCGGGGACGGGGGGCGTCTCGATGTCGGTGGGGCTTTCGACCGCGCTTGACGCGGCGACCATCCTCAAGGCGCTGGACCGTTATCCGTTCGGCTGCTCCGAGCAGATCACCAGCCGCGCCATGCCGCTGCTCTACGTCAACGATCTCGCGGCAGAATCCCATCTGGCGATGGACACCGCAGTCGACCAGCGGATCAAGGACGCCATCGACCGGCTGCTGGCGCGACAGGGGTCGAACGGATCGTTCGGCCTGTGGTCGTCGGGCGGTGACGATGCGTGGCTCGATGCCTACGTGACTGACTTCCTGACCCGAGCGCGCGAGAAGGGCTTTGCCGTTCCCGACGTACTGTTCCGCTCGGCGCTCGATCGCATCCGCAACTCGGTCGTCAACGCGAACGAGCCTGACAAGGACGGCGGTCGCGATCTGGCTTATGGGCTGTACGTGCTTGCGAGGAATGGCGCGGCACCAATCGGCGATCTTCGTTATCTGGCTGATACCAAGCTCGACAAGATCGCGACACCGATTGCCAAAGCACAGCTTGCGGCTGCGCTGGCGCTGGTCGGCGACCGCACCCGCGCGGAGCGGGCGTATACGGCTGCCGTCGAAAGCCTTGCGCCGAAGCCGACGCTTGAGTTCGGCCGCACCGACTACGGCTCGTCACTCCGTGATGCCGCGGCGCTTGTGTCCCTTGCCAGCGAAGGCAACGCACCACGCGCGACGCTAACGCAGGCTGTCCAGCGGGTTGAGACCGCACGGGGGCTGACGCCATACACCTCGACGCAGGAGAATGCGTGGATGGTGTTGGCAGCGCGAGCACTCGCCAAGGAAGCCAACACGATCTCGCTCACGGTCAACGGCGCGCCGGTCAAGTCTGCGCTCTACAGGAGCGCAAAGCAGGCTGATGTCTCCGCCCAACCGATCACGATCGTCAATACCGGCGATACGCCGGTGCAGGCGGTGATCTCGGTGACTGGCGCCCCCGTCGTGCCTGAGCCTGCAGCATCGAACGGCTTCAAGATCGAGCGCAACTACTTCACGCTCGACGGCAAGCCTGCCGATCTGTCGAAAGCCAAGCAGACCGATCGTTTCGCTGTCGTGCTGAGTATCACCGAGGCCAAGCCGACATACGGTCACATCATGGTCGTCGACTATCTCCCGGCCGGTCTCGAAATCGACAATCCCAACCTTGTGTCGTCCGGCGACAGCGGCACGCTCGATTGGATCGAGAACGGCGAGGAGCCGGAGCACACCGAGTTCCGCGACGATCGTTTCAGCGCGTCGATCGACCGGGCTAGCGATGACAAGGCCGTGTTCACGGTGGCGTATATCGTGCGCGCAGTCTCGCCCGGCAAATATGTCCTGCCGCAGGCCTA
The DNA here is from genome assembly GCA_044464625.1 of Afipia sp. Classification (GTDB taxonomy): domain Bacteria; phylum Pseudomonadota; class Alphaproteobacteria; order Rhizobiales; family Xanthobacteraceae; genus Afipia. Next base: position 30,287 of record JBIQLC010000019.1, on the reverse strand, counting down.
CGTCGAGGACATGTATAATCCATCGCGCTATGGCCGGACTGCCACCGGCGCCGTCGAGGTGCGGCCTGCGAAATGAACGAGGTTGCCACCATAGCTTCGACGCAGCGCCCGCGCCGTTGGCGACGGATCAGGACCGCAGCTCTCACGTTGGGCGCTGTCTCCCTGGTGTGCGTGGGTATCTTCGCAGCGTGGGTCATGTCGCTGCCGCCGTTGCCGCTCGATCAGGCACGGCGCGGATCGATCACCGTCGTCGATCGCAACGGCAAGTTGCTGCGCGCATACGCCATGGCCGATGGCCGATGGCGCCTGCCGGTCGATGCGAAAACGCAAGTCGATCCGCGCTATCTCGACCTGCTGCTGGCCTATGAAGACCAGCGGTTCTGGTCGCATCATGGCATCGACCCGATCGCTCTCGGTCGCGCTGCTGTGCAACTTCTGACTCACGGTCACATCGTCTCGGGCGGTTCGACGATCACCATGCAGCTCGCCCGATTGATGGAGCCACGCAAGAAGCGCTCGCTCTATGCCAAGCTGCATCAGATGGTGCGCGCGGTCGAACTCGAACAAAAGCTCAGCAAGGATGAAATCCTCGATCTCTATCTGATGCTGGCGCCGTTCGGCGGCAATCTCGAAGGCGTGCGCGCGGCATCGCTGGCCTATTTCGGCAAGGAGCCGAAGCGCCTGTCGCTCGCTGAATCCGCGCTCCTGGTGGCATTGCCGCAATCGCCGGAAACACGTCGTCTCGACCGCCACCCCAAAGCAGCGCAAGCAGCGCGGGACCGCGTGCTGCAACGGATGGTCGAGGAAGGAGAGGTGACATCGGAGGACGCGGAACGTGCAAAGCATGTGCCGGTGCCGCAGTTTCGGCGGCAGATGCCGATGCTCGCGCCACACTCTACCGACCGGGCTGTTTCGATCTTCAAGGACAGGCCGACGATCCGCCTCACGCTCGACGCCGGAATCCAGACGTCTCTGGAATCCTTGGCCCACGACCGCGCTATCGCGATGGGCCCGGATATTTCGGTCGGCATCCTCATTGTCGATCACGCGACCGGCAATATCATCGCGCATGTCGGCTCGCCGGATTATTTCGATGAAAATCGGGCGGGGCAGGTGGACATGACACGCGCGGTGCGCTCGCCGGGCTCGACATTGAAGCCGTTCATCTATGGGCTGGCGTTCGAGGATGGGTTCGTGAACCCGGAAAGCCTGATCGACGATCGCCCGACGCGTTACGGCAACTACGCTCCCGAAAACTTCGACATGAAGTTTCAGGGCACCGTGACCGTGCGCCATGCCCTGCAGATGTCGCTCAACGTTCCGGCCATCGCGCTACTCGACCGCGTTGGCTCGAGCCGTCTGTCGGCCCGGATCAAGCAAGCGGGTGCGGATCTGGTCCTGCCCAAGGACGAAACGCCGGGATTGGCTATGGGCCTTGGCGGCGTCGGGATCACCTTGTCGGATCTGGTCCAACTGTATGCAGGGCTGGCACGTCAGGGCAGCACAATTCCGCTACGGGAAGTCATGGAGGAGGGTCAAGATCAGACCGGGCAGGTCCGCAGGCTTCTGGATCCGTCCGCAGCCTGGCAGGTGGGCAACGTCCTGCTCGGAACGCCGCCACCTCTGAACGCGCCCGGCCATCGGATCGCGTTCAAGACCGGCACCAGCTACGGCTATCGTGACGCGTGGTCGGTCGGCTTCGACGGGCGCTACGCGATCGGCGTCTGGGTTGGCCGGCCGGATGGCGCACCGGTGCCGGGGCAACTCGGGCGGACAGCAGCCGCGCCGATCCTGTTCGATGCGTTCGCCCGCACGGGCAAACTGCCTCAGCAGCTTCCGAAAGCCCCGCGAGGAACCCTGATCGCGAACAACGCCAAGCTCCCGCTACCCCTGCGGCGATTTCGGCCCGCCGGTGACCTTGTCCGCCTCGATAGAGAGCAGGTTCTGAAAATCCAGTTCCCGCTCGACGGCTCGCGGATCGAAGCAACATCCTCCGCCGCGATGTCCGAAAGCGGGACAGCCCTTTTGCCGGTGCCGGTGAAAGTCGCAGGCGGTGAATTGCCGCTCACGGTCCTCGTCAATGGCGTGTCTGTCGGACAGATCGGAAGCCGGCGTCAGCGGCTGATGGAGCCTCCGGGCCGCGGGTTCGTCCGGTTCACCGTGATGGATGCCAAGGGCACGGCGGACACAGTTGTCGTAAGAATTCAATAGAGCGGGTCTAACCGGTTGTCGCCCTATCGGTTTCATCGTATGCGGAACCGATGGCTGAGACCTTGCAAAAACCGCGATTTGGCGCGCCGCGCGAGCCTGCCCGGGAAAGAAATCCGGGGCAGGTGCTGGTACGCGTGCTCGATTTCGTGTCGGTGGGACGGGTGCGTCCGATCATCTTTTTGGTGATTTGCGGCGCTCTGTTCTTCCTGCCGGGTTTCTTCACAATTCCCCCGATCGACCGGGACGAGGCGCGCTTCGCGCAGGCCACCAAACAGATGGTCGAGACCGGCGATCCGGTCGACATCCGTTTTCAGGACGAGGTCCGCTACAAGAAACCTGTCGGCATTTACTGGCTGCAGGCCATGTCGGTCGAAACGGCGTCAAAGCTCGGCGTACCCCGAGCCCAGTTGCGCATCTGGCTTTATCGCGTTCCGTCGCTCATCGGAGCGATCGGTGCCGTTCTGTTGACTTACTGGACTGCGCTGGGATTCGTCAGCCGGCGAGGCGCCGTCATCGCCGGCCTTATCATGTGCAGTTCGATCCTTCTTGGTGTCGAAGCCAGGATGGCAAAAACCGATGCGATGCTGCTGCTGGCCACGACGGCGGTGATGGGCGCGATGGCGCGCGTCTACCTCTCCTGGCAGCGGGGCGACGTCTCGCAACATTCATCGTGGCAACTGGCTGCGATCTTCTGGACGGCACTCGCCGGCGGCATCCTGCTCAAGGGGCCGTTGGTCCTGATGTTCGTGGCGCTGACCATCGTCACGCTGGCGATCCTCGATCGCTCGGTGGAGTGGCTATGGCGCCTTCGCCCGGTATGGGGATTGATCTGGACGCTGGTGCTGGTGCTGCCGTGGTTCGTCGCGATCTTCCTCAAGTCCGGTGAAAGTTTCTTTGCCAATTCGCTGGGCGGCGACATGTTCAACAAACTCGCCAACGCGCAGGAATCGCACGGCGCGCCGCCCGGACTCTACTTCGTGCTGTTCTGGCTGACCTTCTGGCCGGGCGCGGCGATGGCCGGCATGGCAGCCCCGGCGATCTGGCGCGCAAAACGCGAACCCGGCGCCCAGTTCCTGCTGGCGTGGCTCGTCCCGTCGTGGATCGTGTTTGAAATCGTCATCACCAAGCTGCCGCACTACGTGCTGCCGCTCTATCCGGCAATCGCCATTCTGATTGTCGGCGCGCTGGAGCGCAAAGTGCTGTCGCGCGCACCATGGATCGTTCGCGGTGCGGCGTGGTGGTTCGCGGTCCCGGCGATCCTGTCGGTCGCAGTGATCGTCGGTGCGATGTCGCTGCTGCTCGAGCCCGAGTTTCTCGCGTGGCCGTTCGGTGCCGCTGCGATGATCTTCGGCCTGTTCGCATGGTGGCTCTACGACGACGACCATGCCGAGCGCTCGTTGCTCAACGGCATTGCCGCATCATGGTTTCTGAGCGCATGCATTTATGGGGTGATCCTTCCATCACTCACCCCGCTGTTTCCGAGCGTTCAGATCGCGCGTGCGCTGCGCAGCGTCGAGTGCAAGGGACCGTTGGCCGCAGCGGTCGGCTACCACGAACCGAGCCTTGTCTTCATGGTCGGCACCCAGACGTTGCTGACCAACGGATCGGGAGCCGCCGATTTTCTTCAGAAGGGCAGCTGTCGGTTCGCGCTGGTGGAATCGCGTGAGGAACGGGCATTCGCCCAGCGCGCCGAAACCATCGGACTGCGCTATGCGCTGACGACCCGGGTCGAAGGCTACAACTATTCGCGCGGGCGCCCGGTCTCGGTTGCGGTGTTCACCTCTGAAGGCACGAGATGATATGGCTGGTGACGCCCGCCAGTCTCTGCCGGATGGTTATGTCAACCGTCTAGGAACCTTGGCGTGGCGCTCAGTCGCGCGGCTGGCTCGGCCAGCCTCGCACTCGCGTCGCGCAGAAGCCCGTCGCGCCCAGGCTCGTCACTGGCTGATTCTGAGCGCGGTGCTCGCGACAGCGATCGTCGCGTTGATGTTCACACTGGATCTCCGGACCATTATCGCGATGCCGCCGCGCGGCACGGAAAGCCTGTGGCCGCTGCGCATTCTCACCGAATTCGGAAAGGCGCGATATATCCTGTGGGGGCTGTTTGCTCTCATGATCGCGGCACTCCTGATCGTTCCATTGCTGCGCGGGCAACTGGCGGCTGTTCTGATCGGGGTGGGCACGCGTATCCAATTCGTGTTCCTGTCCGTACTGACACCGATGCTCGCGGGTGAGGTGATCAAGGGTATTGTCGGCCGCGCGCGTCCGTTCGTCGGTGGACATGCCGACCCGTTCAATTATTCGCATTTCGCCTGGACTGAGGCCTACGCCAGCTTCCCGTCAGGTCATGCCAATGCAGCTTTCGCTCTGGCATTTGCCGTCTCGGCGCTATGGCCCCGCCTGCGCGGCCTGATGGTGGTCTATGCCGTCGTTATTGCGCTCACACGCATTGGACTTCTGGCTCACCATCCAAGTGATGTGGTCGGCGGCGCTTTGGTGGGGACCATCGGTGCAATGGCGGTCCGCTATTGGTTTGCGACCCGCCGGCTGCTGTTTACGATCGGGGCGGATGGCACCATTGCACCACGTGCAGGCCCCTCGTTCCAGCACCTCAAGGGGGTTGCCCGGGGCATCGCCGCCTCATAAAAGCGACGCCTGAAACCACGAGACCGTAATTGGAGCCGGCACAAATACCCGGTCGAGACGGTCGGATCGATCGGATCATGAGCGATACCCCACCATCCCAGGATACGACGGCTCCCGCCGTATCCATCGTCGTCCCGGTGCGCAATGAGGCCGGGAACATCTCACCGTTGATCGCTGAGATTGCGGCGGCGCTTGACGGGCGTTGGGTCTACGAAATCGTTTACGTGAACGATGGCTCGACCGACGCAACTGCCGAGCGCCTTGCACACGAAATGGGGCAGCGAAACAACCTGCGGCAGGTTCGCCATACCCAGTCATCCGGACAGTCGGCGGCGGTGCGAACCGGCGTGCGCTTTGCACGTGGTGCAATCGTCGCCACGCTTGACGGCGACGGCCAGAACAACCCCGCCTTCCTGCGTGACCTGATCGCGGCGATCGAGCAGGGAGGTGCAAAGGTTGGCCTCGCGGCAGGACAGCGCGTTGGCCGCAAGGACACCGGTTTCAAGAAATTCCAGTCGCGCGTGGCCAATCGTGTGCGCAATGCGATCCTGCACGACGGCACTCGTGATACCGGCTGCGGGCTCAAGGCATTCCGCCGGGACGTGTTTCTTGCACTGCCGTACTTCGACGGCCTGCATCGGTTTCTGCCAGCTCTGGTCCGCCGTGAGGGTTTTGAGATCGCCTATGTCGACGTCATAGATCGGCCACGCCATTCGGGTGTGTCCAACTACGGCTTCTTCGACCGGCTTTGGATCGGCATCATGGACCTTGCGGGCGTGTGGTGGCTGATCCGCCGCAAGAAGACCACGCCAGTGGCCACCGAGGTAACGCGATGATCATCCAGATCGGACAACAGCTCTGGGACTATCTCTACGACGTTTTCGTCGCCAAGTTCGATTTCTGGCTGGCGTTCGGCCTGATCGCGCAACTGTTCTTCACCGCGCGCTTTCTGGTGCAGTGGATTTCCAGCGAGCGCGCCGGTATGAGCGTCGTGCCGATGGCGTTCTGGTTCTGCTCGATGGGTGGCGGGATCATGACCCTGATTTACGGCATCGCCAAGCGCGAGCCGATCATCATTCTCGGCCAGGCGCTGGCGACTGTCATCTACATCCGCAATATCATGCTGATCCTGAAGAACAGGCGTCGGCGATCGGAAACCGTCAGCTGAGCGATACGCGCTCAGCCTTTGGCTGCGTTGAACACCTCGAACCCGGCAGCAAGATCGGCCTTTAGATCGTCGAGACTTTCCAGTCCAATATGGAAGCGCAGGGCGGGTCCGCCCGGTGCCCATGTCGTCGCTGTACGATAGGTGCTGCAATCAAAGGGAATAACAAGGCTTTCAAAGCCGCCCCAGGAATAGCCCATGCCGAACAGCGTCAGTGCATCGAGAAACGCGTCGACCGCTTTTTGAGGCGCGGGTTTCAGCACGATACTGAACAAGCCGCTGGCGCCGGTGAAATCCCGCTTCCAGATCGCATGTCCGGGATCACTCTCAAGGCCCGGATGCAGGACCCGCTCGACTTCGGGACGCGCTGCGAACCACCGCGCCATCTCGAGCCCCGCTTGCTGATGATGAGCAAGACGAACCGCAAGGGTGCGCAGTCCCCGGAGTGCGAGAAAAACGTCGTCGGGACCGGCGCAGACGCCGAGTTGGCGAATCGAGTCGGCAACCAGCGGCCACGCCTTCGCGTTCGCTGAGATCGTGCCAAACATGATGTCCGAGTGTCCGCCGATATATTTCGTCCCGGCCTGGATACTGATGTCGACACCCTGATCGAGCGAGCGGTGAAACAGTGGGGTCGCCCACGTATTGTCGTCGATAACGATGATGTCTTTGCCATGCGCGGCCTTCGCGATTGCCGGGATGTCAGGCATCTCGAATGACTGCGACCCCGGCGCTTCGACTACAACCGCCCGGGTGTTCGGTTTGAAAAGCTTCTCGATATTGGCTCCGATCAATGGATCGAAGTAGGTGGTTTCGACTCCGCAGCGTTTCAGCATGCCGTCGCAGAAATTGCGGGTCGGCCGGTAGGCATTATCGATGACCAGCAGGTGATCGCCCGCTTTCAGAACGGCGAGTAGGGCGGTCGTGATGGCCGAAACACCAGAGGGCGCGAGGCCAACGCCAGCGCAATTGGGGCCTTCGAGAGTTTTCAACGCATCGACCAGCGCTTTGGTCGTCGGCGTGCCGTGGCGGCCGTACTGGAATTCACCGCGATGCGCATGCAGATCCTCAGCCGTCGGATAGAGTACGGTCGAACCCCGCACGATCGGCGGATTGATAAATCCCTTCTGCGCCAAAGTATCGCGGCCGGAGGTGACCAGACCTGTGGAAACGGCGAGGGGTTTTGAGCGATTTTTATTCTGTGGAGATTTCATCGGGGACAAATTCACCGCCGTGGCGGTTTGAGCGCGCGAACGCGAGGTGAGTGGGTCGTCGGGAACGCCTTCCCGCCGGGATAATTGAGTAAGGAGACCATCAACGCAAAGGTCAAGCCCTTGACCCGTCAAGCCAGCCGTTCTGTTATGGGCAACAAGTATTTAGCCGGTTTTCAAGCCGGATGTCAGACCGTCGGTTTAGGCAGGGCCGTCCCGCGACCAACGCCGACATCCGGCATGTCTCCTTTTGAAAGGCACCCGTTATGAAACGCACCTCGCTCGGCATTGTCGTTGCTCTCGCCGCCGCCGGTTACATTCAGGGCGCTACGGCACAAACCCTCAAGGCGGTCCAGGATCGCGGCGTGCTGTCGTGTGGTGTCAGTCAGGGTCTGCCTGGATTCTCGTCGCCGGACGACAAGGGCAACTGGACCGGTCTCGATGTCGATGTCTGCCGGGCGATCGCCGCAGCCGTGTTGAACGACCCGAAGAAAGTGAAGTTTGTGCCGCTGTCGGCAAAGGATCGCTTCACTGCGCTGCAGTCAGGCGAGATCGATGTGCTGTCGCGCAACTCGACCTGGACGCTGTCGCGGGATACGTCGCTGGGCCTGAATTATACCGGCGTCACCTATTATGACGGGCAAGGCTTCCTGGTTCGCAAGGCACTCAAGGTCAATTCGGCGCTGGAACTGAACAGCGCGTCGATTTGCGTGCAGACCGGCACGACCAACGAGCAGAACGTGGCCGACTACTTCAAAAGCAACAACATGAAGTACGAGATCATCGCGTTCGGTACTGCGGACGAAACCCTCAAGGCATACGAATCGGGACGCTGTGACGTGTTCACGTCGGACGTTTCCCAGCTCTATGCCGAACGTCTGAAACTCGCGAACCCGGACGATCACGCCGTGCTGCCCGAAGTGATTTCCAAGGAGCCGCTGGGTCCCGTCGTGCGTCACGGTGACGATCAGTGGTTCGACATCGTCAAGTGGACGCTGTTCGCGATGATCAACGCAGAAGAGCTCAACATCACGCAGAAGAACGTCGACGAGATGGCGAAATCAAACAAGCCTGAGCTCAAGCGTGTGTTTGGGACCGACGGCAATCTCGGCGAACAGCTCGGCCTTACCAAGGATTGGGTAAGCCGGATCATCAAGGCTGTCGGCAACTACGGCGAATCATTCGATCGCAACGTTGGCGCCGGCTCGAAGCTTGGGATCGCGCGTGGACTCAACAAGCTCTGGAATCAGGGCGGCATCCAGTACGCGCCTCCGATCCGCTAAGCTCGATCGGGCGCTGCGATGGCAGCCGACCAGCGAAAGCCTCCACTTCAGCTTTCCCTCCGGCTGCGTCGAATGCTGGGTGGTCGTGCGGGGTGGGGCGGGTTTGTCTTCCAAATCGCCTTTCTCGCGCTGCTGGTCTGGGTCGGTTACGAAATCGTCGCCAATGCTCGCGCAAACCTGCAGGCCCAGCGCATTGCGTCAGGCTTCGGCTTCCTGTCCAACACTGCCGGTTTTGGCATCAGCCAGACACTGATCCCATATTCGGAATCGGATACCTACACCCGCGTATTCATCGTCGGGCTACTGAATACGCTGCTGGTGTCCGTCATCGGCATCATATTCGCGACCATCATTGGATTCGTGGTCGCGTTGGGCCGCCTGTCGCCAAACTGGCTGCTGGCCCGCGTGTGTGGCGGTTACGTCGAGTTGATCCGCAACCTGCCGCTGCTGTTTCAAATCCTGTTCTGGTATCTGGCCGTGCTCGGCGCGTTACCGAGCCCACGTCAGAGTGTTTCGCTCTTCAATGCCGCCTTCCTGAGTAATCGCGGGTTTGTCGTCCCGGCACCGATTCCACAAGCGTCATTCAGCACGTTCATCGCGGCAATCGTGATCGCCATTATCGCGTCCATCATCATGCGAGCTTATGCCCGCCACCGGCTGTTCAAGCGGGGCGAGGTGCTGACGGTCTGGCCCTACATTGTCGGGTTATTGTTTGGATTGCCGGTGCTGGCGATCCTGATTTTCGGCACACCGCTGCATTTCGAAGTTCCTGTGCTGCGCGGCTTCAATTTCGCTGGCGGGACACGGATCGCGCCGGAATTCGTGGCGCTGACGCTGGCGCTCTCGACCTATACGGCGGCGTTCATCGCGGAGATTGTTCGCGCCGGCATCCAGTCAGTACCCAAAGGCCAGATGGAAGCGGGAGCTTCGCTTGGCTTGCCACGACGCGCAACCATGCGCCTCGTGGTGATTCCGCAGGCATTACGGGTGATCCTGCCGCCGTTGACCAACCAGTACCTCAACCTGACCAAGAACTCGTCGCTGGCTGTGGCGATCGGCTATCCGGATCTGTTCTCGGTATTCGCCGGCACAACGCTGAGCCAGACCGGGCAGGCGGTCGAAATCATCGCTGTCACGATGGGTGTCTATCTGCTGATCTCGCTGATCACTAGTGGCATCATGAGTCTTTACGGCTGGCGCATTGAGCGGAGCCTCGGCGGATGAGCGAGACCACAGCATCATTCGTTCGTCAGGAGATTGCACCGCCTCGGAGTGCACCGGTGAAGACGACCGGCTTTGCGCGATTTGTGCGTGAACGGCTGCTCAACTCGCCATTCAACATCCTGCTCACGATCGTCAGTGCGCTGCTGTTGTGGGTAACCATTGTCCCGACGATCCGGTTCCTGTTCGTCGACGCGGTCTGGACCGGAGCCGATCGCAATGCGTGCCTGCAGGCAACGGTCGGCCATCCCGTCGGTGCATGCTGGCCTTTCATCCAGGCCAAGTTCAGCCAGTTCATTTACGGCTTTTATCCCGACGGCGAACGCTGGCGCGTCAATCTGACTTTCGGTCTGGCTGCGCTGCTGTTGCTGCCGCTCTTGATCCCACGGGCGCCAGCCAAAGCGCTCAACGCGGGTTTGTTCTTTGTCGCCTTTCCCTTCGTTGCCTTTTTCCTGCTGCGTGGTGGCGGCCTCAAGGGCTTCGCTATCCATTGGCTCGCCGATCTCGGCTCTGCTTTCGCGGCAAGCTTCCATGAAGCCGGACAACGCCTCGATTTTTCTGCCGGCGGCACTACCGCTGGATGGTCTGGTAAGCTGATTGGCCTGGTGGGCAAGCTGCTGGTCGGGATCGGCGATCTGATCGCGCTCGTTTGCTGGCCGCTGGTCTGGTTGCGCGACTATATCGATACCTTCGCCAGCACCCTTTGGGCCGATCTTGCCGTCAGCGCGGTGGTCGTCTCGCTTCTGGTGTTTCTGATTACCGGCGGCGTTCGGAACGGCTGGCGCGGGCTTTTGACGAGCCTGGCAACGTTCGCCGGCATCACCATTGTCGTTCTGGTGATGGGTCTCGACAGTGGCGGTCTTCCGCTCGTTGACACCCGTCAATGGGGCGGCCTGCTGGTGACGATGGTGGTCTCAGTGACCGGTATTGTCGCATCGATGCCAGTCGGAATCGCGCTGGCACTGGGACGGCGCTCAACCATTCCGCTGATCCGCATCTTCTCGGTCGCCTTCATTGAATTCTGGCGCGGCGTGCCGCTGATCACCGTTCTGTTCTTCGCCACCTACATGCTGCCGTTGTTCTTGCCCGGCAACTTCACGATCGACGGCCTTGTCCGTGTGCTGATCGGCATTGCCTTGTTCGCCGGCGCCTATAACGCCGAGGTGATCCGTGGCGGCCTGCAGGCGATCCCGCGCGGTCAACCGGAAGCGGCAAATGCGCTGGGTCTGTCGCATTGGAAGACGACGGGATTGATCGTTTTGCCGCAGGCGCTACGTCACGTCATTCCCGGCCTCGTCAACAGTTTCATCGCGCTGTTCAAGGACACCACGCTGGTGCTTATTGTGGCGATCTTCGATCTGCTCGGACAGTTACGGGCATCGTTCGCTGACCCGAACTGGGCGACACCCACGACCTTGTTCACCGGCTTCGCCTTCACCGGCATTATATACTTCGTGGTGTGCTTTGCGATGTCGCGCTATTCGCTGTTCGTCGAGCGCCGCCTCAACGCACACCGTAACACCTGAGACGGGGATATCATGGCAGGTGATCCGATCGTATCCATCGCGGGCCTCAACAAATGGTACGGGGACTTTCATGTCCTCCGCGATATCGATCTCGAGGTCGGCCGCGGCGAGCGGATCGTGATCTGTGGTCCCTCAGGCTCAGGCAAATCGACACTGATCCGCTGCATCAACGCGCTTGAGGAATTTCAGGAAGGGAAGATCGTCGTCGACGGCATTGAACTTGGCCCGAATTTACGCCGCGTTGACGAAGTCCGCCGCGAAGTTGGCATGGTGTTCCAGAGCTTCAACCTGTTTCCGCACCTCACTGTTCTGGAGAACTGCACGCTCGCGCCGATCTGGGTGCGCAACATTCCCAAGAAGGAGGCCGAAGCTGCGGCAATGAAGTATCTCGAGCGGGTGCGGATTCCCGACAAGGCCGATAAATATCCCGGCCAGATATCTGGCGGTCAGCAACAGCGCGTCGCGATCGCCCGCGCGCTGACCATGAATCCAAAGGTGATGCTGTTCGATGAACCGACCTCGGCGCTTGACCCGGAAATGGTCAAGGAGGTCCTCGACACCATGGTCGATCTCGCAAGGGAAGGGATGACCATGCTTGTCGTCACCCACGAGATGGGTTTTGCCAAGGAGGTCGCCAACCGGGTGGTGTTCATGGATGCAGGACAGATCATAGAAGCGAACACGCCGGATCGCTTCTTCTCGAACCCGCAGCACGCGCGGACCAAGCTGTTCCTGAGCCAGATCCTGCGCTGACCGATCCCGTCAGTTTTTTTCGTAAGGAATGCTGATCCCACTCTTCTTCTGCTCGAGCCAATCAGGCACCGGCAGTTTCTTCGAGCGCAGGAATTCCGGGTTGAACAGCTTCGATTGATAGCGCGTGCCGTAATCGCAGAGGATGGTCACGATAGTATGTCCCGGACCGAGATCCTTTGCGAGACGGATGGCACCGGCAATATTGACGCCGGAAGAACCGCCGACACACAGACCCTCGCGCTCCAGAAGATCGAACACGATCGGCACGGCTTCTTCGTCTGGAATGAGATAGGCCTTGTCGACCTTGACGTCTTCGATGATGGGAGTGACCCGGCCCAGACCGATACCTTCGGTTACCGAGCCGCCCTCGGTTGATTTAACCTCGCCGTGATCGAAATAATTGTACATCGCGGCGCCACGCGGGTCAGCAACCCCGATCACGATATCCTTCTTCTTTTCGCGCAGGAAAGTCGACGTTCCAGCCAATGTGCCGCCAGTACCGATCGAGCAGATAAACCCGTCGATCTTGCCGTTCGTCTGCCCCCAGATTTCCGGACCCGTCGAAACATAATGGGCCTTGCGGTTATCCAGATTGTTCCACTGGTCGGCGAAGATCACGCCGTTCTTTTCGGTTTTGCGCAATTGATCCGCAAGGCGGCGGCCGACGTGCTGGTAGTTGTTCGGATTGCTGTAGGGAAGCGCCGGCACCTCGACCAGTTCCGCGCCGAACAGCCGGAGCACGTCTTTCTTCTCCTGGCTCTGCGTCTCAGGGATCACGATGATGGTGCGATAACCGCGCGCGCCTGCAACGAGGGCAAGGCCAATTCCGGTGTTCCCGGCGGTGCTCTCAACCACGAGACCGCCCGGCTTGAGTTCGCCGCGCTTCTCCGCTTCGAGGATCATCTGCTTTCCCGCGCGATCCTTGACCGACTGGCCAGGATTCATGAACTCGGCCTTGCCGAGAATCTCGCAGCCGGTCGCTTCGGACGCATGCTTGAGCTTGATGAGAGGTGTGTTGCCGATAGCGTCGACGACGTCTTTGTGGATATGCATGGGACCGCAATTCGTGCAGGAAACAGCAGGATGAGAAACTCAGCCTAGTTGCGCAGCGCGGGCGGCACAAGGGTAACAAAACCGGCCCTCAGCATCCGCCAATGCTCGGCGAAAATTGTCTCTCCATACGGCGAGCATCCTGCAATAATCTTCTCTGCAAATCCCCTCGCGGATAATCAAACACGCGACGTTCCGAGAGGCCTACTTTTTATTGAGAGCCGCATAGACGTGGCCACATACCTCGCGTGCTCGCCGCTCCGATCGGCGAATCGTTGGGCGGCTAGCTCTGACAGATCGTGGGATGCTCCAGCCGCGCTGATTCGCGCTGCAAGTCCTGCAGCCGAAAGGGCCGGTTCTGCGTGGCAAAACCGCATCAGCATGGTGAAAACACCGGGTGAAATCTTCGTAATCAAGACGTCGCCAACGACGCCGGAGGTGCAACAAACCCATATTTTTCAGGAAAAATCTAGCCTCGGGGACATCTGGCCGTAGGCGGGCATCAGAGGGTGTTATCCCCGTCGCGACTGTCCGGCCGCCAATTGGACGGCTAGAATACCGCTCTGTTTGTGAATCCCTTGGCTGGTGGTCTTGTTCCAGTTTTCTCCCTTACGTGACATTCGTGCGCGGCTGTCGCGGCCGGCGGCGCTGTGCGCCTCGCTTGCGGTCGCCGCGACGTCGTCGGGCTGTATCCTCACAGCCGATCTTCCAGATCCGGCGCTGGATATTCCGGCCGCCTATAAATCCAATACCAGCCGTGGCAATGAGCAGCCGCCAGCGTTGGATTGGTGGCGCGGGTTCAAGTCACGCGAACTGACCTCCCTGATTGAAGAGGCCCATACCGTCAACCTCGACATCGCAGCGGCGACCGCGCGCATTCTGCAGGCCGATGCATTGGCGCGCCAGACCGGCGCGAGCCTGTTTCCGGCGCTGAGTGGCGACGCATCCATCACGCGCTCGAAGTCGTCGGAGTCATCCACCACGGTCTCATCGGGAACCGGTCTGCGCCGTGGCGAGCAAACGACGTATTCGGCCACGCTGAGCGCCAGCTATGAGATCGACTTCTGGGGTAAGAACCGCGACGCGCTGAGAGCGGCCGAAGAAACCGCCAACGCCAATCGCTTCGATCGCGACGTCGTTGCCCTGACAACATTCGCCAGTGTCGCCAACGCCTATTTCCAGGTGCTAGCGGCTCAAGACCGGATCGCAACCGCCAACCGCAACATTGCCAGCGCCCAGCGCATCTACAATGCGATCAAGGCTCGGGTCGACGCAGGCACTGGCTCTGATCTCGATCTCGCCCAGCAGGAAAGCCTGCTCGCCAATCAGCGCGCGCAGCTGCCGCCGTTGCGTCAAACGCTGGCGCAGAACCAGAACATCCTCGCGACGCTGGTCGCCCGACCGCCGGAAAGCATCCGTGTCATCGGCGGCTCGCTGGGACGGATCGGAATTCCGCGGGTGACGCCGGGCATGCCCTCGGAGCTGTTGACCCAGCGCCCCGACATCCGCCGGCAGGAAGCGCAGCTAGCTTCTGCCACCGCCAATGTCGGCAGCGCGCGAGCACAGTTCTTTCCCAGCATCCAGTTGACCGGGCAGGGCGGCTACCAGAGCGCGGCACTGGCAGCGCTATTCTCCCCGCAGTCGGCATTCTTCAGCCTTGCGGCCGGGCTGACCCAGCCGATCTTCGACGCCGGGCGGATTCAGGCTAATTTCGACTTCACCAAAGCCCAGCAGGACGAGTTGCTCCAGACCTACCGCAAGACCGTCATTTCGGCCTTTGCGGACGTCGACAACGCACTGGTCGCAATCCGGCAGACCTCGGAGCGGCTGCGGCTCCAGCGGGTGGTCGTAACCGCCTCCCGACGGGCCTTTGACCTGTCCGAACGGCAACTTCAGGCCGGAACGGCCGACATAGTGACTGTGCTAAACACGCAATTGACGCTATTTCAGGCTGAAGATGCGCTGACCCAGGCGGAGCTTGCCCGGCTGCAAGCAATTGTGAGTCTGTATCAGGCGCTGGGGGGCGGATGGATGCCCAAAGTGGAAGCACGGAGCAATGCTCTTTAAGCCTGATTTGAACGACAAGGCCAAAGCCGCCAGCGAAGGGGCGGCGAAGGTGGCATCGGGGGCACGCCGTCGCACAGTCTCAATCATCCTCGCCCTGCTGATCCTCGGCGGGCTTGGTTACATTGTCTGGTCATCCTACCAGAAGGATCACCGGGCCAGCCGCACACCTCCCGATCAGGCCGTCCCGGTACTGGCGGCGACGCCGCACATCGAGAACGTACCGGTCTATCTCGACGGCGTCGGGACGGTGCGCGCGCTCAACACGGTCACCGTCCGCGCACAGGTCGACGGCAAGCTGTTGTCGGTGAATTTCAAGGAAGGGCAGGACGTCAAGGCGGGTGATGTCCTGGCCGAGATCGATCCTGCGATCTACCAGGCGCAGTACGATCAGGCCCTGGCCAAGAAAGCGCAGGACGAGGCGCAACTCGCCAATGCACGCCGCGACCTGACCCGCTATCAGGAACTCGCGGCGTCAAAAGCTGGCTCCGCGCAACAGGCTGACACTCAGCGTGCCACCGTTGCGCAGCTTGAGGCCTTGGTGAAATCCGATCAGGCCGCGATCGACAACGCCCAGACAACGCTTGGCTATACCAAGATCATCGCGCCGCTCACCGGCCGTGTCGGTCTGCGTCAGGTCGATCGGGGCAACATCGTCCGCTCGTCCGACGCCACCGGCGTCGTCGTCATCACGCAATTGCAGCCGATCGCGGTGCAGTTCAGCTTGCCACAACAGCAAATCGTCCGGGTGAACGCCGCTGCCGCAAAAGGGACGCTGGAGACCGACGTCTTCGGTAATGACGGGAAGACCGTCGTCGATACCGGAAAATTGACTGCCATCGACAACCAAGTCGATCAGACGACCGGCACGGTGAAAATCAAGGCCGAGTTTCCGAATGCCCACTTCCAGCTTTGGCCGGGGCAGTTCGTCAACGTACGCCTCAAGGTTGAAACCATCGACAATGCCCTCGTCATTCCGACCGCAGCTGTACAGCGCGGTCCGATCGGCGCGTTCGCCTATGTGATCGGGGCCGACAACATCGTGAAGGCGAAGCCGATCACCGTGACTCAGCAGACGGAAACGAAGGCTGTGATCGCTAAGGGACTGACCGTCGATGAGCGCGTGGTCACCACGGGCTTTGCCAATCTTGCCGATGGCGCGAAGGTCAGCATCGGACAGGAAAGCACGCCGGAGCAGGACCTCGCACCACGCAAGCGTGAGCAGAAAAGAGGCCGGCGCTGAACGTTACCGGCCTGATCGCGGAGCGATGAGATGAGCGTCTCCGAACCATTCATTCGCCGTCCGATTGCAACATCGCTGTTGGGAATCGCACTCCTGATCGGTGGCGCGCTCGGGTATTGGGCGATGCCGGTCTCGGCGCTGCCGCAGGTCGATTTCCCGACCGTTCAGGTCTCGACCCGGCTGCCGGGCGCGAGCCCCGACGTCGTCGCGTCGCTGCTGACGGCGCCGCTGGAGCGGCAGCTTGGGCAAATTCCGGCGCTGTCGACGATGATCTCGACGAGCTCATTCGGCGTCAGCCAGATATCGCTGCAGTTCGATCTCAACCGCGACATCGACGGTGCGACACAGGACGTGCAGGCAGCAATCAACGCCGCCGCCGGAACATTGCCGAAAAATCTTCCGTATCCACCAACCTATGCCAAGGTGAACCCTGCCGACGCTCCGGTGATGACGCTCGCGTTGACCTCGGAGACCACATCGCTGCGCGCCATGAGCGATATCGCTGACACCATGATGGCGCAGCGGTTGGCTCAAATCACCGGCGTCGGGCGCGTGTCGGTGCTAGGCGGCCTCAAGCCGGCCGTGCGGGTCCAGGCTGATCTGGCCCGCCTTGCTGCCTATGGCATCTCGATGGAGGACTTGCGCACGGCGATTGCCGGCGCCAACGTCTCAGGGCCGAAAGGATCGCTGGATGGTGCTCAGCAATCCTACACCATCGCAGCCAACGACCAGATCGCGGCGGCAGACGCCTACAAACCGATTGTCATCGCATATCGCAACGGATCACCGGTCACCATCGGCGATGTTGCCCAGATTGTCGACGGACTGGAAAACGACAAGACGGGTGGCTGGTATCAAGGCACGCCAGCCGTCATCATCGACATTCAGCGCCAGCCCGGCGCCAACGTCATCGATGTCGTTCAGCAGATCCGCGCCGAAATTCCCAAGCTGCAAAGGGCCATTCCGGCGGCAGTCAAGCTATCGATCGTCAGCGATCGCACTGACACCATCAAGGCATCGGTGAAAGACGTCCAGTTCACACTGGTCCTCAGCGTGATCCTGGTGACGCTTGTCGTGTTGCTGTTCCTGCGTTCGATGCGCGCAACGATCATTGCAGGCGTGGCGCTGCCACTCTCGCTGATCACCAGCTTCGGGATTATGTATTTCGCGGGCTTCAGCCTCGACAACCTGTCGCTGATGGCGCTGACCATTGGAACGGGCTTTGTGGTCGACGACGCGATCGTCATGATCGAAAACATCGTCCGCCACATGGAGAATGGCGAGAGCGCGATGGATGCCGCACTTCGCGGTGCCCGTGAAATCGGCTTCACGGTGATTTCGCTGACGGTCTCGCTGATCGCGGTGTTCATTCCGCTGCTATTCATGTCGGGGCTGGTGGGGCGCATGTTCCGCGAGTTCGCGCTCACGCTGACGATTGCCGTGGTGACGTCCGCCATCGTGTCGCTGACCCTGACGCCGATGATGTGCTCGCGGATGCTGAAGTCGCACAGCGAGGAGAGGGCGGTTCCAGGGCTTGCCACGATCAGCGCCTGGATCGACCGGACCGTGAACGGCTATCACCGCACGCTGCTCTGGGTTCTGCGCCACCAGCGGGCGACGCTGGTGGTTACGTTCCTGACGATTGCACTCACCGTCGCGCTCTATATCGTCGCGCCAAAAGGTTTCCTGCCACTGCAGGATACGGCATCGATTACGGCCGTCACCGAAGCAGGGCCGGACGTATCGTTCGTGGAAATGCAGGCACGTCAGGCGGAGGTCGCCAAGATCGTCCAGAACGATCCCTACGTCACCGGCGTTGTGTCGGTGATCGGAGCTGGTTCGGTCAATCCAACGCCGAATGTCGGCAAGCTGGTGATGACGCTGAAGCCACGCGGCGAACGCGATCTCGACGTCGGTCAGATCGTCGCCCGGCTCAAACAAAGCGTATCGACCATTCCCGGCATGACGGTCTACTTTCAGCCGGTGCAGGATATCCAGATCAGCACCCGCGCCAGCCGATCGCAGTATCAATACACCCTGACCGGGACCCAGGCGCCAGACGTGACGCTATGGGCTGATCGCCTCGTCAAGGAAATGCGTCGCGATCCGCTGTTTCAAGACGTCTCGTCTGAAGCGCAGGAAGGCGGGCTACGCGCTCTGATCGATGTGGACCGCCAGCGCGCCGGGCAGCTTGGCGTGTCGCTGCAAGCGGTCAATGACACGCTCAACGATGCTTTCAGCCAACGGCAGGTTTCTACGATCTACGGGCAGGCTAATCAGTATCGCGTCGTGCTCGAGGCGCTGCCAGAATATCAACGCGATGCATCGGTGCTATCGAAGCTCTATGTCCCCGGCGCGAATGGAGCGCAGGTTCCGATCGATGCGATTGCAACGCTGAAACGGACAACGGCGCCGCTCGCAATCTCGCATCAGGCGCAGTTCCCGGCGATCTCGCTCAGCTTCAACCTCGCCCCGGGAGAGGCGCTTGGCGCTGCCGTAACCCGGATTGCCGAGATCGAAAAGCGTATCGGGATGCCGAGCAGCATCACGGGTTTGTATTCTGGCGACGCCGCCGAATTCTCGCGCTCACTTGCGGGGCAACCCTGGCTGATCCTCGCTGCGCTGATCACCATCTACATCGTGCTGGGTGTACTTTATGAGAGCTACATCCACCCCATCACCATTCTTTCCACACTGCCGTCCGCCGGCATCGGTGCGATCCTGGCCCTAATCCTCTGCGGACAGGATTTGTCGGTAATCGGCTTGATCGGCATCATCCTGCTGATGGGTATCGTCAAAAAGAATGCGATTATGATGATCGACTTCGCACTGGAAGCGGAGCGCCATCAGGGCATGACGCCTTATGACGCGATCGTGCAGGCCTGTCTGCTGCGCTTCCGGCCGATCATGATGACGACGCTAGCCGCGCTATTCGGCGCACTGCCGCTGGCGCTGGAAAGCGGCACGGGTGCTGAACTGCGCTTTCCGCTCGGCGTATCGATCATCGGCGGCTTGCTGCTCAGCCAGTTGCTGACGCTTTACACCACGCCGGTCATCTACCTGGCGCTTGATCGCATCAACCGACGTATCGAAAAGGCCGTCCCGCCGGCCGGCGACCTGCCGTCGCCGCCGCTGGCGGGCGCCTCCGAGGGTCTGCAGCATTGAGCTCGCTCTCAGAACCATTCATCAGGCGGCCGGTCGGCACCACGTTGCTGGCGATCGGACTGTTCCTGGTTGGTCTGGTGGCTTATCGGTTTCTTCCGGTCGCAAGCGTTCCAAACGTCGATTTTCCCTCGATCCGGGTCAGTGCCCAACGACCGGGGGCTGACCCCTCGGTGATGGCGGCGACAGTTGCAGCGCCGCTGGAGCGGCGACTCGGAGAAATTTCCGGCATCGACCAGATCACGTCGCAAAGCTCGGTCGGCTCCACAAGCATTTCCCTGCAGTTCGCCATCGGCCGTGACATCGACAAGGCCGCTCGCGACGTGCAGGCGGCGATCAATGCATCGCTCAGCGACTTGCCGACCGACCTTCCCACGCTCCCGAAATTCCGCAAACTCAACCCGGCGGCATCACCAGTTCTGATTATCGCGCTGACCTCGAAAACCATCCTGCCCAGTGCGATGTACGACATCGCCGACACGGTAGTAGCGCAACGCATCTCGCAAGTCTCAGGCGTCGGCGAAGCAACCGTCAGCGGCGCTGATCAGCCCGCCGTACGCATCCAGATCAATCCGGGGGCGCTGGCCACTGCCGGCATTTCCAGCGAAGACGTGCGTACCGCGATCGTCAATGCCAACCCGATCGGCCCGGTCGGGATATTTGACGGTGGGCGGTTGGGGGAGACCATCGCAATCAATCCGCAGATGCGGACCGCCGCCCAATTCCGCGACATCATCGTCAAGAATGCGAATGGCAATTCCGTTCGTTTGTCGGATATCGCGACCGTCGAAGACTCGACACGGAACAGCCGGTCCTTCGCCTGGTACAACAAGCAGCCGGCGGTTCTGATCCTCGTGACCAAGCAGCCCGACGCCAATGTCATCGAGACGGTCGACCGGGTGAAGGCGCTGCTGCCCGAGTTCAAACAATGGATCCCCCGCGGCGTCGAAATCTCGATCCTGTCCGACCGGACCGGGACGATCCGGGCAAGTGTCGAAGACATGGAATGGACGCTGATCGCGACCGCCTTCCTGGTAATGATGGTCGTGTTCGTCTTCCTGCGCCGGATAACGCCGACGATAGCTGCGGGCATTTCAGTTCCGCTTGCACTGGCCGGCACCTGCGCCGGAATGTGGCTCGCCGGCTATTCGATCAACAATCTTTCCTTGATGGCGCTGGCGATTTCCGTCGGCTTTGTGGTCGATGACGCAATCGTCATGATCGAAAACATGTACCGCAATCTTGAGCGTGGCATGCGTCCATATCAGGCCGCTGTCGAGGGCTCGAAACAGATCGGCTTCACGGTGCTTTCGATCAGCCTGTCGCTGATCGCTGCGTTCACGCCTCTGATTTTCATGGAGGGCATCGTCGGGCGGCTGTTCCGCGAATTCTCATTGACGCTGACCTTCGCCATCCTGGTTTCCATGGTCGTGTCACTGACGGTGACACCGATGATCTGCGCGCATTACGTCAAGGATACGATCTCGTCAGATGCGACGCGGTTTGACCGACTTGTCGAAGGCACGCTGTCGCGGGTGGCTCGCTTCTATGAGCGAACCCTGCATGTCGTATTGCGTTTTCCGATTCTGACATTGCTGGTGTTCATTGCCACTATCGCGCTGACAGCGACGTTATACGTCAAGGTGCCGAAAGGTTACTTCCCGCAGGACGACAGCGGCCTGATCTTCGGTTCAACACGGGCTTCGCCGGATGTGTCGTTCCAGGCCATGCTCGGCCTGCAGCAGCAGGTTGCCGACATCGTGATGGCGGACCCTGCGGTCGATGGCATCGGTTCATCGCTGGGCGGCGTCAACGGCACCGGCTCCAATCGTGGCCGCATGTTCATCAGCCTCAAGCCGCTGGCCGAGCGGGGAGGTCTTTCCACCCAGCTCGTCATCGAACGGCTACGCCGCAAGCTCACGGCGTTGCCAGGCATTCGGCTTTTCATGATCGCCGCGCAAGACTTGCGGACCGGCGGACGGCAGAGCGACTCCAATTATCAGTACACGCTGGTCAGCCCTGATCTCGACCTGCTGGCGAAGTGGTCGCCGATCGTCGCCAAAAAATTGGAGGGCGTGGAGGGGATTACCGGAGTATCGAGCGACCGGGAAACCGGCGGGCTACAATTGACGCTGTCGATCGACCGGCAGAAAGCGTCGAGTCTCGGCGTCGACGTTCAGGACATCGACAACGCACTGAACAACGCCTTTTCCCAGCGCCAGATCTCGACGGTCTATACCCAGCGCAACCAGTACAAGGTCGTACTGGAGGTTGGTTCGCAGTTCCAGGGTGATCCATCCGACCTGGATCACGTCTATGTTGCCGGCAGCGATGGCGCCCAAGTGCCGTTATCGGCGCTCGTCCGTACCAAGCGGGAACTCTCGCCGCTTTCGGTTTTCCATCAAGGCTCGTTTCCATCGACAACCATCTCGTTCGACACACTGCCCGACGTGCCGTTGCAGACTGCGATCGCCAATATCGAGCGCGCTGTCGGGGATCTGCATATGCCGGAAGGAATCAGGACCAGCTTCGACGGCAATGCAGGGGATAGCCAGAAGACCAACAGTCGCCAGCCGTTGCTGATCCTCGGCGCGCTGGTTGCGGTCTATATCGTCCTCGGCGTGCTCTATGAGAGCTTGCTCCATCCGCTGACGATCATTTCGACCCTGCCGTCCGCGGGGCTGGGTGCGCTGCTGGCGCTGGAACTCACCAATACGCCTCTTACGGTAATCGCCTTCATCGGGATCATTCTGCTGATCGGCATCGTGAAGAAGAACGGCATCATGATCGTCGACTTCGCGCTGGAGGGCGAGCGCCACCGCGGTCTGTCGTCGGAAGAGGCCATCTTCGAAGCCAGCATCGCGCGTTTCCGCCCCATCCTGATGACCACCATGGCTGCGCTGCTCGCCGCCGTTCCGCTTGTGGTCGCGGTCGGGCCCGGGACCGAACTACGACGCCCGCTCGGCATCACCATCATCGGCGGACTGATCGTGTCCCAAATCCTGACGCTCTACACCACGCCGGTGATCTATCTGCTGATCGATCGCCTGCGCCGCCGGACCGGCTCTGAAACACTTCCAACCGCTGCGCCCGCCGAGTAGCCAACGCCTGCATTGCCGAAATCAGAGGCGCGGCGTATAGCCGGGCCATGTCATCTCCATCCGAAACCACGCCGCCACAGGACATTGCTGACTGCCCCCACTGCGGCAAAGCGCAGCCGCTGTGCATCTGCGACAGTCTTGAACCCGTCGACAACCGGATCGAGGTGGTGATCCTGCAGCATCCGCAGGAGCAGGACAGGGTACTTGGCACGGCGCGACTGACCGCGCTTCAGCTCAAGAACTCCATTCTCAAGATCGGCCTGTCATGGCCGAGCCTGTCGAAGATTCTCGGCCGCACGGTGGACCCGGCGCGCTGGGCGATCCTTTACCTCGGATCCGCCAAAGTCGCAGACCTCGCAGCTGACAAGGACATCCTGGCCATCGATCGCAAGGGCCAGCCCGAGCATCATCAGCGCGCGATCCTCGAAGATATCGAGGGCATCGTGGTACTCGATGGTACGTGGAGTCAGGCCAAGGCGTTGTGGTGGCGCAATGCCTGGATGTTGAAGTGCCAGCGCGTCATTCTTGGGCCATCTCATCCATCGCTCTATGGCAAACTCCGCAAAGAACCGCGTCGCGATGGTCTGTCCACCATCGAGGCTACGGCGATGCTGTTGGGGCGGCTGGAACAGCGCAAAGACATCCAGGACACGCTGCTTGGAACCTTCGAGCGGATGCTGGCAAGGTACCGTGAAGTTCAGGCGACAACTCCGGAGCTGGCCCCGAAACCCAAGCCCCGGCGCGATTATCGTCGCCGCCGGGCTCGCAAGTAAAATCTGCGCTCATCGCTTCAGTCTATTGATAATCAAGCAGTATTCCTTCGCTGCCTGCGTCGTGCATCGCTCCTGGCAAAAACTTCGCGGAGCGTGTCACATCCCGGCAGGCCGCCTCGTCTTGTTTCCGGGAATAGACCCATGAGTGAAGGAAACAACATGAAACCAAGACTTAACCTGTTCGCGATGCCCGACCTGCTCAAGCCGCTGCTCGACTTCGGAACCAGCATCACTGGGAGCGGGCTGGAACATAGCCTGATGGAGCTGGTGAAGATGCGGGCGTCGCAAATCAACGGCTGTGCGTTTTGCCTCGACATGCATGCCAAGGATGCCCGCAAGGCTGGCGAAACCGAAGCGCGCCTCTATTTGCTTCCCGCTTGGCGGGAATCGCCGCTCTACACCGACCGGGAGCGCGCAGCGCTTGCATGGACCGAAGCGCTGACATTGGTCGCCGACGATGGCGTTCCGGATGACGTCTATGAAGCGCTCAAAGCCCAGTTCTCCGAAGAAGAGCAGATCAAGCTGACGATGATGGTTATCGCCATCAACGGCTGGAACCGGTTGAACGTCGGCTTCCGCACGGTGCATCCGGTCGGCGCCGCTCGTTCGGCGGCCTGATGACATCGGCACG
This sequence comes from Afipia sp., assembly GCA_044464625.1. Taxonomy (GTDB): domain Bacteria; phylum Pseudomonadota; class Alphaproteobacteria; order Rhizobiales; family Xanthobacteraceae; genus Afipia. The sequence continues at coordinate 6,247 of JBIQLC010000019.1, read as the reverse complement.
CACAGACGACGCAGCGGCATCATTCGATCCGCTGCGTCCGAAGCTGATTCGCATCGCCTACCGGATGCTTGGATCGGTGGCCGATGCGGAAGACGTCGTGCAGGATGCCTTCATCCGTTGGCTCGACACCGACCGCGAGGCGGTGCGAGAGCATGAAGCGTTCCTGCGCCGCGTTGTCACGCGCCTTTGCCTCGACGTGCTGAAATCCGCCCGGCGACGACGAGAGACCTATGTCGGGCCATGGCTGCCAGAGCCGGTCGTTGAATCCGGTGATGATGAGATCGACGACGTCACATTGCCGTTGATGGTCGCGCTTGAACGTTTGTCACCGCTCGAGCGCGCGGCATTCCTGCTTCACGACGTCTTCGGCGTGAGTTTTGATGAGGTCGCCGAGACGATCGGTCGCGAGCCGGCGACCTGCCGGCAACTCGCGAGCCGTGCCCGAACCAATGTTCGTGCCGCGCGGCCACGCTTCACGATGCCGAAGGAGCAGGGGCTGGAGATCGCGGCTGCATTCTTCACAGCGTCCCGCAGCGGCGACATGCAGAAGCTGCAGGCCTTACTGGCGGCTGATGTTGCCGTTCACGCCGATGGCGGCGGCAAGCGTTCGGCTGCACCGGAGCCGATTATCGGTTTCGACAATGTCGTGGCCCTTCATGCCGCTCTGGCGCGCTTCTTCGCAGAGCATCCTTCCCGCATCATGCGCTATGGCTTCGTCAACGGCTTGCCGGGATTCATCACGCTGGAACACGACGGCACGCCGCAAACCACGGCGCTCCAGATCGAGGACAGCAAGATCGTGGCGATCTATGTGGTGCGCAATCCGGATAAGCTCCAGCACCTGAGCGATCAGACCGTGCACTGACCCGGATGGCAGGCGACATCAACCGCCAAATGCAGTGAGTCGCTTAATCATCTGATTTTATGGAAGATTTTGGCTCCCCGGGCTGGATTCGAACCAGCGACCATTCGATTAACAGTCGAATGCTCTACCGCTGAGCTACCGAGGAATACTGCCGAAGCAGCGGTGGCGCCGCATATAACAAAGGCCCCCACGCTTGCAAAGCGCAAATCGCTCAAAAAGAGCAATCCGCGACAAAGAGGTGTGGAGGCCACGACCAGAATTGAACTGGTGTAAACGGTTTTGCAGACCGCTGCGTAACCACTCCGCCACGTGGCCCCAACGGGCGAAACTCTTATAGGCAACCAGGGCCTTAAGCAACCAGCCTCGATTTGTTCCTTGCCCTCGGCGTTGATCGCTGCCGCTGCACCGAGTGCCGATATGGGTACTAAATCAACCCAAATCGGGCTGCTTGAGTTGCGGACCCGTGCCTGTGGGTGCGGGCAGTCCCTCTGCCACTTGCATCGGTTATTCGCTTGCCTCAAAGATGCCGCGCAAATCCCGCCCGTGCGGGGGAATGACTGCGAGGATATTTTATGTCTGACGTTTTGACCGCCCGCCAGAGAATGGTCGATTGTCAGGTGCGCCCAAGTGACGTCACCGATTTGCGCATCATTGAAGCCATGCTTGCGATTCCTCGCGAAGCATTCGTGCCGTCCGATCGGCGCGCGTTGGCTTACCTCGATCGCGATATCGACGTCGGTACGGTTGCCGGGCGGGATTTCCTGATTCAGCCCGCTGTTCTTGCCAAGATGATCCAGGCCGCAGAGATTGCGGCAACCGATCGCGTACTGGTGACCGGTTGCGCAACGGGCTATGCCGCGGCGGTGGCGGCCCGGCTGGCTGCACAGGTCTTCGCGGTTGCTTCGACCGAGGAGATGGCGGCTACGGCACGGACGGCACTCACCGGCGCGGGCGCAGGCAACGTGACGGTTTCGGTGGGGCCAGCGGGCGAGGGCGATGCCGCTCATGGTCCGTACGATGTTATCGTGATGAACGGCGCGACCGAGGTAGAACCCAAGAAGCTCTACCAGCAGTTGAACGTGGGAGGCCGCCTGGTCGGAGTATTCGCCAATAGCCGCCCTTCACGCGCAACCTTGGTGACCCACTCACCTTCAGACTATGGTAGCCGGGCACTGTTTGATGCGGTTGTCCCGACTTTGCCTGGGTTGGAGCGGGTTCCGGCTTTTCGTTTTTAGCCAGCCAGAAATATTAACGCGGTACAGAAGTGTGGCCGCAATGTCCCACATCTGGGGACTTTCCGACCGAGAAGTACGGATGGGGTTCCGTCGCGACGCGCTGCCGCATATGTTGCGGCGGGGAGCGGGCTCTGATTTGAGTCGATGACCCGGTTGCGTCTGCTCGTTGGCATGCAGCCGGCCTTGGGATTGGATGGCATGTCGAACAAAAACCGGGCGTGGCAGTTTGTCGGAGCTGCAGCCGCAGCATTGATGCTGTGTTCTGCAACCACGCCTGTCCTTGCGGACACGATCGAAGCGGCTCTGGCACGCGCTTACCAGAATAACCCTCAGCTTAATGCTCAGCGTGCGTCGGTGCGCGCGACTGACGAAAACGTACCTCAGGCGCTGTCGGGCTACCGTCCAAGGATCGCGGTGACGGCCAGCGCCGGCGCGCAGTACAGCGATATCCAGAGCAAGACGGTGACCCCCACGCCAGCCGGTGACGTTCTAACGTCCTCGGTTGTGAACGGCACCAATTCGCCACGCAGCATCGGCGGAACGATCACCCAGACCCTCTACAACGGCGGCCAAACTGCCAATCGCGTTCGCGCCAGCGAGAGCCAGGTGTCGGCGGCCCGCGAAGGCCTGCGCGTTCTGGAGCAGAGCGTGCTGCTGTCGGCAGCCACGATCTACATGGACTACCTGCGCGACTCCGCCATCGTCGAAGTGCAGAAGAGCAACGTCCGGGTGCTGGAGCAAACGCTGAAGCAGACCCGCGATCGCTTCAACGTCGGCGAAGTGACCCGCACCGACGTCGCTCAGTCGGAGGCGCAGTTGGCCGCCGGCAAGACCCAGTTGCTCACCGCCGAATCGAACCTGACAACTACGCGGGCGAATTTCCGCCGGATCATCGGCAGCGATCCCACCAGTCTCGCGCCGGGCTCGCCGGTCGACCGGCACCTGCCGAGGTCGCTGCAACTGGCGGTCAATCAGGGTTTGGTCGAAAATCCCAACGTGACTGCCGCCATGTACGGCATCGACGTGAGCTACCTTCAGGTCAAGATCAACGAAGGTGCGTTGTTCCCGACGATCACGTTGCAGGGTAACGTTCAGCAGACATATGAAAGCACGCTGACGTTCTTCCGCCAGTTTAATGCTTCGGCCACGGCCAACCTGTCGATTCCGATCTATCAGGGCGGTGCCGAATACGCGCTGATCCGGCAGTCCAAGGAATCGCTGGCCCAGCAGCGCCTCAACCTTGATCGCGTTCGCGATCAGACCCGGGCCGATGTCGCACAGGCTTGGGGGCAACTACTTGCCGGCAAGGCGCAGGTCGCCTCAGCGCAATCGCAGGTCGAAGCCGCCGAGATCGCGCTCAATGGTGTTCGCGAGGAAGCTCGTGTCGGCCAGCGCACTACGCTCGACGTGTTGAACCAGCAACAGGCGCTGGTCAACGCGCGCGTCGCACTGGTCACTGCCCAGCATGATCGTGTTGTTGCATCCTACAACGTGCTCAACGCGGTCGGCCGTCTGTCGCCGCAGGTGCTGAAGCTGAGGACCACGATCTACGATCCGAACGTGCACTATCAGCAAGTTCGCGACAGCTGGATTGGCGTCCGCACTCCCGACGGGCACTGACGCCCGCACGTACTCTGACGCTCACGCATCGTGTGAGTTTGAGCACCCATGAGCATCACTCGCGGCTGCTCACGCTGCTGTGGTGAATGGCGGCGATCGGGCCTCGATTGCTTGCAATCGATTGTCGCGATGACGTACTTTTTCCAGAGGTGCTGAAGCGATTCGTGATGATCGTATGCGGCCTTTCTTTCACAGGCCGATGATGTGGAGTCGGAGATGAACCAACCGGCAAAGGCGCAAGAGCCCTCGATGGAGGAGATTCTCGCGTCGATCAGACGGATCATTTCTGATGACGAGGCCAAGCCTGCCGCTGCGGCCGCGCCGGTCAAGCAGGAGGCAAAGGCTGCCGTTGCCAAGACCGAGCCACCACGACCAGCGCCTGTAGCTGAGCCAAAGCCGGCTGCGCCCAAGCCAGCCGCAGCAAAAGCTCCCGAACCGGCACCAAAACCTGCGCCTGTCCAGGCTGAAAAGAACAGCCAGGCCGAGATCGACGCCATGATGGCGAGCTTTGATGCGCCGGAAGCGGCCGCACCGGAACCCGCATCTGACCTCGATGAGGCGGATAACGATGTTTTCGAATTGACCGAGCAGATGGCGATGCCGGAACTACCTTCCGTTGCGTTTCAAAAGGTCGAGCCGGAAGACGACCTCGAATTCGCGGAATCCGGTTTGCCAGCGCCTCGGGCGGCGCCGATCAATCCTCCATCTCATGGGGCGTCAGCGCGCACTGAACCGGTCGACATGCCAAGCATGCTGTCGAGCACGGCGGCCGCGTCGGTCGAATCGGCGTTCAATGCGCTTGCCAGTACAGTCCTCAGCAACAATGCCCGGACCCTCGAGGATCTGGTCAAGGAAATGCTAAGGCCGATGCTGAAATCGTGGCTCGACGACAACCTGCCCAGTCTGGTTGAGCGGATCGTCCGGGCCGAGATCGAGCGCGTATCCCGGGGCAGGTGACTGCTTCTCCGGCGATTTCCGTCGAAAAACCTCCATTTTACCGTGTTGACTTGATGCGCGCCGGAAGGTTTCTAGCGCATCAGATCCCATTGATTGCAGTATCATGATCGAAAAGACCTATTCGCCAGCCGATATCGAAGGCCGCATCGCCCAAGCGTGGGAAGAGGCCGGTGCCTTCCGGGCGGGACGGCCCGAGCGCCGCGAGGCCGAGCCTTTCACCATCGTCATTCCGCCGCCGAACGTGACCGGCTCGCTCCACATGGGGCACGCCCTCAACAACACGCTGCAGGACATCCTGTGCCGGTTCGAGCGCATGAGGGGCCGGGACGTGCTGTGGCAGCCGGGCACCGACCATGCCGGCATTGCCACCCAGATGGTGGTCGAGCGGCAGTTGATGGAACGTCAGCTTCCGGGCCGCCGCGATATGGGCCGTGCGAAGTTCGTCGAGCGTGTCTGGGAATGGAAGGCCGAGAGCGGCGGAACCATCGTTAATCAGCTCAAGCGGCTGGGTGCGTCGTGCGACTGGTCACGCGAGCGGTTCACCATGGACGAGGGTCTGTCCAAAGCCGTCCTTAAAGTTTTTGTAGAACTTTATAATGCGGGCCTCATCTACAAGGACAAGCGACTGGTCAACTGGGACCCGAAGCTGCTGACGGCGATCTCTGATCTCGAAGTTCTGCAGACCGAGGTCAAGGGACATCTCTGGTATCTGCGGTATCCGCTGGAAGGCGTGGAGTTCAATCCGGAGAATCCGGCGACCTTCGTCGTTGTCGCGACCACGCGCCCGGAGACCATGCTGGGCGACGCCGGAGTCGCAGTGAACCCGGATGACGAACGCTACAAACATGTCGTCGGCAAGCACGTGATCCTGCCACTGGTCGGCCGCAAGATTCCGATCGTCGCCGACGCCTATTCCGATCCCGAGAAAGGGTCGGGCGCGGTCAAGATCACGCCCGCTCACGACTTCAACGATTTCGAGGTCGGCAAGCGCCACGACCTGCCGCAGATCGGCGTTCTCGATCAGGAAGCACGGCTCTCGCTGAGCAATAACGAGGACTATCTGCGCGGGTTACCCGAAGGCGCGTTGATGTTCGCCGAGGAACTCGACGGCATGGATCGTTTTGCTGCGCGCAAGCTTATCGTGTCGCGACTCGAGGAATTCGGCTTCCTCGAAAAGATCGAACCCAACACTCACATGGTGCCACATGGCGACCGTTCGGGCGTGGTGATCGAGCCTTACCTGACTGACCAGTGGTACGTTGACGCCAAGACGCTCGCGGAGCCCGCGATCGCTGCCGTGCGCAATGGCGAGACCACGTTCGTCCCGAAGAACTGGGAGAAAACTTATTTCGAGTGGATGGAGAACATCCAGCCGTGGTGCATCTCGCGCCAGCTCTGGTGGGGCCATCAGATTCCGGCCTGGTATGGCCCGGACGGTAAAGTGTTCGTGGCTGAATCCGAGGAGGAGGCTGTCGGCAACGCGCTCGGCTACTACGTCGAGCAGGAAGTCATCACGCCGGAGCAGGGCGACGAAATGGCGCGCGATCCGGGCAAGCGCGAAGGCTTCATC
>JBIQLC010000018.1:0-92436 GCA_044464625.1 Afipia sp. | reverse complement strand
CCATCTGACCGCCCGACATATAAAGCGTCTTGGCGGCGGAGTTGATGATCTGGTCGATCGCCTGCATGGCGAAGTTGAATGTCATGAACTCGACGATCGGCTTGAGGCCGGCCATCGCCGCGCCGATGCCGACGCCAGCGAAACCATGCTCGGTGATCGGCGTATCGATGACACGCCGCGCGCTGAATTCCTGCAGCAGGCCCTGGGTGATCTTGTAGGCGCCCTGATATTCGGCGACTTCCTCACCCATCACGAACACGTCGGGATCGCGGCGCATTTCCTCGGCCATCGCGTCGCGCAACGCTTCGCGCACCGTCATGGTCACCATCTCGGTGCCCGGCGGAATATCGGGATCGGGCTCGACCGTCACGGCCGGCGCAGCAGGCGCGGCTTCAGCGGCGGGCTTCGGCGCAGGCGCTTCCTTGGCTTCCGCGGGCGCCGGAGCGGCCTCGGCCTTCGGCGCGGGGGCCGGCGCCTTCGCAAGATCGGCGGCGCTTTCGCCATCGGCCAGGATGGTGGCGATCGGCGTGTTCACCGCAACGTCAGCCGTGCCTTCGGGGATCAGAATCTTGCCGAGGGTGCCTTCATCGGTGGCCTCGACTTCCATCGTGGCTTTGTCGGTTTCAATTTCAGCGATGACATCGCCGGATTTGACCTGCTCGCCTTCCTTTTTCAGCCATTTGGCGAGATTGCCTTTCTCCATCGTCGGCGAAAGCGCGGGCATGAGAACTTGAATCGGCATGTGAACTCCGGACCTTTAGCGCGCTTGCGGCTCAACGATAGACATCGGTGTAAAGCTCGGACGTATCCGGCTCGGGATCGTGCTGGGCGAAGTCGGCGGAGGCGTTGACGATGTCGCGCACCTCCGCATCGATCGCCTTCAAGTCCTGCTCGCTGACCTTGGCGTCGAGCAGACGCTTGCGCACCTGTTCGATCGGGTCCTGATCGTGGCGGACCTTGTCCACTTCCTCGCGGGTCCGGTACTTCGCCGGATCGGACATCGAGTGGCCGCGATAGCGATAGGTCAGCATTTCGAGAATGTAGGGACCCTTCCCGGCACGGCACCATGCCACGGCCTTTTCGCCGGCGGCCTTGACCGCGCGCACGTCCATGCCGTCGACCTGTTCGCCCGGAATGTTGAACGACACGCCGCGCTTGGAGAAATCGGTCTGCGCGGACGAGCGCGTCACCGAGGTGCCCATCGCGTAGTGGTTGTTCTCGATGATGAAGATGACGGGCAGCTTCCACAGCTCCGCCATGTTGAAGCTCTCGTAGACCTGGCCCTGGTTGGCCGCGCCGTCGCCGAAGTAAGCGACGCTGACATTGTCGTTGCCGCGATAGCGGTTGGCAAACGCAAGGCCGGTACCGAGCGGCACCTGCGCGCCGACGATGCCGTGACCGCCATAGAAATTCTTCTCCTTGCTGAACATGTGCATGGAGCCGCCCTTGCCCTTGGAATAACCCGAGCGGCGGCCGGTCAGTTCGGCCATCACGCCCTTGGGGTCCATGCCGGTGGCGAGCATGTGGCCGTGATCGCGATAACCGGTGATCACCTGATCGCCTTCCTTCAGCACCATCTGCATGCCGACCACAATCGCTTCCTGGCCGATGTAGAGATGGCAGAAGCCGCCGATCGCACCCATGCCGTACAACTGACCCGCCTTCTCCTCGAAGCGGCGGATCAGCAGCATCTCGCGGAACGCGCGCAGATCCTGTTCTTTCGTGAAAGTGGAAATGTCGGGCTTGCGCGCGGCGTTGTCCGCGCCCTGCGCACCGGTTTTTTTGGCGGGTGCTGAAGTCTTTGCGGCTGGCATGAGAAGTCCGAATGAGAGAGCGATGAATCCTCTCTACCCCAACTCATTTCGGCTTGAAAGCATAGCAATGCGCGACACATTCACTGCTTATCTTGCAGCGCAGCGAACGCGAAATTTATGAGATTGAATTGCGCGGATTTTGAAATTTGTGGTGTTACTTCGCGTGCAGCAAGCGCACGAGGTCGCGCGGATCAACATAGTCCAGTTGATAACGTGCCCGTTCGTCGAGCATGTCGGGATCGACCTTGTCGGAGCGCAACAACGCCACGCGCTGTTCGGCCTTGAGACGATCCTGCTTGAGGCGCGCAAGCTCTTCGGTCAGCGCGATGATCTCGTGATCGAGTTCCACGCGCGCATCGAGGCCATATTTGCCGGTGTAGGCATTGACACCGAAATAGGCAATGAACGCCGCGGCGATCGCATAAAGCGCGATGCCGGTCATGATCGCCTTGAATCGTGCGCGGGATACCATGGCACGACGATGCGATGACGCGGTTAATTCGGAGTGAATAACCGTCCGCGCCGTCATCCGTGCTTCAAATTTATGTGCTGTGTGGGATGCCAGCCGCGCGCATGGCGCGGCCGGCGGCGGCCACGATCAGGCCTTGTTGCGCGCGACGTGGGCGGCGAAGGCGTCGATGTACGCCTGCAGCACCTTCTGCAGCGATTCCTTCGTCAGGTTGCCCTTGTCGTCGAAGGCGTCCCCTACCCCGTTCAGGTAGATTTCCGGCTGCTGCAGGATCGGGCCGCAATAGCCCGGCAGGATCTGCTTGAGGTTCATCGCCGCGCAGACGCCGCCGAGCGGTCCGGGCGAATTGGCGACGATGCCGATCGGCTTGGTCTTGAACGAGCTCTGGCCCGACGGGCGCGAGCCGACGTCGGTGGCGTTCTTGAGCACGCCGGGGATCGAGCGGTTGTATTCCGGCGTCACGAACAGCACCGCGTCGGATGTCTGGATTTTGTCGCGGAACGCGAGCCAGTCCGCCGGCGGCGTCGCCTCGAGGTCCTGGTTGAAGAACGACAGGCCTTGCAGCGTCACGATGTCGAGCTTGAGCGTGTCGGGCGCAAGCTTCGCCAGCGCGTTGGCAATCTTGAGGGTGTGCGACTCCTTGCGGAGACTGCCGACGATGGCGGCGACGGTGTGGGCCATGAAACGATCCTTTCAATCGGGACAACAAAATGTTCGGCGCTGACTAGCCGTATGGCGCAAAAGATGCAAGTGCATGGAATTGCATCGTGCGAGGTTCATGGCGCAGTTTGGCGCCTCTGACGCGAATGTGAAGCAGATCAGCGGCCGTCATCACATATACATTGCATTATGTATCATATCATGATACATGCCATTCGTGATCCAAAATTTCGCAGATGTGGCGACAGAAGCAGCCTTCCACGGCGAGGCTGTGAAAGGTTTTCCTGCCGATCTGCTCAAAGTAACACGACGGAAACTGCAATATCTTGACGCGGCAGTATCGCTCGAAGACTTGCGCGCACCGCCGGGCAACCGGCTCGAAGCATTGAAAGGCGACCGTGTGGGGCAGCATTCGATCCGGGTCAACGACCAGTTCCGGATTTGCTTCACGTGGACGCCGCAAGGACCGAAGGACGTTGAATTTGTTGACTACCACTAGGCCTCAGGCCGAACCCTTGGAGCTTGGGGAAATAAAGCAATGACGAAGACGATCAAAAAACTGCCACCGATGCATCCCGGCGAAGTGTTGCGGGAAGAGTTCCTCAAGCCGCTCAAGCTGTCGGCTGGGCGCCTTGCCAAGGTCTGCGGCGTGCCGCGCACGCGGATCGAGCGTCTGGCGGACGAACAGACCAGCGTCACCGCTGACACCGCACTTCGGCTTGGGAAAGCCCTCGGCACGTCAGCCCAGCTCTGGCTGAACCTGCAAAACGCTTACGACGTTCGTGTCGCCGAGCGCGAGATCGGCAAGACGCTGGAGAAGATCGAGCGCATTTCCGACGCGGCGTAGCGCCGAAAGCTTATTTGCTTTCGTCATGGCCGGGTTCGTCCCAGCCATCCACGTTTTCCCTATTCGTACATCGCGAAGACGTGGATGGCCGGAATAAATCCGGCCATGACACTGAGTATCTAGCCCAGCACATCCTTGTTGTGCTCGCCGAGTTTCGGCGCGCCGGAATGCGGATGCGGGCGCGCGCCGTCGAACGCGATCGGCAGGCCGACGACATCGAGGCCGCTGCCGGGCAGCGAGCGCATCAGGTCGGCGGCCTTGAACTGCTCGGTCTCCGACAACTCGACGAACGTATTCACCGGCCCGCACGGCACGCCGACCGCCTCGAACGCGGCAATCCATTCGGCGCGCGTTCTGGTGCGCGTGACGTCCTGCATCAACGGGATCAACACCTCGCGATGAGCGGCACGGTCGCGGCCGCGCGCAAAGCGTTCGTCGGTGATCCATTCGGGATGGCCGAGGATTTGCGCGCAGCGATGGAACAGCCGATCGTAACCGGCGGCAATCACCATCGGCTTGTCGGCTGTCTCGAACACCTGATACGGCACGATGGACGGAGCGGCGGTGCCGGTGCGCGGCGAAAGATCGCCGGTGACGCGATAGGTCGCGAGCGAGGTATCGACCCACGATGCCGCGCTGTCGAGCAGCGAGGTGTCGATCACCGCGCCCTTGCCGGTGACATGGCGCTGCTGCAGCGCCGCCAGCGCGCCGATCACGCACCACTGCGCGGTCGCCTTGTCGTTGATCGCAGGTGCACAGAAGGTCGGCGGATCGTCCGCACGGCCGGTCTGCATCATCACGCCGGAATAGGCTTGCAGCAGCGGATCGAACCCCGGCGCTTTCGACAGCGGCCCCTTCGGCCCGAACGCCCAGATCGAGCAATAGATCAGCCGCGGATTGACCGCCATCAGGTCATCCGGCCCGATGCCGAGGCTCGCGACCACGCCGGAGCGCAGGTTTTGAATGAGAATGTCGGCGTCGCGCACCAGCGTCTTGAGCTTCTCGACATCGGCGGCGGTCTTCATGTCGAGGGTCACCGAACGCTTGTTGCGGTTGGTGACGTGGAACATGATCGAGGACTCTTCCACGAATGGCGGTCCCCACCCGCGCGCGTCGTCGCCACCATCCGGCTTTTCGATCTTGATGACGTCGGCGCCCATGTCGGCGAGGATCGCGCCCGCAAGCGGCCCGGCCAGCGCCTGTCCGATTTCGATGACCTTGATCCCCGCGAGCGGACCTTGCATGGGCGAGCTTCCTTCCATGGCTTGTTGCTTTTCACGGAAGTGTCGCGGGGTTATGGGGCGAAGGCAAGACGGATGCGCAGACCTGCTCTATGCAATTCCCGATCGCACCCTCTCCCCTTGTGGGAGAGGGTGGTTTCGAGCGTCAGCGAGAAACCGGGTGAGGGGAAATTCGCTCAGCGGCCACCGAAGGCATGTCCTGAAACACTCGGCACGCCCCCTCACCCGCTTCGCGGCTACGCCGCTCAGCACCCTCTCCCACAAGGGGAGAGGGAAGGAAAACGCGGACGCTATGCCCACCTAAGCGAGATGCCCGGCACATAGGCGAGCGGAAGCGACGCCGTTCTTCGAACGGCTATGCCCGGCCATGGCAGCAAACAACATTGCAATTTTCGATGCGCTCCCTCTCCCCGCTCTTGCGGGGAGAGGGTCGGGGTGAGGGGCAATCGCGCGAACCGCAAAACGCCCCTCACCCGCTCGCTAATCGCTCGCGATCTCTCCCCGTAAACGGGGAGAGGTGAAGAAGAGAAGCGCTCGATCAGACTCGATCTATTGCGTTACGCCAGCGCCTTGAGCGCAGAGCGTCCGGCGTAGATCGCCTGCGAACCGAGCTGCTGCTCGATGCGCAGGAGTTGGTTGTACTTCGACGTACGATCCGAGCGCGCCAGCGATCCGGTCTTGATCTGTCCGCAGTTGGTGGCGACCGCGAGATCGGCGATGGTCGAGTCTTCCGTCTCGCCGGAGCGATGCGACATCACCGCGGTGTAGGCCGACTTGTGCGCGAGTTCGACCGCGGCAAGCGTCTCGGTCAGCGAGCCGATCTGGTTGACCTTGACCAGGATCGAATTGCCGAGGCCCTTCTTGATGCCGTCGGCAAGGCGCTTGACGTTGGTGACGAACAGATCGTCGCCGACGAGCTGGCACTTGGCACCGATGAGATCGGTCAGTTCCTTCCAGCCGTCCATATCGTCTTCAGCCATGCCGTCTTCGATCGACACGATCGGATAACGCGAGACGAGATCAGCGAGATACTTGGCCTGCTCGGAGCGCGAGCGGGTCTTCTTCTCGCCCTCATAGACGTACTTGCCATCCTTGAAGAACTCGGTCGAGGCGCAGTCGAGCGCAAGCATGACGTCGTCGCCCGCCTTGTAACCGGCCTTGCCGATGGCGCTCATCACGAAATCGATCGCCGCGTCCGCCGACGGCAGGTTCGGCGCGAAGCCGCCCTCGTCGCCGACATTGGTGTTGTGGCCGGCTTTCTTCAGTTCGCCCTTCAGGGTGTGGAAAATCTCGGCGCCGCAGCGCAGGCCTTCGGCGAAGGTCTTGGCGCCGACCGGCATCACCATGATTTCCTGGAAGTCGATCGGATTGTCGGCGTGGACGCCGCCATTGACGATGTTCATCATCGGCACCGGCAGGGTGCGCGCCGAGGTGCCGCCAACATAGCGATAGAGCGGCATGTCGAGCGATTCCGCGCTGGCCTTGGCCACCGCAAGCGACACGCCGAGAATGGCGTTGGCGCCGAACCGGCTCTTGTTCGGGGTGCCGTCGAGCTCGATCATGGTCTGGTCGATCTGCACCTGCTGCTCGGCATCCATGCCTCCAATGGCGTCGAAGATCTCGCCGTTGACCGCCTTGACCGCCTTCTCGACGCCCTTGCCGCCATAGCGGCCCTTGTCGCCATCGCGCAGTTCGACCGCCTCATGGGCACCGGTGGACGCGCCCGAGGGAACCGCCGCCCGGCCAATCGAACCGTCTTCCAGCACCACATCGACCTCGACCGTGGGATTGCCGCGGCTATCGAGAATTTCACGGCCGATGATGTCGACGATGGCTGTCATATGCGCCCTCTCTGAGTGGGGTGGGAATTTTGTCGGGCTGCTTCTAGCGCAACGGTCGGCGCGGGAAAAGACCGTGCGGAACCGATCCGATTTGGCTATCAAGGGCGCCGGAGAAAGCAATGTCACGAAAGCCTCGCAAAACCGCCACATCCCCGTCCCTCCAGCTCGGCCGGCCTGTGGAAACGCCCGCTTCGCCCGAGAAGGCGAAGCTCGACCGCGTGCCCAATCCGCATCCGAAGGACAATTATCTGGTGCGCTTCGCCGCGCCCGAATTCACCTCGCTGTGCCCGATCACCGGTCAGCCCGATTTCGCCCATCTGGTGCTCGACTATGTGCCCGGCGACTGGCTGGTGGAATCCAAGGCACTCAAGCTCTATCTCGCGAGCTTCCGCAATCACGGCGCGTTTCACGAGGACTGCACGGTCGCGATCGGCAAGCGGCTGGTGAAGGAAATCAAGCCGCGCTGGCTGCGCATCGGCGGCTACTGGTATCCGCGCGGCGGCATCCCCATCGACGTATTCTGGCAGACCGGAAAATTGCCGAGCGGCGTCTGGGTGCCGGATCAGGGCGTCGCGCCGTATCGCGGACGGGGCTAAAGTCGGCGACCATCGCCATTGCACTCTGTCTTTTATTCGATGTCATCACCGGACTTCGCCGTTCGAAGAACGACGTCGCTTCCGTTCGCCTATGTCCCGGTGATCCCGCTTAGGCTGGTACGGTGCGTCCCTAAGCGGGATGGCCGGAACAAGTCCGGCCATGACCGAGAGCCCCGGTCGGCGGAGCGGCCCAAGTGAACAGCAAGTGATCGCCCGGTCAGTTGGCGAGGTGTAAGCTGCGGAGTGGCCTATGCCTCCGGCGGGATGAGATCGCATGCGATCAAGAGCCCGCTGATGCACCTTCACGTCAACCCCAGCATCGTAAGGAGCATGCACATGACCAGCGAAGCGATCCGCGATCCTCTCAAGGACCATCTGCTGACGCCGCAGAATTCGGCATTCATCATTATCGACTACCAGCCGATCCAGGTCAGCTCGATCCGGTCGATGAATCAGCAGGAGCTGGTGTTCAACATCGTTCACACCGCGAAAGCCGCCGTGAATTACAAGCTGCCGATCGTCCATTCCACCGTCAATGTCGCCACAGGCAGGAACAAGCCACCGATCCAGCCGCTCATGGACGTGCTCGGCGCTTACCCAACTTATGACCGCACCACGATCAACAGTTGGGAGGACGTCGAATTCAAGAAGGCCGTCGTGGCGACCGGCCGCAAGAAGCTGATCATGACCGCGTTATGGACGGAGGCGTGCCTGACCTTCCCTGCACTGGATGCGCTGAGGGAGGGATATGAGGTTTATCCCGTCGCCGATGCGGTCGGCGGAACCTCGGTGGCGGCGCACGAGGCGGCGCTGCGCCGCATGGAGCAAGCGGGCGCGAAACTCATCAGCAAGACGCAGCTTTATTGCGAACTTCAACGCGACTGGAGCCGCTCGGAAACGGTCCCGGGATTTATGGACGTGTTCGAGAGCTGGGACGGATTCAATCCGGAACGAGCGAACGCCGCGGAATGACGGCTATCGAGCCGCCGCTGAGAACACGACCAGCATGAAAGCCGGGCTCATCAGGGCCCGAGAAGGCTGCGCGGCAGGCTCTCGGCGGCCGATCAGAAATGGGCAGCCTTCCCGCAACGAACTCTGTCAGAACTCGAATCTGATCGAGCCGCTCAGGTTTGCGCGCCAGACATCGTCGATCCTGTAGGGATTGATGTCGGTGATCCCTAGATTGCCACTTCGTGTGTTTCCAGTCTCGAACCCACCAGCGTAGGCGATCACGCCGTCCAGCCCCACGACAACATTCTGCGCGATCCGGTGCTGGATACCGAGCCCGACCTGCGCAATGGCGCTGACCTTGGTGTGATTAGCCACATCGGCAAGGAAAAGTCCGCTGGGCCGATCTGTTTCGACGACGCCAGACAGCGTGTTGAAAGCTATTCCCAAACCTGCAGTCGTCCTGACTCTTGTCGCTGCCGACAGCGGAAACTCGTAGGCAACATTGCCCAGAACTGCATTGCTGATTGCCGAGCCTTCGTACCTCGACGAAATCCCGTACAACGGAAAAATCGCATTCCAGCCAATATCGCCCCGGATATGCTGGTAGCTGATGAAAGTTGAGATGGCTGGATCAAACCGGTAGCCAACGTGGCCGCCGATCCCCCAGGTCTCTCCGAACTTCACATCGCCAGCGACTCCGCCTCCGGCAAAGGGGGCCCCACCGTTGGTCGTGCTGGAAGATCCGAATGCCGTTCCTCCGAACACATCCGGTCCGGCGAAAAAGCCCTGCTCTCCGGCGAGAGCGGAGACAGGAAAAATGACTATGGCGAGGACAGCCAACCTCAACAGTCCCTGCGCCATCATTTTCTCCGCAAATGTTTTGCGGAATCATGCGGCGAATATGGTTAGCACCGCATTAAGATGCTCGTCCGGGGCGGTTCACCCCTCCACGCTCGGCGTCGGCTTCTGATTCAAGAAACGTGCGCAGACGAAACCGATAGCGAGGATGATTGCCGCGCTGGCGAGCATCGTCGTCTGCTTGCCGAGATGGCCGAGCGCGACGCCGTAAAGGATCGGGCCGACCGCCTGCCCCATGAAGAAGAAGAACGCATGCAGCGACAGCGCCGAGGCCCGCGCCTCCGGCGCAAGATCGCTGGCAAATACCTGCAGGCTGCCATGCAGGTTGTAGAAACCGAGTCCCATGAGCACGAAGCACAGCGCCTGGATTTCCCAGCGCGGACCGAAGCCGATGATCGCAAGCTGCGACGCCATCAATGCAGCGCCGGAGATCATCAATCCGCGCACGCCGAGCCACGGCAGCAGCCGCGACACCATCAGCGTGTAGACCAGCCCGCCGATAGCAAAGCCGGAGATCACCCATCCGGCGGTCGATGATCTGGTCTCGCCAAGTTCGAACAAAAAAGCCGCGACGAACGGAAACAGCCCGAGCACGCATATTCCCTCGACGAACACCGCCGTATAGCAGACCCGCGCATTGGGATTCGCCATGATCGCGCGGTAGCCTTTCTTCAGAACGCCGAAGTCCATGTCCTTGCGCGGCTCTGGCGGCGCGCTGCGAAACCCGATCGCGACCGCGATGCACGCCGCCAGCACCAGAGCGCCGAGCAGGATCAAGACGCCGCGCCAGCCAAGATAGTCGCCGACGATGCCGGACAGCGACGCCCCCAACAGGTTGCCGGTCATCGCGCCGCCGAGCAGACGGCTCATCGCGATCTGGCGCGTCGCGATGCCGGTGAGGTCGCTGGTCAGCGCCATCGCCACCGGAAACACGCCGCCCGCGCCGATGCCGCACAGGATGCGGGTGACGAACAGCATCTCGAACGAATGGGTGAAGGCGCCAACGAAATTAGCGACGCCGAGGATGATCAGGCAGAACAGGATCAGCTTGGCCTTGCCGAGCAGATCGGCGATCGCGCCAAGCAACGGCTGGATCATCGCGAAGCTGAAGGCGGTGGCGGCGGACAGGCCCGCGGCGACCGCGGCGGTCACCGTGAAGTCCTCGGAGATGTGGGGCAGCACCGGATCGATCGCCCGCGACGACAGGCTCGCCGCGAAAGTGGTGATGGCGATGACGGTGATAATCGGAGGCATCAGATCGCGCGCCGTCCGGCCGTCATCACATCAACCCGCATCAGCGTGCGCCCTGTTTGGCGACCGCGTCGAACGCCATCAGGTTTTTGACCAGCGCCTCGAAATCCTTGAGCGGCACCATGTTGGGGCCATCGGACGGCGCATGGTCGGGATCGGGGTGGGTCTCGATGAACACGCCGGCAACGCCCACCGCCACCGCAGCGCGCGCCAGCACCGGCACGAACTCGCGCTCGCCGCCCGATGACGTGCCCTTGCCGCCCGGCTGCTGCACCGAATGGGTGGCATCGAAGATCACCGGCGCGCCGGTGGTGCGCGCCATGATCGGCAGCGAACGCATGTCGGAGACCAGCGTGTTATAGCCGAAGGAGGCGCCGCGCTCGGTGACGAGCACGTTGGCATTGCCGCCGCCGGTGATCTTGGCGACGACGTTCGCCATGTCCCATGGCGCGAGAAACTGCCCCTTCTTGACGTTGACGACTTTGCCGGTCGCCGCCGCTGCGAGCAGCAGATCGGTCTGCCGGCACAGGAACGCGGGGATCTGCAGCACGTCCACCGCTTGCGCGACCTCGGCGCATTGTGCGGCATCATGCACGTCGGTCAGCACCGGCAACCCGAGGCTGTCTCGAATTTCAGCGAAGATCGGCAGCCCCTTTTCAAGACCAATGCCCCGCGCGCCCGAAGCGCTGGTGCGGTTGGCCTTGTCGAACGAAGTCTTGTAGACGAGGCCGATCCTGAGCCGCGTCGCGATCTCCTTCAGCGCGGAGGCGACTTCCAGCGCATGCGCCCGGCTCTCGAGCTGGCACGGCCCCGCGATCACCGCGAGCGGCAGCGCGTTGCTGAATGTGACATTGCCGGCCGAAACCGTCTGCGATGCTGTGACCAAAACCTTCGTCCTTCAGGTTGCGGCCTCTTTTGCCGGGTGCGCGGGTCAAGATCAAGGCGTGGCGGGGGTGCTGCTTGTCTTTCTTCCCTCTCCCCTTGTGGGAGAGGGTGGCGAGAACGAGCGGAGCGAATTCGAGCCGGGTGAGGGGGAAACTCGTATCGTCGGGAAATTCCCCCTCACCCGCTTCGCGGCTTCGCCGCTCAGCACCCTCTCCCACAAGGGGAGAGGGAAAAGAGAGGACGTCTTTCCACGTCGTCCGCTCCGGACGATCACCCCTGTTCGAATATCAGGGTTGCGCCGAAAGCAGCCTGGGGCGCGATCACCAGCCGTTCCATGTGGCGCTGCGCGGCGATACCGCCCTGCTTCAGCGACGCTTCGGTGGCGCCGAGATCAGCGACGGTGAAGCGCAGCGCGGAAATCGAAACGGACGTGCCCTCCACTTTCCGCGCGACGCCGAACTGATCCTCGAACGCCACCGGCTCCATGATCTCGACGCTGCCGCGCGGGGTACGCGCCTCGATGCCGAGCGAACTCGAATGCAGCACGCGTTCGCCAGTATAGGCGCTGAGGAAGATGTGATGGTCGGCGGGATTGTCGGCGATCAGCACCGCGCCGGCGACATGGCGCACGCCGTTCGGGTGCGCCTGAAACGCCGGATTCCAGAACGCCTTCGGATTGAGTTGCTGACAGGTGAAGAAGGCGGTCTGCGGCGACAGCCCATCGCGCACGAACGCGAGCGAAAAGCCCACCGTTGTCTCGGTGCCGTCCGGCAGCTTGGCGCCGCGCGAAAACGGCAGCGCTTGCGAAATGCCGATGCCGGCCTGCGCGAAGTCCGCGACATCGGCGGCGATGTCCGTGCTCTCCAGCACCAGCCCGGCAAAACCGTCGCCGCGCGCGATCGCCTCGCGATTGGGGATTCCGAAATGGCGCGACAGCCCGTCGTCGCCGAGCTTCTCGGGTTCGGCAACGGTCAGGATCTCGATGAAGAACCCAGGCAGTTGCACCACGTGATTGTGGGTGCCCCACGGATGGCGATTGCGCGCGCCGACGATGAAGCCGGCGCGGCGCCAGAATTCGGCCGCGGCCTCGATGTCGCCCACGGCGTGAATGATGTGGTCGAGGCCGCGCGACATGACCGCTTACTTGACCGACGAGAACGAGGTGGGTTTGAGAAACTGGCTCGCGATGTTCTGCACGATCTGGCCGTCCACTTCGGACGCATCGCGCGCCGAAATCCACGCCGGGTCGGTGATGAACGCGGTCCACTTCTTCTCGCGGTCGGCCATCGAGTCCCACGCCAGCAGGTAGGTCAGCTCGTTATGGGATTCGCCGATCTCAGTGGTGAAGAACCCGGCCTGCTCGATGCCATGCTTGGCGAACAGGTCCATGGTGACGTCGGTGAAGCGCTTCAACAGGTTCGGCAGACGGCCCGGCAGGCACCGGTATACGCGCAGTTCGTAGATCTTGGCCATTTCGCCCCACTTTGTTTTTCGCCGGTCCACAAATGGTTCCGGCGTTGCGCTCGCGCGCTAAGAATACGGCATATAGTCCGCCGCGGGGGCAATCAAGGCGGCCCTTGCCCGACCCGCAATGTAGCGGTAATGCAGCGGCCCTAAACAGCAGGCCGAAGGGAATCAGGGTACGGAATGCGCATCCTTTTGGTCGAAGATGAAGCGGAGATGGCCTCGGCCCTGTCCTCGGTGCTGAAGAAGCACGACATGGTGATCGACCATGTGTCGACCCTTGCCGATGCCGAGGAAGCGATTTCAGCCGCGGTCCATGATGCCGTCCTGCTCGACCGGCAACTGCCCGACGGCGAGGGCATGACGCTCATCCCGAAGCTGCGCGCGCGGACAGACGGCGTTCCGGTGATCGTGCTGACCGCGAAGGGCGATCTCGCGGACCGAGTTGCCGGATTGGATGGCGGAGCCGACGACTATCTGGCGAAGCCCTTCGCCGTGGAGGAATTGCTGGCGCGGCTGCGCGCCGTGCTGCGCCGTCCGGCCGGCGTTCTTTCCGATGTGGTCAGAACCGGCCGCCTCGCGTTCGACTTCACCCATCGCGAGGTCAGCGCCGACGGACACCCTCTCGACTTGCCACGCCGCGAACTGCTGGTGCTGGAAGCCCTGCTGCGACGATTGGGGCGCACCGTGCTGCGGGCGACGCTCGAGGAAGCCGTCTACAATTTCGACGACGAAATTCAGTCGAATGCCCTCGACACCCACGTGTCGCGGCTCCGGCGCAAGCTGACCGAGGCAAACGCCGGCGTGGAGATTCATGGCATCCGCGGCGTCGGCTATCTTTTGAAACCGGTGCCATGACCCGGCAACCGGCCACCTCGTCATTGCGATCTAGGCTTGTCTGGCGTCTCGTGCCCTTGCAGGCCGGCCTGCTGGCGCTGCTGGTCGTCCTGGTCATCGGCACGCTATGGGGGACCGGCCTTCTGCTCGACGACCGCGACGAGGATCATGTCATCGATATCGTGCAGCAGGCCGTCGCACGCGACGCCGCCGGACAACTGACTTTGCGCGCCACGCCCGACCTCCAGCGCCTGCGCGCCGATGTGCCCGACCTGTGGTTTGTCGTTCGGGACAGACAAGGAAATGCGCTGTCGGAAGGCAGCGTTCCGCCCGAGTTCGCCCGCATTGGCGGGGCGCTCGATCACATCAGCCAGGCACGGCTGGGCTGGCAACTTCTCGACGACGATCCCCGTAAACCGGCAGCGCGACTGAAGCGCGTCGAAACGGCCGCGGGTAACGTCCAGGTTCTGACGGCGACGCAGGGCAAGATGTCGGCCGGCAAGGCGATGCTGGCGCTCGCCACCATCTTCGCCGGCTTCGTCCTGCCGAGCCTGCTGCTGATGACACTTGTGACTCTCCTCGCAACGCCATTCGTGGTTCGACGGGCGCTCGCGGGCCTTGGCATCGCCGCGGATCACGCGCGCCGGATCGACATCGACAAGCGCGGGACCCGCCTGCCCCTGACCACCGTCCCCACGGAGATCGCGCCACTGGTCACGGCGATCAACGATGCGCTGGCGCGGCTCGACGAAGGCTACGCCCGCCATAAGCGCTTCGTCGCGGACGCCGCGCATGAACTGCGTACGCCGATCGCGATCCTCACCACACGGCTCGAAACGCTGCCGGTCGGTCCGGACAAGACCCGTTTGCTTGAAGATGCGGCGCGCCTTGCCAACCTCGCCGAGCAGTTGCTCGATATCCAGCGTCTCGACCAGAACCGGGCGTCGTTCACCCGCATCGATCTTGTCGCGATCGGCCGCCATGTGGCCGCGGATCTTGCACCGCTGGCGATCGCTGCCGGCTATCAAATCGAATTCGAGTGCGAGGCGGATCCCATCGAAACGCTGGGAGACCAGATTGCAATCGAACGGGTGCTGACCAATCTCGTGCAAAACGCGATCCAGCATGCAGGCCGCAAGGGCACGATCTGTCTCAGCGTGACGAGACCTGCGACGATCGACGTGGTGGATCAGGGCGCGGGCATTCCGCAGGAGCAGCGCGCGCGAATCTTCGAGCCTTTTTATCGTCTGCATCCGCTCGATCGCGGCGCGGGCCTCGGCCTCAACCTTGTCCGCGAAATCGTCCAGCTTCACGGCGGGCACGTGACGGTACTCGACGGGCCGCAGGGCGGCGCGTGCTTCCGGGTCTCGTTCCCCGCCGCAGCGCCGGCGCGCTAACGGCGCCACCCAACGCGCCGCTATGCATGCGTCACATTCGGCGCATCGCGACGAAAACGTCTTCCCCTTCTCGTCGATCTCATCGAACCGGCAAAGCGCAATGCTGT
Source organism: Afipia sp. (assembly GCA_044464625.1). Classification (GTDB taxonomy): domain Bacteria; phylum Pseudomonadota; class Alphaproteobacteria; order Rhizobiales; family Xanthobacteraceae; genus Afipia. The sequence goes on along the minus strand of JBIQLC010000018.1, from coordinate 77,218 downwards.
CGCAATGCGCGGACGCGACATTGCGCACGCCTTGTCATCGCCTGCGATTCGAGGCTCCGCCACCCGCGACACCCGTCGCCTTGAAATCGATTGCGACCCGGAGCACACATGCCCCAAGATTTTCTGTCTTTCTTTCTCGCCTGGATGTCGGCTCCCGGCCGCGTCGGCGCCATTGCGCCGTCCGGTGCGGCGCTCGCCGAATTGATCACGCGCGACATCACGGCATCGAGCGGACCAATCCTCGAACTGGGCCCGGGCACCGGTGCGTTCACGTACCAGTTGCTGAAGCGCGGCGTCCGCCAGCAGGACCTCACCCTTGTCGAGTACGGCTCCGATTTCATGAAGCTGCTGCAGATCCGTTTTCCCGGTGCGCGCGTGTTGTGGATGGATGCGGCACGGCTCGCCGGCGAGCACCTCTATGACGGAGCGCCGGTCGGCGCCGTGGTCAGCGGGTTGCCGCTGCTGAACATGTCGACCCGCAAGGTGGTCTCGATTGTCGGCGGCGCATTCAGCTACATCCGCCCCGGCGGCGCGTTCTACCAGTTCACTTACGGGATGACCTGCCCGGTGCCGCGGCCGGTTCTGGACCGGCTGGGCCTGAAGGCGAAACTGCTCGACCGCGCCATGCTCAACGTGCCGCCGGCGGCGGTCTATCGCCTGACACGGCGGCCACAGCGCAGCCGATTCACGTGAGGCGCGACACCGCATCAAGAACGAACTGACGCCGCTCCGCTATTGCCGTGCGCGGGATTTCCACCGGGCGATAACCGCACCCGGCATAGGTTTTCATCATCGCCGCGTAGGTTCGCTCCGCCTCCTCCGGCGTCTGCCTGCGCTCCCGATCCTGCGTGAAAATCTCGGGCCACGGCGGACAGACGAACACGCGCGCATTATAGCGACAGAGCGCCGCGGCCTTGCGCATGTGATCCGGCACCGGCAGGCCGACGAGCGTGAGATAGCCGATGACATCGGGAATGCCGCGATCGAAGAACACCGGCCCGTCATGACCGGCCAGGTCCGCGTAGGATTGCAGGTCGCGCGCCAGCATCATTTCGGCGAACAGCAACGGATCGACCCACGGCAGCGCGCGGCCGGCGATGGCCACCTGATCGCGGATGATGGCGCGGCCGGCTTCCGGCGAGGTGCGGAATCCCGCCGCTGCGAGAGCCTCGATCAATGTGCTTTTGCCCGAACCGGGACCACCGGTCAGGACAAAGCAGTTGCTGCCGTCATGAGACATGCGGCGCTCCTCGTGTGTGTGATGTGAAAATACCGAAGGATGAAGCCAGGGTGTCCCGGGCGCGATGCAGCGTGTAACGCTGCTTCGTAGAACCGGGACCGTACTGCACTCCGAATCTGGAACGGCCCCGGATCAGCAGCGCATCGTTTCACGCTGCGCAGCATCCGGGGCACGGAAGCCCTCGCGCTTGTGCCCACGCCTCCTCACCATGAGGAGCAGGCTCGTTACACCAGCCGGCTGCGATCCACGGCTGCGGCGATGAACGAGGCGAACAGCGGGTGCGGTTCGAATGGCCGCGACTTCAGTTCGGGGTGATACTGCACGCCGATGAACCACGGATGGTCCTCGTACTCGACGATCTCCGGCAGCACGCCGTCCGGCGACAGGCCGGAGAAGCGCAGGCCGTGCTGCTCGAGGCGGTCCTTGTAAGCGGTGTTGACCTCGTAGCGATGACGATGGCGCTCGGAAATCTCCAGCGCGTCGCCATAGATCTTCGATACCCGGCTGCCCTTCTTGAGCGCCGCAGGATAAGCGCCGAGACGCATGGTGCCGCCGAGGTCGCCGGCCTTCGAGCGCTTTTCGAGCTCGTTGCCGCGCAGCCATTCGGTCATCAGGCCGACCAGCGGCTCCTTGGTCGGGCCGAATTCGGTGGAGTTGGCGTCGGTGATGCCGGCGAGATTACGCGCCGCCTCGATCACCGCCATCTGCATGCCAAAGCAGATGCCGAAATACGGCACGCTGCGCTCGCGCGCGAATCGTGCCGCCTTGATCTTGCCTTCCGCGCCGCGCTGGCCGAAGCCGCCGGGCACCAGGATGCCGTTGACGTGCTCGAGGAATGGCGCCGGATCCTCGTTCTCGAACACCTCGGACTCGATCCAGTCGAGATTGACCTTCACCTTGTTGGCAATGCCACCGTGCGACAGCGCCTCGATCAACGATTTGTAGGCGTCCTTCATGCCGGTGTACTTGCCGACGATGGCGATGGTCACCTGGCCTTCGGGGTTGCGCACGCGCTCGTTGATGACGTGCCACGAGTCGAGCGCCGGCGGCGATTTCACTTCGATGCCGAACGCGGCCAGCACTTCGTCGTCGAGACCGGCGGCGTGATAGGCCTCGGGCACTGCGTAGATGTTGTCGACGTCACGCGCCTCGATCACCGCGCTCTCGCGGACATTGCAGAACAGGCCGAGCTTGCGGCGTTCTTCTTTCGGGATCTCGCGGTCGGTGCGGCACAGCAGGATGTCGGGCTGGATGCCGATCGAGCGCAGCTCCTTGACCGAATGCTGGGTCGGCTTTGTCTTGAGTTCTCCGGCGCTTGGAATGAATGGCAACAGCGTCAGGTGAATATAGATGACGTCGCCGCGCGGCAGGTCGTTCTTGATCTGGCGGATCGCTTCGAAGAACGGCAGGCCCTCGATGTCGCCGACCGTGCCGCCGATCTCCACCAGCACGAAGTCGTAGCCGTCGTTGCCGCTGCGGATGAAATCCTTGATGGCGTTGGTGACGTGCGGGACCACCTGAATGGTCGCGCCGAGATAGTCGCCGCGGCGCTCCTTGGTCAGGATGTCCTGATAGATGCGGCCGGTGGTGATGTTGTCCTGCTTGGTCGCCGGACGTCCGGTGAAGCGCTCGTAGTGACCGAGGTCGAGGTCGGTCTCCGCGCCGTCGTCGGTCACGAACACTTCGCCGTGCTGATACGGCGACATCGTTCCGGGATCGAGGTTGAGATAGGGATCGAGTTTGCGAAGACGGACCTTGTAACCTCGCGACTGCAGCAGCGCGCCGAGAGCCGCCGAAGCCAGACCTTTTCCGAGCGAGGAGACCACGCCGCCGGTGATGAAGATGTACCGCGCCATGGGACTTAACCTTTAACGCCAGCGGCGCGATTCGCAAAACGAATCGCATCCGCGCACACACAAATCGTCACACTGTGGGTGACGGCGAAAATCCAAATTTTGCAAACGCTTGAGCCGGCTTGCTTCCATCTGTCAGCAAGCCGGTTGCGCATGGCCGCACTGCTTTTACTGAGACTGCGGTGCTTGCGGGCCGCTCGGCGCCGCCGGCGCAGGCGCCGGAGCAGAAGGCTTCTTCAGTGAATCCAGCAATCCGCCCTGCGGCGTCGGAGCGCTAGGTGCGCCCGGCGTCTGGATCGGTGCGGGCGTGCCGGTGTTCAGGATCGAGGTCGGCGCGCGATCGCGCGTGGCGAGCCACGACAGGAACAGGCTGGTGATGAAGAATCCGGTGGCGAGGATCGCCGTGGTCCGCGTCAGCAGGTTGGTCGTGCCACGGCTCGACATGAAGCCGCCGCCTCCGCCGCCGCCAATGCCGAGGCCGCCACCTTCGGAGCGCTGCAACAGCACCACGCCGATCAGCGCGAGCACGATCATGAGATGAATGACAATGACGACAGTGTGCATCGTGACCTTCCGTCACAAGCTCTCGCGCCGGCAGCCGGCTGCAAAGAGGCTTGCGGGAGTTGAAGTTGGGCGGTCTGTACACGATCGCCCGGGGGATTGCCACCCCGGAGACACGATGTCCGGGGCGCCAAACTGCCACTTAGCTAGGGACAACCCGCCGCAATCGCAAGGAAATCAGCCGCCTTGAGGCTCGCGCCGCCGACCAGCGCCCCGTTGACGTGGGGCACCGCCATCAGCTCGGCGGCATTGGCCGGCTTGACCGAGCCACCGTAGAGAATCCGGACACTTGCCCTCTCGCCTTTCAGGCGATCCGTCAGCTTTTTGCGGATAAAGGTATGAACTTCCTCGACATCCTTCGGCGTCGGGGTCAATCCGGTACCAATCGCCCAGACCGGCTCATAGGCCACCACGAGGTTGGCGGCGGTCGCGCCGTCCGGCACCGAACCGTCGAGCTGCCGCCCGACCACCTCCAGCGCCTTGCCGGCGTCGCGCTCGGCGCGGGTTTCGCCGACGCAGACAATGGCGATCAGCCCGGCGCGCCATGCCGCCAGCGCCTTCTGCCGCACGGCTTCATCGGTCTCGTGATGGTCGGCGCGGCGCTCGGAATGGCCGACGATGATCGCGGTCGCTCCGGCATCCGCCAGCATTTCCGCTGAAATATCGCCGGTATGGGCGCCCGATGCCTCGGCGTGGCAGTCCTGCGCGCCGATCGCGACCTTGGAGCCAATCATCGCGGCCGCTGCCGGGAACACCAGCGTCGCCGGCGGACAGATCAGGAGATCGGCCTTGCGCCAGACCTCGCCCGCGCCCTGGCCGATCGCCGCCAGCTCGCCGAGCGAGGCTTTGAGGCCGTTCATCTTCCAGTTTCCCGCGACCAGCGGACGGCTCACATCGGTCATCGCATTCTCCGCTCTCAGATTTCCGCCGTTCGGGCTAGCAGAGCCCCTCTCCCGGCGCCAGTTCCGGACGATCCTTTCCACATCGAGGGATTAACCGCTTCGATCAGTCGCCGCCATCGAGGTTGCCCGGGAACCAACCGCGTTTTATACGAGACAGAACAACGCGGTGACGCCGTTTCACCGGCGTACCGGTTCCCTCCTGACACAAGTTGGACCCATGCTTCGAGGAATACGCAACGCCTCATCAAACTGGCTCGGCAAGAGCATCATGTCCGTGGTGATGGGCGTGCTGATCGTCAGTTTCGCTGTCTGGGGCATCGCCGACATTTTCAAGGGCTTCGGGCAGTCCACCCTTGCGACGGTCGGCAACACCGAAATCTCCACCGAGCAATTCCGCCAGACTCTGACCGATCGGGTGCAGCAGCTCAGCCGCCAGTTCAACCGGCCGATCACGATGGACCAGGCGCGCCAGTTCGGGCTCGACCGTCAGGTGCTGCAGCAGACCATCGCCGAAGCCGCGCTCGACGAGAATGCGCATCGCATGGGCCTTGGCATTTCCAACGCCGACCTCGCGCGCTCGATCGAGAACGACCAGGCTTTCGCCGGCATCAACGGCAAGTTCGATCCGCAGCGTTTCGCAGAGACGCTGCGTCAGGCCGGCTTCACCGAACAGCGCTTCGTCGCTGAACAGCGCAAGGTGTCGCTGCGCCGGCAGATCGCCAACACCATCACCTCAGGCGTGGCGCCATCCAAGACACAGCTTGAAGCGCTCGAGCGCTACCAGAATGAAGAGCGCACCATCGAATACGTGAAGCTCGGCGCCGCGCAGGCCGGCACCATCGGCGAACCGACGCCCGAAGAACTCACGACCTTCTTCGACGAGCACAAGGCGCAATTCCGCGCGCCCGAGTATCGCAAGATCGCGGTGCTGTCGCTGACGCCGGCGGATGTCGCCAAGACCATCACCGTGTCCGACGAGGACGCCAAGAAGGTGTTCGAGCAGCGCCGCGACGATTTTGCGAGGCCCGAGCGCCGCGAGGTGCTGCAGATCACCTTCCCGACGATGGAAGACGCCAAGGCTGCGCGCGACAAGATCGCGGCCGGCACCTCGTTCGAGGACATCGCCAAGGAGCGCAAGCTGACGCCGTCCGACATGGACCTTGGTTTGCTGACCAAGGCCGCGGTGACCGATCCGGCAATCGCTGACGCCGCCTTCACCCTGCCGCTGAACGAGGTCAGCCAGCCGATCAAGGGCACGCTGGTCAACGCGCTGGTGAAGATCACCAAGATCGAGCCCGGCACCACGCCGACCTATGAAAGCGTGGCCTCCACTATCAAGAGCCAGCTCGCGCAGGACCGTGCCCGCGACCAGTTGAACGATATCCGCAACAAGCTCGAGGACGAGCGCGCCGGCGGCGCCAACATCGCCGAAGCCGCCAAAAAACTCGGCCTCAACGCGGTGACCATCGAGGCGATCGACCGCTCCGGCCGCGGTCTCGACGGCCAGCCGGTGCAGGGCCTGCCGCAGGGCGTGGACGTCGTGTCGGCTGCGTTCGGTAGCGATGTCGGCGTCGAGAACGATTCCCTCCACCTCCGCGACGGCGGCGAGGTCTGGTTCGACGTGCTCGGCGTGACGCCGTCGCGCGAACGCACCCTCGACGAGGTCAAGGATCAGGCCGTGAAGGCGTGGAAGGACAGCAAGATCGCCGCGCAACTGCGGTCCAAGGCCGTCAACATGGCGGATGCGCTCGCCAAGGGCGGCAAATTTGCCGAGGAAGCCGCCAAGGACGGCCTGACCGTGGAAAAGACTTCGCCCTTCAAGCGAACCGCGAGCGTCAACGGCCTGCCGGATCAGGTGGTTCAGGCTGCCTTCGCCGTCGCCAAGGACACGGCAGGACAGACCCAGGGCGCGACCGGCAGCGAGTGGGTGGTGTTCCGCGTCACCGACGTGAACGTGCCGAAGCCCGATCTCACCTCGGATGCCTCGAAGAAACTGAGCGAAGCCCTGAGCCGCGCGATGGGCGACGAGCAGATCGCCGAATACATCCAGCATCTCGAAAACGAGATTGGTGTCAGCGTCAATCAGAACGCCTTCGCGGTTGCCACCGGCGCCGCATCCAGTCAGTAAGGACGCCTCGGATTTCGGACGCTTCACTTCGGACGGTTGATATGGACGACTTCAAGGCCATCATCGGAAAGGTCGCCACGGGCGCGGCGCTGTCGCGGGACGAGGCCGCATCGGCCTTCGACCGCATGATGTCGGGCGAAGCGACGCCCTCGCAGATGGGCGGCCTGTTGATGGCGTTGCGGGTGCGCGGCGAGACCGTGGACGAGATCACCGGCGCGGTGGCGGCCATGCGCTCCAAGATGCTCACGGTGAAAGCGCCCGCCGATGCGGTCGATATCGTCGGCACCGGCGGCGACGGCTCCGGCTCCGTCAACGTCTCGACCTGCGCGTCCTTCATTGTAGCGGGCGCGGGCGTGACGGTCGCCAAGCACGGCAACCGCGCGCTGTCGTCCAAATCCGGCGCCGCCGACGTGCTCGGCGCGCTCGGCGTCAAGATCGACATCGCCCCCGAACAGGTCGGCCACTGCATCGCGGACGCCGGTATCGGCTTCATGTTCGCGCCGACCCATCATCCGGCGATGAAGAACGTCGGCCCGACCCGCGTCGAACTCGCCACCCGCACGATCTTCAATCTGCTCGGACCGCTGTCGAACCCGGCCGGCGTGACCCGCCAGATGGTCGGCGTGTTCTCGCGCCACTGGGTGCAGCCGCTGGCGCAGGTGCTGAAGAACCTCGGCGCCGACTCCGCCTGGGTGGTGCACGGCTCCGACGGCCTCGACGAGATCACCCTCACCGGCCCGACCTATGTGTCGGCGCTGGAGAATGGCGAGATCCATTCGTTCGAGATCACCCCGGCCGAAGCCGGCCTGCCCAACGCCACCGCCGAAGACCTCAAGGGCGGCGACGCCATCGCCAACGCCGCGTCGCTACGCGCCGTGCTCGAAGGCAAGCCCGGCGCGTTCCGTAACGTTGCGCTGCTCAACGCCGCCGCCGCGCTGGTGGTGGCCGGCAAGGCGAAAGACCTCAAGGACGGTGTTGCGCTCGGCACCAGGTCGCTCGACAGTGGCGCTGCGATGGACAAGCTCGAACTGCTGGTCAAAGTCTCGCACGCCTGACGACATCGTCGTGTGTTTCCACGAGCCGTTCCGGCGAACGCCGGAACTCAGACTCCCTGAGCGTGGCTGGCTGGCCGAAGACTGCGTTTCCGTTTCGGCCGCCTTCCCGCATCAGGCAGGCACGATCACCTTGCCGATCGGCCACAGTGCGATGCCGGCGAGTTTCAGGTGCGCCCAGGCGAATGGGATGCCGACAATGGTGACGGCCAGCACCAGCGCGGTGAAGACGTGGCCCAGCGCCAGCCACCATCCGGCGAGGATGAACCAGATGATGTTGCCGATCACGCCGAGCGGCCCGGTGCCGATGTCGCTCTGGCCCGTATAGAGTTCGCGCGACACCGCCCTCTGACCGAACGGAAACAGCGTATAGATCGCGATGTTGAAGGCCGCCCGCGCCCACGGCAGTCCGACGATGGTGATGGCCATGATGACCGCGGCGACCACCCAGCCGAGCGCCATCCACGCACCGCCGATGACGATCCAGAGAATGTTGAGCAGCAGCGAAACTGGCGACATGGGATCCGTCCCGTCCTTTTGACGTGCCTGAACTTCAAATAGCGATGATTGGCCCGGTCTCCAACAGGTAAGCTCCCTCTCCCCCATAGCTCGTCGAAGACGAGCGTAAACTCTCTTATGGAGGAGAGGGTTGGGGCGAGGGGCTCTAAGTGCTATTAGAAGCTTTCGATCCCCCTCACCCGGCATGGTACACATGCCGACCTCTCCCCGGCGGGGAGAGGTGAAAAAGAATGTAATGTCCGACATCCTCACCAAGATCGAAACCTACAAGCGCGAGGAGATCGCCGCCGCCAAGCGCGTGCAGTCGCTCGCCGACGTCGAGGCGCTGGCCAAAGCCGCGCCCGCGCCGCGCGGCTTCGTCAACGCGATCCGCGCCAAGCACGCGCGGGGTGATTACGCGCTGATCGCTGAGATCAAGAAGGCGTCGCCCTCCAAGGGGCTGATCCGCGCCGACTTCGATCCGCCCTCGCTCGCCAAGGCCTATGAGGCCGGCGGCGCGGCCTGCCTTTCTGTTCTTACGGATACGCCCTCGTTCCAGGGCCATCTCGATTTCATGGTCGCGGCCCGCGCCGCGGTGTCGCTGCCAGTGCTGCGCAAGGACTTCATGTTCGAGCCCTATCAGGTCGCCGAAGCCCGCGCCCATGGCGCCGACTGCATCCTGATCATCATGGCGGCGCTCGACGATGCGGCAGCCAAGGACATCGAAGATGCGGCCTTTGCCCATGGTATGGACGTGTTGCTTGAAGTTCACGATCAAGATGAACTGGGTCGCGCCTTGCGGCTCCGCTCGCCCCTGCTCGGGGTCAACAACCGCAACCTGCGCACCTTCGAGACCAGACTGGAAACCAGCGAGGCGCTGGCGCCGCTGATTCCGAAGGACCGCATCATGGTCGGCGAAAGCGGCATCTTCACGCCCGCCGATCTAGCGCGGCTCGCCAAGGTCGGCATGAACACCTTCCTCGTCGGCGAGAGCCTGATGCGGCAGGCCGACGTCACCGCCGCGACGCGCACCCTGCTCGCCCGCGAACCTGCCGGGACGCACTGAGCGATGGCAAAGAAGACGGCCGCGCTGACCCACATCGACGCCAAGGGCGAAGCGCGGATGGTGGACGTCTCCGCCAAGCCCGCCACCGAACGCACCGCCATCGCCGAAGGCCAGATTGTCGTCAGCAAGGCGACGCTCGATCTCATCGTGTCCGGTAACGCCGCCAAGGGCGACGTGCTCGGCACCGCGCGCATCGCCGGCATCATGGCGGCCAAGCGCACCTCCGACCTCATTCCGCTGTGCCATCCGCTGGCGCTGTCCAAGGTCACGCTCGACATCACGCCCGACGCAAAACTGCCGGGCTGCATCGTGCGCGCCACCGTCAAGGTCACCGGACCGACCGGCGTGGAAATGGAAGCGCTGACCGCGGTGTCCGTCGCCTGCCTCACCATCTACGACATGGTGAAGGCAGTCGAGCGCGGCGCAAGAATCGAGAACATCCGCCTGATCGAAAAGAAGGGCGGCAAGTCCGGCCACTACCGGGCGAAGTCTTAAATCGCCACACCAGCCGAATATGTCGGACCGGTGCAGGCCTCACATCGATCAAGGATCGCTCCATGGCGGCGCGCACCGCGCGGAGCTGGTCCCGACAGGAGTTAAGCGATGGCCTTGATGCCGGTCGCCGACGCGCTTGCCGCCGTGCTGGCGGGCGCTCACCCGCTGCCTGAAGAATCCGTCGCGCTGGATGATGCGTTTCATCGCACGCTGGCACGCGACATCGCATCATTGCGCACCCAGCCGCCCGCCGCGATGTCCGCCATGGACGGCTATGCCGTGCGTGCCGCGGATGCCACCCTGAACGCCCACCTGAAAGTAATCGGCGAGGTCGCCGCCGGTCGGCCGTTCGACGGTGCGCTCGGCGCCGGACAGGCAGCGCGTATCTTCACCGGCGGCGTCGTTCCCGCAGGCAGTGATGCGGTTGTCATTCAGGAAGACACCACGCGCGATGGCGACACCGTCACCATCAACGAAGCGGCGAAGCCGAACGCCAACATCCGCGTCGCCGGTCTCGATTTCCGAGAAGGCGACGTGCTGCTCAAACACGGCACCCACCTTACCGATCGCGACCTGTCGCTGGCGGCGGCGATGAACCATCCGCGCTTGCCGGTGCATCGTCGCCCGAAGGTCGCGGTGCTCGCCACCGGCGACGAACTGGTGATGCCGGGCACCGCGCCCGGCCCCGGCCAGATCGTCTATTCCAACGGCTTTGCGATCCGCGCGCTGGCGCGCAGCGAAGGCGCGGACGTGATCGATCTCGGCATCGCCGGCGACACCATCGAGGCGACCACGGAAGCGATCCGGCGCGGCCGCGACAGCGGTGCGGATGTCCTGATTACAACGGGCGGCGCATCGGTCGGCGACCACGACGTGGTGCAGCGCGCGCTGAAAGCCGAAGGCGTCGAGATGGCGTTCTGGAAAGTCGCGCTGCGCCCCGGCAAGCCGATGATGCATGGACGGCTGCCGCGCGAGGCCGGCGCGATGCGCGTGATCGGCCTGCCCGGCAATCCGACTTCATCCTACATCTGCGCGTTCCTGTTCATGGTGCCGCTGCTGCGCGCACTGGCGGGTCGCCGCAACATTCATCACGCGTCGGAAACCGCGACGCTCGGCAACGACCTGCGCGCCAACGACCAGCGCCAGGATTATCTGCGCGCGCGCCTTGAAACGAAGTCGGACGGCAACGTGGTTGCCTCCACCGTGAACCACCAGGACTCGTCGCTGCTGGTGAACCTTGCGACCGCGCGGGCGCTCATCGTCCGCCCGCCCCACGCGCCCGCCGCGCGGGCCGGCGACGCCTGCCCCATTCTCAGGCTGCCGGACTGACTATTCGCACTGGTTGCAATGGAAAGATGTCCAAGGCGATCTGCAATCGCGCCGGCCAATGAAGGTGTAGGCCAGCAGTGGGCGACGAGACAAACGGGAGAGAAGACAGAAAGCCAGGCGTGCAATGCACGCCTGCAAGTTGCGGGAGCCGATCTCAAGTTGTGAGAGGTGAGCTTAGGTTTTGTCCGGACTTTCGCTAAGCGTTGCTGCCACGAAATATTTGTTGGCGCGGATGGTCAGATAGACCGTGCCGGCCACCAGAAACGATATGAAGTAGCTGGTGTCGGCCCCGCCGAACTGCCTGGCGATTAGCCCTGAGTAGAAGTCGTTCGCCATGAATGGAATCGATGCGATAACGCCGATCAGGAACGCTCCCATGCCCTTCCACAGGATACCCGCAAATACCCCGTCCCGTTCGTAGAACGGCTCTGGCTTCTCGTTTGCGTCGCGCCGGAAGTAATCGATCAGCACGATCGCGAGCCAGGGCGACATGAAATAGGACATGAGCGTCAGGAACTGCGCGAAGTTGTTCATAAAGTGCGTGCCGCCGAGGAATACGGCAGCAACGGTTCCGGCCGTCCCTGTGATCACGACCGTCCAGCGACGCCGCAGTGGCAAATCCCAGGTCAAGCTCGCCATCGCGCAGCTATAGAGGTTGATGGAGTTATGGGTCACCGAGGTGACGATCAGACTGATTAGCACGATCCATAACAACAGCGTCGGAAGGGTGTTCTGGAGTCCATGCAGCGGGTTGCCCTCGCCCACGGTCGCGAGCAATGCGCCAAGCCCCATCATCCAGGTTGATCCGATCAGCAGACCAAAGAACGCGTAGCCGAAAACTTTGATCGAGGGTGTGTTCTCGGGAAGATACCGCGAGTAGTCGGATGCATAGAGCATCCAACTCACCGTGAACGAGAAAATAAGGGCGAAGAACGAAAGCCACGCGAACCAGTAGTCGTTTCCGCTCAGTGTCGCAGCCGCCAGCGTACCGGCGCCTTTGTAGACGGCGTAACCGGTCGTGATAAGCAGCAGAACGAGCCCGGCATTTGTGACCCAGCGCCCGGTCAGATGTAACAGGTTGTAGCCGTAGACAGCGAGCAGAATGCTGGTTCCACCCACGACAATCACCAGCGGGTTGTAGGGAAGGCCCGTCATGTTCGCGATCGGCTCCGCGCCGACGATCGTGCCGACGGAGAAATAGCCGATGAACAGGATGGTCGCGAGGACCGCCGGCAGAAAATTGCCGAGATAGCCGAACGAAGCGCGCCCCATGACCAGTTGAGGCATCCCTCTTTTAGGGCCCATTGCCGCGCAGATACCCGCTGCGATTCCGCCGAGAACGTTGGCGGCGATGATTGCGGAGATGCTGCCGGACAGACCCAGCCCCTTCGGGATCGCGGCACCACCGAGAAAGATGGGAGCGAGATAAAGGACAGGAGAGCATCGGATGGTGAACTGATTGATGGGATCGCCATGGCGCTCTTGAGGAGTGACGTATTTGATCCCGCCGGCCTCAACGATGAGCGGATTCTCTTCCGAATTAGCGTCGTTCATTGGTTCCTCCTTGGGATAGCAGAGCTTTTTCCTTCCAAACCCACATCGTTGCGCGACACCCCGGAAGCACGGTCTTCATTGACGCCGGCTGCCCCTTACATCAGGGGCCGAGATGGCAAAGTATTCGCGCTGCAGCAGGTAAATTGTACTAATGGAAATTCACACAATTTCCTGCTAAGTTATTGTTTCTAATTGAATATCTGTCGCGTAGTATAAGTCAATCTCTATTGGCGAAGTCTCATCATGCTCACAGATTTAATCAGGAAGACTCCGGGCCCTCGTTATCGCGCGATCATCGATGTGATCTCCGATGAGATCATGTCGGGGCGTTTATCAGCGCGAGATCGGCTGCCGACGCATCGTGAACTCGCGCATCAGCTTGGTCTCGATACGGGAACGGCATCGCGCGCCTACGCCGAACTGCGAAGGCTTGGTTTGATCAGCGGTGAGATCGGCCGAGGGACGTTCGTCTCCGAGATCGTGCGCGACGCTCCCTCTTCGATATCGGTGACACGGTCACCTGACCCTCTCATCGACCTGTCTCACAACTTCCCGCTCGGCGCGCCTTGCAATCCGAGAGTTACGCAGATTCTGGAATCTCTGGTTGCAGGTAGTCCGGTCGACGAGTTGATGACTTATCAGGTCGATATGGGGCAGCCACGGCATCGCGAAGCCGGCCAGGAGTGGCTGGAATTCCAGGGACTCGGCGACATTGGCGGAGAAGTTGCTGTCACCGCGGGAGCCCAACACGGTTTGCTGCTCGCGCTTGCAGCTCTCACCCGGCACGGCGATCGCGTCATGACGGAGGCTGTTACGTATTTCGGCCTGAAATCGGTTGCTGCCCTGCTAGGCCTGGAGTTCGTGCCGATTGAGATCGACAAAGAAGGGCTGGTGCCCGAGAGCTTTGAAAAAGCCTGTCGCGACACCGGCGCCAAAGTCCTGTGCTGTTCCCCAACGCTCCACAATCCAACGACCTCGCTGATGTCGGAGGGCCGCCGGCAAGCAATCGCAGACATCAGCCGGCGGTTTTCCGTCCATATCGTCGAAGACGACGTCTACAGTTTCCTGATCGAACCGCGCGTTCCGCCGATCTGCAACTTCGCGCCGGAGCGGACGATCTATGTTACCAGCCTCTCGAAATGTATTGGGCCGGGTTTGCGGGTCGGGTTCATCCGTTTTCCGCACGAGCACACCGAGAAGGTCAGTCTGGCGATGCGCGCCACGACACTGATGGCCCCGGCGCTGACGGCCGAGATTGCGGCGCGCATGATTCATGATGGGACAGCGAGACTGATCGCGGTCGATCAGAGGAACGAAATGGCATGCCGGCAAAAGCTCGTCGAGGAGGCGCTCGGCAGTTATGTCGTCCAGCGCCACCCGCAGTCCTTCCATATCTGGTTGCAGATGACGAATGGCTGGTCGCCGCGGGAATTTGCCAACGAGGCAAGGCGCTGCGGTATCGGTGTGGCGCCGGGCGAAATCTTTGCCGTGTCGCCGTTGTCGCGGCCACGTGCTGTCCGAGTCTGTATTTCTGCGGCGCAGAGCGTCGCCCACCTCCAGAGCGCGTTATCGATCCTGCACGATGTCCTATCCGGGCCACCGCACGCCATTGCCCCTCCGGTGTGAGCCGCGCTTTTCGTTCCCAACTGAAAAACAAGGAGACAAAATATGTCGATACAATTCCATACCGTGGCTAGTGCGCCCGCCCAGGTGGGGCCGTTCTCCCATGCGACGGAAACCGATGGCTGGGTTTTCGTCACCGGACAAATGCCGACCGACCCTGCCGACAAGGCCGCGGCGCTGCCGGAAGGCGTTGAGGCGCAGACGCGGCGAGTGATGGACAATCTGATTATCGTCCTCAAAGGAATCGGGTTGTCGTTGTCCGATGTCGCTGTCGTCAGGATCTTCCTCACCCATTTCGAGCGTGACTATGCAGCGATGAACAATGTCTACAAGTCGTATTTCCCGGAAGGCCGCTTGCCTGCCCGGACCTGCGTTGGCGTGACCGGGCTCGCCGTCAATGCTTTAGTCGAGATTGATTTCGTTGCACGTCGCGCTTGATGCGCGACCTCAAATAGTCTGACTTAAACAAGTTGACCCTATTGAGTGCGCGCGGTCGAAGGCGGCGCGCACTTTTCTATGACGCCGTCGCAAACACCTCAATGCAGGGGGAAGTGATACAGGCCCGGCCTATTGCAAGGTGGGGCCGGAAAGCCGTTCCGATCCCTCGTGCCCATTGCCGCGCGGTTCGCCAGTCGCATGGCCGAGCGCATTAACCAGCGCGGCGTTGACGTCCTCGATCCGCCCGAGCTTCACCAGCATACGGGCAAGATCGCTGAACGCCGACGGCAGATCAGGCCGCAACCGGATCACCTCACGATAGGCATCGGCGGCATCGCGGTATTGCCCGAGCGCTTCGCAAGACTGCGCAAGACCTTGCCAGGGCTTGTAGGTGTCGGTGCGGATCGCGGCGAGCTTCCTGAACAGGGCTTTGGCCCGATTATGTTCACCGGATGCCGCGAGGAGCTGCCCGAGACGATGGATCGCATCAGGATTGCGCGGATCGAGTTGGAGAATCTGGCCGTAACCGCGCTCGGCCTCGGCAAGCTTGCCGGCCCTGTGCAACTCGGTTGCGAGTTCGAGCGCTCCGGGAATCGTGCGGCGGTCGAATTGGCCACCGAGATTCATGCCATTTCTGGTTTCGAGCACCATGCAGCGGATGGTCTGTTCCGACACGCCGAATGGATATTTGTACGGCTCGTTTCCGCGCATGAAATCGTACTCGACAAATCCGTTGGCGATGGCATGGCGGATACTATCGGCGTGCATCACCACGCCCGGCGACGGGCCATCGAAACTCTCGTCGCGTCCCGTCATGTAGACATGCATCGACCGCCGCCGGGGATCGACCATGGTGGCGAGCGCGCCGACAAGCTGTTCGCCGTTCCAGAGGGTCGGCACGAACAACAACCCGGACTCGAAGCTGCGCATCAGCATCTGGCGATTGGAGCGGACGAGATTATTAATGGTCTTGCCTTTGCTTGTCTCCCATTTGGTCTTCCACAGGCCAAGCAGCCCATCGATATCGCGTTCGGCGGTAGCCGGCGTGGCATGGTCGAGGCGATATGCGCCACCGCTCTCGTCGATCCGCCGCATCAGCCGGCGGATGTTGTGCCGCGTGTTGGGACTGAGCGTCTGAAGATAGCTGTCCCAATCGGACGGCAACCTGACATAGGGACAGATGCAGTTATTGGTGCTGGTGGCCTTGAGCATGCGCTCGACGTTGCGCGACCGAAATCTCGACTGCGGGAAATGCGCGAGCAGCAGACGAAGCCGCGTTTCCGACATTAGAATATTATCAAGATTGAAAGCCGCCCAGTTCAGGCCCTTGAGATGACGCGCGAAGGCCGGGATTACCTGATGCTCGATGGCGGGATCGCACAGGATGCCGGTGTAATCGGCGGCGAAGTTGCCCGCCATGTTGAGTTCGTTGCGGATGTGCCCGTCAACGACCTTGGCCTGCGTCCGCAGCGGAAGGAAGCCGACATAGGGCGCGTCACTCGCCTCACCTTTTGCCGCGAGGATAAACCATGGTCCGTAGACCTGCGATAGCCAGCCCGACAGCCACCTCCACGACAGGAACACCCGCGCATGAGGATCGCGGTCATAGATCGTGTTCCAGCTCGCCTCGAGTTTCATCAGCTTGGGCAAGGTATTGATCACGTCGATACGCACGGCCTGTCCTTCCACACACTGCCATTCACATGCTGAAACCAGTCTCCATCATCTTTCGCGGAATGCCCGCGTCATGCTGTCGTGGATCGGCCTGACGATGTACTGGAAGAACGTCCGCTCCGCGGTCTTGATGAACACTTCGGCCGGCATGCCCGGTGTCGGGCTGAATCCCGGTATCGTCGCGGCCTCTGCGGTGTTGAGCTTGACGCGCACCACGTAAACGTCAGTCGGTCCTACCTGCATCGATTTCTTTTCGTCGGCGAGCGTATCGGCCGACAGATAGATCACCTCGCCCGAAACCATCGGCGTGATGCGCTGGCTCAACGCCGTCAAGCGAACCGTGGCATGCTGGCCATGCTTGACGCTGTCGATATCCTGCGGCCGCACCCGCGCTTCGATGATCAGTTCATCCTTGAGCGGCAGGATTTCCATGATGGGCTTGCCAGCCTCAATCACGCCGCCTCTGGTATGATAGCGAAGCTTCACCACCACGCCGCGTACCGGCGCCCTGATGCTGACCCGGTCGAGCACGCCTTTGGCGGTGATCATCCGCTCGCGCACGTCGACGAGCTCCCCGCGGACCTCGTGCATCTGCTCGACCGCGGTCTTGATCGCGGTCTTCTTGACGCCGTTGATCTGCTCGAAAGCCTTGGCGATACGCTCCTTGGAATCGCCAATGTCCCCCATGATGCGGCCGACCTCACCCTCGAGATTGGCCTGGCTCCGTTGCAGCGCCAGAAGCTCGGGCTTGCGGACCAGCCCAGTCTTCAGCAGGTACTCCTTCGCCGCGACCTCCTCCTCAATCAGTTTGATCTGGCGATGGACGCCGGACAGTTGCACTTTCGAGCCTTCAATCCGCTCCTCCAGCGCATTGATGCCCTCGGTGATGCCGACAATGTCACTCTCCATCGTGTTGCGCCGCGCGGTGAAGGTCAGCTTCTGGCTTTCGAGGATGGTTTTGATCTCGGCGTCGTCGGTGTTCGCGAGTTCCTCCGGGTAAGCGACCGCTTGCTGCTCGCGCATCTCCGCCTGCAAGCGAGCGTCGATCGCCATCAACCGCGCCTGACGCAGAACCAGACGGCGCAGTTCGGCGCGCGGCGCTCGCTCGTCCAGTTCGATCAAGATCTGGCCCTGATCGACAGAGTCGCCCTCACGCACATAGATTTCACGTATCACGCCACCTTCGAGATGCTGAATGATCTTGTTCTGTCCAGTGGCGACGAACACGCCCGACGCGACGACGGCGCCGGCGATAGGCGCCATGTTGCCCCAGACGCCGAAGCCCATCACCGTCAATGCCATGATCAGGATGCCGGCGAACGTCGGCAGCTTTGTCGAGCGCGGCAGGGTGTCGTACCACGTCCCTGAGCCCGGCGAGTGAATGGTGATTTCTGTTCCCATCTTCGGCCTCGACGATCTCTGTTGCGACACCGGTCTTCACCGGCCGGCGTCGCTGTCATGAATTCAGCATCGGCGGTCCGCCGGGATCGGAGCCGCTCGGCTTGCGGCCGGCGATCATCGGCAGGATTTCGTCGCGGGAGCCGAACGCCTGCACCGCGCCATTATGAAGGATCATGATCTTGTCGACGCTGCGCAGCAGCGCCGCGCGCTGGGTAATGGTGACCACCGTGATCTGCTTTTTCTTGGCACGGAGCAGAGCCTGGGCCAGCGCACGCTCGCCGCCCGCATCGAGATTGGAATTCGGCTCGTCCAGCACCATCAGCCGCGGGTTGCCATAGAAAGCGCGCGCCAGCCCGATCCGCTGCCGCTGCCCGCCGGACAATGGACTGCCGTCCATGCCGACTACGGTCTCATAACCCTGGGCGAAACTCGAGATCATCTCGTGGACGTCGGCGAGTTCGGCGGCGTCGAAAATATCTTCATCGCGTGCATCCTCGCGCATGCGCGCGATATTGGCCTTGATCGACGCCGGGAAGAGCTGGACGTCCTGCGGCAGGTAACCGACGCTTTCGCCGAACTGGCGCGGGTCCCAGTTGCGCAGATCCATCATGTCGAGCCGCACGCTGCCCGCGGTTGGAATGATGGAGCCGACCAGCATCCGCGCCAGCATGGTCTTGCCGGTGCCGGAATCGCCGACGATGGAAAGCGATTCACCGGGCTGGAGCTGGAAGCTGATGCCGTTGAGGATCACCTTCTTGGTCGGCGGCGGCACGTACAGGATGCGCTCGACGCTGAGATGACCTTGTGGACGCGGCAGCCGCAGCCGGTCGAAGTTGAGTGGCGAGCTCTGCAGCAGCGTCTTCACCCGGCCGTAGGCCGAACGCGCCTGCACGAAGTTGCGCCAGCCCTCGATGGTGCCTTCGAGCGGCGCCAGCGCGCGGCTCGCGACGATCGACGCCGCGATGATCATACCGCCGGTGAGCTCACTTTCAAGCGCGAGCCACGCACCCCAGCCGAGGATTGCGATCTGGGTACACAGGCGCAGGAACTTCGACACGCCGGTCATGATGATATTGAGGTCCTGTCCAGCGACCTGCGCACGCAGCGACTCGACCGTCTCCTGACCCCAGACCTGAACGCCCTCGGGGATCATGCCCATCGCGTTGATGACCTGTGCATTGCGCGCCATCGCTTCGGCCTGAAGATTGGCGCGGGCGCCGAACGCGTTCGCTCGCGTGAACGGCACCGCCGTGATCCTCTGGTTGAGAATCGCAACCCCCATCAGGCCGATGCCGGAGGCCAGCACAATCAGTCCGAGATGCGGATGGATCAGGAAAATCACCGCGAAATACAGCGGCGCGATCGGCGCATCGAACATCGTCAGCAGAACGGGGCCGGTGATGAACGAACGCAGATGCTGCAGGTCCGCAAGTGTCTGGAACTCGCGACTCGATCCGCCCTGCGCCGCCTTGGCCGCGGCACTGAGCACCGGGCCGCCAAGCCTTGCCTCGGTCTCGACCGCCACCCGCATCAGGATGATCCGCCGCATCATATCCATCAGGACATGCGCGCCGATCGCCACAACCACAATCATGGTCAGCATGATCAGCGTATCCGTGCTGCGGCTGGTCAGCACGCGGTCGGACATATTGAAAAGGTAGACCGGGATCGCAAGCACCAGCAGGTTTACGGCGATCGAAAAGACCCCGACAGTGATCAGGTTGCGCCGCGCACCGGCGAGGCCCTTGCCGAGCACGTCGCGGAATTCGCTCTCGCTGGAACGTCTATGCAGCGGCGTCGGACCGCCCCCGCCGCCTCCACCTCCGCCGCCGCTCGATGTCCCGCCGCCACCGCCATGAGCGGCGGCAGGAACCCGCGATGTATCGCCCGGCGCGCGCGCTTCATTCGACGGGCGCGGCGGGCTGGTGCGCCCCGGCAACGGCGCGCCTTCGGCACGCATCGTCGCCTGACTGAGAATGGCCGCTACCTTGTCGAGGGTCTGCGACGCGGCCGGCTGAGCGGCGTTCGGCGGCATGCGCCCAACCGATGATATCGACCCGCCCGGAATCTCCCGGACCGTTTCGTTCCGGCGGTCGGGACGGCGAGGAAATGAGAAAACCCGTGCTACCGGAGAGCTGGAATCAGGGGCTGGTCCTGGAAAATTATCGACACTACGGGCGTCGTCGTCGTTGAACCGCGTCATTGATCCCCCACCACCGAAGCATCCGTCCTCGTCCGCTCGTCAGTGCGTCATGCATGCAATCGGGTCGTCATGAACATGTGGCGTGACGACCGGCTGAACCGCCGGCGTCTCGTCCTGAACGTCGTTGACAAAGGCGATCAGCTCGGGGACCAGCGCCTGCGTATCCTGGGCCAGCGTGTGGTCCGGATCGGTCGGCACCAGGTTGGCCTGCACCAGAATGGTGTCGCCATAGACCTGACCGTTGACGTAAGTGTTGGTGGCGCCGACATCGACGATCGTGGCCTCGTTGGTCAGCAAATTCTCGCCAGCGTACGCCGACTGTGTTGCCTCGCCCTCGCTGAAATAACCTGCCGCTCCGGCAGAGGGTGCGCTCATCAGTTGAACCAGAACATCGACGTCCGATGTCACATTGGTTTGCCAGATCGCATTGACGTCGTAATAATTGCCCTGGACGTAAAGAACATTGAACGTTCCACCAGAGCCATCGAGATAGGTTCCGTAGATCGGATCAAGCGAGGTACCACCGCTCCCGATCGCAGTGACAACACCGCTTACACCGTCGCTCATCGGCTTAAAATTATCGTCGCCGTAAGTCTCGATGGTCGCAGTGTTGGTCAATTCATTCTGGCCGGTCAACACGGACTGCGCGACGTCCATACCATCCGAGATCATCTTGATCTCATCATGGTTGAGCAGGATGTTGTTCTGGAAGATCACGTTCATGCCGTGGTAGGCGCCGGCAACAATGATCAGGTCGTAGTGGATGCTTCCCGTAAAGATTTCGGCGAAATTTCCCTGCTCGTTCTGTCCGGCGTAAATCTCGTAGTGGGTGTCGGAGCTTTTCTGCACGATGACATCGTTGTCGGACAGATAGTTGAACTGAACGACGGTGCTGATGTCGTAGTAGTCGCCCTTCACCACATCGACGTGCCAGTTCGGGCCAGCGAAGGTGGCAGGAAAGCCGTCATAGATGCCGGTGTACTGAACAAAATCGGCGATGTTGTCGGTGACGTTGTTGCCCGTGAGCGGGCCTCCGCCGTTAGCCATCGAGACGTGCGCATCATCAATCAGCGAGTTGGTCTGGAAGACCGCGTTGGTCTTGAAGTAGTCGCCCATCACGACCATCGTACGGCCCGACTCGGTCAGGTCGACGATCAGCGCCGCGTTCAGACTGTCATTGCCGCCCAGCACCGCCCATTGCCCGAGGCCACCCTCGAAACCGGGATTTTCCTCCTGATCTGCCGAGGGCGTTTGCTCCTGCTGTTCGGGCGCAGACTCCTGTAACACGCCGTTGAGATAGTAACCGGACGCCACCGAATGGAGATTGGGCGTGTCGTCTCCAGACGACAGACCCTCATCATGCACCTTGAGGAATTCGGTGGCGCCGGCGCTGTTCTTCGCGATCAACCACTCTTCCGGAATCTGCCCGTTGGCCTCGTCGGCCATACGATGCAAGGCATCCTCGGAGTGTTCGGCGATCAGCGAAATTCCGACAGGCAGCGAGGTCAAATCCGGTGTGATGCCCATCACGTCGTCATCCGACATCGTATTGACCTGATGGATGTCGATCTGCCCCTGCCCGGCGTCATCGCCGTACCGGATCGTGATGTTGAAATCGACACCTCCGCCCCCGCCGCCATGGGGCGAAAGCGCCGGAAGGCGCGGAAGTTTCATCGCAAGATCGAGGTCCGGATCGGCGCCGTGATCGGCCACAGGCCTGATCGGGCGAAGACGCGCACCATCCAGCTCCTCGAATCGCAACTCCGCCGGCATCGGCGTGCTGCTGCTATGTAATTCGTCGAGATCGGATTTGTATTCGTAGAACGGGCGCGGCGTGGTGTAGTCGTCTTGCTGGAAGCGGTAGGCGGATGGATCGTAGGCCAGACGGTCTCGAGCGATGTCGTCAAAGATCTGCAGATAGCCCGCGAAATGCCAAATTACCTCGGTTATGCCGCCAGGCACCATGGGAGCCTCCCGAGTCCAGGCCGCGAGGGAGCGCCTCGCGACGCAGGTCACGACATCGCAACAAAATCTCTCGAATGAAAAACCCGCGCGGCGGATGCCGCGCGGGCTTCGATCTACTTAGCCAAGGTCATGGCTGTCCGAGAAGTCGTGACCGGCCGTCGCCATCTCGATGGTGTTGAACTGGATGTTCGCACCCTGAGTGATGGTCTGGCTGAATGCATCCTGCGACAGGACAGCGTCGGCACTGGTGACCGCGCCGCTGGCACGCTCACCGATGATGTCGCCGGCGGTCGAACTCAGATCGCCGTCGCCGCCGAACGCCTTCGCATCCATCTCGAAGCCGCATCCGGAATACGACACGTTCGCGGCGCCGAAGTTGTCGTTATCGACAAGATTGTTCACCTGATCCAGGTTGAACTGATTGCCGTCGCCGTTCAGCGTCTGCTGGACGATGTCCGGCATGATCAGGCTGTTCGCGATCCCGCTGATGTCGCTGAGATCAATCACAGGAGCCAGACCGTCGGCATCGAGGTCGAGATCGACCTTGACGTCCACATCCACCTTGGTCTCGACGGTATTCTCGACATTGTTGCAGACGTTGTTGTGAACGTCGTTGTCAACGTCATTGTCGACCTTGTTGTCGAGATCGTTGTCGACCTTGTTGTCGTTCCAGTTCCAGTTGCCGTTCTCGTTCCAGTTGCCATTCTCGTTGTTGTTGTCGTTGTCGTTCTCACTCTTCGAATCGAGCGACTGAACGGCAAACTGCGCCTGACCCTGCGCCTGGCCCTGCAACTGACCCTGGCCCTGAAGCTGCGCCTGCAAATTGGCTTGCTTCTGATCCTGATCCTGCTTCTGGTCCTGATCCTGATCGTTCCGGGGGTCATGTTTGGGAGGTTTCGGATACGGATAACCCATGACGAACTCCTGCTCAGGTGGGAGCATCTCGCCACGAAACCGCTGATCTTCTGCGTCTGCGATTATCGCGCGCGATGCGGTTAAACCGGTTTCCCGGTCGCGATCCCCTCGCAATTTTTTACGAGGCTCCGCATCGTCAACGTTGCTCATGAAAAAAGCAGGGAGTAGCTGCACGTTCGATAATCGACCGGTGTCTTAGGTATTAACGGCACCACCTATTTGGCGAATCGACGCCCGTTCGATAGTCGGCAGCCTACTCTTCCGGATGATCCTGCTCTGCCGTCGGTCGTAATGCTGCACACCACAACCGGCCAATCCGCAAACGCGCATTGGAAAACAACCGCGTTCACGCTGGCGCGCTTCCGCCAGTGCGCACATGTGCTTCAAGTCGTGGCAGAAAATCCCAGATATCGCGGTTGATACGGGCCATATCCTTGGTGGTTTTCACCAGACCTTTCAGCCGCGCATCGTCCATCGGCTTCATCTCGCCGAACTGAAGATTGTTCCGGGTCTGGACGATCCGCATCGACTGGGTATGGGTGATCCGTCCGGCATCGTCGACGATGTACATGCAATGGTTGAACTCATTGCGGACATGAGTGGATTCGTTAAACCGCTCGATGATCTTCGCCAACGCCTTGTCGAGCGCCTTGTCCTTGATATTGACCTTGGCGAGCCGCTGAATCAGATCGAGCCGCGCCCGCGTGGTGTTGAGCGTGGCGAATGTCAGCGCGGCAGACGCCTGATCGGTTCGCAGCAGGATCATCAGCACATAGATGAACAGGCTCTCGTTGTTCGACCAGCTCGAGACCAGATTGCCAATCAGTGCCAGAATGAAGGTGCGGCGGTCGGCAGAAGCTGGCGCCGCAGCCACCAGTGCCTCAAAATCCGGCTTGGGCGGAAGCTGACTGGTTACCCTGGCCAACGGTTCACTCCGGCTCATCTGGCAAAGTCACGGCGCAGGGATGTATGATCCGGCAGGTCTTCGAGCAACACAAGGACAACTTGTGTGCCGACGCGACAGGAAGGCTGCAACATGTGGCACTGGGCCGTCGATCTGGCGCGCATGCGCCGCGCACGGCGGGTCGCGCAGGCTGTGATCTCGCCGATGGTCGAGCGCAGCAGCGCCCGGCTCGGCGGGATTCCGGATTCGACATGGTCGGATCCTTACATCGTCGGCTTCATCACCATGCTCATCACCATCGTCGCCCGGATCGAGATCGGAAACATCGAGGGCGAAGCGCTGTGCTTCGTTCAGGCGCGGGCGTGGAAGGACATCACCCAGCACCGCGAGGAGATCGGTGAAGAAATCCTCATGATGAGCACCGCGCGCAACCGCGACTTCGAACTGGGGTGCCGCAACGCCGTGACCTTCGGCTCGATGCTTGCTGCGAACTCGATCCTCACCTTCAACACGGAGCGCGCGTGGAAAGAGCGCCATCCCGACCTTCAGGATTCCCGCTCCATCGATGAACCGCTGCAGCGTGACGATGTGGCGACGGCGTGGGAGCACTTCTTCGACGCCCACATCACACGCACCGCGCTCGACAACATGCATGCGGCGCACACGGCGATTTGAGCGCTCGATGGATGACGGCTTTCGTCGTTCGGGCGAGCCTTTGCGCGGAGCCGCATGGGCCAGACCAGCGAGACGCCAGCGAATCTTTTCGCGTTGGCTTTGACGGATTGGCGGCAACCCGACCCAAAATGGCACGGCGACCTGGCGCTATCTGAAAAACAGGCGTTGTCTGAAAGGCCCGATTTTCAGAGGAAGAAGGTGCTCGATTTACGCGCTGCAGGCGCCTGGTACCTTCCCGCTTCGTTCACCTGAAATTAACCGTTGCGGAACACATATGGAACATATAGTGTCCGTTCATGATTTGTTTCGAGTGACTCGCGCATAACCGGAACCGTCTCGTCGAATCGCTGCTCAGTCACGCCGGCGAACCGGTTCGCGAATGCCGGGCGCACCGTCGGGCCAAATTGGCGGCCGTGCGGTACGGCACACCGGATGCGCGGGTGTTGAGGCACACAACTTGGAGATGGCCGGGCGAAGACTGCCGGCCGAATTGGGGACTGCTCAGATGCTCACACGCAAACAGTACGAACTCCTGCGGTTCATCAACGAGCGGCTCAAGGAGGCGGGCGTTCCGCCCTCCTTCGACGAAATGAAGGACGCGCTCGACCTGCGCTCCAAATCAGGTATTCACCGCCTCATCACCGCGCTGGAAGAACGCGGCTTCATCCGCCGCCTCGCCAATCGCGCCCGTGCCATCGAAGTCATCAAGCTTCCCGAGGTCGGCCACGGTGCTGCCGGCGCGCGGCGCGGCTTCACTCCCAGCATCATCGAAGGCAACCTCGGCAAGGTGCGCAACGCACCGGTGGCCGAGGACGACGGCAACCGTCCGGTCGCGGTGCCGGTCATGGGTCGGATCGCCGCCGGCACGCCGATCGAGGCGCTGCAGACCCGCAGCCACACCATCAGCGTGCCACCGGACATGCTCGGCTCGGGCGAACACTACGCGCTGGAAGTGCGCGGCGACTCGATGATCGAGGCCGGCATCCACGACGGCGACATGGCGTTGATCCAGAAGAACGACACCGCCGACACCGGCGACATCGTGGTCGCGCTGATCGACGAGGAAGAAGCGACACTGAAACGCTTCCGCCGCCGTGGCGCATCGATTGCGCTGGAGCCTGCGAACACCGCATACGAAGTCCGCATCCTGCCGCCCAACCGCGTCCGCATCCAGGGCAAGCTGATCGGGCTTTACCGGAAGTATTGAGGCGGACTGCTCGTTAACGCCTCATCCTGAGGAGCGCGTGTTTACGTGCGTCTCGAAGGATGAGGCCCGCGGCCATTGTGGCCTCATGATTCGAGACGGCGCTGGCGCGGCTCCTCACCATGAGGGCGGCACATCAGCGCGCTAACCCGCGTCCTACTTGCGACGCCCACTCACATTACTCTGGCTTCTCAATCCTCAGCCTGCAGATCATTCTCCGCAGGCGTCGCATCGACGGGTGCGCGTTTGGCGAGACCCGTGCGCGCGGACGACGGCGAAGCGTTGGCGTGAGTTTCAGCGATATGCGGCGACCACGGCCGGTCGACGCCGCGGGGATGAATCGCGGTGACGGCGTAAGTGCCGCTCGCATGGGATTCTGCGCCATGCCCCGCCCCATCGTAAATCCGCCGCAGCGCCACCGTGCCCGATCGCGCCAGCATGTCATGGTCGAACACCAGCGCCGAACAGTTCGCAGGCGACGGCGATGCGGTGACGACAATGGCGGCACGCGTGCAATCATCGGCCAGCGCTTCAGGCTTGAGCGCCATTGCGACGAGCTTGCCGTCGGCCGCCCGCACCACGCAGCCCACCTCATCGCACGATACACCTTCGCTCAAAGTCACGTCGGTCGCCACGCGCGCATCGGCATCGGCCGCAAGCCATTCACGCATCAGGAACGCATCCCTGCCGGCGCTCATGACACGCAGCCGCCCATCGCTGCCGCGCACCGCGACATGGCGGCCGTCACCCGCGATCAGGATGTCCGGCTGCGGCGCCGTCACTGCCCACCATGTTGCGAGCAGGATCGCCACCGCACCACCCCAGCGCAAGGGCGAGCGCAACAGGCCGAGCGCGACGATCCCCATGGTCATCACCAGCAGCGGCGCGGTGCCGAACGATGCGAAGCGCCCGATCGCACCGGGCAGCGCCGCGACCCATTGCGTCACCGCGATCATCCAGTCGATGCCGACATCCATCAGCCGCCAGAAAATACTATCGAGGCCGAACGGAATCGCCGCGATCCCGGCAAGGCCCGCCGGCATCACCATGACCGACACCACCGGCATCGCCGCGAGATTGGCGAGCACGCCGTAGGGCGTGATGCGGTGGAAGTGAAACGCGACGTAGGGCGTCGTCGCCAGCCCCGCGACCAGCGACGCCAGCGCCAGTGTCGTAATCTCGCGCCCGCCCCACATTGCCGCGCGGGCGGCGCGCGAATTATCGGGGGTGGCGAACAATTTCGGCATGCCGATCTGCACCAGCGCGACGAGGCCGAGCGTAGCGGCGAATGACATCTGGAAACTCGGATGCACCAGCGCCTCGGGCGCGACCACGAGCACAACAAGCGCGGCAAGCGCCAGCGTGCGGAATGTCACCGCGCGGCGATCGACCATCACTGCGACCAGCACCACCGCCGTCATATAAAAGGATCTTTGCGTCGCGACCTCCGCGCCCGACAGCAGCAGATAGAACAGCGCGGCGATGAGCGCTGCGAACGCCGCCCATTTCTTGATCGGGAACGTCACGGTGAGCGCGGGAATGAGTGCGAGCAGCGCGCGCACCGCGAAGAACACCACGCCCGCCACCACCGCCATGTGATAGCCCGAGATCGACAGCACATGGCCGAGACCGGAAATAAACATCGCATCGTTGACCGGCGCGGAGATCGCGTCGCGCCGGCCTGTCAACAGGGCGGTGGCGATGGCGCGGTTATCGCCCGACAGCGTGCCGCGAATCCGCGCGTCGATGGCATCGCGCATGTCCTGCATCGCGGTGGCGTAGCGCAATTTCCATCCGCCGCTTTCCGGCGGCGTGACGACCTTGATGGCGCCGAGCGCGAAACCTGATGCGCCGATTCCGGCGAAAAACATGTCGCGGCCGAAATCGTAGGAGCCCGGCCTCATCGGCGACAACGGCGGCAGCAGTTTCGCCTTCATCTCGATGAAGCTGCCGACCGCGGGCGCGGTGCCCTTCTTCACCGATAGGCGCACGCGCTCGAGCTTCGGGGTGTTGCGCAGCGTGTCCATCGCGA
The DNA here is from genome assembly GCA_044464625.1 of Afipia sp. Lineage (GTDB taxonomy): Bacteria > Pseudomonadota > Alphaproteobacteria > Rhizobiales > Xanthobacteraceae > Afipia. Next base: position 49,506 of record JBIQLC010000018.1, on the reverse strand, counting down.
CAACACGCAATACGAAGCGGTCGGTGCGCGCGCTCCTCGTGGGTCTCGACGAAACCTTTCACCGTGACGTAAGCGGGTTTGGCCAGCACCACATGCGCGACCCGCGCGGTCTTGAGCGTCGCCGCTGCAAAGCCTGTCGCCATCGCCGCCAGCATCACGATCAGCGGAAACAGCCGCCAGCGCCGCGCCAGCAGCGCGACCACGCACAGCGCGAGCGCTACCGGTACAACGACCGAGACGAACGGCTCATGATCGGCCGCGAAATAGAGTGCAATGCCGGCGCCGAACCCCACCGGCACCCATGGCAGCAGGCGGCCGGGTCCGGTCTCGGCGCGAATCCAGTTACGCAGCGTGTCACTGAACGTTTGCCAGAGACCGGCATCGGACGTTGCGTCAGCGGCACGCGTAGCGCCGCGCGGCGGCCATGTGATGGCCCTGCCCGCGTGGCCGCGTGGTCGCTTGTCCCCGCCCCCGTTCGCCATCGCGCCGCTCGTTCGTCGGCTGTGCCCGGCATGATGCTAGCGGAGGCGGCGGGCCGCTGAACACGGGAACGGATGGAGAATCTGAGCGGTAATCGCGCGATCTCCCTCTCCCCGCGTGCGGGGAGAGGGTTGGGGTGAGGGGCGAGATAACGACCAATAAAGGAAGTGCCCCTCACCCGACATGCTGCGCATGTCGACCTCCCCCGTGAACCGGGAGAGGTGAAGAAAAGCCTCACGCAAGTAATCTCCCTTTGTCATGGCCGGATTTATTCCGGCCATCGCGCTTAGGGACGCACCGTGCCCACCTGATCGGGATCACCGGGACAAGCCCGGTGATGACACTGAGAGAAGACGCTATATCCTGCCGAGACAAAGATGCTGGGTCCCCGCCTACGCGGGGATGACACATCGAAAGATCAAACGAATGACGCTAAGCGGGTTCGATCAACCTCACCCCGCTGCCGAGACCTTCGCCCAGGTGTCGCGCAGGCCGACGGTGCGGTTGAACACCAGTTTGCCCGGCGTCGAATCCTTGTCGCGCACGAAGTAGCCCTGGCGCTCGAACTGCACCGCACCGGCGAAGTTGTCGCCCGCCAGCGCCGGCTCGACCACCGCGCCGCTCAGCACCTCGAGCGAGTCCGGGTTGATCTGCGACGCGAAATTCGCGGCATCCGGCTGTGGGTCGGCGAACAGATGATTGTAAACCCGCACCTCGGCCGGAATCCCTTCGGTCGCGCTGACCCAGTGGATCGTCGCCTTGACCTTGCGCCCATCGGGTGCGTTGCCACCGCGCGTTGCCGGATCATACGTGCAGCGCAGTTCGACGATCTCGCCGGAGGCGTCCTTGATGACCTCGCGGCAGGTGATGAAGTACGCGTAGCGCAACCGCACTTCGCGGCCCGGCGCGAGGCGGAAGAACTTTTTCGGCGGGTCTTCCATGAAATCGTCGCGCTCGATGTAGATCTCGCGGCTGAACGGAATGGTGCGTGTGCCCTGCGCGGCATCGTCGGGATGGTTGACCGCTTCAAGCTGTTCGACCTGCCCTTCAGGATAATTCTCGATCACGACCTTGATCGGCCGCAGCACCGCCATGCGGCGCGGCGCGGTCGCGTTCAGCGCTTCGCGGATGCTGAACTCGAACATGCCGATGTCGACGGTGGAATTCGCCTTGGCCACGCCGATGCGCTTGACGAAATCGCGCAGTGCCGCCGCCGGCACGCCGCGCCGCTGCAATCCGGCGAGCGTCGGCATCCGCGGATCGTCCCAGCCCGAGACGTGGCCACCACGCACGAGTTCGGTGAGCACGCGCTTGGACAGCAGCGTGTGGGTGACGTTGAGACGCGCGAATTCATACTGGCGCGGGCGCGAGGGCACCGGCAGGTTCTCGATGAACCAGTCGTAGAGCGGGCGATGGTCCTCGAATTCCAGCGTGCAGATCGAGTGCGTGATGTGCTCGATAGCGTCGGACTGGCCGTGGGCGAAATCGTAGCTCGGATAGATGTGCCAGGCGTTGCCGGTGCGCGGATGATGCGCGTTGAGGATGCGATAGAGCACCGGGTCGCGCAGGTTGATGTTGCCCGAGCCCATGTCGATCTTGGCGCGCAGTACGCGGGCGCCATTGGGAAACTCGCCGGCGCGCATCCGCGCGAACAGGTCGAGGTTTTCCTCCACCGGACGGTCGCGGAACGGGCTGTTCTGGCCGGCTTCGGTCAGCGTGCCGCGGGTCAGGCGGATTTCGTCCTGGGTCTGGTCGTCGACATAGGCCTTGCCTGCGCGGATCAGATCCACGGCCCAGTCGTAGAGCTGTTCGAAATAGTCGGAGGCGAAATGCAGGTGTGCGCCCCAGTCGAAGCCGAGCCAGCGGACGTCGCGCTCGATGGCGTCGATATATTCCTGCTCTTCCTTGGCCGGGTTGGTGTCGTCGAAGCGCAGATGGCAGCGCCCGCCGAACTCCTCAGCAATGCCGAAGTTCAGGCAGATCGACTTGGCATGGCCGAGATGCAGATAGCCGTTGGGCTCCGGCGGGAAACGCGTCACCACGCCCTTGGTCTTGCCGGAGGCAAGGTCCGCCGCAACGATGTCGCGGATGAAGTCGCGGCCTGCGTCCGGCGTCGATTCGTCAGTCATTTTCACCCTTTCAGGATATTGCGCCCTATGTGCCAAATCCGCGCCGCCACGCCAAGGGGCGGTGCGCTTTGCGGAAGTTCCGGAAAAGAACGACGGAAGGCCCATAGCCGGCGTCTGCCTTCCAAATAGCAATTACCCACCCTGAGGGCGCTGCTTGCGGCGCGTCTCGAAGGACGGCGGCCCGACGCTTGGATCATGGCCTCATGGTTCGAGACGGCACCATAGCAGGCGTAGCCTGCCTAAACTTGGCTACGAAGCGCCTCCTCACCATGAGGGTTGCGGCTGACGCTCGCGACCTCTCCCCACGGGACAGATGAAGGAAGATGAAGGTCAAGCCTTCGTTAGCCAGACCGGCATTTTCATCGAGACGGTGAGACAGCCCGCCGCCAGTATGATAAACGGCGCGGCCGAGCCTCTGAAATCACCGCCTGACTATCGCATTTGAAAGTGATCCCCGCCTGAAATGACCGAACCCATCGTCACGCGCTTCGCACCATCCCCCACCGGCTTCCTCCATATCGGCGGCGCGCGCACCGCGCTGTTCAACTGGCTCTATGCGCGTAAGCTCGGCGGCAAAATGCTGCTGCGGATCGAGAATACAGACCGCGAACGCTCGACCGACGCCGCCATCGCGGCGATCCTCGACGGCCTGAAATGGCTCGGCATCGATTGGGACGGCGACACCATTTACCAGTTCGCGCGCGTCGACCGGCACCGCGAGGTCGCCGAGCAGTTGCTGGCGGACGGCAAGGCCTACCGCTGTTACGCTTCGCAGGAAGAGCTGAGCCAGATGCGCGAGGCCGCCCGCGCCGAGGGCCGCGCCATGCGCTACGACGGCCGCTGGCGCGACCGCGATCCGTCCGAGGCGCCTGCCGGCGTCAAGCCGGTGATCCGCCTCAAGGCGCCGCAGACCGGCGAGACCGTTATTGACGATCAGGTCCAGGGCCGCGTGACCTGGCAGAACGAGAATCTCGACGACCTGGTGCTGCTGCGCTCCGACGGCACGCCGACCTACATGCTCGCCGTCGTGGTCGATGACCATGACATGGGCGTGACGCACGTCATCCGCGGCGACGATCACCTGATCAATGCCGCGCGCCAGAAGCATATCTACGATGCGTTGGGCTGGACCGTCCCGGTGATGGCGCACATCCCGCTGATCCACGGGCCGGACGGCTCGAAACTGTCGAAGCGCCATGGTGCGCTCGGCGTCGATGCCTATCGCGCGCTGGGTTACCTTCCGGCGGCGCTGCGGAATTATCTGGTCCGGCTCGGCTGGAGCCACGGCGATCAGGAAATCTTCTCGACCGAGGAAATGATCAAGGCGTTCGACCTTCCCGCCATCGGCCGCTCCGCCGCGCGGTTCGATTTCGCCAAGCTGGAAAATCTCAACGGCCACTACATCCGCACGACGCCCGATGACGAACTCGTGAAAGCGTTCGAGGACGTGCTGTTCTACGTCGAAGGCGGCGGCGCTATCGCCGCCAAGCTCAATGATCAGACTCGTGATCAGTTGCTGCGCACAATGCCCGGCCTCAAAGAGCGCGCCAAGACGCTGGTCGAACTGATCGACAGTGCCCATTTCATTTTCGCGGACCGGCCGCTGCCGATCGAATCGAAAGCAGCCGCGCTGCTGACGCCGGACACGCGCGCCCTGATCGGCCGCCTTCACGATGCGTTGAAATCAGTCGAGCCGTGGTCGGCGCCGGAGATCGAGGCTGCAATGCGCAGCTTTGCCGAGCAAAACGGCCTGAAACTTGGCGCCGTCGCCCAGCCCTTGCGCGTGGCGCTGACGGGGCGCACCACCTCGCCCGGTATATTCGACGTCCTGGCGGTGCTGGGGCGCGACACGTGCCTGAATCGTTTGCAAGATCAGGCGGTAACACCCCCTCCCAAAGCCGGGTAACCGCCTTCTTGCGGCCCTCCCAGCAATGAGCTACCCATCCTTCCGAACTCGTCTGGACCGGAGCTTGCCGCCTGCCTATATGGCGAGATGAGCTCCACGTCTGCCCTGCCCTCCTGTCATCGGGGACTTCACGATGGATGCAAAAACCAACCAGAAAACCGCAACGCTGACCGTAGACGGCAAGTCGTCGCAATTCCCGGTCAGGAGCGGAACCGTCGGTCCGGACGTCGTCGATATCAGCAAACTCTACGCCCAGACCGGGATGTTCACCTACGACCCCGGCTTTACCTCGACCGGAAGCTGCGAGTCCAAGATCACCTACATCGACGGCGACGAAGGCGTGTTGCTGTATCGCGGTTACCCCATCGAACAACTCGCCGAGAAAGGCGACTTCCTCGAAACCTGCTACCTGCTGCTATACGGCGAGCTCCCCACCAAGGCTCAGAAGGACGACTTCGATTTTCGCGTCACGCACCACACCATGGTGCACGAGCAGATGGCCCGCTTCTTCCAGGCTTTCCGCCGCGATGCCCATCCGATGGCCGTGATGGTCGCAGCCGTCGGCGCGCTCGCCGCTTTCTATCACGACTCGACCGACATTAATGACCCGCACCAGCGCATGGTCGCCTCGATCCGCATGGTCGCCAAGGTGCCGACGCTCGCCGCAATGGCCTACAAGTACAATGTCGGCCAGCCGTTTATGTATCCGAAGAACGCGCTGAGCTTCGCGGAAAACTTCCTGCAGATGTGCTTCGCCGTGCCGTGCGAGGACTTCAAGATCAATCCGGTGATGGCGGAAGCCCTGGACAAGATTTTCATCCTGCATGCCGACCATGAGCAGAACGCCTCGACCTCGACCGTGCGCATCGCCGGCTCGTCGGGCGCAAACCCGTTCGCATGTATCGCCGCCGGCATCGCCTGCCTGTGGGGTCCGGCACACGGCGGCGCCAACGAAGCCGCGCTTGCGATGCTGGCCGAGATCGGCTCCGTGGACAAGATCCCCGAGTTCATCGAGAAGGTGAAGGACAAGAACTCCAACGTCCGCCTGATGGGCTTCGGTCATCGCGTCTACAAGAACTACGATCCGCGCGCGAAGATCATGCAGCAGATGTGCCACAAGGTGCTCAAGGAGACCGGGCACCAGAACGATCCGCTGCTGCAGGTCGCGCTTGAACTCGAAAAGATCGCGCTCAACGATCCGTACTTCATCGAGCGCAAGCTTTATCCGAACGTCGACTTCTATTCGGGCATCACGCTGAAGGCGATGGGCTTCCCGACTTCGATGTTCACCGTGCTGTTCGCGGTCGCCCGCACCGTCGGCTGGATCAGCCAGTGGAGCGAGATGATCGAGGACCCGGCGCAGAAGATCGGCCGTCCGCGCCAGCTCTACACCGGCGCCACCCGCCGCGATTACGTGCCGATGGGCTCGCGCAAGTAATTTTCACAAGTCTGAAAATGCCGAACGGCCGGTGCATATGCGTCGGCCGTTTTTGTTTGCGCTCCCTCTCTCCGCTTGCGGGGAGAGGAGAACACACGCCGGCACTACGGCCTCATGGTTCGAGACGGCGCTTTGCGCCTCCTCACCATGAGGGGAGACACGCGAAATGTGGAATCATACACTCGTGAAGGTTACGAGGTTATCGCCCCGCCTTCGCCTTCATCACCTCGACAATGACATCCGCGGCCGCTTCACTCGGCGGCTTGCCGGTTGCCATGATGTCATCGAGGTGGGCGAACGCTTCGACCTGACGGCGACGCTGCGGGGTGTTCTCCAGAATTTCGCGCAGCGCCGGCGCGAGATGATCGGGTCCGCACTCTTCCTGATGAAATTCGGGAATGACATTCTCGCCGATGACGAGGTTGGCAAGGATGATCGAGGGCACGCGCACCACGCGCCGCGCGATCCACGCCTCGAACGCCGTGGCGCGATAGGCCGTCACCATCGGCACGCCAGACAATGCGAGTTCGAGCGTCACCGTGCCGGACTTGGCAAGCGCCGCCCGCGCGGTGCGAAACGCGGCGCGCTTGGCTTCCTCGCCGACCACGATGCGCGGCGGCACGGGCCAGCTTGCGGCCGCGGCCGTCACCGCATCCAACAAATGCGGCATCGTCGGCAGCACTGCCTCGAAGGCGACGCCCTGCTCCGCGAGCCACCCGAGCGTTGCGCCGAACGGCGCCATATGGTGGCGGATCTCGCCGCGCCGGCTACCCGGCAACACCAGCAGTACCGGCGGCTGGGCATCGCGGCGCGCCTGCTCGTCAGCGGCAGGGCGCAGTTCACCGAGCTTCTCGATCAGCGGATGACCGACATAGGTGCACGGCGGGCCGCCGAGCACGCGATGCTCCTCGGGCTCGAACGGCAACAGCGCCAGCACATGATCGACATAACGACGCATGGCTTTTGCCCGACCCGGCCGCCACGCCCACACTGTTGGCGACACGTAGTTGACGATCGGGATCGACGGATCGCGCGCCCGCACCCGCCGCGCGACGCGATGGGTGAAGTCGGGACTGTCGATGATGACCAGCACGTCAGGCTTGGCGGCGATCACCGCGTCCGTCGCCTCGCGGATACGGCGCAGGATCATCGGCAAGCGGCGTACGACGGCTGCGAAACCGATGATCGATAACTCATCCACCGGAAACAGCGACACCAGCCCCTGATGGCTCATGCTCTCGCCACCAATGCCGGAAAAATTCACCCGGCCGCCGAGGCGCGTATTGAGCGCATGGATCAGCGCGGCGCCGAGACGGTCACCCGACTCCTCCGCCGCGATCATGAAGACCTTGAGCGGCGCCGCGTGCAGCTCGGTCGGCACGATGCTCACGCGCGCACTCCGGTAATGAACACGCCAGCGTTGTCGGCAGCCTCGATCATCACCTGCGGCTCGGCGACCACCGAATATCCGGCGGCAATCGCGATGCCGGCGAGGCCAGCTTCCGCGACGCCGGCGACGGTCAGCGGCCCGAGCGCCGGAAGATCGAACCGCAGATCCTGTCCGTGCTTCGGCCCCTTCACCAGCACGCCGCGCCCGCGCTTGGCGCGCAGCCGTCCCTCCTCGCGCAGCCGCGCGACCCGCGCCAGCAGACTGTCGGTGCCGCCGATGTCCTCGGTGGCGACCACGTGATTATCGATCACCACCACCGCCTGCCCGATGTCGAACGGACTTATGGCGTGCAGCATGTCGCGGCCGATGGCGATGTCCGCCAGCGCCGCGCTATCGGGTTTGGCGTGGGTCAGGCAGCCTTCCGGCATCAGAAGTTCCGGCACAACGTCCTTGATGCCGATCAGACGAAAACCACTCTTCTCGAAGAAGCCCGCCGCCGTCGATAGCAGATGATCGTCACCGCCGCGCAGTCCCGCGACGAAAGCAGGAATCAGGCGCAGCGAGCCCCAGTCCAGGCGGATATCCGACAACGCAGGCCGCACCAGCGCGCCGATAAAGAGAATATCGCGGCAGCCTTCGGACCGCATCGCTTTGGTCAGCGAGCCGAAACGGCCGAGCGCAATCCATCGGTGACGAAACCGCACCACCTGAACCGGATCGCAAAATCCCTTGAGCGCAAAGATTACAGGAGCGATGCCACGCGCCGCGAGCGCGTCCGCCACGGCGAAAGGCAGCACGCCACCGCCGGCAATCAGTCCGATGGGAGACGTCATTTCGGCAGCCTGCTCGGTCATGGCCTGTCCGCTGGAGTCGTTCATCGCTTCACGGAAACAGAGAACGACTCCGGATCTCTGTCTGACACGCTTTCTTCACGCGAACCGGTATCCACGCCGCTCGAAAACGCTATACCCCTCAGGACTCGTCGTTTGCCTTGCCGGGCCTGCACAGCGAATGATGTTTGCCGGTATCGATGAAGGTGATGATTTCGGCGATCGCCGGATCGCCCGCGCCGAGAGGACGAACGCCCTCCAGGCGCTCGGCGAAAGTGCCGGCACCGAAGAACAGCTTCCTGTAGAACGCGCGCACCATGTGGAGCCGCTCGCGGGTAAACTTGCGGCGCTTCATGCCGACGATGTTCAGGCCTTCGAGTCGCGCGCGCTGGCCGTTGGCCAGCGCATAGGGAATGATGTCGCCGCGCACGCCGGTGATGCCGCCGACCATGACCTGCGATCCGATCCGCATGAACTGGTGCACCGCCGACAGCCCACCGATGAAAACGAAATCGCCGATTTCGCAATGACCGCCGAGGGTCGCGGATGTCGCGAAGATCACGTCATTGCCGACGATGCAGTCGTGCCCGACGTGCGCGTTGTTCATGAAATAGCCGCGCTCGCCGATCCGGGTGATACCGCCGCCGGCGACGGTGCCGGCATTGACCGTCGCACCCTCGCGGAAGGTGCAGCCGTTGCCGATGACGAGATCGGTCAGTTCGCCGCGCCAGCCAAGCGATTGCGGCGGCGTTCCCAGCGAGACGAACGGATGGATCGTGCAGTTTTCGCCGATCGTGGTGCGCGCGCTGATGTTCACATGAGAGAGCAGTGCGGTGCCAGCGCCGATCGCGACATGGGGACCGACGATGCAGTACGGCCCGATCGTGACATCATCGCCAATCACCGCGCCGTCCTCGACCCGCGCGGTCGGATCAATCCTGCTCATGCCCGTCAATCCGCCAGCATCGCGCCGATCTCGGCTTCCGCGACGACCTTGCCGTTGACCTTGGCCTGACCGTGGAACCACCAGATCGCGCGTTTCCGGTTGATGCGCCGCATGTGGTAATAGATCGTGTCGCCCGGCAGCGCCGGCGTGCGGAATTTGCACTTGTCGATAGTGACAAAGTAGACGGCGGTTGCGCGCACATCTTCAGCCGACGACAGCATGCCGATGATGCCGGCGGTCTGTGCCATGCCTTCGATCATCAGGACGCCAGGAAAGATCGGCCGGTTGGGGAAATGCCCCTGGAACTGCGGCTCGTTGACCGACACATTCTTGACGCCGATGCCAGCATAGTCGCCGCGGATTTCGATCACGCGATCGATCAGCAGAAACGGAAAGCGATGCGGCAGCGTCTTGAGGATGGTGCCGATTTCCGCCGCCTCGATCGTGATCGGATGATCTGTGATCTCCCCCTGGGGGGCCGGGTGCTCCATCAATCTCGTCCTTCACTCTCGCGGACCACCGCTGCGGATCTCGCGCCCGCTCCGCCAGTACGTCCAAGCCGCTCCACCTCGAACAGCTCACGGAAAAATTGCTTGATCGGTTTGGCCGGCGACCCGCCCCACCGCGCGCCCGCGGGAATCTCGCCAACCACGCTGGAGCGCGCTGCAAGCTGCGCGCCGGCACCGATGGTCGCGTGATCGCTGACGCCGACACGGGCGCCAAGCATCACGCCGTCGCCGAGCGTGGAACTGCCCGCGACCCCGCTCTGGCTGACGATGATGCAGCGCCGTCCGATGGTCACGTTGTGGCCGATCTGGACCAGGTTGTCGATCTTGGTGCCCTCGCCGATCACCGTGTCGCTCAGCGCGCCACGATCAATCGTGGTGCCAGCACCGATCTCGACATCGTTCTGGATCAGGACGCGGCCGGTCTGTGGAACCTTGAGATGCCCCTTCGCGCCCGGCAGGTAGCCATAACCATCCTGCCCAATGCGGCAGCCGGGATGGATGATGACACTGTTGCCGATCAGCGCATGCAGCACTGTCGCGCCGGGACCGATGCTGCAGTCGCGGCCGATCCGGACATTGGCGCCGATCACCGCATTGGCGCCAATCACCGTGCCCGCGCCAATCTCGACGCCGGGGCCGATCACCGCCAGCGGATCGACCACCACGCCATCCTCGAGCCGCGCGTCCGGATGAATGACCGCGGACGGCGCGATGGCGTCGTTGTCGAACGACGAGGCCGGCCGCAGGCTATCGGCATGAAGCTCACGCGCCACCTTCACGAAGGCTGCATAGGGGCTCGATACGGTCAGGACGACGATGCGCGGCGGAATGTCCGCAGCAAGCCGCTCGCTGACCAGACAAGCCCCTGCATGCGACCGGGCGAGATCGTCGGCGTATTTGCGGTTATCGTAGAATGCGAGATGCATGGGCCCGGCAAGGCCGAGCGAGGCCAGGTCGCTGACGGACTGATCCCCGCGCCCGGGGTCGGCCAGACGCGCGCCCGTGGACGCGGCAATCTCGGCCAGCGTCATTTTTGAGGGCTGCTTGAAGAACGTCGGCTGAGCCATGCCACCCGCTGCGATCAGACTAAACATCATCCGGCGGCCGGGAACCCGGCCGCCGGATGAAAATACGTAAAATCAAGCGATTGGGCGAATTCCAACCGCGGAACCGGCGTCTACATTTGCCGATTTCGCCCGCAGGTCAACCTCAGAACGTGGTTCCACCGCCGAATCTGAACTCCTGCACGCGGTCGTATTTACCCTTGGTGAGCGGCACTGCGTAGTCGAAGCGCAGCGGACCAAACGGCGACTGCCAGATAATGCCGGCACCGATCGAGGTACGGACCACGTTCTCGTTGTCCGCCGTAATACACTGCGCGATCTCCGCCCAGCACTGCGGGCCCTGATAATCGTAAAGCGAGCCGGCATCGGCGAACACGGCGCCCTTCAGACCCACTTCCTTCGGCAGGAACCAGAACGGCATCTGGAGTTCGGCGGTGACACCCCAGTACTTGGTGCCGCCCAGCGCGTCCTGCGTGGTGCTTCCGAGGTCGCGCGGACCAATACCGAGCGGTTCGAAGCCGCGAACGAGGTTCGGACCCATCTGGAAGTGGTCCAGCATGCGCAGGCCGTTGTTGCCCCAGTCATTGAGCATGCCGCCCTGAACGCGCAGCAAGCCGACGATGTCCGACACGATCGGGGTGTAGTACTTCGCGTCGATGGTCGACTTGATGTACTTCACGTCGCCGCCAACGCCAGCGAAGTCCTGCGCCCAGGTGACGAGGAAGCCGGAGGTCGGGTTCTTGTTGTTGTCGAGGGTGTTGTAGACCAGCGAGTAGCCGACCGACGATGTCAGCACCGGACCCTGCGCCAGCTCCATCTTGATCGGGATCGAGGCTTCGCCATCGGCCAAGCAGCCCGGCGGCGGGTTGAGCGGCAGATTCGGGTTGGCCGGATTGCTGTTACAGTTGGTCAGGTTGTACGGCAGCGTGATTTCCTGGCGCGAGATCGAATAACGCACCTGCAGCGCGAGGTCTTCGCGGAGCTGGAAGCCGAGGCGCGGGCTGAAGCCCAGCGTCTTGCTGTCATACGAGATGTAATTGTTCGAGAGCTGCTGGCGCTGGTAGAGGTCCATGCCCAGCGCGACGTGGTAGCCGAACAGGTACGGCTCGACGAACGACAGCGAGTAACCGCGAGCGTACTGGCCGTACTGCACCGCCGCCTTGGCGAACAGGCCACGGCCCAGGAGGTTACGCTCGGCGATACTGACTTCGCCAAGGAATCCGTCTGAGGTCGAGTAGCCGCCCGAGACCGAGAAGTCGCCGGTCGATTTCTCTTCGAGATCAACGTTCAGGATGATGCGGTCAGGCGACGAGCCCGGCTCCTGGGTGATCTTCACCGACTGGAAGAAGTCGAGGTTCTTGAGGCGGCGCTCGGCGCGATCGACCAGCGCGCGGTTGTAGGCATCGCCCTCGGAGATGTCGAACTCGCGGCGGATGACGTAGTCGCGGGTGCGGGTGTTGCCGCGGATGTTGATGCGCTCGATGTAGACGCGCGGACCCTCATCGATCGAGAACACGATCGAGACGGTGTGCTGTTCGAAGTTGCGCTCGCCGCGCGGCTTGACGGTTGCGAAGGCGTAACCGCGGCGCGAGGCCTCGATCGACATTTCCTCGACCGACTTCTCGACGGCTTCCGCATTATAGACGGAGCCGACGCCGACACGGGACAAGCCCGAGAACGAATTGGCGTTCAGCGAGGGAATGCTGGTCTCGTAGGCGACCGAACCGACACGGTACTGCTGGCCTTCCTCGATCTTGAAGGTGACGATGAAGCCCTTCTTGGCCGGGTCGTATTCGGTCAGCACGCCGACCACCTGAACGTCGGCATAGCCGTTCTTCAGATAGTAGCGGCGAATCAGGTCGCGGTCGGCCTCGACGCGATCCGGGTCATAGATGTCGCCCGAACCGAGGAAGCTCAGCAGGTTGGTTTCGCGGGTCTTGATGACGTCACGCAGGCGGTAGTCCGAGAACGCGTGGTTGCCGACGAAGTTGATCGATTCGACGCCGGTCTTCTTGCCCTCGGTGATCTCGAACACGAGATCGACGCGATTATTGGGGTGCTCGATGTACTTCGGCACCACGCTCACGTCATAACGACCGGTACGGCGATAGATTTCGGTAATGCGCTGGGTGTCGGACTGCACCATGGCGCGGGACAGCGTGCCACGCGCCTTGGACTGGATTTCAGCCTGAAGCTGCTCGTCCTTCATCTTCTTGTTGCCCTCGAAGGCAACGCGATTGATGACCTGGTTCTCGACCACGACCACCACCAGACGACCGCCCCGATGCTGGATCTGGACGTCCTGGAACAGGCCGGTCTGGATCAGCGCCTTGAGGCCGTCATCGATCTCGACCGGGCTGAGGCGGCCACCGGGACCGGGCCTGAAATAGGAGCGGATGGTGTCGGCTTCGATACGACGGTTGCCCTCAACGCCAATATTGGCGGTCTGGGCCATGGCTGGCGCCGCAGTCAGCGTTCCAACAGCCACGGTGGCAGCCGGCAGCGCGAACATGATCAGGGCGGCGGCGAGACCGCCCCTTAGAACCTTCATTCCGACTCGCATCCGCCAAGCGCCCTTATCATTCCGTAGCCGGCCGAGAGATGGCCGGGAGATTCCCAAGTTGCCCTGCTTGTAGACAATTTTCCCAGATGGGCAAATGTCATTTCGCAACGCGATTTCCATTTCTTAACAGCACGTTGCCCAATAGCCACGCTCACCGCAGATGTCAGGATTTAGCAAGGTGCAGAATGTCGTTGTAGGTCGCGAAGACCATCAGCATCAGAACCAGCGCTAAACCCACGCGGAATCCCATTTCCTGCGACTTTTCAGACAGCGGACGGCCCCGGATCGCCTCGACGGCGTAGAACAGAAGGTGTCCGCCATCGAGCATGGGCACCGGGAACAGATTGAGCAGCCCGATCGACACCGACAGCACCGCCGCGAGGTGAATCAGGGCCGAGAGGCCAAAGGTGGCTACCTGCCCCGAGATCTGGGCGATGCGAATCGGCCCGCCGACCTGGTCGGCGCTGGCCTTCCGGGTGAAGACGTCCCCTATGTAAAGAAGAGTGCTCTTGGCAACGAACCAGGTCTCCTTGGCACCAAGCCAAAAAGCGGTCGCCGGATTCACTCGTTCGGTATTGGCCTCGCCGGGGGTCGCCGCCCGGGTGATGCCCAGGATACCGACCCGGTGGGCATTGCCGAAGCTGTCCTTGATCTCCCTCAACTCCGGCGTCGCCTCGAGCGTGACCGGCGCATTGCCGCGCTTGATCGAGAACACCAGCTTGGTGCCGGCGTTGGTCGAGACGATGCGCTGCATGTCGGTGAAGCTGTCGATGGCATCGCCATTGATCGCGGTCACGACGTCGCCGGGTTGGAACCCTGCGGTCGCGGCGGCGCTGCCGGCCTGGACCTGATCGACCCGGGCGCTGGTGCTCGGCTTGCCGAAGAAGGTGAACAGGCAGCCGAAAATCACGATGGCCAGAATGAAATTCGCGATCGGCCCCGCCGCGACGATGGCCGCGCGCGGACCGACCTTCTTGTGGTGGAAGCTGCCCTTGCGCTCCTCGGCAGTCATCGTGGCAAGCGTCTCGGTCGAGGGCGTGCTCGCTTCCGTATCGTCGCCGAAGAACTTCACGTAGCCGCCGAGCGGGATTGCGGAAATTTTCCAGCGTGTGCCGTGACGATCGTTGAAACCTGCGAGTTCGGGACCGAACCCCAGCGAGAAGGTCAGAACCTTAACACCGGCCCAGCGCGCCACCAGGAAGTGACCGAGTTCGTGAAAGAACACGACAATGGTCAGCACGAACAGGAAGGGAATGACGTAACCGATCAGGCCGTGACTCAACGCACTGATACTGTTCAGAATAAAATCCACTCGTAGTCCCTCGTCAGCGAGCCATTGGCTCGTGCCCCAACCCTCTAGGATGCCTTTAAGGCAATTTGAGGCAAGAGGGTGGCGGCAACATTTCGCGCGTTATGGTCAATGGAAAGCGCATCTTCCACGGTCGCGGGTCCACGCGCGGAACCATCGCGCATCGACGCGTTGAGCGTGGCTTCGACCAACCTTGCAATACCACCGAACCGGATCTTGCCGGCGATGAAGGCAGCGACCGCGACCTCGTTCGCAGCGTTGTACACAGTGGTCGCGCCCTTCCCTGCACGCAACGCGTCGTAAGCGAGACCCAGGCCGGGGAAGCGCTCGTAGTCCGGCGCCTCGAACGTCAGTTGTCCGATCTTGGCGAGATCGAGCGGCGCGGCCCGGCCCGAAATGCGATCGGGCCAGCCGAGGCAATGCGCGATCGGCGTGCGCATGTCGGGCGTGCCGAGTTGCGCCACCACCGAATGGTCGGCGAACTCGACCATGCCGTGCACGATCGACTGCGGATGCACCAGCACATCGATCTCGTCGGGTGACAGCGCGAACAGATACGACGCCTCGATCACCTCGAGGCCCTTGTTCATCATCGATGCGGAATCGATGGTGATCTTTTGGCCCATGCTCCAGTTCGGATGCTTGAGCGCCTGCTCCAGCGTCGCCTGTTCGATCTGCGCCGGCGACCAGGTGCGGAACGGACCACCCGACGCGGTGATGATCACACGAGTGAGTTCGTCGCGATTGCCGGATGATAGTGCCTGGAACAGTGCGTTGTGTTCGGAGTCGGCCGGCAGAATGCGCGCCTGCGCAGAGGCCGCGCGGGACATGAAGAAGTCGCCGGCACAGACGAGACATTCCTTGTTGGCGAGTGCGATGGTCGCCCCGCGATCGACGGCTGCGAGCGCAGGCTTCAATCCCGCCGCGCCGCTGATCGCCGCCATCACCCAGTCGGACGGGCGCTGCGCCGCCTCGATGATCGCGCTTTCGCCGGCGCCGCTTTCGATGCCGCTGCCGTCGAGCGCGGCGCGCAGATCGCCCAGCCGGGAGGCATCGGCGACGGCGGCGAAGCGCGCGCCGAATTCGCGGGCGAGTTTGGCCAGCCCTTCGACGTCGGTGTTCGCGGTCAGCGCCGCGACCTGATACTTGTCGGGAGACGCACGCAGCAGGTCCATGGTGCTGTCGCCGATCGACCCGGTCGCGCCCAGCACGGTCACCTGACGGACATGGCCGTTGACGGCCCTGTCGTTACGCAGCGGAACAGCATTCATCGCATCACCAAACCATGAAACCGCGGCCGACGCCATCGACGCCGCCGCGTAAAATACCAATCAGAGCCGCCACGATGATGGCGGCCACGAACCCATCGAGCCGGTCAAGCAGCCCGCCATGGCCGGGAATGATCCGGCCCGAATCCTTGACGCCGAACCGGCGCTTGACCGCGGACTCGAACAGATCGCCGAGTTGCGACACCACCGACAGCACGCTCGCCAGCATCACCGACGAGGTCAGTTTGCCGAACCCGAGCACTGCGAACACCACGGCAACAGCAATGCTAAGCACAAGCCCACCGACCGCGCCGGCCCAGGTCTTGTTCGGCGAGACCCGTGGCCACAGCTTCGGCCCGCCGATGCCACGACCCGCGAAATAGCCGCCGATGTCCGTGACCCACACCACCAGCAGCACGAAGATCAGTGCAAGAAAGCCACTCGACGGATCGAACCGGACCAGGATCGCCGACAGCAAGGCCGCTGCCGCATAGAGCAATCCGGTTGCGTTCCACGCTCCTTGCGTCGCCGAGGTCAACGCAACGACCGCGATCCCGGCGACCGCCGCCGCCAGCGCAATCGACGCATAGCCGCACACCACAGCCAGCCCCGCGATCAGCAGCGCGATCACGCCGACCAGCATCGCGCGGCGATCCTGCGTGTCGTTCACGATCAGGAGCCACTCGACATAGAGCCCGCATGAAACTGCAACCACCAGAAGCGCCCACAGCCAACCGCCCGCATAGGCAATGGTGATGGCGAGCGGAGCAAGGACCGCTGCGGCCATGATGCGCATGACGAGATTGCTCGGCGCCCTGCCCTGCGCCGGCGTCGCATTGCTCTGGTCGGGATCGGGAGAGGTCACGACCCGGTCTTTGCGACCAGACCGCCGAACCGGCGTTCGCGCGTGGCGTATTCGGCGATCGCGCCTTCCAGCGCCGCCTTGTCGAAATCCGGCCAGTGCACCGGCACGAACACCAGTTCGCTGTAGGCGGCCTGCCACATCAGGAAATTCGACAGCCGCTGCTCGCCGCTGGTGCGGATGATGAGATCGGGATCGGGAATGTCCGGCGTGTCGAGATACTGGCCGATCGCATCTTCGGTGATTGTCGCCGGATCGCGCTTGCCTTCAGCCACTTCGCGCGCGAGGCGCTGCGCGGCGGCCGCGATCTCCTGCCGCGAGCCGTAGTTGAACGCGACCACCAGCGTCAGGCGGGTGTTGTCCCGCGTCAAGTCTTCGGCCTCTTTCAGCAGCGCGCAAATATCGGGCTCGAGCCCGGCGCGCTGGCCGATGATGCGAACGCGCACGCCATCGGCATGGAGCGTCGCCAGATCGTTGCGAATGAAACGACGCAGCAGTCCGAACAGGTCGCCGATCTCGCTCGCCGGGCGCGACCAGTTCTCGGAGCTGAACGAGAAGATCGTCAGATAGGAAATGCCGAGTTCGTGGGACGCACGCACCGTCTTGCGCAGCGCTTCGACGCCGCGGCGATGACCTTCGGCGCGCGGCAAACCGCGGGCGGCCGCCCAACGGCCGTTGCCATCCATAATGATCGCGACATGCCGCGGCGCGCCGGCTCCGGCCGGTCCATCGGTCTTGGGCATGGCGCCATTGGACATTGCGGTCTCTTAAACGGTGAGGATTTCTTTTTCCTTGGTCGCCAGAAGCTTGTCGATGTCCGCGATCGTGGCGTCGGTCGCCTTCTGGACCTCGGTGGAGTGACGTTCCTGATCGTCCTCGGAGATCTTGTGATCCTTTTCGAGTTTCTTGACCACATCAAGACCATCGCGGCGGACGTGACGAACCGCCACGCGTGCGGCTTCGGCGTATTTATGTGCGACCTTCACGAGCTCCTTGCGGCGCTCCTCGTTGAGTTCGGGAATCCGCAGGCGGATAACCTGACCTTCGGTCGCCGGGCTGAGGCCGAGATTGGAATTGACGATCGCGGTCTCGACCGCCTTGACCATCGATTTGTCCCACACCTGGACCGACAGCAAACGCGGCTCCGGCACGCTGACGGTCGCGACCTGGTTGAGAGGCATGTGGCTGCCGTAAGCTTCGACCTGCACCGGCTCGACCATCGAAATCGCCGCGCGTCCGGTGCGCAGGCCGCCAAGCTCATGCTTCAGCGACGCGACCGCGCCGTCCATGCGACGCTTCAGATCGTTGATGTCAAAAGTGTCCGACGCCATGACGTAAACTCCTGTTCTTCTCAGCCGGCGACGATCGTACCCGTACCGTTGCCGCTTAGTATCGCGCCGATCGAGCCCGGTTCGGCGATGGAAAAGACGATGATAGGCAACGACGTCTCGCGGGCAAGCGCGAACGCGGTCGCATCCATCACCTTGTAGCCGCCCGCCAGTGCCTGCGAATGGGTCAGGCGTTCGAAGCGTTTGGCGGTCTTGTCGGTCTTGGGGTCGGCGCTGTAGACGCCGTCCACATTGGTGGCCTTCAGCACGGCCTGCGCACCGATCTCGGCGGCGCGCAGAACGGCCGTGGTATCGGTGGTGAAAAACGGATTTCCGGTGCCGCCCGCCAACAGGATGATGCGGCCTTCGGCAAGGTAGCGGTGCGCTACCGGGCGGGTGAACAGTTCGCAGACCTGCGGCATGACGAATGCCGACAGCGTGCGTGACGACTTGCCCTTGCGCGACAACGCGGATTCGAGCGCGAGGCAGTTCATCACGGTGGCGAGCATGCCCATGGTGTCGCCGATCGGACGCGACACGCCCCGCGACGACACTTCAACGCCACGGAAGATATTGCCGCCGCCGACGACGACGGCGATCTCGACGCCGAGTTCACTTGCGGCGCAAAGGTCGCTGGCGATGCGATCGATGGTTTGCTGATCGATACCGAACGACTGGCTGCCGGCGAGATATTCGCCGGACAGCTTGATCACGACGCGACGATAAACCGGCGGCTCACCCATAGTGCGATCGCTTCCCCGGAGCGCGATCCCGAAAGCACCTGCGCTTTCGGGAGCAATCACTCAGACAAAAGATAGAGGGCCGGAGCCGCCGTCAAAACCGCCGATCAGCTCTGGCCAGCGGCCGCGGCAACCTCAGCGGCGAAGTCGGAATCCTGCTTCTCGATTCCCTCGCCAAGACCATAGCGCACAAATCCGGCAATCTTCACCGGGGCACCGACCTTGCCCTCAGCTTCCTTCACCGCCTGGCCGACAGACTTGCCGCTATCGTGGATGAAAGGCTGCTCGAGCAGGGTCACTTCCTTGTAGTAGGTCTTCAGGCCCGATTCGACGATCTTCTCGATCATCGCATCCGGCTTGCCCTGCTGACGGTACTTGTCTGCCAGCACGTCCTTCTCGCGGCGCACAACTTCCGGATCGAGACCGGCGGCGTCGAGCGCCTGCGGGTTCGAAGCCGCAACATGCATGGCGATCTGGCGGCCGAGGGCAGCCAGCTCATCCTGCTTGCCGGTCGATTCCAGTGCGACGAGCACGCCCATCTTGCCGAGACCATCGATCACGGCGTTGTGGACATAGCTTGCGACCACACCCTGCCCGACCGACAGCGCAGCGGCGCGGCGCAGCGTCATGTTCTCGCCGATGGTGGCGATAGCGTCCTGAATTGCTGTGTCGACCGTGACCGAACCGACCTTGGCGGCCTTGATCTTCTCGACATCGGTGCCGGCATCAATCGCGACTTGCGCGATCATCTTGACCAGGCCCTGGAACTGCTCGTTGCGGGCGACGAAGTCGGTTTCCGAATTAACCTCGACCAGCACGCCCTTGGTGCCGGAAACGACAGCGCCGATCAGGCCTTCGGCGGCAACACGGCCGGCCTTCTTGGCGGCCTTCGACAGCCCCTTCTTGCGCAGCCAATCCACCGCGGCGTCCATGTCGCCATTGGTCTCGTTGAGCGCCTGCTTGCAATCCATCATGCCCACGCCGGTCTTCTCGCGCAGATCCTTGACCATTGCTGCTGTAATCGTTGCCATCGTCGGATGTCCTTTGCGTTGTCGGGGCACGGCGGGCCGGAGCTGGCCGGGTCAGCGGGCCGTGCAGCCCTGTCCGCGTGCGGGGATTCCCTAGAGGAGCCCCATGTCAAATATTTAAAAAGGAGATGCACGACCGGGATCGCCGGCCGTGCAAATCGTGCGAGCCGTTACTCGGCTTCGGCGGTCAGCTCTTTGGACTTGGCGACCCAGCCATCGGCGCGCGACGGCAGGCCGACCTCTTCGCCGATCTTGTGAGCAGTGGCATGATCGAGTTCGGCGATCTGCCAGAAGTGGAAGACGCCAAGATCGTTGAGCTTCTTCTCGATCGCGCCGGACACGCCCGGCAGCTTCTTGAGGTCGTCGGCAACGCCGCGCGGACCGGCAAGGCCCTGGAAGCCGGCCGACTCGGCCGATTCGACGACTTCCGCCGCCGGATTGGCCATCGCGCCGACGTCGATGCCAGCGTTGCCCTGACCGCGCGAAATGCCGTCGATCACAGCGCGGGCGATGAGGTCGCAATACAGCGAGATCGCGCGACCGGCGTCGTCATTGCCCGGCACCACGTAGGAGATGCCCTTCGGGTCGGAGTTGGTATCGACGATCGCAGCCACCGGGATGTTCAGGCGGTTGGCTTCCTGAATCGCGATGTCTTCCTTGTTGGTGTCGATGACGAAGATCAGGTCGGGCAGACCACCCATGTCCTTGATACCGCCGAGCGAACGATCGAGCTTATCGCGTTCGCGCTGGAGCGTCAGGCGCTCCTTCTTGGTGTACTGCGTGCCCTCGGCGGAGGACAGCATGTCCTCAAGCTGGCGCAGGCGCTTGATCGAGCCCGACACCGTCTTCCAGTTGGTCAGCGTGCCGCCGAGCCAGCGCGAGTTGACGTAATACTGCGCCGAGCGCTTCGCGGCGTCCGCGACGTTGTCCTGAGCCTGACGTTTGGTGCCGACGAACAGCACGCGGCCGCCCTTGGCGACAACGTCGCTCACCGCCTGCAATGCGCGATGGAGCATCGGCACGGTCTGCGCGAGATCGATGATGTGAATGTTGTTGCGGGCACCGAAGATGTAATCCGCCATTTTCGGATTCCATCGGTGGGACTGGTGGCCGAAGTGAACGCCAGCTTCCAAAAGCTGACGCATCGTGAAGTCAGGTAGCGCCATAGGTCTATTCTCCGGTTGTTCCTCCGGAAGCGTGTGAGCAAGGCGGGCTGCTGACATCGACAACGACGAATCGAAAATCGAAGGGCGTCCCGGCTGCCACCGGACGGCTTTTGTGGAGCCATGCTTCCGTGTGAGATGGCGCGGCTTATAGCGGCCGTCCCCCGCCAAGGCAAGGATTTCCGGCCCTTATTCGGGTTTGCGGGCCAAAAAGAACCGGCCGGACCAGGGATCCGGCCGGGACGTTATCAGCAGCTTGCCGCGCCCGGCGGGCAGCGCTTGGCCGGAGCCGCAGGCCGGGCGGCTGGCGCCGGTCGAGGTGGCGCAGCCATCCGGGGCGGAGCAGCCGGCCTCGGGGGTGGCGCCATGCGCGGCGGCGGGGCTGCGGGCCGCGGCGGCGGCGCCATCCGAGGTGGTGGCGGAGCCATACGCGGGGGTGGTGCCGCGGGCCGCGGCGGGGCCGCCATACGCGGTGGCGGAGCCTGACGAACTGCCGGAGCGGGTCGCGGTGGAACCGCAGCCCGCGGCGGTGGAGCAGCACGCGGAGGTGGAGCGGCGCGCGGAGGCGCAACCCGAGGCGGCGGTGCCGGGCGGTGCGCCGTCGGAGGTGGAGCCATGCGCGACGGAGTTGCCGTCGGACGCTGCGGAACCGCGCCCGGTTTCGGCGGAGCCGTCACGGCGGGGCCAGACCTCGACGCGGCTCCTGGACCACCCGGGCGTCGCGAAGCATCATGATCACCCGGCGTGGGAGCGCCCGGCCCCGGCCTTGGCGCAACCGCCGGCCCAGATGAGGGCGGAGTCGCGGTGCCGGGAGCACCCGGACGGCGAGAGGTATCGGGGCCTCCGGGCGCCGAAGCGCCCGGTCCGGCTTTCGCGCCCGGAACAGTCGCGGCAGGCCCCCGGCCACGATCGGCCGGCGCCGGTGGCGCACCCTTGGTCCCCGGAACGGGCAAGGCGTTGGCTTTCGGCAGTTCCTTCGGCGCCTCACGGGTCACGGGCGCGGTCACCGCAGGCGACGTCGATCCCGGCTGTCCGGGTCGTATGGCCGGCTGGTTCGGAGACGGTTGACCCGGTCGAACCACGGCCGGCTGATTGGGCGACGGCTGGCCCGGTCGCACAGCCGACGGCGACGTTCCCGGCTGCGGTGCCGAAGTCCCGTTCTGCGTCCGCATCATGCGCGGACCACGCGGTGTGATTGTCGAGCGGTCCTGAGGCGCGGTCGCAACCGCCGGGCGGATGGAAGCGCTCTGCGGCACCGGAGCCTTGCCCTGCTGGATCAAGCTGGCCCGCCGGGTCACGGCGGCAGGCAACGCCGTGCCGACGCGTTGAACGCCTGCCGGCTGAACGGCCTTCGGATTCGGAATCACCGGCACCGGACGACCGTTGGCGAGCGGACTGACAAAGCCCGGGCTCGGCCGGTTGAGAGTGTTGATCACCGGCACGTTATGCATGTTGGTGAAGAAGACGTCGTTGCGCGGCGGACGCACATAGACCGGCGGACGAACATAAACCGGGATCGGCACGAAGATCGGCCGCGGCAGGATGAACAGTCCGACGGCGATCAGCGGTGGCGCCAACTGAATGAAGTCCGGCGGCGGCGGCGGCAGGTAATACACCGGCGGCGGTGGCGGCGGCAGGAAATCGAACTCCGGATCGCTGAACATCAGCACCGGGCGATCGACATAGACGATCTCTTCCGGCGGTGGCGGCGGCAGATCGTAATCCATCACCGTGAACGACGGCGGCGGCTCCAGCGCGGCAGCAAGGATCGCAAGGCGACGACGCGCGTCCGCGGCGTGCGGGCCGCGTGGATAGCGTTTCAGATACGACCAATAGGCATCGGGCGTATCGGCGCGATAGGTGCGCCGCCAGGTGATCGCCTCGCGCCGTGCGGCGACGATCGCCCTCACCCGCTTCGCCATCGGATCGTCGGGATAGGCGCCGAGGAAATCCTCGTAACCCTGAATACTGTCGCGCGACAGCGCGGCGGCGTAAGCGTCCGGCGCGCCGAGGTCCTTGATCGGCTTGTCGCGCACGGCGGCAGTGCGGTCAGCCTCGGGCGGCGGCGGTGCATCGGGTGCGCGGTCGAAGAACGCGAACTGCGCATCGACCTTCTGCGTATCCCACGGCACCTGCGCGCCCTTGGTCATTTCGTTGACGCGCAGGCGGACGCGATCGAACATTTCTGGAAGGGACAGGCCACCGGAGCGGATCATTTCCGCCAGCGATTGCGCGTAAGCGCCATACGGCCCTTCCTCTTCCGGCGCCACCGTGCCGGGCGCGGCGTTGAAGGCGATCAGCATCTTGGGATCAGGCTCGACCAGCGCAAGGCCGCTGGCGATCTGTCCCCCCTCGACAAAGGGCTGCTCACGCGCCCCATCGACCACGAACACGCCGGCCTTCAGCGGCAGCGACGAAAGCTGGCGCATGTAGTCGCCGAGCCGCAGACCCTCGGTCGGGATATCGGTGTCGCGCGAGATCGTGGTGTCGACCGGGATGTAGTAGTTCTCGCCGTTCAGTTGCAGCGCGTAGCCGGACAGATAGACCACCGCGACCGTGTCCGGGCCGGACTCCTCGGCTTTCCTGACGAAGTCGCGGAAGGTGGTGCGCAGCGTGTTGCCGTCGAGATCGCGCGCGCCGACGACGTCGAAGCCCGCCGCTTGCAAGGTCTGCGCGATCAGGCCGGCGTCGTTCGCGGCGGTGGCGAGCGGCTCCTTCTGATAGGCGCTGTTGCCGATGACGAGCGCGATGCGCTTTTCCTGCTTCGCGGCGGGGGGATTGGGCGCCTGGGCGAAAATCGCGCGCGGCTGCATTGCAACAAGCCCTGCAAGCAGGACACCGAACGTAACCGTGGAAACTATCCTCGCAAAGCGCATGATCGTCCCGTCCGTTCAAATTGACAAACGAATAGTACATTCAGCCGAGTGCCGGATGAACACGACTTGAACAAAAAACGTTGGGATTATGGCCGGGTTGCACAAGGCACCCGGGCAAATCGTCTCAGCAGGTCACACCGCCTGGACGTCAACCACACCCGAGACCGCCTTGATCGCACCGGCGATCTGCGGCGACACCCGGAAACGGCCTTCCAGTTTCATTTCGACCTCGGTCTGCATATCCAGCAGCATGATCAGCGTGACTTCGCCCTCGCCTCCCGCGACGGCCGGCCGGTCGGCGGGAGGACGCCCGTTAGTCCTTTCGAGGCGCTTGGCGATCGACTCCAGTGGCTTGTCGTCGCGCACGAAGATACGCAGGCCCTTTTGCGTCTTCGCCGCCGCCGTATCGAGCGGTTCGGCATGCAGAATGCGCGCGCGCACATCCTCGCCCTGCAGTTCCGCACCAAGTTGCAGCAGCACCGCCGTGCCCGGTTCGAGCACGTCGCGAAACTGTGCGAGTCCCTCCGAGAACAGCACCGCCTCAAAATGGCCGGTGGGATCGGATAGCCCCATGATGCCCATCTTGTTGCCGGTCTTGGTGCGGCGTTCCATGCGCGACACCACGGTGGCGGCTACCTTGCCGGCAGTCGCGCCGGTTTTGACCGCACGCGAGAACTCCGCCCACGATTGCACCCGCAGCCGTTTCAGCGCGGTGGCATAATCGTCGAGCGGATGACCGGACAGGAAAAAGCCGATGGCATCGTATTCGCGGCGCAGCTTGTCGGCCGGCAGCCACGGCTCCACCGCCGGCAGGATCACCGATGGCGCGTCCGCCATGCCGCCGAACATGTCGCTCTGGCCGCTGGTGGACGCTTCATGATGACGCTGGCAGGCGCCGAGAATGGAATCCGCGCCGGCGAACACCCGCGCGCGATTCGGCTCCAGCGCATCGAATGCCCCCGCTGCGGCGAGGCTTTCGAGCACGCGCTTGTTGATCGCGCGCGGTGATACGCGCGACGCGAAATCCGCGAGAGATGTGAATGCGCCGCCGGCGCGCGCATCGACCAGCATGTCCACCGCCTGCCCGCCGACGCCCTTGAGCGCGGCCAGCGCGTAGTAGATCGTCTCGTCGCGCACCTCGAAGGTCGAGCCCGACAGGTTGACCGATGGCGGCTCGACTTTGATGCCGAGGCGCTGCGCCTCGGCGCGAAATTCCGACAGCTTGTCAGTGTTGTTCATGTCGAGCGTCATCGACGCGGCGATGAACTCCACCGGATAATGCGCCTTCATGTAGGCGGTCTGGTACGACACCAGCGCGTAGGCCGCCGCGTGGCTCTTGTTGAAGCCGTAGTCGGCGAACTTGGCGAGCAGTTCGAAGATCGTTTCCGCCTGCCCCTTGCTGACGTTGTTCTTCACCGCGCCCGCGACGAAGATCTCGCGCTGCTTGTCCATCTCGGCGCGGATCTTCTTGCCCATCGCGCGGCGCAAGAGGTCGGCGTCGCCGAGCGAGTAGCCCGCCATCACCTGCGCGATCTGCATCACCTGTTCCTGGTAGATGATGACGCCGAAGGTTTCCTTCAGGATCGGCTCGAGCATCGGATGCATGTATTCCGGCTCTTCGTCGCCGTGTTTTCGTGCGCAGTAAGTCGGAATGTTCGCCATCGGACCCGGACGATAGAGCGCGACCAGCGCGATCAGATCCTCCAGACGGTCGGGGCGCATATCGACCAGCGCGCGGCGCATGCCCTGACTTTCAACCTGGAACACGCCGACCACTTCACCGCGCGTCAGCATCTCGTAGGTTTTGGCGTCGTCGAGCGGCAACTTGGCGAGATCGAGGTCTACGCCGCGCTGTTTGAGCAGCTTCACCGCGACGTCGAGCACGGTCAGCGTCTTGAGACCGAGGAAGTCGAACTTCACAAGCCCGGCCGGCTCGACCCATTTCATGTTGAACTGGGTGACCGGCATGTCCGATTTCGGATCGCGATACATCGGCACGAGTTCGGACAACGGCCGGTCACCGATCACAATGCCCGCCGCATGGGTCGACGCATGACGTGTCAGGCCTTCGAGACGCTGCGCGATGTCGAAGGCGCGCGCGACCACCGGGTCCTCGTCGCGGAATGCCTGCAGCTTGGGCTCGCCGGCGATGGCGGCGGCGAGCGTCACCGGCGCGGCCGGATTCTGCGGCACCAGCTTGGTAAGCTTGTCGACCTGCCCGTAAGGCATCTGCAGCACACGGCCGACGTCGCGCAGCACGCCGCGCGCCTGCAGGGTACCGAACGTGATGATCTGGCCGACCTGTTCGCGGCCATAACGCTCCTGCACGTAGTGGATCACCTCGCCGCGGCGGTCCTGGCAGAAGTCGATGTCGAAGTCCGGCATCGAGACGCGCTCGGGATTGAGGAAGCGCTCGAACAGCAAGCCGAAACGCAGCGGATCGAGGTCGGTGATGGTCAGCGCGTAAGCGACCAGTGAGCCCGCGCCCGAACCGCGCCCCGGCCCGACCGGGATGCCCTGCGCCTTCGCCCACTTGATGAAGTCCGACACGATCAGGAAGTAGCCCGGATACTTCATCCGCTTGATGACATCGAGTTCGAAGGTCAGGCGCTGGCGATAATCCTCTTCCGTCTGCCCCTGCGCGAGACCATGCTTTTCGAGGCGGCGCGCCAGCCCCTCCTCGGCCTGCCGCTGCAACTCGGCCGCCTCGGCGATGGACGGATCCTCGTCATGCTCGCTGCCGACGGTGAAGTGCGGCAGAATCGGCTTGCGGGTCTTGGGACGAAACGAGCAGCGCTGCGCGATCTCCACCGTCGAGGCCAGCGCCTCTGGCAAATCGGCGAACAGCACCGCCATCTCTGCGCGGGTCTTGAAGCGATGATCCGGCGTGAGTTGCGGGCGGTCGCTTTCAGCAACAAGGCGACCGCCGGCGATACACAGCAGTGCGTCGTGGGATTCGTAGTCGTCGGTGGAGGCGAAATACGGCTGGTTAGTCGCAACCAGCGGCAGACCGCGCGCATAGGCCATGTCGATCAACGCGCCTTCGACCCGGCGCTCGATGTCGCGGTTATGACGCTGCAACTCAACATAGAGACGGTCGCCGAACAGCACCTGCAGTCGATCGCAGCGCGCGAGCGCCAGCGCCGGTTGTTCGGCAGCGAAGGCCAGGGAGACTGGCCCTTCGGGGCCACCGGTCAGCGCGATCAGATCGTCGGCCGCGCCGTCTTCGAGCCACTCGATCTTGATATGCGGCGCCTCGTTGACCGGCGTTTCGAGGAAGGCGCGCGAATTGAGCCGCATCAGCGAGCGATAGCCGGCCTCGCGCATCGCTAGCAGCACGATCCGCGCCGGTGCGGACAGCGTCGTGTTGCGCGAATTGGGATCGTGATCGCCGAAATCGACCGAAATCGCGCAGCCGATGATCGGCTGAATGCCGGACCCCGCCATCTTGTCGGAGAATTCCAGCGCGCCAAACATGTTGTCGGTGTCGGTCAGCGCCAGCGCCGGCTGGTGATCGGCCTTGGCCAGCTCGCCGAGCTTCTTGATGGTCATCGCGCCTTGCAGCAGCGAATAGGCCGAATGAACGTGAAGATGAACGAAACCGGCGTTCGGCATGGGACTCTGCAAGGTTGAGGATGAATGAGAAACGGCACCGTTGATGGTCCGCCGACTCAAGGTCCCTCAATGGTGGACGCCGCGCCGCGTCATGTCCACGCTCGCAACGCCGGGGACGGCATCTGTCATTCTTTTCCCCAGCACCGGATCGCGTTGTTCTCGCCCGCGAAGCGCGAAGGCCGTCACAGTTGTGGAATAACCTGCGCCCAAACCGCGACGGTTCCGACGAACAGGATGATGGACGTGAGAGCAGCAGCCTCCTCAACAAACATCTTCAACATATCGATCTCCCCTGTGGACGCCCGGCCTTCGCCGGTGGACTCAACTGGAACGTAACAGGAACATTGTTCTCATTTCGTTCTCAAGAGTCAAGGACGGTAAGGGAGGGTTGGCGGGGTGGAACAAAGAAGGCTAACAAAACGTATACCGCCAGAATCGGCGTCACTGCCGCAATCGGTCGCGCCAACGTGTCTTGACCTCGAATGGCGCAACGGGTTCCAGAGACCAACATAACGTTGGGGACCAATCCCCAAGGAGAACAAGAATGCGCACCCTGTTGTTTGCACTCATGGCCCTCGGCACATTGACGGCGATCGACACCACTCCGGCCGCGGCCCGGGACTATCCGTTCTGCATCCTCGGCCGGGACTATGACGGCCTCGGCGACTGCAGCTTCGACAGCTATCAGCAGTGCATGGCAACCGCCTCTGGACGTTTCGCTTATTGCGAGCGCAACCCATTCTTCAGGGGCTATGCCGCCGAGCGCCCGAGCAAGCCGCGCCGTCACCGCCGGCATCATCACCAGACCTACTGAGCGACCAGCTCGCTCTGCCGGCCCGGCCGAACGCTGGGCATCGCGTCCTATGCGAACTCATGGAGCTACCATGCGCACCATTCTTTTCGCCGCCCTTTCGATGATCGCACTTCCGATCATTGGCGCATCGTCCGCTTCGGCGCGCGACTACCCCTACTGCCTCGAGCAATACGGCCCGGCTCAATATCGCGAATGCGCCTATTCGACGATGGAGCAATGCAAGATGGCAGCGTCGGGACGCGCGGCGTCGTGCTTCCGCGACCCGTTTTTTCCGGTCTATGAAGAGCCGCGCTACGACCGCCGCCGTTATCGGCATTATTGAGCGAGATGTCAGTGGAAGGTGTGATCGCGCGTCCTATTGCGCGATCCCCTGCCGGTCGTAGATCGCCATCAACGTGCCGGTCATCGTGGCGATCAGGCGTTCCCCAGCCTTGTCGGTGATTGCAAAGGCCGTCGCCTCGCAGACCGTCAACGTCTTTCCCGGCTTGATCACGCGACCCCGGAATACGAAGCGTTCGCCCGCCGCCGGCGCGAGCAGGTTGATCTTGAATTCGGCCGTCAGTACCGCCGCATCCTGCGGCATCAGCGAGAACGCGGCATAGCCGCATGCGCTGTCCATCGCCGTCGACTGGATGCCGGCATGGATAAAGCCGTGCTGCTGGGTGTAGGCCGCGTCGTACGGCATCGCGAGTTCGATCTCACCCGGCGCAAGACGCACGATCTCGATGCCGAGGGTCTGCATCACCTGCTGACGCGCGAAGCTCGCGCGCACGCGCTGATCGAAATTCGGATCCTGTGCCTGAAATGACATGATCCCTCTCCGGACCTTAGTTTTGTTTTGACGCGTTTTCTTCACGCGAACCGGTATCCACCCTCGGGTCGATGCCCGAGGACATGCTTCGCTCGAAAACGCTTTAGTCGAGCTCGATGACCTGGCCGTCGGCGATCGAGACCCGGCGGTCCATCCGCGCGGCGAGATCCATGTTGTGGGTGGCAATCAGCATCGCCACCTGCGTCGCCCGCACGATCTGCATCAAGGCGTTAAACACATGATCCGCCGTATGCGGATCGAGGTTGCCGGTCGGCTCGTCGGCCAGCAGCACGCGCGGCGCATTGGCAACCGCGCGCGCGATGGCGACGCGCTGTTGCTCGCCGCCCGACAGTTCGGCCGGACGGTGCGTGATGCGCTTGCCGAGGCCGAGATAGGCGAGAATCTCGCGTGCACGCTGCGACGCCTGGCGCCGCGACAGGCCACGGATGAGCTGCGGCATCATCACGTTTTCCAGCGCGGTGAATTCCGGCAGCAGGCGATGCGACTGATAGACGAAGCCGATCTCGGTGCGGCGGATCTGGGTGCGCTCGGCGTCCGACAGGCCGGATGTCGCCATGCCGCCGACATAGACCTCGCCGTCATCGGGCTGCTCGAGCAGGCCCGCGATATGCAGCAAGGTCGATTTGCCGGTGCCGGACGGTGCGACCAGCGCCACCGACTGTCCGCCCCACAGCCCGAGCTTGGCGCCGTCGAGGATCGTGAGCGTATCGTCGCCCTGCTGATACTGGCGACGGATCTCGTGGAGATACACCACCGGCGCGTCGCTATCGGCCTGCTCCATCGTGCTGCTCATTCGTATCTCAGCGCGTCGATCGGATCGAGGCGGGCCGCGCGCCACGACGGATAAAGGGTGGCAAGGAACGACAGTGTCAAAGCCATGATCACCACCGCCGTGGTCTCGCCGACATCGACCTCAGCCGGCAGCTTGGACAGGAAGTACAATTCAGGCGAGAACAGTTCGGTGTTGGTCAGCCATGAGATGAACTGGCGAATGGTTTCGATATTGGCGCAGATCAGAAGGCCGATAGCGAGACCGACCAGCGTGCCGACCACGCCGATCGCGGCGCCCGTAATCAGGAACACCCGCATCACCGAGCCTTGTGTCGCGCCCATGGTGCGCAGGATCGCGATGTCGCTGCCTTTGTCCTTCACCAGCATGATCAGGCCCGACACGATGTTCAGCGCCGCCACCAGCACGATCAGGGTCAGGATCAGGAACATGACGTTGCGCTCGACCTGCAGCGCGTTGAAGAACGTCGAGTTGCGTTGGCGCCAGTCCACCATGAAGATCGGACGTCCTGCCGCTTCGGTCACCAATTTTCGGAAATTGTCGATCTTGTCGGGATTTGTCGTGTAAACCTCGATCGCCGTGACATCGTTGGCGCGGTTGAAATAAGCCTGCGCCTCGGTCAGCGGCATGAACACGAAGGCCGAGTCGTATTCCGACATGCCGATCTCGAACACGGCGGCGACCTTGTAGGGCTTGATACGCGGGGTGGTGCCCATCGGCGTCACCGCACCGCGCGGCGCCACCAGCGTGACGGTGTCGCCGGCACGCAGCGACAACTGGTCAGCCAGACGGCGGCCGATGGCGACGCCCTGTCCCTCGTCGAAACCTTCCAACGTGCCCTGCTTGATGTTCTTGGCGATCGACGTGAGCCGGTCGAGGTCGGCGGCGCGAATGCCGCGCACCAGGACGCCCGACGCATTGAACGGCGACGACGCCAGCGCCTGCCCCTCGACGATCGGCGCGGCGAGCTTGATGCCCTCCACCTTGCTGATCCGCTCGGAAACGTCCTTCCAGTCGGTCAGCGGCGATTCCAGCGGCTGCACCAGGAGATGGCCGTTGAGGCCAAGAATCTTGTTGAGCAGTTCGGCCCGAAAGCCATTCATCACCGCCATGACGATGATGAGCGTCGCCACGCCCAGCATGATGCCGAGGAAGGAGAAGCCGGCAATAACGGAAATGAAGCCTTCCTTGCGGCGCGCCCGCAGGTACCGGGCCGACAGCATCCACTCGAAGGGAGCGAAAGGCGCAGTCCGAACAGGCTCACTCATCATTCTTGTCCATGGTCCGGACTTTCCGCACGAATCGGGCGAATTGTAGTCACCGAGTCAGCGATCTGCGACCGGACACCGAATGAAATCAGTGTGTAAACCCGGTCAGTGGGTAAACTTGGCCAGCGCGTCGTCGAGCGACATGAGCTCGCGGCTGCCGTCGGCGCGCTTTTTGATCTCGACCTTGCCCTCGGCCAACCCCTTCGGTCCGATCAGAATCTGCCACGGAATACCGATCAGGTCGGCGGTGGCGAACTTGCCGCCAGGCCGCTGGTCGGTGTCGTCGTAGAGCACATCGACGCCCTTGGCGGTCAGAGCGGCATAAAGCTTCTCGCAGGCCGCGTCGGTATCACCACCGCCCTGCTTGAGGTTGAGGATCGCGACACGGAACGGCGCCACCTCCTCCGGCCACTTGATGCCGGCTTCGTCGTGGCAGGCCTCGATGATCGCGCCGACCAGCCGCGATACGCCAACGCCGTAGGAGCCGCCATGGATCGGCCGCTCAGCGCCATCAGACCCCGAGACCATCGCCTTCATCGAGTCGGAATACTTGGTCCCGAAATAGAAGATCTGACCCACCTCGATGCCGCGGGTGCTGATCCGCTTGTCCTCCGGAACCTCGCGCTCGTAGCGCGCGGCATCGTGAACATCCTCAGTCGCGGCATAGAGTTCGGTCCATTGCTTGATGATCGGCGTGAGGTCGCCATCGTAGTTCACGTCCTCGCCCGGCACCGGCAGGTCGAGCACGTCCTTGTTGCAGAACACGCCGGACTCGCCCGTCTCCGCCAGCACGATGAATTCGTGCGACAGGTCGCCGCCGATCGGGCCGGTCTCGGCGCGCATCGGGATCGCCTTCAGGCCCATGCGGGCGAACGTGCGCAGGTATGCGACGAACATCTTGTTGTAGGACAGCCGCGCCGCCGCCTCGTCGATATCGAACGAATAAGCGTCCTTCATCAGAAACTCACGACCGCGCATCACGCCGAAGCGCGGGCGCTGCTCGTCGCGGAATTTCCATTGGATATGATAGAGGTTGAGCGGCAGGCTGCGGTAAGACTTCACGTAAGCGCGGAAGATCTCGGTGATCATTTCCTCGTTGGTCGGCCCGTACAGCAACTCGCGCTTGTGGCGATCCTGGATGCGCAGCATCTCCGGCCCGTAGGCGTCATAGCGCCCGCTCTCGCGCCACAGATCGGCAAGCTGCAGCGTCGGCATCAGCAGTTCGAGGGCACCGGCCCGGTCCTGCTCCTCGCGCACGATCTGCTCGATCTTCTTCAACACCCGGAAGCCCAGCGGCAGCCATGCATAGATGCCCGCAGCCTCCTGCCGCAGCATGCCGGCGCGCAGCATCAGGCGGTGCGAGACGATCTCGGCCTCCTTCGGCGTCTCCTTGAGAATGGGCAGAAAGAAACGCGACAATCGCATGGGAATACTCGAGCTTTTCGGAATTTGCGCCCGGGAATCGGGCCCGTTCAGGAACCTTTTCACTGAAAGCGGATCAAACGGCAAAAGACAAGAGAAAGCATGTGGTCGCATGGGGCAAGGGGCAGCCGGGCTTTGCAGTTCCAGGCGACCGTGATAACAGCCGGAACCGGGGAAGCCATGACCGCGACACGGATCAGAGCGATTGGACGATGGGCCGCATTCGTTGCGGCTTACGCGGTTGTCTTCAACGTGATCCTGACCAGTGCCCTGCTGGCGACCGTTTCGCCTGCCAAGGCCAATACGCTGCACGAACTCTGCCTCAATGGCAGTTCCGGCGTTCCCGGCGACAATGGCGACACGGCCGACAAGCCCATCATCCGCTGCCCGCTGTGCCAGTTCAATCTTGCCGCCGCGCTCGATCAGCCGCCGCCGAGCCCCGCGCTCGCCATCCGCATCGCGCTCGACCTGTCGTTCGAGATCGTGCGCCATGATGACGCGCCCAGCCAGCCGCCTGCCAACGACCACCAGCCTCGCGGCCCTCCTGTTCTGAGCTGACGACCTCACGCGTTCGCGCGCTTCATTGACCGTCATCATCAGCTTGGAAGTCCAACCATGTGTCCCGTTCTGTCGCGGGGGCTGCGCCTGTTTCAAGGCCGCGCCTCGCTCGCGCCCATCCTGCTTCTTGCCCTGACGCCTGCTGCCGTCGCGCAGGACAGCAATCAGGCACTGCCGACCATCAGCGTTGAAGCGGAAGCGCAGACCGCGCCTCCAATCTTCCCGACGCAGTTCACCGCCGATCAGGCACGCCGCGAGATCCAGCATACGCCCGGCGGCGTCGCTGTGGTCTCGGCCGAGGACTACAAGAACAACTCGGTCGCCAACACCATCAAGGACGTGCTGGGCTTCGTCCCCGGCGTATTCGCCCAGCCCAAATGGGGCGACGACACCCGCCTCTCGATCCGCGGCTCCGGCCTGTCGCGCAATTTCCATCTGCGCGGCGTCCAGCTCTACATGGACGGCATCCCGATCAACACCGCCGACGGCTATGGCGACTTTCAGGAGATCGACCCGACCGCGTACAAGTACGTCGAGGTCTTCAAGGGCGGCAACGCTCTGCGTTTCGGCGCCAACTCGCTCGGCGGCGCGATCAACTTCGTGACCCCGACCGGGCGCGACGCCGGCATCAACAGCGCCGGGATCGACATGGGGGCGTTCGGCTATCGCCGCTTCCAGGCCAGCGTCGGCGGCGCGAGCGGACCATGGGACGGTTTTTTCACTGCGGCCAACCAGCAGTCCGAAGGCTTTCGCGATCACAGCGACGGCCACTCGACCCGGATCAGCGGCAATATCGGCTACCAGTTTTCGCCGGATTTCGAGACCCGGTTCTATCTCAACGCCAACGATGTCCGTCAGCGCATCCCTGGCACGGTGAGTCGGACCTCGGCGCTGACCTCGCCGCAAACCGCGGCACCGGGCAATCTCGCGCTCGATCAGCAGCGCAACATCAACACCGTGCGCATCGCCAACAAGACGACACTGCGGCTCGACAACACCACGTTCGAGTTCGGCGCGTTCGGCGTCGACCGCCACCTGATGCATCCGATCTTCCAGTGGCTGGATTATCGCTACAAGGATTACGGTGGATTCGCCCGCGCCACCGACGACCGTACGATCGGCGGCTTCCGCAATCGCCTCGTCGCCGGCGTGAACGTCATCAACGGCACCATCGACAACCAGCAGTTCGCGAACATCGGAGGCCAGAAAGGCGCGCTACTGTCGTCGTCACTCGACAAGTCAAAGAACACGTCGATCTATGTCGAGGACTCGTTCTACTTCCTGCCCAACGTCGCGGCGATCGGCGGCACGCAATTCCTCTACGCCACCCGCGACCGCGAAGCGCGGTTCGGTGCCACGGCGAGCGGTTCAACCGAGTTCAACCTGTGGAGCCCCAAGGGCGGATTGCTGTGGGACATCGATCCCACATGGCAGGCGTTCGCCAATGTCTCGCGCAGCGCCGAAGTGCCGAGCTTCGGCGAAAGCTCGAGCGCGCCGGCGATTCCGTTCTGGCTGATCCAGCCGCAAACCGCCACGACCTACGAAATCGGCACGCGGGGAAAACGGCCTGATCTGACATGGGAGCTGACCGGCTACCGCGCCAATATCAGGAACGAATTGCAATGCATGTTTGGCGCGCCCGGACAGTGCAATGTCGTCAATGCCGATCGCACCGTGCATCAGGGCATCGAAGCAGGACTGGGCGTTGCAGTCCTGAAGGGCATGTTCGACAACGGGCCGAGACCCGACAAGCTCTGGCTCAATGTCGCCTATACCTACAATGACTTCCGCTTCGACAACGACCCGATCTTCGGCAACAACCAGTTGCCCGGTGCGCCGCGCCACATGCTGCGTGCCGAGCTGCTCTACAAGAACGCCAACGGCTTTTATATCGGGCCGAATGTCGAATGGGTGCCGCAAGCTTACTACGTCGATAATGCCAACACGCTCACGACGGACGCCTACGCAATTTTCGGCCTGAAGGCTGGCGTCGATGACGGGCAATATTCGATGTACATCGAAGCGCGCAATATCGCGAACACCGCGTATATCGCCAGCACCAGCATCACGCGACTTGCGACCGCGACCTCGCCGCTGTTCGAGCCCGGCACTGGCCGCGCTGTTTATGCTGGCGTCAGGGTGAAATGGTGAATCGGGAGCCGGCCTTGCGCGTTGTTCGCGCGAGGCCGGACCTACAAATCAGCGCTTTTTCTTGCGCTATGCGCGGTCTGCGCAGGTGAGTGAAAATCATATTGCTCAACGCTACTTATGCGTGCGGATGAGCGGTAAAACCGTATGACAAACGGCGCGTCTGAAGTGGCCTGCCCGCGATTTGGACATTTATTGCCAAAAAGGATGACAGCACGAAATGTTTCAGCTAGACATAAATGATCAGGCTGACGGCGCATGATGCGACCGGGTCTGGTGGTCCAGGTCTTGGGAGGAGCCCTTGGCGCGCAAAAAGTAGCGCCACCCCGTTCAACCAAAGATTAAATCCAACGCAGTCGGGGAATAAAGGGTCGACACAATTTCGTAAGAGCAGGGCTGGGCCCTGCTCTTTTTTTGACTCCGGCTCACTGCGTCGGTGCAACATCAAATTGTCCGTGACGGACAGCCGGTCTCGGCCACAACGAAAGCCGATTTACCCCCTATCCATCGGCATGGCGCCGCCGTCGCGAACCTGACTTACTCTCAAGGTAATTGCCGCTGGCGCCATCGAAGGCAAAATTCGCGGCCGATCAACGGCCCGATCATCCTTAAGGAAGGGAGAAGCGATGCCCAAGATGATTTTCGTGAACCTGCCGGTCACCAACCTTCAGAAATCGATGACTTTCTATGAGGCGCTCGGCTTCACCAACGAGCCGCGCTTCACCGACGAGACCGCCGCCTGCATGGTGCTGTCCGAAACGATCTTCGTGATGCTGCTGACCCACGACAAGTGGAAGGGCTTTACCAAGCGCCCGATCCCTGACAGCGGATCGAGCGAGGTGATGCTGGCACTGACCCTCGACAGCCGCGATGAGGTCAACAAGCTTGTTGATACGGCAGCGGCGAAGGGCGGCAGGGCCGACGTTAACCCTCCGCAGGACTATGGCTTCATGTTCAGCCGCAGCTTCGTCGATCCGGACGGTCACCTCTGGGAGCCGCTATGGATGGATCCTGCTGTCGCTAGCGGCGAGAAGCCGCTGCCGGAGGTCACCACCTGACGTCAAGCGTGCCGGCGCGTTACCAGTTGCCGCGTGGCACGCCCATCATGTCAGCGAGACGATCGACGCTCAGATAGCCGGTGTAACTGAGCGCATAGCCGATCGCGAAGATGATGGTCGTCACGATCGTGGTCCACACCAGCTTGCGCGCCATGCGCGCAAGCACCGGCGCGCCGGGATCGGTGCCTTCGATCGGCGGACCGTCCTCATGCTGGCTGCGAACGCCGAACGGCAGCACCGCGAACAATACGATCCACCACATCACGAAGTAGATCGCGACGGCTGCGGAAATCTGTTGAACTGTGGACATCGCTAGACCTGCTCGATCTCGACCAGTGCGCCGGAGAAATCCTTCGGGTTGAAAAACAACACCGGCTTGCCGTGAGCGCCGATTTTCGGATTGCCATCGCCGATCACGCGCGCGCCGTCAGCAATCAGCTGGTCACGCGCCGCGATGATGTCCGGCACTTCATAGCAAACGTGATGAATGCCGCCCTCGGCATTGCGGTCGAGAAACTTGGCAATTGGCGAATTGTCGCCGAGCGGCTGGATGAACTCGATCTTGGTGTTCGGCAGCGTCGCGAACACGGTGATCACGCCATGCTCCGGTAGCGGCACCGCGTCCGAGATTTCCGCGCCGAAGGACGAGCCGTAGATCTTCGCCGCCTTCTTCGCGTCGCGCACTGCAATCGCCACATGATTGAGCCGGCCAAGCATGATGTTCTCCGTTACCAATCAAACCGTCAGAACGTGGACGATGCAAAGCGGCTTCTTGCCCCATTGCTCAGCGATCAATGAACGCACCGCGCGCCGCACCGACTCCGCAACCGCGTCGGGGTCGCGGCGACGCGCCCGCGGCAACGTTTCGACAGTCGAGACCACGACGTCGAACACCTCGTCGGCAATCACCTCGCCCTCGCCATTCTTTTCCGGCACGCCGATCAGATCAACCTCGGGGTCGTCCGCCAACTCGCCTTTTTCATCGAGCGCGAGCGCGACAAAAGCACATCCGGCGAACGACAACTTGCGGCGTTCGACCACCGCCCTCGCCTTTTCGGCCTCGAGGATATTGCCGTCCTTGTAGATGCGGCCCGCCGGCAGTTCGCCGATGATCGCAGGCTCGCCCGGACCGAGCCGCACTTGGTCGCCGTTGCGGCAAACGATCACTTTCGGCACGCCGCACGCCCGCGCCAGTTTGGCGTGCTCGGCAAGATGCAATGCTTCGCCGTGGGCCGGGATCAGGAGCTGCGGTCGCACCCACGCGATCATTTCACGTAGCTCATCGCGGCGGGGATGGCCGGAGACATGCACCAGATGATCGCGGTCGGTGATGACCTCGACGCCCTGCTCGACCAGCCCGTTGATGATGGCGCCGACCGCCTTCTCGTTGCCCGGGATGGTGCGCGATGAGAAGATCACGGTGTCGCCCTTGTTCAGGGTGACGTGCGGATGATCGTCGTTGGCGATGCGCGCCAGCGCCGCGCGCGGCTCGCCCTGGCTGCCGGTGCACAGCGCCAGCACTTTGTCCGGCGGGAAATGGCCATAGACATCGACACCGCGGAAGGCGCCGACCCCATTGAGATGCCCGGTCTCGCGCGCCACCTGCACCACGCGCTCCATGGCGCGGCCGACGATGACCACTTCGCGATCGGCGGCCTTTGCCGCCTCCGCCACCGCACGCAGGCGACCGACATTCGAGGCGAAGGTGGTGACCGCGACGCGCCCGCGCGACTGTTTCACGAGATCGGTAATGCTGGCGGCAACATCGCGCTCCGAGGGCGAGCGGCCGTCGCGCACCGCATTGGTGGAATCGCCGATCAGCGCCAGCACGCCCTCATCGCCAAGTTCGCGCAGCCGCTTCTCGTCGGTCGGCTTGCCGGTGATCGGGGTCGGGTCGATCTTCCAGTCGCCGGTGTGAACGACAAGACCGACCGAGGTGCGGATTGCCAGCGCATGCGACTCCGGAATCGAATGGGCGACCGGCACGAACTCGACGCTGAACGGACCGATCTGGACCGTGCCGCCGGACTCGACAACGGTGACCGGAATTTTCGGCGGGTTGCGCTCGGCGGCGCATTTGGCCTCGAACAGCGCAGCGCTGAACGCCGTCGCATAGATCGGGCATTGCAGGCGTGGCCACAGGTCGATGATGGCGCCGAAATGGTCCTCGTGGGCGTGGGTGAGCACAAGGCCCATGAGGTTCTTGCGCTCGCTTTCGAGAAAGCGAATGTCCGGCATCACCACGTCGATGCCGGGCAGATGCTCCTCATTGCCGAACGACACGCCGAGATCGACCGCAAGCCAGCTCCGTTGCTGGCGGTTGCCGAGGCCGTAGACCGACAGGTTCATGCCGATCTCGCCGACACCACCGAGCGGCGCAAAGGTCAGTTCGTCCGGTCGCGCCATCACGCTGCCCCTGCCGATCGCGTGGCGCCGAAATGCACATCGCCGGCGGCGATCGGCACACGCCTGCCGTCGTCGGTTGCCACGATCAGGCAACCGGCGTCATCAATGGTCTCGAAAATGCCCGTAATCGCCGCATTGCCGGTCTGCACCGAAATCGGTTCGCCGACGCCGGCCGCCCGTTCCAGCCACAGCCGGCGGATGTCGGCGAAGCCATGCCCCTCGTCCCAGATGCCGCGGAATTCAGCCCACGCATCCGACAATGCGAAGAACAGATCTTCGGCACCAACCTGAATTCCCAACGCAGTCAGTGAGGTCGCGGGATACGGCGTGCCTTCCGGTGCCGACACTACGTTGATGCCCATACCGACAACGACGGCAAGCCCGGCCGGCAACGCTTCGGCCTCGAGCAGGATTCCGGACAGTTTCTCGCGCCCGGCCAACACATCGTTCGGCCATTTCAGTGCGAAGTCCCGGTCGAGCGTTCCGCTCGCCCGCAGCGCGGCTTCGACACTCACCTGGCGCAGTGCCGCGTCAAGCGCGAGCCCCGCGGCAAAGCCGAGGGTCGCGGCTGCAGCCGGCGCCACCTCCATGACCTCGAGAATGCTGGCGGCCAGATTGCCCCTCGGCGACACCCAGGCGCGCGACCGGCGGCCACGGCCGGCGGTCTGCAGATCGGTCACCAGCCACAGCGGGCCTTTTTCCCCGTCCCGCGCCCGCGTCAGCGCTTCGGCATTGGTCGATCCGATATTATCGAACGCAACGAGCCGCGCACCGGACGCTTGTGAACGCGGACCGAGCCGGAATGCCATCTCAGAACAGCGACTTCGCGGCCACTGTCGCCGCGCTGACTAGAGGCGCTGGATAGAAGCAGAACAGGATGTTGAAGACGCCGGCCACAGCCAGCACCGTGCGCAATTCGGGCCGCACCGGATCGACCGCGCCGGCCGGTTCGTCGAAGTACATCACCTTGACGATGGCGAGATAGTAGAACGCGCCGATCACGCTAGTGAGGACGCCGATCACCGACAGCACGAACAGGCCGGAGTGGATCGCCGCCAGGAAGACGTAGAATTTGGCGAAGAAGCCCGCGAGCGGCGGAACGCCAGCCAGCGAGAACAGCAGCATGGCGAACAGGAACGCCAGCACCGGGTTGGTGCGCGACAGTCCCGCGAAATCGCTGATCTGTTCAACCGCCTGACCCTTGCGCCTCATGGCGAGGATGATGGCAAACGAGCCAAGCGTCATCGCAACATAGATCGCGATATAGACCAGCACGCCCTGCGCGCCTTCCGCGGTGCCGGCGGCAAGGCCGACCAGCGCGAAGCCCATATGACCGATGGAGGAATAGGCCATCAGGCGCTTGATGTTCTTCTGGCCGATCGCGGCGAAAGAGCCGAGCGCCATCGAGGCGATCGACACGAACACGATGATCTGCTGCCATTCATGGGTGACGCCGGGGAACGCGGTCAGCGCGACGCGGACGAACACCGCCAACGCGGCGACCTTCGGAGCCGAGGCGAAGAACGCGGTGACCGGC
Source organism: Afipia sp. (assembly GCA_044464625.1). GTDB lineage: Bacteria > Pseudomonadota > Alphaproteobacteria > Rhizobiales > Xanthobacteraceae > Afipia. Next base: position 9,229 of record JBIQLC010000018.1, on the reverse strand, counting down.
GTCGGGGCGCCTTCATAGACGTCAGGCGTCCACATATGGAACGGCACGGCGGAAACCTTGAAACACAGCCCCGCCAGCAAGAAGACGATGCCGAACAGGATGCCCATGCTGCCGGTTTTGGCTTCGGCGGCGATGCCGGCGAAGCTGACCGTGCCGGTGAAGCCGTAGATCAGCGAAGCGCCATAGAGCAGCATGCCGGAGGATAGCGCCCCGAGTACGAAATACTTCAGGCCCGCCTCGGTAGACTTGGCATTGTCGCGGTGGCTCGCCGCGACCACGTAGAGCGCAAGGCTCATCAGCTCAAGGCCGAGATAAAGCATGATCAGGTCGGTGGCCGAGATCAGCACCATCATGCCGACGGTCGAAAGCATCACCAGGATGGCATACTCGAAGATCTTGGACTCGTCCGACAGATAGCCGCGCGACAGGATCAGGGTGACGAACGAGCCGATCAGCGCGAGCACTTTCAGGAAGCGCGCGTAATCGTCGACGACAAAGCTGCCGCCGAAGGTGGTCAGCTTGCCGGCAGGGAGCCACAGCACCAGCAGTCCGACGATGGCGAGCAGAACGGCCGCAAGCGCGGTCACCGTGCCGACCGTGCGCTGGCCGCGATACGCTCCGACCATCAGGAGCAGCATGGCGCCGATCGCCAGCACGACCTCCGGCAGCGCCGGGAGCAGCGAATATCCTGCGACGTTCAAGTTCATAGCGTTCTGTCCTGACCTGTTGCGATCAATGCAACAGCGCGGCTGCCTTCACGACAGACACCGCCTGATTGTAGTTTGTCACGAGTTTCTCAACCGACGCCGCCGACATGTCGAGGATCGGCGCCGGATAGACGCCGAACAGGATCGTCAGCACGACCAGCGGCGCGAGAATGATGATCTCGCGGAAGGTCAGATCCTTGATGCTGGCAAGCGAGGGTTTGGTCAACGCGCCGAACACCACCTTGCGATAGAGCCACAACGCATAGCATGCCGATAGAATGACGCCGCTGGTGGCGAAGAACGCGGTCGGCAGCGACACCTTGAAGGTGCCGAGCAGCGTCAGGAATTCACCGACGAAGCCCGAGGTGCCCGGCAGACCGACGTTGGCCATGGTGAAGACCATGAACACCAGTGCATAGAGCGGCATCCGGTTGACGAGGCCGCCATAAGCGGAAATCTCGCGGGTATGCAGCCGGTCGTAGACCACGCCGACACAGAGGAACAGCGCGCCCGACACAATGCCGTGCGACACCATCTGGAACACGCCGCCGGCAACGCCCTGCATGGTGCCGGCGAAGATGCCCATGGTGACGAAGCCCATATGCGCGACCGAGGAGTACGCGATCAGCTTCTTCATGTCCTCCTGCATCATGGCGACCAGCGAGGTGTAGACAATCGCGATGGCCGAGAGCGTGAACACCAGCGGCGCGAAGTCGTGCGACGCCAGCGGGAACATCGGCAGCGAGAAGCGCAGGAAACCGTAGCCGCCCATCTTCAGCAGGATCGCCGCCAGCACCACCGAGCCTGCGGTCGGCGCTTCGACGTGCGCATCCGGCAGCCAGGTGTGAACCGGCCACATCGGCATCTTGACGGCGAACGAAGCGAAGAACGCGAGCCATGCCCATGTCTGCAGGTTGTGCGGCACAGCCGTCGTCATCAGCGTCGGGATATCGGTGGTCCCAGCGTTCCAGTACAGCGCCATGATGGCGAGCAGCATCAGCACCGAACCGAGCAGCGTGTAGAGGAAGAACTTGAAGCTGGCATAGACCCGCCGCGGGCCGCCCCAGACGCCGATGATCAGGAACATCGGGATCAGGCCGCCTTCGAAGAACAGATAGAACAGGACGAGATCGAGCGCCGAGAACGTGCCGACCATCAGCGTTTCCAGCACCAGGAAGGCCATCATGTATTCACGCACGCGTGACTGCACCTTCCAGCTCGCGATGATGCAGAACGGCATCAGCGCGGTGGTCAGGATCACGAACGGCAACGAGATGCCGTCCACGCCCATGTGATAGCCGATGGTGTTGGCGAGCCACGGCGCCTTTTCCACGAACTGGAAGCCCGCCTGCGTCGGATCGAACCGCGCAATCAGGATCAGCGACACCGCGAAAGTGATGATGGTGGTCCACAGCGCGATCCAGCGCGCGTTGCGGTTCGCAGCCTCGTCCCTGCCCCGCGCCAGCAAATACAGCAGGATCGCGCCGGCGGCCGGCAGGAAAGTAACTACGGAAAGGATGGGCCAGGTCGTCATTGCTGGCCCCCAAGACCGAACATGAACCAGGTGATCAGCCCGGCGACGCCGATCAGCATCGCGAAGGCATAGTGATAGAGATAACCGCTCTGCAGGCGAACCGCGTTGCGCGTCACGTCGAGCACGCGCGCCGACACGCCGTCAGGCCCGAAGCCGTCAATGACAAACCCGTCGCCCTTCTTCCACAGGAAGCGGCCGAGCCACTTCGCCGGGCGGACGAAGATGAAGTCATACAGCTCGTCGAAGTACCACTTGTTGAGCAGGAAGTTGTAAAGCAGCGGCTGCTGGTTCGCGAGCTCGACCGGCAGGTACGGCTTGCGGATGTAGAACAGCCACGACACCAGGAAGCCGATCACCATCATGATCGTCGGCAACACCGCGATCCAGAACGGGATGTGATGCATCTCCTCGATGAGGTGCGTGTTCATCTTGATCGACTCGCGGAAGAACTCCCCGATGCCGTGACCGGCAAACAGCTCCTTGAACGGCAGACCGGCAAGAAACGAGCCGATGGCAAGAACGGCCAGCGGGATCAGCATCACGAACGGGCTTTCATGTGCGCCCTCGTAATGATGGCGGTCATGCGGCTCGCCGTGGAAGGTCTTGAACACCAGACGCCACGAATAGAACGAGGTCAGGCCAGCCGCGATCACGGTGCACAGGAAGCCGTAGAACGCGAACGGGTTGTGGGCCACGAACGCGGACTCGATGATCGCGTCCTTGGAGAAGTAACCGGCGGTCAGCGGGAAGCCTGTCAGCGCCAGGGTGCCGATCAGCATGGTCGCGTAGGTGAACGGAATCTTGCGCCACAAGCCGCCCATCTTGCGGATGTCCTGCTCGTGATGCATCGCGACGATCACCGAGCCGGAGCCGAGGAACAGCAGCGCCTTGAAGAAGGCGTGCGTGAACAGGTGGAACATGCCGACCGAGTAGGCCCCTGCTCCCATCGCCACGAACATGTAGCCGAGCTGCGAACAGGTCGAATACGCGACGATGCGCTTGATGTCGTTCTGCACGAGGCCGATGGTCGCCGCGAACAGCGCCGTGGTCGCGCCAATGAACATCACGAAGGCCTGCGCGTGGGGCGCAAGTTCAAACAGCGGCGACAATCGCGCCACCATGAACACGCCCGCAGTGACCATGGTCGCGGCGTGAATGAGCGCCGAGACCGGGGTCGGGCCTTCCATCGCATCCGGCAACCAGGTGTGCAGCAGGAACTGGGCCGACTTGCCCATCGCGCCCATGAACAGGAACAGGCAGATCAGCGTCAGCGCGTCGACGTCCCAGTGGAAGAAGTGGATGGACTTGCCGACCAGCCCCTGCGCGCCCGCGAAAATGGTGTCGAAATCGGTCGAGCCGATCATCGCGAACACCGCGAAGATGCCGAGCGCGAAGCCGAAGTCGCCAACGCGGTTGACCACAAAGGCCTTGATGGCGGCAGCGTTCGCCGACGGCTTCTGGAACCAGAACCCGATCAGCAGATAGCTCGCGAGACCCACGCCTTCCCAGCCGAAGAACAGCTGCACGAGGTTGTCGGCGGTCACCAGCATCAGCATGGCGAAGGTGAACAGCGACAGATAGGCCATGAACCGCGGGCGGTTCGGGTCTTCGTTCATGTAGCCGATTGAATACAGATGGACGAGCGACGACACCGTCGTGACCACGACCAGCATCACAGCCGTCAGGGTATCGACCCGGAGCGTCCAGAAGACCTTGAGGTCTCCGGAGCTGATCCAGTTAAGCAACTGGATCCGCACGTCATGGTGCATCAGGCCGACATCGACGAAGGTCACCCACGACAGGGCAGCGGAAACCAGCAGCAGCGCCGTGGTGATGACCTCCGCTGCACGCGATCCGGCGGCCGGCGGCTCAACCGGATGGTCGTGGTCGTCATGGCCGTGGGCATGATCGTCGTGGGCGTGATCATGATGCGCAACGGCGGCGTGGCCATGGCCGTGATGGGCATGGTCCATTTCGTCGCCGCTGGGGTTGCGCGCATGAGCACCGACGATCGCGATCGCGCCCGCGAGCAGCGCGCCGAGAAGCGGCAGGAAAACGATGGCCTCGATCATGATGCGCGTCAGCCCTTCATCAGGTTGATGTCCTCAACCGCGATCGAACCGCGATTGCGGAAGAACACCACCAGCACTGCAAGGCCGATCGCCGCTTCCGCTGCCGCCACCGTCAGCACCAGAAGCGCGAAAATCTGCCCCACAATGTCATTGAGAAAACTCGAGAACGCTACGAGGTTGACGTTGACCGAGAGCAGGATCAGCTCGATCGACATCAGGATAATGATGACGTTCTTGCGGTTGAGGAAAATGCCGAGAATGCCGATCGTGAACAGGATCGCGCCGACCGCCAGATAGTGGCCAAGACCGATCGTCATTTCACCCACTCCCCTGCGTCGGTGTCCTGCAGTCCCTGACCGGACGAGACCTTGCGCATCGCCATGGCGGTTGCCTTGCCGCGTGCGTTCTGAACCGGAATGCTCTGGCGCTTGACGTTGGCCTTGTGGCGCAGCGTCAGCACGATCGCGCCGATCATCGCCACCAGCAGCACGATGCCGGCAAGCTGGAAGTAATGGATGTAGCGCGTGTAAAGCACCATGCCGATGGCTTCGGTGTTGGTCATCGTGCCGGGGATCGGCGCGGTGATCGACTTCGAGATGGTGGGCGAGATTGCCCAGCCACCGACGACCAGCAGCAACTCGGCCAGGAAGATCGCGCCGATCAGCAGACCGACGGGCAGATACTCCAGGAAACCCTGGCGCAGTTCGGCGAAATCGACGTCGAGCATCATGATGACGAACAGGAACAGCACCGCCACCGCGCCGACATAGACGACCACGAGGATCATCGCGAGGAATTCGGCGCTGAGCAGCACGAACAGCCCTGCCGCGTTGACGAAGGCGAGGATCAGGAACAGCACCGAGTGCACCGGGTTGCGCGAGGTCACGACCATCACGGCCGAGGCGACGCAGACGCCGGCGAACAGATAAAAGAACAGCGCGGGAAGGATCATGCGTCAGCCTTACCGGTATGGCGCGTCGAGCGCGATGTTCTTGGCGATTTCCCGCTCCCAGCGGTCGCCGTTGGCGAGCAGTCGCGCCTTGTCATAGTAGAGCTCCTCGCGGGTCTCGGTCGCGAACTCGAAGTTCGGACCCTCCACGATGGCGTCCACCGGACAGGCTTCCTGGCACATGCCGCAATAGATGCACTTCACCATGTCGATGTCGTAGCGCACCGTGCGGCGGGTGCCGTCGTTGCGGCGCGGGCCGGCTTCGATGGTGATGGCCTGCGCCGGGCAGATCGCCTCGCACAGTTTACAGGCGATGCAGCGCTCCTCGCCGTTCGGATAACGGCGCAACGCATGCTCACCACGGAAGCGCGGCGAGATCGGCCCCTTCTCGAACGGATAGTTCAGCGTCGGCTTCGGCTTGAAGAAGTAGCGCATGGCGAGAACGAACGCCGAGGCGAACTCTTTGAGCAGAAGCGAATTGGCTGCGGTTGCTATACCCATGACGACCTCTTTACGGGGCAATGCCCGCGAACTGCAGCACGCCGGCGACGATGACAACCATCGCCAGCGAGATCGGGAGAAACACCTTCCAGCCCAGCCGCATCAGCTGGTCGTAGCGGTAGCGCGGCACGATCGCCTTCGCCATCGCGAACAGGAAGAACATGAAGAACAGTTTCAGCGAGAACCAGATCACACCCGGCACCCAGTTGAACGGCGGCAGGTCGATCGGCGGCAGCCAGCCGCCCATGAACAGGATCGCGCCCATCGCGCACATGGTGCAGATGGCGACATACTCGCCGAGCATGAACAACAGGTACGGGGTCGAGCCGTACTCGACCATGAAGCCGGCAACCAGTTCGGATTCCGCTTCGACGAGATCGAACGGCGGACGGTTGGTTTCCGCCAGCGCCGAGACGTAGAACACAACGAACATCGGCAGCAGCGGCAGCCAGTACCAGTTCAGGAACGTCAGCCACGGCAGGCCGATCAGGTTGGCAAGGCCCTTGGTGTGCTGGGCCTCGACGATCGCGGTGAGGTTCAGCGAACCGACGCACAGCAGCACGGTGATGATGACGAAGCCAATCGAGACTTCGTAGGACACCATCTGCGCGGCCGAGCGCAGCGCCGCGAGAAATGGATACTTTGAATTCGACGACCATCCGGCCATGATGATGCCGTAGATCGACAGCGACGAGATCGCGAAGATGTAGAGGATGCCGACGTTGATGTCGGCGATCACCCAGTTGAGGTTGACCGGGATCACCGCCCACGCCGCGAGCGCAAGCACGCAGGTCACCAGCGGCGCCAGCAGAAACACGCCCTTGTTGGCGCCAGCCGGAATCGTCGGCTCCTTCAGCACGAATTTCAGAAGGTCGGCGAAGGATTGCAGCAGGCCCCACGGCCCAACCACGTTGGGGCCGCGCCGGATCTGCACCGCCGCCCAGATCTTGCGATCCGCGAGCAGGATGTAGGCGATCGCGACGAGCAGCACGACCAGGAGCAGCAGGCTCTGCGCCAGCATGACGATCAGCGGCCAGAGAAATCCGGTCCAGATCGGGCTTGAGAACAGGTCAGCCATCAGCTCACTCCGCCGCCGCCAGCGTCTGCCCCGAGGCGAGACGCGAGCATTCGGCCATCACCGCGGAGGCCCGCGCGATGGGATTGGTCAGGTAGAAGTCGGCGACCGCATTCTTGAATGCGGTCTTGTCGAGATTGCCGCCTCGCTTGGCCAGCGCACCGACGCCCGCTGCATCAGCGGGCGTGACCTCCTCGAGACGCAAGAGATGCGGCACGGCCTTGAACAGCGCCTGCCGCAACTGACCCAGCGAGTCATAGGGCAGCTTCTTGCCGAGTACGTCCGACAGCGCGCGGATGATCGCCCAGTCCTCACGGGCTTCGCCCGGCGGGAAACCGGCGCGGTTGGCCATCTGCACGCGACCTTCGGTGTTAACGTAGAGGCCAGATTTCTCCGTGTAGGCTGCACCCGGCAGGATGACATCAGCGCGATGCGCCCCACGATCGCCGTGGGTGCCGATGTAAACGACGAAGGTGCCATCGGCGACGTCGATCTCGTCGGCGCCGAGCGAGAACAGCACATCGAGCGTGCCATTCGTCGTCATCTGCGCCGCGGTCAGCCCGCCCTCGCCCGGCACGAAGCCGACATCGAGCGCACCGACGGTGGACGCTGCGCTGTGCAGCACCGCAAAGCCGTTCCAGCCATCCTTGACCGCGCCGAGATCAGTCGCGAGCTTCGCCACCGCGGCGAGCACCGCCGCGCCGTCGTGGCGGCCGGTGGCGCCGGCGCCAACCAGGATGATCGGGTTCTTGGCGTTCTTCAGCACGTCGGCGAACGAATGCTTGCCAGCGGCAAGATCAGCCAGCGTCTCGACGCCCGCGCCAAGATGCTCGTACTTATAAGTGAGATCGGCCTGCTCGCCGATCAAGCCCACCTTCATCTGGCCGGTGCGCCAGCGCTTGCGGATGCGCGCATTGAGAACGGCGGCTTCCTTGCGCGGATTGGAACCGACGATCAGCAGCGCATCGGCCTGCTCGATCCCGACGATGGTCGGGTTGAAGAGATAAGACGCGCGGCCAGCCTTCGGATCGAAAGCCGCGCCCTGCTGGACGGCAAGATTGACCGAACCATGCTGCGCCAGCAGTTCCTTGAGCGCGAACATTTCCTCGACGGCCGCGAGATCGCCGGCGACGGCGCCGATCCGCTTGCCGTCTGAACGCGCCACCTTGGCGGCAATGGCCGCGAAGGCTTCAGTCCATGACGCCGCGCGCAGCTTGCCGTTGTCGCGGATATAGGGGCGATCGAGGCGCTGGGTGCGCAGGCCGTCGACGATGTGGCGGGTCTTGTCGGAGATCCATTCCTCGTTCACCGCGTCGTTGACGCGCGGCAGAATGCGCATCACTTCGCGGCCACGGGTATCGACGCGGATCGCGGAGCCGACCGCATCCATCACGTCGATGGACTGGGTCTTGCCGAGTTCCCACGGGCGCGCGGCGAAGGCGTAAGGCTTCGAGGTCAGCGCGCCGACCGGGCAGATGTCGACCAGATTGCCTTGCAGTTCGGAGGTCAGCGCGCTTTCGAGATAGGTGGTGATCTCGACGTCCTCGCCGCGGCTGATGAGGCCCATCTCCGGCACGCCGCACACTTCGGTGGAGAAGCGGACGCAGCGCGTGCACTGGATGCAGCGGGTCATCGAGGTCTTGACCAGCGCGCCGAGATACTTGTCCTCGACGGCGCGCTTGTTCTCGGCGAAGCGGCTGGTATCGACGCCGTAACCCATCGCCTGGTCCTGCAGGTCGCACTCGCCGCCCTGATCGCAGATCGGACAATCAAGCGGATGGTTGATGAGCAGGAACTCCATCACGCCTTCGCGCGCCTTCTTGACCATCGGCGAACGGGTCTTGACCGACGGCAGTTCGCCGTTCGGACCGGGGCGGCAATCGCGCACGCCCCAGGCGCAGCTTGCGACCGGCTTCGGCGAACCCGCGACCTCGACGAGGCACATGCGGCAGTTGCCGGCGATCGACAGACGCTCGTGATAGCAAAAGCGCGGAATCTCGGCGCCGGCCGCTTCACAGGCCTGCAGCAGCGTGTATTCCGGCGGAACGTCGTACTCTTTGCCGTCGATGAGAATTTTGGTCATCGCCCTACTCCGCCGCGACCATGTTGACGGGATCGAGCACGCCAATGTCGTCGATAGTGGCCTTGCGCGCATACTCGTCGATGCGCCGTTCGATTTCCGGCCGGAAATGACGGATCAGGCCCTGGATCGGCCATGCCGCGGCGTCGCCGAGCGCGCAGATGGTGTGACCTTCGACCTGCGTCGTCACTTCGAGCAGCATGCCGATCTCGCGCTTCTGCGCGCGGCCTTCCGACATGCGCGTCATCACGCGCCACATCCAGCCGGTGCCTTCGCGGCACGGCGTGCACTGGCCGCAGCTCTCATGCTTG
>JBIQLC010000017.1:0-94143 GCA_044464625.1 Afipia sp. | reverse complement strand
GCACGCCGAACTCCTTCAGCACCGCCTTCGCCTGATACTCGTGTATGTTCATGACTGGCCCCAATAATCATGATCCGGCGCTGCGACTGCCTGGCCGGATCACGGAAAACAAACGAACGCGGCGGAAAGAATTCTCAGACTTATTTGCCGAGCAGATCGGGCGCGATCTTCCGGCAGGCATCGACCAGACCCTGCACGGCCGCGACCGACTTATCGAAGCCTTCGCGATCCTTGCCGGCCAACTCGATCTCGACGACGCGCTCGACACCCTTGGAGCCAATCACCACCGGCACGCCGACATACATGTCCTTCACGCCGTACTCTCCATTGAGATGAGCAGCACAAGGCAACACGCGCTTCTTGTCGCGCAGATAGCTCTCGGCCATCGCGATGGCCGACGCTGCCGGCGCGTAGAACGCCGAACCGGTCTTGAGCAGGTTGACGATCTCGGCGCCGCCGTTGCGGGTGCGATCGACGATCTCGTCGAGGCGAGCCTGCGAGGTCCAGCCCATCTTGACCAGATCCGGCAGCGGAATGCCTGCGACGGTCGAATACTTCACCAGCGGCACCATGGTGTCGCCGTGGCCACCCAGCACGAATGCGGTGACGTCTTCCACCGAGACGTTGAATTCGTCCGCGAGGAAGTAACGGAAGCGCGACGAGTCGAGCACGCCGGCCATGCCGACCACCTTCTTCGCCGGAAGACCCGAAGCTTTCTGCAGCGCCCACACCATGGCGTCGAGCGGGTTGGTGATGCAGATCACGAACGCGTCCGGCGCATACTTCTTGATGCCGGCACCGACCTGCTCCATGACCTTGAGGTTGATGCTCAGAAGGTCATCGCGGCTCATGCCGGGCTTGCGTGGCACACCGGCGGTGACGATGCAGACGTCAGCACCCGCGAGACCTTCGTAGGAATTGGTGCCGGTGAAACTGGCGTCGAAACCATCGACCGGCGACGACTGCGCGATATCGAGCGACTTGCCCTGCGGGATACCCTCGGCGATGTCGAACATGACCACGTCGCCCAATTCCTTGAGGCCAACGAGGTGGGCGAGCGTGCCGCCAATCTGACCCGAACCAATCAACGCAATCTTGTGACGTGCCATGGGAAATCTGTCCTTTGAGCCCGGCAGGGAGGGAAGGGTGAGGGAAACTCGGAAGGGTGGTTAGACCTTTCAGGGGATGCGTTCAAGTCGCTGTTCGACCAAGATTGTATCGGATCGCTGGCATACAGACGCGATCCAATGCGCTTGGCGCATCATGTCTCGACAAGACCGGTGGTCGAGCCGCTGGCGGTGGAATCGCGCTGGCCATGCGGCAGCGCGAGGTAGGATTCAGAACCCATCTCGACCAGCCGCGACGCCGTGCGCTGAAATTCCATTACCTCGATGCCATCGGCTGCGCGATAGAGCGACAGCGGATCCGCTTCTGCCGATGCCATCAGCTTCACGTGGTTGTCGTACAACGCATCGATCAGCGAGATGAATCGCTTGGCGTAGTTACGGTACTCATATTGCATCACCGGAATATGTTCGATCATCACCGTATGATAATCGTGAGCGATCCGCAGATAGTCGGCGGCGCCAAGCGGCCTCTCGCAGAGGTCGGCGAATGAAAAACGCGCAACGCCCTGCGCCGAATGCGGCACGTGCAGCACGCGCCCCTTCAACTGAATGTCGCGCGACGGCGCCGCAGGACTGCCGGTGAGTTTCGCCCATGCCTTGTCGAGTGCGGCGTGCGCGGCCTCGTCCGCCGGCACCAGCCACATCTTCACGCCGGCGAGTTTCTCCATCCGGAAATCGGTGCGGGCATCGAGGCGCAGCACATCCATGTGTTCCTTGAGCTGATCAATGAACGGCAGGAACAGCGCGCGGTTGAGACCGCCCTTGTAGAGATCGTCGGGCGCGACGTTGGAGGTCGCGACGACCACGGTTCCGAGTTCGAACAGACGCGTGAACAGGCGGCCGAGGATCATCGCATCAGCGATGTCTGTGACATGAAACTCGTCGAAGCACAGCAGCCATGCTTCATCGAAGATCGATGCGGCGGCGAGCTGCACCGGATCGCTTTCCGAAATATCGCGGCGTGCGATCTTCTGGCGAAAGTCGTAAATGCGCTCGTGAACGTCGGCCATGAATTCGTGAAAATGAGCGCGCCGCTTATGGGCAACTGTGCTGGTCTGGAAAAACAGATCCATCAGCATGGTCTTGCCGCGGCCGACCTCGCCATGGATGTAAAGCCCGCGCAGCGGCGGCGCATCCTTGCTGGCGAACAGCCGCCCCAGCAAGCCGTTCTTGCGCGCCGGCTTATAGCCGGTCAGCCGTTCCTCCAGAGCCGCCAACGCCTCGACGGCCATTGCCTGCGCCGGGTCGGCTTCGATCTCGCCGGCGGCGATCAATGCGTCGTAGTGCTGACGGAACGAGGAAGGGGTCGCGGCATCCATGGCTGCTAACGGCCCCAGCAGAGCGAAAAATGCAAGGGCCTATTCGACGAATGACCGCATCCGCAGTTGGGTCAGGCGCTCAGCGCATAGGGCGCCTCGACGATATAGGGACCACCGCCGACCGAAGCGCGCGCGGAGAACAGCACGAACCGCGACGCCATGAAGGTGCGTGTCGGGAAATAGCCGCGCACCGATAGGTAGTCCGCCAATTCCTGGCTGGAGGTATCGCGCAGCCGCGCCAGCGTCACATGCGGCGTGAACTTGCGACCCTCGGGGTCAAGACCGAAACGCCGCATCAGGCGTTCGAGTTCGGCTTGCAACTCCATCAGCGGACGACTCGGCGCCACCGAAGCGACCACCGCGCGCGGCTTCTTGCCGCCGAAGCTCGACAGCCCCTGCAGCGACACCTCGAACGGCTTGCGGTTGATGCGGAACAGCGTCGAGGCGATCTCGTTGGCGACCATGCCATCGATGTCGCCGATGAACCGCAAGGTGACGTGATAGTCTTCAGGATCGATCCAGCGGGCGCCCGGCAGCCCGCCACGGAGATAGGAAAGTGACTGGCTGATCTCCGGAGGGACTTCCAGCCCGGTGAACAGACGCGGCATCACGACACTCCTCGATGCTGATGAGGATAACGAATCACGCCCACGAATCACTTGTCTGTTTTTAACGCAGCTCCGTGACAGTGCGAAGCGGCCCGATCCGGTCCGGCGAACAATTTCTGTTACTGTTACCGCGCGGCGCGCACCTCGCCCCGATCTTTCAAGAACGATTCGACCGTCGGCAGAATGTTCCTGACGATGGCTTCGACGCCCTCGGCTGTCGGATGCAGGCCATCGGCCTGGTTGAGTTTTGCGTCGGTCGCAACGCCATCCAGGAAGAACGGATAGAGTGGAACTTCATAGGCCTTGGCGAGGTCTGGATAGATCGCATTGAATCGATCCGCGTAGTCGGCACCCATGTTGGGTGGCGCATACATCCCGCACAGCAGGACGGCAATGTTGCGCGCCTTCAACTTTTTGAGAATGTCCTCGAGCGCGGCGCGCGTCACCTTTGGATCGATACCGCGTAGCGCATCATTGGCGCCAAGCTCGACAATCACCGCATCGGTATCGGGCGGCACTGACCAGTCGAGCCGGTCGCGGCCACCCGTGGACGTATCGCCGGAGACGCCGGCGTTGACGATTTCGACGGCGACGCCCTTCTTGCGCAGCGCCTGCTGCAGGCGGACGGGAAACGCAGATTGCGCTGGCAGGCCATACCCCGCGGTCAGGGAGTCGCCCAGCGCCACCAGCTTGATCGGCTTGGTGCCGGGAGCCGGCTGCGCGAATGCGGCCGCACCGATCACGAGATTGCCAAACGTTAACGCTGCGAGAAACATCCACCGCGCCCCCTCGACCGCGCCGCGCCAGCTCCCATATGACATCCGCATGGACAGCCTCATCGAACCCTCGTCATCGGCCAGTGTCACACCGGACACCATTGCCATTTCCAACGTCAATCTCTCGCTCGGATCGGGAGCCGCACGCGTTCACATTCTCAAGGATGTGAGCCTGCGGATCGGACCGGGCGAAGCAGTCGGGCTGATCGGCCCGTCCGGGTCGGGAAAATCCACGCTGCTGATGGTAATGGCGGGACTGGAGCGACCTGACAGTGGAGAGGTGGTGGTCAACGGCGTCTCTTTCAACGCCCTTGACGAAGACGGTCTCGCGCGATTTCGCGGCCGCCACGTCGGTATCGTTTTCCAATCCTTCCATCTGATTCCGACCATGACCGCGATCGAGAACGTCGCAGTGCCGCTTGAGCTCGCCGGGCATTCCGATGCGCAGGCGCGCGCCGCGAAAGAACTCGATCTCGTCGGCCTCGGCGACCGGCTGCATCATTATCCGTCGCAACTATCCGGCGGCGAACAGCAGCGCGTCGCACTCGCCCGCGCGCTGGCGCCCGATCCCGCGATACTGGTTGCCGACGAGCCGACCGGCAATCTCGACGAGGCCACCGGCAAGCACATTGTCGATCTGCTGTTCGCCAACCATGCGGAGCGCGGCATGACGCTGGTGCTGGTAACTCACGACCACGCACTGGCGCAGCGCTGCGACCGCGTGGTGCGGTTGCGCTCCGGTCGCATCGATGGCGCGGCAGATGAGCGCGCCTGGGTCGAAACCGCTTCACTCAAATGACAACCGCGACCGACAGCGCGCCTCGCGCCATGTTGCCGCTCGCATGGCGCTATGCGCTTCGCGAACTGCGCAGCGGATTGCGCGGCTTCTATGTGTTCGTCGCCTGCATCGCACTCGGCGTGATGGCGATTGCCGGAGTCGGATCTGTCTCGGGCAGCCTCAATGATGGCCTTGAACATCAGGGCCGCATTTTGCTCGGCGGCGACGCATCGTTCTCGCTGATCCAGCGCGAGGCCACGCTACAGGAACGCTCATTTCTCGATGCGCGCGGTGACGTTTCAGTTGCCGCCACCATGAGGGCCATGGCACGTGCAGCTAACGGCGACCTCGCGCTGGTTGATCTCAAGGCCGTTGACGCTCGTTACCCGATGCTCGGCGCCGCGACGCTCAAACCGCCGATGCCGATGGCAGATCTCCTCACCGCAAGCGACGGGTCGTTCGGCGCCGCCGCCGATCCGGTCTTGCTGGCGCGGCTCAACCTGAAACCCGGCGATCGCATCACCATCGGCAAAGCATCCTTCATCATTCGGAGCGCCGTGACGGCAGAGCCGGATAAACTGGCGGGCGGCATCGGCCTCGGGCCGCGCTTTCTTGTCAGCGAGGATGCGCTGCGCGCGACCGGCCTGCTGCAGCCCGGCAGCCTGGTGCACTGGATTTATCGTGTTCGCCTGCCAGGCAATCCGTCCGACGCCGCAACACAAAAGCTGATCGACGACGCACGCGCGGCACTTCCCGACGCAGGATGGCAGATTCGCAGCCGCAGCAACGCGTCGCCGCAACTCGAGCGCAACATCACGCGCTTCACCCAGTTCCTGACACTGGTGGGTCTTGCCGCGCTACTGGTCGGCGGCGTCGGTGTCGCCAATGCGATCAAGAGCCATCTCGACCAGCGCCGTGACGTGATCGCAACGTTCAAGGCGCTCGGCGCAACCGGCCGCGACGTGTTCGCGATCTATCTCGTGCAGGTCATGACACTTGCCGCCATCGGCGCGATCATCGGACTGATTGCGGGCGCAGCGTTGCCCTACATTATTGTCGGCCTATTCGGGAACGTTCTGCCGCTGCCGGTCGACCCGACGCTTCACCCCGGCGAACTCGCCCTGTCGTTTCTTTATGGACTTCTGACCGCCCTCGCCTTCGGACTGTGGCCATTGGCGCGCGTCCATGATTCGCCGGTCGCGACGCTGTTCCGCGAAGATCTCGTGTCTGAATTCCACTGGCCGCGACGCCGTTATCTGGCACTGATCGCGCTGGTCATCGCCGTGCTGGTCACGGTCGCGATTGGCCTTGCCTACGACAAGCGCGTTGCCGCCATCTTCGTTGTGTCGAGCGTCGGCGTGTTCGCCATTCTGCGCGGCGTTGCATGGCTGCTGATGGCGGCGGCGCGTCGCCTGCCCCGTCCGCGCCTCACTATGCTGCGGCTGGCCATCGCCAACATCCATCGACCCGGCGCGCTGACGCCGTCGGTCGTCATGTCGCTTGGACTAGGACTCGCGGTACTGGTGACGATCACCCAGATCGACGGCAATCTGCGTCGTCAGTTCATGGCCTCGCTGCCCGAACATGCGCCATCGTTTTATTTCATCGATATTCCATCCACCAACTCACAGCGGTTCGGCGAATTCCTCAAGCAGCAGGCGCCGGATGCCATTATCGAGCGTGTGCCGATGTTGCGCGGCCGCATCGTCGCCGCGCGCGGGGTCAAGGCCGAGGACCTAAAGCCCTCCACCGACGCGGCATGGACACTGCAAAGCGACCGCGGCCTGACCTACGCCAATGAGGTGCCGCGCGGCTCGACTGTGGTTGAGGGCAAATGGTGGGATGCGACTTATACCGGCCCGCCGCTGGTTTCGATGGAAACGAAGATCGCACAAGGCCTCGGACTCAAGATCGGCGACGACATCACCGTCAACGTGCTCGGCCGCGACATCACCGCCAAGATCGCCAACCTACGGACAGTGGACTGGCAAAGTCTCGGCATCAATTTCGTGCTGGTGTATTCGCCTGGCACCTTCGCCGGCGCGCCGCACACCGACATTGCCACCCTAACCGACGCCAACGCCACTGTGGCCGGCGACGCCCGGCTGATCAAGGCGGTGGCGGCTGCCTTCCCGGCGATCACAAGCGTGCGGGTGCGCGAGGCGCTGGAGACCGTCGGCACCATGGTGACCAACCTCGTTCTCGCGATCCGTGGCGCGAGTTCAGTGACGCTGATCGCGGCGATCCTCGTACTCGGCGGCGCGCTGGCGGCGGGGCATCGTCACCGCGTCTACGACGCTGTGATCCTGAAAACGCTGGGCGCGACCCGCAGTCGCCTGCTCGGCGCCTATGCGCTCGAATACCTGATGATCGGCCTTGCCACCGCAATCTTCGGAGTGGCCGCCGGCTCGATCGCCGCCTGGCAGATCGTGACGCGGCTAATGAACCTCGGCTTCGTCTGGCAGGCCGGCAGCGCCGCTCTGGTGGTGCTGGTGGCGCTCGCGGTCACCGTGGGGCTCGGGCTTACTGGAACCTTACTGGCGCTTAACCAAAAGCCCGCGAAGGTGCTCCGAAACTTATGACAATTTGTAGCAGGCCCACCGCGACTTTTGCGACATTCAGCCGCGCACGGTAACTTGTGGTCGCCATGCTAGTTTCCCACATATCTGGCAGATTCAGAATCGGCTTGAACCCGTCAGCCGACGGCTTCACATTCCGGTATCTGGAATCAACGTATCGCTGACGCAGCCTGTCGCTGCGTCGGTCAACCCAAAGGGGTTTCGACCATGTCGGACTTGGACCGCAACTATGCTTCACCGTTCGGCCGGGCCGTCGGACGCGCTGACGCCGCGACCGTCGATGCCGGTCTGCGCTCGTACATGCTCAAGATCTACAACTACATGTCGATCGGCCTGGCCATCACCGGCCTTGCCGCGCTCGGCGTGTACATGGCGGCGACCTCGGATGTCGCGACCGCCGCTAGGGTCGGCAATACCTACCTGACGCCGTTCGGCGTGGCGATGTTCGTCAGCCCGCTGAAATGGCTGTTCATCCTCGCCCCGTTGGTGATGGTGTTCGCCATTTCGTTCGGCATCAACCGCCTGCGTCCTGCGACCGCGCAACTCCTGTTCTGGGCATTCGCTGCCCTGATGGGTGTATCGCTGTCGTCGATCTTCCTGGTCTACACCCACACCTCCATCGTGCGGGTGTTCTTCATCACAGCCACCGCGTTCGGTGCGCTGAGCCTCTACGGCTACAGCACCAAGCGTGACATGACCGGCATGGGCTCGTTCCTGATCATGGGCCTGTTCGGCGTCATCATCGCGAGCTTGGTGAACCTGTTCCTGGCAAGCTCGATGCTGCAGTTCGTGGTGTCGGTGGTCGGCGTCCTGGTGTTCGCAGGCCTCACCGCTTGGGACACCCAGCGCCTGAAGAACGACTACATCTACGGCTACGCCAGCCAGGGCGGCGAGATCGCAGAGAAAGCCGCCATCACCGGCGCGCTGTCGCTGTACCTGAACTTCATCAACCTGTTCACGCTGCTGCTGCAGTTGCTTGGACAGCGCGACTAAGCGGCGACGGACCAGAACATCGGAAAGCCCCGGCCTAAAGCCGGGGCTTTTATTTTGGGCGGCAGCTATCTACTCTGGTTCCCATGCCAGACTCCGTCATCAGGCCGGCGACACCGGCCGATCTGCCTGCCATCACCGCGATTTACGAGCACGCCGTTCGCTTCGGCACCGCCACCTTCGAGTTGACGCCGCCCGACCTTGCCGAGATGACGCGGCGCCATGACGAGCTGGTAGCCAAGGGTTTTCCCTATCTAGTGGCGACGATGGAGGGCCGGGTTGCGGGCTACGCCTACGCCGGCTCCTATCGCGCCCGGCCGGCCTACCGCTTCACGGTAGAAAACTCGATCTACCTCGATCCCGCCACTCACCGGCGCGGCATCGGCACCGCGCTGATGACCGAGCTGATTGCGCAATCGAATGTGCGCGGCTATCGCCAGATGATCGCGGTCATTGGAGATTCGGCCAATGCAGCCTCGATCGCCTTGCACAGCCGAACTGGCTTCCAGATGATTGGCACCCACCCCAATGTGGGATTCAAGTTCGGGCGCTGGCTGGACTCGGTGCTGATGCAGCGCGCCCTTGGCGAGGGCGCCACCACCACCCCGAAGAACTAGACCAGCGCAAGCTTGCGATCGATCACCAGCAGCACCCGGTCGAGTTCATTACCACGCCGCAGAATCTGACCGGTTGCGGAAATAACACTGTACGCGCCCTGCTTGCGTGCAAGGCGCGGATCCTTCTCAATGCGATAGATCGGCACTTCGGAAGCGCGACGATAGATCGAGAACACCGCACGATCGCCAAGAAAGTCGATGGCGTAGTCGCGCCATTCGCCATCGGAGACCATGCGGCCATACACGTTTAGGATGCGATTGAGCTCAAGCCGGTTGAATGTCACCCGGGTCTGCAGCGGGACGGTGACGCTGCGGTCCGCCCCGCGGCTATCGCTGGGATCAGCCTCCCCCGATCCGTAATTCATCGGCGCCTCCTGTCACTTGGGTGACATGATCGGCCGACGCCTCCCTACCTGCAAGCCCTGAATTCGACCGTCGGCACCTTCACGGCGAGTTTAAACAAATCATAATGCTGCCAGAATTCGGACAACCCGGTGCCGCGCTGAATTGCGATCAAAACATCACTGCGTTGGCCCGGTCCTTTCGGCACCGGATTCCTCAGCCCCCAGCCCCCCGGGGTCGGCAGGACCGGGTCTTTGAATTCCCGCAGTGAGATAATCCCCAATCCTGCGGGCCAGCGCGAGTTGGCCCTTTTTCTTTGCGCTGACGCCAACGGCCACAGCCGCTGCCCGGACACCTGTCTGGATCGTCGCCGGATTGTAGCGATGAGAATCAGTCGAGCGATGTGAACGCCGCGCCGAGCATCGCGCCCGGATGGTCGCGATTACCGTTCTGGACGTAGACCACCGCCGCATCAACACCGTCGCGTGAGATGTTTTCAAGCGGCACGCTCCACGCACCAGCCTTGCCGGTCCAGTCGCCGACCTTCAGCATGTTGCGCACGACGTTGTGGTAGGTGATCTGCTTACCGCGATTTTCACCGCGGTTGATGGTGATCGGCACAGCGCGCGACACCGCGCAAATCCACACCTCGCCATGCTCGCCATTGCCGCGCTCGGGCACCGAAACCTTGAGTTCGGTGCCGGCTCTCGACACCTTCACCGGCACGTTCATCACTTCGCTGCGGTTACGCGTGATGTGCACCGCATGCTCAATCGCCGACTTGTCGCTGCCGAGCACATGCAGCGAACCATTGACGATCGCCTGCGGCGTATAGACGTCGCGATCGCCGCGTACATGCGAATAGGCTTTTTGTCGCGCGGTGAAACGGGAATCAGCAAGCGTGTCTTTCCAGCCGAGGTAATCCCAGTAATCGATCGGCAAACTCAGCGCGATCACCGACGGATCCTGCGCGAGATCGCCGAGAATCTTGTCTGCCGGTGGACACGATGAGCACCCCTGCGAGGTGAAGAGTTCGACGACAGCACGCGGATCGGCGAAGGCCGGGCGCGCAAACGCGATGGCAACGCAAATCCCCAACACACCCGGCAGAAGCGATGCAAACGCGCTCGCCCCTTTCGTTTCCGTGCTGGAGAAACCACGAACCACTCAGTTTTCCTTGTCGTTAATCAACCACTTAAAACAGGAAGGCGACCGTTCATAGGCCGCCTTCCCATTAATCGCCACTCACTTCGCGGTGAGGCCGTTCACGGATACGTTTGCCGCGCCGCAAGATTATGCGGCGAGGTTACGCAGCACGTACTGCAAAATACCGCCGTTGCGATAATACTCGAGCTCATCGAGCGTATCGATGCGGCAAAGCAGCGGCACCTGCTTCAATGTGCCATCGGCGGAGACGACATCGGCCGACAGCTTCTGGCGCGGCTTCAAGTCGCCCTGCAGACCACGGATCGTGACCTTCTCGTCGCCCTTCAGGCCAAGCGACTGCCACGACGTGCCATCCTCGAACGTCAGCGGCAACACGCCCATGCCGACGAGGTTGGAGCGATGGATACGCTCGAAGCTCTGGGTGATCACCGCGCGCACGCCGAGCAGACGCGTGCCCTTCGCGGCCCAGTCGCGCGATGAGCCGTTGCCGTATTCGGCGCCCGCAAACACCACCAACGGCACCTGCTCGGCCTGATACTTCATCGCGGCATCGTAGATCGACATCTGCTCGCCATCGGGCCAATGCTTGGTGAGGCCACCCTCCGGAATGTTGCCGTCGGCGCCCTTGAGCATGAAGTTCTTGATGCGGATGTTGGCGAAGGTGCCGCGCATCATGACTTCATGGTTGCCGCGCCGCGTGCCGTACTGGTTGAAGTCGGCGGGACGCACCTGCCGCTCTGACAGATACTTGCCAGCCGGCGACGTCAGCTTGATCGAGCCCGCCGGCGAGATGTGGTCGGTGGTGATCTTGTCGCCGAACATCGCAAGGATGCGCGCATCGACGATGTCGGTGACCGGATCGGGCTCCTTCTTCATGCCCTCGAAGTACGGCGGGTTCTGCACGTAGGTCGAACTCATGTTCCACTTGTAGGTGTCGCTCGCCACCGTCTTGATCTTGCGCCAGTTGGTGTCACCCTTGAACACGTCGGCATACTTCTTCTTGAAGATCGTCGAGGTGACGTACTTCTTGATGAAGGCATTGATCTCCTTCGTGGTCGGCCAGATGTCCTTGAGATAGACAGGCTTGCCGTCCTTACCGGTGCCGATCGGCTCGACTTCCAGGTTCTTGGTGACCGTGCCGGCGAGCGCATAGGTGACGACCAGCGGCGGCGAGGCGAGATAGTTCGCCTGCACGTCCGGCGAGACGCGGCCTTCGAAGTTGCGGTTGCCCGACAGCACCGCGGCGGCGACGATGCCGTTGTCGTTGATCGCCTTGGAAATCTCCTCCGGCAGCGGCCCGGAGTTGCCGATGCAGGTGGTGCAGCCGAAGCCGACGAGGTTGAAGCCGACCTTGTCGAGATCCTTCTGCAGGCCCGAATTGGAGAGATATTCCGCGACGACCTGGCTGCCCGGGGCCAGCGAGGTTTTCACCCACGGCTTGGCCTTCAGACCCTTCGCGGCCGCATTGCGCGCGAGCAGACCAGCGGCAATCAGCACGCTCGGATTCGAGGTGTTGGTGCAGGAGGTGATGGCGGCGATCGCCACGTCGCCATGGCCGATTTCGAAATCGCGGCCGTCGACGGCGAAGCGCTTGCTGTGATCGATCGCCTTCTTGTACTCGTTGGTCAGCGCATCATCGAAACCACTCGCGACCAGTGGCAAAGCGACGCGGCCTTCGGGACGCTTCGGGCCGGCCATCGACGGCACGACATCCTTGAGATCGAGCACCAGCGTCTCGGTGAACACCGGATCCTGCGATGCAGAGGTACGGAACAGGCCCTGAGCCTTGGCGTACTTCTCGACCAGCGCAACGCGCGCAGCAGCACGGCCCGAAGTCTTGAGATAGTCCAGCGCAGCCTTGTCGACCGGGAAAAAGCCGCAGGTCGCGCCGTATTCCGGCGCCATGTTGCTAATGGTCGCCTTGTCAGCCACCGACAGATGATCGAGGCCCGGGCCGAAGAACTCGACGAACTTGCCGACCACGCCGTGCTTGCGCAGCATCTGCGTCACAGTCAGCACGAGGTCGGTCGAGGTCACGCCTTCCTTGAGCTGACCCTTCAGCTTGAACCCGACCACATCCGGCAGCAGCATCGACAGCGGCTGACCGAGCATCGCGGCTTCCGCCTCGATGCCGCCGACACCCCAACCAAGAACTGCAAGGCCGTTGACCATGGTGGTGTGCGAGTCGGTGCCGACCAGCGAGTCCGGATAGGCGACCTCGAAGGTGCCCTTCTTCTTGCCAACGGTGAGCTTCTCTTTCCTGGTCCAGACAGTCTGCGCCAGATATTCAAGATTGACCTGATGGCAGATGCCGGTGCCGGGCGGCACGACGGAGAAATTCGAGAACGCCTTCTGACCCCATTTCAGGAATTCGTAACGCTCCTGGTTCTGCTTGTATTCCTCGGTGACGTTCTTGGCGAAAGCCTTGTTGTCGCCGAAGAAGTTCACGATCACCGAGTGGTCGATGACGAGATCGACCGGAACCAGCGGATTGATCTTCTGAGCGTCGCCACCGAGCGCTTTCATCGCGTTACGCATCGCGGCGAGATCGACCACCGCTGGAACGCCCGTGAAGTCCTGCATCAGCACGCGCGCCGGGCGGAAGGCGATTTCGTGTTCGAGCTTGCGCTTCTTCAGCCACTTGGCGAAGGCAAGGATGTCGTCCTTCTTGACTGTGCGGCCATCCTCGTTGCGCAGCATGTTCTCGAGCAGCACCTTCATCGAGTAAGGCAGCCGCGAGATGCCCTTCAGACCATTTTTTTCAGCGGCGGCAAGGCTGTAATAAACGTAGGTTTTTGCGCCGACCTTGAGGGTTTTCTGGGCTTTGAAGCTGTCGAGCGAGGACATATGAGGCGATCCCGATTCCATGAGTTATTAGAGATACCCGGCAAGAGGTATCAAAACACCGTCAGCATGGATAGTGCCGCGGGTCTTGTGAGGATGCATGGTGTGCTGCATCAAGGCCCGGTTCTATAGAATCTTTCCAGACTGGGCGCCACACCGACAAACGTCTCTTCCAACCCTCACGGACTGGTATTTTGAATCGTCACACACTCAGCAATCACGGTTTTACGATCGGACGCTCATGAAGCTTTCGGGGCGTGGGCTGACATGCGTGCGGGGCGGGCGCGGAGTGTTTTCCGGCCTCGATTTTGATGTCGCGGCATCGCAGACCCTGGCGGTCACCGGCGCCAACGGCGTGGGCAAATCGTCGCTGTTGCGAATCCTCGCCGGGCTTCTGCACGCCGAAGCAGGCTCCATCGAACTGGAAGGCGGCGATCCCGAGCGCAGCCTCGGTGAACACGCCCACTACCTTGGCCATCGCGATCCCTTCAAGCCAGCGCTGACCGTGCGCGAAAATCTCGAATTCTGGCAGCAATTCCTTGGCGGCGAACGCGCCGCTGTCGATGACAGCCTGTCACGCGCAGGAATCGGCCATGCGGCGGACCTTCCCGCCGTGGTGCTTTCCGCCGGACAACGCCGCCGACTGTCGATGGCGCGGCTGCTCGCCGTGAAGCGGCCGATCTGGCTACTCGACGAACCGACATCAGCGCTCGATGCCGCTGGCCAGAAACTGTTCGCATCGCTCATGACTCGTCATCTCGAGAATGGTGGACTGATCATTGCAGCCACACACGGCCCGCTTGGCATTGATGCCGCCGAACTTCGGATTGGGGGCGCCGTATGAGCGCGCTCGCCTCTCTCATCCGACGCGACCTGCGCATCGCCATGCGCACGGGCGGCGGCGCGCTGATCGGCGTGCTGTTCTTCCTCACCGTCGTCGTGCTGATGCCGTTCGCGATCGGCCCCGAACTGCCGCTGCTCAAGCGCCTCGGCCCGGCGATCCTGTGGCTCGGCGCCATGCTGGCAAGCCTGCTCACGCTCGATCGATTGTTCACGGCTGATCACGACGACGGTTCGCTCGACTTGATCGTGATGAGCCAGACGCCGCTCGAACTCACCTGCCTTGCCAAAGCGCTGGCGCACTGGATCGCCGCGATCCTGCCGCTGATCATCGCAACCCCCATTCTCGGCATCCTGCTCAATCTCGACCCTTCGGCAACGCTTGCGGTCGCACTGACCCTTCTCGCCGGAACGCCAGCGCTGACCCTCACCGGCATGATCGGCGCGGCGCTCGCCGTCACCATGCGGCGCGGCGGACTATTGCTCGCGGTGCTGGTGCTGCCGCTGTCGATCCCGGTGCTGATCTTCGGCGTCGCAGCGTCCAACGCCGCCATCGCCGTGCCCGGATCGTTCGGCACACCGTTCTCCATCCTGTGCGCGCTGTCGCTGGTTGCGCTGGCGATCGGACCGTTTGCTGCGGCCGCGAGCCTGCGGCAGGGGCTGGACTGATGCGTTGCGCCAGATCAACTTTTTCGGAAATCGCTTATGCCGCAGGTCACCCGCATTGCCTGCGGCGACGCTCACCAGTATCAGGACGCTCATGAGCTGGATCGACTTTGCCAATCCGTCACGCTTCCTCGCGCTCGCTACGCGCGTGCTGCCCTGGCTTGCCGCCGCGACGGCGTTGCTGCTGGCGATCGGCCTCTACATGTCGCTCGCGGTTCCCGACGACTACCAGCAGGGCGCCACCGTCAAGATCATGTTCATCCATGTTCCCAATGCGTGGCTGTCGATGTTCGTGTGGGGCGTCATGAGCCTGTCGGCGCTCGGCACGCTGGTGTGGCGCCATCCGCTCGCCGACGTCGCTGCGAAGGCCGCGGCGCCAATCGGTGCGTCCTTCACCTTCCTCGCGCTGGTCACCGGCTCGCTGTGGGGCCGCCCGATGTGGGGCACCTATTGGGAATGGGATGCGCGCCTGACATCGGTGCTGGTCCTGTTCCTGATGTATCTCAGCCTGATCGCATTGTGGCGTGCGGTGGAAGACCCGTCGCGCGCCGCGCGCGCCGCCGCGATCCTCACGCTGGTTGGCGCGATCAACATTCCGATCATCAAATTCTCCGTCGACTGGTGGAACACATTACATCAGGGCGCATCGGTGATCCGCATGGGCGGGCCGACGCTCGACCGCGCCTATCTCATTCCACTGCTGGTGATGGCAGTGGCGTTCACGCTGCTGTTCATCACGCTGCATCTCGCGGCAATGCGCAACGAAGTGCTGCGGCGGCGCGTGCGTACGCTGCAGATCATGCAAGCCAGCCGACAGGCAGCGTGACGCCATGGCCCTCGGTCCCTACGCCAGCTTCATCATCTGGTCCTACGCCCTGGTGGCCGCCGTCGTCGCCGGATTGATCGTATGGATCATCGCCGACCACCGCCGCCAGCAGGCCAGCCTGCAGAAGTTAGAGGCCGAAGGCGTGACGCGGCGCTCGGCCCGCAGGACGGACGGCGCATGAACACCACCCCAAACACCGACGCGCCCCGTCGCCGCTCCTGGCTGGTGGCGCTGCCGCTGATCGCCTTCGCGAGCCTTGCCGCGCTGTTCTGGTTCAAGCTCGGCAGCGGCGACCCGTCGCGCATTCCCTCTGCGCTGATCGGACGCCCCGCGCCGCAAACCATGTTGCCTGCGCTTGAAGGACTGACGGAAAACGGCGCCCCGGTGCCGGGCCTGGACCCGGCCGCATTCAAGGGCAACGTCAGCATCGTCAACGTCTGGGCGTCATGGTGCGTGCCGTGTCACGACGAAGCGCCGTTGCTGGTCGATCTTGCGAAGGACAAGCGCATCCGCGTTATCGGCATCAACTACAAGGATGCGGCTGACAATGCCCGCCGCTTCCTCGGCCGCTACGGCAATCCGTTCGCGGCGGTCGGCGCCGACGTCAACGGTCGTGCTTCAATCGAATGGGGTGTCTACGGTGTGCCGGAGACCTTCATCATCGGCCGCAATGGTGCGATCGCCTACAAGCTGGTCGGGCCGATCACACCCGACAATATCGAACGCATGCTCAAGCCTGAAATCGAGAAGGCCCTGAAAGCCGGCGCGTAAGGGCGCGCGTCAGCCCTTGGTGATGTCGCCGCGCTCGAGATCGCTGGCTTCGTCGGTGGCCGGTTCGATGTGATAGCGCTTGATCAGCGGCGTCTGCAGCATCGCGAACACCGCCGTAATCGGAATGACGCCAAACGCCTTAAACGCGACCCAGAAGTCCGTGGTCTGGGTGCGCCAGATGATCTCGTTCAGCACCGCCATCGCAGCGAAGAACAATGCCCAGCGGATTGTGAGCTGTTTCCAACCCGCTGGCGTCAGGTTGAACATCTGGTCGAACATCAGCGCGATGAACGAGCGACCGAACAGCAGGCCGATGCCGAGCGTCGCCGCGAACAGCGAATAGATGATGGTCGGCTTGACCTTGATGAAGATTTCGTCGTGCAGCGCCAGCGTCAGCCCGCCGAACACCAGCACGATGAACGCGGTGACGAGCGCCATGATCGGCACGTGCTTGGTCACGACGTAAGACACGGCGATCGCCGCGACGATCGCGACCATGAACGCGCCGGTGGCGACGAACAGGCCGAACTTCGCGTTGGCGGCAAAAAAGATCACCAAAGGTCCCAACTCGGTCGCGAGCTTGAACAACGGGTGCGGCGCGGGCTTGCTCATGAATCCTGTCCTGCGATCGCCTTGGCAAAATCCTTGGCGGTGAACGGCGACAGGTCTTCAACCCCTTCGCCAACGCCGATGAAATGCACCGGCAATTTGTACGTCGACGACAGCGCGACGAGGATGCCGCCGCGCGCAGTGCCATCGAGCTTGGTCATCACCAGGCCCGTCACGCCTGCCGTCTTGTGGAAGGCATCGACCTGCGACAGCGCGTTCTGGCCGACGGTCGCATCGAGCACCAGCAGCACCGCATGCGGCGCCGAGGCATCGACCTTCTTGATAACGCGCACGACCTTCTCGAGCTCGATCATCAATTCTGTCTTGTTCTGCAATCGCCCGGCGGTATCAATCAGCAGCACGTCGCGGCCATCAGCCTTCGCCGCCTCCATCGCCTCAAAGGCGAGACTGGCGGAGTCCGAGCCTTGCGACCGCGCCACCACCGGCGATTTGGTGCGCTCACCCCAGACTTTCAATTGTTCGATGGCTGCGGCGCGGAACGTGTCGCCCGCCGCCAGCATCACCTTGCGGCCTTCGCTCGAAAACTTCGCCGCCAGCTTGCCGATGGTCGTGGTCTTGCCCGATCCGTTGACGCCGACGACGAGGACAACGAACGGTTTGTGCGTGGCCTCGATCACCAGCGGCTGCGCCACCGGCGCCAGCACCTTCTCGACTTCAGCGGCGACAATGTTCTGCACATCCTCCGCCGACACCGACTTGTCGTAACGCCCCTTGCCGACGGCTTCCGCGATCCGCGCCGCGACCTCGGTTCCGAGGTCGGCGCGCAGCAGCACGTCCTCGATGTCCTCAAGCATTGCGCCATCAAGCTTGCGCTTGGTGACAAGGTCCGCCACCGCACTGCCGATCGAGTTCGACGTCCGTTTCAGGCCGGCGGACAGGCGCCGCCACCAGCTTTGTTTCGGTTGATCTTGTGTGCTGTCACTCATGCGAGGATTGTGTTAGCCGGTTCACGCCGCAAACGAAAGCCACCGCGACGATGGATACGCCACAACCGACACCTGAGGAAATTCAGACCCGCGTGCTTCACCGCGACGGGCTGATGCTGGTGATCGACAAGCCGGCCGGCATACCGGTGCATCGCGGCCCCAAGGGCGGCGCCAATCTCGAAGCTTCGTTCGACGCCCTGCGCTACGGCCTGCCGCGCCCGCCAGTGCTGGCGCATCGGCTCGACCGCGACACTTCCGGCTGTCTGGTGCTCGGCCGTCATCGCAAGGCGACGGCGACGCTCGGGTTGCTGTTCAAGCATGGCAAGATTTCCAAGACCTATTGGGCGGCCGTCGAGGGCAGCCCGACTGAGGACGCGGGCGAGATCGACATTCCTTTGGGGCGATTGAATGAAGAACGCGGCTGGTGGCAGAAGCCCGACCCCAACGGGTTCCCTTCGCTCACCCGCTGGCAGGTGCTCGGGCGCGGCGACGGCCTGACCTGGCTGGCACTGGAGCCGATCACCGGCCGCACCCATCAGTTGCGCGTGCATTGCTCGGCAATGGGCTGGCCGATCGTCGGCGACAACATCTATGGCAACGGCCCGCGTTTCGGCGAACCGACGCTGCATCTTCATGCCCGCGAGATCGTGATCCCGATTTCGAAGAACAAGCCGCCGGTGCGTGTCGTTGCGCCGGTGCCGCCGCATATGCAAGAACGCCTGCGCGCGTGCGGATGGAATGGGGAAGACGCTGCAATCAAGCAGGAAGAAGCGTCACACCAGTAACCGAGCGCCGTCATGACCCGTGATTGTCAGCGCGCGCACGTCACCAGCTACACCGCCCGCAAGCGCTACCGGCATGAAATGCTCGGTGCGGCCTTGTGTGTCGCTCTCGATCAGCACCTGACGTTTGCGTCCTACTTCCGAAATCAACCGCCGCTTCAGCGCGACATCGCCGGCCTCGCGCAAGCGACGCGCCCGTTCCTTGATCATAACGCCGTTGACCTGCGGCATCTTCGCTGCCGGTGTGCCGGGGCGCGGTGAATAGGGAAAGACGTGCAGGAAGGTGAGATCACATTCATCGACCAGATCGCATGAGCGCGCAAACATCTCGTCGGTCTCGGTCGGGAAGCCGGCAATGATATCCGCCCCAAACGCGATGTCGGGCCGCAAGCGTCGCACCTGCGCACAGAACTCGATGGCATCCTTGCGGGAGTGCCGCCGCTTCATGCGCTTCAGGATCATGTCGTCGCCGGCCTGCAGCGACAGATGCAGATGCGGCATCAGCCGCTCATCGGTCGCGATCGCATCGAGCAAGTCGCGATCGGCTTCGATCGAATCGATCGACGAGATGCGCAGACGCTTCAAATCGGGAACGTGACGCAAGATCTGTTTGGTCAACGTGCCGAGCTTGGGCGCGCCCGGCAGATCGGCGCCGTAACTCGTGAGATCGACACCGGTCAAAACAATCTCGGCATGACCCGTTTCGACCAGCGCACGCACCTGATCGACCACCGCGCCCATCGCGACCGAACGCGAATTGCCGCGCCCGTAAGGAATGATGCAAAATGTACAACGGTGATCGCAACCGTTCTGCACCTGCACGAAAACCCGTGGCAGGCCGCGCTGATAACCCTCGAGCAGATGCGGCGCCATCTCGGTCACCGCCATGATGTCGGCGACCGCAATCTTCTCTTCGGCGGCGAGGCTGAGCGACGGCGCATCCGTCAACGCCGCTTTCGTTGCCTGCCACGCCTCGCTGCGCATCTTGTCGTCGTTGCCGAGCACGCGATCGACCTCGGCCATCTCCGCGAACATGTTGGCTTGTGTCTGGGCGGCGCAACCCGTCACGACGATCTTTGCATCGGGATGATCGCGCCGCAGTTTGCGGATGGTCTGCCGCGCCTGCGCTACTGCCTCATTGGTGACGGCGCAAGTGTTGACGACGATCGCCTCATCGAGACCGGCGTTCGCGGCCTCCCGGCGGATGACTTCCGATTCGAAGCTGTTGAGGCGGCAGCCGAAGGTGACGACGTCGACACTCATCTCACGCGACGCTGGTAAACAACGACGGATCGAACTTGCCTTCGTATTCCAACACGGCGGGGCCGGTCATCAGCACATGGTCGTCGCGCTCGCGCCATTCGATCGTGAGTTCGCCGCCAGGCAGCGTCATGTTGACGATGCGATTGGTGCGCTTGAGTCGCGCGGCCGCCACCGCCGTCGCGCAGGCCGCCGAGCCGCAGGCCTTGGTGAGTCCAGCGCCGCGCTCCCATGTCCGCATCACGATGTGATCGCGATCGACGACATGGGCAAGCGTGATGTTGGCACGCTCCGGAAAGATCGGGTGATTTTCCAGCAGCGGCCCGAAGCGGATGAGGTCGTAGGCCTCGATATCATCGACCCAGAAAATCGCGTGCGGGTTGCCCATGCTGACCACGGACGGCGAATGCAGGATCGGCGCATCGATGGGCCCGACCTGCAGTTCGATATAACGCGTGTCGCGGAATTCCTCGGCGAGCGGAATGTCCTGCCAGCCGAACTTCGGCACGCCCATGTCCACGGTGTAGAGGCCAGGCTGAGGCCCCTGCCAGCAGTTGAGCAGTCCGGCGCGAGTCTCGAAGGTCAACGCATCCTTGCCGGTTTCCGCGAACACCTGCCGCGCGACACAGCGCATGCCGTTGCCGCAGGCGGCGGCTTCCGAGCCATCGTTGTTGTAGATACGGATGAAGGCCGTGGTGCCCTGCAGGCGTGGCGGCTGCAGCACCATCAACTGGTCGTAAGCCACGCCGCCGGGACCAGCGATAGCGCGCGCTTCGTCGGCGCTGACACCGGTCTTCGAATCGCGGAGATCGAGGACGACGATCTCGTTGCCGATCCCGTTCATCTTGGCAAAGCTGTGGTTGGCGAGCGCGCTCATTCTCAAACCCTCTGCCGCCTATATGGCGAATGGCGCCGAATTTGGCCAGTCCGCATCATCGGCCGCCCTACTTCCGCCGTCAGACGCATATCTGTCATGGAAACGTGCAGAGTTGGCACGGAATGGCCGCCGCGGTTCTGATTCAAACGGAACCGAAAACATTCTAGTGTGGGCGGTCCGCCCGGGATGAGGCCGACAGGAATGCCCATGGAGACCGCCGAATGAGCCGCCCCTCCCTTTTCGCCCGAATTCTGGTGCCCGCCACGATCTGGCTGAGCCTTCCCGCACTCGCCGTGGCCCAGACCGCATCCCCACCGGCTGCGACCCCGGCGACACCACCTGCCGACCAGAAGGCTCCGGCAGATTCGGCCACAACGCCCGCTCCTTCCGCCACCACGCCGGCCCCCTCAACCGCGACACCAACTCCACCCGCGCCACCTGCCGCGCCGGATACTGCAGCACCTGCGACGCCGCCTGCGAGCGCCACCCCACCCGCGGCCGCGCAGACGCCGGCCACGCCACCGGCCGACCAGAAAGCGCAGGCGGCCGAGCCGTTCGGCGAGGAAGTCACGCTGACGGCCAAGAAGGTGCTGTCGCTGCGCGGCACCTCAAACTGGGAATCGGCATTCGAGAACATTGTCGAGTCGATCAAGACCCTGACGGTCTTCCTCAAGAAGCAGAACGTTACTCCGGCAGGACCGACGTTGATCATCTACACCTCGACTGATGACGCCGGCTTTTCGTTCCTCGCAGAAATCCCCGTCGACAAGGACATCAAGGACGTCGGCAAGGACATGAGCATGAGCCAGTCACCTGAGGGCAAAGCGCTTAAGTTCGTCCATCACGGCTCTTACGACAACATGGACAACACCTACGAGGCGATCACCAACCATCTCGACGACAAGAAACTCGAGGCGAAGGACACCTTCATCGAGGAGTACGTCACCGACCCGCTGACGACCACCGAGGACAAGCTCGTCATCAATGTTTTTGTACCGCTGAAATAAACGGAGTTTTCTTCATGCGTCATCTTCCAGTCTTTGCCGCAATCCTTCTCGCCTGCGCGATCTCGCCCGCTGCCGCTGAGACACCACCGCCAGCGATTTCGGTGACCGGCGAAGCGACTGTCTCGGTGCCGCCGGATCTCGCCGAGATCAACGGCGGCGTCACCACCGAAGCGAAGACCGCGCGCGATGCCAGCGCCGCCAACAACAAGGCGATGGGCGCCGTGCTGCAGGCACTGAAGGGCTCGGGCATTGCCGACAAGGACATTCAGACTTCGCGCCTGTCGCTGCAGCCGCAGAGCGCGCCGATCAAAGGTGATCGCGGGCCGATGCAGATCGTCGGTTATCGCGCCAGCAACCGCGTCACCGTCACAGTGCGCGACGTCACGAAAGTCGCCAACGCCATCGATGCGCTGGTGTCGAGCGGCGCCAACGATATCAGCGGCATCAGCTTCATGGTGTCACAGGCCTCAAAACTGCTTGACGATGCGCGCGCCAAGGCGGTCGAGGACGCACACCGCAAGGCCGACATCCTCGCCCGCGCGGCCGGCGTGACGCTGGGCGCGCCGCTGAATATTTCCGAACACGGCACGCCTGGCCCGATGCCCTACCGGAAGATGGCTGCGGCCATGGCCGACTCTGCGCCGGTTGCGCCGGGCGAAGAAACGCTGCGCGTGTCGGTGAGCGTGTCGTACGAGATCAAGCCGAAGGCGCCATAATGTCTCGCAAAATCTCATCCTGAGGAACGCGTCTTCGGCGTCTCGAAGAATGAAATGTCTTACGCCTCATGGTTTGAGACGCCGCGATGCGGCTCCTCACCATGAGGCTTTTGTTTGCGAGCTAGATCTCCATCACCTGCCCGGGCTTCAGCGCGACGAATTTTTCGCGCGACACACTGGCGGCATCGAGCGCAGCACTCAGTGCCTGAACCGGTGCGTCGATCGCCTCATCGGTGAGCTGGAACGTGCCGTGATGATGCGCGAGCGCCATGGGCGCCCCACAATCGGCCAGCGCCTTCACAGCGTCTTCCGGATTCATGTGCTGATCGCGCATGAACCAGCGCGGCTCGTAGGCGCCGATCGGCAGAATCGCGGCACGCAGTGGCCCGTGCACTTCGCGCACTCGGCGGAAATGACGGCCATCACCATAACCTGAATCGCACACGATGTAGATCTTGCCGGCCGGCGTCTCGAGCACGAAGCTCGCCCACAGCGATTTGTTGCGATCGAACAGGCCGCGCGCGGTCCAGTGCCGCGTCGCCACCAGAGTCACGGCAGCGCCGTCGCCAAGCTCGATGCGGTGCCCCCAATCGAATCCCTCGGCGCGAATGGCGCTGTCGGCATCGCGCATGACGATGTCGTTGCCGAGCGGCGTGACAACGCGCGGCGAAAACCTTGCCGCCAGCCGCGACAGCGTCGCGACATCGAGGTGATCGTAGTGACCGTGCGACACCAGGACGGCATCGATCGGCGGCAGTTTGTCGAACGCGATCCCCGGATCGTTGACCCGTTTCGGCCCGGCGAACGAGAATGGCGAGCAGCGTTCAGACCACACCGGATCGATCAGGATGTTGAGGCCGGCAGTCTGGATCAGCCAACTCGCATGCCCTACGTAGGACAGTCGGGCAGCCGCGCCGGTGACCCGCGGCGGCGGCGTGTCAGCATAGGGGCTCGGTGCCCATGCCGGCCATTTCGCTGCCTGCTTGGTCGCCTGCCAGCGCAGGACCTGCCACAGCGGCTTGGACGGCGCGCCGTCGGGGTCGAAAAAGTGGGTTCCGTTGAAATGATCAGACACCGGACCGGCGTAGCTCTTCATGCGGGACATCCAGGCAGACGGCACACCGATGGCGACGGCAGTGCCGGCCAGCAGGCCAAAAAGGCGGCGGCGGGTGAGTTTCATGGCCCGATTCGCCCCGAAAAGTCCGGATTCGGCAAGTGACAGCTTCGCGACCAGATCCCGGAGCCTCGCCGCAAAAACCTCCTTTTCCGGTCTTTTCTTGACTTTCGAGGCCCATGGGGCTTTAACCGCGCGACTTCTCGGAAAGATTTTCTTTTCGACCCGCCGCCCGGTCCCAGAGACCGGAGGTCAACGCCCGACAGCGCTGTGCGCCCTCGGGCGCAAACGTGTTTGGAACTTCATCTCCCTGCGGGGAGCGCAACGGGATACGACGCCGGAATGTTCGACAATCTGTCGGAAAGGCTCGGAGGCATTCTCGACAAGCTGACGCGGCGCGGTGCGCTGACGGAGGCTGATGTCGACAGTGCCATGCGCGAAGTGCGCCGCGCTTTGCTCGAGGCGGACGTCGCGCTCGAGGTCGTACGCTCGTTCACCGATAAGGTCCGCGAACAGGCGATCGGCGCCACCGTCGTCAAGTCGGTGACGCCGGGCCAGATGGTCGTGAAGATCGTCCACGACCAGCTCGTCGAAACCCTGGGCTCCGACAGCCAGCAAATCGATCTCAACGCGCCCGCGCCGATCGCCATCATGATGGTCGGCCTGCAGGGCTCGGGTAAAACCACAACCACCGCCAAGCTGGCGCGCCGCCTCACCCAGCGCGACAAGAAGAAGGTGCTGATGGCGTCGCTCGACGTCTATCGCCCGGCTGCGCAGGAACAGCTCGCGGTGCTCGGCCGCGACCTGTCGATTGAAACCCTTCCGGTCGTCGCCGGACAGATGCCGCCGCAGATCGCGCAGCGCGCGCTGCAGGCCGGCAAGCTCGGCGGCTACGACGTGGTGCTTCTCGACACCGCAGGCCGCACCACGCTCGACGAAGAGATGATGCAGGAAGCCGCCACGGTGAAGACCGCGGCGACACCGCATGAAGTGCTGCTGGTCGCCGACTCGCTGACCGGTCAGGACGCCGTCAATCTCGCCCGCGCCTTTAATGAGCGCGTCGGCCTCACCGGCATCGTGCTGACCCGTGTCGACGGCGACGGCCGTGGCGGCGCCGCGCTGTCGATGCGCGCGGTCACCGGCAAGCCGATCAAGCTGATCGGCACCGGCGAAAAGACCGACGCTCTCGAAGACTTCCATCCGTCGCGCATTGCCGGCCGCATCCTCGGCATGGGCGACGTCGTGTCGCTGGTTGAGAAGGCCGCCGCGCATATCGATGCGGAGAAGGCTGCGCGCACCGCCGAGAAAATGCGCAAGGGCAAGTTCGACCTTGCCGACCTGCGCGAACAGCTTGCGCAGATGCAGAACATGGGCGGCCTCGGCGGCCTGATGGGCATGATGCCCGGCATCGCCAAGATGAAAAATCAGCTGGCCGCCGCCAATCTCGACGAGCGTGTCGTTAAGCGCCAAATGGCGGTGATCGACTCGATGACGCGCGAGGAGCGCAAGAATCCCGACATCCTCAAGGCCAGCCGCAAGAAGCGCATCGCCGCCGGCGCCGGCCTCAAGGTCGAGGAAGTCAACAAGCTGCTCAAGATGCACCGGAACATGGCCGACATGATGAAGGCCATGGGTTCGGGCAAGCGTGGCCCGCTCGCGGGCATGGCGCAGGCGATGGGCTTTGGCGGCGGCGGCATGCCGTCGGCGGAAGCGATGAAAGAGCTCGCGGACAAAATGCCCGGCGGCATTCCGCAGGGCGCGCCGACGCTGCCAAAAGATTTCCCCGGCCTTCCCGGTCTTGGAAAACCAACATTGCCAGGGCTCGGCGGATTCCCGGGCCTCGGCAAGAAGAAGTGACGCCCCGATTTCGCATTCAACCTGAACACCAAACGGAGACCTAAATGTCAGTCGTCATTCGCCTGTCGCGCGCGGGCACCAAGAAGCGCCCGTTCTACCATGTCGTCGTCGCCGACTCGCGCTATCCGCGCGATGGCCGCTTCATCGAGCGCCTCGGCTACTTCAATCCGCTGCTGCCGAAGGAAAACGAAGCACGCCTCAATCTCGACCTGGAGAAGGTCAAGGCGTGGATGGCCAAGGGTGCCCAGCCGTCGGATCGCGTGATGCGCTTCCTCGATGCATCGGGCGTTGCCAAGCGCACCGCGCGCAACAATCCGCAGAAGGCCGTGCCGCGCAAGGAGCGCAAGGCAGCCGCCGAAGCGGCGAAGTAATCGCGCACTGTGACCAAGGCAGCGCTGATCTGCGTTGCGAAAATCGGCGCCGCGCATGGCGTGCGCGGCGAAGTGAAGCTGTGGCCGTTCACAGAGAATCCGCTCGCGGTTCTCAACTACGGCGCGCTCACCACAAAGGACGGCGCGCGGCAATTTGAAGTGCTGCGCGCCCGCGAGGCCAAGGATCACCTGGTCGCGGCATTCAAGGACATCACCACGCGCGATGACGCCGCCCGCATCAATGGCATCGAACTCTACATCCCGCGAGATCGTCTGCCCGACACCGAAGAGGGCGAGTATTACCACGCCGACCTGATCGGCCTGCGCGCCATCGACGCGCAATACCAGGACATCGGCAAGGTGGCGGCAATCCATAATTTCGGCGCCGGCGACATCATCGAAATCTCGCCGCCGCGCGGACCTAGCCTTCTGTTGCCCTTCACTGACGCCGTGGTACCGACCGTCGATCTGACTGCCGGCCATGTGGTGATCGACCTCCCGCAAGAAATCGACGGCGACGAACTGGACGACGACACCCCACCTCAGACCTTGGACCGCTAGCGATGTGGCGCGCGACCGTGCTCACGCTGTTTCCCGAGATGTTTCCCGGCCCGCTTGGCATCAGTCTCGCGGGCCGCGCGCTTGCGTCCGGAATCTGGGCGCTCGAGGCGCGCGATATCCGCGATGCTGCGACCGATCGTCACCGCAGCGTCGATGACACCCCGGCCGGCGGCGGCCCCGGCATGGTGCTGCGCGCCGATGTATTGGCGGCAGCGATCGATGCGGCCGGAATCGACCCGGACCGCCCACGCTTGCTGATGAGCCCGCGCGGAACTCCGCTGACCCAGGATCGTGTGGCCCGACTGGCCGACGGGCCCGGGCCCATGATCGTCTGCGGGCGGTTTGAGGGCGTCGACCAACGGGTCATCGAAGCCCGCCAGCTCGAGGAAATCTCGATCGGGGACTATGTGCTCTCGGGGGGCGAAATCGCGGCTATGGCCCTGATTGACGCCTGTGTCCGGCTTTTGCCGGGAGTCATGGGCAAGATTGCCTCGGGAACCGATGAAAGCTTCTCCGCTTCCCTACTGGAATACCCTCAATTTACCCGGCCCCAGGTCTTCGAGGACCGTCCCATTCCGGATGTACTGGTGTCCGGTGATCACGCCAGGATCGCTGCATGGCGGCGGGCGGAAGCCGAAGCCCTGACCCAAGCCCGTCGGCCGGACCTCTGGGCTGCGGCTGAAAAGAAGCATCCGGGGACACCAAAAAAGACGACGGACGGGTGACAACCGTCGATCTTTGGCGTATAGCAGCGCCAAATCCGCGCATGCTGGATACCGAATTTCCGCGCAGCCCTGTCCGGGCGCGCCGCCGATGGAGTTTTGCGATGAACATCATTCAGGAGCTCGAGAAAGAGCAACTCGAGAAGCTTGCCGCCGGCAAGACCATTCCCGACTTCGGACCGGGCGACACCGTGACCGTCAATGTGAAGGTCAAGGAAGGCGAGCGTACCCGCGTGCAGGCCTATGAAGGCGTTTGCATCGGCCGTCATGGCGGTGGCCTCAACGAGAGCTTCACCGTGCGCAAGATTTCCTACGGCGAAGGCGTGGAGCGCGTGTTCCCGATCTACTCGCCGATGATCGACTCGATCAAGCTGGTGCGTCGGGGCAAGGTGCGTCGCGCCAAGCTGTATTATCTGCGTGGTCTGCGCGGCAAGTCGGCCCGCATCGCCGAGAAGCAGGACACTCGTCAGGCTGCGGCCGCGGAGTAATCCGCGCTACATCGCTTCATTCTGATTTGAAAAACGCGGCTTCTGGCCGCGTTTTTTGTTGTCGCTACGGTACTTTCAAAAACTAGCGCTTCAACGGGCCGTTCATGATCCAGCGATGGCCGAACGGGTCGCGCACAATCGCGGTGCGCGTGCCCCAGAACGAATCGGTCGGTGTGACTTCACCTGAGGCTCCGAGCTTGGTGGCGCGCGCGAAGACCTCATCGACCTGCTCGGCGGTGGCGAATTCGAGGCTGACCGACATGGTGACCGGCTCAGCCGGCAGCGGGCCTCGCGTCTTGCCGAACTCCGGAAACGCATCGGCGAGGAACAGCGCCCCGCCGTTGATCTCGAGCTCGCAATGCATGATCCGCAGGCCATCGAGCGCCGGCATCAGCGCCTTCTGCTTGGCATCGAACGCCGCGGCGTAAAAAGCGATCGCCCCGGCGGCGGGCGAGACCGTGAGATAGGGCGCAACCGGGGGACGAGCGGACATTGAGTCACCTTGTGTAAGGCCTTATATGCGCAAGAATACTTTCCCCTTGCGCACGATGCGAGTAAAAAGCCCTGCCCGGACGGCCGGGCCATAAATCAACAACCGGACCCCTGACGATGGCCAAACCGACGACCCTGTACGACAAGATCTGGAACGATCACCTGGTGGATGAGCAGCCCGACGGGACCTGCCTCCTCTACATTGATCGCCACCTTGTCCATGAGGTCACCTCGCCGCAGGCGTTCGAAGGACTGCGCACGTCGGGCCGCAAGGTTCATGCGCCCAGCAAGACGCTCGCGGTCGTCGACCACAACGTGCCGACCACCGACCGCTCCAAGCCCAATCCCGATCCGGAAAGCGCCGAACAGATCGCGACGCTCGCCGCGAACGCGCGCGAATTCGGCATTGAGTACTACAACGAGTACGACAAGCGGCAGGGCATCGTGCACGTGATCGGCCCCGAACAGGGGTTCACGCTGCCGGGTACCACGATCGTGTGCGGCGACAGCCACACCTCGACCCACGGCGCGTTCGGCGCGCTGGCG
Source organism: Afipia sp. (assembly GCA_044464625.1). GTDB lineage: Bacteria > Pseudomonadota > Alphaproteobacteria > Rhizobiales > Xanthobacteraceae > Afipia. Next base: position 65,544 of record JBIQLC010000017.1, on the reverse strand, counting down.
CATGGCATCGGCACCTCGGAAGTCGAGCACGTGCTGGCGACCCAGACGCTGATCCAGAAGAAGGCCAAGAACATGCGCGCGGTCGTCGACGGCAAGCTGCCGGACGGCGTGACCGCGAAGGACATCATTCTCGCCATCATCGGTGAAATCGGCACCGCAGGTGGCACTGGCTACGTGCTCGAATACGCTGGTGAAGCGATCCGCGCGCTGACCATGGAAGGCCGCATGACGGTCTGCAACATGTCGATCGAAGGTGGCGCGCGCGCCGGCCTCGTTGCGCCGGACGAAAAGGCCTACGAATTCCTCAAGGGTCGTCCGATGTCACCAACCGGCGATGCTTGGGACAAAGCGATGCGCTACTGGGAAACGCTGCACAGCGACGACGGCGCGCATTTCGATGCCGAGATCCGGCTCGATGCCGCCAAGCTGCCGCCAATCGTCACCTGGGGCACCTCGCCTGAAGACGTGATCTCCGTGACCGGCCTTGTGCCCGATCCGGCCAAAATCGAGGACGAAGCCAAGCGGCTCTCGAAGCAGCGCGCGCTCGACTACATGGGCCTGAAGGCCGGCACCAGGATCACCGACATCAAGCTCGACCGCGTATTCATCGGCTCGTGCACCAACGGCCGCATCGAAGATTTGCGTGCAGCCGCCAAGGTTGTCGAAGGCCGCACTGTCAACGGCCACGTCAATGCGATGATCGTGCCGGGCTCCGGCCTCGTGAAGGAGCAGGCGGAAGCCGAAGGTCTCGACAAGGTTTTCCTCAAGGCCGGCTTCGAATGGCGCGAGCCGGGTTGCTCGATGTGTCTCGCCATGAACCCGGACAAGCTGTCGCCGGAAGAGCGTTGCGCGTCGACCTCGAACCGCAACTTCGAAGGTCGTCAGGGCTTCAAGGGCCGCACGCATCTGGTGTCACCAGCCATGGCCGCAGCAGCGGCGATCGCCGGGCACTTCGTCGATATCCGCGAGTGGCGCTCGTAACGCTGTTTGCGACAAGCCTCAGAAACACGACAGGCGCCCGAAGGGGCGCCTGTTTATTTTTGATCGAGCCGCGTGCTTACCAGCCAAATCCGAAGCCGAAGCCTGGACCATAGAAGCGCGGCCCGCCGTAGTAATGGCGATACGGCCGATAGTAATAAGGCCGCGGATAATAGTAGGGCCGGTAATAAGGCCGATAGTACGGGCGATAATAGTAAGGCCGATAATAGTGACGGCGGTAATAACGACGCCGACGCGCGCTGATGTCCGTCGACTCAGCGGCGGTCTTTGCATCGTGATTCTGCGAGACGCCCTTCGCCGGCGCAGCCGTAGCGGGAGCGGCGATCGCACCTGAGAAGGCTACAGCGGCCGCGACGAAGGCCGCACCGAGAATTGCTTTCATGAGAGATCCCTCCGATCCAATTCAATGTATTGATTTAACGCGTTCGAACGGTTCCGGTTTCGTCTGACCATTCCGAAATCATGCGAAACGGCTGCCGCGATTATCCGCAGCAGCCGTCACGAGATCAGCGGTGATGATGGTGATGGCGCCGATGGTGATGATGCCGATAGTGGTGGCGATGAACACGATGCCGGTGCCAACCGTGATGACGATGCCGGTAGTGGTGACGATGGCTGTGCGGAATGGTGCGTACAGGGCGCCAATCAACTTGGGTTACACCATCCGTGACCTGCCTTGCAGCTGCCGCAGCGCCGGGATCGGCGAACGACGCCGCCTGTGCCGGGCCCGACGGAGCCGCCACAACCAACAGCCCCGCAACCGCGAGGAAGCCAAGAATCTTTTTCATGAATTTCCACTCCTTATCGGATCAAGCCCATAAAGTTTTGATCAAGCCGGTCTGATCAAGGGCATCGCTGCCGCCCTGACGAGCCACAACGCATCCAAGGCTAGGAGTGGGAACGTGAACACGAAGTGAATATGAGCGTCGTAATCATGACGCAATTTGATGGCTGGCGAACGCGCTCAGCCGCTCCAATAGCAATGCATCTTCGGCACGATCACCGTGCCGCTCAGCCGGAATTCCTGCTCGTAATGCGCATTGCAGATACGTACGGAGTTCGGTCCCGGGCCACGCGAGCGGCCGTAGATGTGCACCCGGCGCGGAGCGCGTCTGGTCCGCGCCTGAAACGAGACATCGGTCGGAGCGATTGCTGATGCACTGGACGTGCCCGCCCGGACCTCGCCGGCAGCACCGTCCGCCGCACGCACAATGCTGGCGCCTGCCACGAGACAGAAAACGGACAGCACGGCGCACAGTGCGCGAGTCTGGCCTTGCATCAGGCGCTCCCCCATTTAAATCGAAATCCGGGCAGAAACGTCCCCGATTGGGTCGGTGACGTCAACTCCAGAGGGCCTTTAACGGCCGGTTTTGCCACCTCTCCTCTGCGCAATTTGCGCTTTTCCACCGGTCGGTTTCCCGATACACCAACCTCGGATATCGGACCGATCCGGTCATAAAACCCGAGAACCGAACGATGGAAAAATTTACGACGCTGACCGGCGTGGCTGCGCCTCTGAAGATCATCAATGTCGATACCGACATGATCATTCCGAAGCAGTACCTGAAGACGATCAAGCGCACCGGTCTCGGCAAGGGCCTGTTTTCCGAACAGCGCTACAAAGACGACGGCAGCGAGAACCCGGATTTCGTGCTCAACAAGCCGGCCTACCGCCAGGCCAGGATTCTCGTCGCCGGCGACAATTTCGGCTGCGGCTCGAGCCGCGAGCACGCGCCGTGGGCACTGGCCGATTTCGGCATCCGCTGCGTGATTTCGACCTCGTTCGGCGACATTTTTTACAACAACTGTTTCAAGAACGGCATCCTGCCGATCCGCGTCAGCCAGGAAGAACTCGACAAGCTGTTCGACGACGCCGATCGCGGCGCTAACGCGACGCTGACCGTTGATCTCGAGAATCAGGAAATCCGCGGCCCTGACGGCGGCACTATCAAGTTCGAGCTCGATGAGTTCCGCAAGCACTGCATGCTCAACGGTCTCGACGATATCGGCCTGACCATGCAGAAGAAGCCGTCGATCGACACGTTCGAAGCCAAGGAGCGCGTCGATCGTCCGTGGCTGTAGGACGGCTCTGATCGTACAGACCTAGAATTGAAATGGCCGGGTTAACCCCGGCCATTTTCGTTTGCAGCGCATGAACGCCGACCCGTCGCATTACGCCCTCAGATTCGCGATCGCCTCTGAGATCGCAATCGTGCGCCGCGCGATCTCGGCATGCAGCCGCTCCACCATACGTCCGTCGAGCTGAATGGCGCCCTTGCCGGCATTCTCGGGAAGCTTGAACGCGTCAATGATCTTGCGGGAGCGTTCGACCTCGGCCGCGGGCGGTGTGTAGATTTCGTTGGCGGCCTCGATCTGACTCGGATGGATTAGCGTCTTGCCGTCAAAACCCATGTCCCGACCCTGAGTGCATTCTTTCGCGAATCCTTCCGCGTCACCGATGCCGCTGTAAGGACCGTCGAGAATTTCGACGCCATAGGCGCGCGCCGCCATGATGCAATGTGCAAACAGCGGGATCATCGCCTCGCGTCCCGGCAGCATCTTCATCCGCGTTTCGAGCGCGATGTCGTTGGGCCCGAACACGAAGCCAGCCAGCCGCATCTCAACGTCCTTCGCGCAAGCCGAAATTTCCTTCGCCTGCAGAACCGCCATCGGCGTCTCGATCATCGCCCAGACACGGATCGACATGTCGGCGCCGATATCGGTGAAACGGGTAGCAATGCGAGTGAGGTCATCAGGTCCGTTGATCTTCGGCACCAGGATGCCATCTGGCTTCGCCTTCGCAGCCATGTCGAGATCTTCCAGCCACCATGGCGATTCAAGGCTGTTGATCCGAATGATCACCTCGCGCTTGCCGAAACCCTTCGCCGCAACCGCCTGCGCAATCTGATCGCGCGCCGCTGCCTTGGCGTCAGGCGCGACCGCATCTTCAAGGTCGAGAATGATACCGTCGGCCGGAAGCGTCCGCGCCTTTTCGAGCGCGCGCGGATTGGAGCCCGGCATGAAAAGGACACTGCGGCGCGGACGGATCATAGCGTTTCATCCCTCAACATCGGAACCTGAGGCGATAGCACCTTGGTCCGATGTCCGAAAGCCTTGTTCGACGTCGACGCATGTGGTTAGCCATCCCCATCAGCAGCGAGGAGGTTTTGCCATGAAGTTGTTTCCTCAAGAATTGATTGCAGGATACCGGGCCTTCGCGACCCATCGGCTGCTAACCGAGCAGTCTCGCTACCGTGAATTGTCTGAGCGCGGGCAATCGCCCGAGACCATGGTGATCGGTTGCTGTGACTCCCGCGTCTCACCCGAGGTGATCTTCGACGCTGGCCCCGGCGAGTTGTTCGTGGTCCGCAACGTCGCCAATCTGGTTCCGCCCTACGCGCCGGACGGCGAGGCACACGGCGTCTCCGCCGCTCTGGAGTTCGCGGTACAGGTGCTGCACGTCAAGAATATCGTGGTGCTGGGACACGCCCAGTGCGGTGGCATCAAGGCGCTGGTGCAGGATCCGGAGCCGCTGTCACCGGGCGACTTCATCGGCAAATGGATGTCGATCCTGTCTCCCGCACTGGACACCGCCAAGCATCACCACCATGAACACGATCACGACTTCATCTCCCACGTCGAACAGCAGGCGGTGCTGACCAGTCTCGAAAATCTGATGACGTTCCCCTGCATCCGCATTCTGGCCGAGCGCGGCAAGCTGCAATTGCACGGCGCCTATTTCGGCGTCGCCAAGGGATCGCTGTCGATCCTCGACCACGCCACCGGCGAATTTACGAAAGTCGATCCGCAGGCATCGGATAAGTGAGAGCAAAAAAGGGCGCCGATCACGGCGCCCTTTTTCTATTGTCTCAACGAGGCTACGCTCAAGCGGCCTTCTTCTTCGGCTGCAGCAGCTTGCGATTAACGAGGCATTCCGCGATCTGGATCGCATTGAGCGCCGCGCCCTTGCGCAGATTGTCCGACACGCACCACAGCGAGATGCCGTTCTCGACCGTCGCGTCTTCGCGGATACGGCTGATGTAGGTCGCGTCTTCGCCCGCGCACTCGTAGGGCGTGACATAACCACCAGGCTCGCGCTTGTCGATCACGAGGCAGCCCGGAGCATTGCGCAGGATGCTGGTGACTTCATCGGCCGAGATCGGCTTCTCGAACTCGATGGTGACGGCTTCGGCATGTCCGATGAAGACCGGCACACGCACGCAGGTCGCGGTGAGCTTGATCTTGGGGTCGAGAATCTTCTTGGTCTCGGCCATCATCTTCCATTCTTCCTTGGTGTATCCATCCTCCATGAACACGTCGATCTGCGGGATCACGTTGAAGGCGATACGCTTCGGGAATTTCTTCGTCACCAGTTCGTCGTTGGTGTAGACGGACTTGGTCTGCGAGAACAGTTCGTCCATCGCATCCTTGCCCGCGCCCGACACCGACTGATAGGTCGAGACGACGACGCGCTTGACCGTCGCAGCGTCATGCAGCGGCTTCAGCGCGACGACGAGCTGCGCGGTCGAGCAGTTCGGATTGGCGATGATGCCACGCTTGGTATAGCCGGCGACTGCATCCGCATTCACTTCCGGCACGATCAGCGGCACGTCGGCGTCGTAGCGCCAGGCCGACGAGTTATCGATCACCACCGCGCCGGCGGCCGCGATCTTCGGCGACCATTCCTTCGACACGCTGCCACCTGCCGACATCAGGCAGATGTCGACATCGCTGAAATCGTAATTCTCGAGAGCTTTCACTTTCAGGGTGCGGTCGCCATAGGACACTTCCACGCCAGTCGAGCGGCGTGATGCCAGCGCCACGACCTCGTCGGCCGGAAACGCACGTTCGTCCAGAATGTTGAGCATTTCCCGGCCCACATTGCCGGTCGCTCCCACGCAGGCAACCTTGTAACCCATCATTGACTCTCCGAAGAAAAATGCTTCGTCCCCGCCCCGGGCGGAAACGGAAGAGGCAGCGCTTCTATGCGAAAAACGCCGAAAATACAACGCTGACGCGCTTCCGGGGCCAGAACGCCCCTTCATTTACAGGCAATCGCGTCGGTTTCAAGAATTGAAACAGGGCGCGTTCGCATGAGCGTACTGCAGATCGACCGGGACCCCGTCAATCTGGCGGAGATTCATCCTGTCTTGCGCAGCTTTCAGGACGAAGCGCGCGCGTTTACCGTTCGCTTTCTGGCCTATGTCTGCGGCCTCGCCTTGCTGGCCGCGACCCTCGCAGATCTCCTGGTCGCGCCGGTCGGCGCGGCCATCGAAACCAGGCCCGCCGCCGAGCCCAGCTGGACCGCCGTCGCCCGGCCGCAGCCCGTCTTCACCATCACCCAACTCGATTTGTCAGGAATGACAGAGCCTTACGAGGCCCTTCGCCATCCCGACGGAAGCCGCAAGGATACCCTGCGCTGGGCGCCGGGGGCCGCCGGCAAGCCCACTGCGTTTATCGAGCTCTATCGTCCCGGCAGGGAGGTCGCCCGATTCGAACCCATAGAGACCCTCTTCGCCACTCAAATCGGCGCGAATGGCCCGATTCGAACCGAGTCCGGCGGCGTGATCACCAGCAAGTTCGGCTCCGTTCACCTCATCCGGATCACGGGCGCCACGCCGGGCAACACCTGCACAGGGTTCGCCAAGGACTTCGCCGCGCCACGCCTGCGGCTCAGCGGCTGGACCTGCCAGCCATCGTCAGAGCCCGCTCAGCGGGCCGCAATTGCCTGTCTGCTCGACCGGTTCGTGCTGCTCTCGGCCGGAAACGACCCCAAACTGGCCGCGCTGTTCGCTCATGCCGAACTAAAACGCGCCGGATGCTATGCCGCAGCTAATGTCAGGGCGGGCTGGATGACCACTCTCGACGATCCGGTCCTGCGCGGACGCCTGTGATTCGCCGCCAGAGCTAAATCTCTGGCTGACATGAAACAATTTGATCTATCCGGAGGTTATTGTCGCCGAGTGTGGCCCAATTCACCTTGTGGCTTCATCACCGGAGCGGATAAAATGACCGCAATCTGGAATCCCCGTGAGGACATAATGGTTTTGAAATTCTTCCGCGCGAACGGCCCCGCAGCGACCATGTCGGGCACCAAGCTGGCGACACTTGCGCTGGCCACTGCCGCGGTGATGGCGTTCGGTCTGCCCGCATCGGACGCTAACGCCGCGCCGAAGAAGCCTCGCGCCGAGCGCAGCAGCCCGACGAGCTATTCCTATCGCTCGGGTCCGCGCACCCGCGTCTACATCAGCCGCCGGTCGTGGCTCGATGCCGGCACCGAGGTGCTGCCGGGCGAGCGCAAGTTCACCGACTACGCCTATCCGCCGGGCTACAACTACGGCCACACCATTGACCGGGTCTATCAGGCGCGACAACCGCTCAGCCCGCCGGAAGATCTCGGCGGTTATCCGGAGCGTTTCCCGCTTTACTGATTTCCACGATACATCGTTCAAACAAAATGCCCGGCGTGAGCCGGGCATTTTTCGTTTAAGCGCCATTCCTCTTTGTCAGGCGTGCAGCGCCTGCACTTCCTTCAGGATCGCTTCGCCCATCTGCGAGGTCGAGACCACGGTCGAGCCTTCCGACTTGATGTCGCCGGTGCGGATGCCGTTCGCCAGCACGGTGGCAATCGCCTGATCGAGCTTGTCGGCGAGACCGCTCATATCGAACGAATAACGCAGCGCCATGCCGAACGAGGTCAGCATCGCTACCGGATTGGCGAGGCCTTTGCCGGCGATATCGGGCGCCGAGCCGTGGACCGGCTCGTACAGCGCCTTGCGCTTCTTGGTCTTCTGATCGACCTCGCCGAGCGAAGCCGACGGCAACATGCCGAGCGAGCCAGTCAGCATCGCGGCGATATCCGACAGAATGTCACCGAAAAGGTTGTCCGTGACGATCACATCGAACTGCTTGGGCTGACGCACGAGTTGCATCGCGCCGGAATCCGCCAACTGATGCTCGAGCTGCACGTCCTTGTATTCACGCGCGTGCACCTGGGTGACGACTTCCTTCCACAACACGCCACTCTTCATGACGTTGTGCTTTTCCATCGAAGTCATCTTGTTGCGGCGCTTGCGCGCAAGCTCAAAAGCGACGCGCGAAATGCGCTCAATCTCGTAGGTGTCGTAGACCTGCGTATCGATCGCACGTTTCTGGCCGTTGCCGAGATCGGTGATGGTTTTCGGCTCACCGAAATAAACACCGCCGGTGAGCTCGCGCACGATCATGATATCGAGGCCTTCGACGACGTCCTTCTTCAGGCTCGATGATTCGGCGAGTGCCGGGTAGCAGATCGCCGGCCGCAAATTGGCGAACAGCGCCATGTCCTTGCGCAACCGCAACAGGCCGGCTTCGGGACGCGCCTCGTAAGGGACATCCGCCCATTTCGGGCCACCGACTGCGCCGAAGATCACAGCATCCGAGGCTTGCGCCAGCGCCATGGTCGCATCGGTGATCGAGACCTTGTCGGCATCGTAGCTCGCGCCGCCGACCAGCCCGGTTTCGGTCTCGAACTTGGCGATGCCCTGCGCGCCCAGCCAGTCGATCAGACGCTTCACTTCGGCCATGACCTCAGGGCCGATGCCGTCGCCGGGAAGGAGCAGGAGCTTGTGGGTTGCCATGATCGATACGCCCTGTGAGTGGTTTCTATCGGTAAAAACTTGCCGGACTTGCTAGAGCGCTACTGCGGGATTTGCAAGACACCATTGTTTCGCACAATGCTGTTCGAGCGCCGAAAATCCTGTCAGATTGCGGCGTCGGAGCATTCCTTGTCAGCACCCAGCACCCCATCGTCGGAGATCAATGCCGCGCGCACGATCCTCGTGCTTGCACTCGCCCCAGCGGTGGGGTTGGGCATTGGCCGCTTCGCCTATTCGCTGGTGTTGCCGGACATGCGCGACGCGCTCGGATGGTCCTACGCCACTGCGGGCTTCATGAATACGATCAATGCGGCCGGCTATCTGGCGGGCGCGCTCGGCGCCGCCGCATTCGTCCGCCGGTTCGGGCTGTTCGCCTCCGTCTGGGCCGGCACGATCGCCTGCCTGATTTCGCTGGCGTTGTGCGCGATCACCGGCAACGTGGTCGTATTCAGTTTCGCGCGCTTGCTCGCAGGCCTTGGCGCTGCGATCGCCTTCGTCGGCGGCGGTGCGTTGGCGGCAGGCATTGCGCAATCACGTCCTGCGCAAAGCGCGTTTCTACTTAGCCTGTTCTACATGGGGCCCGCCGTCGGCATTGTGGTGTCCGGTGTGGCGGCGCCATTCCTGCTCGAAGAATTCGGACCCGGCTCGTGGTGGATCGTCTGGGTTGCGCTGACGGCCATTTCGGCGCTGCTGACGTTGCCAGTGATCCTCACGCGAATCGACGCGACAGAACCGAAAGAGACGACCGCATCCGCGACCGTCTCCCTGCGTCCGATCCTGCCCTATCTGACCGGCTATTTCCTGTTCGGCGCCGGCTACATCGCCTACATGACCTTCATGATCGCCTATATCCGCGATGCCGGCGGCGGCGCCATGGCACAGAGCGCGTTCTGGTGCCTGATCGGGGTCAGCGCGTTTGCATCGCCCTGGATTTGGCGCGGTCTGATGGCTCGCGGACACAGCGGCATGTCCACCGGAATTCTGATCGGCGTCACGGCCATCGGCACCGGACTCTCACTGTTCGGCACGGCCCCCACGTTGCTTGCCGCATCCGCTTTCGTGTTCGGCAACGCTTTTTTCGCCGTGGTAACAGCAACCACCGTGTTCACACGACTGAACTATCCGCGGCCTGTGTGGCCGAAGGTGATCGGCATCCTCACTGTTTCATTCGGACTGGGACAGACACTCGGGCCAATCGCCACCGGCGCGATCACCGACGCGATGGGCAGCCTGTCCTATGCGCTGAATGTTTCGGCAGCGGCGCTGGCACTCGGCGCCATCGCATGCGCCTGCCAACGCTCCCTCGCCAAACCCGCACCAGCCGCCTGACGCAGCGACCTATTCGACCACAGCGCAGGCGATACGGCCGCCGGCATTCCCGGTCGGATCGGTTTTGTAGTCATCGGGCGAGGCGTGAACCACGAAGGCCGTGCCATTGGGATGGTACAAGGAATTGGGCTTGTTCTTTTCCAGGGTGACCGCGGTATTCACCACCTCAACCGTCAGATCGCCCGATGACGGAACGACCAGATTGGGCATGTCTCCGGCGTGATGGCCGTCCTTCGCCATCATGCCGTGCTTCTTGTCGCCCGGATTGAAATGCCCGCCGGCGGAATTGAACGGCGGCTCGCATTTACCAACCGCATGCACATGGAAGGCATGCTCGCCCGGCGGCAAACCCTTGGCATCGAGTTTGATCAAAACGCCATCCGTCACCTGCGTCATATTGATGTCGCCGACCGTCTTTCCGCTGGTGTCCTTGAGGACGGCCCGCGCAGATTGCGCAGATGCGATACCGGTCGCGCATAAAAGCAATACAGATATGGTCAGAAGCAATCGTTTCAGCATGACACGCCTCTCTGGCTGATGGACCGCAGGTGGCGAATACTAAATGATTTCAACTCCAAATTGTTCAGCTTCCGCTGAATGAATTATAGCCCTGGTCCTCCCAATAACCGCCCTTGTAGTCGTTGGTGACTTCCATCGAGATGACATATTTCGGATTCTTGAAACCGAGCTTGGTCGGCACGCGGATTTTCATCGGAAAACCGTAGGCGCGCGGCAGAATCTGGTCGTCGAACTTGAACGTCATCTGAGTCTGCGGATGCAGTGCGCTCGCCATATCGAGCGGGCTGTTGTAGCCGTCCACGTCGGCGCACTGGAACCAGCAGTATTTTGCACGGGTGTCAGCACCGATCACTTCGAGGAAATGCCGCAGCGGCGTGCCAGTCCAACTTCCGATCGCACTCCATCCCTCGACACAAATGTGGCGCGTGATCTGCTTGACCTGCGGAAGCTGATAAAGCTCCTGCAGCGTCCACGACTTCTTGTTGTCGACGAGGCCGCGCACCTCGAGCTTCCAGCTGTCGCCGTCAACGTTCGGCGCATCTTCCAGCGCATAGTAGCCGTTGAACGGGAACGGCCGCGTGATCGCGCTTTCCGGATATTCCGGCGCCAGCGTGTTCGGGTTGAACAGCATGGCCTGAATGCGATCGTTGAACTTGGACACTTTCGTCAGCAACTCCTCGGCCGACGAGCTGTCGAGCACGTCGCAACCGGTCAGCAATGTCAGCGCGCCGAGACTTGCACCGCCGGCGATGAAACGACGCCGCGCCGGATCCGGCAGCAGTTTGGTGGCGTCCTTGACCAGCAGTTTCTTGTCGACGCCGGGGATCAGAAAATTGCGCATGCGGCCCATGACGAGATGTCCTTCGTACTCTCAGCGCCCCGTGATCATCGCCCGCAGGCTTTTCGGCACCAGCAGCGCCAGCGCGACGTGGATCACGAGGAATGCAACGATGGCGGCCATACAGAAGAAGTGGACATAGCGCGCAGTGTCATAACCGCCGAACAATGCGGTGAGCCATTGCAACTGCACCGGCTTCCAGATCGACAGGCCCGAAAGCACCACCAGAACACCGACCACGATGATGCCGGCGTACAGCAGCTTCTGCACCTGATTGTAGATGGCGAGATCAGCGTGCGACAGCTTGCCGGTCAGCGCCGCTTTCGTATCGCTGACGACGCCGCCAGCCGACAACGGCAGCAGCTTGCGGCGGAAGCGGCCGGTGACTAATCCGAGAATGAGATAAACGAGGCCATTCACCATCAGCAGCCACATCGCCGCGAAATGCCACAGCAGCGCGCCCGCGAGCCAGCCGCCCAGCGTGATCGAGCGCGAGAAGGTGAAATCGAACAGCGGCGAGGCGTTGTAGATCTGCCAGCCCGACATGATCATCAGGATCATCGCCAGCGCGTTGATCCAGTGGACGATCCGCACCCAGGCGGGATGAACCACTTTCGCGGGCTGGACGCCGGAAGCGGACAGTTCGGGCATGTGCACGTCAGATGTGGGCAGGCTCGACATGATCGGATCAGACCTTTGATCAGATGACGTAACCCTCACCTGTACGCTTTTAGTCCCGTTTTGTTACCCGGTCGTGCGGCAAAATGTGCTGGTCAGGCCGTGGATGGCCGCGCCGCGCGATCGGATCACCTCAATGTGAAGCGAGCCGGGTCACAACGTAACCCGGCTCGCGATCTCATCCAGATGATCAGGTTGCCGGCAACAGGACGGTGTTCACCACGTGGATCACCCCGTTGGACTGGTTGACGTTCGGAATGGTGACCTGCGCCTTGTCGCCCTTGGCGTCGATGATCCAGATCTTGCCGTCGGCGTGCTTCACCGTCAGTGTCTCGCCTTCGACCGTGGTCAGCTTCTTCCCGTCGGTCAGATCTGACGACGCGAGCTTGCCCGGCACTACGTGATAGGTGAGGATCTTGGTGAGCTTCGCCTTGTTCTCAGGCTTCACCAGAGTTTCGACAGTCCCCTTCGGCAACTTGCTGAACGCCGCGTTGGTCGGCGCGAACACCGTGAATGGCCCCGGTCCTGACAACGTATCAACCAACCCCGCTGCCTTCACCGCCGCAACCAGAGTGGTATGATCCTTGGAGTTGACCGCATTCTGCACGATATTCTTCGACGGATACATCGCGGCGCCGCCGACCATCACGGTCTTCTCGCCCGACATCTCGCTTTTCATCATCTTGTCCTTGGCCTGAACCGGCGCAACGACCGAAGCTGTCAGAGCCAGTGCGCCGAACGCAGCGGCCGACAAAAGAGCAATACGCTTGGACATGTTCGTCTCCCGAGATTGAACTTCCGGCAACTGCGCCGGACTCAAACGACATCGCAACGCATCGAGGATGCCATCACGCTGAAGTCGGCCGAGTTACGGACGGGAGCAGGCGCGGTTTCAGAAAATATATTCTCGGCTGGGTGAAACTTTTTGACGAGACGTCCCACAACGATTCGCATCGCTCAACACAAAGGCGCAGCGCAAACTTCCAGCGCCGCGCCTTGTGCATCTTGAAAGTTTCGAAACCTACACGAACAACCGGTTCCACGTCGGACTGATGAGAATCTCGTTGACGCAGACATGCGGCGGCATGCTCGCAACAAACGCGATGGTGCGGCCGAGGTCTTCGGGTTGCAGCATCCGCGCCATGTCTTCGTCCGATGGCACAACCGGGCGAGACTTCAGAATCGGAGTTGCGACTTCCGCGGGCGCAATACAGCAGGCGCGGAGTCCGTTCCTGAACTCCTCCATGTTGAACGAATGCGTCAACGCGACCACTGCGTGCTTGGTTGCGGTATAGGCTGGACCCGTCATCTGCGACACGAAGCGTCCGGCCCACGACGCGACATTGATGATGCAGCCGTCTTTCTGCGCCCGCATCGTCGGCAGGACGGCGCGCATGCAATAGAGCAATCCGTTGAGATTGACGTCCACCACCTTGTCCCAACCCGCGTTGTCGACATGCTCCCAGCTCCGCTTCGGCACATTGAGGCCGGCGCTGTTCACCAGCAGATCGATGCGGCCATGCTTGCCGATGATAGCCTGCGCAACGGACTCGACCTCATCGGCATTGGCGACATCGAGCGCGATCGCCTCGATTCTTCCACCTGCTTTGGCGATTCCCGCCGCCGCCTTGTCGATCACATCCTGCCTGCGGCCAGAGATCACCACAGTCCAGCCCTCCTTGACGAGCGCCTGTGCCCCGGCCTCGCCAATTCCGCTGCCTCCCCCTGTGATCCATGCTACTTTTTTCTTGTCGTTGCTCATTCCGCTGGTCTCCGTTGTTGGGTAAAACGTGGCCAATCAATCGGCCCCGCTCAACGTCCGGAATGATGCATGAACGCCCCCACCAACGCGAATCTGTTTTCCCGCCTGTTCGACAACCTCGATAATCCCGCGCGTCTGGCCATCGAGACCGCCGATGGAGAGTGCATCAGCTATGGCGATCTGATCGCGATGTCGGGCCGCTGTGCGAATTATCTGGTATCGCGCGGCGTCAAGGTCGGCGATCGTGTTGCAGCGCAAACCGAGAAGTCAGTGGCAGGACTGGTGCTGTATCTCGCGACCGTGCGTGCCGGCGCGATCTATCTGCCGCTGAATACCGCCTACACACTCAATGAACTCAGCTATTTCATCGGCGACGCCGAGCCGTCACTGGTGGTGTGCGACCCATCCAAGGCCGAAGGCATTGCGCCGATCGCCGCGAAGGTCGGCGCCAAGGTGGACACGCTCGATGCCGCCGGCAAGGGCTCGTTGACGGAAGGCGCAGCGAAAGCAAGCGCGGATTTCACCACAGCGCAGCGTGGCAACGACGATCTCGCCGCGATCCTTTATACCTCCGGCACCACTGGCCGCTCCAAGGGCGCGATGCTGTCGCACGACAACCTCGCATCGAACTCGCTGACACTGGTGGATTACTGGCGCTTCACCGACAGGGACGTGCTGATCCACGCGCTGCCGATCTATCACACCCATGGCCTGTTCGTGGCGAGCAACGTCACGCTGTTCGCGCGCGGCTCGATGATCTTCCTCAACAAGTTCGATGCCGACCAGGTTATCAACCTGATGGCGCGCGCGACCGTACTGATGGGCGTGCCGACATTCTACACGCGTCTGCTGCAGAACCCGCGCCTGACGCGAGAAACGACAAGCCACATGCGGCTGTTCATTTCAGGCTCAGCTCCGTTGCTCGCCGAAACCCACCGCGAATGGTCGGCGCGCACCGGCCACGCCGTGCTCGAGCGCTACGGCATGACCGAAACCAACATGAACACATCGAATCCTTATGACGGTGATCGCGTGCCGGGCGCGGTCGGCTACCCGCTGCCGGGCGTCTCCGCGCGCGTCACCGATCCCGAAACCGGCAAGGAACTGGCTCGCGATGAAATCGGCATGATCGAGGTCAAGGGCCCGAACGTGTTCAAGGGCTATTGGCGGATGCCGGAGAAGACCAAAAGCGAATTCCGCGATGATGGTTTTTTCATCACTGGCGACCTCGGCAAGATCGATAACAAGGGCTATGTCCACATCATCGGGCGCGGCAAGGACCTGGTGATTTCCGGCGGCTTCAACGTCTACCCGAAGGAAATCGAGAACGAGATCGACGAAATTCCCGGCGTCGTCGAAAGTGCCGTGATCGGCGTGCCCCATGCCGATTTCGGCGAAGGTGTCACCGCTGTGGTGGTGCGCGAGAAGGGTGCGCAGATCGAGGAAACCGCGATCCTCAAGGCGCTCGACGGCCGGTTGGCGAAATTCAAGATGCCAAAGCGTGTGCTGTTCGTGGACGAACTGCCACGTAACACCATGGGCAAGGTGCAGAAGAACGTGCTGCGCGACGCCTACGCCAAGCTCTATACGTAACGAGGCTTACGCATAGACCAGCGCAATCACGAAGCGCGTGCCCATCGTCAGCAGATACAACCCGAACGCGATTTCCAGCGTGCGCTTGGACATCGCGTGCGCGACCCTGACGCCGAGCGGCGCCACCAGAAGGCTGGTCGGCATCACCAGCAGTGCCCCGATCAGCGACACATAGCCAAGTGCAAATGGCGCCTGCAGCGCGGCGACTTCGGGAAACCGCGCCGCCGCAGGCCAGCCGGCGTAGACGTAACCGAGCGCGCCGGGAATCGAGATCAGCACCGCAAGGCCTGACGATGTGCCGACCGCCTGATGGATCGGCCGACCGTAGAACGTCATCAGCAAATTCGAGAATAGGCCGCCGCCGATCCCCATCAGCGTCGACAGCAGTCCGACCACTGCGCCATAAGCCTTCATCAAAAAGCCCTTGGGCAAATCGGCGCCCAGCCGCCAGGTGTCGCGACCGAACAGCAGCCGCGCTGCGGCCGACCACGCGACGGCCACGAACACGATTTTGAATACGCGTTCCGGCGCATAGCGCGCGATCACGCTGCCGGCGATGACGCCGACGAGCACAGGCAGCGCCCATTGTTTCAATACGCTCATGTCGACACTGCCGCGGGCGCGGTGAGCGCGATACGACCGCACTGACGTCGGAATGATGATGGCGAGCGAGGTGCCGATACACAGCGGCATCCGCACCTCGAGGGGAACGCCGACCAGCCGGAAACATTCGTAGAGCACCGGGACCAGAACCGCCCCGCCGCCAATTCCGAACACCCCGGCAAGAAACCCGGCGATCGCCCCGACGGCGATCAGCGCCAGCGCAAGTTCCACTAGCTCCGCGGGATTGAGCCCAGTCATGGACGCTCACCTTTACCGACCGCCACAACTGAGGCGGGGAATGAATCCAGCTTCAGAAGCATCTTTCAGCCGGTTGTATCTGGTATACCAGAAACACAGCGATAGTCAGCATCATATAGGGCAAACTCAAAGAATGAATAATGATTCTATTTATACCAATTTCGGCGTTGCGCTGACCTGACCGACTTCGTAAATAGAAGCCCTCTAATGCGATCCCGTAGACGCCGGCACCGATTATTCCGTGCCCGCAAACCTTCAAAAGTTGCCGATGACCCCAAGGATCGACCGCCCCCTTTCACCCTTCATGACCTATCGCTGGACGCTGACGATGGCGATGTCCATCGTTCACCGCATTACCGGCATGGCCCTGTATGTCGGCACGCTTTTGATGGCGTGGTGGCTGATCGCAACCGCGTCCGGCCCGAACGCCTATGCCAACATTCAGGCCTTCACCACGAGCTGGATCGGCCGGGTGATCGTGTTCGGTTACACGTGGGCGTTGCTCCACCACATGCTGGGCGGCATTCGTCACTTGATCTGGGACCTTGGTTACGGCTTTGGCGCCAGCGAACGCGAGTGGCTGACCCGCGCCGCGCTGATCGGCTCCATCACCCTGACGATCGTGCTCTGGATCGTCGCCTATGCCATGGGAGGCGGCCGATGAGCACGCAGAATTCCGGGAAGTCCTCTTCGATTCGCACGCCGCTCAGCCGCGTCCGCGGTCTTGGCGCTTCCCATACCGGCACCACCGATTTCTTCCGCCAGCGCATCACCGCGATCGCGCTCGTTCTGCTGATCATCCCGGTGATCGCCGTGATCATGACCCTGCTCGGCCGTAACCAGGCCGCCGCGGCGCAAATCCTCGGCTCGCCGCTGATCGCGATCATCATGATCCTCTTCATCATCGCCAGCTGCTGGCACATGAAGATCGGCATGCAGGTCGTGCTGGAGGACTACGTTCAGGACGAGAAACTCAAGCTGGCGGCCATCATCGCGAATAACTTCTTTTCGTTCGGCGTCGGCATCGCCTCGATCTACGCCATCATCAAACTTTCATCTGGAGTGTAGCTTATGGCCGCGAACGGCAAGAGCGCCAGCGCGCCCACCAACCCGGCCGCCAATGGGCAGGCCTATCCAATTGAAGATCACACCTTCGACGTTGTCGTGGTTGGCGCCGGCGGCGCCGGTCTGCGCGCCGTCGTCGGCTGCAGCGAGGCCGGGCTTCGCACCGCCTGCATCACCAAGGTGTTTCCGACCCGCTCGCACACAGTTGCGGCGCAGGGCGGCATTTCGGCGTCGCTCGGCAACATGCATCCAGACGACTGGCGCTGGCACATGTACGACACCGTCAAGGGATCGGACTGGCTCGGCGATCAGGACTCGATCGAATATCTCGTGCGCAACGCGCCGGACGCGGTTTACGAACTCGAGCATTGGGGCGTGCCGTTCTCGCGCACCGAGGAAGGCAAGATCTTCCAGCGTCCGTTCGGCGGCATGACCGTTGACTACGGCAAGGGTCAGGCCCAGCGCACCTGCGCGGCGGCCGACCGTACCGGCCACGCCATGCTACACACAATGTATGGCCAGGCGCTGCGTCACTCGGCGGAGTTCTTCATCGAGTTCTTCGCCATCGACCTGATCATGGACGACCAGGGCGTCTGCCGCGGCGTCATCGCGCTCAAGCTCGACGACGGTACGCTGCACCGCTTCCGTGCCCAGACCACGATCCTCGCCACCGGCGGCTACGGCCGCGCCTACCTGTCGTGCACCTCGGCGCACACCTGCACCGGTGACGGCGGCGCGATGGTGCTGCGCGCGGGTCTCCCGCTGCAGGACATGGAGTTCGTGCAATTCCATCCGACCGGCATCTTCCCGGCGGGCTGCCTGATCACCGAAGGCGCACGCGGCGAAGGCGGCTATCTCGTCAACTCCGAAGGCGAGCGCTTCATGGAGCGCTATGCGCCCTCCGCCAAGGACCTCGCCTCGCGCGACGTCGTCTCGCGCGCGATGACGATCGAGATTCGCGAAGGCCGCGGCGTCGGCAAGAAAAAGGACCACATGTTCCTGCACCTCGATCATCTTGATCCGAAGGTGCTGCATGAACGCCTGCCGGGCATTTCCGAATCGGCGAAGATTTTCGCCGGCGTCGACGTCACTCGCGAGCCGATACCGGTGCTGCCGACCGTCCACTACAACATGGGCGGTATCCCGACCAATTATCACGGCGAAGTCGTCACTAAGAAGAACGGCGACGACAACGCGGTCGTTCCCGGTCTGATGGCCGTCGGCGAAGCCGCTTGCGTGTCGGTGCACGGCGCCAACCGCCTCGGCTCCAACTCGCTGATCGACCTCGTGGTGTTCGGCCGCGCCGCCGCGCTGCGCTGCGCCGAGAAGCTGACGCCGAACGCCAAGCAGCCGGACCTTCCGGCGAACTCGGCGGAGCTCTCCCTTGGTCGTCTCGATCACTTCCGTTACGCCTCCGGCGACACCCCGACCGCGAAGCTGCGCGACAGCATGCAGCGCGTGATGCAGAACAACTGTGCCGTGTTCCGTACCGGCGAAGTGCTGCACGAAGGTCAGGACTTGATTCACAAGGTGTATGGCGGCGTCGGCGACATCGCCGTCACCGATCGCACGCTGGTCTGGAACACCGACCTCGTCGAGACGCTGGAATTCGACAACCTGATCGCGCAGGCGGTCGTCACCATGGACTCGGCGGCGAACCGCACCGAGAGCCGCGGAGCCCACGCCCGTGAGGATTATGCCGAGCGCGACGACAAGAACTGGATGAAGCACACACTGTCGTGGATCGACGGCAAGGGCACCTCCACCATCGATTATCGCCCGGTGCACGACTACACGATGACCAACGACGTTCAGTACATACCGCCGAAGGCGCGCGTGTACTGATTTTCCCTCTTGCTGGACGTTTTAGCGAAAGTTCGAGACCATGGTTCAATTCACTCTGCCGAAAAACTCGACAATCTCTGCCGGCAAGACGTGGCCGAAACCGGAAGGCGCGACAGACGTTCGCGAGTACCAGATTTATCGCTGGAATCCGGACGACGGCAAAAACCCGACCATCGACACGTATTACGTCAACACCGCCGATTGCGGCCCGATGGTCCTCGACGGCCTGATCTGGATCAAGAACCACATCGATCCGACGCTGACCTTCCGCCGCTCGTGCCGCGAAGGCGTCTGCGGCTCGTGCGCGATGAACATCGATGGCCAGAACACGCTGGCCTGCACCAAGTCGATGCACGACGTCGATGATGGCGCGGTCAAGATCAAGCCGCTGCCGCATCAGCCGGTGGTGAAGGATCTCGTGCCAGACCTCACCAACTTTTACGCGCAGTACGCCTCGATCGAGCCGTGGCTCCACACCACGACGGCGACGCCGCAGAAGGAATGGAAGCAGTCGCCGGAAGACCGCTCCAAGCTCGATGGCCTCTACGAATGCATCCTGTGCGCCTGCTGCTCGACCTCGTGCCCGAGCTACTGGTGGAACAGCGACCGCTTCCTCGGCCCGGCCGCGCTGCTCGCCGCCGACCGCTGGGTGAAGGATTCGCGCGACGAAGCCACCGGCGAGCGGCTCGACAACCTCGAGGATCCGTTCCGGCTCTATCGCTGCCACACCATCATGAACTGCGCCAAGGCTTGCCCGAAGGGTCTCAATCCCTCCGAGGCGATCGCCGACCTCAAGCTCAAGCTGGTCGAGCGGCAGGTTTAAGCACGGCAAGACCGTGCGTCCAAACGGCCCGCCCTAGAGGCGGGCCGTTTGCGTTTCGGCGGTCACGACAACCTTGCTCGCACGCGCGGGCAGCAACCAGCCGAACACAAGAAACGCCGCTACCGCACCCGCCACTTCGGCAACGATGAATCCCGGCACATCCGCAGGCCGGATCCCCGCGAAAGAATCCGTCAGCATGCGCGCTAGCGTCACCGCCGGATTGGCAAAGTCCGTCGCGGTGAACCAGAACGCGCCGCCGATATACGCGGCCACGACCCCCGCGATCGAGGCAGGGCGCAGGCGCGAGCACACCCACACCGCGCCGATGAGACCGAAGGTCGAGACGAATTCGCTGAGGAGATGCGAGAAGCCGCTGCGCACGTTGACCGACAGCGCGCAGATCGGTGCGTCGAACATCGCGTTGGCAATGCCGACACCTGCGATTGCGCCCGCGATCTGCACCGGCGCGTAAGCCAGGCCGGTGCGGCTGCACAGATCGCCGCGGACGACCAGCATCGTTGTCACCAGCGGATTGAAATGTGCGCCGGAGACCGGGCCGAGCCATTCGATCAGCGCATAAAGCGCTGCCGTTGTGGCGAGCGCATTGGCCAGCAATGCGACACCTGTGTTGCCCTGCGCCAGCCGCTCACCGAGAATCCCCGAGCCGACGATAGCGATGAGAAGAAAGCCCGTGCCAAGCGCCTCCGCCACAAGACGTTTCGGCAGAGCAAATGCAGGCGACGCGACCGGTGCGGATACCGCCTGCCCGTCAGACAACCTGCGAAACCTTGTAGGCCACCGCGCCCTCCACCAGATAGCCCACGCCGACGCAGACGATATCGTTCAGCCAGGCGTAGGCCGGCGCGCCTGTTTCGAACAGCGGGTTGGTGCGGAAATAGTAGCGCGACGGATCAACCTGCAACCGCTTGACCGGATCGCTCATGTCCGCGCGCAGCTCCGGTGGCGTAATCCAGCGACCGCCATAGGTCATGTAGATGAGCGCATCGTCGTGCGTCCGCAGTGTGAGCCGGACGTCCAGGACCATTTCGCCGCCGGGCCGGAACAGCGCCCAGTCTCCACCGCTGGCGAGAACCTCGCCGTTCAGCCGCTCGCCGCTGAACGTTCCTCCGGCCGCGCCGAAGAGGATTCGGCGACCCACGGGCGTCTCGCCGAAATTCAGTTTCGGATTGAGGTCGACGACGATATCGAACAATGGCACCGTGCGGATATCGGCGATGGGCTTGATGCGCGGATCTGCGGCCATGGACTGGTTCTCTTTCAGTGAAAGGAGGAGCGGTTTGGTTACGCAGCAACGGCCGGCGTTTCACCGAACAGCTTGCCGCGAACCTCATCAGTCGAGACGCCCGACTGCGCGCAAAGCGCCGAGAGATCGAAGAAGAACCGCTCGCTTGCGATCAGGTTGTTGCGGAAAGTGAACTGGATGAAAACCGGCATCTCTGCGCGACAGCCGTTAGGCGTCACCCCGAACCTGTCGCCGGTCATTGTCATGCGCACGGTGCCCCAGCAGATCAGTGTCTCGCCGTTGTCGGCATGTCCGTGCAGCACGACGTCGTAGTCGGGAAACGACCTGAAAAACCGGGTCAGCGCTGCCTCGTTTTCGGCGTGGCCCTTCGCGCGCGTGCCGAAGGCAAGGCTTTCGAGAACCATGTCCCTGTCAAGAAACTTCAGCGCGGCTGCAACGTCCTGACGGCTTTTCGCGACGGCCAGTCCCTGGGCCAGTTCGAACATGCGGTTTGAGTCCATCTCTGCCTCCCGATTACTTTATATGCAAAACGTATCTCACATACGTGATGTATGTATTATATATACTCGTAGACTGTGAACGGTCAAGGTGTATGTAAGAGGCATGGAGACGAGCACAGGCCTGAAAACCCGACGCGAGGAATATGCCGAAGCGACGCGCCTTGCGCTGATCGCGGCCGGACGCGACATCTTTGCCCACGAAGGCTTCCAAGCTGCTGGAATCGAAGCGATTTCGCGAGCCGCACGGGTGACCCGCGGCGCGTTCTATCATCACTTCGAGGACAAGAAGGCGCTGTTCGACGCCGTCGTCGTCTCGTTGCAGGCCGAAGCCGCCGCGCGGGTTCAGGAAAAATCGAAGGATCGGCAGGACGTTTGGGAACGACTGCGCGTCGGCATCGATGCCTATCTCGATGCTTCGCTGGAGCCTGCCTATGCGCGCATCGTGGTGCAGGAAGCGCCGGCGGTGCTCGGCAGCAATCGCTTCGCTGAAATCGAGGAAGCCTATCCGATGGCGCTTTTGATGGCGACGCTGAAGGTGCTCAAGCGCACCGACGAGCTCGCCTTCGAAGATATCGACCTGCTCGGCCGCATGCTCGATGCGATGATCTGCAAGCTGTCGATCATGCTGCTGGCGGCGGACGATCCGAAGAAGCTCCGCACGCGCGGCCTCAAGATCATCGGCGCCCTGCTCGACCAGTTCCGCAAGACCTGAGCCCGTTCCGGCCTCTTGAATTGCGGGCCGTCCCGCGCGATGACATTCCGCATGATCTCACAAGACACCAAACCGTTCGGCGCCTGTGCCCCCAACACCCTGCAGCGTTTGGTGATCGCCGCGGCGCATGGTTCTGGCCTCAAGCGCGGCGCGTTCCGGCCGACGCTGTCGCGTCTCGTCAACCTGCTCGGCAGCGGTCCAATCGACGCCGTCTATCAGGGCGCATCGTTTCGCCTGCATCACCAGGGCAGCGCCACCGAGCGCGGCGTGCTGTTCAACCCTGACTACAATCTGCCTGAGCTGGATTTCCTGCGCGAATACGTGCCCACCGGCGGCGTGTTTGTCGATGTCGGCGCCAATGTCGGCACCTATGCCATGGCGCTGGCGCGTCATGTCGGCCATCGCGGCCGTGTCATCGCCATCGAACCTCACCCGCTAACCGTCGAGCGGCTGACCTTCAATGCGGGCGCTTCGAACCTTCCCAACGTCGCCATCGTTGCCGCCGCCGCCGGCGATGTCGAAGGCGAACTGATGATCGAAACCGACGGCGACAATCTTGGCGCCAGTCACATCAGCACATCGCAGACCGGCACCAGGG
Source organism: Afipia sp. (assembly GCA_044464625.1). Taxonomy (GTDB): domain Bacteria; phylum Pseudomonadota; class Alphaproteobacteria; order Rhizobiales; family Xanthobacteraceae; genus Afipia. The sequence goes on along the minus strand of JBIQLC010000017.1, from coordinate 42,521 downwards.
TGCCGGCACATCGACTGCTGACGATTTTGCAGAACGCCGGCATCGCTCATGTCGACGCACTCAAGATAGACGTCGAAGGTTATGAGGACCGCGTGCTGATCGGATTCTTCCGGGATGCGCCGCAGACCTTGTGGCCAAAAGCGGTCGCCATCGAACATCTCGAACGCGATGCCTGGCAGCAGGACTGCATCGCAGACATGACCCACCGCGGCTATGCCATCATTGGCAAGACGCGCAGCAACACCTTGCTCGTTCGTGCCACATGATCTGACGTCCCCTACCTACGGAGGCTTGCGTGATTGACCATCTGGGCTTTTCGGTTTCGGACTATGAGAGTGCAAAAGCATTCTACGGCAAGGCGCTGGCGCCGCTCGGCTACACGCTGATCATGGAAGTGACGCAGGAACAGACCGGCGATTTTCCTGCGGCCGGCTTCGGCGTCGACGGCAAACCGGATTTCTGGATCGGCGGTGAAGGCGGCAACAGCAAGCCGATGCATGTGGCGATTCTCGCGAGGGACCGCGCGAGCGTCGATGCCTTCTACAACGCGGCGCTCTCCGCCGGTGGGCGCGACAATGGCGCGCCGGGCCTACGCCCGCATTATCACGCCAATTACTATGGCGCCTTCGTACTCGATGCGGACGGCAATAACATCGAAGCCGTGTGCCACGCGCCGGCGTGACATACGTTCGCGATCATCCGAATGCAGGTAGAACGAAGATCGCGATGTTGACGATTAGGCCCAGCGCGTAAGCCGTCGAGCGCGCGGTAGCGTAGTCACCGATGTAAAGCAGTCCGTGCACGATGCGGATCGTGACATAGACGATCGCTAGCCGGTCTACGGTGTCGAGCGCAGCGCCCTGCGTGACCGCAACGATCACCGCCGCGGCGAAGAACGGAAAATTCTCGTAAGCATTCTGATGCGCGGCATAGGCGCGTCGCTGCCGCGGCGACAGCCTTTCATAGTCTTCGCGTGGCCGATGATTGTTGCCACCTGCGCCGAATTTGGCGTAGCTGACCCAGACCAGCGGCAACAATGCCGCGACAAGCATGCACCAGTAAGCCAGCGGCATGATGCCTCCTTTCATAGAGCGCAATTGTCGATGCAGTTTCCATAAGACATGATTGTCATCAGCAATATCGGCTCATCCGCATGTACATTTCATCGGGAACATACTAGCGCCTGCACCGTTGACGCTTGTTACGTGGAAGTTTGCTCGGCTTTCGGAGTGATGTTGTCGCTAAATTAATATCCATTCATCCACGAACAGGATTTGCCGATTTCCAGCATGAAATAATGGTGCGCTTCGCCACATTGCCGCCCAACGATTATTCGCTGATCGGCACGACGAACCAAAGGACGCTATTTCGCTCGCTTCACCGCTCGACATTGTTGCTCAACCCCAAGGACATCATGACGAACATCAGATTGATACTGCTCGCGACCACCGCGATCTCGGCCACTGCACTGTCGCAAGCCCCCGCATTCGCAGACACGCAGCCGATCATCGTTGCGCAAGCAGCGCAGCCTGATCAGAAGAAGGAAGCGCCGAAGGCTCCGCCAAAGGCCGCGCCGCCAGCAGCTGCTCCGAAGGCGGCTCCGCCGCCGGCCGCTCGTCCGGCACCGCCCGCGCCACCGAAAGTTGCCCCTCCGGCTGCGCCGAAAGCGGCCCCGCCTGCTCCGCCGAAGGCTGCTCCTCCTCCAAAAGCACCACCGGCTCCGCCAAAGGCTGCGCCGACGCCTTCTGCGGCGCCCAAGGCCCCGCCACCGGCGGCACCTAAGGCTGCACCTCCTCCTCCGCCGGCAACAACGCCGAAGGCTGCTCCGCCGCCGCCCGCGGCAGCTCCCAAGGCTGCGCCGGCAACTCCTCCTGCCGCTGCACCGAAGGCCGCTCCGGCACCGACGACACCGCCCGCCAAGGGCGAGACTCCGTCAACAGCGCCTGCTCAACGCTCTGCGCCGAATGCACCGCCGGTCCCGCCCGGCGTGCGCGATGTCACGCCACAGCGCCCCGAGCAGAAGGGTGAGCCCTCACGGCCCGGCACCGCTGCACCGACAGCGCCCGGCACGCCTCCTGCTCCGCAGACTGCGCCATCAGGCAGCAGAACACCTCCTGCTCCCGGCACCCCCCCGCCAGCATCCGGCACGGCCCCTGCTGCACCGGCGACAGCACCAGCGCCCGGAGCAACGCCTACGCCCACCGCACCGGGTGCACCGGGATCGCGCACCGAACGGCGCGGCCCACCACCCGGCCTGCCTGCCGGAACACCGGTGGCACCGGCCACTGCTCCGGTCGCTCAACCTCTGCCGCCCGCACCCGCGGTGACAGCCAAGCCGATTCCGGCTGGGTCGCCGCGGCCGAGCGCGGTCAACATCGAGCAGATCCGCAGGGAGCGGCGGCAAACCACCGAAGGCGGCCGCACCGTCATCCGTGAGCCGGGACGCGTCATCATCAAGGATCCGAACGGGCAATCATTCATTCGCCACAGCGACGTCGATCGCTTCCGCTACGGCGCGCGCGACGTGCGCGTCCAGCGGCAGGGCAACGACACCCGTACAGTGATCGTGCGACCGGACGGCACGCAGATCATCACCCTTAACGACGACAACGGAAGACTGCTGCGCCGCATTCGTCGCGACCGCGATGGCCGCGAGCTGATCATCATCGACAATCGTCATCGCGGCCCGAGCGGCGCGGGAATCGCCGCCGGCGTTGCGGCGGGTGTCGTGGCCGGCGCCATCGGCGGCTACTTCGTCGCGTTGCCACCGCCGCGGCTGCACATTCCGGAAGACCGCTACATCGTCGAGGCGGAAGACGCGCCGCCGGAACTGATCTACGAAACGATGATGGCGCCGCCGGTGGAGCGGATCGAACGCCCCTACTCGCTGGAGGAAATCCGCTACAGCCCATCGGTTCGCCAGCGGATGCGGAGTATCGATCTCGACACCATCACCTTCGACACCGGTTCGGCGGAGATTGATCCGAACCAGGCGGCGAAGCTGCAGGTGATCGCCGACGGCATCAACCGCGCCATCCGGCACGATCCGCGCACGGTGTTTTTGATCGAAGGCCACACCGACGCAGTCGGCAACGATGTCGACAACCTGTCGCTGTCGGATCGCCGCGCCGAGGCGACCGCGGCTTTGCTGACCCAGCAATTCCAGGTTCCGCCGGAAAACCTGACGTCACAGGGCTATGGCGAGCAGTATCCCAAGGTCCAGACCGATGGGCCTGAGCGCCGCAATCGCCGCGTCACGGTGCGCAACATCACGCCGCTGCTCAATGGCGGCGAGGCCAACGCCGCACCGCAGCAGCAACCGCGGTAAGCACTCTCTCAAATGTGAAATGGCCGGGACAATGTCCCGGCCATTTTTGTTGCGGGAGAGAGTACAGACAGTCAGAAAATTCCCTGCCTCGTTGTCACGGAGCGTCCGCATGAACACCACGATCGCCGTCCACCGCTCTGCTGCCGAAGGATTTTCGGCAAAGGCTGACAATTACGTGCGCGGACGGCCGGACTATCCCGAGGCCATTGTCGGTTGGCTTCGTGATCGTTTGCATCTGGGGGCAGACAAAGCCGTCGTCGATCTCGGTGCCGGCACCGGCAAGTTCACCGCGTATCTGGTCAAGACCGGAGCGCGGGTGATCGCTGTCGAACCTGTCAGGGAAATGCGCGCGAAGATCGAACAAACCCTCACCACAGTCGTGACACTCGACGGCACCGCGACCGCCATTCCGCTGCCTGACGACAGCGTGGACGCGGTGACCTGCGCGCAGGCTTTCCATTGGTTCGCAACCAACGAAGCCCTAACCGAGATTCATCGGGTGTTGAAGCCCGGTGGCAGGTTCGGACTAATCTGGAACATACGCGATGACAGCGTGGATTGGAGCGCGAACTTGACAGAGATCATCACGCCTTATGAAGGCGATGCGCCGCGCTTTGCCAAAGGCACCTGGCGCAAGGTGTTTCCGTTCGATGGCTTAAGCGCCTTACAGGAAGATCGTTTTCCGCATCATCACACCGGATCGCCGGAGAACGTCATTATCGACCGTATCCGCTCGACCAGCTTCATCGCCGCGCTGCCCGCCGATGAAGAAGCCAAGGTGGTCGAAAAACTGCGCGCGTTGATCGCGACAACGCCTGCGCTGGCCGGCAGGGACGTGATCAGCATGCCCTACAGCACGGCGGCATACTGGATGGAGAAAGTTAGGTAACGCCGGCATCACGTCGTCCCCGCGAAAGCGGGGGCGACATTGAGGATCTTTCAGCTCTTGTCGCTGTCGAGCTTCGGGATGTGTGAGCCCTGCTCGGCCGAGAGCAAGCCCGTCTTGGTATAGAGATCGAGCTTGCGGCGCGTATCGGAAATGTCGAGGTTGCGCATGGTCAACTGGCCGATGCGGTCGCCCGGCGTGAACGCCGCGTCCTCGACCTTCTCCATGCTGAGTCGCTCCGGCGCATAGGTGAGATTGGGACTCTCGGTATTCAGGATCGAGTAGTCATTGCCGCGGCGCAGTTCAAGCGTCACCTCGCCGGTGATCGCGCGAGCCACCCATCGCTGCGCGGTCTCACGCAGCATCAAGGCCTGGGAATCGAACCACCGCCCCTGATAGAGCAACCGGCCAAGCCGCATGCCGCTGATCCGGTATTGCTCGATGGTATCCTCGTTGTGAATGCCGGTGACGAGGCGCTCATAAGCGACGTGAAGCAACGCCATACCCGGTGCCTCGTAGATGCCGCGGCTTTTCGCCTCGATGATCCGATTCTCAATCTGATCGCTCATGCCGAGGCCATGCCGGCCGCCGATGGCATTGGCCTCGAGAAACAGCGCTACGGGATCGGCGAAGGTCTGGCCGTTCAGCGCAACGGGTTGACCTTCAACAAAGCGCACTGAAACCTTTTCAGCCTTCACGGAGCAGTCGTCACGCCAGAACGGAACGCCCATGATCGGATTGACGATCTTGACGCCGCTATCGAGATGTTCGAGATCCTTGGCCTCGTGCGTGGCGCCAAGAATATTGCTGTCGGTCGAATACGCCTTTTCGGCGCTCATCTTGTAGGCAAAACCGTGCGCGGTCATGAACGCGGACATTTCCGCGCGGCCGCCGAGTTCATCGATGAACTGCTGATCGAGCCAGGGCTTGTAGATCTGCAGATCCGGATTAGTCAGCAGTCCGTAGCGATAGAACCGCTCGATGTCGTTGCCCTTGTAGGTCGAGCCGTCGCCCCAGATGTTGACGCCGTCTTCCTTCATGGCCGAGACCAGCATCGTGCCGGTCACGGCGCGGCCGAGCGGCGTGGTGTTGAAATATGCGATGCCGCCAGTCGAGACGTGGAACGCGCCGGATTGAACCGCGGCGATGCCTTCGTGAACCAGTTGAGTGCGGCAATCCACGAGACGGGCGCTCGTAGCACCGAACTCCATCGCCTTGCGCGGAATCTCGTCGTAGTCGGCTTCATCGGGCTGGCCGAGATTGGCGGTATAGGCGAACACGCGCGCGCCCTTTTGCTTCATCCAGAGCAGCGCCGCGCTGGTGTCGAGCCCGCCGGAGAACGCGATGCCGACATTTTCACCCTTGGGAAGGTTTTTCAGAATCGTGCTCATCGAACGTCCATTCAGGCAGTTTCGTTTGGGGTGACGTGCTGGGGCGCGCCGGGCCATGACCCGACCTCGCCGCCGGGACCAGATCGGCTTTCTATAGAAAGATCGGACAGCAATGGGAAGGCCGCTGAAACGGCGGTTTTCGCTACCCGCTGGACCTCGGGACGGACACCGCGTCTTGCCCGGCGGCATCGGTGCCCGGCCGCAGCCGGGGCGTCGGGCCGACATCGCGGCCGCGGCGCTTCTGCAGCCAGCGGTAGCCCGGCCACGCCACCCGGGTCAGCCAGGCATCGACGTCCTCGTCAGAGAACCGGGTCACCGGCCAGCGGTAGATGTAGGCGTAACAGAGCCAGATGATGATGAAGGTGGCCAGCGCCGAGGCGATCACGTCGGTGAAGAAATGGCCGCCAAAGGCGATGCGTAACCCGCCCGTGGCGACGCCGAACGCGGTTGCGGCCACATAGGCCAGCGGCCGCCATGCCGGCGGCGCAAGCGCCGCTGGCGCATAAGTCCAGAACGCGGTCGCGCCTTCGCCCGAATAGAACGAACAGTTCTTCGGGCATTTGCCGCGCGGATCCCACCACGGCACGAACTGCAGATTGCCGTTGAATTCGGTCACGGACACCGGACGCGGCCGACCCCAGAACGACTTGAAGCCTGCATTCGACACCAGAATCGCCGACAACAGGATCGTCACCAGGAGGAAAGTCATCTTGCGGCCGGACATCATCAACGGCTTCACCGGACACGCCAGCTTGACGATGAATGCGATCAACGCCGGCAGCACAAGCGCCCACGACACGACCATTGCGGCATTGCGCGCAAACTCTGTTCCCGCCACCGACTTGATCGGAAACGTCTTGGCGGCTGCATCGTAGAAGTACGCGGTGATTTTCAGATCAAGTTCGGGATAGAGACCAAACAACAATCCGAAAATCAGCGACAAGACGAGCGCAATGATGAGTCCGGTCCGGTTCATGGCGGGGTGTGTAGCCGACGCTGCCAGCCATGGAAAGGCCCGCAGCCTCGGCAGATTGTCCCGATTGCGCGAATTCCGGCAGTCCGTGGTAGCGTTTCCAGAAATGTGAGGATGGCCCCTATGTCCAAACCGGTTCTGGATTTCTGGTTCGATTTTGCCTCGGTCTACTCATTCCTGACGTCGGTGCGGATCGCCCCTCTTGCTGCGAGTGCCGGCGTCGAGTTGCGCTGGCGCCCGTTCCTGCTGGGGCCGATCTTCCAGTCGCAAGGCCTGAGCGATTCTCCGTTCAACCTGTTTCCGGCGAAAGGCCGGCACATGATCCGTGACGTTCAGCGCACCGCCGAGGAGATCGGCATCGCCTTCCGCTGGCCCGATCAGTTTCCGCAGTCGGCGGTCCCGGCGTCGCGCATCGCGCTGGTCGGCCTCGATGAAGGCTGGGGCGAGGACTTCTGCCGCGCGGTGTTCCGCGCCGAGTATTCGGACAATCGCCTGATTTCCGATCCGGCGGTGCTGGCCGATCTTTTGACGCATCTGAAAATTCCGGTCGATGCCACCTTCGCCAAGGCGCAATCCGACGACATCAAATTGAAACTGCGCGAGCAGACCGCCGAAGCGCAACGTCGCGGCTTCTTCGGCGCACCCACCTTCACCACCGCGAGCGGCGAAATGTTCTGGGGCAACGACAGGCTCGAACAGGCCTTGCGGTGGGCGCTGCGCGAAGACGCATGATCAGCCGAGCAGCCAGCGAAAGGCGCGGCGCAGCTCATCGGCGCCGTCGCGCTCATACCAGCGGCCGTGGGCCAGAATCACGCGCTCGGGATTCCAGCCGATCATGGTTTCGACCGTCTTCCTGAGTTGCGGCCTGTTGTGGCGATATGTGAGCCGCATATCGCGCGGCATCTGCCCATCAGGATCCTGCACGCCGCCGAACCAGGTCAGCCACCGCACCCACAGCGAATCGATCTTGCGCGGCTCGAAATTCTCGATGGCGTCGGTGAGGATCAGCGTCCGGCTCGGGCGATGAAAGAACACGACTTCGATCATGTAACTGCCGATTAATCGCACGGTCGCAACTTCCGAATCCCATGGATAACCATTGTCGTGATCGAGGGTCAGACAATGGAAATCGATATGGTCGCCGGCTTGCTCCCGGACACGTGGGGCAAGATAAACCTGCGCATCGGGAAAAGCGCGGTGCCAGTCGGGAACCCACCAATAGTGAATCCGGTTCGGCCCGATGATCCAGCGCACCTCTCCCGCCGCCTCGATCTCGGCCTTCAGTTCCGGCACCAGCGTTGTGGGCGAATGGATCAACAGATCATGGCCAATCCGGACCACTGTCATGCGAGTCGGAAACGGCATCCTGAACAACGGCGGGCCGAATCCGATGAGCGGACCATCGACGATCCAGACATCATCGGCGACACGTTTGAGGGTGTTGAGAGGCGGATAGGTCTGATGCGCGGCATCATTCATCCGCGCAATCTATCCTTCGAAGATGGCGGTGTGTTGTTTATTGCACCGGCGTATTGGCGCGATCGTCCCGCCCGGCGTCGCGCCAGGCACCGGCATTGCGCCCGGCGATCATCCAGTAGATCACGCCACCGAGAATTCCGGCGCCGACCATGACTTCGAGATGGCGGCGGATGATGCCGTCGAACGACCATGTCACGGTATCGAACGGAATGAAGCCGAGATAGCAGCACAGCCCGGCGAGCCCACCGGCGACAGCATAAGCAAGAATGCTGCGGATGTAGAACGCTTCGGTGATCACCACCGCGATCATCGCCGGCAGCAGGGCAAAGCCGCTGACCAGGATAAAGCCGAAACCGAGGATGATGTTGATGGTGTCCTGGTTCATCGGCTCCATGGACAGATCGGCCATTTCGGGAAACAGCAGCGCGAACACAATGACAATGCCGGCGACAAAACAGGCGACGACAAAGCCGAAGAAAATCGCGAACAGTCTTCCGATGAATGTCATCAGGATTGCCCGCCTGTTAGTCCGTCATCGCCATGGCGCGCAGCGCCTCGCGCTCACGCACCGACAGCTTTTCGGTCTCTGACTTGAGCTGGCCGCAGGCGGCGAGAATGTCGCGGCCGCGCGGCGTGCGCACCGGCGACGAATAGCCCGCGTTGAAAATGTACTCCGAAAACTTCTCGATCTGGTCCCAGTCCGAGCATTCATACTTGCTGCCGGGCCACGGATTGAACGGAATGAGATTGATCTTGGCCGGAATGCCCTTGAGCAATTTCACCAGCAGCTTGGCATCATCCAGCGAGTCGTTGACGCCCTTGAGCATCACATATTCGAAAGTGATGCGCCGCGCGTTGGACGAACCGGGATAGGAGCGGCAGGCGTCGAGCAGTTCGGCGATTGGGTATTTCTTGTTCAACGGCACCAGTTCGTTGCGCAACTCGTCGCGCACCGCATGAAGCGAAATCGCCAGCATCACACCGGTTTCCTCGCCCATGCGCGCGATGTTCGGCACCACGCCGGACGTCGACAGCGTGATGCGGCGGCGCGACAACGCGATGCCTTCGCCATCGGAGACGATCAGCAGCGCATCGCGCACGGCGTCGAAATTGTACAGCGGCTCTCCCATGCCCATCATCACCACATTGGTAACGAGGCGATTGCCGTTCGGCGTTTCGCGGTCGATCCAGTCGTTGAGACGATCGCGCGCCACCATCACCTGGCCGACGATCTCGCCCGCGGTGAGATTGCGCACCAGACGCTGCGTGCCGGTATGGCAGAACGAGCAATTGAGCGTGCAGCCGACCTGCGACGACACGCACAGCGTGCCGCGATCGGTTTCGGGAATGTAGACGCACTCGACCTCATGGGCGCGGCCGACGCCGTCGCCGGGCAGCCGCAGCAGCCACTTGCGCGTGCCGTCGTTGGAAATTTGCTCAGTAACGACCTCGGGACGATCGACCGTGAAATGACGATCGAGTTCGGCGCGCATGTCCTTCGATACGTTCGACATCTCGCCGAAGGTCTGCGCCCCGCGCACATACATCCAGTGCCAGAGTTGCTGAACCCGCATCTTGCGCTGAGCCGGCGCGACGCCGATGGCGCCCAGTTTCTCGGCGAGTTCGGCGCGCGACAGACCGATCAGCGATGGTTTCGCCGGCGGGACATAGGTTTCCAGCGCGACTTTTTCCAAAGGCGCGTCATGCGGGACCTTTTGGGTCGTCTCCGCCGAAATCGTCGTCATGGTCTCACATCCGCCGGGAGGTCGCCTGCCACACAATAGCAGGTCATCGCCGAAAGCACCGCACAAACAATAGCTTGCGCCCGTCCAAGATCCAAAGGCCGGATCAGGCCTCGCCCGCAGGCGTCACATACGCATGATCGCAGGGAACATCAATCGGCACGGACGGCTTCAGACCGGCGAATTTTCGCCAGGCCCCTTGGGTCTTATTTCCCGCATTCCTGACCGAGCTTGTCGAGCGCCTGGGTCAGTCCCTTGAGCGAAAACACGTCGGTCGTCTGGGTGCCGCGCGAGGACTCGCCCTTCACTGTGACATCGGCGCCCTTGCGCAGCGCATCGACGAGGCGGCCTTCCTCGGCGGCGTTCTTGATCCAGAGCCCGTCACCCTGGGCATACATGTCGAACTTGGCGCTGCCGATTTCCATCGTCGGATCAGAGCCGGGCTTGAGCGGATAGCCGATCATGACCGACACCTCGTTCACGACCTTTTCGGCCGGACGGGTCGAGATGAAGGCGTAAGCAGGGTCGCGCGGGCGATTGGGCGGGTTGGTTTTCGACGAACTCGGCTTGGCCAGCGCGAAGCAGACCTTCTTGCCGCTCGGCGCCGCGACATAAGCACCCCATGCGCCAAATTGTCCGACCAGCGTGGGTTCTTCGCTACCGGCGGCGGCGGCATGCTTAGCCGCTGATTTGGCTGGTGCTTTGGGTGCGGCTTTCGGCGGAGCGGCCTTGGGAGGAGCCGCCTTGGATTTCGTTTGCGCTGTCGCCAAACTCGAAAACCCAACGGCGAGTACCGCCGCTGCAAGGATCGTTACAACTCGCCGCACCACCATGAGCGAACCTCCTTCCATCAGAAACGTCCCGGAGATCGCCCCGACTCCTTCGATAGTTCAGTCATGAAATAACCGGAAAAACCGATTCTGGAAAGGCAATCAGCCGCTTGGGGAAACAGAGCTGCCAGATTGAACCAAGCAATGCGTCAGTTTTTTGTCCGCAAGCTCTGCCGGTGTGCGTCCCATTGCGTATCGGTCCAGCTGAGCAGGTCCTCGGCGCCGGACGTGCGCAGATGCGCGCCGCCGTCGATCGCGACCATTTCGCCGTTAATGTAACCGGCGCGGTCGGAGACCAGGAAGCTCGCGAGATCGGCCAGCTCCTGATGCTCACCGACGCGGCCGAGCGGATTGCGGCTGGCGGGACCATCGGCGGCCCTGCCGCCGGGATGCAGTCGCGCCGTTGCGCCTGCGGTCGGAAACGGCCCCGGCGCGATCGCAACGGTGCGAATGCCTTTCGGGCCCCATTCCACCGCAAGGCTACGCGTCATCGCCAGCAAACCTGACTTCGCCATCGCCGATGGCACCGTGAAGGCGCGACCGGTCAATGTCGAGGTTGAAAGAATGCTGAGCACCACGCCGCGCGCGCCCGCGTCAATCCAGCGTTTGCCCGCCGCGATGGTGCAATAAAGCGTGCCGTGCAAGGTCGGCCCAAGAATCGCATCGGCGGCGCGCGCCGACATGCGCTCGGTTTGCGCAATGAATGTTGCAGCGGCATTGTTGACCAGAACGTCGATCGCGCCGTCACGCCAGATCGCGTCCATCATCGTCTCGACCGCCGATGCATCGCGAATGTCGCATGCAAAGATCGTCACACGTGTGCCCGTGTCCTGCTGCAACGTGGCTGCGGTCTGCTCGAGGTTCTCGCGTCGCCGTCCGCAGATCACAAGTTCCGCACCCAGCTCGGCAAAACGCCGGCCCATCGCGGCGCCGAGACCCGAGCCACCGCCGGTGACCAGAATCCGTTTTCCCTTTAACAAGCCCGCTTCGAACATCCGCAATACCTCGCCTTGTCTTGTCACCGGCATGTGTTTGCAACACATCGGAAAACAGGCAATGCTTTTCTACGGCAGCGCGTTTTAAACGTGGCTGGCCCGAACCGGATTGTCGCGAGACGCCAAATCCGTCATGAAGGTCGTCCGTTCTCGTGACCAACTCTGCCCAGGTGTCCCATGAAAGCTGTTCTCTGCTCGCAATTCTGCGGCCCCGACGATCTCGTACTGGCCGAAATTCCCGATCCGGTCGCGGGTCCCGGCGAGGCGGTGATCGCCATCAAGTCGGCGGCGCTGAATTTCTTCGATCTGCTGATGATTCAGGGCAAGTATCAGTTCAAGCCGCCCTTCCCGTTCTCACCCGCCGCCGAAATCGCCGGAGTGATCGAAAGCGTCGGCGCGGGCGTGACCGACTTCAAACCCGGCGACCGCGTCGCCGCCTCGATCGGCCATAACGGTGCACGCGAGAAAGTCGCGGTGCCTGCCAGTTCGATCGTGAAGATTCCCGACAATCTCGATTTCGATCGCGCCGCCGGCGTCATCGTGATCTACGGCACCGCGCTTCATGCGCTGCAGGATCGCGCCGATCCCAAGCCGGGCGAAACGCTCGCCGTGTTCGGCGCGGCTGGCGGCACAGGGCTTGCGGCCTGCGAACTCGGCAAGGTGCTCGGCCTCAAGGTGATCGCCTGCGCCTCATCCGACGAGAAACTCGAATTCGCGAAGAAGCACGGTGCGGACCTCACCATCAACTACGCCAAGGAAGACCTGAAGGAAGCGCTCAAGCGCATCGGCGGCGACAAGGGAATCGACATCGTGTTCGATCCGGTTGGCGGCAGCTACGCCGAAGCCGGCGTGCGCTCACTGGCATGGAAAGGCCGCTTCCTCGTGATCGGCTTTGCCGGCGGCGAGATTCCAAAAATCCCGCTCAACCTCGCGCTGCTCAAGGGCTGCGACATTCGCGGCGTGTTCTGGGGCTCGTACATGAAGCGCGATCCGAAACACGGACGCGCCAGCCTCGAGAAGCTGATGCAGTGGGCCGCCGAAGGAAAAATCTCGTCGCATGTCGATCGCGCCTTCCCGCTGGCGCAGACCGTCGATGCTCTCAAGGTGCTCGCCGGACGTCAGGCCATGGGCAAGGTGATCGTGAATCCGTAAAGCTCAACACACTGAACCGTCATGCGCGGGCTTGACCCGCGCATCCATCCTGAAAATTCATATTGACGGATTGCCGGGTCGAGCCCGGCAATGACAACTCACCGTATTCTGAGCGCTATGCGTCACCCTCATCCAGCCCGCGCTGCAGCGCCGCGCGGGCGGCTTCGCGATGATCGGGGCGAATGTTGTTCGCCACCGTGCGGATTGCGGTCGCAAGCACCGCGGCATCATCGGTAAAGCCGAGCACCGGCAATACGTCTGGCATGAAGTCGAACGGCAAGATGAAATAGGCGATCGCGCCGAGCAGCGCGACCTGCACATGACGCGGAGTCTCGCGGTCGAACGCGCAGTAGTAGGCCGCGAGCAAATCCTCCACGAACGGCAGCTTGGCCGCGACGCGTTTGATCTTGATCCAGAATTTGCGGCGGACTCGCTCGGGGTCCTTCGCGAACTCTTCCGCCGGCCCGAAATCGACCACACGTTCGGACGTCATCACCCTGCCTCGATCTATCGCGGACCACACTGCCGCAACCAGAATGTGGTGATCCGACAGCGCTGCAGCAAGGGAACCGACATGGCGTTTTCAAGCGAAGTGGTACCGGTTCGCGTGAAGAAAACGCGTCAAACAAAACTAGCGCGCGGCGATGCGATTCATTGCTTCCGCCAGTGCCACGTCGCGCTCGGTGACGCCGTCTGCGTCGTGGGTGGAAAGAACCACCTCGACTATCTTGTAGACGTTGCGCCATTCGGGATGGTGGTCGTTCTTCTCGGCGACTAGCGCCGCGCGGGTCATGAAACCGAAGGCCTCGTTGAAGTTCTTGAACACGAACGTTCGCGCGATCGCATCCCGCCCGGCGACCTCGGACCAGCCCTCGAGTTTGGCGAGCGCCGCCCGCCGCGCGTCCGCCGAAAGCTTTTGCACCATCATCCCCTCCTGCTCACGTCCGCGTGACTATTTGCGCGCTGGCTGGCCCGAAAGCCAGGAATTCAGCAGCCCTTCATGTTCCCGCCACAATGATCGCCGTCAACCATGCTCGCATACCTCGCCGCAGCCGATTGGAAACCTGATATAAGGCGAGGGCGACCGATCTCCAGCACAACCGGTGTCGAATGGACCTGAGGAGTGGACCGGCCGAAGCTTCCGCGCACGGGACGCCGCGATCGGCACCGCCGCGCAAAACGGGAGCGCGCGCCACGCTGGTGATTGTTGCCGCCCTCCTCGGCCTCATCGCCATTCTGGGCGGCGCGACTTACTACTTCACGCGCCCTGTGACATTGCGCATCGCCGTGGGGCCGCCAAACAGCGACGACGTCAAGGTCGTTCAGGCGATCACCCAGGCCTTCGCCCGCGATCACGCCCACATCCGGCTTCGCCCGGTCATTACCGAAGGGGCGGCTGCGAGCGCGGCCGCCTTCGAAGCCGGCAAAACCGACCTCGCTGTCGTGCGTGGCGATTTGCCGATGTCGAAAGATGCCCAGGCGGTCGCATATCTGCGCAAGAATTTCGCGGTGCTCTGGGTGCCGGGCACCAAGGGGAAGAAGGACAAAATCAAGTCCATCGCGCAGCTTGCCGGCCACCGTGTCGGCGTCATTGGCAAGACGTCCGCCAACGTCAATCTGCTGCACGTCATCCTCGAGTATTCAGGGGTGAAGCCCGAGAGCGTCCAGACTATCCAGTTCTCGACCAACGGCATCGCCGACCAACTGCGTAACCAGAAGCTCGATGCCTGGCTCGCGGTCGGCCCGCTCAACAGCCGCATTACCGCGGAGGCGATCGCCGCAACGTCGCGCGCCGGTGTCGAGCCAACATTCCTCTCGGTCGAGGCGTCGGAAGCCATCGCGCAGAAAGTCGCCGCCTATGATTCCGGAGAAATTCCCGCCGGCACCTTCAGCGCCGCACCGGCGCGCCCCGACGACACGGTGACCACGATCACGTTCGGCCATCACTTCGTTGCCCGCAAATCGTTGTCCGACACCACCGTCGCCGCCTTCGCCAGGCAGTTGTTCGGTGTTCGCCAATCGATCCTCAGCGAATTCCCGCAAGCCGCCAAGATCGAAACGCCGGACACCGACAAGGACGCAGCCATCACAGCTCATCCCGGCGCCGCCGCCTATGTCGATGGCGAGGAGAAAACCTTCCTCGACAAATACAGCGACTACATCTGGGGCAGCATCATGCTGCTGTCAGTGCTTGGCTCAGCTGGCGCATGGTTTGGCGGCTACCTGAAACGCGACGAACGCGCGGGTAATGTCTCGCAGCGCGAGCGCCTGCTGGAAATGCTGACGGTGGCGCGCAAGTCCGAGTCGATGGATGAACTCGATGCCATGCAGGCTGAAGCCGACGCCATTATGCGCGACACCTTGCACTGCTTCGAAGACGGCGCCATCTCGGAAGGTTCGTTGACCGCCTTCAGCATTGCCCTCGAGCAGTTTCACAACGCGGTCGCCGACCGCAAATCGCTGTTGCTGGACATGTCCGGCCGAACCATCCGGCGCCCCCTCGCGGTCTAGCTGGTGAACCTTATGAGGATGTTGCAAGCTCGCGCCACTTGATCAGCAAATCCAGCAACGCGTCTCTCGAATACGGCTTGGTGAGGGTTTGACACTGACCAAATCGGACCGGAAACATCGATGCATCCCGATAGCCAGTCACGAAGGCGAACGGCACCCTTAGCTCCGCGAGTTTGTCTGCCACCGTGAAACTGTCGTCGCCGCCAAGCCGGACATCGAGCAAGGCGAACGCAGGCACGCGCGCGGAGATGGCCAGCATCGCAATTTCCACGGTTCCAGCGGTACGCACCGAGGATACTCCGAGATCAATCACAACATCGCTGACATCCAACGCGATCAGCGGATCGTCTTCGACGATCAGCACATCGGGGGGCAATTTCTGATTGGCCGCGTGCGGCCCTTCCGGATCAATCGGAGGCATGAAAGTCTCGGGCAAGTTGCGAGCGAGACCGAAGCGAATGCGCTAGCGGTTCCCTTGAGGAACCAACACGATCACGGCATTGCCGTCTGTGCAGTTGTGAACATAAGATTAGAGTATTGAGCACGACGGATGCAGCAGTTCTCAAATGATGGATCAGCGGACCGACCCGGACGGCGAGCGGCCGTTCAACAATCTGCTTCGGCGACTGTCGCACGTCGACTACGCGTTGATATCCCCGCACCTTGAGGATGCCGCAGGCGAGGTCGACGACCTGCTGTACAATCCAGGCGACAACGTCGAGACGGTGCACTTTCCGTGCGGACCCACGCTGGTGTCGTTTCTTGTCTCCAACGAAGACGGTCGCGATGTTGAAACCATACTCGTCGGCCGTGAAGGGGCCGTCGGCGGTATCGTCAGCCATGGCAATCTGCCGGCTTTCACCCGGATTTCGGTCAAGGTTGCCGGCCCCCTGGTACGCCTCAAGGTGCAGAAACTCGAAGCTGCCAAGGCGCAGGCCCTCGCAATCCGCCAGCTTTTCGCGCGCTATGCCGACTGCATGCTAGCCCAGATGCTGCAAGCCACCGCCTGCAATGCGATCCATTCCATCGAACAGCGAACCGCGAAATGGATCATATCGGCCATGGACCGCACGGGTGATCATCGAGTTCCCATGACCCATGAGCAGTTGTCCACCATGTTGGGTGTGGGCCGCAGCTACACGAGCCGCGTAATCCAAACCTTCAAGGCCGAAGGCATTCTGGAGACCCGCCGCGGGGCAATCCTGGTCAAGAATGAGTCGGCGCTTTCAGCCCGTTCCTGCCTGTGCAATGAGGCTGTTAAGGGCCATTTTGCTGAGGTTTTGAGGGGTGTTTACCCCGCAGAAACCGACGAGGCCGCGTTTCCGTACCGGGCTTAAATTTGCGATCTGCCGCCCCCTAAAACCGTTGTTTTTCGACGAATTCTGACTATATTGCGCCGCAACCAGCGTCCCCGTGCCCGGCCCTTATGGCGCCGGGCACCGCGTTTTCTGGACGCCCTTTGCGCGCACCAACGAGACCGTCTTGCACTCGCCGTTCTCATGACGTCGCGCCCCGATAGCTGGAAGACCATAGACACATGAATTTGCGAAATATCGCCATCATCGCCCACGTCGACCATGGCAAGACCACCCTCGTCGACAAGCTGCTGCAACAATCCGGCACCTACCGCGACAACCAGCGCCAGGTTGAGCGCGCCATGGACTCGAACGACATCGAGCGCGAACGCGGCATCACCATCCTCGCCAAGTGCACCTCGGTGCAGTGGGACGATACTCGGATCAACATCGTCGATACCCCCGGCCACGCCGACTTCGGTGGCGAGGTCGAGCGCATCCTGTCGATGGTCGATGGCGTGATCGTACTGGTCGATGCCGCCGAAGGTCCAATGCCGCAGACCAAATTCGTGGTCGGCAAGGCCCTCAAGCTCGGCCTCAAGCCGATCGTCGCCATCAACAAGGTTGATCGTCCCGACGCGCGCATCAACGAAGTCGTCAACGAAGTGTTCGACCTGTTCGCTGCGCTCGACGCCACCGATGAGCAGCTCGACTTCCCGATTCTCTACGGTTCGGGCAAGAACGGCTGGATGGCCGATTCGCCGGATGCATCACACGATGTCGGCATGAAACCGCTGTTCGAACTGGTGCTTAAACATGTCGCACCGCCTGTGACCGAGGAAGGTGCGTTCCGTCTGCTCGGCACCATCCTCGAAGCCAACCCGTATCTCGGCCGCATTATCACTGGACGCGTTGCATCTGGCACTGTGAAGCCGAACCAGGCGGTGAAGGTGCTGTCGCGTGACGGCAAGCTGGTCGAGCAGGGTCGCATCACCAAGATCCTCGCTTTCC
This sequence comes from Afipia sp., assembly GCA_044464625.1. Classification (GTDB taxonomy): domain Bacteria; phylum Pseudomonadota; class Alphaproteobacteria; order Rhizobiales; family Xanthobacteraceae; genus Afipia. The sequence goes on along the minus strand of JBIQLC010000017.1, from coordinate 24,928 downwards.
GCGGTCTCGAGCGCCAGCCGGTGGACGTCGCCGAAGCCGGGGACATCGTCGCCATTGCCGGTCTCACCAAGGGCACGGTCGCCGACACGTTCTGCGACATGACGGTGGAAGCGCCACTGCAGGCGCAGCCGATTGATCCGCCCACCGTGTCGATGTCGTTCATCGTCAACAACTCGCCGCTCGCCGGCACCGAGGGTGACAAGGTTACGAGCCGTCTGATCCGCGACCGCCTGCTGCGTGAAGCCGAAGGCAACGTCGCGCTGCGTGTGACCGAAGCCGCCGACAAGGATTCGATGGAAGTCTCGGGCCGTGGCGAATTGCAGCTCGCGATCCTGATCGAAAACATGCGCCGCGAAGGCTTCGAGCTGTCGGTGTCGCGTCCTCGCGTGGTGCTCAACAAGGACGAAGCCGGCCAGTTGCTGGAGCCGATCGAGGAAGTCGTCATCGACGTCGACGAGGAATTCTCGGGCGTGGTCGTTCAGAAGATGAGCGAGCGCAAGGCCGAGATGATCGAGATGCGCCCCTCCGGCGGCAACCGCCTGCGCCTCGTGTTCTACGCGCCGACCCGCGGCCTGATCGGCTACCAGAGCGAACTGCTCACCGACACCCGCGGCACCGCGATCATGAACCGACTGTTCCACGGCTACGCCGCATACAAGGGTGAAATCCAAGGCCGCCGCAACGGCGTGCTGATCTCCAACGATCAGGGCGAGGCGGTAGCCTATGCGATGTTCAAGCTGGAGGATCGCGGCCCGATGATGATCGAGCCGGGCTGGCGGGTCTATCGAGGGATGATCGTCGGCGAGCACACACGCGACAACGATCTCGAAATCAACGTGCTCAAGGGCAAGCAGCTCACCAACATCCGCACCACCTCCAAGGATGAAGCGGTGCGCCTGACCCCGCCGATCAAGATGACCCTTGAAAAGGCACTGGCCTATATCGAGGACGATGAACTGGTCGAGATCACGCCGAAGTCGATCCGACTGCGCAAACGCCACCTCGATCCCAACGAGCGCAAGCGCGCCGAGAAGGCCAAGGAAGCACTGGCGAGCTAATCTCGTTCCAATTGGCTCTGATCAATTTCGCGAAGCCCGGCCTTGTGCCGGGCTTCGGCGTCTTATACGTCGGGATGACGGATTCCCCGGCATGGCAGACCCCGCATGACCCCTCCTTCCGATGTCGACGTCGCGATCATCGGCGCGGGAGCAGCGGGACTGGCCGCCGCCCGTGCACTGGAAGGCTCGCATCTCTCGGTGATCGTGCTCGAAGCGCGTAATCGGCTCGGCGGCCGCAGCCATACGACAATCCTTCAGAATGACATCGTGTTCGACGTCGGTTGCGAGTGGCTGCACTCGGCGGACAGGAATGCGTTTGTGCCGATTGCACACGACCTCGGTTTCGAGATCAACACAACCCTGCCGCGCTGGCGCGAGCAGAGCCTCAATCTCGGCTTTCCACCCGCTGACCGCGAGGACTATCTGCGCGCGATGGAAGCCTTCGAGGCCCGGATGGAGGCTGCTTCCGATCTGCCGGACGATTCGCCGGCAAGCAAATGGCTTGAGCCCGGCAATCGCTGGAATGCGCGAATCGATGCGATCAGCACTTATGTCAACGGCTGCGAGCTCGATGAGGTCTCAACCTACGACTTCGACGCCTACGAAGACAGTGGCATCAACTGGCGTGTCCGCCGCGGCTACGGCGCACTGATCGCTGCCTATGGCACGCCGTGCCCGGTGGCACTCGACACCAAGGTGACGCTGATCGATCACTCGACGTCGCGTGTGAGAATCACGACCTCGCGCGGCGTGGTGACGGCGAGCAAGGTCATCGTGACGGCACCGACCAGCCTGATCGCCAATGAGACGATCCGGTTTCACCCTGCGCTGCCGGACAAGGTCGAAGCTGCGGCGGGATTGCCGCTCGGCCTCGCCAACAAGGTGATGCTGGCGCTGACTGAACCGGATGCCCTGCCGGTCGATGGCCATCTTTACGGCGCCAATCGCGTCGGCACCGGCAGCTATCATCTGCGGCCAATGGGCCAGCCGTGCATTTCGGGATTCTTCGGCGGCAGTTTCGCGCGCGGGCTCGACGAGAAAGGCGACAGCGCATTGTCCTCGCAGGCGATCGATGAACTGGTCGCGCTGCTGGGCTCGGACTATCGCAACAAGCTCACGCCGATCGGCGAATCGCGCTGGGCACATGATGAGTTTGCGTTAGGCTCCTACTCCCACGCGCTGCCGGGCCATGCCGACGCACGCGACGAACTCGCAACACCAGTTGATGACCGGCTGTTCTTCGCTGGCGAAGCGACCTCACCGAATTTCTTTTCGACCGCCCATGGCGCGTGGGAAAGCGGCGTGCGCGCGGCGAAGGAGGTGATGGCGCCCAGAGTCGCAAACGCGTGACGCTATCGTTTCGTATGTGGCTGCTCGCGTTTCTTTGCTGAATGCGATGTAAGGGCCGGAGCGATCATCGCGCCTATCGTCTCGAGATCACCCCTCTCCGCCACCCAATGCCCTTCATCCCCAAACGGCGGGAGTACGCGGAAATCAACACGATCACCGCCAGCCGCGAACGCATCCGCCATCCGCTTCGAAATGGCCGGCGGAAAATACGAATCGTTTTGCGCCACCAGCCATGTCACCGGCACCTTCGCACCGCGTCCGAACGAGCGCACGGCCGCGATCAACCTATCCGGCGCGCAGACATTCCCCGGACGATCGTCGGCGCGGCCGCCACGGCCGGGCGCGAACACGACAACAGCCGAGATATCTTTCGGATTATGGCGCGCGAGCGCAAGCGCACCCCAGCCCCCTGCCGAGTGGCCGACGACAACCGCGGCATCCTTGCGCGCGAAGGGCTGCTTCAGGATGAACGTCAAAGCCGCCAGGATTGAATCCCCTACCGCCTGCCCGGCGCGCGTGTAGTCGGGCGCCGCGCAATCACCCTGATCCTCGAGATACCGCCCGCCGGTTGCGCCATGCCCCGGCCGCTCCGGCACCAGCACGGCGAAGCCATGTGCCACCAGCGCGCCGACCACCGCCCGATATTCCGGCCGCGGCATTTGCGCCCGGCTGATCGCGTTCTGGGTTGATGCATGAGCCATCACCGCAATCCGGAAAGGCCCGTCACCCAGTGGCCGATAAAGGTCAGCACGGGATGCTGTCGCCGGGTCGGCGCTCGGCACAAGCCATAGCTGACGGCGCGCAGGCGTGCCTTCCGATGCCTGCGGACCGAACGCAGGCTGCGCCAACGCGGCCGATTCGCCGCATAGGGCGATCGCCATCACCACGGCGCACGCGTTAAGGATTTGCAGGCCTGTCATTCGAAAGATCATTGCCCGGCCCAGCCGGCGCGCCAAGCCATACCTCAATGGTGTCTGTCCGCTTTCGGTACAGCGTTACACCCGCATGATGCAAAAACCTCACATATTAACCGATTATTAACGATGGACCTTGAAGCCGACGCGGCGACTTGCTTTGATTGGATCATGAGCACGATCCTGATCGAGGTCCGTCCAGCCAAGGCATCCGATGCGCCCGCCATCGCGGCGACGCATGACGAAGCTTGGCGAGCCGCATACCAGGGAATCATCCCCGGCGCGGAACTCGAAAAGCTCATCAATCGCCGTGGCCCGCAGTGGTGGGACAGCGCGATTCGCAAAGGCAGCCGGGTCAGTGTTCTGTCGTTCGGCGACAAGATCGCGGGCTATGCCAACTATGGTCGCAATCGCGCTCGCAGCCTGCATTTCGAAGGCGAGATCTACGAGCTCTATCTGCGGCCGGAATTTCAGGGCCTCGGCTTCGGCCGGAGGCTGTTCACCTTCGCAAAGCGCGACCTGCTCCAGAGCGGACTGCGCAGCATGGTGATCTGGGCGCTGTCGGACAATGACCCGGCGGTCGAATTCTATCGCGGCCTCGGCGGCCGCATGGTGGCCCGCTCCTCCGAGCGATTCGGCACAAAATCCCTCGACAAGGTGGCATTCGCCTGGGGTAGCTGATAATCGGCTGCCATAGCGACGTCGGCCGGCTTGAACTTGCCGGATTCGACGCGCTTTATGATTCGACCACCGTTTCTTTTCACGACACACAAGGCCTGTCATGCGTATCGACGCCATTTCGCTTGGATCAAACCCGCCGCACGAGGTTAACGTCATCATCGAAGTGCCGGTGGGCGGCGAGCCGATCAAATACGAAATGGACAAGGAGGCCGGTACGCTCGTGGTCGACCGCTTCCTCTATACGGCGATGCGTTATCCCGGAAACTACGGCTTCATCCCGCACACCCTGTCGGAAGACGGCGATCCGTGCGACGTGCTGATCGCCAACACCCGCGCCATCGTGCCGGGCGCGGTGATGAGCGTGCGGCCGGTCGGCGTGCTGTTCATGGAAGATGAGGCCGGAGGCGACGAGAAGATCATCGCCGTGCCGACCTCGAAGCTGACGCAGCGCTACGACAAGGTGCAGAATTACAGCGACCTGCCCGACATCACGCTGCAGCAGATCCGGCATTTTTTCGAACACTACAAGGATCTCGAACCCAAGAAGTGGGTCAAGGTGCTACGCTGGGGTGACGCCGGCGAAGCGCACAAGCTGATCCTCGAAGGCATCGAGCGGGCCAAGAAACAGAAAGCATGACACGCCGGATGTCCGGTCGGTCTTGCACGAAAATGGGGTTTCGATGCGAAGGCTGATCAGGACAATCCGAAATCTCGTCGTGCTCCTGATCGCAGCGGCCGTCATTCTCGGCTGCGTGCTGGGCATCAATGCATTGATGCAGTCCTCGCGCCAGCTCAAGGTCGCGGCGATTCCGCGTGCGCCGGTTGACGAAAAGAGCGCCGCCGAACATCTCGGCGCCGCGATTCGCTTCGAGACCATTTCCAGCGCCACTGACGCCGAACAAAACGCCGATGCGTTTCGCGCCATGCACGACTACATGCTGGTGACCTTTCCAGCCTTCCATACAGCAGCGAAACGCGAAACCATCAATGGCCTGAGCCTGCTCTACACCTGGGAGGGCAGCGATCCCAGCGCGGCACCGATCGCACTGCTCGCCCATCAGGACGTGGTGCCGATCTCACCCGGCACCGAGAGCAACTGGCAGGCGCCGCCGTTCGAAGGCGCGATTCGCGACGGCTTCATCTGGGGCCGCGGCTCGTGGGACGACAAGGGCAACCTGTTCTCGATCCTCGAAGCCGTCGAGCAACTCGCCAAGGAAGGTTTTCGTCCCAAGCGCACGATCTATCTCGCCTTTGGCGCGGATGAGGAAGTCGGCGGCCAGCGCGGCGCAGGCGAAATCGCGAAGCTGCTGGCGCAGCGCGGCGTCAAGCTCGACTACGTGATCGACGAAGGCCTCGTGATCGCTGACGGCATGCTGAAAGGCCTCGACCGCCCAGCCGCGCTGATCGGCATCGCGGAAAAAGGTTATGCTACGTTCGACCTGAGCCTGACCGCGACGCCGGGTCATTCCTCGATGCCACCGAAACAATCGGCGATCGGCACGATGAGCGCAGCGCTGGCGAAGCTCGATCGGCATCGCATGCCCGCGCGGCTTCAGGGCACCGCGCTCGAGATGCTGCAGACGCTGGCGCCGGAAATGAATCCGGTGAATCGCGTCGTGCTGTCCAATCTCTGGCTGTTCAAACCGTTGCTGCTGCGTGAATTCGGCAAGGCGCCATCCACCGACGCACTGATTCGAACGACCACCGCGCTAACCATCATCAATGCCGGTAATCAGGACAACGTGCTGCCGGGCCGGGTCGATGCCACCGTCAATTTCCGGCTGCAGCCGGGCGATACCGAAGCCGATGTGACCGATCACGTTCGCCGCACCATCGAGAATGACGCCATCACCATCACGCGCCGCGACGTCAACACCGAGGCGCCACCGGTGACCTCGACGCAGACCGAGGCCTACCGCGCGCTCAACCGCACCATCCGCGAAGTGTTCCCCGGTGTCGTGGTGGCCCCTGGCCTGATGCTGGCGGCAACTGACTCACGCCACTACGTGGGTCTCACCCAGAGTATCTTCCGGTTCTCACCGGTCCGCGCGAAAGCCGAGGACCTCTTGCGTTTCCACGGCACCAACGAGCGACTCAGCATCGCGAATTATGCCGACATGATCCGCTTCTACCGGCGGCTGATCGAGAACACAGCGGCGCGTTAGTTACACCCCCGGCGCGGGCAGGCCATTGATCGCGCAAGCGGCGCGCAGCGTATTTACGAGTAGGCACGCGACGGTCATCTGACCGACGCCACCCGGCACCGGCGTCACCGCGCCAGCCACCTGCAACGCCTCCTGATAAGCGACGTCGCCGATCAGACGATCCTTGCCGCTCGAACCCGGCACGCGGGTGATCCCGACGTCAATGACCGTGGCGCCGGGCTTGAGCCAGTCGCCCTTGACCATCTCGGCGCGGCCGACTGCGGCGTAGACCAGATCGGCATTGCGGCACAGCGCCGGCAGATCGCGCGAGCGCGAATGGGCAATGGTGACGGTGGCGTTCTCGTTGAGCAGTAACTGCACCAGCGGGCGGCCGACCAGGTTGGAGCGTCCAATCACGATGGCGTTCATGCCGGACAGCGAAGCATGCACGCTCTTGGTCAGGATAATGCAGCCGAGCGGCGTGCACGGCGCCAGCGCCGGCAAACCGGTGGCGAGCCGCCCGGCATTGATCGGATGCAGCCCGTCGACATCCTTCGCCGGGTCAATCGCGTTGACGATGGCATTGGCATCGAGCCCCGCCGGCAGGGGCAGCTGCACCAGGATGCCATGCACGGCCGGATCGCGGTTGAGCTTGCCGATCAGCGCCAGCAGTTCGCTTTGCACCACATCCGCCGGCAGCAGATGCTCGAATGACGCCATGCCTGCGGCCTGAGTCTGCTTGTGCTTGCTGCGGACATAGACTTCGCTCGCCGGGTCGTTGCCCACCAGCACCACGGCGAGACCGGGCGTCAAACCATGCTCCGCCTTCACGCGCGTCACTTCGGCTGCAACGCGGGCGCGAAGATCGGCGGCAATGACTTTTCCATCGATGATCCGGGCGGTCATCCTGTCGTCCTTCAGTTTGGTCAGGCGTCGGGCGACGCCGAAAGATTGCGTAGTGCCTCACCGAGGCGGCGCGGATCGCCATCGATTGCGATCTGCTTCAGTCGGGACGTCGCGCCGGATAGCACCCGCGCACTCGATTTCGGCACCCCGAGCGCCTTGGCGAGCAAGTCTGTCACCGCGCGATTGGCGGCACCGCCGTCAGCGATTGCCCTGACCCGCACCTTCAACACGCTGCGGCCATTGGCCAACGTCTCGATACCGTCAATCGCATCCACTCCGCCGCGCGGTGTCACGCGAACGGAAACAGCAACGCCCTGCGCCGAATAGCGCCACGGATCCATGCAGAAGGCCTATTTGCCCCGAGCGGCGCGATCAGATCACGTTCGGATAGATGTAGTAGCTGATGACGCGCTGGATAAACATGATGATCAGGATGACGATGATCGGCGAGATATCCAGACCGCCGAAGTTCGGCAGGAAATTCCGGATCGGCCGTAACACCGGTTCGGTGATCTTGTAGAGGAATTCCGCCACCGACGCCACGAACTGGTTGCGCGTGTTGACGACGTTGAAGGCGATCAGCCACGACAGGATCGCAGACGCGATCAGCAGCCAGACATAGAGATCGAGAACGATCAGGACGATATCGAGAATGGCACGCATTGGCGGGTCCGGCTCGCTGATGGGAACTGGCAACCTAAATATCGGCTCCGCCGGAACCAAACAAGGGACTCTCGGCCGCGGCGGGCAAAACGGGTGTGACGCGTTCTTGACTCGGATTGGGGCGAGATTGTAAATGGCGGCCTTGCGAGCCGGTTCGCGTCACGTGATCCGGCAAATGGGGCCATAGCTCAGCTGGGAGAGCGCGTCGTTCGCAATGACGAGGTCGGCGGTTCGATCCCGCCTGGCTCCACCAAATTCCCCTTTCTGTTCTGTTCCACCCGCTCACCACCGGCTTTGGCCGGCCGAAGCACTTTTCCGTCTTTTCGCACCGGAACGTGACCACAACGGGCCCCGCCTTGTCCGAAGGTGGCGTTTGGCGGCTTAATGGGCCTCCTGCGCACACCAACGAGACGGAGGCCGAACGTGCCGACTCAACGCTTTCAGTTTCCAGGCACCAATGGACACATGCTGGCGGCAGCACTGGACCTGCCGGATGGCGAGCCGTTAGCCTTTGCCTTGCTGGCGCACTGCTTCACCTGCGGCAAGGACGTGCTGGCCGCCAAGCGCATCGCCGAAGGCCTGACCAAGCGCGGCATCGCGGTGCTGCGTTTCGACTTCACCGGCATCGGCGCCAGCGAAGGCGAATTCGCCAACAGCAACTTTTCATCCAACATCGCCGATCTGGTACAGGCGGCGGACTATCTGCGCACGACGCACAAGGCGCCCGCGCTCCTGATCGGCCATAGCCTCGGCGGCGCGGCGATCCTTGCCGCCGCGGCGCAGATTCCCGAAGCGAAAGCGGTGGCCACGATCGCAGCACCCTCGGACCCCGGCCACGTGACCGGTCTGTTCAAGGACCGGATCGACGACATCCGCAGGGACGGCGAGGTCGAAGTCTCGCTCGCGGGACGACCGTTCCGCATCCAGCGTCAATTCCTCGACGATGTCGCCAGCCATCGCCTGCTCGATGACGTGGCAAGCCTGCACAAGGCGCTGCTGATTTTCCATTCGCCCACCGACAACACCGTGGGCATCGACAATGCGACTCACATCTTCGTCGCCGCCAAGCATCCGAAAAGTTTCGTATCGCTGCAGGGCGCCGATCATCTGCTGGGCCGGAAGCAGGACACGTCTTACGTCGCCGACATGATCGCGACCTGGGCGATGCGTTATCTCGATGCTGAATCAGCAGCTGACACTGCAGCAATGCCCGAGATCAGCGATGGCGTGGTCGTTCGCGAAACCGGCGCGAACAAGTTCCAGCAGGAAATTTCGGTCGGCAGGCATCGCATGATCGCCGACGAGCCGGTCAGCGCCGGCGGCGAGGATACCGGTCCCGGCCCTTACGACTTCCTGCTTGCAGGCTTGGGTGCCTGCACCTCGATGACCATGCGGCTCTATGCCGACCGCAAATCGATTCCACTCACACGTACTACGGTGACGCTGAGGCACAGCCGCATCTACGCAAAGGACTGTGAGGAGTGCGAAACCAAGGAAGGCATGATCAGCCGGATCGAGCGCGTGATCGCGATGGAAGGCGATCTCGATGCCGATCAGCGCAAGAAACTGCTGGAAATCGCCGACAAGTGCCCGGTGCACCGTACGCTGACATCGGAGATCAGCATCGGCACTCGCGCCGCGGAATGATGGCTGCGCGTTGCTCGCTTTTGGTTATTCGGCGGCGTTGAGAAGTTCGGCCGGCGCGACCTTGTGCAGCCAGCAATCCAGAAACGCCTTCAGCCACATGCGCTCGGACATGTCGTGAACCGAGCGCCAGCTAAAATGATCGTGACGCGGCCGAGCACCGGGAAGAGCAAGACGCTCATGCCCGCGGGTGGTCCAGCGATGCATCATCGCGGTGGTCACGTCGGGATGAAACTGAAGGGCAAAACACGACCCTGTGCGAAACGCTTCGATCGGAAAATCGTCGCCTTCCGCCAGGAGCTCGCAATCCGCCGGAAGCTCGAAACCCTCGCGATGCCAATGGTAGACCTGTTCCGGCCACTGACCGCAGAGCGCCCGTCCTGCTTCTGTCGGCCGCACTGCGTAGTAGCCGATCTGAGCCCGCCCTTCAGGATGCGCGGAAACCCGCGCACCGAGATGCTTCGCCAGCATCTGCGCGCCAAGACAGATTCCGAGAAACGGCTTCTGCTCCTTCAGCGGCACCTTGATCCAGTCGATCTCCCGGAGGATGTACTCGTCGGAATCGTTGGCGCTCATCGGCCCGCCGAAGATCACCGCGCCGGCATGATGGGCAAGAGTTTCGGGGAGCGGTTCGCCAAAGCGAGGGCGACGAATGTCAAGCGGCAGACCGAGGGCGCGCAGGGCATTGCCGATCCGTCCGGGCGTCGACATCTCCTGATGCAGAACAATCAGAACCGGAAGGGAACTGCAGGACCGATCTGAAAGCTGCTGTTTCATGATTCCAAGAACACCGGAGAATGACCGCGACAGTGCGCTTCGCCGGTGCTCATGATCCAACGATATGAGCGCCCGGGCAACCCAAACCTGGACAAGCCAATCATGCGCCGGCTGCGTGCAATCCGTCCCGTCGTCCGACGCACATCTGATTCACGCTGCGAAAATAATAGGCCCGGAAAGTTACCAGATTCGGACCGCGTAACGCGGCTTCACGAGATTTTCAACGCCGGCGCTGCTGCACGCGCGCCACCGCCGACAGCACAAAACCACGCGGCGCAAAACGCAGCAGAAACGGTATCGCCCTGATGCCCATGCCGGGCAGCACCAGATGCTTGTTGGCTTTCAGGCCGCGATAGCCGGCCATCGCCGCCGCACGCGGCGACACATTGAGGAGCGCGGAATCCAGACCCGGTACCAGTCCGGCGCGCTGCTGGAATTCGGTCGGCACCGGGCCGGGACATAGCGCGGTGACGTGTACACCACTACGGCCCCATTCGCCGCGCAGCGCCTCGGTCAGCGACAGCACATAGGCCTTGGTGGCGTAGTAGACGGCCATGCCGGGGCCCGGCAGAAATGAGGCAATCGAGGCGACATTGAGAATGCCGCCGCGATGGCGGACGACCTGATCGGCGAACCGCAGGCAAAGGTCGGTGAGCAGGCGGACATTGAGATCGATCATCGCAAGCTGCTGGCTGCGATCGAGCACCCTGGCCTCGCCGAACAGGCCAAACCCGGCATTGTTGACCAGAAACTCGACCTCGGCATCCTCGGCAGCCAGTGCCGCCGCAATGGTATCGCCCGCATCGCGCTGCTCAAGGTCGCACGGAATGACGATCGGCGGCTCTCGCCCCGCAGCGACGAGTTCGCCGGCGAGCTGTTTGAGCCGATCCTCGCGCCGCGCCACCAGCGCCACGCGGTGTCCATCCGCCGCAAAGATACGCGCGAACTCCACGCCCATCCCTGAGGAAGCGCCAGTAATCAGCGTCACGCGCACAGTCATTGTGGCTCTTCAATGCGGTCGAAGGGCTTCAGAAAGCAGAAGGAGTGATCGTGCCTGAACGTCTCAGGTGGCAGCGTCGGAGAGACCGTCGGCGACGCGGCGCCTGAGGTTGATCCGCTCGCGCGACGAAATGCCGAGCAGATCCGCAGCACGCCAGACCACATTTTCCTCAAACTCGCTGACATGGCCGTCAGCATAGACCAATTCCCACATCATTTCGATGATCCGCAGCCGACCCTCTTCGGCCACTGACCGCATGATCACGCTGGTGAAGTGATAGAGGTCGACCGCCTCCCCCTCCACCAGGGTGGCATCGGCGATCAGGATACTGGCCATACCGGGGTCGAGGTTGAACCGGTGCTCCAGCAAGGCGTGGAGCTTGGTCTTCTCCGCCTCGGACGGCGGGCCGTCCAGCGAGATCACATGGATGAGCAGCGCCGTCGCCGCCAGGCGATAGTCGCCGTCGTCGAAAGAGCGATGTTCGGAACCAACCGGGGAAACAACGTCCGAAATAAACTGGCGCAATTTGTCGAGCATCAATTCCTACATTCGAAGTCGCGGTGGGACATAGGTCATGTAGTTTGAAATTCGGGCGGGACCTATGGCGGGAAAATTAAACTCTGGCAATCCGGGCCGGTTCCCCAGCCGCCCGCGCCAACCGACTTTTGCCGTGTGCTGTTGCGCACAAGCATCATTATGGGACGGGTTCCGCCGCGATCAGGGGATTTCGTAGATCACGACATTGCCGGCGATACCACGCAGCGCGACGCTTTTCTCGGCCGGCGTCAGTTTCGCCTTTTCCAGAATCGCCGCGACGCCCGGATCCTTGATGACGGATCCGGTGACATTGATGGCCTGCGACGTGGCCTGCCCCTGGACCCGGGAAGCAATGTTGACGGTCTGGCCGAAATAATCCTGCCGCTCATTCAGCATTACCGCCAGACATGCGCCCTCATGGACGCCGATTTTCACGAGCAGGTCCTGCGTGCCGCGCGCTTCATTCAGCACGTCCATCGCCGCGCGCATCCGCAGCGCTGCGGCGATCGCCTGTTCTGGCCGCACGAAGGTCGCCATCACGGCGTCACCGATGGTTTTGACCACTGCACCACCTTCCGAGGCGATGATCTCAAGCAGCGCGCGAAAATGGGCACGCACCAGATCGAAAGCGGCAAGGTCGCCGACCCGTTCATAGAGCGCGGTTGATCCCTTGAGATCGGTGAACAGGAAGGTGAGCGAGGTGATCTTCAGCCGCTGATCGACATTGAGATTGTCGGCCTTGTAGACATCGCGGAAGGTCTGGTTGGCGAGAATCCGCTTAGCGGTGACGATCGGCTTGCGCTTGCCGAGCAGATCGTGAAGCGCATCGCCGGCGATCCAGACCGACGGCAGCACCCGCACCTTGGCCTGATTTTCCAGCATCAAACGCAGCGGCCCCGGCCGCATCGGCGTGGTGCCGGTCGGCGGATGCAGGCCGTTGTAGACCAGCGACAGATGCTGCCTCTCGGCCGTTGCTTCACCCTGCACATCGAGAAACTGCGCCGCGTGCGTCACCGGCTCGAACACGATGACGAACTGCGCCGGCAATTGCATCGACAGCACAGCCTTCTCGCCCGGCGATAGCTCGATCGCTTCCAGCGTCGCTTCGTTGACCAACCGCGCGAATGATTCCTCGCAGATCTCGATCCCCGAGCTCCAGAAAATCTGACGCCAATAATCCCATGGCGGCAAGGTGTGGGGATCGTGCGCCGCGATCCGCCGCACCCGCGGACTGACGGTGAAGGACACTTCGACCTGCTCGTCCACCGACGCTTCATAACCCGCCGCGCACAGCCCGCAGTGATAGTCGTTCGGGCTGAGCGCTTTCAGCGTGTCGTGGACATCAAGCACCCCGCTGCAGCCCGGACACAGCACGTTCCAGCTGAGGTCGAAGATGCCAAGCTGCGAGGCGTGGAGAAACGCCGAGATCACGCGTTCCTCATCGAGCCCGCGGCGCGAGGAGAAATCGATCAGGTTGATGCGATTGAGTTCATGATCGGCGCCCGTCGCAATCAGGTCTTCGATGGCCCGTACCACCGGACCGTCCGCAGTCTGCTTGAGGACCGAGAACAGGGCTTGCGTATCGCTCATGGTGCGATTTTACGCCCGAACACGGACGCGATCCAATCGAATCGCAGGCGAGCACCGTGCGGCCCGCATCACACAGTCGTGTGATCAGCGGCGGTCGATCCGGAATTGCGGTGAATGATCCGGCTGCGTGGTGACGACCCCGATGGGGATTGCTGGACGTGTGCTGAGCAGCGAGACATTGAATGTGCCGACGATGCGCGACAGCGCGAGCACGGCTTCTGTCAACGCGAAATGCGCGCCGATGCACACGCGAGGCCCGACGCCGAACGGCAGATAGGCGAAGCGATCAGGCGGCGGTGCGCCGGGCATGAAACGCGCCGGCATGAACACGTCGGGCTCGCGCCACAGCTTCTTGTGACGATGCAACAGCCACGGCGAGATGATGACCACGTCGCCCTTGCGCACCGAGCGTCCGTCGATGATGTCGCGCCCCTTGGCGGCGCGGGCGATGATGAAAGCCGGCGGATAGAGCCGCATGGTTTCGTCGATCACCGCGCGCGTGAACGCAAGGCGACTGAAATCCGGCTCGCCGCCCGCCGCGACAGCGCGCGCTTCCGACGCCACGCGATCCTGGGTTTCGGGATCGAGCGCCAGCAGATACAGCGACCAGAACAGCGCCGTCGCCGTGGTCTCGTGACCGGCGAGGATCATGGTCGCGACCTGATCGCCGAGATTCTCGTCCGAAAAGCCTTCGCCGGTTTCCGGATCGCGCGCGGCCACCATCAGGTCGAACAGATCGCGCGGGTTGGCCGGATCGGTGCCCATGGCGCGGCGCTCGGCAATCAGCGAGGCGATGAAGCGCACCCAGCGCCGCCGGAACAGCGCGCGTGGCAGATCGCGCGGCGTCGGCCAGTTGCCGGGGAACAGAATGTCGAGAATATCGGGCTGCGCGAGCCGGCTGCCGTAGCTGTTGACGAAGTTGCGCAAGGTCACACCATGGCGGGCGATCTCAAACGAGAACATGGTGCGGCCGGCGATGTCGAGCGCCATGCGCTGCATTGCTTCGCGCAGATCGACCGAGCCGCCGACGGCATCGTCGAGCTTTGCTACGGTCTCGCCGATCGCGGCATGCATATGCGGAATCAGCGTCGTCACCGCGCGCGGCGAGAACGCTGGCGCCAGCGTCCGCCGCTGCAGTTTCCACGGCCGCCCTTCCGACAGCAGAAGACCTTGCCCCAGCATCGGCAACAGCACGCGAATGCCTGCCGAGGTGCGCCCGTAATTTTCGTAGTTCTCGACCAGCACGTGGCGGATCGCGTCGGGCGAATTGACGATGAAACTGGCGCGACCGAGCAGCCCGCCCTGCAGGACGTCTTCCTCGTAGGCGCGCTCGCCCCAGGTGGCGATCATGTTGTGGCGCACCGCCATCATGCGGGCGAAGGTCGACATCGACTGCGGCGCAACCGGCGGACGCGGCGGCACCAGCAACCCGCGCTTGGCTGGGAAATCGACGATCTCGGCAACGCTCACGGGCACCCTCGCTGTCCTTATCGCCCCTGACAACTAGCTAGGATGGAGAGGACGAGCGGTCAACCAATCGCCGTGCGGCGGATTGGCTGGGAACGAATTCGGAAGTTCGAATGATGTATCTGGTGAAGAATGGTGCCGCAAACAGGACTCGAACCTGTGACCCCGTCATTACGAATGACGTGCTCTACCAACTGAGCTATTGCGGCGAACCCCGGCAAACCATGCGCCGTTGGCCTCTGAATATCGACCGCGGCGGGTCTTGGCAAGAACATCGGCCACGATGACAGGCAACAGGCCGCTTTCAGCCATCTTTGGGCACAATCCGCGCGTCAGCCCACCAGACGCGACAAAAATCCGCGCCAGCCGCCGGGCTGAGCCGATCCTGACTGTTCCGGGTCACGGAGTTGATCGTCGATCAGATCGTCGACGCCGGGGTCATCCGGCGCGCGGACGATCGGGATGATGGCGGGGGCAGCGCTCTTTTCCTGCGCGGGGCGCGGCCGGAACACCGGCGGCGGCATCGCCGGGGCCGGCGCGGGCTGCGGAACAGACTCCGTCGCAGACGGCTCGGCAGGCCGCTTCTCGGGCGCATCTTCTGACGAAGGCGAGAGAGTGACGGCTTCGGCGGGCACTGCTTCGGCGGGGACGGCTTCCGGAGAGTTGTCCTGCGGCGTCGGCAAGCTGACCGGCTCTGGCGGTGTCGCCGGAAGCGGCAGTTCGTCCATAACCGGGTCGGTTGCGAGCGTCCGGTCCGAAGGCAGCGCCGCAACCGGCGTCACCCACTGGAACGCATCGAGCCGCCCGGTCACCGGCGACACCGGCCGCCAGCGGTCGGAGACATAGCCGTCGGCCGTCCACACCGGATCATGCGCGGCGCGAACCGCGCGCAGCATCCAGTGTCGCGCCCGCCCGTCATCGCCGTGCTCGGCGCGCTCCAGTTCCGCCATCAGCATGGCGACGCGCTGGGTCGGCGCATCGAGCAACGGCGCGAGGGCCGCCCGTGCCCGCGCGAACTCGCCGGCATCCATCGCCGCGCGCGCCAGCGCCAGCGCGCTTTCGGGATGGCCCGGCATCTTCTGCGCCAACGATTCCACTCGCGCGAGCCGCTCCAGTGCCGAATCGCCGAGCCGCACATGGGCGTAGGCATCGGCGAGATCGGGATGCGGATGCACCGCCCATGCCGCTTCGATCACGCGCATCGCACGGCGGGTCTGGTTGTCCTCGCTGAGAAATTTTGCCGCCAGCACCGCGGCCGGCACCAGCGTCGGCGCAAGCTTGACCGCTTCCATCGCGCTGATCCGGGACGCGTCGCGGTTCTTGTGTTCGAGTTCGAGCGCGCGCGCGATCAACAGCACACCGCGCTGGCGCTTGTATGGCGCGGGATCGATCAGGCCGGCGGCAAGATTGTTCTCGAGGATCTTCAGCGCGCCATCCCAGTCACCCTTGGCGCAACGAAAACCAAGCGCCGCGTGCGACGCCCACGCTGAACCCGGTGCGATCTTCAGCGCTTCTTCAGCCATCGCAACAGCGGTGTAAGGATCATCGTTGCGCTGCGCCTCGATGAACAGACCGCGCAAACCGAGCAGGCGCGTATCCTCACGCTCAGCCATGGCGCGAAACGCGCGCTGTGCGCCTTCGCGATCACCGTCGAGCTGCGCGGTCTGCGCATGCAGCAGCAGCGACAGCGGATCCTGCTGCGCGAGACGACGCGCCACACCCGCATGCCGGCGCGCCGCGAACTGATCACCAGTGCCGACGGCGATCAAGCCACGCGTCACCGCCTCACGGCCCCGGCGATGCCGCCGCTCATGGCGCATGCGCCTCACGCGCTCCGGCGTGCGCCAGACGCCGCGGACCGCCGACCACACCACCATGGCAATCACGAACAGCGCCGCCAGTGCGAAGATGAACACCGGCAATGAGGTTTCGATACGCCAGACGCTCCACGACAGCGATACGCTGCCAGTCTGATCGGCGACCCAGGCAACGCCCAGAGCCGCCACGGCAATAACAACGAGAAAGGCAATGATGCGAGCCATTATAAAAACCTGCCACCAGCCTATTAACGTGACGTTGTCTGCGCGGGCAGCGCCGCGACGGTATCGGCCACAAACTTCTGACTGGCCGCGAGCGCAGCATCACGCGCCGCCAATTTATCGAGCCATGGCTGGACAGGCGCGCGCTCGGCCGGCGATAGCGCCGACAACTCACGGCGCGCCGTGCCGATGTCTTTGCCCTCGGCAGCCGCTCTGGCGCGCGTTGCCACCGCCGCGATATCGGCGCCCGCTTCATCGACGCGCCTGATCCGCACCAGCTTCATCGCGCTGTGTTGCAGCCGGTCAAGAATTCCGTTCGAGCCAGGCGCATTGACCTGCTTGGGTTCGAGGCGCGGCAACAGCGCCAGCAACTCACGCGAAAGCGACGCCGCATCAGGAATGCCGGTTGCTGCGAATGACTCCAGCGGCTTGAGCGCATCGGCGACGGCAAATCCCTTCACCGCGGCGAGCGAAGTTGCAAACGGTGCGCCGCTGCGCACCGCCTGATCGAGCGCGGACGCTGCCGCGACCTGTTTCAACCTTGGGTCAGGCGCCGGCATGGCCTGCTGAGGTGGTGATGGCGGTGTCGCCGCGATTTCTGACGTCGTACGTTCGATCTTGCCGAGACGTTCCTCGATGGCTGACAAATCAGCCACCGGCGCCGGCGCGGCATCGGAGCGCATCGCCTTGACCGCATTCACATCAGCAACTGTCTTGTCCGCCTGCGCGCGCAAAGCCGTCACCTCTTCGCGCAGTGATGCAAGAGCGGCCTCGACGGCTTTCAATCGGTTCGCCAGCGCGGGATCAATCGAAGCCGGTTGGGACGCAGCACCTTCAGCCGACCTGCTTTCGATTTTCGCGATACGGGCATTGATCGTGGCGAGCGCAGACGCTTCCCCGCGCTCGGCCGCGCCGCCATCATTGAGTGCGAACGGCCACTCCGCCCACAGCGCAACGGCCAAGATCAGAACCGCAGCGACCACACCCGCCAGAGCCGACATTGCAACAGGCAAAATTCCCGACCGCGCGGATTGTTTCTCCGAGTTCGCACTCGATTCAGAATCGGAGACGTCGGCATCTGCAGGCTGCTCCTGATCCGAGGCTTCCGGAGCGGAAGATATTTCAGAAACCTCGGACGGTTCGAGATCGATCGTCGGCCCCGGGCGCTTGCGCTTCTCGTCCGGCGGCGAACCGATCCCGGCTGCGGTTTCGCCAGCATCGGCACTGGGCTTGTTGTCGTCCATGACCAACTCCTGTCCCGAACTGGCAGATACACCTTTCACGTGCCGGACTGTAGCAGATTCGACCGGAACACCTCACCGTGAAGATGGCTTCACGATCCGTTCCAGAGCATCGAGCGTGCTCTTTTCATCCGGTGCTTGCGCGACCGCCACCCGGGATACGCCGGCTTCACGCGCGATCGTTGCCACGGCCTCCGAGATGCAACAATGAGGCAATGCCAGCGCCGAAATCTCGACAGCCGAGCCTCGCGCCGCATCGAAAAACGCACGCGCACTGCGTCGCGAGAAATGCAGCACCGCCTCGATCCGATCCGCATTGAAGGCGGCGATGACGTCGGCCGTCAGCTGCGACACTGGCACCATGCGATAAACCGTGTGCGTGACCACAGTATAACCGCGTGCATCGAGCTCTCCCGCGAGGTCGCGCGACAGAACTTCGCCGGCGAGATAACACAGTGCGCCGCCCTTCTTAAGTTTCGCAATCACCAGATCGCGCAGCGACGCACCGTCGCCATCGGCGACGAGAATATTGGTGAAACCGATCTGCCGCGCAACATCCGCCGTCGCCTCGCCGACTGCGAACAGACGCAGCTTGCGCCATGCCACAAGCAAAGGATGATCCGCCACGGCGCGCAGTGCGTTGGCGCTGGTGACAAGAACGCCATCGTAACGAACATCCGCTTTGTCGTGAAACGAGACGGGCTCGAACAGCAACACCGGCGACAACGCGGCGTCGTAACCTCTGGCGCGCAGCGCGTCAGCCGTCGCCTTGTTGTCAGGAACAGGCCGCGTGACGAGAACAGCCACGCTTAGACTCCACCGAACAAGGAGAAGAATTTTTCGCCGGCACGTTCGCGCAGTTCACGCGCGGCGTCAGCGCCCAGCTTTGCTGCATCGGCGCGCAAGCCTTCACGCCCGGTCTCGAACCACTCCTTGCCATCGGGTGAAATGATGAGACCGCGAAAATCGATGCGATCGCCGTTGACTCGGCAATGGCCGCCGATCGGCGTGCGGCATGATCCGTCGAGCAGGGCGAGAAAACTGCGCTCGGCGCTCAGCGCGACTTCGGTATCGGAATCGCCGATCGCCGCCACCAGCGCGGTGATGCGATCATCGGCGCGACGCGATTCGATGGCGATGGCACCCTGCCCCACCGCCGGCAGAAATTCGTCGATAGCGAAAATCCGGGTCGCTTCTTTTTCAAGCCCGACGCGCTTCAGGCCGGCCATGGCGAGCAGCGTCGCATCCGCTTCGCCCTCCGCGAGCTTGCGCAGGCGCGTCTGCACATTGCCGCGAATGACACTGACCTTCAGATCGGGCCGCAGCCGCAGCACCATCGCCTGACGGCGCAGCGATGCGGTGCCAACCACCGAGCCTGCAGGCAATTCGGCGAGCGAGGCCGCTTTGCGGCTGATGAACGCATCGCGCGGATCCTCGCGCGGCAGGAACGACGACAGCCAGGTGCTGTCCGGCAGGAAGGTCGGTACGTCCTTGGACGAATGGACCGCGATGTCGACGGTGCCGGCAAGTAGCGCCTCTTCGAGCTCCTTGGTGAACAGCCCCTTGCCGCCGGCTTCGAGCAGCGCCCGATCCTGAATGATGTCACCCGAGGTGCGGATCGGGCGGATCGCGATGCGTTCCGGCGCGACATTATGCGCACGCGACAGCCGGTCGCGAACCTCGTGGGCCTGCGCCATCGCCAGCGGACTGCCGCGAGTGCCGATGGTGAGCAGGACATCCGATCCGGAAGATTGCGCGTCTGTGGTCACTTTGCCGACTTGCTCCATGGTACCTGTTCGCCGTCCCTGCTCAGAACAACGCCGAACGGTCGTTTTCGGGCATATTCTCTGCTAAAAACACACCCACTTTTGCTCATTGCGCGCCAATGCTACGCCGGGCAAGGAAAACGCCGCTTTGGCGACAAAGGCAAGGGCTGAACTTGGGCAGCACAACCTCCACACTGGTTCTGGGCATCGAAACCACCTGCGACGAAACCGCCGCCGCCGTGGTGGAGCGGCAGGCTGACGGCAGCGGGCGGATTCTGTCCAATATCGTGCGCTCGCAGATCGACGAGCACGCGCCGTTCGGCGGCGTGGTGCCAGAAATCGCCGCCCGCGCCCATGTCGATCTGCTCGACACCCTGGTCGCCGGCGCGATGACCGAGGCCGGCATCGGTTTCGCTGACCTGGATGGCGTCGCGGCGGCCGCCGGACCGGGGCTGATCGGCGGCGTGATTGTCGGGCTGACCACCGCAAAAGCGATCGCGATGGTCCATAATACGCCGCTGCTCGCGGTGAACCATCTCGAAGCCCATGCGCTGACGCCGCGCCTCACCGTGCCGCTGGCGTTCCCTTACTGCCTGTTTCTTGCCTCAGGCGGCCATACCCAGATCGTCGCCGTGCTCGGCGTCGGCGACTATGTGCGGATCGGCACCACCGTTGACGATGCGATGGGTGAGGCCTTCGACAAAGTCGCGAAAATGCTCGACCTGCCCTACCCCGGCGGCCCGCAGGTGGAGCGCGCCGCGGCTAGCGGAGACGCCACGCGGTTCGCCTTTCCGCGTCCGATGCTCGGCCGCCCCGACGCGAATTTCTCGCTGTCGGGATTGAAGACCGCAGTTCGCAACGAAGCGAGCCGATTGATGCCGCTGGAGCCGCAGGACATCAGCGACCTGTGCGCGAGCTTTCAGGCCGCCGTGCTCGAATCCACCGCCGACCGCATCAAAGTCGGATTGAAGATTTTCCAGGATCGCTTCGGCACGCCGCGCGCGCTGGTCGCGGCCGGCGGCGTCGCCGCCAACCTCGCCATTCGCGGCGCACTGCAGGACATCGCGGCGCGCGCGCAGACCACGATGATCGTGCCGCCGCCGGCGCTGTGCACCGACAACGGCGCGATGATCGCATGGGCCGGCGCGGAGCGCCTCGCACTCGGCCTCACCGACGAGATGGAAGCGGCACCGCGCGCACGCTGGAAACTCGACGAGACCACGCAAACACCGGCAAAATTCGCCAACACGCGTGCACGTCACTGACCTTTTATTTTGACGCGCTTTCTTTTCGCGAACCGGTACCCACTTCGCTCGAAAACGCTATAAGTGGCAAACATGGCATCATACAAAACCATTTCGGTGATCGGCGCAGGCGCATGGGGCACAGCGCTCGCCAACGCCGCCGCGCGCGCGGGCCGCGACGTCATTCTCTATGCGCGCCAAGCTCCGATCGCCGATACCATTCGCACGACCGGCGAGAATCCACGGTTGCCGGGCGTGCGGATCGATGGCGCAGTCACTGCGACAGATGACCTTGCCACTGCGGCCAAGACAGACATGATCCTGCTGGTAGTGCCGGCGCAGAATTTGCGCGCGGCGGCGATTGATCTTGCGCCTCATATTGCAAAGGGCACGCCTGTCATCGTCTGCGCCAAGGGCATCGAACACGGCTCACACAAATTCATGACCGAGGTCATCGCCGAGACGTTGCCCGATGCAGCGCCCGCGATCCTGTCCGGACCGAGCTTTGCTTACGATGTCGCACGCGGGTTGCCGACCGCTGTCACACTTGCCGCGCATGATGAGACACTGGCCGCCTCTCTGGTTCAGGCGCTGGGCTCGGGAACCTTCCGTCCCTATCACACCACCGATGTGCGCGGCGTCGAGATCGGCGGCGCCGCCAAGAACGTGCTGGCGATCGCCGCCGGCATTGTCGTCGGCAAGCAACTCGGCGCGTCGGCACAGGCTGCACTGACCACACGCGGCTTTGCCGAATTGATGCGGTTCGGCCGCGCGCTCGGTGCGCGCGCTGAAACCGTCTCGGGTCTTTCGGGCCTGGGTGATCTGCTGCTGACCTGTTCGAGCCCGCAGTCGCGCAACTTTTCGCTCGGCATTGCATTGGGGCGTGGCACCAAACCGACGCCGGGCAAACTTGCCGAAGGACAATTCACCGCACCGGTGCTGGTCGAACTTGCGGAACAGACGAATATCGATATGCCGGTGGCGAGCGCGGTCGCCGCCATTCTCGGCGGCGCACTCACGGTCAACGAGGCCATCGAAACGCTGATGACACGGCCGTTCCGCGCCGAGGGATGAGGACGAACAGATGAACTATTGGCTGGTGAAATCCGAACCGTCGGTATGGTCGTGGGACCAGCAAGTCGCCAAGGGCGCGAAAGGCGAGGCGTGGACCGGCGTGCGCAACCACACCGCCAAGCTCAACATGATGAAGATGAAGAAAGGCGACCGCGCCTTCTTCTATCATTCCAACGAGGGCAAGGAGATCGTCGGCATCGTCGAGATCATCCGCGAGCAGTATCCCGATCCGACCGACAAGACCGGCAAGTTCGTCTGCGTCGACATCAAGGCCGACAAGCCGCTCAAGACTCCGGTGACGCTGGACACCATCAAGACCGATAAGAAACTCGCCGAGATGGAGCTGGTAAAGTTGTCGCGCCTATCCGTGCAAAGCGTGAAGCCTGACGAGTGGAAACATATCTGCAAGATGGGCGGGCTTTGACCGCGCCTGTCATCGTCGACAAAGCCGCATTCATCCGCGCCAATACACGCACGCGGCCGGTGCCGCTGATTCCCGAAATCTCGATCTTCGTCGCCGATGAAGCCGTCCCGCTCTGGCACAAGACCGAAGAGCAGCTGGGCGAGGAAGGATTGCCGCCGCCGTTCTGGGCCTTTGCCTGGGCAGGCGGCCAGGCGCTGGGACGATACGTTCTCGATCATCCGGAAACAGTGCGCGGCAAAACCGTGCTCGATCTCGCGAGCGGCTCCGGCCTTGTCGGCATCGCGGCGATGAAAGCCGGCGCGGCGTCGGTGACCTGCGCCGACATCGACGATTTCGCGCGCACGGCGATCACGCTGAACGCGCAGCACAACGGTGTTGAGCTCGAAACGCTCGCCGAAGATCTTCTCGCGATGACAACGCCACGGGACTGGGACGTCATTCTTGCGGGCGACATTTTCTATGAGCGCGATACCGCGCAACGCGCATTCGATTTTCTATCGGGGCACGCCGCGCGCGGCGCGACCATTCTGGTCGGCGATCCCGGCCGGAGCTATTTGCCTAAGGACAAGCTCGCGGTGCGCGCGGCCTACAGCGTGCCGGTGACGCGCGAACTCGAAGATGCTGAGATCAAGCAGACTTCGGTCTGGGGACTGGCGCCGGCCTGACCGCCGCTGCGACAAAAGTTTTATCCCGTGACGCTTGTCGCCCCCTTGGGCAAAAGCGCATAGTCCCGGCAATGACTGGAACAGGCTATGAACAAGTGAATCATGGCCGCGTAGGTGGAGGAAGCGATGTCCGACGACAAGGTGTATGACGTCACGGCTGATTGGGCCAAGCGGGCCTATGTCGACAATGCCAAATACCGCGAGATGTATGCTCGTTCGATCAGCGATCCGAAGGGGTTCTGGACCGAACAAGCCAAGCGGGTCGACTGGATCAAGCCGTTCACCAAGGTCGATAACGCTTCTTTCGAGCTGGGCAAGGTTTCCATCAAATGGTTCGAGGATGGCGTTCTCAACGCCGCCTACAATTGCATCGACCGTCATCTTGAAAAGCGCGGCGACCAGACCGCGATCATCTGGGAAGGTGACGATCCGTCGGAATCGCGTCACATCACCTACCGCGAACTGCACGACGAAGTCTGCAAGATGGCCAACATCCTGCGGCTGCGGAACGTCAAGAAGGGCGATCGCGTCACCATCTATCTGCCGATGATTCCGGAAGCGGCCTACGCAATTCTCGCCTGTGCCCGCATCGGCGCGATCCATTCCGTCGTGTTCGGCGGTTTCTCGCCGGACTCGATCGCCGGCCGTCTGCAGGACTGCCAGTCGCGCGTCATCATCACCTCCGACGAAGGCCTGCGCGGCGGCCGCACCATCGCGATGAAGGCCAATGTCGATGCCGCGATCGAGAAGGTCGGCGGTGAAGTCGACTGGGTGATCGTGGTCAAGCGCACCGGCGGCAAGGTCGACATGGATCCGAAGCGCGACGTCTGGTACCACGAGGCGGCCGCCGTCGTTGACAGCAACTGTCCGTGCGAGCCGATGAATGCGGAAGATCCGCTGTTCATCCTCTACACATCGGGTTCAACCGGAAAGCCGAAGGGCGTTCTGCACACCACCGCCGGCTATCTCGTCTTCGTGTCGATGACCCATCAATACGTCTTCGACTATCACGACGGCGACATCTACTGGTGCACCGCCGACGTCGGCTGGGTGACTGGCCACAGCTACATTCTCTACGGACCGCTGTGCAATGGCGCGACCACGTTGATGTTCGAGGGCGTGCCGAACTATCCGGACAATTCGCGGTTCTGGAACGTCGTCGACAAACACAAGGTCAACATCTTCTACACCGCGCCAACCGCGATCCGCGCGCTGATGCAGGGCGGCGACGAGCCGGTGAAAAAGACCTCGCGCAAGTCGCTGCGTCTGCTCGGCTCGGTCGGCGAGCCGATCAATCCGGAAGCGTGGGAGTGGTATCATCGCGTGGTCGGCGACAACCGTTGCCCGGTAGTCGACACCTGGTGGCAGACCGAGACCGGCGGCATCATGATTTCCCCGCTGCCCGGCGCGATCGCGCAAAAACCCGGCTCGGCGACGCTGCCGTTCTTCGGCGTTGTCCCCGAGATCGTCGATGCCGACGGCAAGGAGATCAAGGGCGAGGGTGCCGGCAATCTCTGCATCTCACGATCCTGGCCCGCACAGATACGCACCGTCTTCGGCGATCACGAGCGTTTCGAGCAGACTTACTTCTCGACCTACAAGGGCAAGTACTTCTCAGGCGACGGATGCCGCCGCGACGCCGACGGCTACTACTGGATCACCGGCCGCGTCGATGACGTCATCAACGTCTCCGGCCATCGCATGGGCACCGCCGAAGTCGAAAGCTCGCTGGTCGCGCATGAGA